>JAJFKR010000031.1 GCA_021773095.1 Woeseiaceae bacterium | reverse complement strand
GTAACCACTCCTGAAGACGCGGCTGTAACAATAAATCCTGGTCGGGTGCATACGGACGGAACGTCGTCGGCATCTTGATTCCTCATAATCACTGCCGCATTATTATCTCAGATTGCGGTTCCTACCGCGCAAACTCCTAGGAGGACTTGGGCGGGAGATTTTGTCGTCTCCTGTTGGACGGAAAGTTGCGTCTGCGCCGTTGACGTATCTACGTCATTGGCGTAGTATTTTGTCATGAAACTCACCTTTATTGAGACGCCGGTGTTTACTGAGCTTGTCACTGATCTCCTTGAGGATGAAGACTATCAACAGATGCAGGAGCATTTGCTGATTCACCCGACAGCCGGTGACGTTATCGTAGGTACAGCTGGATGCCGAAAGCTTCGCTGGCGAGTTTCAGGACGAAAAGGTGGTAAGAGCGGTGGAATGCGAGTGATTTATTTCTTCAGAAGCAGCTCGGATCAAATCATATTCCTGCTGGCATACGACCACCGATCTGTTGACGATTTAACCCCTGCTCAGAAAAGACAACTTGCCGCAGTTGTCAGGCAGTTGAAGTAGAGAATAGGACTATGGACGATAAACTGTTTGCGAAACTGATTGAAAGCGCCTCTCAGGCAGCGGAGATTGTGCGTGGTGATCGTACACCATCACGGACTTTTGAGGTGACGTCGGATATCGTTCGCGAAATCCGAGAAAGCACAGGGCTGTCTCAGGAGAAGTTCGCAGGTCTCTTTCATATATCCGTTGGAACACTCCGTAATTGGGAACAAGGACGGCGTCGACCTGATGGTCCAGCAGCCGCCTTATTGACTGCGATCAAAAATGATCCGGAGCATGTTGTTGCTGCTCTGAATTCCGCCGCGTAGTCTGCTGAATCATTTGTCGGTGTTCCGACAAATTTCCGACATCAGCTATGCTTTGTTGTGCATTGTAGGGCGAATCTGCAACGAACGCCGTCTTTAAGCCCTTATATATCAATTGCTTATAGTTGCACTTGGAGCTTCGAACCAGGTGGTCGGGAGTTCGAATCTCTCCGGGCGCGCCAATTAAAACAAGGGTTTACCGACTTCGGTAGACCCTTCGTATTATCAACGTAGAGAAATCGTAGAGTCGTTTTCTACGATTCCCAAGTCCCTTTCAATCCGTGCCGCCGCTGTTGATAAATGCTCCGGTGCCAAATGTGCGTACCGCAACACCATCTCGAACGACTTCCAACCGCCTAACTCCATTAGCTCTTGAAGCGTGGTTCCGTTCATTACGTGCCAACTCGCCCAGGTATGTCTGAGGTCGTGGAATCGAAAGTTCTCAATCCCGGCACGCTTTAATGAGCGTTTCCATGCAGAGCCAATCCTTGCTATGCGCTTCCCTTTGTACGTAAAACACCACCGTTTATGCTGCGCCTGGACGCTTCTTAACGCCAAGATTGCATCCCGGTTTAAGGGAAGCCCGCGACCGTCTCCGTTCTTTGTAGTGCCTGGATTAAGCCAAGCAACACGCCGATCAAAGTCCACGCGGTCCCACTCCATCCGCAGAATTTCCATCATTCTGCATCCGGTCGCCAAAGCAAAACGCACCACAGGTACTAAATGCTCAGGCAGTGCCAACATCAACCGATCCGCTTCTTCTTCCTTGAGAAAACGTACGCGACGTTTGGGTTCTTTCAACATGCGAATTTTGGGAACCCGCACAATCCAACCCCATTCATCACGAGCCACATAGAGAATGCGTCGAACGATCTCTAAAGCACGATTGACAGTCGAATTAGCAACACCATCTTTCTGCTTTCGATCCTGGATAAACGGCCTCAGAGCATTCATATTCATGTCTCTGAGTCGATATCCACGAAGATACGGGTCGAGCTTTAGAAGGTGCGCTTTGTCGTCATCCAGAGAACGTTTATCAACGTTGTCTTCAAGATATTGGACAACCGCTTCCTGCCAATTGTGCTCAGCCGGTATCCCGGTTCGGGCAGCCTCATAGGCATCTGCCTTCAGGCGTACTAGAAACTCCTCAGCATCCTCTAGGACTTTAAGCCGAGTACTTTTGCATACTCGGCGTCCGTCTGCGAGGACTGTGTCGACCCACCAATACGGTGAATCTTTCCTTCTGTAGAGTCCTTTTTCTCGGGCCATAATTCCTCCTTTATGGCCCGCCCTCGGGACTTATAGTCATCCAGCCAGCGGTCGAGGTCAACCCGGTCATAAACCAACCGTCGGCCCAAGCGAATGGGTGGTGGGCCAACGCGCCCGAGCAAGGTCCTGCCGATACCGAGATAACGCGCCGCCTGCTCACGGGAGAGGCAGCGCGGCTCAATGCCGGGAGGGGGCGGAGCGTCATCAAGATCGGCCATGATTCCAAGAGGTTGACGCCGGTCTTGCGGTGCTGCCACAGAATATCCTGTCGATTGTCGCGAGGTAATTCATGCGTCTATTTTCCAAGGTAAGTTCGGGTGATCGATATGCGGTCGTGGCCCAGCTCTCGAGAGATCGTCTCGCGCGCTCCCTTATCAAGCGCGCGTTGATCGGATCTAAGGCATTTCGACGCTGGGCCACCGGCAAGCGGTGCTTTCCAGCCTGTCAGCTCCTTGTAACGCCGCTGGGCGTAGGCATGCCTGAGACCGTGGGGGTTCTTGATCCCGGCATCACGGACCTGGCGCTCGTAGCGATGGAGCTGCTTCTCGTAGTTTTTGTTCGGCGGGATCAACGCGCCGCCTTTGGCGAGATTTCTGACGTTCTTGAGGAGTCGCCGTTGCTCGTCGGTCCTGATCGGCACGGTTCGCGCACGGCCGCCCTTGGTCCAGCTGGCTTTGAGCTTGATGTGATCGTCCTTGATCGCGTAGTTGGGCGAGAACTTAATCGCTTCCTCGCGCCGCAGGCCGAAGGCTGACTGGAGTCGGAGACTCAGGCGAACGTACGCATCCGAGACTTTTCCCAGCGTCTTCTCATCCAGATTCTGTGCCCTCGATACCTTGCCAACGTAGCTGCGATTACCGATGTCGTAGGCATTATTGTCTTTCTGGATCATGTCGGCCTTGCCGACCTTATTCGCCCACCAGCGGAGTGCCGATAAGCGGTTCTTGAACGTGCCGACGCTGATACCACGGTCTTTCCAGAGAGAAACCAAGGCATCGATGTGTTTGGGCTTTAAGGATTTCGCCTGCATGCGTCTGTAACCCAGCTCGTGCAACTGGTTGGCGATCAGGTCGAGTATTCGTCGTCGTGTCGCCTGGGTGGAAAAACTTCCGTCCCGGTTATCCCTGCAGAGTTTCATCAACTGATAGTTCAGGTCTTTCATGGTGCGTATCTCGTTCGGTTAATTTTGATGACCACCTCACCGCCTGTTAAGCAAACGAGGTCCGATTCAGGATCGGATAAGGTCCAGGGACACCAGTCCCTTACAGCCTGAAGCCGTTGTTCGGTTCGCCGTGGCTCTCTTTCGAGCTCCGTCGGCGGCTACCAGTTGCCCTTGCGGGTCAGTTGCTTTTGAGTAGATATCTACCTCCTTTGTTGCTGAGTTAATAAAACGCCATCGGCGTACGAGCCTGGGTTGCCGGACGAAATGTCCAACCCAGGTAATCGTGCGGGGCGCTAAGCCCTGCTGCTCTGAGAATGCTGAACGCCGGTAAGACCAGCGGGACAGCTGCGTTGACAATGCCGAACGTAGAGGTTCAGCTAGGTGTGAAGATGGATCCTCGATCAACGATCGATGCGCCTGCTACCAGGATCCTGAGGCGCCTTGTTGCCACACTTCTCGCGGTGGCCGCGGTTCATGCTGACGACGCTAGTACAAAAGACCAGTGTCTGTCTATGGAAAAGCCAATCAACTGTTGTCGGGCTTTTCTCTTGACAAGACCGAACGACCGGTTTCCGTGCCGGATCAAGGACGCAGTGGATCGAGAAACGACACCGATCGCGGTAGGCAGGAAGTGAGGATTGACGGCTCAGGCCGCGCGCTGCATTACACAATCCTTTTCAGCGCTTGGGTGCTTCAGCGAAACACTGAAGCGGGGGTGTCGTTGGTATACCGCAACGACGACGGTGTTGATGCGAGTACCTTACCGCCGATTCCCCATCCGTACCAGCGGAAACGGGGGCACGTTTTCTGCCCCGGTTTCTTCCTACATTTCGCCGAAAATCGCCGAGGAACGCAGCTATCAACAGGGAGTACCCTGGCACAGCATTTTGCCTGCTCAAGTCGGCAGTGCCGAAGGGAGCAGATGGCGTATCACTCGCCGGGAACTCGTGGAAATCGGCTAGATCCCGTGCCATTGCTGGCTCGGAGTGCCGCGTCACTACAGCCGCTTCGCTTTTGGTAGTGACGCGGCCTAATCATTGTAGTCTGCCTCTATCTGCTCACGATCACCTGCAACGGACGCGCAAACCACCAGGAATTCGGGACTGCCATCGTATTCGTACCCAAAGACGTTATCGATTGCCTCTCGAAACACGTCGGCAATCCGGATCGCCACGTCGACAGTAGGCGCATGCTTGCTGTTCTCGATCGCGTTTATCGTCTGACGGCTCACGCCGACTTGCTCGGCTAATTGTAGTTGCGTCATTTCGTCTCGCTCGAATTGAAGTGGACCCCATTGATTGGACAGTGTGGCAGCGTTTTTAAGGTGGATTCCGACATTGTCATTATGCTGCCAGTGAGAGCGGTTTGATGCCCTCATAAAACTCATTCGGTGTCTGATCGTTCAGACTCGAGTGAGGCCG
>JAJFKR010000004.1 GCA_021773095.1 Woeseiaceae bacterium | reverse complement strand
CTGGCATTATCATACAACCCCTTTGCTTTGGTGCGCGCCGTGCGCGCGATGTTCGTCCCGTGGTCGCGCGCTGGGCGCGCTCCTACGATAGTGCTTTGGCAATCTCCTGCTGTTGTTTGCGCAACGCGTCTGGCAGACGGTCGCCGTAGCTTTCCAGGTACTCTCCGACAGCGGCGATTTCGGTTCGCCATTGCTCGCGATCAATCGACGTTAATGCGTCAAGCGCCTCCGCGCTGATGTCGAGGTCTGTCGTATTGATATCTTCCGGGTTGGGAAGGAAACCGATCGGCGATTCATGAGCGCCGGCGCGACCTTCACAGCGTTCGATGACCCACTCCAGAACACGCAGATTTTCGCCGAAGCCGGGCCACAGGAAGTCGCCGTTGGCATTTTGACGAAACCAGTTGACGTGGAATACTTTGGGCGGATGTTCCAGGCGCTCGCCAATCGACAGCCAGTGCGACCAGTAGTCCGCGAAGTTGTATCCACAGAACGGCTTCATAGCCATCGGGTCACGGCGAACGACACCTACCTCACCGACATTCGCGGAGGTGGTCTCCGACGCCACGCCAGCACCGACCAGAACGCCGTGTTGCCAACTCCTGGCCTCATAAACCAGTGGCGCCAGTTCTTTGCGTCGTCCACCAAAAACGATTGCGGATATCGGCACGCCTTCAGGAGCATCGGCGAGATCTGAATAGCTGGCATTGTTGGTCGCCGAGACGGTGAATCGTGAATTCGGGTGCGCCGCCTTGCCGTTGGCCGGGTCATAGTCACGCCCCTGCCAGTCGGTTGTTGGTGTGCCATCCTTCTTGCCTTCCCACCAGGGCTCGTTGTCATCGGTGGTCGCGACATTGGTAAAGATCGTATCGTGCCTGATCATGTCGTAGGCGTTCTTGTTGGTCGTCTCGTTAGTGCCCGGAACGACGCCGAAATAGCCCGACTCCGGGTTAATCGCACGTAATTTGCCGTCTTCATCGGGGTGCAGCCAGGCGATATCATCGCCAAGCGTCCAGACTCTCCAACCCGCCAGTGAATCCGGTGGGATCAACATCGCGAGGTTGGTTTTGCCGCAGGCGGACGGGAATGCGCAGGCAACGTAGTGCACGGCACCTTCAGGGCTTTCGAGGCCAACAATCAGCATGTGCTCGGCAAGCCAGCCTTCCTGTCGCGCCTGGTAGCTGGCTATGCGCAGTGCGTGGCATTTCTTGCCGAGCAGTGCGTTGCCGCCGTAGCCCGAACCGATGCTCTTGATACTGAGCTCGTCCGGGAAGTGCATGATAAAGCGGCGCTCAGGATCGAGATCGCCCGTTGAATGCAGGCCTTTGACAAAAGTCCCTTCGTTTTCAATTCGTTGCAGGGCTTTTGCACCCATTCGCGTCATTAGTTTCATGTTGACAACGACGTAGGGGCTGTCGGTGATTTCGACGCCACAGCGCGAAAAGGGCGAGTCGATCGGACCCATGCAGTAGGGAATGACATACATCGTCCGACCCTTCATGCAGCCATCGAACAATGCGTCGATCTTTGCGTGCCCATCCGCGGGACTCATCCAGTGATTGTTCGGTCCGGCGTCTTTTTCTGTGCCGGTGCAGACGTATGTTAAATGTTCGACTCGAGCGACATCGCTGGGGTCCGAAAGGTGTAAGTAACAATTCGGGTATTTTTCCTCGTTCAGGGTCGTGAGCGTGCCATCGGACAGCATGTTCGCGATCATTTCCTGATCTTCGGTATCTGTGCCGGTGCACCAGTGAATGGCATCAGGTTGAGTATGGGCCGCAGCCTGGTCTACCCAGGATTGCAGCGCCGATAACTTGGTTGTCATGTGGAAGATTCTCTGTGCCAACAGTCTCGATAAGGTGGCGCATTATACTGATCCGAAGTTAAAAAGCAGCATGTAAAACCGTATTTCAGCTAAAGCCAATTCGCCTCGAACCGTGTAATCTTCTGGCCGTGAAAACCCTGACTGATTTCTTCGGCGAGCAAAGCCCCCTCAAAGATCTGTTACCCGGATTCCAGCCACGGGCCGGACAGAGCTGGATGGCCGAGGCGGTAGCAGAAGCCATCTCGAATTCTGACAAATTGGTTGTTGAGGCCGGCACCGGCACTGGCAAGACCTTCGCTTACCTGATCCCGGCACTATTAAGTGGTCGAAAGACCATTATCAGTACCGGAACGAAGGCATTGCAGGATCAGCTCTACCATCGTGATCTGCCGCTGGTTGGCAAAGCCATAGGGCGGCCCGTTACGACTGCACTGCTCAAGGGTCGTGCAAATTATCTTTGCACACAACGTCTCGACCAGTTGACCGATCCCGCGTCGACTTTGCGCGATGACCTCAACGAAGTTCAGGAGTGGCGTTATCGAACGAGGAGCGGCGACAAGGCTGAGCTGATCGAGGTGCCGGAGGACTCGCCGATTTGGCCGCTCGTTACTTCAACAGCGGACAACTGCCTGGGTCAGAAATGCCCTGAGTACTCCGGCTGCCATGTCGTGAAAGCCCGCAAGGCCGCCCAGGAAGCGGACCTGGTGGTGGTGAATCACCACCTGCTGCTCGCCGACCTTGCGATGAAGGAAGAAGGCTTCGTCGAATTCCTGCCGGGGGCTGAGGCGATTATTCTCGATGAGGCCCACCAGGTACCGGATCTTGCGGTGCAGTTTTTCGGCGTGCACCTCGGCAGTCGTGAACTGGAACGAGTGATCGAAGAAGCTCGCGCTGCGACCCTGCCGTTCTCTCAGCCGGAAATGAATCGTCGTATCGATGCCTTGCAAACGGCCATCCGAAATGTGCGGGCCGATGCGCCACGCGCAGAAGGGCGCCACGAGCTGGCAGAGGTGATGACGGAACTTCGCGAGCCGCTCGATAATCTGCTGCACTCGATGCACGATGTCCAGGCTGCGCTTGCCGATCTCGGCGATGCGTCGATCGAGCTCGAAAAGATTCACGAGCAGCTTGCGGGCATGACTGAGAGACTGGCCCTGCTGATAAGTGACGATGCGTGGGACGGTATGCGCTGGCTCGAAATTCATCCGCGCAGCCTGCGACTGCATCTCACGCCACTCGACGTTTCAGCGAAACTGAATGGGATGATTGACAACGGATTCCAGGCCTGGATATTCACCTCGGCAACGCTCGCCGTCGGAGAGGACTTCTCGCACTTTGCCTCGCGTATGGGTCTGATCGGGACCGCCGGGCTAAGCTTTCCGAGTCCTTTTCCACTGCAGCAAAACGGCCTGATTTATCTGCCGGATGACCTCCCGCAGCCGTCGGATCCGGCGCATACCGATGCCATGCTGGAATCGGTGACGCCGTTGCTGGATATGGTTGACGGTGGCATGTTCTGCCTGTTTACCAGCCACAGGGCATTAAATAATGCGAAGAAATGGTTCAAGGCAAACCAGTCCGTATTAAGTGGTCGTACCCTACTGGCACAAGGCGACGCGCCCCGCGATGATCTGTTGAGACGCTTTCGGCAGATAGGCGATGCGGTGTTGCTGGGTACCGGAAGTTTCTGGGAGGGTGTGGATGTTCGTGGCCCGGCGCTGAGTGTTGTAGCGATCGACAAGCTGCCGTTTGCATCGCCTGCCGACCCGTTGATGATGGCGCGACTCGAGTTTATACGCCGGCAGGGCGGCAATGGATTTATGGAACATCAGTTGCCGCTGGCTGCATTGTCGTTGAAGCAGGGCGCCGGACGATTGCTTCGCGATCAAACCGATTATGGCGTTGTCGTTTTGTGCGACCCGAGAATCACAGAGAAACGCTACGGCAAAATGTTCCTGCAGTGCCTTGAGCCGATGCCATCCACATCGGCGTTAAATGAAGTATCGAGTTTCCTGGCCGCGCACAAGCGGGCTGTCGCGTGAAGTTTCTGGCGATAGACACCTCCTCGGTTGCGTGTACTGTCGCGCTTGGCATGGGTGATGATTTTATCGAACGTCACGAAGAACAACCGCGTGAGCACACGCGCCTGTTGATGCCGATGATTCGTGATGCTCTAAACGAGGCAGGTACGGCGCTCGAGGCCCTTGATGCAGTCGTCATGGGCAACGGTCCCGGATCTTTCATTGGCATGCGCATCGCGGCGTCAGTTTGTCAGGGCTTGGCGCACGGTGCCGGTTTGGGGATCATTCCAGTGTCATCCCTGGCCGCGGTGGCTGCGGAGGTCTTTGACAATTCGGATGCGAAGGAAGTCGCCGTTGCGCAGGATGCTCATATGAACGAGGTTTATCTGGGGCTTTTCACTCGCGATGACGATGATCGGCCGCTGCCGCTGTGTGATGAGCGACTGCAGATTCAGGAAGCTATTGCGGAGATGGATGAGGCAGGTATGATGCGCCGCATCGCCGCCGGTTATGGGTGGCAACGCTACCCAAACCTCATGAATCTCAACCGCTCATTTTTTCGCGAAGAGTCAAACGTAGTATACCCACGGGCCAGGTACCTCCTGACCCTGGCAAGGACTGCCAACGCAGTCGCGCCAGAGGATATAGATCCTGCGTATCTGCGCAAGAAGGTAGCGGTGATACCAGGAACAGCAAAGCAATGAAATTAACGACAGCCGCGACGGCCATTGTTGCGACTTTGATAATGTCTTTCTCTGCAGCACGCGCCGAAGACAAAAGCTGGACTGACCGAATCGATTTTTCCGGTGATTTTCGTCTTCGGTACGAGAGTACAGATGAAGAGTTCGAGGTCGAGCGAAGCCGTATGCGGTTTCGCAGCCGCTTCGGTTTTTCCGTCACAGCAAGTGACGATGTAGAGTTTGTCCTGAGACTCGCGACCGGCGGTGAAAATCCCGTTTCAGCCAATCAGACTTTTGGTGACGGGTTTTCGAGCAAAGATATCGGCGTCGATTTCGCTTATGTTGACTGGAAAATTTCAGACACTCTGAATTTCTACGGCGGCAAGATGAAAAATCCGTTCTTCAGGCCGGGAGGTTCGGGACTCGTTTGGGATGGTGACTTGACGCCAGAAGGATTAGCCATCAGGTATTCGTCAGGGCTGGTTTTTGGAACGGTTGGCGGCTTTGCGGTCGAAGAGCGCAGCACTAGTGACGACTCATTGCTCTATGTCGTACAGGGAGGTGTGGGGTACCCGTTCGGCGAAAGCAACAAGCTGACCGTTGGTGCGGGCTATGTTGCTTATACCAACACCATCGGCAATGAAGCGTTCCATGACGGAAAAGCAAAAGGCAATACGCTTGATACAGATGATCTGTACGTATTCGAGTACAAAAACACGGAAGTATTCGCACAGGTCGATACGAAACTAGCCGATTGGCCGGTACAGATATTTGCCCATTATGCGAAAAACGATAAAGTGAGTCGTGAGAACACCGCGATGGCCTACGGGGCGAAAGTCGGTTCCTCGAAAGACCGTGGCGAGCTGCAGTTCACGTGGGTTTATAATGATGTTGAGGCAGACTCCGTAGTTGCTACGTTCACGGATTCAGATTTCGGCGGTGGCGGAACCGACGCCAAAGGCCATGTCCTGAAAGCCAAATATGCTATCTCAAGAAAGATCTTCGTCGGCGGAACGATATTCGTGAATAATGTCGAACGATTCCAGGGGGCTGAGCATGACTTCAATCGTTTTCAGCTGGACCTCGAGTTCAAGTTTAACTGACGGTGCCCAATAGATGATAAACATTCCGGACAAACGCCTTTTGAATTTTGCCGCTGCCCTGATTTGTGCGGCGATGATGGGATTCGCACTGTACGCGCAATACGTGATGCTCCTGGATCCTTGTCCGCTGTGCATTCTGCAGCGCGTTGCAGTGATACTTCTCGGAATTCTTTTTTTGCTGGCGGGTCTGCATAACCCGGGTCAACTGGGCGGCCGAATCTACAGTGCGTTGCTTGGCCTGGTTGCGTTAGCCGGTGCAGGAGTCGCAGCATGGCATTTACGTCTGCAGAATCTGCCACCTGATGAGGTTCCCTCATGCGGTCCGGGTCTTGAATACATGGTGGAGAATTTTCCGCTGAAAGATGCCCTGGGAATGATCTTCAAAGGCTCCGGTGAATGTGCCGAAGTCGTGTGGCGCCTTTTGGGATTGTCCATGCCAGCCTGGGTCGTGATCGGTTTGATCGGACTCGGTGTTGCGGGAGTCTGGAATAATTTTCGCGCGCGGGGCGCGCTCCTACAGGAGTAGCTCCATTATCCGGTGGTACATGGACGTCAGGGCAATTACGTCATCGACCCGGACGTGTTCGTCGATCTTGTGTATGGACGCGTTCACCGGGCCAAGTTCGACAACATCAGTGCCCGCCGGTGAGATAAATCGGCCGTCCGATGTGCCACCGCCCGTGGAAAGCTCGGGCGCAGTTCCGGTTTGTTCCTTGACGGCCTGCAAGACAGCGTTAGTCAATTTGCCGGGCTGGGTCAGGAATGGCTTGCCGGATAAATGCCATTGCAAATCGTAATTCATTTGGTGCGCATCAAAAATTTCCTGCACGCGTTGCTTGAGTGATTCGTGATCCCACTCGGTTGAATAGCGAAAATTAAATCGCGCGCTGAGTTTCGCCGGCGTTACATTTGGAGCCCCGACGCCGCTTTGAATATCGACTACCTGAAAACTCGTTGGCGGGAAATATTCGTTACCGTTATCCCACTCGATTGCATGCAATTCCGCGAGTACCGGTGCAAAGCGACGGATAGGGTTATCGGCCAGGTGGGGGTAGGCGACGTGTCCCTGAGTGCCGTTGATCGTCAGCATGCCGCTCAACGAGCCACGACGGCCGACGCGAATCAGATCACCGAGCTGATCCTGGCTTGATGGTTCGCCCAGCACGCACCAGTCGATGTGTTCGCCCCGTTCTTCGAGAGCAGCCATTACTTTTAGAGTGCCGTCTCGCGCACGACCTTCTTCGTCACTGGTGATAAGCAGTGCGACGCTGCCAGCAGGTTCGTGATTCTTAGCGAGAAATGTCTCAAGCGCGACGATCATGGATGCGAGCCCGCTTTTCATATCTGCCGAGCCGCGACCGTATAACAAGCCATCTTTAATCGTTGGCTCGAATGGGTCACTGCTCCAATCCGATTCATCGCCAGGCGGTACGACATCGGTGTGTCCCGCAAAACATAGCAGCGGGGCTGCAGTTCCGCGTCTTGCCCACAAGTTCGTGACGTCGCCGAATTGCAGGGTTTCGCAATGAAACCCCATCGCCATTAACCGCTCGCCAAGAATCTGTTGGCACCCGGCGTCGTCCGGCGTAATCGAGGGGCGCCGAACCAGTTCACACAGCAATTGAATTTCCGCTCGGGAAGCCGTGTCAGCCATTGTCAGTCTTTCTTCCAAAACTCAGCAAACCGTTTCTCGGAAAATCCAACTGCAATAAATACGTCGGATTCCAGCACAGGGCGCTTCACCAGGGTCGGATTCTCAATCATCAAGGCAAATGCCTTGCTCTCTGTCATGCCGCTCCGGTCAACCTCGGGAATCTTGCGCCACGTCAGGGACTGCCGGTTAAGCAATTTCTGCCAATCGATTCTCCCCGACCACCGTTTAAGCATTTGCACATCCAGTCCGTCATCACGAACGTCATGAAACCGAAATTCTATGTCATTCTCTGCAAGATACTTGCGCGCTTTCCTGCACGTATCGCAACTCTTGATTCCGTAGACCGTTAGCATTTATCGTTAGTCCAGATTTCTTAGGAGATCGTTCAGCCCGGTTTTCGCCCGGGTCCTGGCGTCAACCTTCTTCACTATAACGGCACAGTACAATGAATATTTTCCGTCTTTCGACGGCAGGTTGCCTGCAACGACAACCGATCCGGCAGGGATTCGTCCGTAGCTGATCGTTTCGGTTTCCCGGTCGTAAATTCTTGTACTCTGGCCAAGGTAGACGCCCATCGAAATGACGGATCCCTGCTCGACGATGACGCCTTCGACAACCTCGGAACGTGCGCCAATGAAACAGTCGTCTTCTATGATGGTTGGTCCTGCCTGTATGGGTTCAAGTACGCCACCGATGCCGACGCCGCCGGATAGATGAACGTTCTTGCCGATTTGTGCGCAGCTACCGACCGTCGCCCAGGTATCGACCATCGTGCCACGGTCGACGTATGCACCGATATTCGTGTAACTCGGCATCAGGACAACGTCGGGGGCGACGTAGGCACCCCGTCGAACGATCGCGTCGGGCACGACACGGACACCGTCTGCGGCGAACTGTTCGGCTGTGTAGTCTGCATACTTCATCGGCACCTTGTCGTAAAAGCGGCTGTGGCCGCTTTCGATGACTTCGTTATCGCGCAGCGCAAAGCTGAGCAATACGGCTTTCTTGAGCCACTGATTGACCTGCCAGTCAGACCCACGTTTTTCTGCAACGCGTAGCTGGCCGGAATCGAGCAGAGCGATGGCCTCTTGCACCGCGGCGTCGACCTTGTCCGGCTCCTCGAATCCTTGCGACCGATTGTCGAACGCGTGTTCGATAATCGTTGCCAATTCCTGCATGTTCTTACTCCAACCTGTTATTTATTCTGATCCAGCTTGTCACGTAACGAGTCCGCCAGGCTGTCCAGTGCGGCTTCTTCCAGTGCGCGGCCTGACAGGTCACTAATATAGAACACATCTTCAGCGCGTTCTCCGATCGTCATGATCTTTGCTGACGCGATATTGATTCCCTGTTCTATAAACACCTGGCCCACCTTGCTCAACAACCCGGGTCGATCCGCCGTAACAAGCTCGAAAACAGTCTGATCCAAAGAAGTGCCTGGTCTGAAGTCGACTCGGGTTGGTGTCGTGAACATTCGTGCCTGGCGTGTGACGGCACGAGTAACCTTCGCGACCCTGTCGTCGCTGGTGGTCAGGATACGCGTCAATGTACGGCGAATCTTGTTAATTCTTTCTTCGTCAATATCGACACGCTTATCCGATTCCATAAAAACATACGTGTCAATACTGTTGCCGTTATCGAGCGGTACGATTCGAGCATCCATGATGGTCATCCCGAGTTCGTCCAGAACCGCGGTAACGTGTGCAAAGGTTCGTTTCGTCATCGGCGTGAAAAGTACCGCCTCAACACCATCGCCCGTACGCCGGCGCCGTACATCGACGAGGCCTGTATCGCGGCTCGTATCCGAATCGGCCAGCCATTCCGTATGCCATGCGATCTCGGAACTCCGGTAACGCAGGAAGTAGCTGTCGTCGAATAATTGCCAAACCCTGACCACGTTATCGACGCTGACGCCTGCCTTGTCCAGATAGTTCCGTGCCTTCTGCTGTTTTTCGTTGACGAGCTGTTCGCCCTCAAATGGATTTTCAAGGCCGCGACGAAGCGCACGTCTGGCTAACTCATAGAGGTCGCGGAACAGCTGCGCTTTCCACGAATTCCAGAGCTTTGGGTCGGTACCACGTACGTCAGCGACTGTGAGTACATAAAGATAATCAAGACGAGTGCGATCGCCGACGATCTCGGCAAACTCGTTGATAACATCCGGCTCGCCCAGATCTTTCTTTTGCGCGGTCGTTGACAGCAGGAGGTGGTGGCGTACAAGCCAGGCAACCGTTTTCGCCTCGGACTCAGCCAGTCCGTGTTCAAGGCAGAAGGCTTCGGCGTCGACGGCTCCCAGCTCCGAATGGTCCCCACCGCGCCCTTTGGCGATATCGTGGAATAGCCCGCTGAGGTAGGCGATCTCCGGTTTTTCGACCGACTGCATGACTTCGCTGCAATGAGGAAACTCTTCATTGAAGCGACGCAGCGCGAAGCGCCGCAGGTTGCTGACAACGAACAGCGTGTGTTCGTCGACCGTGTACGCGTGAAAAAGATCGTACTGCATGCGTCCGACGATGCGCCCGAATGCCGGAATATAAAGTCCCAGCACGCCGTACAGATTCATTCGGCGCAATTCATGTGTGACACCTTCGGGAGCGCGCAGGATGCAGAGAAAGAGGCGATGATTGCGCGGGTTTTGCCGAAATTCGTCATCGATCAGATGTAGATGCCGTTTGATCGAACCAACCGTGTAGGCGCTCACGCCGCGCAGCTCCGGATTGTCCTGTAGCAGCAGAAATAACTCGAGCATGGCCGAGGGGTCGCGTTCGAATACTTGCTCGTCCACGGTCTGCAGGAAACCGTTCTTGACCTGAAAACGCTCGTTTAGCGGCTCTGCTGGCGCATTCGGGTCCATAAGAATGGCTTCTTCGAATTGTTGCAACAGCATTTCGTTGAGACGACTGAGCTCCATCACCGTGCGGTAGTAGCGCTGCATCATTTGTTCAACGGCCAGCGTGTAGCTGGCATCTTCGTATCCGAGCATCTCGGCGAGGCGCGTTTGGTGGTCGAACAGCAGGCGGTCCTCGCGGCGATTGGTCAATACATGCAGCGCGAAGCGAATGCGCCAGAGAAAATGCTCACCGTCTTCAAGTCGCCGTAATTGAACCGGTGTCAGGAACTTGTGATCGACCAGCTCCGCGAAAGTCGCAGCACCGAAATGCCGTTTCGCGACCCAGCCGATCATCTGGATATCGCGCAGGCCGCCCGGGCTGCCTTTGACATTGGGTTCAAGGTTGTAGGCGGTATCGTGGTAGCGGTGGTGCCGGCTAATTTGTTCCTTGCGTTTTTCCTCGAAAAAAGTTGCAGATGGCCACATGCGGTCGGGCTCGATAACGACCTCCATCTCGTGAAAAAGGGCTTCAGGCCCGGCCAGTAATCGCGATTCCATGAGTGTTGTTGCGATAGTGAGATCGGCACCGGCCTCAGCCGAGCATTCCGCGATAGTGCGCACGCTGTGGCCAATTTCGAGTCCGACGTCCCAGAGACAAGTCACAAAGTTCGACAGTGCTTCCTCGCAGCGCTCGCTGATCGACTCCGGCAACAGGAGCATCACGTCAATGTCGGATCCGGGGTGCAATTCGCCACGTCCGTAGCCGCCGACAGCGACCAAAGCGGCGTTGCAGTCCGGAACGTGATCGTTCCAGAGCTGTATCAGCAGGTCGTCAATTTGTTTTGAACGAGCGTGGACAAGCTCAACAACCGATTCGCCCGCCTCAAATCGCGCCTTGAGGTCCTCGCCAGCTGTGGCCAGCGCATCGCGGATCGGTCCATAAGTCATTGTATTTAACTATCGTTTCAGGAGTCAGCGCCGAGCGTCAGCACCTCGAATCCATCATTGGTGACGAGGCAGGTGTGTTCCCATTGTGCCGACAAACTATGGTCTTTGGTGACCACAGTCCAGCCGTCGGGTAGCAGGCGGACATTGGCTTTCCCGGCGTTCACCATCGGCTCCACCGTCAAAATCATGCCCTCCCGCAGCTCAAGTCCGGTATTGCGCTTGCCGTAATGCAGTACCTGGGGTTCCTCGTGAAAAACTTCTCCGATTCCATGTCCACAGTATTCGCGGACTACCGAAAAGCGGTTTTTCTCGACATTCTTTTGCACCGCCGCTCCGACATCGCCCAGGCGTTTGCCCGGCCCCAGCTCCTCTATGCCTAACCACATGCTTTCAAAAGCAATATCCGACAGTCGCCTGGCCTGGATGTTGGCTTTTCCGACAAAAAACATACGGCTGGTATCGCCGTGAAAGCCGTCCTTTATGACGGTGATGTCGATATTGACCGCGTCACCACTCTTGAGTGTCTTGTCGCCCGGAATTCCGTGACAGACCACGTGATTCACCGAGGTACAGATCGATTTCGGGAAACCGCGATAATTGAGAGGAGCGGGAACGGCGCTCTGTACCTTCGTAATGTACTCGTGACAAATGCGATCCAGTTCACCCGTCGAAATACCGGGTTTTACATAATCTCCAATCATGTCAAGGACATCGGCGGCAAGCCGGCCTGCTACACGCATTTTATCCTGCTGTTCGGGTGTTTTTATTGTTACTGACATGCCGTTCTTATTTACGTTGTTGGACGCGGTCGGCTATGGTATAAAGCGCGCCCCGCAGTTACAACTAGTTGCAACTTGTTGTTATTTGGGGGGCAAAAATTAATTCACACGTATACCGACACATCTCACTGGGTGCCCCACTAAAAAAGGGGTTGTGCGATGGGGTATGCGGAGGCCTAACCCGGAGAAATCGATATGGCAGACGTAACCATGCGCCAGATGCTAGAGGCTGGCGTGCATTTTG
>JAJFKR010000030.1 GCA_021773095.1 Woeseiaceae bacterium | reverse complement strand
GTAACCACTCCTGAAGACGCGGCTGTAACAATAAATCCTGGTCGGGTGCATACGGACGGAACGTCGTCGGCATCTTGATTCCTCATAATCACTGCCGCATTATTATCTCAGATTGCGGTTCCTACCGCGCAAACTCCTAGGGAGCTCTGATCTTTGTGCTGGCCAAAGACCCCGGACGCTCTGTAATATCCACTCGTGGCCCACAAAAAGAAAAAACAACCCAAGCCCCGCAAACCCAGTCGTAAAAAGGCTGAGGAGGCAATCCGCACGCTGTTGCTATGGGCTGGCGAGGATACGCGCCGTGAAGGGCTGATCGATACGCCGCAACGCGTAGCACGTGCCTATGAAGACTGGTTCAGCGGTTACCGGCAAAATCCTGTCGAATATCTCGAACGCACGTTTGAGGAAGTCGAAGGCTACGATGAGATGATCGTACTTCGCGATATTACATTCGAATCGCACTGTGAACATCACATGGCACCCATTATCGGGACAGCGCATGTTGGCTACCTGCCACGAAACAAAGTGATTGGCATAAGCAAACTGGCTCGGGTAGTCGAAGCATTTGCGCGTCGCTTCCAGGTGCAGGAAAAAATGACGGCGCAGATCGCGAATTGCATCCAGGATGTCTTGCAGCCAAGAGGCGTCGGCGTGGTTATCGAAGCCAAGCATCAATGCATGACTACCCGGGGCATCCACAAGCCGGGCGTGTCGATGGTAACCAGCCAGATGGTCGGCTCATTTCGAAAAGATGCTCGCACCCGCGCGGAGTTCCTGCGCATGATAGATGCCAGTCGTTAGTTGATTTAGTGCGAAAAATCCTCACTGCGAGCGTTATTATTCTGGCGCTGCCTGGCGCTTATTTCCTGTTATGGCCCGTGCCCGTCGATCCGGTTGCGTGGCAGGCTCCCGTCGACCGTGGTTACGTCGACCCTTACGAACCTAACGATCTACTCAAGTCCAGCACAGGGATCGATCTGGGCGACTTTGAAGGGCCCGAGGATGCAACGCTCGGCCGGGACGGCCGCATCTACGTAACGACGAAAAGCGGTGCAATTGTTCGTATTCAGAACCGCGGTATCAGTGAATTCGTCAACGTCGGCGGAAGACCACTGGGCATCGAAACGGATCAAGAGGGCTCTCTCGTGGTAGCTAATGCTGTGACCGGCCTGCAGCGCATTGATCGCGACGGTGTGGTCACGACCCTGCTTGGCGACCTGGACGGTCAGCCGCTGGAAAATGCGAATAATCTCGGTATCGGTCCGGATGGTGTCATCTATTTCAGCCAATCCAGCACGAAATTCACGGCCGCGGGTTTTGGCGGGTCTTACGAGGCAAGCCTGCTGGACATTCTTGAGCACGGCGGCCATGGAAATGTTTATGCGTTTGACCAGAAGGACGGAACGGTTGAGAACCTGATGACCGGCCTGAACTACGCCAACGGAGTCGCGGTCAGTGCAGACGGCAGTTTTCTGCTGGTTGCTGAAACCAGTCATTATCGAATATTGAAGCACTGGCTAAGCGGCGAATTACAGGGTACGACAGAAGTTTTGATCGACAATCTTCCGGCTTTCCCGGACAACATCAAGAACGGATTAAGCGGCCGCTTCTGGATCGGTTTTGCGGCCCCGAGGAATCGCCTGATTGATCAATTGTCGGACAAACCCTTCCTGCGCAAGATCATTCAGCGACTCCCGGCCGCTGCACGGCCAAGAGCGGAACCTTTTTCTCACATTATTGCGATCAACTCAGACGGCGACGTGCTCATGAATCTGCACGACCCGGCCGCACGTTTTCCGACGCTGACCGGGGCCCTCGAAACCCGGGACTCCCTGTATCTGACTACCCTGTTTGGCCATCGGCTACCAAGAATCAAGAAACACGATCTATAGTTGCAGGCCGAGTTCTGCGACGCCCTGCTGGAACGTGATATCCACCGGAATATTTGCCTCGGTTAATCGATCGAGATCAACCTGAAGCTCCGGCTCGATAATGCCGCGGGATTCAGTCAACCTGGCAGCACCTTCATAGTCGCCATCGCCCTGCAGGGTCAGGAGCAAGCGAGACAGATCCGTCATCGCCGTTTCCATCTTCTCGAAATCGACGCTGTATCGGCCGGTCTCCGCATCGCGCACGAATGCGCCGCTGTCCAGGAAGAAATTGAAGCGCACCATATTTGCCTTGCCGTGCGCACTGGATGCGCCAAAACGGATCGAGCGAAAAACGCTGGTCATGAACGTCACATAGTAGTCACGCAGGTCAACGTCTCCCAACTCGCCCGCTTTATGAAGTTCCGTAATCATGTACAGACCAAGAATATCGGCCTTGCCCTCTTCCATGCTGGATGACAGTTCGAGGAGCGCTTCACGTACTGTCCCGCTACCGTCAATCGTATTTTTGATTCCCAATCCATGTGCCACTTCATGAAACATTGTGTTAGCAAAAAAAGCGTCAAATGAAATGTGGCCCTGCTGTGACTCGTCGATGAGGACAGCAGCGATGGGGTCCAATATTTTATCGAACTTCGCTTGCATCGCATTCTTGAGTTGCAGGCGACGTGTGCCTCTGGATAATTGCACTTCTTCATCGTTTGGGAGATTTATGGCTATTGTCTTGCCCGCCGCGTTGCTGGCACCCGCGTAATAAACAACATCGTAAGCATTCAAATCAGAGTCCGTACCGGGTGATTCCCACTTGTATTCATCCGGCACCGGCAATCCGTCCTGAAGTGCGGGCAAAAAATCCGCGAACCGGCTCAGGCGGTCGCTCCACGCCAGGTCTTTTACCAGCACATAGGCCTCGTAGGACGCACGATAACCAAATAACGCATCCTCGTAGGTTTCAATGGGTCCTATAACCACATCAATATCGTTGTCGCGGACATCCATCCAGAACATGTCGCTGACCTGAAATTCGTCGCTGATTAGTGCCGCTGCCCGAAGTTTCAGGTAGCTCGAAAAATCGGTGCTTTCTGCGAGCTTCGCCGCTGCACGCAGCAAATCGGCTGCCGCCTTGAGCTCGGCAGCATAGGCAACATGATAAGGAATAAGCTTCAGACCGCCCTCCTGATCCCGCCGAATTAACGAATACAAGCCGTTTTTTCCTGGCAGGTATGCCGCTTCAAACTCTTCTACACTCATGTCTGCCGGGTAAAAGTTCGCTCCGGGCGGCTTGGCACCGACGCCTTCCATGAACGGTTTGTCGCCGTCGAGTCTGTCCCAGGGACCGTAATTCAATTCGGCAAAGCGACGCGTGTCTGCATCAGCGATGGATTCCAGCCAGGACTCGTAATTTTCGCCGTAGGCTTGCCGCCAATAAAGGTCGTCCATTATTTGCGAGGCGTCGATCAGCAAACCGATCATTTCCCGCTGATTATCGGTCAGCGCGCCCAGATCCGCTGTCAGCGTAAAATCAGCGTAAATATCCGGTCGCGGTGTGACCACTTGCAACGGTTTGAACGTCGTTTCCGGTGCCGTCTCCGGTGCACAGGAAATGACAGCAATTGAGACAACAGCTACGCCGGCCTGACGCATTTTATTGGTGAGGTTCACAGCTTCCCCCTGAAGCATGGTCAATCGAACATTATCGCACAGCCACAGGCGGGCAAGCGGCTATCAAAGGTCGACGAGATGGATATCTTCCGCAGTCAGCGGCGCACCCAGAAATTGTCCGCCAACACGCGCGAATCGGGTAATGCCATCCGTTGCCAGTAATTGCAGCGACCCTGACTCGCTGCCCAGAGCCAGCCCGTTTTTTATTTCAAGGGTTTGCCTTACAAACGCCGCCGTCGTACCCGCCGAATCCACGACCTCAACGTCGTCACCGACAGCTGTCTTTATTACCTCACGTAATAACGGAAAATGCGTGCAGCCCAGAATAATGGAGTCTGGCTTAAAAGCATCTTCTTCAGCCTCGTCCAGATAACGTCGCACGATGGAATCTGCGATATCTCCCCGGGTCCAGCCCTCTTCGGCCAGCGCCACGAGCAACTCACAGGACAGCTCCCTGACCCTGGCCTCAGGGTCTCGCGAAGATATTGCCTTCCCGTATGCGCCCAGGCGTACCGTTGCCTCCGTCGCCAGGACCAGATGTGAGCCACCGGGTCGTGCAGCAACGGCCGCCAGCGCACCCGGTTCCACCACGCCAATGACGGGAACCGGGGCCATTTGCGCGTGCAACGTCCCAAGCGCCACCGCGGACGCCGTATTGCACGCGACAACCAGCATCTTGATGTCGTATTCGAGCAGTTTGGCCGTGGCTTGTGTCGCGTAACGCGCGATGGACGTGGGACTCTTGGTTCCGTACGGCAATCGGGCTGTGTCACCGAGGTAGATAATGTTTTCCCGGGGCAGTGCCTCCCGAATCGCCTTTAACACGGTCAGGCCGCCGACGCCGGAGTCGAAAACGCCGATGGGCGCAAAGCTTTTGTCAAAGTCTGTCATAGGTGCATTGTGCCCAATGTATCCTTTCTGTGGAATAATCCCGCCCCATTGACTAAACAAAGGAAACCTTTGAACGTGCAAAAACTGATCTACGGAATCGGTGCTTTTCTCGCGTTGCTGATCATAATTGGTTTCATTCTGCCGCAAACTCACCGGATTGAAGTCACGACTGAGATCGACGCGCATCCGGCGACGGTATTCGCGCTCGTCAACGATTTCCGGCGCTTCTCACTTTGGTCCCCATCGGCCCACACCGACCCCAACGCGCGCTATCTTTATTCTGGAGCGACCCGTGGCGAAGGGGCCATCATGACCTGGGACGGCGCTATAATTGGCAGTGGCAATCAGGTCATCACGGCCAGCCAGCCACATGAATACGTTGAAATCGCGATGAGCCCCGGCGAATCCGGTGAAGCAACGTCATGGTTTCAGCTGGTACCGGGTGTGGGGACCACGATCGTCACCTGGGGATTCGAGACGGATTACGGACTGAATATTGTTGGCCGATATTTCTCCCCCATGCTGGGTGGCGTCGTCGCCCGCGATTATCGCGAGGGCCTCGTGGCACTCAAAGAACTGGCGGAAAGCTTACCCGGAGCTGATTTTAGCGATATCGATATTGAAACTATCGTCGTCGAGGCTGAAGACATCGCTTATTTGTCAGCAACATCGCGACCGGAGCCCGCGGCTATCGCCGAGGCAATGGGCAAGGCCTATTTCCAAATCCTCAGTTTCATCGATGCGAACAGCTTATCGGAGGCTGGTGCACCCGTGTCGATTACCCGGGATTTCAGTGGATCTGAACTCGCCTTCGATGCGGCGATTCCGGTTCGGGGACTGAATGAAAGCACTCCGCGTAATACCGCCGGGGTACGAATTGGGCAAACCTACGAAGGAACGGTCATTCGTATCCGCCACCTGGGGTCTTATCAATCGTTGACGACGACTCACCGCAAGATCTCAGCCTATCTGGCCGCACTGGGTATCAAGCGCGATGGCGCCGCGTGGGAATCTTACGTGAGTGATCCGGGAAAAGTAGCGGAAGAGGCTCTTCTGACTTACGTCTACTACCCGATCAGGACAAAATAGCAGGAGCGAACTCCTATACGGATTTCACCAGGAATGGTGGAACCCGAGACTCATCAACCTCGACGAGTGGCAATCTAACCTGAGTGTCATCCTGCATTCGTGAGATTTCGCCGAATAAGGTAACAACCGATGCCGCGCACCTGCTGGCCTCTTGAAACGACATTTTGCGTACGGACGCACAAATCGGACCTTCGCCGTTGAGTGGTGTTACACCGTGCATCTGCCGGTCCAAGTCCGAAAAAGACTCTTTCAGCGCGATGGGCAGTTCGTCTTCGTTGACGGCAACGAGATTGTCCTCGTAAGCCTTGATAAGTCTTTGTTTTATATGACCATGCCCAGCCAGCACCGTGAGTGCGGCGTGAAAGCGTTCGACGTGGTTCGTCATTGCCACTCCAGCGTTTCATTTTTGTTGTGCCGCTCATGCCCTCTCGGCGGCTTGTACGCTTTTTTTGTTGGAGTCGACTACCTCCTGTAGTCCGGCCCCCTGCAGAGCCGCTGATCCTTCGAGTACTCCCTATCTATCAAGTTGTTGCGCAGGTTTTTTATAGCAGGTTTGGCAAAGGTTGTGCAAGTCACTTAGTCTGCGTCTAATCTGCAGCGCTCCCGTGTCGGTTATCATTACACGATATGCCCGGACAGCAACTGCCAATAGCGATAACCATCGCTGCCCTCCTCGTACAGGCTGCGCAAGCCGAAATCCTGCCGCCCAGTCCCGAATCTGCTCAAGAAGCTGCTGGCAAGAATGCTGTGGTCGGTGAGATCGTGTTGAAAAAGCAGAGTATTTTTGATCTCGCCAAGACCGGTGAGAATAACTGGCTGTATCGCCAGGCGAATCGATTTCACATCGTAACAAAGGATCGCGTTATCCGTGGGCAGCTCCTTTTTGCGACCGGCGATGAATATGACGTACGACTGATCAGGGAAACTGAGCGCATACTAAGGGAAAACCCGTATCTCTATGACGCCAGTATTGAGACGACACTGCGCAAAACCGGCGTTGTTGACATCGTCGTTAATACCAAGGATGTGTGGACGCTCGGACCGGATTTATCGCTGTCGAGAAAAGGTGGCTCGAACAAGAGCCGCTTTGGTATTGAGGAACAAAATCTTTTCGGACTCGGCCAATCCGTACGCTTCAACCATGAAGAAAACGTCGATCGTCGATCAACCGGCTTCGAATTTGCCGACAAACACCTTGGCCAGAGCTGGGTATCAGTCTTTCTACAGGGAGCAGACAACTCTGACGGTGAACGACAGCAGCTTAAGCTTACGCGACCATTTTATTCACTGGATTCACGTTGGTCCGCCGGTGTCTGGCTGCTCAACAATGACGGCCGCTGGGCGCTGTACGTGCTCGGAGATGAAAGCGCTGAGTATCAACGAAAACAGCAGTTCGCCAGCGTCTACCGTGGATGGTCGAAAGGACTGAAGAATGGCTGGGTGAAACGCTGGACCAGCGGCGTTGTATTCGATGACAAGCTATTTTCCGAGGTGTCTTCCCCGACCTTGCCGGGCGCGATTCCCGGAGATCGCAGACTCATCTATCCATTCCTCGGCTTCGAATTGCTACAGGACGATTATGAGGTTAGCAACGACCGTGACCAGATCGGTCGAAAAGAAGACTTTCTCCTTGGTACACGAATTACCGGGTCAATAGGCTGGGCCGATCAGTCCTTCGGCGCCGATCGCGACGCACTCCTCTATTCAGCCACGGCCAGTCGCGGATTTGGCTCATTCGACAGCAAAGCTTTGCTATTTTCCGCCCGTGCCAGCGGCAGGCTTGAATCAGGAGTATCCGCCAACGTAATTGCAACAATTGCGGGTCGTTACTACCTATCGCAATCCGACAAACTCCTCTTTTTTGCAGCAGTACGTGGCACAGTTGGCCATGCGCTCGATCTCGATAATCCGGTACAACTTGGCGGCGACAGCGGTCTGCGCGGCTACCCATTGCGTTACCAAAACGGTGAATCGAAATTACTGCTAACCCTCGAGCAACGCTATTTCACGGACTGGTACCCTTTTCGGCTGGCTCGCATCGGTGGTGCGATATTCGTCGATACCGGGCGCGTGTGGGGGACTAACCCCTTGGGGGGTGAGCCGCTCGGGTGGTTGACCGACGTTGGTGTCGGATTACGCCTGTCACGCACGCGAAGTTCGTCGGGCAAAATGATCCATCTTGACGTCTCGTTTCCGCTCGACGGTGATGCGACGATTGACAGTGTTCAAATATCGTTGGAATCGAAGCGGAGTTTCTAGTCACCTACTGGCGCTTGCACAGATTCGACGGGGAATTCCTCCGTATCAATCTCTGCCTGGGTGGCCGGAGGGTACCTTGGCCCGCTCACCGTTCCCGGATTGATCAGCTCGTCGAGTCGCGCGACGGTTTCACCGGCCAGTTCGACACCACTGGCCGCAAAGTTCTCAACAAGATGATCGACAGAGGTCGTGCCGGGAATAACATGCACATGCTTACCCTGGCGAAGCACCCAGGCCAGTGCCAACTGTGCAGGAGTACAGCCGGCTTCAGTTGCGATCGCACGATATTCGGGTAACCACCGCAGATTCTCCGAGAAATGCGGCTCCTGAAATCGTGGCATGCCGCGACGAACATCCTTGTCGACAAATGACTCCGGGTCTATATCCACCGACGTCAGCAAGCCGCGGGCCAGCGGTGAAAAGGCTACAAACGAAATGCCGAGTTCGGCACAAACGTCGAGCACCACGATCTCGACATTACGGCTCCAGAGCGAGTACTCGGATTGCACGGCGGCAATGGGATGGACTGCGTGCGCTTTTCTGATGGTCGTGGCGGACACTTCGGAAAGACCAATCTCCCTGACTTTTCCCTGCTCGACAAAACGACTCAGCATACCGACGCTGTCCTCGATCGGCGTAACTTTGTCGTAGCGATGCAGGTAGTACAGATCGATAACCTCCGTTTGCAGACGCCGTAGTGAGTTCTCCAGGTCTTCCTGCAGTTTTTCAGGTCGGGCATCGATCGAGCGCACACCCTTCTCACCACGCATACCGCATTTGCTGACGAGAACGATGTCGTCTCTATGCGCCCGCAGGAATGGACCAAGCAGCTTCTCATTACGGCCAAATCCATACAGTGCAGCACTGTCAAAATGCGTAATCCCGATATCGAGTGCTTTTTGCAGTACGGCACACGCGCGCTCGGGCGATGGCGGGACACCATAAGCATGCGAGAGGTTCATACATCCAAGACCGACCGGCGGCACCTGGCGAGTGCCCAGCGCTCTTTCAGAGAGGGCACTCATGTACTTGAGCTTCCTGATTGGCGGGTCATCGAAGATGCAATCGATAGGCGATGACTCCACTGATCGCCATCGGAATCGCGAAGAAATAGAAGTTCGCGGACATGTTGAATCCGGCGGCAATCAGGTAACCCGCTATCGCTGGCCCTGCGACGGCTCCAGAACGACCCAGTCCGATCGACCAACCGATGCCGGTGCTTCTCACCGCGGTCGGATAGACTTTGGCTGCTGCACCGTACAGGCCGGTAAAGCCACCTTGTTGCAATATACCAATGACAAAAATCAGGCCAAGCAAAAGGTTGAGCTCGTTTGGAGCTGCCGCGAATGCCGCCATGGCAATAGCGGACGATAGCAGCGACACAAGGATCAGTTTGGAGAGCCAGAATCGCGTCGACAACCATCCCATCAGGTAAATGCCGATGACGCCGCCAAAGTTGAACAGGAAGAACGCCCGGTGCGCAATGCCGCTGTTATAGCCTGAATCTTCCATGAGCTTTGGAATCCAGCTCATCAGGAAATACAAGGTGCTGAAGCTAAGGAAGAAAGCCGACCACAGAATGAGCGTCGCGAATCGATATTCGGGCGCCAACAACGTCCTGACTGCAGCGGATGCACCGCTCCTGGGTTTTACCTTTGCCTCTGACACCACTGGCATTGACTCGAGCGCTGTCTTCTTCAGTTTCACCAAAATATGATTGATGCGGTCCAGCGCGTCGGCAGGCCGCCGCTCCAGCAGATACTTGAGTGATTCGGGCAAGAAACGCCACGCTATGATAACCATTATCACCGTCGCCAAACCACCCGCGATGAACATCCCTCGCCAACCGTATTCTGGCATGACATGGCCGGCAACAACCGACGTCATCATCGCGCCCATCGGGTAACCCGACGTTACAGCGGCCACAGAAAACACACGGTATTTCTCCGGACTGTATTCCGCCGCCAGTGATGCCTGACAGGCGAGCATCGCACCGGCTCCCATACCGCTGACAAAGCGCAACACGATGAACTCACTCAATGTCGTCGCATAGGCAGTCAGCAAGATCGACACGGCGACCAGGCAAAGGCTCAGAATCACCACCTTGCGTCGCCCCACCAGGTCCGAATACGGCGCTAATACCATGGCGCCAGCCATCATCCCCGCCAGTGCAAAACTGAAAATCCACCCAAGTCGGTCGGGTGACAGGGTAAGATCGGATGCAACGGACGATGCAACTATTGCCATCGCTGTAATGTCAAAGCCATCGATCATGTTAAACATCAGGCACAGCCCAACAACAAGCAATTGCTGCATGCTGACCGATCCATCGTCAATCACACGGGCGACAATGGCGCCGGAGTTGTCTACAGTGTCATTCATGGATTTAGATATCCTTTGCTCGTCAATTAAACCAAATCGTCACAGGAGCCTGTCGTGAAAACGCATAACAACACGCTACGCCTTTCTCTCGCTGTAATCGTAACTCTGATACTTACTGCCTGCGGAACCGCAGAAAAGGAGGCCCCTGACGTCGTGGATGAGCCGTCTGCCGCCACTCCCGAATCGACAACATCGGAACTTGCTGCCCGCCTTGCAAGTGAGCCAAGAAGTGAGGCTGATCGAGCACGCGATGCCGGCAGACACCCGTCGGAGGTCATTGAGTTTCTCGGCATCGAATCGGGCATGAGTGTTATCGATGTCATTGCGGCCAGCGGCTATTACACTGAAGTGCTGTCATACGCGGTCGGTCCGGATGGTCACGTGAGTGCGCAAAATCCCGCGGTCGTATTGCAAATGCGCGAAGGTGCCAATGAGAAAGCACTGAGTGAACGATTGTCCGGTGGACGCCTGGCGAATGTATCGCGACTCGATCGCGAACTTGCCGAGTTGTCGCCGACGGACGGCCCGTTCGATGCTGCGCTGACTGCATTGAATTTGCACGATATCTACAATAACTACGGTGAAGAAGGCGCCGTCGGCGCGCTAAAAACGATTTCCGCCACACTTAAGCCTGGCGCGGTTTTCGGTCTCATCGACCACCACGGTGCTGCCGGTAACGACAACAAGCAACTGCACCGCATCAATGTTGACGATGCAATTCGAGTGTCCGAGGCGGCCGGTTTTGTCGTCGAGGCAGAAAGCGGCCTGCTGCATTTCCATGGTGATGACTTGACGGACAATGTGTTCGCGGAGGGTCGTCGTGGCAACACGCATCGATTCCTGTTGCGACTTCGCAAACCGGAGTAATTAGTTTTCAAACTGTTGCTCGACGTCGTTTAGCACGCGATAGCAGTCAAGCACGTCTCTGACCGATGAGTTCGGCGCGCGGCCTTCGGCAATAGCTTTGAAGAATTCGCGGTCCTGCAATTCGATGCCGTTCATCGACACATCGACGTTCGAGACATCGATGGGTTTTTCGTTGCCATTCACGAGGTCGTCATAGCGTGCCATATAGGTGCCGTTGTCACAGATGTAACGAAAATAAGTGCCGAGTGGACCGTCATTATTAAATGAAAGCGACAAGGTGCAGATCGCCCCGCTCTCTGTCTTGAGCTGGATCGACATATCCATCGCAATACCAAGGTCGGGATGGTGTGGCCCTTCAACTCCATTCACTTTGACGACTTTTTCGCCGGTCTGGTATTGAAACAAGTCCACTGTGTGCGCTGCATGGTGCCACAACAGATGGTCGGTCCATGAACGTGCGTCGCCCTCAGCGTTGATATTCTTGCGGCGAAAGAAATAGGTCTGCACATCCATCTGCTGAATCCTGATCTCTCCATCCATAATCTTTTTATGGACCCACTGGTGTGACGGATTGAAACGTCGCGTATGACCAACCATGCAGGTCAGTCCGGTTTCCTTTTGCACGCGCTCGACTTCCTGTGCCTCGGCATAGGAGTCGGCCAGCGGAATCTCGACCTGCACGTGTTTTCCGGCCTGCATGCACTGTATCGCCTGCTTTGCGTGCATTTGTGTCGGTGTACAAAGAATCGCCGCCTCGACACCCGGCAGTGCAAGCGCATCGGCCAGATCCGTAAATGCGTGTTCGACACCGAACTCCTGCGCTTTTTTCTGCGTATGCTCTGGACGTCTGCCAACCAGACCTGCAACCTCGACACCGTCGATATTCTTGATGCCGTTGAGGTGCTTGATGCCGAAAGCACCAACACCTGCCAAAACTACTTTCATACTATTTCCCCTTGTTCAGGCCAGTACAAGCGCATTGGATTGTCGACCAGTAATTTTCGTTGCAGCTCCGCCGTCACTGCAATCTTCGGAATTAAATCGACCAGCTTGCCGTCATCGGGCATGTGTGACTTCAAGTTGGGATGCGGCCAGTCCGTGCCCCAGATAACGCGTTCCGGTATTGTCTCGACAACGCGTTTTGCGAACGGCACAACGTCGTCGTAATCAGGCGGACCACTGGCAGACAGGCGATCCGGGCAACTCACCTTGGACCAGAAGTTTTCGTTGTCCCGCAGCAGTTTCAGGAACAAATCAAACTCATCGCCGCCGGGATCTTCCGTCACATCCGGTCGGCCCATGTGATCGATGACAACAGTCGTCGGCAGGACTGTAAAAAAATCGTACAACTCCGGCAGGTCCTGCGGCTCAAAATAGATAACGATGTGCCAGCCCAGAGACTTGATGCGCTCAGCTACCTCCATCAGCGCTTCCTTCGGCACGACATCGACCAGGCGCTTGACGAAGTTAAAACGCACAGCCCTGACACCCGCGGTGTGCATGGCCTCAAGTTCTGCATCGCTAATATCTCGCGCCACAACGGCAACACCGCGCTCAAGACCACCGGAGGTCTTAAGGGCATTGACCAGTGCGCGGTTGTCCGTTCCATGGCATGAGGCCTGCACAATGACGTTGCGAGCGAAACCGAGATGTCTTCTCAGCTCCCGCAGCTTTTCCTTCGGCGCATCACAGGGCGTGTATTTGCGAGTCGCGGCGTATGGAAAGCGATCACCCGGTCCGAACACATGGCAATGTGCATCCACCGCGCCTTCCGGTACGACGAACTGCGGCCTGGATGGATTGGGATCGAACGGTCGCCAGCCGTCGTCCATCTTGAATTCAGGATCACTCATTACTTATCGTCCCTGCTCTCGCAAACAGGCATCAAGGCGTGGGTACACGCGACGGGCATTGATTTCGAAAACCTTGTGCTTGTCGATACCGTTCAACTCAAGCGCATCAACGTAACGTTTGGTGTCATCGAAATAATACCCGGTCTGCGGGTCTATGCCGCGCACCGCGCCAACCATTTCGGAAGCGAACAACACATTGTCGACATCAATAACTTCAAACAACAGGTTTATGCCCGGTTGATGATAGACACAGGTATCGAAGAATACATTTTTCATGACATGCTCGGAAAGCTCGGGCTTCTTGAGCATGTCAGCAAGCCCGCGGTAGCGACCCCAATGATAGGGCACGGCACCGCCGCCGTGCGGGATTATCATCCTGAGTTCCGGGAAATCGGCGAACAGATCACCCTGTAGCAATTGCATGAAAGCGGTTGTGTCAGCGTTCATATAGTGCGCACCGGTCGCGTGGAAACAAGGGTTACAGCTTGCTGATACATGAATCATCGCCGGCACATCGAGTTCGACCAGTTTTTCGTAGATCGGGTACCAGTAGCGGTCGGTCAGTGGTGGGGACTTCCAGTGTCCACCGGACGGGTCGGGGCTGAGATTGCAGCCCACAAAACCGAGTTCGTTGACGCAGCGCTCGAGTTCTTCGATCGGCCCCGCCAGTGACTCGCCGGCGATCTGTGGTAATTGCGCGCCGCCAACGAAGTTCATCGGATACAGGTCAACGACACGTCTGATTAGATCGTTGTTCGCGCGCGCCCAGGCCATTGCGGTCTCGGGATCACCAATATGGTGTGCCATCGCTGATGCGCGCGGTGAAAAAACGGTCAGGTCTGCGCCGCGTTCGCGCAGCAAACGCAGCTGGTTTTGCTCCACGCTCTCACGGATTTCGTCGTCACTAATGCTGGCCGGTGCAGGTGGCGGCAATGACGAATTCTCTATCCGGGCGAGCTGTGCCTCGCGAAACGCCTGATGTCCCGCAGGTGCCGTCGTGTAGTGACCGTGGCAATCGATGATTAGCATGCGCGACTCCAAATTCCTTCCGATATGTAGACATTCCCATCCATTAATTTTCGTGCCGTACGAAGTAACGCAGAGCGGCGTACCTTGATTTCGCCACTGCCGTTGTCAACATCGATGTCCACCGTGAATCGACCCGTCGGGTGCTCGATATCGAGTTGGCCTGCTGCACTTGTAGGGCCCGCTACCTCGTGAGCAACAGAACCGGGTATTCGGCACGCCGCAGCCACACTGGCGGCACCGAGCACGCCGATAGCCTGGTGCACTCGATGCGGAATAAAGGTCCGCGTCGACAACGCCCCACCTCGGGTGGCAGGCGACACCAGGCACATCTTTGGAACCGTCTTTGAACCCACATCTCCGAGGTTCATCCTGGGACCCAGTTGTAATCTTAGTTTTTCAATGCGCGATTTCAGATCGGCGTCTGACTCCAGTTCTGCCGGTGACTCTTCCCCCGTCTTGCCAAAATCTGAGGCGCGCAGAATGACGACCGGCATGCCGTTGTCGATACAGGTAACGGAAACACCATCCACTTCATCAACGACGCTCGTGGTCGGTAACAGGGAGCCACAGGATGACCCCGAGACGTCTTCAAAATCGAGCATGACGGGTGCGGCCGTCCCGGGCACCCCGTCGATCCTTGCGTCGCCTTCGTAGGCCACGCTTCCTTCCGGCGTCTGAATGGTCGCGACCGCTTTGCCACCAGAGTTCAGCAGGCGAATGCGGACATCGGTCTCCCCTGACGTCGATGCAACCAGGCCACTCTCAATGGCAAACTGACCGACACCCGCCAACAGGTTGCCGCAATTCTGTCCATCACTGACTTCTGCTTTGTCCACCAGCACCTGCAAGAACAAGTATTCGACATCAACGTCTTCATCGTCACACGGCGAAACGATCGCAATCTTGCTCGTCAGTGGGTGCGCACCTCCCATGCCGTCAATTTGGCGATCATCAGGCGAGCCCATCACCGCCAGCAAAACATCGTCCCGTAATGCCGGATCTGAAGGTAAATCGCTCGCCAGAAAATAGAGGCCCTTCGAAGTACCACCGCGCATGACTACTGTCGGTATGGCGATTTGCATACCTTAGTCATCCGACTCGACGTATCGAAGTCCCTTTGCAGCCAGTCGTTCGCGCATGTCGTAAATGTCGAGGCCCAGCTCGCCGTTCTCAAACCGCACTCGTTTTTCGTCTTCATTGGCTACGCGTGCCTGCGCCTTTCTCAATACGTCGTCGACCTCTGCATGTCGAACGACGACCACACCGTCATCATCCGCAACGATCAGGTCGCCCGGATTAATGCGCGCGCCAGCACAGTTGATTGACGTGTTCACGTTCGCAATCGTTTCTTTTACCGTGCCCTGTGCACAGACCGCACTCGACCATACCGGGAACTGCATCTCCGTCAGTGTTGCAATATCACGCACACCCGCATCGATAATTAAGCCTTGTACACCACGTGCCTTGAGCGATGTCGCGAGCAGGTCGCCAAAGTACCCGTCCTGGCAAAGGCTTGTAGGTGTCACGACGAGCACATCACCTCGCTGACATTGCTCCACAGCAACATGAATCATCCAATTGTCACCGGGCGCGACCTCACAGGTCACCGCGCTGCCAGCGATACAAGCAGGTCGATAGATCGGGCGCATGTTTGACGCCATCAGACCCTTGCGGCCCTGCGCTTCATGAACCGTAGCAACACCGAGGCTTGCGAATTCACTCGCCAGCGTCCGGGGTACACGGGGGATATTAGTAACGACAATAGGCATTTTGGTCTTGCTATAACTCGATTGTGTGTGTGGGCCCTTATTTTGCCATTTTATGGCTTCGAATTTGGACAAATCTCTGATTATGATATAAGTTTTTGCTATAGGAGCGTGTATAACAAGGCAAGGAAAGAGTATGCAGGAGGTCAATCTACGACACTTTTTTGCGCTGGCGGATATCGCCGAATCCGGCGGCTTGAGCGCGGCAGCGGGGCGCGTGCATATTTCTCAATCCGCCCTGACACAGGCGCTGAGAAAGCTTGAGCGGCAATTCGGTGCGGCGCTGTTCGTGAGAGCCGGATTTGGTGTTTCTGCGACGACGGCCGGCGAAATGCTTATTCGACGATCCAAAAGAGCTTCGGCCTTGCTTGTCAAAGCTGAAAAATTATTGCGCCAGCGAGAGCCCGAAATGGCTGCGAATGTAACAATCGGTCACGAGCCAACAGCGAGCCAGTTGCGTGCGCTGATCGCCATTGTCGAGACGGGCGGCTATAGCCTGGCGGCCCGCAAACTCGGTTTGGCACAGCCGACCGTACACCGGGCAGCGAAGGAGCTTGAGTTGCTACTGGGCATTCAGCTTTTCGAACGGACCGCAAGGGGTGTCGAGACGAACGAGTCGACACAGCTTCTGGCGCGCTATGCTGCCCTGATGTTCGCTGAAATTCGGCAAGCGTTCGAAGAAGTCAGCGAGTTGCAGGGCCGCATGAGTACTCGCGTTGCAATTGGCTGTCTGCCGCTGGCCCGCGCGGAATTGTTGCCGCGAGCGGTCACCGATCTGATGCATGTCTATCCGGAGGCTAAAGTCAGCATTCTCGATGGTCCTTACAACGAACAAATCCACGCGCTTCGTCACGGCGAAACCGACTGGCTCATTGGTGCATTACGTGACCCGCCACCTACTGCAGACCTTAAGCAGCGGCACCTTTTTTCGGAACCGTTGTCAATTGTCGTTCGTACCGGGCACCCGATGCTCAACTCGACAACACCGACTCCGTCGTCTTTGGCGAATCTCGAGTGGATTGCACCAATAATCGGAACGCCCGCGCGTGGCTTGTTCGCGACTTTTTTCGAACACAACGGCGTCGCCGCACCACAACAGGTCATCGAATGCAGCTCACTCGCCACAACTCGTGGTCTGTTGCAATTGGGTGATCGCGCAGCACTGCTGTCACTATCGCAGGTACGCCGGGATGTTGACGCCGGACAACTGGCTATTCTGGCCGCAGCGTTGCCAGGAACCGCCCGGTCGATCGGCATTACGACGCGAGCCGACTGGATACCAACCGCAATTCAGGCAAAATTCGCAAGCATCGTTCAGAGACTAACCGATGATCGGGACTAAGGCAGACCCGATACCAATTACGCAGCACGCTCTACTTTTTTCCTGCGACGATACTCCACCGGCGGAACCCCTTCCACGCGTCTAAAAAAACGGGAAAAATAGGCGGGATCCTTGAACCCAAGCGTATAAGCAATGCTGTCCAGAGGATACTGGGTATAAATCAGTTTCCGTTTCGCCTCGATCATCAGACGATTTTGAATGATGGATTTCGCGGAAGTGCCCACACATTCCGTGCAGCGTCGGTTGAGGGTGGATACCGAAGTATGAAGAGCCGCGGCGTACTGCTGCACATTCCACTGCTTTCGATAGTTGTCCTCCAGAAGAATACGATACTTTTTTATCAACTCGCTGCTCGGTTTGTTCACGAACGTCTGGTAGCGTTTGTTATCGAACTGCCGCTTGAGTGTCATCAGGACCATTCTTACCTGCCACTCCAGCATCTGCTGGTAGCCGGTTTCTGCCTGCCGAAATTCGGCGGCCAGCAGATTCAGGCAGTTTCTGAGCTGATCGAAAAGTACACCCCCCTCCGGAAACTCGATGGTCCGCGCAATCCGCGTCACATCATCGAAATAGCGTCGTGACTGCCGATAACCGTCATCAACCAGTAGCGGTTCTGCAAGGGTGAGTACAGCACCGTTGGTATCCGGCTGAAAACGAAATCCGTGCACCACGCCGGGTGGAATGGTTATCGCCCAGCCGCCCGCCAGCGAGTGGCTCTTCTCATCCAGTTGCACTTCAATTCGGCCCTTGAAGACGCATAGGACCTGGAACAGGTTGCTGTGCCGGTGGGGCTTGATCTGCCAGCCAACCGCCCGGCTGCGAGCCGCAATATCCTCTACATGAACGAAACCAGGATCGCGGCTGACACTGGATTCGCCGTACAGTCCAAAATGAGGAATTCCGAGCTCCGATCGTGTTTTTCGCATGGTTGTAATCGTTCCGTCAAGTGACTGCTCTTCAGCGTAGTCGTTTGACGTAAAAGTGCAACTTCTTGTTTGATTAGTGAATTCACACCTGGCTCAAAATAATTCAACATTGGCGGGTTACTCGATTCGATTCAAAGGTAGTCAAATGAAGCATCTGGAAACACAGGTAGCGATCATCGGCGCCGGGCCCTCCGGCCTGTTGCTGGGTCAACTGCTCGCCCGCCAGGGCATCAGCAACATTATTCTCGAGCGGGTGACCGGTGACTACGTACTTGGACGTGTTCGGGCCGGAATTCTGGAGCAGGGCTTCGTTGATCTGGTTCGAGAGGCCGGTGTCGCTGATCGCATGGACGAAGAAGGCGCCAGCCACGAAGGTTTCAATATCTCAATTGATGACCGCAGCGTCCGCATTGACCTGAAAAAATTAACCGGTGGCGATGTCGTGGTCTGTTACGGTCAAACTGAGATAACCAAAGACCTGATGGAATCCCGGGCGGCCCTCGAACTTGTAACCTTTTACGAGGCCTCCGACGTCGATCTGCAGGACGTTACGGCAGCCAGTCCATCGGTGACATTTGTGCACGAAGGAGAGGACTACGAGCTGAAATGTGATTACATCGCTGGCTGTGATGGCTTCCATGGCATTTCCCGGCAGACAATTCCGGAACAACTTAGAGTCGAACATGAACGAGTCTATCCGTTTGGTTGGCTGGGACTTCTAAGTGATACGCCTCCTGTGAGTCATGAGTTGATCTACAGTAAAACGTCGCGCGGATTTGCGCTGGCAAGCCAACGTTCTGCAACACGCTCCCGTTATTACATTCAGGTGCCGCTCAGTGATCAGGTTGAAGACTGGTCAGATGAGCGGTTTTGGGAAGAGTTCAAAAAGCGCTTACCGAAACGAGCCGCAGAAAAACTGGTTACGGGACCGAGTATCGAAAAGAGTATTGCACCCCTGCGCTCATTCATCTGTGAACCCATGCAATACGGCAAGCTGTTTCTGGTTGGCGACGCTGCCCACATAGTGCCGCCGACCGGAGCGAAAGGTCTTAACCTGGCGGCGTCGGATGTCTCAACACTTTACAAGATCTTACGTCGCGTATACCTCGAAGACGACAAGGAATGCATCACGCAATATTCCGAGATTGCATTACGCAGGGTGTGGCACGGCGAGCGCTTTTCGTGGTGGATGACGAACATGCTGCACAATTTTGACGACATGGAATCTCTGGACCTGAAGGGACAAACGTTTGAACGCTTCATGGATTCCGAGCTGAGCTACTACCTCGCGTCAGAGGCTGGTCAGAAGGTAATCGCTGAGCAATACGTTGGCTTGCCGTACGAGGATCTGGCCTGAGCATGGTATTTGTCAGGAGCTGAATTCAGGCAGGTGTTTCTCGTGCCAGCTTGCATCCCGGCCACCACCGCGCCGATCGATAATTACATCCAGCACATAGGCCTTGCCGTCGCTTTCTGCAGCAAGCGCTCGATTCAGCGCGGCCGCAAGACCGGCGGGCTTGTCGACTCTTTCGCCGTCCAGCCCGTAGGAACGTGCAATGCCAACATGGTCGATTTGTGGATCGTCAAGGGTGATACCGATGAACTTGCCGGTTTCGACTGCCCTGCCCTTATGCCTCGATAATGCCCATCGATTCGCCTGATAGCCCAGGTTGTTGAAGATCACGATGATGAGTGGCACCTCGAATCGCTTTGCCGTCCAAAGCGCCTGCACTGCGAACTGATAGCCACCATCACCAACGAGTGCAACTACCTGTCTGTCGGGTGCACCCAGTTTGGCACCAATGGCCGCACCAAGCCCCCAGCCCAAACTACCACCGGAGGAAATCAGATGGCGCCGACCGCCACCCGGCTGATCGAACTCAACGTAATCCCAGATCGGAGCGTCGGACGTCGCGCCTTCTGTGACAACGATCGCATCCTTCGCGATTGTCCGGTTGAGCTCTGCAGCCAGTCGTTCCGGCGCGATCAGCTTTGAATCCCAGACACTTGCCAGGACCTTCTTGCGTTTCGCGTGTTGTTGTTCTTTAAGCGCCTCAGCCTGCCGGCTTCTGGCCGCGACACGGCCGCGATCGATTTCTCTGCCGCGCATGACTTTCAGCAAGCGTTGTAGCGTCACCTCAGCGTGTGCGTAAAGCAGGAGGTCGGCCGGGTAATTTCGAGCGAGGTGATCTTCGCGCAGGCCAATCTCGATAATTCTTGCATTGCGCGGTATCAACGGATGACCGCCCCTCGATAGTGACAGTCGGCTCGCACCGGCGATAAGCACCACATCGAAAGGTGTCTCCGGCTTGATCGAGCGCCGCATTGCACCAAGATAACGTGGGTGGTGGCTCGGAAATCCCATCGATGAACGACTGGACGCGGTGTCACCACTTACCGTTGCGCCGAGATGATCGGATACTTCGGCAAGCTCCGCCAACCCGCCCCAGCGGGGCAGTTCCGCACCGGCGATCAGCAACGGGTTTTCTGCTGCGAGCAGCCAGTCTGCAGCTTGCTCGACGGCGCTTGGCTGAGGAGAAATTCTGCGCTCCGCGACTGATCTTTCTGCCGGAATCAACGATGTCTCTGCTATCTCACCCGCCCAAACATCGACCGGAACGCCCACAAATACGGGACCGGACGGTAGCACGGACGCCAGCCTGAATGCCCGGCGCAGGGATTCGCCCAGGTTTTCGACACGACTCGAACTAAACGATAATTTGGTGAACAGCTCCGGGATGGTTTCGAGCTTGGTGGTCTCTGTGAAGACACCAAGATTCTCGCCGCTGGTTTCACTCATACCAACCGATACCACGACGGGTGAGTTGTCCGCCCACGCATTAACGATCAGCCCAAGCGCATTGGCGGTTCCGGTAACGGAGTGAATGTTGACGAAAGAGGTCTGGCCGGTGACCCGCGCATAACCGTCGGCCATCGCCATTACCGACCCCTCCTGCAGGCCCAGCACGTAATGGATGTCCGGAAAGTCGACCAGCGCATCGACGAAAGGTGCCTCGTAGGAGCCGGTATTGCCGAAGACATACTTGACGTCCCACAGCTTCAGCGTCTCGCAAGTAATGCGCCCGCCCGTGACGTTCCTGAGCACCAGATCGGGCTCGGGCTCGGGCACCGCGGCGAACGCATCGGCTATCTGCCCGGCCGCCGCCACGCCGACACCCATTTGTGTCAGCGTGCCGAGAAATTGCCGTCGGGAAAGTGAACCGCTCAGGAATTCCTGAAAGACATCACGCAGCATACTGGTTCATTCCAGGATTCCGGTCGGCGCCTAGAAGAACGCCCGGAATGTCAGTCCAGCTGTGCGCGGCGGCAAATAGCTGCCAAGCAGTAATTCCTCACGTCCAGCGCCCGGCGGCAAACCGATAAACGGCGCGTTCGGTGGTACCAATGCGCTGTTTGGGGTCGTGAATTGCGCACCGAGTACATCTTCGTCCTCGATATTCTTCACCCAGGCTTCCAGCGAATACTTGCCGTCGTCGCCAAATTCATAGCGTAGCCGAACATCCGTCCGTGTATAGCTGTCCTGCCGATTTTGCGCATTGTTGAATGGCAGCAGGAAGTAGTCGTCCTCATAGTGGAAATTGATGCGCGGCGTCAGTGTTGCCCCATTGGCAAACGACCAGGTATACGGCTCAAGAGTAAGATTCAGAGATAGCTCAGGCGCCTTACTGAATTTGTTACCGGAAAGGTCCTCCGGAACGATGCCCGGTGTCTGCGGATCGTCGACACCGGTAAACACGTCGTACTCTGCATCCAGCCAGGCGACGGTGACATCAATTCGGGTCTTGTCGGTGAACGCAAAGTTGCCCACAAACTCCAGACCCGTAATAGTCGATTCAGCCGCATTTCGCGTAACGATTTGCGCCGCGACTACCTGGCTAACCTGCTGGTCCTCGAAGTCGTAGGTGAAGAACGAGAAATCTGCCTGTGCGCGGCCATCAAGGAAGCGACCTTTGGCCCCGACCTCGTAGGCCAGGAGTGTTTCTGGATTGTAGGTGTTCGCGTCATTGAAGCCACCGGACCGATAGCCCTCGGTCGCAGATGCATACAGCAGCCAGTCGTCGGTTGGCCGCCAGTCAAAGCCCACTTTGAAGGAGGTCTCGTTCCAGTCATCACTCTGGTTACGAATCTGACAGCGGAAAATGGTTATCGCACCATTATTACCGGTACAGGTTGGAGCGCCCGGCGAAGTCGGATCAAAGCTGCCTGCATCTATGGTCGGCGGCGCGGTCAGCGGGTCCAGCGTGAAGCCAACGTAAGACCCGTCACCATCGTCTTTTTCGTCCTCCGTGTTGCGGACGCCGACCGTCAACTTGAATTGGTCATCCGAGCCGAAGGTTACTGAACCCTGGCCGAAAAATGCCAGTGACTCTGAGCTCTGGTTAGTAAAGCGGTTGATGCGCACTGCCGGGTCTGCTGCGAGCACCAGGAACGCGGGCGGTCCGGGCAATGGTGGAACAAGGTTCGGACCGAGAAAACCGGCGCCCCGAAGTCCTTCGAGAAATGCGTCGAAATCGGTGTCGAGTTCTTCTTCAAAATAGTAGGCGCCCAGCATCCACTCGAACGCGCTGTCGCTATTGGAGGCCAGACGAATCTCGAAGCTAACGGCCTCGGATTCCTGGTCCGTCACCGCGAAGTTACCGACCGTCGGCCCCACGGCCGCTGTACAAGGACGCGGCGGCGGATTGAAACGGCACAAATCAGCGACGGCGGGAACCTGATCGGTGCCATCCCGATCAACTGTATTTTTGCGTTCGTTGACCCGGTACGCGCCAATTGCTGAGAGGGCTGCAGGACCGAGATCCCAATTTAGCTCGCCCTTGAAACCGTAGTCTGCGTTCTCCCTGTTCGGATCCGTGTTGAGGGGGAAATTCTGCGGGTCCTGAGAAAATGGTACCTGGTAACCCGATAAATCGAAGGATCGATCGTAAGGAATGGCTGCCATGACTGCACCATTGCCAGACTGCTCGAAGTAGTCACCGGTTAACAGGATGGATGCGTCGTCGCTGATATCGAATAACAGGGACCCACGCACACCAATATCGTCCAGATCGTCGCCATCCGACGCCGGTCCGTTATTTCGCAAGCCATCGCGCTCTGCATAGGTAAATGCGACGCGCCCTGCGACGGTGTCACTTAACGGGACATTGAAGGCCCCCTTGAAGGCAACCAAAGAGTCCGTTCCACCGGTTAGCTCTGCATCAAACCCCGTTTCATTGCTTGGGCGTTTCGGAATGATATTGACGGTACCCGAAGTTGTATTGCGACCGTACAAAGTACCCTGTGGCCCACGCAAAACCTCTACTCGCTCGACATCGTAGAAAAGCGCGTTGCCGCTCGAAATTCGCGGCAGGTACACGCCGTCCATATGTACGGCGATAGACGGATCGCCGTCATTGGTGATTGCGTCGTTGGAAATGCCGCGGATTGTTATCTGCGCTCCGCCGAAACCGAGATTCAGTTCACCGAACTTGAAATTCGGCACCATTTGCGACAAGTCCTCGACGTTGGTCGCACCGTTGCGGTCCAGTGCTGTCTGGTCAAAAGCGGAGACTGCCAGCGCCGTATCCATCACGGTCGCTTCGCGTTTTTCCGCTGTGATGACGATCTCGTCAATGATGGCGCCACTCTGGGCGTTGGCTATCGCCGGGATAAATGCGAGTGTGCATACCCCGGCAATGCAGCGTCTTGACAGACGCGCAATTTCTAAGTTCATCGTAACCCCCCGGTTTCGCAAGAGTGAACTGTAACGTACAGTCTGATTATCGTGCTTATACTAATAAAGTCAAGTTCGGCTGTGACCAGGAGCTTCCCCGTTACCGTTCGTCATGTCGAAGTGGAGCTGCTTTGGGAATCCTCGAACACGTCACTATTAGGGAAGTAGTCGGACCATACATACCAGAATATCTTGTTGTAATGTGGAATGAGGCCAAGCTGCCGATCTTTGAACTTACCGGCGCTACACTGACCGGTTGGCAGCCATGTCGAGCCGCTCTCCCGGTCGACGATCTCACCTGTCTGTTCCGAGTAGTCGAACGTCAACGCCGTATCACTATCGATTCTGCGGTCGCATACCTGAATAAAATCGCCGTCACAAAGGATAGCAACTTGTCGGTCACCCAGCCGATCATTGATAATCCTGATTCTTGCGACAGTCGGAACCGGATAAGCTCGGGGCTGGCCGTCCACCAACACACCGACGACGCAGGATTTCAGCGGCAAGCGATCATCGCGCTCATGCTGTAGCGGATACACCATCACGGGACTTGCCGGGTCTATGACATCGGCCCTCGCCAGCAGCTTGAGATAGAAAGTATCGCGCCAGGTCATTGGCCGTAACCAGACCGGCGATTCGGGATAGTATTTCTTCCAGCTACCGAGACTGGTCATGATTGTCGGTACCGTACTCAGGGGTTCGTTCCTACCCTCGAGACGATTGTGAATCTGCACGACAGAACAACGGCTACTCTTTTCATAGAACACCATGTTGTTTGCCAGTGCCGCAGTAATTGTGATGTCGGGGTTGCTGAAGTTGCCTTGCAACGCATAGGACATGGAACTGTGCGCGAGGATGCAGTGCGTCATCAGAAAGGGAGCGTCGCCGTCGGATTGAAACACGATATGCGGTCGGCGGGCGAGCCGGGCAATATAGGCGTAAGGATTGCCGTTATTATCAATGACGCCAACAACTTCTTCGTCAGCGGAGAATGTGTCAAGTGCCTGATCCACGGAAACATAGGTCGGATTTCTGATCGGCGTGAACAGCAACTTGGCGTGCATCAGGAAACCGTAGAGCAACAAAAAAGCCACCGCCGCCATACTGGCGAGGGCAACCATCGAATAGCTACCCTCCTGACTGCCTCGAATACCAATGTAAACAATGAGCGCCAACGCGACGACAATCAGCGCGCCCGCCTGGGAATAAATGTAGCGCGCCCCTGCTGGCGATGCCGCAATCGTGTTGGTGAGCATTAATACGCCAAGCGTGCCGGGCAGTACCGCAACAGCAGTAAGCAGTACCGCGGCGATCGCGGCAACGTCCAGTATATTCATTCAGCTATCCCAGGTTTTGTTGTCAGGCAGCACAACTCATTAAGCGTACTGTACCGTACATTCTAGTCAAGTAAATGGGAAATATCCAGACGAGCTGATTTAGCGAAGGTGGTAGGCCTCAAGAAAGCGGTCAACGACGTGGCGCGCTCTGACACTGAGCTCTTCAGTCGATGGCATGGGACTATCCAGATAGAGTTGATCAATATAACGCTGGTGCAAGAGCATGCCACGGAAGAACTCGGACGCCTCCTCGGCACTTCTTATGTCGATAAGCCCTTTGCCAATTAGCGTTTCAAAATAATCGGTAAGTTGTGCGTGGCTGCGCAGAGGACCGCGCTCATAATACATGCGCGCAATATCCTTGAAGCGCTCTCGCTCGCCAATAATCAGTCGCATCAATGAACGGTGCTGGCGCGAAAAAATGACTTGCATTCGATGTTCTGCGAATTGCACCAGCGTATCGTGAATGTCGTCCAGTGACTGCAATTCAGGTTCTTCGTCACTCGATACAATAGCGTCAACAACGGCACGAAACAGATCTGCCTTGGTCGGAAAATAGCTGTACAAAGTCGCCTTGGATCCGCCGGATTTCAGGACGATCGCGTCAATGGATGTTTCACCGTATCCAGCTGAAAGGAACAGTTCGGTCGCCGCGGTAAGAATCATCGCTTTCCTGCGCTGGCCGCGCGAGGACACCGGGAGCGACGAATCGCCACCGTTGTTCGGTGCCTTTGTTGCCGTTTTATTTTTACTGACCGCCAATGAAGTAACCCCTGTAATCGTACGAGTCTGCGTCGAGACAGCTTAAAGCAACCATCCATCAGGACCCGAGATACTGTGGTAATCCTGAAACTCGAGAATACCCTCATACCCGAGGTTTCTGCCAATGCCACTGCTCTTGAACCCGCCAAACGGCCCGCGGTTGTCCTGTGCCAGCGGTCCATGCCCGTTCAGATAGGTGTACCCGGCTTCGAGCTGTCGCGCGATTCCAAGCGCTCTTTCGCTGTCCTCGGTCCAGACCGACGAGCACAGGCCGAACTCTGAATCGTTCGCCATACCGACAGCCTGATCATCTGTGTCGAATGGAATAATCGGCAATGCCGGCGCGAACTGTTCCTCCTTGACAATATCAAGCGCGGGATCCGGATCGAAAACGAGTGTTGGTTTCTGAAAATAGCCCGCACGGTACAGATCCTCATCGGGCACTTCACCAAACTCCTGCACATCCGCACCTTGCTCACGTGCCTGGGCAAGCATCCCTTTGATCACTTCCTGCTGGTTTTTGTTGTTAAGCGGGCCCATATTGGTTTCCGGCAACAGGGGATCGCCGATCACCTGCCGAGACGCCACAGCGCTTAATCCCTCCCGGAATTCCTCATATCGGGAGCGATGCACATAAACACGCTTCAATGCCATACATATCTGGCCCGAGGTCATGAACGCTGCCAGATAAATGCGCATGAATGCAGCATCGTCGAGAACGGCGTCCTGCAGGAACAACCCGGCGTCGTTACCGCCAAGCTCGAGCGTTACCGGCGTCAGATTATCGGCAGCAACTCGCATCACGTGTTTGCCGACCGGGATACTGCCAGTGAAATTGATTTTTCTGATACGCGGATGCGATAGCAAAGCATCTCCGATCTCGGCAGCAGAGCCGGTGACAACATTGAGGACACCCGGAGGCAACATCTCCGCAATTTTCATGATCGTCAATGTCGGCGCCATCGCCGAATTCTGTGATGGTTTCACGACACAGGTATTTCCAGATACCAGGGCCTGCGGCAGTTTTGCGCCGAGAATTGACAGCGGCCAGTTCCACGGAACGATCAGTGCCGCAACTCCGCGCGGCTGGCGCGTGATGATGGTATCGAACGGTGGTCCGTTGAGCTCGTCGTCGATCGCAAGCCGTTCTGCCATCGCGGCGCAAAAATGAAAACGATCGCCGAGACGTGTCAGCTCCATGGTCGCTTCCTTCAATATCTTGCCATGCTCGCGAGTGAACAACCGGATTCTGGATTGCAGTTCCGCTTCATCGGCGGTCAGATGTTCTGCGATTTTCCGCAGGTACTCCGCCCTCTCGGCGTACGACAATGCGGCCCATGCCGGAAAAGCCTCGTGTGCTGCCTCACATGCAGCATCGACATCCTGCAAAGTAGCGCTCGCGGCTTCGCCCACCAGTTCGTCCGGTCGCGCGGGATTGTGCAGTTGATAATAGTTGTTGCCACCGGGCTGGGACCGCTTACCGTTGATATAGAGCTCGGTCTTTGCCACAGAATCGCTGCCGGTCATTTCATTCCTCGATCAAGTTCAAAAGATGCTGGAATCGAAGTGTACTATATATTACACTTTTGAAAGTGATATTTTCCCCGAAGAAATCAAGACCTTATCATCTCGGCCCTTATCCTCTGGAGCGCCTTACCAGAAGCCGCGACGTCCTGCAGCGGGAACTCGAGCTGGCGAGGATTACACGGCCGCAACTCGACGACGCGACGCGCGACGGACTTTGTCATTCGATTGCGAAATACCACCGGGTGTTTCACAGCTTGAGGAATGACGACCCCGTCACGGCAAAAGCACCCGTTCCCGATGACCTGCACAGACGCACGATCGATATCAAAGGCTCGGCGTATTTTCTCAACGCCAGCCAGGTGGCGATTTGCTCAATGTCGGATTCATGCTGGCTCAGTAATTCGACACCACTGCCTCACAGCCATGCAATTGTCGTTCTGGTTGAGCATAGCCGTATTCCGGAGACAGGCACGCTGGCCAGTGACTGGGTGGGAGGTTCGATCGCCGCAGCATCCACATTGCGTGCCTATGAAATCGCCATCAGCGTTGCGAATCACATTCAGCTCATGGGATTTTCGGCGGTCGCCCACGATGCACACCATGGTGACGTCGATCTGGATCGGCTCACTGTTCTGGCGGGCCTCGGCGTCAGGGGCAATCGAAAAATTCTGAATCCTTATCTCGGCGAGCAGTTTTCAGTCTGTGCCGTGACAACGGACTACGCACTCTCGATTGACATGCCGCTCGACCCTGACAAAGCACGCAAGGCGAGAGGGCTGGCTTACAGCCTCGGTTTAGGTGGCGCCACATCAGGACTCGAGCGTTGGCGCCAAAGGCGCAGACCAACCCACCTAAGCAAGTATGCGATGGAAACCGTGCAGCGTGTCGACAAACCAACGACGCTGATTCTCGATGACGAGGTACCTCGTGTACCGAAGCGTGCGGCGTTTTTTGAGCGCGCTATCCACGGGGATCTCGGCAAGAAAACACAGCTCGAACGCTCCCGCTTCGCGTTTAAGCATCCGCTGGCAACCGCCATGCTGAATCAGATCAGTGCCATGGTTCCGTATCAGGACGGCCCGGTCGCAAATCGAATTGCGAAGTCCTGTGGCGACGCAGCAGAAAATACGCGGGCGTTGAAATCTTTGTCTTATTTCATGGGTGCGGAGCTGACGGGCGTTTGCGAAATCCCGCGCTATGCCTGGTACTCGCACGATGAGTGCGGCGAAGCTATTGAATGTCATCACAAGTTCGCGGTCGTCATGTTAATCGACCAGGAATTTGACACGATGGAAGGTGCATCGGGCGATGATTTTATTTCCGGCGCACAGTCTATGCGCGCGTATATGCGTGGCGCTGTCATTTCCGGTGTTATGAGTGAGCATCTGCGCGGCCTGGGTTTTTCCGCCCGGGCACAAACGAATGCTGATTCCGAGGTGCTGCAATTACCATTGATCCTGCTGGCCGGCCTTGGCGAGCTAAGCCGAATCGGTGAGTTGGTTCTGAATCCGTTTGTGGGTCCGCGATTCAAGTCCGTCGTCCTGACCACCGACATGCCGCTAGTGGTGGACAAGCCGATCGATTTTGGTCTGCAATACTTTTGTTCAAACTGCTACAAGTGCGCACGCGAATGCCCGTGCGATGCGATTACCTGGGGTGACAAGGTGATGTTCAACGGCTACGAGATGTGGAAACTCGACGCCGAACGCTGCGCGCGTTACCGCCTGACGAATCAGCGCGGTCTGGCCTGCGGTCGCTGTATGAAGACTTGCCCCTTGAACAAAGTTGTGAGCTGGGACGGGCCGATCGCGACCCAGGTTGCAAGCTGGCTGGGCATCAACGCACGCTGGCTCAAACCGCTGCTGGTGCCAATCGCAACACGACTCGACGACTGGCTGCGTCATGGCGTGCGTAATCCTGCCAAGAAATGGTGGCTCGATCTTGAGATCGTTGACGGACTTTGTGTCGAACCGCGCAAGGGCGTGAACAAGCGGGATCTCGATCTGACGCGGCATGTCGATGCGGATAAACAGAAGATCGCCTATTACAATGCGAATGCAATGCCGCCGCCGAATGCTCAGGGTATCGCCTTTTTTCCTGATCGCAAGGCGGCCATCGCAGCGGCAAAATTACTGGAGACACCGTCGGAGGCATCGCGTCGCGTCAGCATTGGCGGCAGCAAGCCTGAACACTATGTGCCGACGCCAGCTGTCGCGCGGTCAGATTCCCACCAGGCCGATACATCCTTGTTTGATCCCTACCGAAAAGCGGACCCCGACTAACTCAATTTTCAGCGTTTTCCAGCACCAGAACTCCGGCACCGCAGTTGGAAACCGGTACATGGTAGTGCTTGTGTACAACATTGACATTCGCCTGCAGCGCACCACGCATGACGAGCCACATGATGATCTCGATTCCTTCAGTGCCTGCCTTCTCAATAATGTGGGAATTGCTAAGACCGGCCAGCCATTCAGGATCAGTGATGAGCGATTCCATACATTGCAAATCGAAGTCAACATCGATGTGTCCAGCGCGCTCGCCCTGCAACTGGTGGGACATGCCGCCTGTACCGAAGATGACGACCTTTTTGTCGTCCGGATAACTTTCAACAGCCTTCTGCAGCGCTTTACCAAGAGCCAGGCAACGTCGTGCGCTGGTTAGTGGGTGCTGCACCGTATTCACGGCGAGCGGGATGGCTTGCACCGGCCATTCGGGCAGATGCCGCCACATCAGCGCCATGGGAACGATGAAGCCGTGATCGACCAGCATTTCCTGGCAGGTCGTCATATCAAAGTCCTGGTTAATCAGAGACTCGGCAAGGTGCCAGGAAAACTCCACGTCCCCGTCGAAACTGGCGAGCGTCTGCAGCCCCCAACCCTCATCCGCATTCTCGTAGTGGTCGGCACAGCCAATCGCAAATGTGGGTACCTTGTCCAGGAAGAAATTCAGGCCGTGATCGTTATAGACGACGATCGCTATGTCCGGGTCTACCTTTGCCAGCCATTCCTTTACCGGTTCGTACCCTGCAAAGAAACGTTTCCAGTAAGGTTCGTTTTCGTTGCCCCCGGCCATCGCAAGACCGATAGCCGGTATGTGGGAAGTGGTCACTCCGCCGACGATTCTAGCCATGCCAGTATCCTCCGATTTTTTCCAGCTTGGCCTCGAGGTCATCGGCCTTAGCCGTCAAATTTGCTCGGAAATCCTCCGTCTCAATTCCCTGAAAGGCGGCACCGGCGTCCTGAATCGTGAAACCGCGTGGCACGGCAAGCTTGGCAAGAAAATAGATGTTCGCCCCGAGGCGCAACAGGCCAAGAAAATCATCCTCGATCAGGGCCTTTTTTTGTGCATCGCTCAAAGCGAACTTGTCGGCATACGCTGAGGGGTCACCGGCAAACTCCTGACGTGATTCTTCGTGATTAAATGAAAACAGTAGTTTGTTCAGCGCATACCCGGAATGCGACGTTTCACCGTCAAACACGTAAGTGCCCGGAATATCGTCGTAGTCGTGCTTTTTCCAGCTCACTCCCTGCTCCTTATCCGAAAAATGGCATTTTCGGACGATTAAGATGTCAAAAATAGGCAAAAATGCCGCCGATAATAGTACTTTTCATGGGTTTTGTTGGCCATATGATGCAGGATGGCAGGACCATCCGATGCTTCCAGGCACATCATGACAACCACAAAGACTACCGCACATTCCTCGGGCGAACAGGTTCCAATCGTGGACTTTTATCAGGATGACGATTCGTGGCCAACAGCGGAGCTGGTTCACAGCGAGCGGCTCGTCGAGCGCAGCCAGCTGCACGACTGGCGCATCCACCCACATCGGCACAGCAAACTGACGCAGTTTTTCTTTGTTCAGGAAGGCAGTGGCAGTGCCCGCATTGACTCAATTGTCTACGACATATCCGCGCCTTGCGTACTGGTTATTCCAGAACGATGCGTCCACGAGTTTGAGTGGGCGAAGGACTCCGCTGGTTTTGTGTTGTCCATAACCTCAATGGTTGTCAATGACCTCGCACGGAAAATCAGAGATCACGGCAATGTGTTTGCGAAGCATGGAATCACCGCTGCAAACGAGGATTCAGCCTATGTCGAAATGTTATTTGCAGGCATCCAGCGCGAATACGACCAGAACCTCGCGCTGCAGGAATTGACACTGAATTACCTGATCGGACTTCTTGCGCTCTGGCTGGTCAGGCGTACCGCACCGCGTTCAGGGTCAAACGCTCAACCCAGCCGGGCTGGTCTGCATTTCGCGCGATTCCGAACACTGGTCGATCAACATCACAAATCGCATTGGGCTTTGTCAAAATACGCGAACGCGATGGGTATAACACCGTCCCATCTAAACACTGTTTGCCGGAAAATAAGCAATAAGTCCGCGCTGGAGGCGGTGCATGAACGTTTGTTGCTCGCCGCGCGACGAAACCTTGTCTACACAGAGAAAACAATCGCCGGAGTCTCACACAGCCTCGGCTTTGCCGACCCATCGTACTTCACGAGGTTTTTCAAAAAGCACACGGGTCTGGCGCCGGGACAATTCAGGCGGCAAAGTGGAACCACTACCGCGAGTAACTCTTAGCGACTGATCTCAATCGTCCAGTGATCTTCACCAAGGTCGCGTTCCTCAGCGTAGAGCGGAGCGGACTGACCAACCTCCCAATGAGTTGCCAGAGTCTCACTCATGACGTAATCACGATGCACGATTATTGCTTTCTCGACGGCATCCGAACCAGACACGCCCAGCGTAATTCGATCGGACACCTCAAGACCCGCCTGCTTGCGGGCATCCTGCACTGAGCGAACCAGTTCACGAGCAAATCCTTCGTTGATCAGGTCATCATTTAGCGTCGTGTCGAGCGCTGTCAGGTAGCCGGAATCTTCGGCACAAGCGTACCCCTCTGCTGAGCTCGTCTCGATGAGTACATCGTCGCCCTCAAACGATATTGTCCGGCCATCGACTTCAACGTCGAAGGTCTGACCATTCGCGGCCGCACTCGCAATCGCTGCGCCGTCGGCTTCTTCCAGGGCTTTTCGAATCACCGGGATCAGCTTGCCGTACTGTTTGCCGATACGCGGCAAATTCGGCTTGATCCTATAGCTCACAAGTCCGGCATCACGAGCGATGAACTCGATCGACTTGACGTTGAGTTCCTCGAGAATCTGACCCTGATGACTGTCCAGCGCTTTGGCGGCAGCGTCGCTGGGTGCACGCACCAGGAGCCGAGCCAGTGGTTGACGTGTCCGGACGCCGGACTGACCGCGCGCCGCTCGCGCCAGTCCAACGACCTTCTGTACAACATCGATATCGAACAACAGCTCATCGTTTTGCCAGCCGGCATCCGCTACTGGCCATTCAGCCATATGCACCGATTCAGGCGCGTCGGTATCAACACTCCTGACCAGGTTTTGATAAACGTTCTCAGCCAGGAACGGAATAAACGGTGCCATGAGCTTATGCGCTGCGTGCAGGCACTCGTACAAGGTCAGGTAAGCGGCTTGAGTATCTTCCGGATCGGTAGACTTCCAGAAACGGCGGCGATTTCGGCGCACGTACCAATTACTGAGTTGATCCACGAACGATTCCAGCGCCTCGCCGGCTGATTTCGCATCAAAATTATCTAGTGATTCCGTGACAGTCGTAATGGTCTTGTACAGCAATGCCAATGCCCACCGGTCAATCTCCGGGCGATCTTGGGGAGCAATCTGCCGACTGAGGTCAACATTGTCGAGACGTGCATAAAGAACGAAAAAGCCGTAGGTGTTCCAGAACGTATTGATAAAGGAACTCGCAACGTCGGCGACGATATCCACGGACACGCGCTTAGGCACATCCGGCGACAGTCGTGCAAGGAAATACCAGCGCAGTGCATCGGCTCCCACCGTATCGAACACGTCGTAGGGATTGATGATGTTGCCAACCGACTTCGACATCTTCTTGCCGTCTTTATCGACGATCAGATTCAGGCAAATACAATTCTTGTAGGCGACACTGTCGGAGACGAGTGTCGATATCGCATGTAGTGTGTAAAACCAACCACGTGTCTGGTCGATCGCTTCGCAGATGTAATCAGCGGGGAAATGCTTTTCGAACTTGTCTTCGTTCTCGAACGGGTAATGCCACTGTGCGTAGGACATGGCGCCCGAGTCGAACCAGCAATCGATGACTTCAGGAACGCGTTGCCAGGTTTTGCCGTCTTTTTCAAAGGTGATCTCGTCTACATCGGGCCGGTGCAGGTCGAGCTCGCGTAGTTCTTTGCCGGTAAGCTTTTCAAGTTCGGCAACCGATCCTATGCAATGATACTCACCCTCACCGTCCGTCCATACGGGCAGCGGTGTTCCCCAGAAGCGTTCACGCGACAGGGCCCAGTCGATGTTGTTCTCAAGCCAGTTGCCGAAACGACCGTCCTTGATGTGCTCGGGGACCCAGTTGATCGTCTGATTCAGCTCGGTCATGCGCTCACGGAATTTCGATGTGCGGATATACCAGGCGTTTTTTGCGTAGTAGAGAATCGGATCACCGGTACGCCAGCCGAACGGATAGCTGTGCAGATAGCGCTCCGAGTGAAACATCATGCCGCGCTCTTTCAGAAGTCGAATAAGCGGCTTATCGGCATCCTTGAAGAACATTCCTTTTACAGGCGTAACCTCATCAACAAAATGCCCGTCGATTCCGACACCGTGGACAACGGGTAAGTCATTTGCCTGGCCCATCGCCAGATCGTCGACACCGTAGGCCGGTGCCGTATGCACGATGCCGGTACCGCTTTCCGTGCTGACAAAATCAGCAGCGAACACCTGGAATGCGTTGGGAGCATCAACCTTAAGATAGGCGAATAACTGCCCGTATCGCGCGCCGACCAATTCCGCACCTTTCACCGTTTTGACGACTGAATGTTCTACGTCCCGGAACACGGCCTCGCGTAACGCTTCGGCAACGATGAGCGTCTGCCCTTCAGACTCGCAGAAGCTGTAGTCGATCTCCGTGCCCACCGCCAGAGCGAGATTCGACGGCAGCGTCCACGGCGTTGTTGTCCAGACGAGGAAATACGTATCGTCCTCACCCTGCATCTTGAATCGCACAGTAATCGATGGATCTTCGACGTCCTTGTAGCCAAGCGCGAGTTCATGCGATGACAACGTGGCACCGATGCGGGGATCGTAGGGCACGACCTTGTAGCCACGATAGATCAGGTCTTTGTCCCAGATCTTTTGCAGTAAATTCCAGACGGACTCGATATAAGTGTTGTTCAGCGTGTAATAAGCGTCGTCGAGATTGACCCAGAAGCCCATGCGCTCCGTCATCTTTTCCCAGTCACCGATGTAACGCATCACCGAATCGCGGCAACGTTTCGTGAATTCGGCAACGCCGACTTTTTCTTCGATTTCTTTCTTGTCGAAGATGCCCAGCTCTTTTTCGACTTCATGCTCAACCGGGAGACCGTGGGTATCCCAACCCGCCTTACGCGGCACGTGATAACCCTGCATCGTTTTATACCGCGGGAAGATGTCCTTGAAGCTGCGCGCGAGGACGTGGTGAATACCTGGCTTGCCGTTGGCAGTTGGCGGACCTTCGTTAAAGCTGAATTGCGGCTTCCCTTCGGTCTGATCCAGCGTCTTCTGAAACACATCGTGCTCACGCCAAAACTCCAGCACCTCGGTTTCGAGGGCCGGACCGTCATACCTGCCTGATACTTCCTTAAAACTCAAAATCACACTCCAAAACGCAAAAAACCCCGGAGATAAGGTGACAGTGACCTTAACTCGGTAGTTAGGGTCACTGTCACCTTATCTCCGGGGTGATATTCGACAGATTCAGGCCCGGAGCTTTCACTATCTTCCGGTCGCTTTGGCCTGATCGGGCTGCTTACTCGTCCCCATCAACGTCTTGCCGGGAAAATTAGCGCCCAAAGGCCTAAAACACAAGTAAAACCTTCGGAGTTAAGGTGACAGTGACCTTATCTCAGTAGTTAAGGTCACTGTCACCTTAACTCGTCGCTGATCTCCGCCTTGCTCGCGCAGTCGATACAGAGTGTTACTGTCGGATCGAATTCAAGGCGCTTCGGGTTGATGGGCTCGTCACAACTCCGGCAAAACCCGAAATCATCATCATCGATGCGTTTGAGGGCTGCGGTTATGTTCTTCAGAGCCGCTTCGCGGCGCTGGCTCGATGCCTTTGCCATAGCCTGGACCTGAATCGCATCCATTCTGGACAGTCGACCTACCTTGGACTGATCGAGCTCAACAACGGCCGCAGACTCATCCCCGGTACCGGCGATGCTCTCGAGTTCTGCCCGTAGAGCCAATAGCCTGTCGCGCCATTCATCTGCCATTACGCCGCGACCGCGACAAAGGCTTCACGTCGCATGGAGCCTTCTGTAATCGACGCGATCTGATCCTCGCGATGCTCGCGTTTCGCGATCAACTCGTCCTCGCCCAACAGATCGGCCAGTTCTTTTTGATTTTTGTATATGCCATCAACCAGGCGCTGCAGACTGCTCCCGTATTCGTCCGTTACGTCCTGACAATCGTCGACCTGCCATCCGGCAGCGTGCAGCAGCTCCGAGTAGCTTCCATTAACGCCGATAAATGGGGGACCTGTCTCCAGTACCTTTTCATGCTTTGGCTGAGGAAGGCCTTCCGCGGGCAATATCACTGAAAAATGCATTCGTGCATTGTCGATTGCGACGCGCCTTGATTCCTGTAGAAATTCCAGCTTCTCAGGCAAACAACACAACACATCGGAATGACTAATGCGATCGAATGTTTGATTGGAAAATGGCAAAGCTGTCCCGCTGCCAGAGACGATATCAACGCGTTCCGTCATGCCATCGTCCGCGGCACGAGTTACGGCCTGCGCCAGTGCATTCAATGGAATGTCGAGTAGTGTCACGTCACAGCTGGAGAGTTTTGCCAACAATAATCCCGGCCATCCGGCACCGGCACCAATATCCAGTAGTCGATTAGTCGAGCCCAATTGCAGTGACGCCAGAATTCCTTCCGCTTGTTGTCGCGTGGTCCAACTCGTTCCACCGTAGTCGCAACCGAGCGCCACTTGTTCCAGCTTTTTAATCTCGGGCAGTCGGGACAGTTCATAGCTGCCGGCGAAATCGCAACATGATTCAGGAGGGTTGCTCATTCGTTGGATTCTAAATCGTTGGTCGTCGCAAAATCCTGCTCAGAAAACATTCGCGGTTCATCCAGATCGTAACTGCGGTCAACCATCTGCCGAACTTTTTCCACGAGTTCGCGCCGCACCAGGTGCAGACTTGCAATTTCATCACGCAACCGTGTCCGACGCAGTATGGAAACCATCGACGCGAGCAGCGTCGCCTGTGCTTCGATGACCCATATGGAAGCGGAGAAGCTGATGGTCAGACCAACGACCGCGATGACGGCCCAGAAGGTACCGAAGTAACTGCCAATAAGAAACGCGGCGACCAGATAAAGTACCGGTAATAAAGCCATCGATGCGAATACCTTCAGCGTAGCGATATCATCTTCCTCGTAGCTGAATCGATCGCCGACATACGCGGCCAGCCAGCCGACCGGCAGATGCAGCAACACACCCGGGATTGCGACCGGCAACAACAGCATCAGGAATACTGAACGCGCCAATAGTCGGCGAAACGCCTTGCCAACCGAGATTTCCCGGCGTAGTTGATAGTCCTTGAGGCCGAGGACATCAATTCGCGACTGATAGTCATCAACTGCGTTTCGGAACTCGATCGTTTCCGGATCTCCCGCCGTATTCATATACGCCTCGACGAACCTTCGATTCAGCTCGACATATTCGCTCGGTGTGAGATTTGCCGTTGCCGGCTTGTACAACCGACGTGCGGCCTGAACAAAACGTAACGTACTCCAATCGGGCGCGTTCAAAGTGACAGCCACCATCGCTGCGGCGAGATAATCCGTCAGCTTCCGTACCGTCGCTCGTTCACCATCAGCAAAATCGTCAATCCATTTGTCACCAACAATGATTGGCTCGCCAAACTCGATCAGTACCTGGCTGCGGAACCGGTGGCGATGGATGTAGTTAAGGCCGCAAGGAATGATCGTGACCCTGACGTTGCCGCGCGCAGCCACAGCTAAAGCGATCCGGGCAGCGCCCGTTTTTAGCTTCGTCAACTGTGACTCGGTATGGCTAACACCCTCAGGAAAAATGCCCATACAATCACCGCGCTCGATAACTTCATAAAGCTTGTCGAACGCCTTACTGTTATCAACATCACCGCCGTGTTCCTCGTGGCGATACACCGGTACAGCGCCACAGGCGTCGAGCATTCGTCCGAGCACCCGATATTTCCAGAGCTTCGCGTTTGCCATGAAGTGCAATGGCAAGCGCCCGCATCGAGCCATCAACAACCAACCGTCCATCAATGCATTGGGATGATTCCCGGCAAAGATCACCGGTCCCTCGGCCGGAATATTCTCCTCTCCCACCACATCGATGCGACGGAAGAATGTATTCGTGATCAGATGGATTAGCGAAATGATCGATCGCTGTAACATCTCTGCGCTCCGCTTCTTGGTCGGTTAGCCTCACTGTGCGATCCCGTACGGTTTGTTGTCAAATAGGGCGTTGATCCGGGGCGAGGGCGGACCATTCGGCGCTGAGCACATCAAAGTGACGCGACTTTTGTCAATCCTGCCCAATAAATACTATTTTCGCTAAACATCGTCGATTTAAGACAGAACTTCTCCAAATATCCGATAACGAGTTATCCGGATCCACCGTCCGGAGCGTCCAACACGACGATAACCAATATCTACGTTCCTGCATTTTATTGACGTTATTGCCGATGTTAATCACTATTTGTTATAGTTTTGTTGAATTTCTATTAAGACTAATGATCAATTTGCGATCATCGAGCGCTACCGGTTGACTTGCGTATACGTGTAATTCACGGTCAGAGCCGTTAACTTCTTAAAAAATGCTAACATCTCGGCTCAAGTTAATCATTTATGCGCTAACGTCTCGCAATTTTCCATTTCATCTATTTCTTGTCCTGTGAGCGCAACCATCGATATCGTTCCTACGGATCTTCCTGTTTATCGATGTTCGACTCTTTTAGCGACTAAAGGGTCAAAACACACGCCAGATAAGCTATCCTGCCGACGACGGTGACCCGGCTTTGCCACTGTTGCAATAAAGCTGCGTTAGATCTGGTCTAATATCAGGGTGCCCATTGGAGCCTAAACGTGCTGATCAGAAAAGCCGGTGATATTAGACCCTCAGAGATTACCTGCGAGTCAAATTACCTCAATCGACGCGACTTCATCCGCGCAGGCGCGATTGCCGGTGGGTCGCTGATCGCGTCGAGTGCTCTTGCTGCGGTGATCCCCGAGATGGGAATGGCGAGATTAGCCGATGTCGCGGTCAGTCCGTTGAGTACCGACGAAACATCCAACAGCTTTGAAGACATTGCCACCTACAACAATTTCTACGAATTCGGGTTGGACAAGAGCGATCCGTACAAGTATGCGGAGGATTTCAAGACGCGGCCCTGGACCATCGAAGTTTCAGGCGAGGCGGAGAAAACCGGCACTTTTGACTTCGACGAATTCGTTAAGCCATTTGACCTTGAGGAACGAATTTATCGCATGCGCTGTGTCGAGGCCTGGTCCATGGTCATTCCCTGGGTTGGCATCTCGCTGGCCGAAGTCGTCAAGCACTTCAATCCGACATCAAAAGCGCAATACGTCGCTTTCGAAACTTTAAACGACCGCAAGCAAATGCCCGGAGTAAGAGGTCGCGCCCTCGACTGGCCCTACCGGGAAGGACTCACGATTGCAGAAGCAACCAATCCGCTCCCGATTCTGGCGGTCGGAATCTACGGCAACGTTATCCCCAATCAAAACGGTGCACCCATTCGCCTCGTAGTCCCCTGGAAATACGGCTTTAAGGGCATCAAGAGCATCGTCAAAATCAGGTTCATGTCGACACGCCCGAGGAACAGCTGGAATATGGCGATTCCTCGTGAGTACGGCTTCTATGCGAACGTGAATCCGACCGTGAGCCACCCACGCTGGAGCCAGGCACGGGAGCGTCGTATCGGAGCCGGGTTGTTCGCCGATAAACAGGAAACACTGATGTTCAACGGCTACGGCGAGCACGTCGCGCATCTCTACAAAGATCTCGATCTTCGACGTAATTATTAGTCCGCTTTGAATACGCTGCAGCAAATACGGTTTGTCTGGAAACCGGTTGTCTTCCTTGTGTGCCTGTTGCCCGGCCTTCTCGTAGTCGGTGACACTTTCGGCATAACAGGTGGCCTTGGGCCCAATCCGGTCGAAGCAATCATGGACCGATTCGGTAACTGGACGTTGCGCTTCATCCTGATAACGCTCGCGATCACGCCGTTGCGGAGGCTGACCAGCTGGAACTGGCTGTCACGATTTCGTCGCATGATCGGTCTCTTTACGTTTTTCTACGCCTTCATGCACTTTCTCACCTGGTTCGTGCTGGACCGCGAACTACGATTAAGTGACATCATTGAAGACCTGACGGAGCGCCCATTCATAACCCTCGGTTTCACCGCCGTGGTCCTGTTGTCCATGCTCGCGGTGAGCTCCTTTACAGCCATCCGACGGCGGATGGGGAAACGCTGGCAGTCTCTGCATAATATGGCCTATGCAATCGGCGTTCTCGGTGTTTGGCATTACTGGTGGCAGGTCAAAAAGGACATTACCGAACCCCTGATTTATGCAGCAATCCTCTCCGTGCTACTTGGGTCGCGAATTTTATGGCGCTGGAATCGTAAAAAACCGGGGCGGCGCCGGCCGCCCCGGTACCCTCAATAATGAGTCGATCGCCCATGATCGAGGCCTCGATGTCGTCAATCTTGACACCGGGTAGCTCACCGCGGACAACGAGCTCATGCTCGTGGTCGATAACGTCATGGCGAAAACTGCGCTCGTAGTCAACAGCCATTGGCTATCTCCAAACGAGTAGCTCAAATGCTTCCATCCAGCGGCGCTGACGCACATCTGTCAGCAGATCCTTTATAGCGTTCCCGCGTCAATAAGCCATTCGGATAAATTCGGATTGACAGCATTCGGGTAAACGACTGGAATATGAACGATCATCATTTAGAGGATATCGATATGAGACGAATGATCCTGGCTTTCTTGTTAGCGGGTGTATTTTCACTACCCTGCGCAGCAGACGATGCCGCTAATATCCGGAACGCAAAGGCGATGATGTCGGCCATCAATGCCCGCGATTTGAGCGCACTTGATGAATTCATTGCACCAGACATGCTCCGCCACAGCGCCGCAACGCCCAATGTGATCGTCACCAACCTGGCCGAATTCAAGGCTTTCCTGAGAACCGATTTTGCGACTGTTTCAGACTCGGTACAGAAGATAGACGTAATTTTTGGTGGCGACGATTACGTCGCAGTCCGTGCTCGGTATATCGGTACACAGGATGGGCCGATGGGACCGTTCCCGGCCAGCGGCAAGAGCCTGGAGCTGCCATTTGTCGGGATACTCCGGTTTGAGGACGGAAAAATCGTCGAAATGTGGGTCGAGTGGGATAATCTTTCTGCGTTATCTCAACTCGGACACTTTCCCCCACCTCAGAAATAATTTCATGCCAGGCACCAACGCACCGCTGATTTCGTTTGACCAGCGTGCAGTGCAAGCATATCGAAAATGGCTGAAGTGCGGCATAGCCTCAGACCTGTTCGAGCGCCTTGTCCAGTGCTCCGATCAGATCTTCAACGTCTTCGAGTCCGACGGAAACACGAACCAGGCCGTCGATAATTCCGACACGCTTACGCTCAGCTTCCTCGACGTCGGCGTGTGTCATCGTCACGGGGTGCGTAATCAAAGACTCCACCGATCCGAGATTTTCGGCCAGGCTGAAGACCTCAATGTTGTCCATGAGCTTTTTGCCCGCATCGAGGCCGCCTTTGACCTCGAACCAGAGCATCGCGCCGTAACCCGTCGCCTGACGCGTTGCCAGCTCATGCTGAGCAAATGATTTGAGTCCCGGGTAACACACCTGCTCAACCTTCGGGTGCGTTTCGAGATGCTCGGCGATCGCCATCGCATTGGCGGATTGCGCATCCAGTCGAAGCGCCATCGTTTTGCAACCCTGTGACGTCAACCAGGCAACCTGTGGCGACATGATGCTGCCCGTGCTGTTCTGGATGAAGCGTACTGCCTCGGCATGCTCCTGGGTCGCACTGACCACCGCGCCCCCTACTGTCGCGTTGTGGCCGTCCATGTATTTCGTGGTGCTGTAAATCGACATATCTGCGCCGAGTTCCAGTGGTCGCTGGTAGTACGGCGTCAGGAACGTGTTATCGACAGCATGTACTGCGCCAGCTTTTTTGGCAATCACCGAAATCCCGGCGATATCGGAACATTTCATCGTCGGGTTAGCGGGTGTTTCTGTCAGGAACAATGTCGTATTGTCGCGAACAGCTGCGACAACGTCGTCGAGACTGGACCCATCGACGAACGTGAATGCAACGCCAAAACGGCTCAATACTTTTGTGCACAAACGATAGGTCCCACCGTACGCAACATCAGAGATGATCGCATGGTCCCCGGCATTCAGGAACGCGAGCATAACGCCCTGCACAGCCGCCATACCGGTACCGAAACACGAGCAGTCCACCCCGCCTTCGAGGTCCGTCAGCTTCAGCTCAAGCGCCCGAACCGTCGGGTTGCCCGAACGCGAATAAGTAAATCCCTTTGACAGGTAGCCATCGACAGACGGCTGCACATAAGTTGTTGTCTGGTAGATCGGTGTCAGGATCGAGCCAGTCAACGGATCGGGCGTAACACCTGCATGAATCTGTTTCGTACTGAAACCCATGGTTCTAATTCCTCGTCTAAGTCTCGGCGACGCTGACGCCGCTGATGGGGATCAGATATTACACGTTCAAACCCAATGGGTCTTCCGGATTTATGCCGTGCATGAACTGCTTGCGCCGGTCCAGATTGGTCAGTTGGTATACGAGGCCCAGCCAGTTGTTAACGATCGCTTTTCCGGTATCGCCCCAGGTGTTGTCGACAAGATCCTGCAGCCGTGAATCTGGAAATCGAGGCATGGCATCGCCGCTTTCCTTCGCCGCTGTCACTGCCGCAAGATACCGGGACGCAACTTCACCAGCCTCTTTGGAGAAATAGTTCTCCGGGAAACGCGGCTCATCATCGCGACTGCCGCCGATGTAACGCATTACCTCACGTTTGTATTCTTTCAGCAGACTAATCGCGTCGTACTCGGGGTGGCCTTGAAAATAGACGAAGCGGATTTGGTCGGGGCTAACCGCGAGATGCGGGCCGGCATTTTCACTCTCTGCAAGCACCTTGAGTCCGGCCTGTTCTAGTTGTTCCTTGCTGACCTCATTATGCCTGGAATGCGGTGCGTCAAAGCGCGTGTTTATTTCCCAGGTCAGGGGATGCAGAGGCGCGCTGATCTTGTGTTTGTAAACGCCCCACTGCTTTCTCGGCAATCGCTGCCGCTCAATGCCGTGGTTGAATTTGACCAATGCATGGGTCGCCAGACAGGAGCAAAGAATGGACGCGACATTTTCGCCTGCCCAATGAGCGATTTCTATCAATGGGTCCCAGAACGGCTCCTCATCCAGTGACGGGTTGGCGACGTTCGCTCCAGTGATGATGAGCGCATCAAGGCCCTGTTCTCGCAAGTCAGCGAAGTCGAAATAATGCTCCTTAATATGTTTCAGCGCCTCCGCGCCCCGGTCCAGTTCCGGAATCGAAAACGGATAGACATAGAACTGCGCAATCTGATTGCAGGCCCCCACCAGGCGCATGAACTGGTACTCAGTCGCGGCCAGCGCCGCATCCGGCATCATATTGAGCAAACCAATGTGCAGCTCACGAATGTCTTGCTGACGCGCACGCTCCGGTGACAGCACTTCCTGGCCGCGATCATGGAGGCGTTGGAATGATGGCAGTTCATTATGTGCAACGAGCGGCATTGGTTCTTCGCGCTATTGCTCGGGCGCTTTCAAATACGTGTCCAGGAATTTTGCGTAAGCTTTCGAGGCGGTGATGCGATTTTCCTTGTTTCTGAAACCATGGCCCTCATCCGGGAACACGACATACTCCACCGGCACCTCATTTTCCTTCACTGCCGCGACCAGTTCATCACTCTCGACCTGCAGGACTCTTGGGTCATTAGCTCCCTGTATGACCAGGAGCGGCCGAACAATCTGCTCAGCATGGAACAACGGCGATATTTTATGATGTCTCTCTGCATCGGTTGCGGGATCACCCATCTCGTCATATAAAGACTCTTTGAATGCTTCCCACCAGGGTGGGATGCTTTGCAGCGTGCGCTCCCAGTTTGTAACACCAAAAATGTTGATGCCAACGTCAAATACTTCCGGGTGAAATGTCAGTGCAGCGGCGACCATATAGCCACCGTAGGATCCGCCCATGACGCCAATATTTTCGCTATCCACCCAGTCCAGCGACTCGAGATAGGTACGTCCGTGAACAATGTCCAGTAAATCGTCCTCACCGTGGTGTTTGTCGTCCAGGTGGTAGAACGTCTTGCCGTAACCCGATGAACCGCGGTTGTTGGCGCCTAGAATCGCGTAACCCTGATTGACCAGATGCTGCACCAGCGCCCTGTAGCCAGTGCGCGTTTGGCCGCCGGGACCGCCGTGTACCAGAACCAGCGCCGGTGCCGGGTTCTCGGCGCTTGCGCCGTGCGGTTTGTAGAGTATCGACGGAATCTCCAGGCCATCGAAGCTCGGATACCGAACAACCTCGCTGACGACCAGATGAGTTGGGTCGATTGCGGGGTTTAACGCTTGAGTCAGTTGCACGGCAGCCACAGCACCAATGTCGATTACGTGGATGTTGGACGGTGAATTATCTGCATTAATGACGAGTGCGATCTGCGACTCGTCTGCAGCGAAACGAATGCTGGCGAGATCGCCATTGGGCAGATCTGGCATCGTGACAGTCTCGCCATTCTCAACGTCAATGATCGTAACCTCGGTACGGGCATCTGCATTGACCCCCACCACCCGAAAACTCCCGGACGGCGAAAATCTGACGTAGCTAACGTCCCAGTCATCCGCGACCAGGGGACTTCGCTCGCCAGATTCCAGGTCATAGCTCCAGGCCTGGCCAAATTCGCCATGTTCATCAGTTGAATACACAAGCGTCCGATTATCGGGAGCGATATCGTAAACGCCGTATTCGATATTCCCATCGTGTTGCGTTATCAGCACGGTTTCCTGCTCCTGCGAGGACAGGTCCACGATAAAAATGTCCGAGTCTGCACTGGTGCGCGGCTTGACCAGGACAAGCCATCGGCCATCACCGCTGATCGCGGCTATCTGGTAACCCGGATTCTCGAATATCAACTCGCGTGCATAATCATTGGCGGAATAACGATAAAGATCGAAACTCCCGGGATCCCGTTCATTAGACGTTAGATAAAAGGTATCGCCATCACTACTCCAACCAGCGAAGCCCGCCTTGAGATTTTCCCCGGGTGTCAGGTCATTGAGACTGCCGTCTGGTTCGCGGACTACGACATGGTTTAGCTCGTTGCCGCCACTATCAAACGTAAACAAAATACGCTCATCATCAGGAAACCAGCTAATAGCGAACATCGCATCCGAATCCGATTGTGTCAGCGCGACCGCATCACTGCCGTCAACCGGTAGTGCATAAACATTGAATATTCCGGTCTTGTCGGAGTGTATGAGCAGCTTGGAATTATCGGGTGAAAAAGCTTTGCCGCCCGCCAGCCCATAGCTGGTCGTCGCGAAAAAAGCTTCAGCGCCGTATTTTGGAACATCCATGCTGGTGACTTTTTCGACAACGGCCTCGCCACCGGTATCGGCCTGCTGACCACAGCCTGCGATTAACGCGGTAACAAGTATTGAGAATAAGATTTTGTGCATTCCCGGAAAGTTCACTGTCTCGCTCTCTTTTTGATTAGGCTTTACCGACCGGGAAAGATAGCACGTACGGTCACAAAAAAGCCCGGCGGGAGCCGGGCTTTTCTGGGTACTGCTTTGGTGTCGCAGGGTCGCGCGCCAAGCGCGCTCCTACAGTGGGGCATTACATCATGCCGCCCATGCCACCCATGCCACCCATGTCCGGCATGGCCGGAGCAGCAGCTTCGTCCTGCGGTGCATCAGCAACCATTGCTTCGGTTGTGAGCAGCAGACCGGAAACTGACGCAGCATTTTGCAGTGCGTAGCGCGTTACTTTCGTCGGATCCAGGATACCGGCTTCGAGCATATCGCCATATTCACCTGTGGCCGCGTTGTAACCGTAATTACCCTTGCCTTCGGCAACAGCATTTAGGACAACACTCGCATCGCCACCGGCATTGCGGACGATCTGGCGCAGCGGCTCTTCAACAGCGCGTTTCAAAATACCGATTCCAACATTCTGATCATCGTTGTCGCCTTTGAGCTTCGATATCTTGCTAACGGCACGAATCAGAGCAACACCACCACCTGCTACAACGCCTTCTTCTACAGCGGCGCGAGTAGCATGCAGCGCGTCTTCAACGCGTGCTTTCTTTTCTTTCATCTCAATTTCGGTGGCAGCACCAACCTTAATGACGGCAACACCGCCCGACAGCTTGGCAACACGCTCCTGCAGCTTCTCTTTGTCGTAGTCCGACGAAGACTCTGCGATCTCAGCGTTAATCTGCTCAACACGACCCTTAATATCGTCAGCCTGACCTGCACCGTCGATCACTGTAGTCGCTTCCTTGGTGATCTGAATCTTCTTGGCCTGGCCAAGATCTTCGATTGTCGTTTTCTCAAGCGACAGACCGACTTCCTCAGAAATAACCTGACCACCGGTCAGAACGGCAATGTCCTGCAACATGGCTTTGCGGCGATCGCCGAAGCCCGGAGCTTTGACAGCGGCAACCTTAACGATGCCACGGATGTTGTTAACAACGAGAGTAGCAAGTGCTTCGCCTTCAACATCTTCTGCAATAATCAACAAAGGACGACCTGCTTTGGCAACGCCCTCGAGGACCGGCAGGAGATCACGAATATTCGAGATCTTCTTGTCGTACAGCAAAATCAGCGGGCTATCGTGCTCAACCTGTTGACTGTTCGCGTCATTGATGAAATACGGAGACAGGTAACCGCGATCGAACTGCATGCCTTCAACGACGTCGAGTTCGTTGGCAAGACCAGAGCCTTCCTCAACCGTGATAACACCCTCTTTGCCAACTTTGTCCATGGCATCGGAGATGACCTCGCCGATTTCAGGGTCGGAGTTAGCAGAAATGCTGCCAACCTGAGCGATCGCTTTTTCATCTTCGCAAGGCGCAGACAATGCTTGCAGCTCAGCAACCATCGCAGCGGAAGCTTTGTCGATTCCACGCTTCAGGTCCATCGGGTTCATACCAGCGGCAACAGACTTAAGGCCTTCGCGCAGAATAGCCTGAGCGAGAACCGTTGCCGTCGTTGTGCCGTCACCAGCAACATCAGATGTCTGGGAAGCAACTTCCTTCACCATCTGTGCGCCCATGTTTTCAAACTTGTCATCAAGCTCTATTTCTTTAGCAACCGATACACCATCTTTTGTGACAGTCGGTGCACCAAAGCTCTTGTCGAGAATGACGTTGCGGCCCTTCGGACCCAGGGTCACTTTTACCGCATTCGCGAGGACGGTGACGCCAGCAAACATTTTTTGCCGTGCATCATCGCCAAAACGTACTTCTTTAGCAGCCATCTTGAAATTCCTTAATTAAGCTTCGATTACCGCCATGATGTCGTCTTCCTTCATCACGAGCAGTTCTTCACCTTCGACCTTGACCTCTGTGCCGGCGTACTTGCCGAACAGAACCTGGTCGCCAACTTTGACGTCGAGAGCGCGGACTTCGCCGTTCTCGAGGATCTTGCCGTTACCAACAGCCACAACTTCACCCTTGATGGGTTTTTCTGTCGCAGCGTCAGGAATGACGATTCCGCCGGGCGATGTGCGCTCTTCTTCCATGCGCTTAACAATGACCCGATCATGAAGCGGACGCATCTTCATGGTGTTTTTCTCCTGTAAACTATTGATTTATAACCGACTTAAGGCGGTCTTCCCGACCGACGATTATTAGCACTCGGCCGCAAGGAGTGCTAATCATAGGCATCGAGCGAAGGATTTCAAGTGCAAATCCTCTAACGACTGAACAAAAAAACCGGAACTGAGTCGATGACACTGTCGAGCATTCGCGTAACATTCTCCCAATCCAGCCGGTCCCCGTAACTGGAACACTGCAAATCTTCTCCAAGTTGGACTCTATGACATTGATTTACAAAGCAATAACATCGCTGGCGATGCTGGCGCTGACGGCGACGACGTTCGCAGCCAATGAATACCCCGCGCCACCGCAGGATGTTTTCCATTACGTCGCCTCCGATTCCGGCGAAGCACTCGAAATCGACTGGGCCGTCGAGGACGGCGCCTATATGTACCGGGACGAGTTCAAGTTCGCCGTTATTGATGCGGCGATCGTACTCGGCGAACCGAAGCTACCCGAAGGCGAGGTGCATAACGACGAATTTTTCGGTGAGCAAGTCGTTTATCGCGGCAACTTTTTTGTAAGCATTCCCTACACGGTCAATGGCGATAAGCCGGCATCGGTTGCACTGACCATCGATAGTCGCGGCTGCCTCGACTCGGGTTATTGCTACATGCCGCAGACCTGGGTCGAAACGGTCGAACTCAAATCAGCGAACAGCGGCCAGGAGAAGCTCAGTTTTGGCAGTCTTTCGAGAAACTCCGAGGATGAACCACTGCCGCCCGACGAGGTTTTTATCGCCGATGCTTTTGCGGTGGATGGCAACACCATTGAATTCGGCATTCGTCTGTTACCGGGCTATTACCTGTACAAGAGCAAGATCTCGGTCCTCTCGCTGAATGACAACGCCCGGGCTGGCCAGCTCAACCTGCCCACAGGCGAGTTGCATACAGACGAATTTTTCGGTGAGCAGGAAATCTATTTTGACGAAGTTTTCGGCACGGTTGCCGTCGCACGAGCAACGCCCGAGGCGATGGACCTTGAGATCGAACTCAGTTATCAGGGTTGCATGGTCGACGGCATTTGTTACTTGCCGATCTCGAAGGTCTTGACCGTTAGTCTTCCGGAAGCGACGGCGACCACTGACCTGTCGATGATTTCAGGTTCTGCCACGCCGGTTTCGGAACAAGCACGCCTCGCACAGATTATTACTGGCTCAAGTATCTGGGTCGCCGCCGGGCTGTTTTTCATCGCTGGACTTGGCCTTGCTCTGACGCCCTGCGTGCTACCGATGGTACCCATACTTTCAGGCATCATCGCCGGAGACGGCGACAACGTCAGTTCGAAGCGAGGCTTTACACTGGCGCTGAGTTACGTCATGGGTATGGCTATTGTTTACACGGCTGCCGGCGTTTTTGCGGCAGCTGCAGGATTGCAGCTACAAGCCACATTCAATCAACCCTGGATACTCATACTGTTCGCCGGCCTGTTTGTCGTGTTGGCACTGGGCATGTTCGGTGCCTATGACCTGCAAATGCCGAGCGGACTGCAAAGCCGATTGTCCAGCATCAGCGGCAATCAGAAGAGCGGCACCATGGTCGGCGCATTTGTCATGGGTGCATTGTCCTCTTTAATTGTCACGGCGTGCGTTGCGCCAGCACTGATCGCTGCGCTGACGGTCATCGCCCAAACCGGCGACATGCTGCGAGGTGGTAGTGCACTGTTCGCTATGAGTCTCGGCATGGGCGCACCACTACTACTGGTCGGGGCCGCACAGGGAAAACTGCTACCCAAGGCCGGTGGCTGGATGGTCGCGGTGAAAAACGCTTTCGGTTTCATGATGCTGGCACTTGCCGTCTGGATGCTGTCGCGCATCCTGCCCGGTACGGTGACGATGATGCTTTGGGCAATATTGATATTCATGGCCGGCGTCTTCATGGGCGGTTTGACGACGCTGACGTCGGAGTCCTCTGTGCCGCAAAAGCTTGGAAAGGGATTCGGCTTTCTTGCGATCTTCTATGGCATCATTTTGCTACTTGGATCACTGACGGGTGGCAGTAATCCTTTGAAGCCGCTCGCGAGCATCAACTTCGCCGGAGGTGGATCGATGCTTGCTGAAGCGGAGCATGAACTGCCCTTTCAGCGTATCAAGTCGATCGATGATCTTGATCGCGAAATCGCAGCCGCCGCTGCCAACGGCAAGACGGCGTTGCTCGACTTCTATGCTGACTGGTGTGTCTCGTGCAAGGAAATGGAAGCCTACACTTTCACGGATGCCAACGTGCAGGCCGCTCTTGCCAACACAGTCTGGCTGCAGGCAGACGTTACGGCGAACGATGCAACCGATCAGGCATTGCTGAGTCACTTCGGCGTTTTTGGCCCACCGACCATCATCTTCTTCGGTACGGATGGGAAGCAACGGCACGGCTATGAGGTCGTCGGCTACATGAAGGCCGAAGACTTCACAAAACATGTTCGGCAAGCCTTGGGCGTATCGGATAGCATGTCAGCCCAGATTAGTCACTAACGGGATTTCGAAGTGTCACGAATTTTTCTGATCTTTGCATCGGCCCTGGTCGCGTTGATGGCCGGAGCGCTATTCTATGCCGCGCGAATTCCAGTGCAAGAACCACCACCTGCAGCAAAAGAAGTTCAGCAGCCCGGAGCGCTGGAGGTCGTAACACACCCGTCATTCACCCTGCCCGATATCGCCGGAACGAATCACGATTTTTCGGAGTGGGATGGCAAAAATCGTATCGTGAACTTCTGGGCGACCTGGTGCGCGCCCTGTCGTCGGGAAATTCCACTCTTGAAAGCATTTCAGGATGAGCAAGGCGACAACGGTTTTCAGGTCATCGGGATCGCCGTGGACTTCCCCGAACCGGTCGCCCGCTACGCCGAAGCGGCAGAGTTCAATTACCCGGTCCTCGTTGGCGAACAGGACGCAATGGCTGTGGCGGAATCTTCGGGAGTCGAATTCGTCGGCCTGCCGTTTACCATGTTTGTTGCCTCGGACGGTGAACTCCTGAGTGCCTACATCGGTGAACTGCACCGGACGCATCTGGATACCATCGTCGACGTGATGACGCGTCTCGATCGTGCCGAGATATCTAAAGAAGACGCCCGCTACGCACTCGACGACCTCTAACTCAAAAAAGATGTAGTAAATCCGGACAAAAGGGTTAGTATTGCGGCTATCTTCGGCTATCTGGCTGCGAACCCCTCGAAATGTCCTCTTTTTTGCTCATCAATGGTCCCAACCTGAACCTGCTTGGTTCACGTGAACCCGATGTCTACGGCGCAACCAATCTTGCCGCCATCGAAAAGCGTTGCGTTGATGTTGCCAAAGAGCTCGGACACGATCTCGACTGCTTTCAAAGTAACGCCGAACATGAACTCATCGACAAGGTCCAGCAGGCCGCCGTCGACAAGGTCGCATTTATCATCCTGAACCCCGGAGGCTTCACGCACACAAGCGTTGCTTTGCGAGATGCTTTTCTGGCGGTAGAGATTCCGTTTATCGAAATCCACCTGAGTAATACGTTTGCCCGGGAGGAATTTCGGCACAACAGTTATTTCAGTGACATTGCAAGCAGCTGCCTGTTTGGCTTCGGGGCGTATGGCTACGAACTCGCCGTGCAAGCCGCGGACCGGCATGTCAACACAAGCTGAGGAAGAAAAGTAATGGATATAAGAAAAGTAAAAAAACTCATCGAGTTGTTGGACGAGTCTGGCATTGCCGAGATCGAAATTACCGAAGGTGAGGAATCGGTACGCATCAGTCGCTACGCACCTGGCGCGCCAGCCGTTGCAGCGCCACTAGCAGTCGCCGCACACGCCCCTGCTCTGCCGGTGGCAACACCGCCAGCGGGCCCGGCCACGATGCCAGCTGCAGCCGCGGAACCCGAAGAAGACGGTTACGAAGTCACTGCACCGATGGTCGGTACGTTCTACGCCGCGTCATCACCGGGCGCCGCGCCCTATGTTCAGGTTGGTGATCGGATAAACGAAGGCGACACACTGTGCATCATCGAAGCGATGAAGATGATGAACCAGATCGAAGCGGACGTATCCGGCGTGGTGAAATCCATTCGCCTGCAGAATGGCGAACCGGTTGAATTTGGTCAAACGCTTATCGTCATTGATCAGCGCCAAAACGACTGACATGCTCGAAAAAATCGTCATAGCCAATCGCGGCGAGATCGCACTACGAGTATTACGGGCCTGCCGCGAAATGGGCATCAAAACGGTCGCCGTTCACTCGACGGCGGATAACAACCTCAAGCACGTATTACTGGCGGACGAAACCGTCTGCATAGGACCGCCGCAATCAATAGACAGCTATCTGAATATGCCCGCTATAATCAGCGCGGCTGAAGTCACAGATGCTATCGGTATACACCCGGGCTACGGATTTCTGTCCGAGAACGCAGATTTCGCGGAGCGCGTCGAATCGAGCGGCTTCACTTTCATCGGACCCAAAGCAGATGCCATTCGCCTGATGGGCGACAAGGTTTCCGCGATCGCCGCAATGAAAAAAGCCGGTGTGCCATGCGTACCGGGGTCGGACGGCCCATTGGGTGAAGATCCTGATGAGAATATGCGCATCGCCAGAGAAATCGGCTACCCGATCATTATCAAGGCATCCGGTGGCGGTGGTGGCCGTGGAATGCGTGTTGTGCATGCCGAAGCATCGTTAGTCGCAGCGATCACCGTGACCAAAGCCGAGGCCAGAGCAGCATTCAACAACGACGTCGTGTACATGGAGAAATTCCTGGAACAGCCGCGACACGTTGAATTTCAAATACTGGCCGACACACACGGCAATGCCGTGCATCTGGGCGAACGCGATTGTTCCATGCAACGCCGACACCAGAAGGTTATCGAAGAGGCTCCGGCACCAGGTATCACCGAAGAACAACGAAATCGAATTGGTGAACGTTGTGTCCAGGCCTGTAAGGACATCGGCTATCGCAGCGCCGGTACCTTTGAGTTCTTATATGAGAATGATGAGTTTTACTTCATCGAGATGAATACTCGCCTGCAGGTTGAGCACCCGGTTACCGAAATGATCACGGGCATCGACATCGTGCGTGAGCAGTTGCGGATCGCAAGCGGCGAAAAACTCAACGTCACTCAGGACGATATAAAGATCCAGGGACACGCTATCGAATGCCGCGTGAATGCGGAAGATCCGAAGAATTTCATGCCATCACCCGGACTGGTTACATTGTGGCATCCGCCGGGAGGCCCGGGCATTCGTGTCGAGAGTCACATATACAGTGGCTACAAAGTACCGCCCTATTACGACTCAATGATCGGCAAACTTATTGCGCACGGCGAAACACGTGAGGCCGCTTTTGCTCGCATGAAAAACGCGTTAAGTGAAGTCGTCATTGAGGGCATCAAGACCAATGTGCCGCTGCACCAGGAAATTTTCCAGCACGCTGCGTTTCAAGCGGGCGGAACCGACATTCATTACCTCGAGAAACGTCTCGGTCTCACTTGATTCGGAGTACTGGTGGCGCAATTAGTGGCATGGCGTCAATTTGTGATGAGCCTTGGCGCGCTGAACTCCGAGATTGTCGAAGAAATCTTCGTGCGTTTCGGGGCCAGCTCGGTCACTTTGACTGATGCCGGCAACAATCCGGTTCTTGAACCCGGCCCAGGTGAGACTCCGCTGTGGGCAGACACCAGCATTAGCGGATTGTTTGCGCCCGATGTCGACCTGCAACCACTGCGTGATGCTCTGATCTTCGAACTCGAGCTGGCGGAACTGCCTGATAATCGCATTGAAAACCTCGAGGATCGCGCCTGGGAGCGCGAATGGCTCAAAGACTTTGGACCAATGCGATTCGGGCGGCGACTCTGGGTTTGTCCCACAGGGAGCACCTCGGCTGGAGACGACGACGTGGTCATCCGTCTCGACCCCGGACTCGCATTTGGAACGGGCACCCACGCAACCACCGCATTGTGCCTTGAGTGGCTGGACGGACTATCACTCGACGGCAAGAGACTGCTCGATTACGGCTGCGGTTCGGGTATTTTGGCCATCGCCGGATTGAAACTCGGTTGCTCGGCTGCCACCGGAATGGACATTGACCCGCAGGCGCTGATTGCGACCCGCCAGAACGCCGCGGATAACAATGTTGCCAAAGACCTGCAGGTTTTCGGTGCTCCCGATGCGATTGAGAATAATTTTGACGTCGTAGTCGCAAATATTCTCGCGGGGCCACTTGTTCAGTTTGCCGAATCCATCACATTAACGCTCAAACGGCGCGGTATGCTTGCACTGTCCGGCGTATTATGTGAACAAGTCGATGACGTAATGGCAGCTTATGAGCCCTGGATCGATTTTGATGAGCCGAGGTTCAAAGAGCAGGACGGCCAAATATGGTCGAGGTTGACGGGAAAACGGAGAGCGGGCTGAGCGTGCTGGAACACTGATGTATACCCAATGCCCAGATTGTGAGATCGCGTTTAAAGTGACGGCCGGCGTCCTGAAGCAGGCTGCCGGCAAGGTTCGCTGTGGTAGCTGCGGCAACGCGTTTAACGCGCTCGCCTATCTGTCCGAGCAAATGCCAAAACAACCCGTCGCAGCAGAAGTTGATGCGGCGCTGCCTGAGCTAAAGCCCGAAATAATCGATACGGACGACGGTCTTCCGCAGTCTATTTCTGCCGAGCAAAGCGCGGCCCTTTTGAAGACACTCGATGAACTTGCTGGCTCCGACATCCGGATCGAGGATACGGGTGTTGAGTGGCGCGTCCTCGACGAGCAGGAAGCGGCCGCACCCGCCGCCGATGACGATGATGCCGGCCCTGAAAGAAAAACGCTCGCCAGTGGCGTTGACGAATTACGTTTCGATGACAACACACCCCTCCCTGACGATTTTGACCTAAGCGGTGCACCGTCTTTCGCGCCGGAACCCGCCCCTGACGCCGCGATCGACGTTGCCGAAGATGATAATACCGATGCTCCGGAGGAAGAGGTGCCGCCGGAAATAGCATTGAGTGAGCCTGATGAATGGACTGACATACTCGGCGAATTTGAGGACCCGGTCGGAGAAGTCACAGCACCCATTGAAACGGATACGGATACGGATACGGATACGGATACGGAGGCCATCGAGGAAAACGACGACATTGCCGACCCTGTTGACGAAGCCGCAGTTGAAGCGCCGAATAATGATCCATTAGATATGAATGCCCAGTTTGCGCTGCAAGCTGAGGCAATGGGCATCGACCTCAGTGGCATCAACGAGCTCGACGAAGACTTTGAAGAGAGCGAAGAGGCCGAGGAGGAATCCGAGGACGACGAAGAAGCTGAGGTAGAACCCGAGGAAGAATTCGAAGTTCCTGACGAAGAAATAGAACAGCTGGACCTGATCGATGATGAAGACGAAGAAAAGGAGCTGATTGAAGAGCCCATCGTCGAAAGTCATACGATCGAAAACGAGCTTGCGGGACTCGACGACGACCCGGTCGTTGCAGATAGCCCGGTCGTTGCAGATAGCCCGGACGAAAATGTGCAAGATGATTCCGCCGCGCACCAAGTGCCACCGATGACGGAAGATGAGCAAACCGTCAACATGCAGATCGATCAGGACCTCATGGCGCTCGCCATCGAAGACGAGGATGGTTTCGCTTCGACAATCGTTATTCCCGAGAACGATACCGAGAAAAAAGTACACGAAGAAAAGGAATCGGAAGAGCGGGAGGAGATGCCCGGATTCGAGACAATCATCATGGAAGGTGAGCACATACGTACAGCACTCGACAGCGATAAGCTCGCTGCTGACAAGGCGGCTGCGGCCGAGCTGGCACTATTGGAACGTGCGAGTGAGGCAGATCAGGCAACAACACCGGCTGGTGGGCGTGTCGGAATAATCACCGGTATCGTGATGCTTGCGTTGCTGATCGTCGGTCAGTTCGTGCACCAGTCGCGCGAAGCACTTGCAACGATCCCGGCATTTAGCAATACGGTTGGTCAGGTCTACCGCGCGATGGGTCAGCCGGTACAACCCGCATGGGATATTACGGGCTGGCGATTTGAGGCGACCAAGGGCAACACAGAGGGTGACGAGGACGAGCTCACTGTCTACTCCCGGCTGGGTAACAATTCAGACGGGCCACTGCCCTACCCGGTGATAGGAATCTCGTTAACGGACCGCTTCGAAGAAACGATCGGCAGCCGTATTCTGGATCCTGCGGAGTATTTGCCGACGGATCTGGATCCGCGGAAACTGGTTGAGCCAGGCAACACGTTTAACGCCATTATTTCGATCAAGTCGACGTCCGAGGACGCCACTGGCTTCAAGTTGAATGTCTGCTACCGTTTGTCGAATGGACAGCTGCGCTGCGCCATCGACGATTTCCTGTAGGAGCGCGCCCAGCGCGCGACCTCGTGACGATCATCGCACGCATCGGTCGAGATGCTGTTTACTGGAATGGCTCCGTTGACCGACAACATTCTGTTGCCGTCCCTTCGGGCGCACTTCGTACGTCCAAAATCGCACTGGCGATTTTGTCGGTCCGCTTTATTTCCGGTAAACAGTATCTCGACCGCCGCTTGTGACCCTTGTGGCGGGGTCGCGCGCTGGGCGCGCTTGTATGGTAACTCCCACCTGAAATCAGGATGATGGAAGGTGCCGGGATGGGAGGGACATTTCGCGCGCTTCTGACCTGTTGGTACAGACCGTAGGAGACTTCGTCCCCATCCCCTCACCATTG
>JAJFKR010000029.1 GCA_021773095.1 Woeseiaceae bacterium | reverse complement strand
TAAGGTGCGGGTTGCGACGTGACTATAGCGAGCGGTGTTCTCCAGCTTCTGGTGACCGAGCAACACCTGGATGACGCGGATATCCACCTTCTGTTCCAACAGGTGGGTCGCAAAGCTGTGCCGTAGCGTGTGCATGGAGATCCGCTTATCCAGTTCAGCGGCTTCTGCGGCCAACTTGCAGGCACGGTTGAGTTGCCGGGTCGATAGTGGGTTGACCGGGTTTTGTCCCGGGAACAACCAGCCGCCGGGCAGCATCTTCCCCAAAGCATGGGCTTGTCGCCACCAGTTGCGCAGCAACCGGAGCAATGATGGCGAGAGCATGGCGTATCGATCACGGCGTCCCTTGCCTTGTTCGACACGCAGAATCATGCGCTCACTGTCGATGTCGGCGATCTTCAGATGCGTGACTTCGCTGGCGCGTAAACCCGCGCCGTAGGCAACCGACAGTGCTGCGCGGTGTTTTAAGTTGCTCGCAGCATTAAGCAGGCGTGTTACCTCATCGACGCTCAAGACTTGCGGTAACTTCTGTTCCCGACGCACCGGGCTCATCTTCTTCAGCGCTGACGGGCGATCCAAGGTTACGCCGAAGAAAAACTTCAAACCAGTGATGGTGGCGTTCAGCGTGGTGCTGGAAACCCCCTTCTCGACCATCTGCAGTTGAAATCCCCGCAGATCCTCAGGCTCGGCCTGATCAGGCGAGCGGCCAAAGAAGCGTGTAAAGTTCTTCACCGAACGAAGGTAACCGGCTTGTGTCTTGGGATTGAGTTTGCGCATCGTCATATCGTCGATCATGCGCTGGCGCAATGGGCTTACAGACTTGGTAGAATCAGTCATGGGTCTATCTCCTGTGTTTTTGTTGCTGTGTGGTAACAACAACCTCAACACAGGTGGACCCATGCTGCGAGCATCGATGTGTAGAAATGTTCGTGTTAACTACCGCGAGAGCGGTTTAGTCCGCTGGCCGTTCTGAGACGGTCGCCAGGAACCTGAATGAACGGCTGCTTACGGTGCGGATTCAATCGGTCCTCTATGTTCTAACTCGCGCGCGATACGTCCGGCCTTTTATTTGCTTATCACTCAGATGTCGCAGTGCTTTTGATACGTGTTGATTCTGCACCGCGACATAACCAACCGTGTCAAACAAGTCTATTGAACCGACCGCATCGCCGGGTATTCCACCGTGTGCAGTAAGCGCACCTAGCAAGTCACCCGGCCGTAATTTATTCTTTCGGCCACCACTAATCTGGATGGTCGTCATCAACGGTACTAACGTTTCGTCGCCGCGCTTCGCGTCGGGTATGCCGCGCTGTTGTATCAGCGCATCGGGTAAAGACTTCTCGATTTCAATCAATCGCCACATCTCACACTCTTCCACCAGGCTCACTGCGACGCCGGTATTGCCCGCACGCCCCGTTCTGCCAATTCGATGTACGTAAACCTCCGCTTGTGGTGGCAACTCGTAATTGAACACAGCATCGATATCTTTTACGTCGAGGCCACGGGCCGCAACGTCAGTCGCGATTAGCACACTTGCGCTCCGGTTTGAGAATCTCACCAACACCTGATTTCTCTGTGCCTGATCCAGGTCGCCGTGCAGTGCAACGGCTACGATGTTCTTCGCCTGAAGATAATTTGTAACTTCGGCACAATCGATTTTCGTATTGCAGAACACAAGATTAAGTGCCCCGCCCCAGGCACGCAGTACTCGAACTAACTCGTCCGGTCGATTTTCGCGTGTTACCGAACACCAGTTTTGCGTGATCTGTGCCGGCTGTTCATCGTCGGTGACATCAACGGTCTGAGGGTCACGTTGAACTCTTCGGCTCATTTCAGCGATCGCATCCGGATAGGTTGCGCTGAACAATAGTGTCTGTCGCCTGGCCGGTACAAAGGTAAGGATCGCGTCCAGCTCATCCATGAAACCCATGTCCAGCATTCGATCCGCTTCATCGAGGACAAAGGTCTGCAAATTACCAAGGTCAATGTTGCCGCTACGCAGGTGCTTATGTACGCGCCCCGGCGTGCCAACGATGATGTGTGGACTGCGTTGCAGCGAAGCAGTTTGTGACCGGAGCGGTGCTCCGCCGCACACACTCGAAATCTTGATATTGGGAATCGCTCGCGCAAGTCGTCGAATCTCTTTGGCGACCTGATCCGCAAGCTCACGTGTCGGACAAAGCACCAATGCCTGCAACCTGAACGACGTCGCGTCCAGTTTATTTAGTAGGCCCAGACCAAAAGCCGCCGTCTTACCGCTGCCGGTTTTTGCACGGGCGAGCACGTCCTTGCCTTCGATTAACAACGGTAGTGTCTCGGCCTGCACCAGCGTCATTTCCATATAGCCGAGGTCCGCAAGGTTGCCAAGTAACTCGGGTTTCAGTTTAAGAGTAGCGAAGTCGTTGGAGGCAGACACAAGAATGCTATCGGTGCTTCGCGTAAATCTCACGCACCCATCTGAAGGAGGGGCGCCCCTCCCAGTGTGATAACTCCTGAGTCAGTCTGGGTGGGTGCTGCAATCTATAATAAACGGGGTGTTCGGGTGGTACGGCCAACGGTGCCAGAATGCTTGCTACTGCAATATCGGCGCGCGAAAACTCATCGCCTGCCAGATAGCTTCTACCGTCTTCCAGCAAGTCGTCGATCCACGTCAGCTCTTTATCTACGATGCCCTTCGATTCCTCACCCTGCGAAGCTCCGAGATCCATACGCGAAATCATTATCTTGCGAATCTTTCCCCACGCGAGGCCAATCGTTAGCTTCTTGAGCCACGGTAGATCGCGGGTAAATATGGGTCGAACCGTCGATGGGTGATCAACCAGCGCTTCAGAATAATAAAACCTGCGAACATGCACACCGGCAATATCGTCGATCCGCTTTTCTATTTCTTCGCACGTATCATCATTCGGTGTCAGAGATCTATTAGTTGGTGACGCTTTTTCCGCCCAGCTAACAATATCGGCAGAGCCCTGAATCACCTGGCCGTCAAGTGACAGATAGGGCACGGATGTGTGCGGCGCACCGAGTCTTCTGGCGATTTCCCTGTGCTCTCCCGGTGCAACGTGACGCAGCTCGTAGTCGACCTCGAGCCAGTCGAGCGCCCACCGTGCTTTCTCGCAAAAGTGGGAGATCGCAAATATGTATAGGACGGGTTTGGTTGGGTGCACGCTATTTCTTCTTTCTCTTATGCGCCTTATTGACCGGTTTTCCGTGCAGAGCGATTTTCATTGGTCTGCCGCAGACCCGGACCTTCTTAAGATCCATGAAAATATCTTTCGGCATGCCCACCGGCAAGTCGACGAGACTGTAATTTTTTTCAATCGAGATGTGACCGATATGCTCACCGGCTAGCCCAGCTTCATTTGCAATAGCGCCGACAATATTGCCGGGCTTCACGCCGTGCTCATGCCCCACTTCAATTCGGTAGCGCTCTTTGTCGGAGTCCGGCTCCGTTGACGATTTGTCTCGACGTTTCTTGCCGCGTTTTGGCGGTACGTCGTCACTCCGGCGCGGTGGTCGTTCCTTGTCCGGACTTAGCAACAACGGCTTGTCACCAATCGACATTTTCGCCAAAGCAGCAGCGATATCCAGTGCCGGTACATCGTGTTCGTTGCGATATTGCTCCACCAGATTTTGCATGAAAGCCATCTCGCCGCCCGCGAGCGTGTCGCTGATCTTTTGTTTGAAGTCCGCGATACGTTTGTTGTTGACGGTCTCGGTTGTTGGTAACTCCAGTCGTGAAATCTTCTGTCGCGTGGCCCGCTCTATCGCGGCGAGCATGCGCCGCTCACGCGGTGCCACAAAAAGAATCGCCTCTCCTGATCGACCCGCACGCCCTGTCCGGCCGATTCGATGGATATACGCCTCCGTGTCATAAGGAATGTCGTAATTAACAACGTGGCTGATTCGATTCACATCCAACCCACGCGCGGCAACATCCGTTGCGACAAGAATATCCAATGAGCCGCGTTTCAATCGCTCTACAGTTTGCTCACGATGCGCTTGTGCCATGTCACCGTTCATAGCGGCAGCAGCATAGCCTCGGGCTTCGAGTTTCTCGGCAAGTTCTGTTGTTGCGGTCTTGGTGCGCACAAACATGAGAATGGCATCGAAAGTTTCGACTTCAAGAATACGAGTCAACGCATCCAGTTTGTGTAGCCCGCTCACCTGCCAGTACCGTTGACGAATCGTTTCAGCCGTCGCAGTCCGGGTCTTGATCGAAACTTCTTGCGGCTTATTCAGGTGTCGCCGCGCGATGCGCTCGATCTCTTTGGGCATCGTTGCCGAGAATAACGCCATCTGACGATTCTTCGGCGTCTGATCCAGAATCCATTCGACTTCATCGATGAAACCCATGCGAAGCATCTCGTCGGCTTCATCGAGAACGAGTGCCTGCAAGCCGCCGAGTTTCAACGTGCCCTTTCGCATATGATCCATAACCCGCCCGGGCGTTCCGACTACAACCTGCACGCCCCGCCTCAACTGCCGAAGCTGTCCCGAATATTCCTGGCCACCATAGATCGGCAGAACGTGAAACCCTTTTATATGGTGTGCATAGCGTTGATAGGCTTCCGCCACCTGGATCGCGAGCTCACGCGTCGGCGTTAACGTCATTATCTGGACATTCTTGGCCTGCATATCAAGGCGAGAAAGCAACGGCAGCGCGAATGCCGCAGTCTTGCCGGTGCCGGTTGGCGCATGGCCCAGTAGATCCAGGCCTTTCAACAGATGCGGAATTGCCTGCGCCTGAATTGGCGAAGGTGTTTCGTAGCCAATCTCGTCCAGTGCTGCCAGCAACGGTTCGGCGATTTTCATGCCCCGAAACGTTGTGGTCACGGGTTTGGGCTTACCATTGGGGGAAGTCAAAATCGATGCTTCTGTCAGAGTCGGGAGCTGACTGTATCAGGCACTGCCAGACTTCGAACGCTCTTTTGGCGTGAATGCTCAACCCGTATCCTGTAATATCGAAAAAAATTACAAGAATTAAATATCATCGATATTTCCGGTCACAAGAGACCGACAGGGGATTAACATGTTTGATGTCAGATTCAGCTCTGCGGCGCTCGCGCTGCTGATAAGTGCAACGGTTGGCCTGTATGCCTGCGCCCCCGCTGCAAACGATGCGCCGGCAGCAGCATCCGAACCGGCTGCGCCACTTTATATATCCAGAAAACCGGTTAGTACCGACTGCGGCGTTGCGATGACGTCCGCACCTCCTCCGGGATTTGCGAACGTGCCTGACGAAGAAATCGTTGAAATGCCGGAAATGCTGGCCAAGTGGCAGGCGGTTGGCGCCGGGAGACCGGTCGCAGAGACCGATGTCGAGCGTGTATCACCCGGCTTTTTGTTGGTTGAGCCCGGCTACCGAAAACCCGCCTACCTCATCAACAACGACAAAGAAGTCGTTGCGGAATTTGAGAACGACTACTACGGGTTTACCCAGTTACAGTCTGATGGCAGTCGCCTGTCGTCCAGCAACCTGTACACGGACACATTCCAGGATGGCGGTGGTAATCGTGGCTGTCTTGAGGAGTACGCTGCCGACGGTTCGCTGAACTGGCGGCTACGTCTTGAAACTGATGACTACATCCATCATCACGACGCTGTAAAACTTCCAAACGGAAACGTCCTTGCAATCGTCTGGGAAAATATATCGGTTGCGCAGGCGATTGCACTTGGCCGCAATCCTGAGCACGTCGCCGAAAACGGCAACTTCTGGTTCGACGGCATCATCGAAGTCAATCCGTTGACGGCGGAAATTGTCTGGGAGTGGAGTATGCGAAATCACGTAGTCCAGGATTTCGATGCAGGAAAACCCAACTACGGTGTGGTCGCTGACAACACAAGTAAACTCGACCTCAACACGATGCGCCTCAACAGGGACGGCACTGTGAGTGATGACTGGACGCACGTAAACGCACTCGACTACAACGCAGAACTTGATCAGATCATTTTTTCGTCGAACTACCTGAGCGAAATTTACGTCATCGACCACAATACAACGTCGTTCGAAGCCCAGGGCGACGCCGGTGATTTTATCTACCGCTGGGGCAATCCGGAAAACTACGATCGCGGCACGGCCGAAGATCGCCAGCTCTTCAATCAACACGACGTTCAGTGGATCAGAACTGGCCTGCCCGGCGCCGGAAATGTGATGATTTTCAACAACGGCGATGGCAAGGTGCGGCCGCACAGCAGTGTCGTTGAATTTGCGACGCCATTGAACGAGGACGGGTCATACCTACTCGACGGTGACAATCCTTACGGTCCCGCCGATCTCGCCTGGGAATACGCTCCGACCGACGAAGATATTTTCTTTTCCTGGTTTATCTCAGGGGCACAGCGCCTGGCCAACGGCAATACACTGGTTAATCACGGGGCGAAGGCGCGCGTGCGTGAAGTGACACCTGAAGGTGAAATCGTCTGGGAATACGAATACGACGACGGTGCCGAAGGTCCACACATGTTTTTTCGGGCGAACCGTTACCCGGCCGACCACCCTGCGGTGATTGCAATAATTAACCAGTAATCATCAAAACGGGCTATCCGGCATTTCCGCGTACGGAGACCGCCCCGTCATGCTGGTGTGCATGTTGAGCAAAGCGAGACCGATTCCCGCCGCACCGTGAAAAACTCCGGTGTAAGCGGCACGCCCGAACCGATAATCCAGTGGCGTTGACGGTTCTGCGAATGGTTCGGCGACGGCGCCAGGCAAATTAATGCTGGCCAAGGTCCTACGAGACAGTGCCAGCAGGTTTGTCGCCTGATCTGCGTTGATATTGGCTTGCTGCATTCGGAGAAACATCAGAGAGCTTCCAGTCAGGCCGTGCGCCCACCCAAACTCGTACAGCCCCTGCCACTGATCCGAACCCCAACCATAAGGAATGTGCAGTCGACTATCCGCTGTCCTCGCAATCGACCGGACGTAATTGAAGCCCGCACGTGCACCGTACCGCAGATCCGCATCGTCTAATTGTGAACCTGCCGTCGCAAGAACATAGGCAACGCCAGCCGTGCCGTGTGAAAAATTCGGCAGGTTGAACTCCTTGTCACGCCGAAACAACCAACGGCTTTTATCGCCTTCCCTAATCGCCTGGGTAAGAAGAAAATGGCCGCCCTGTTGCGCCAGTTCGCCAGCACGTGAGTAGCCCGCAAGCTTCGACAACTGCGTAAGGAAAAGCACGGTGCCAGCATCCCCATAGATCAGATCGTTAAATCGTTCGCTCCAATGTGTGCCGTCCTTATCGCTAACGCTCCAGTCATCGAGAATGTCGAGTACCCGTCGCAAAGCGGCTGCGTATTTTGGCTCTACCTCTCGCACGTGAAGAAAAGCAACGCCAACTCCAGCCAGTCCCGTGTACAAACTCGCCCGTCGATGATCGCCGTCGAATTGTGCCGGATCGTCGATAACTGAAATCAGAAAGTCCGCGCCCTGTTTCGCTTCGAGAAGATACTCGTCCTTGCCGGTCGCTTTGTACAAGGCCGCGAAATAGACCACTTTGCCAGCGACGCCCGAGGCAAGATCGTAACCCGTGTGCTCTGGTGCAAGTGCGTCGTCCGGCCAGCCACGCCCGGAAGCGTTCAAAATAGCCGCTCCGGATATCCAGCGACCAACATCCTCCGCCAGGAGTAATACTTTCTCCGCTTCGGCTGCGCGAGCCACTCCGAAAAACACGAACTGTGACAGCATTAATGCGGCCAATAGCAGGGTGTATTTATTCTTCATTTTCTATCTGACCACCGGTGGCGAACTTCGTTGCAAATGGCAATGGTGACATTGCGCTGATAAATGCGGATACTGCGCGGCCCCGTCAATCGCGAATGATTCACTATGTTTCGAAATGTACGTTATTACCGTCTTGAGGGTAACTGGCCAGAGAATGAAGAGGCGTTATCCACAAGCCTCGAAACAGCAGGTTTTGAACCTTGCGGTCCTCTCACCGAACGCAGCTCAGGCTGGGTAGAGGTTGATCCTGACAATAGTGATTTGTCCGCCCGCCGGTTGAACGGCGCAGACCTTATCAGGCTGCGCAGTCAATCACGCGTGTTACCACCCTCGGTAATCAATGAGGAACTGGAATCGCGCATCGAGGAATTTCGTCAACGTATGTCCGAAGCACCAACCCCGCGCGAGAAGCGCCGACTGAAGGCCGAAGCGCGCGATGAGCTAATGCCGAGAGCCTTGCTCAAGTCGGACCGAATCTGGGCCTATATCGACTTGAAAGAAAAAGTGCTTGGTATCGATGCTTTGCAGGATTCTGCCGCGGAACGCGTAGTCCGGAGATTACAGGCGGCGATTGATGGCCTGAATATTCGTCCGCTGCAATTCATGAAGCCGGTTGAAGAGTTGCTCGCCGGAATATTTTTTGACGACGCGCCAAAACAATTTGCGCTTGGCCGCGAATGCCGTATGCAGGATCTGGCGGATGCCGGTTCGATCGTTCGCTGGACCGACTTCGACCTGAGCGATCAGACCATTCGAAATCATGTCGCAAACGGTATGCGACTGACGCACCTTGCCATCGAATATGACAATGTCATGAGCTGTGTGCTCAATGAAAACGGCACGATCTCAAAGCTTCGTTTCCTCGGCATAGATGATGACAGCGAGGACCAGGGTGACCCACTGGCCAGACAGGATGCCGAATTTGTGTTGATCACGGGCACGCTTCGAAGACTGCTGGGTGATCTCAGGAAACAGTTGGGTGGATTTGCATGAGGCAAACTATGACGGTTTTAATTCAATGTTGGTAATGTATAGGGATAATCCACGGTCTGGTTTCTCATGACTGCAAAACTGCGACCTTACCAATACTACGATTCCACAACCTCGATATGCAGCACCTGCCTGCAGCGCGTTGATGCGAAAATCGTTTTTCAGGACGGCTGTGTGTGGATGCTTAAGCGCTGTCCCACGCACGGCCCTGAACGAGTATTGATGGCAGACGACATCGGCTATTACAAATTGGCCAGAGAAACGTTCATAAAAACTCCCGAACAGGTGATCGCGCCGAACACATCGGCGAAATACGGCTGCCCGTACGACTGCGGAATCTGTCCGGATCACGAACAACACGGTTGTACCTTGCTAATAGAGATAACGGACAACTGTAACCTGCGTTGCCCCACCTGTTACGCGGGCAGCGGGCCTGAGCGACAAACGCACCGAAGCCTGGAGCAAATTGAGCGTATGCTGGATCGGGCCGTTGCCAACGAAGGTGAGCCGTCCATCATCCAGATCTCCGGGGGCGAGCCGACAATTCATCCTCAGTTTTTCGAAATACTCGAGTTGGTTCGACAGCGCCCCATCGGTCATCTTATGGTCAACACCAATGGGATACGCATCGCAAATGAAGCAGGCTTCGCCGAACGTCTTGCCGAATTCAAGCCTGGCCTGGAAATTTACCTGCAATTCGATTCCTTTCAGCCTGAGGTCCTGAAAGCACTCAGAGCTACTGATCTTCGCAGTACGCACACACGTGCCATTGAGCGCCTTAACGAGACTGGGATCCACACGACTCTTGTCGCCACAATTCGACGCGGACTCAACGACAATGAACTGGGCGAGTTGATTGAATACGGTGTTCAGCAACCGTGCGTACGTGGCGTAACGTTCCAACCCGTGCAGGCGGCGGGCCGTCTGGAAGGTTACGAATCCGGCTACGAAAGCGAGCGCGACCGGCTAACCTTGACGGAAATTCGCCGCAACATCCTTGAGCAGTGTCCTGTCTTTGCTCCTGAAGATCTTATACCGGTGCCCTGCCATCCGGATCACCTCGCGATGGCCTACGCACTCAAGCTGGATTCCGGCCTGGTTCCGCTCACCGGGCTCGTGGACCCGGAATTTCTGATCGATAGCGGCCGAGCGACCATCACCTACGAAAAGGAACCCGCTGTCCGAGAACACTTTCTAAACTTGTTTTCGACGCATCACTCTGTAGACTCACAGACCGATGCGATGAGTGATTTTCTCGACAAGCTGGAACGCTCGCCGCCGCAGCAACTCGGCTACGAGAACATTTTTCGAGTCTTGATCGTCGAGTTTATTGACGCACAGGGCTTCGATCTGCGTTCAATTCGAAAGACCTGCGTACACATTGTCCACCCCGACGGTGAAAGGGTGATCCCGTTCGATACCTATAACCTTCTCTACCGCGACGACCTCGAAAAACAAGTGCTTGAGCCACTTCGCAAACGGGAGTTTGCGCCACTGACAGGACCGATTTCGCTGGCTCGATACGAAAAGTCCGAGGGCGGGTCGAAGTGAGTGATGCCAGCCAAAATCTGGCGAGTTGTTGTGCTGGCCTTTATGAGCTGCCCATCGTCGAACAACTACTAGGTGAAAGCTTTCATCCCGGTGGGATAAAACTAACCCGGCGCCTGGCGGACGCGAGTCTTGTTTCACCAAAATCCGCCGTACTTGATGTTGCTTGCGGAAACGGCAGCTCGGCGCGTTTAATCGCGGCTGAGTTTGGCGCGACGGTCACCGGGTGTGACTATTCGGCTCTCAATCTCCAGCGAGCAACCGATGCCGCACAAGCAGCCGGCCTCAGTGACAAAACGCAGTTCCTGAGAGCCAGCGCGGTGCAGCTACCGTTCGCACCCGAGTCCTTCGACGTTTCTCTTTGTGAATGCAGTTTGTGTCTTTTCGAAAGTATGGATACCGCACTTCAACAACTACATTTTGTGTTAAAGCCGGGCGGTCGCATCGGATTTTCTGACTTTTTCCTTAACGCACCGGTGCCCGATAGTCTGAACGGATTACTGGGCAAGGTGCTCTGCGTTGCGAACGCGCCGTCGGCCGAGGGTTATCGAGAGGCACTGTCCCGCGCAGGTTTCGAATTCATACGAATTCGAAGCGTCAACTGGACGCTGACCGACATGATTCAGCGCATCAAGCGCCAACTGAAACTATTGGCGACCACGAGTGCTTTGGCAAACGCTGGACTGCCTACCGACTTCGGCGATCCTGCACAGACTCTCGCAGACCTCGAAAGCTTTATTGCCACAGGCGGTGCCGGCTACCTTATCGCAACGGCTCGGCGGCCTTAGGACTTTGACGCAGATAGCTCACGGTTGCCGGCGCCAAACCCGCATCGGGGTCGGGTGACAAGCCGATCTGTTTTAACAGGAGCGAAGCGTACGCAACATGATGAATCGTGTGATAGATCAGGTAGGTCAGCTCCCTGTTAAAGGTGCTGTCGCAGCGGCGACTCTCCTGATGAAGGCACGAGATTTCTGACTCAACGATCACACGCTGATCACTGAAGATCGTTAACGGCAGCATTTCTCGTAGCTCCAGCAGCTCTTCGAGCCCAAGATTGGCGTTTCGCTCAAGCTCGCTGTCCCGCCGTCGGCAGTTGTAGTCGATAACACCTGAGTCAATACCGTTCTCAAATGCCCGGAAATGATCCGCAACATGCCGCACGTGACATCCAATGCCACTCTCATCGTACAAATTATTGTCTGGACCGGATGCATCCATCGCCGTGACGATCAGCGAGTGCATTTGATCCAAAGCCTCAACGGCAGAATTACGCAGCGTCGACATTCTTTCTCCATCTTTGCAGAAACACCTGGGCGCCCTCTTTGCCCAGATATCGATTTAAATATTTTTGCGGTGCCTCCCTCAGGTCGACAAGAATCAGCCCATCCAGCGAGTTGTTGAATCCGCGGTTTACGGTGAACGAGGCAAAACGTCCGTTTAGCGCAAGGTAGTGTCTAAGAAGAATCGGTATTCGCCGCCCCTGATCCAGGTTGCCCAGCAGCTTGTTGATAATCGCGATGCTGCCCAGTGACTTCAAAACCTCTGCAGTCCACGGTTTTTTGGATACGCGAAAAGGTGACCTTGGGCTCACCTGTTGCTGCAGATCGCCCTTGATCGAGTAATGCGCCATCATCGAGTCAGCCAGGAAGGCTCGCGCCATCACAGAATATTCGCTGGAAATACTCACGCAACCGAACAACGTGTGATAGCCGGGGTTTTGCACTACAAACGTGCCAAGGCCACGCCAAAGCAGATCCAGCGCTTTGGGGTGACGTTGATAATCTATTGCAACGAATGAGCGACCGACTTCGATCGAGCTTCCGATCTCACTGATAAATTTGGGATCGAATCGATACAAAGAGTGGCTGTACAACTTATCAACTCCGTTCTCACGAAGTATTTGATCGGTCTTTCCCACTCGATAAGACCCAACCATTTGATTCTGCTCTTTGTCCCATGCCCACAAGTGCCAGTAGTGACGGTCAAAGTCATCGCTATCCAGATCACGACCGGTTCCTTCTCCCACGGCGCGAAATGCTTTCTCACGCTCAATCGCAATCTGTCGCATCATGCAGCCGAGTTCAGCGTATGGAGCACAGTAGACGGCGAAGCGCTTGTCGTCGACGAGTCGATACTCGGCGAGATCATCCAGTTTCCTCTGCAACACTGACTGTGTAAGGTCGGTTGCAATTGGAATCGGCTGCCGCGCACCGGCTGCACTGCTTTTCTCGTTCTGATCGGGACCCAGCGCATCATTGCTGAGCCGGAGGAAGCTGGTAATTGCCTCGCGACCGTCCAGTTCAGCAATTTCTCTTGGCGTCACCAGTTCACCAACAGTCGCGGATACTGTGCATCCCTGTTTATTTGGTAGCTCCCTGGCAAGTAGAAGCGTTCTCAACCTCGGGTGAATAAGACCCGTCAGGTAAAAAAGCAGGCTGTTACGAGCATCGACGTACACGGTCACGCAAGTTGCACGGTAGCGCTCGGCCAGTCTACCGACCAGATTATTCCACGGCGGATCTTCAATACGGCGTCGCAACAAATTGATCTGGGCAACCGTTCCAGCGGGAAATATCAATAGCGCACCACCCGCGTCCAAATGTTGGCAAGCGGTTCGAATTCCGCGCGCGTTTTTCCTTGCGGTATCACCACTCAACACATCCAGCCCAATAAACAGTTCTTTGAATTCAGGAATCCGCAACAACAATTCATTTACGAGAACTTTAGTGTCTTTTCTCACCTTCAGGAGTTCATGCGACAGCATCATGCCCTCGAGGCAACCCAGGGGATGATTGGCTACGACGATCAATGGACCTTCGGTCGGAACTCGTTGCAAATCTTCCCCGTCCCGCCAGCTTATTTTCGAGTCCAGAAACGACAGCGCGAACTTCAAGAACCGGCCGGCGACCGGTGGATCTCTGCGCTCACCGCTGTCTAACCAGCCATCGTAGACCTGACGCGCTCGCCGCATTCCAAGAACGCGCGTAACGACTCGGTTCAGGGTCTTGTTCCTAATCGGCAATTGTAGTGGGTGCTCAGTCATAGACAGTATGGCGCGTCAATCGGTCATCGGATAAAACTGTGCCAGCTGCCGCTCGGTGCGCCAGCGCTCCAGCAGTTCGCTGATCGGCGGTGGTGCAAAGCCGCGACGTCTGTTTATTCGACCAATTTTGAACAACGTGCGGTACTGCCACAACAATGCCTGTAGAGCGTCGCGCAAGCTCGCGTCACGATCCCAAATATGCAGCGACTCGGCACTGGCGGCATTGATCTCTACGATCTCCAGATTCTCGCCCTTCATCAGACTATCGATATCCGGAAACTTGATGTCGAGACGACCGTAGTAGAACTCCGGAATATCGCGCATCAAATCGTCAATCTGCTGTGTCAGCTTCTCCGTAATGTACTCTGCGCCATCCCGAAATATTGCGCCACGACAATGGCTGATCGAAAAAACGAGCCGATAAGTTTTTTCTTTTTCGATTATCGTGTCGAGATTGGCCTGATGTCGTTCCAAATAAAGGTGTTCAAGCTGGCTCGCACGCGAGTCTCTTGCAATCAATTCCCGTAACGTACTCACGCCATCGCCGACAACGTGCGGGCTGTACTTCAGCGCCAGAGACTTGATCTGGCCCAATTCAGCACCAGGCATGCGCACATAGAATATGCCGGCTTCCGGTTCCCAGCTGGCCAGTCGTTGTACGATAATTTCCGTGTCTTGCGGGTATGCGTCTAGGTAGGTGCTGAGCTGTTCCTTGTCAGATACCAGCTTTACTCCGGAGCCTCTGCAGCCCAGATCGGGTTTGCATACGAACGGCAACTGAATATTTTGCTCTGTGGCTTTTCTGATAATGCCGTCAACCTGCTCACCCGGCGACTCGTCCGTGATCCGATGACAAACCCAGGGCAAAATAGCATCGGCACAATGACCTGTCGCCTGCGCCAAAATCTCGCTTTTGCCAACTCCGACCACTCCGGAAACCGGGAGCTTTGGGTTGGCGACCAATGGCAGCATCAGCGAACCATTGCGCACGGCAAGCACCAGCCATTGCAGCGCAACCGGCAGGTACATCAGCCACATGGGCCAGAATTCGAAGAAAGAAACATCCTTCTCGCTCTCGCCCAGCGCCGGCATGCCTGGTACGACGTATGTTCCATCAAGCATCAGCACCTGGTCCCTAATCCGTAATATTCCACACAATCTATTATCGTTGCATTGTCAGAACATTTGGTTACAAAAAATTCCAATTATTTGGCGATTGTCCGCAATTTTGACACATTGATGGCGCTTGCGCCGCCTGAAGAATGTCTTGTCGAACAAGCCACGCTGTGAGCTATATGCAGTTGACCGAGCGGGATTTGCCAAGAGTTGTTTCCTAAAGAGTTTCCAGCAACCAGCCGAACACACGTTCCTGAAGCGAAGGATCATCGGTAAATATTGACACACCGTGTCCGGCGGATTCTGCAACTATTTCAAGTTTTCGCGGTTCGTCAGTCATTTCGAAAAGCTCTGTTGCCCATTCGGCACGCTTGCCGTCCTGATCAAACTCTGACGAAATATGAAAAACGGATGCGAGTGTAATCTCTGATTTGTCGAGGCCCGCCAGGTTCAACACCGCTGAAGTCTTGCCCGACATCGCGACGGCGGTTTTGACGTGATACGTATCTTTCCCGGACGCAACGCAAGCGAGATTCGAACCTATCGATGCACCAATAACAGCAATCCGCTCCTTGTCGACCCGCCCGGTAGCAATCAGATAGTCGATTGCGGCCCGCAAATCCAGAGGCGCCTGATTAGGATCATCGAACAACGTGTTGAAGTCGGCCTTCCCTGACGAGTCACCGTGCCCCCTGACATCGTAAGCGAGTGCAACCATGTTGCTTGCAACAACGTTGTCGAAGAGTGGTAATGACACCCATTCGTTACGGTTCGATCCGCCCTGATGGATAAAAACTACTGCCGGCAATTTTTGGTCTTGCCCGGCAGACGACACGGCCAGGGTCGCGCTGATTCTAATTCCATCACGCGTGGCGAAACTGATCTCCTCTGATACCAGCTCATCTGCCAGTCCAATGGCTGCCACCGTAAGAAATGCCAGCGACATTATCGCCACGACAAAGATACGGACTACCCAACGATTAATCATATTGTTTCCTGATTTCCGACCAAGCCGCGTTTTCGACCGAGCAAGGCGGAATTGGTTGCAGTCAAATATGTCACAGAAACACAACGTAACAGACTCTTCAGGATAAACCATGGTCTCAAAACTTACTTTCGCCACCGGTAAAATCAACAATGCACAAACGGTTGTTGCGGACCGTCCAATGAAATAGGGTAGAGTGAACGTCGTGAACGATCCCGACGTAAAGCTGCTGCTTTTTATCCTGCTGATTGCCGCTCTGGCCGGCACGTTTTGGTATTTTCAGGACGATATCCTTCTGCCGGACGAGCCCGTTGCCGTGCCATCCGACGTCGTTGCTGAAGAAAGGCGCACGAAAAGCGGGCCCGCACATCCGATAGCACCGATTGAGCAATCAGCATCATCCGAACGCAGGCTTGTACGCTTGCCGCCACTTGATGACAGTGACAGTTACTTTCTGCTGGCCCTTGTCGACATTTTTGGTCACCCGATTGAATCCGTGCTCAAGAGTGAGTCGCTTGTCGATAACTTCGTTGCAACGATCGACAACCTGCCGCGCAGCCATGTGGCAGAGAAAATCCGGCCCGTCGGCAGGCTCTCCAGATCATTTGCTGCGGACGCGTCAGGTGACAACGGTGTTTACTACCTGAATCCCGATAGCTACGCACGATATGCCATACTTATTGATCTTGTGGTCGGAGCCGACCTCGAGGTCGTCGCCGAAACCTATCGTCGTTTCTACCCATTATTTCAGGGGTCCTACGTGCGACTGGGTTATCCGGGTGGTTACTTCAATGATCGTCTGGTGGAGGTGATTGATTTGCTGTTGATCACGCCCGAGGTGGATGATCCCATTCGCCTCATCCGACCGCATGTGCTTTACGAGTTTGCTGACACGGAACTGGAGGCTCTTTCGAGCGGCCAGAAACTACTGCTCCGCTCGGGAGGTGAGAACACTGCGCGGATCAAGAGGATTCTGCGCGAGTTTCGGGCTCTTATTGTTTAGGCGGCGGGCACCAGCAGAGAGAACGCGGATCCGCGGCCGGGCTCCGACTCCACGTTCATCCTGGTACCCAGAAGTCTGACGCTACGCTCAACGATCGAAAGCCCCAGACCAAGACCGCTATTTCTGGCGGCAGGGTCATTATCGATCCGGTAAAATTCGTCGAATATCATCGCCAGTTGATCGGCGGCCATACCGATACCTGAATCCTGGACCGTGAGCCTCAGTCCGCCAGGCTCGTGGCTGCAGAAAACGCTTATCTCTCCCTCGTTGGTATATCGGATGGCATTCGAAACCAGGACACGGAGGATTCTTGTCAACAACACACCATCCGAAAGCACAACCTCGGATTGACAATCGAATTTCACCTGCAGGTTCTTTGCTTTTGCCTGAAATTCGAATTCATTCTTCAGTTCCTGAAAAATATCCTGAACCGCCGTCCTGCTGATGGTCAGCTCAACCTCGCCGGATTCAAATTCGCTGATTTCCAAAAGAGAGTTTAAGAGGTCGCTCAATTCGGCAAGCGCGTTGCTTTGCTTTGCGAACATTTCCTGCGCCTTCACCTCGGTGACCGTTTTGCGAAGCGCCCCGTTTATGAGGCTCAACGTCTGCAGATTGTGCCGCATGTCGTTGCTTGCAGTTCTTAAGAATCGTGTCTTGGCACTTCTTGCTCTTTCAGCTTCGTTTTCTACTATTTGCAATTCAGCCTCGGACTTCCTGCGCTTGCTGCGGATCAGCCAGGTACCGGCCAGTGCCGTCAGCCAGATGGCGTACAGCGCCAGCAGTCTGTTCGCTAAGACCATCCATGGAATACCGCCCGGTTCGGACATCAGATGTCCGAGTAACGTAAGAAGGGACACGCCAGCAGCAATCATGAATGTATTTCGTTGCTCGGGTAGCCACAAAGCAATGAAGACCACACCAACATAAGCCACGCCTGCGGCTACGCCCAGCGGTAGTAACAGGCTGTCTATTATGAATATGCCGACGGCCAGCACGCCGCAGATCAGGGCTATGCGTTTACTCGACTGGTTCAAAAAAGTTCTGGAAAGACCGGCAGACATAGCCTTCGCGCCTTCGCGCATACCCCCTGATAATGTCGTCATTCCTTCAAAAAGGTACAAGCAATTGCGGCAAAGGGGCATACGTAATTGCCGAGAAGTGAGCAAACCTATCAGTGCCGGCGTTAGCCAAAAACCACCGGTACCAGCACAAGCGCGACGCCTGCAAGTATGACGATGCCAAGCAAATTGATCACAAATCCGGCACGCATCATGCTGCGTATGGGAACGTGACCCGAGCTGAATATGATCGCGTTGGGGGGCGTGGCGACGGGAAGCATGAAAGCGAAACTGGCTGCCAAAGTCACCGGAATGAGCAGAATCAGAGGGTTGCTACCCATGCCAATCGCCAGGGCGGCCATGACCGGCAGGAACGTCGCCGTCGTTGCGGTATTGCTGGTCAATTCGGTAAGAAATATTACCAGCGCGCAAGCGGCGATAATCAGAATGCTAATGTGAATCGTCCCCAAGGGGATCAGGCTGTCACCTATCCAGTCAGTCAGTCCGGTGCTCGTCATTCCCGCGGCCAGCGCCAATCCACCGCCGAACAGGATGAGCACGCCCCATGGCAGATTTTTGGTGTCATCCCAAACCAGCAGAGTTTCGTTTTTTTCTCCACTCGGAATGAGGAAAGCGGCGATTGCGGCAGTCATCGCGACCGCAGCATCCGTCAGTTCGACAGCTCCTGTTAACATCACAATTGGCTTGCGCAACAGCCAGCCGGCGACCATGAGCAGAAAAAGAATGCCGGTTCTCGATTCAACCGTTCTCAGCGGCCCAAGATCCCTGTGCCTGGCATCCAGGTGTTCTTTCGCGCGGTCGGAAGCGACGAAATCAACCGGATACACCGCTCGTGCGAGAACGTACCAGATTATAGGGAGCATCACGATCGAGAGCGGCACGCCAATGATCATCCAGCGAGCAAAGTCGATTTCAATGCCATAGGTACTTTGCATGAAGCCGGCAAGAAATGCGTTTGGCGGCGTTCCGACCAGGGTTGCAACACCGCCTGTTGTGGCACCGTACGCTGACCCCAGGAACATCGACAACTCGAAATTTCTGAGTTGCTCGCCGGGTAGATCGTCCATCGACACACGAACAACCTGTACGACCGATACAGCAATAGGCAACATCATCAGTGTGGTCGACGAATTTGATACCCACATACTGATCAACGCCGCGCTGGCCATGAAACCACCGACAATTGCTCGAGCATTGACGCCGGTTAATTTGAGTACTCTGAGCGCGGCACGCTCATGTAAGCCGGATTTTTGTATTGCGATCGCCATGACGAATCCACCCAAGAACAGGTAGATCACAGGGTGTGCATAGGACGCGGCAGTCACCTTCATTGGCGATATTCCAAGAACAGGAAGAGCAACCAGGGGCAACAGTGCCGTGACGGCAACGTGTGTTGCTTCTATAGCCCACCAGATCGCCATCCACGTAGCCAATGTCGCAACGTAGGTGGCGTGAAGCGGCAGACCTTCCGGGCGAAAAAACACGAACACCAGGGCAGCAAAAAACGGGCCGGCGATGAGCCGGCCCAAGCTTGATATTTTGGTGTCTGTTAGCGTTCCGCTACTCACGAAGAGCGGCCAGAATTTCGTGATTAGAAATTTTGCTTGAATGTAACGTAAATCTGGCGCCCGCGAGGGTCATGCACTTCAGTATCGAAGAGCGGCCGCGCCGTCAACAATGGCGGATCTTCGTCCAACAGATTGACTACACCTACGCCGATAGAACCTTCGCCGCCGAAAAGCCCATCAATAAACAATTGGTAACGCGCATCCAGTGTGACTTGTGAATCGATCGTATTTCCGGTCTGATCGTCAGTGTACGAGCCGATATGCCGAGCCGTGAAATTCACAATGTGGTCGCTCCATTCATAGGTAACGGCGCCATTGATTTTCAGATCCGGTGTGGATCCGAAACCGTTCGAGAAATTTCGGTTACCGAGGATGTCACCGAACTCGTTTGATTCATACTCGGTGATGATAGTGCTGGTGAGATCGAAGGTAAGATTCCCGGAGCCCGTTTCTGTCGCGAACCGACCGACGAAGTCGAAGCCACTGGCGGTAGCTTTGCCACGATTCTGGAATTCTGCGACAGCCGTCGCAGGCTGCCCGACTGCATCTCGGGTAGCGCGTTCCGGAGGAAGCCGGCCGGCAAAGACCTCATCAAAGATGAATTGCGGGTCGGCGCCGGGAAGAATCAAATCCTCGTAGTCGTAGGTCCAATAGTCCACGGATAAGTCCAGCCCGAATTCTGATCGAAAAATAGCGCCAAAATTGAGGTTCTCTGCCGACTGCGGGGTGAGAATCGGCGAACCACCCGTGATAACGGTGATGATAAAGGCACCGCTGCCGGGATCCGCCGGGTCGTTGATCGTGGCACTCGAGATAACACCGGCGACCTGCCTTATCGAAGGCGCCTGAAAGGATGTTCCCCAGGACGCGCGAAGTGACAGGCTGTCCGTCAAATCGAACTTAGCGGCGATTTTTGGATCTGTCGTATCACCGCCCTGGTCGTCAAAATCTTCGAAACGAACAGCACCCTGTACTTCAAACCTTTCGGTGACCGGCACGACAACTTCACCAAAATAGGCGATCGCATCCTGTTCACCGAAAGTGGCCGGTATCAGTTCGTTCAGTCGGTTGTTACCGGACTGAAAGCGACCGTCAGGAATATCTTCCAGCTCAAGGTTTCGATACTGTGCGCCCACCGCGAGCGCAAGATTGCCGCCCGCCATCGAGATACCAGTCTCTCCGCTGAGAATGACCTCTGCAACGGTCTGAGTGACTTGTGCACTATCGTTTCGAATCAGGGCGAACTGATTGAACACGCTGCTGGTATTTCCGGCTATCGATACGCCATCGCGTGGCGAGACCAGGGTTGGATCTGATACGCGAGTCCCAAAGGGGTTCCAGGCCCCGGCCAGGATCTGGCCCTGGTAGGCTGCGATATCCCAGTCGTGGGGCTGTGCTCTATTGTAGTCCGAATTTGACCAGACGTAGGAGCCGTTCAAAAACCAATTGTCACCAATACCGTAATCGAAGCCACCGACCATACGAAGGTTGGTGAACACCGTTTCAATATCCGTGAGATTGCCGTCATCTGAATCAGCGCCGAGCGGACGACCCCGATAGATCACGGGTACCGCCTGAAGCGTTGGATTTGCCGCGAATGCAGAAGGCCCTGCATACGAAATACCACCCGCACCATCGGAGACAAAGAAGTTAAACGGATGACTGTCAGGAACCAGAAACCCTCCTGCAACGGCGGTCCTTCGTGTCAGCGTACCGCCAATACCGTCGCGGACTTCATTACGCGAAAACCCCAGTTCGGCAAAGATGTTTAGTTCGTCATTCACATCGTAATTCATTGTCGAGAAGGCCTGAAAGCGAGTTTCCTCGGCAATCAGACGCACCTGGTTTAGAAAGTTGTAACGGCAGTTGGCTCCATCGATGAAACCGCCTGCCGCGACACAATCAGGATCAGCCAAGGTACTTGCACCCCGGGTGAAGCCACCCGGCGCTGTTGCATCGGCGACCGCAACACTAATACGACCGGGAGACCCTGTCGCAGAATCGAAGAGACTAGCGGTTCCGGCATCCAATGTATTTCCATTAGCTATGAAATCAAAGTCACCTCTGACATTACCGTCTTGCTCGTAGTAGTTGACAAAGAAAGCAATGCCACCACGATCACCTTGCACACCAAACGCACCACCCAGCGAGAAAGAATCGTTTGAAGCAGTGCGACCCTCCGCCGTCAACTCAAGCCCCTCAAAGGAATCGCGCGTGTAAATATTTACGACGCCCGCCACCGCTTCGGAGCCATAGGTTGAAGAAGCGCCATCAGTCAAGACCTCGACCCGTTCGATCATGTTTACGGGGTATTGGTTAGAGTCGGTAAAGAGTTGCCCGGAGCTGTCTGTGATCGGGGCAAGACCGGCACGTCGACCGTTGATTAAAGTCAGCGTCGACCCTATGCCAAGGCCGCGAAGTGAAAACTGTGATAATCCTTGCAGGGCGTTCTGGCGATTAGCTATTTGTGAGCCGGAATTGGCCGTCAACCCTTTGAAAATGTCCTGGACCTGAAAAGCGCCGGTATCCGCCATCTCCTTGCTACCGATCGTCTGCACCGGTGAGGGTGTTTCAAAGTCCTTCTTACGCGAACGGATGAGAGAACCCGTAACGGTAATTTCTTCCAGCGCTCGCTCTGTATTCTCCGGCTCATCCTGAGCTGTCGCGCCTGTTCCTATGAAAATCGCTGCAATGCTGGCGAGTATGCCTTTTTTGGTCGTGACCATCTGATCCCCCTCAGCCACTGACGGCTTGTCAGTGATGTTTGTGAGTAGACCCTGATCGCTGAACTCCGGGCTTAGTTCTGTCCCGGCAAGTAGCAACTTTATTGCTACCGGAACGGAGTAAGTGCCTTTCAATTCGTTCGTCTCTATCCCTCGCGTTACTTCGTACGGGAGAATCAACGTCAAATTAGCCTGCTCAGCAAACAAGGTGAGCGATACATCCGCTCGTTGCTGAGGAATATCAAACTCAATTTCCTGCTGCTGCCCACCATCTGCCGTCACTGCATTTGCAAAAAACACAAGCGCGACAGCGATTACGACGGGCAACATCCGGTATCGGGTTCCCTCAACAGAGCGCGTTCCCTGCGCCTGTTGTGTAGACAAATCAAGAACCATTTTCCCCCACTGCCGTTGTTGCCGGCGTTAAAATAACGTTGTGAATTGAGAGAGTGCCGTCCAAACCGTCGCGATCCGCTGCGCCTCGCTCGTACGGCGTTACTGGCCGCTGAGTAGTATTTTGTCTTCGCCAACCCACTCGTACGAAATATTGAAGCTTCTCCGCAGCGCAGCAAGTAACCCGTCAACGTCGCCAGCTTTGAAGAACCCGGTCAATCGCTCTTTCTTGGACTCTTCATCGAGAAACACGAATTCGACCTCTGTGTATCGCCCGACCTCAGACATCGCTTCTTCGAGGGACTCGCCGCGGAAAATTAAATTTCCTTCGCGCCACGATAACTTTACGGCGATTTCTTCCGACTTTATCTCCGTCGCTTCAATCAACTCCTGCCCGCTCGCGCTGGAGTCTATGACCACCTCCTGGCCTGCCGCCACCAGGGTTGATGAGGGCTGCAGGAGAACCGGTTTACCTTGTGGTGAATCGCCTATCGGGGCGTCGAACACGCCGATCGTGACAACGCCTTCGGTAACGACCAACTCAACGTTTTGTTCACTGGTAATCTCGACATTAAACTCCGTGCCGACTGCCTGTATTACCTTATCACCGACCACCACGCTCAATGGACGGGAGGGATCGTGGGCGACATTGACGTGTATTTCACCCCTAATAAGTGTCAGCAGACGATTCTTGCTGCCAAAATTAACCAGGACTTCGGAATTAGTGTTGAGCGCCAATCGTGTGCCATCGCTTAGGGTGAACACCGACTGCTCACCAATCGCTGTTTCATATTCGTTTTGATTGCTATCGACCTCGGCGACAATCGACGGGGTTGCCGCTTCGGGCAACTCACTGGCACTGAACCACATTGCAACAGCACCGACGGCCAAAAGAACCGATGCAGCGATCTTCCAATTGCCGCTGGAGGCGCCTCGACCGGCCTGATCTGCCGGTTCCGGGAAAATATCCGCCAGCCGTGACAGGCCGTCCATACTGTCCCACATTTTGGCTATTTCCAGAAACTCCTGACGATTTTCAGCGCTCATCGACAACCATTTACCGAGCGCCTGTTCATCTTCCGGAGTCAATCCTCTGTCCAGTTTCGTTATCCAGACGCCGGCTTGCTCTGTTCGTGTACTTTGCACGGACTGAAACTCGCGGACGTTACTCATGTCCTGTCTCCCCGGGCATCGTCAGCTGTGCGCATCTGCCCATTTCCAATCGTGTTCGCATCCTGCCGCCGTCCTTGCTTCATATGATCGCGGCATCGAGTAATACCTTTTGTGATGTGTTTCTCCACTGTCTTTTCGCTGATATTCAGAATAGCCCCGATTTCCCGTTGCGTGTGGCCGTAGACCTTCTTCAATACAAAAGCCCGACGGCACTGTATCGGCAATTGTCGGACTGCGTCACAAAACTGGCCGAATTCTTCGTCACTACAAACCTTGTCCAACGTGTCCAGAGACATTGAAGTCGAAGAGGCTCCCTCAAGATCCTCGGCATCATCATAACTTTGCGCCAGGCGCGATTCCGCCCGATTGACATAATTCAACGCGATATTGCGCGCCGTCCTGTACATGAACGACCGCGGCGAGGTGATTTCATTCTTGCTCTGTGTCTGGCACACGCGAACGTAGGTTTCCTGGACGACATCCTCAATCTCTTTCGGCGGCACAATGCCGGAAACCGCCCGTTCCAGACTGCTTCGAATGGATACAAAGACCCTGCCAAGTTGCTCATCGACCGCCATTAAGTCAACACTCCGTATTTGCGCCTTTTAGTCGCGCCCCATAACAGTAGACAGATCAGAACGCCTTTTCCCCCACTCAAGCCGGACGTCTTTTTCCCGGCTTGCAGTAAGATTAAGGCTGGTTGGCGGTAATCAGATGGCTGCCATTGATTGGCAATCCTGTATGAATCGTTTGAGTACCGCCTGGCCAGTCAATAGTCAGTCGATCAAAAGCGGTAGCCTCGCCAAGACCAAAGTGTGCCTCTGCGGGCTCTTGTGAGTCGGTGCTCGTGCCCGCTGTGATGACTCGAGCCGACCTGCCTCCCTGCATTTCAATGGTCACAACTGCACCGATCGACCAGTGATTCGCCCCTGCCATGCGTGGTCGAATCGAGATGTAGTTGTTCGAAGAGCCACCGGCATTATTGCTCAGGACCCGCAATGGACCACCTTCGCTCGTCGTTTGAACCAGATCCATATCACCATCACGATCCAGGTCGGCAGCCACAAGTCCGGCGGCAATGTAGTCGTCATCGAATTGTGCCGGTATCGAAACGTCGTCAAATGCTCTGCCGGCTATGCCGGTGTTGCGCCAAAGTCTGGACTTGTCCGCCATCCAGTTCGTGCGGTTCTTCCCATTCGTCGTCGCCAGATCCTGCCAGCCATCGTTATCGTAATCGATGAACGTTGCACCCCAGCCCCAAAAGCCGTTTTGTGCGCCGACAGTTTCCGAAATGTCCGTGTAGGAAGGGACCGATGGAATCCCGTCATTCAGATAAAGCTGGTTATGGTGATACTCACCTTCAACGAACTGCGTTATCTCGGTGATGTACATATCGACATGGCCATCGTTGTTGATGTCTCCAAGAGCGATACCCATGTCAGTTGCAGCGTAGTCAACGCCGGCATTCGACGCCATATCGATAAACGTGCCGTCCTGCTGATTAATGTAGAGCCGGTTCGGCACCAATCCGTCTACCGCGATATACATGTCCATCCAACCATCGCGATTGAAATCATGGAATACGGCTTGCTGGTATGCGAAAACGGCATCGGATAGATTTGCGGCGACCGTAATTTCGGTGAACGTGCCATCCGCGTTGTTCTTAAACAGATGTGCGCGGTCTTGCCAGCCAATAACCAGCAACTCCAGGTAGCCGTCATTGTCGATATCGCCGGCCGAAATACCACCTCTGTGCCAGTTCGCTGTGCCGCCCCATATGGAGTCAAGGCCGGCCGCCAGCGTCACGTCTTCAAATGTTCCATCCGGTGATTGCCGATACAACCACAGGTTTTCGGGATCAACACAGCTTGCCGACGAAACCGGATCTTGCCGACAATCACCACCGATGATCAGGTCAAGATCATGGTCACCGTCGTAGTCCAGCCACAGGGCACTGCGATGATTTTGCAGCAACGCCAGCCCGACACTCGCGGCGATTTCCTCAAAAACACCATTGCCCCGATTAACATACAACTGGTCCGCAAATCCCTCTCCATTGGGTACGAACAGGTCAATGAGTCCGTCATCATTGTAATCCTCGACAGCAATTCCGGCATGTGGGCCGATGGCCATCGAGTACGGCTCAATACCCATGTCGGGCCCGGTATCGGAAAAAGAGATTGACGGTATCGGCTCACTGCCAGTAATCGCGAACGCCACATCATCGGTGCTCGTCTCCTGAGCGTCCCGGACCTCGAGCAGGAATACCAGCGTCGCCGTCGCATCCGGTGCCGTAAATGTCGGCGTACAAGCGGAGTTGTCGCTTAGCTGCACGAGCGGGCCATCGGTCTGCTGCCACAGAAACGACAGCGCGTCGCCCTGAGGATCGCTGCTGCCACTGCAATCCAGCGACACCGCTGCACCGGCGAGAAAACTATTATCAGGACCTGCGTTGGCAACTGGCGCGGTATTCAAAGGCACGCCGGGATTGGTCGTAGTATCACCACCGCCCCCGCCACCACCGCAACCTGAGAAGAGCAGAACGATTATAAGTGAGATGACTCGCATGGCGATGACTATCATTGCACCCGCAATGAACGTCCTTTGCGTTTGCCATCCGCAGAAACCGCCCGGACCTCAATCGACTCGGCGCCGACCGGCACGGGCCCGGGATAGTTTTGCCATTCACCGTTACCCGTTCGGTACTCAATAGCCAGCCCCGGGAAAAGCAGATTGCAGTGAAGCAGGCCATCAATTCGTTTCGCACCGACTGTCGGGATTCGGTAATGGATTCCGTCCCGGTCGAGTTTCGCAAGCTCCTTGCTACCGACGAGGCTCGCAAAGCGATTCCAGTCCTCATCTCTTTGCCGCCGCATTTCCGGCGTGAAATGACCACTTTCGGGGTCGTAGTTTGCGCCGTCGTGATCATAGGGCACCTCCCACGATGCGAGGTGCCAGGCACGCTCTGCCAGTGCCAACAGGCGTGGAAAAGCCATGTATTCGACCTGCTCGTCCGAGCGAAATGTTTCTGACCATAAATGACCTTGCAGACCCGCATAGCCGCTGCCTTTGCGCATTGGGTCCTGATCGTTCAAGCGCAGGTCCAGTCCCTCTGAGTCGGTCCAGAACTCAGCGTGCGCGGGCAGATTATCGGGCATGAATTCGAATACCCGGCGGGTATTCGTCTGCCTCGACGCCCAGTAAAAACCGCGCTCCTTTGGGTCTGCTTCGTAGGGGAAGTCAAAGTAGGTGGCATCCGGGACCGATATGACGACTTGCCAGCCGTTATTGACGTGCTCGTGCGCCGATGCATGTGCCGGGTCGATAAGGCGCCCCCATGCATTGGACTGCACGACGTCCGGCATTCGTTCGACGGCTGTATGCCCCATTCCATCGCCCCAGCCGGCCGGTTCGATACCTTTGCTCGTCAGAATGCCCACAACCCGTTCTATGAAGTAGGCACCCAACTGCTCGACGCGCTCAATACCAGCGGAGTTGTTCGCAAGAAAGCGCTCGCATGCCGGGGAATCCTTCCAGGCACCTGCCGTCTCGTCAGCGCCAATGTGATAACGCGTCAACGGGTGGCCGGCGTCCGCATGCATTTTCTGCATCTCCGAGACAACCCTGTCGAAAAATGCGTAGGGGGACTCCATGCAGACGTTGATTGTATTGTCCGTGTAGTTCTGGATGCTGGTGTATTTGCTTTCGTCATTGAGATCGGTCAGCAGGTAGCGCGATGCTTCCTTATCGTCCCTGCCCTTCCGCAGGTTCCGGTACCGGGCCTCCATGGACTTGACCGCGGCACGCGAATGTCCCGGCATGTCGAAAGAAGGAACGACCTGTATGTGATGTGCGCTCGCAGCAGTGAGTATTTCTTTGTAATCGGACACCGAATAGTAGCCGTTGACGGCACCTGTGCCGAGCGGGCCCGAGCCCAATTGCGGCATCAGGCATGTCGATTCTGTTTCGTCGTGACAACGCCGGCTGCCAACCTCAGTCAGCTCTGGCAATCCGGGAATCTCCACTCTCCAGCCTTCGTCATCGCCGAGATGAAAATGCAGCTTGTTCAGCTTGTACGCTGACATTTGCTCGATGAACTTTAGTACGAATTGCTTGGAGTGGAAATTTCGTGCCACGTCCAGATGCATACCCCGGAATTCGTAACGCGGTCGATCGGTGACACGGACCAACGGTACCCGGGTATCACCGACCTGCAGCAGACCTGCGAGCGATTGCAAAGCATAGAAAGCACCCGCAACGTCAGCCGCTTCGATTCTCACCGAGTCATTTTCGACTCGCAGGGAGTAAGCGCCGGAATCCCGCTCATCGGGTTGCGAAACGCGGATGGATACGGGCACGCCCGATGGGTTTTCGGCAACGCCAAGACGCCCCAATCTGTCCAGCGCCGCAGCGATGCCTGCTCGTTCTGATCCCTGTAACGAGAGAGAAATCCCCGTCGCCAGATCAAGTGTCGCGTTGCCGGGCAGCGTCTCGATACTCAGCGGCGTCGGAATGATCCCGGTACCGACTGCGCTCGCAACGACCTGCGTACCCAGGAGCCGCTCGTACAACACAGAAGGGGTAGCCCACCGGATTTTCTCCGCCGCAGAGATGCGAAACTGTTTCTCTGCGTCGGTAAAACTCACCAGATGCGGCATGACCTCAAGCCCTGACTGTGGATCATACGTCGGCACAGTACTTTGTATGATCCGCGGCTCCATACCATCGGCGACGATATAGTAGTTGGGCATTGCCTCGAATTCATTACCGTGCGTGCCAGCCAGGTACAGAGTCAATTGCTTGCTTTCTCCGGCTGCAAAACCTTCAAAGGCTTCACCGGGCACGATCCGCTTCAAATCCCCGTTAATCGTGTCGACTGTGAATTCCCCGCTGACAACATCATGCAGTGGGAAATACTGACTGAAATAGATTTGCCAGTTATTAGTCGAAATCGGCTGCTTTGCGGTAAGGACAATCTGAACGGAGAAACACCTGCCCGAATCGCCGCATCGTCCTTTTTCAAGATTGTTGAGTACTTTGTACTGCACATCCAGTGTTGCGGCGATTTCATCGAGTTGTCCTTGCGTGGATTTTCCGTCAATACCTGCATCGGCTGGTCCGTCTGACTGGCAGGCGCTCAACAGGAACAGGCTGAGCAAAGTGATTGCTGTCAAAGTACCTCTGGTCTGCGATGAATCTGATTGCTGAGTCACGCGGCCACCCCACTTGCTGTATGCATCTTATTAATTAATTGCATCGTTTTTTCAAGCCCGGGCAAGACGCTGGCTATTTCGGCCTCGTGTCGCTTCCACTTATTCTTTCGAGGCGGCGTAATCGTCGAGGCCGACAAGGGCAAATTGTCCTCTGTTCTGCCACTTAAATAGTCACCACTACCCGCACCGCAAAAACCGCAGAGCCGCTGCAGCTCTTCGGATGGTCGGCTGATAAGGTCGCTGTAAGAAACGCTGGTCCAGCGATCCGGCGGCAGGCTGGACAGGTCCTGCAGTATTATTTCGTTACAGGCCTGCCACTGAAACGCGGCAATTTCCTCAATTGGGCGACCTTTTAATAAAGACCAGTCGGGCGGTAACAGGAAGCACCAGTATCCCAGTGGCCAATCCGGAAGGTTTCTAAAGGTTACGAACTCACCTGATTTCCCGCCGAGTTCCCAGCCTTCCATGATGCTGCTGATGTTCTCCCTCGGATCTCGATGCAGGTAGATATACCGAGCGCCGGGAAAAACTTTTTGCAAGAAACCGAAGTTGAGGGAGTTCCGTGGCGTCTTTTCCAGAAATACGATTTCTTCTCCGCGTCCTTGCATCACTTCATTGAGCAACGGCCTCTCGGTACTGTCCTTCGCCATGGCCAGGTAGTACAACTTCATTTGCTGGCGGGTGCGCTCATCCGCATGCGATGCATCCAGTCTGCCTGACGCGAGTGTTGCGTCCTGTCCTGCCAGATGCGGAAATTGTGCATACACGCCGTGACTCTCGCCACCGATGGTCCAGATATCCGGACTCTTCGATAACAGGCTGAACAGCAATGTACTTCCCGCCCGCGGCGCCGACACGATAAATACCGGCTTCCTGAAACAGGCATCCAGCTCGTCCTCAGAAACCTGATTTGCGAGCCGCCGGACGAATTTTCGCAAGCGCAGATTAATCCTTGCTCTCCGCCTGTTCCTCGGGATTGTTCTGCACGTACAGGGCGTTGAAGTTTATCGGTTGCAGCATCAGGGCCGGAAAGCTTCCCTTGAGCGTCATGCCATCGACAGCCTCGCTTGCATACGGGAATAATAAATTTGGGCACACCGTGTGTAAGATTCGATGCAGATCACCACCGCTGAATCCACGGCAAAGAAAGATGCCGCCTTGCAATATCTCGGTCATGAAGGCCGTCGACTCGGCATTGGTGACAGTAACTGTCAGTGTTAGTACGACTTCGTGGTAGTCGTCACCCAGTTCGTCCGTGCCAACGTCGACATCAATACTCACCTCCGGGTCCCACGGGTTTGTGAAAGTATTGGCTCCACCGGGCGCCTCAAATGAGAAATCCTTGACAAAAATTCGCTTCGTCTGGAATTCCTGCTTCGTCTCGGCTGCATCATCCGTCATTATCTTTTCTCCATTGGATCGCCATACGCGCAGCGATCATTGTTTTTGTTTCAGGCAATCATCGGCCCATCGTGATCGAATACGTTTTCACCGGGCTGCACGAAATCCTGAATCAAATGCACTCTGGCTTGATCCCCGCCATTCTCGACGTAATGCACAAGACGGTTATTGATTTCCCACATCTCGCCGGCACGCATATGAATCCTGGATTCACCTACGCAAAAGAAACATTCTTCGTTGGTAATTATCGGCACATGTATGCGATGGCAAAGTTTCAGCGATTCTCCGTCATCAACGTGGCGCGTAATCTCGCTGTTGGCGGCAAGGCGTGTGAGCACGATGCGAATAAAGTATCCCGGTCCGTTTTTTCGAATCAGTTTGCGCTGCCGCATGGTCTTGCCAAATGTCGCGACGATATGGCTATGCAGAGGCTCAATCAGACTGGCGAATTCCTGCAGGGCGGGATGTTCCGTTGGATTTGTATGGCGGTAATCCGGATCAAACAACAATTTGATGGTTTGTGTATCGGTGTGTGCCTCAAATTTTTCCTGCCGGCTGGTGTCTTCACACCATCTGTCTTCCGCAAACCCCGCGATCCTGTCTATCAGTTCGGAGATATCGAATTCGCCGTGTTTGATGGCATCGCCCTCAAAATTCATGCGCTTGCCTCCTCTGCCGTGTCGCCGTCTATCGAAAACCCTGCATTTTGGAAGACTTCGACCGCGTCCTTAAGATGTGGCCGGTAATTTGTCCAGTGTCGAATCGCTGATTTGTAAATGGGTTGTCGCACCTGGCTTAGGCTGGCGGTATCGACCGGGCTTTTGTTTCTATGAAAGTTCATGCACGCATCATTCCACTCAAGGTCCAGAAACTGCAGTAAGCGCCGCACCTGTGGCTCGGTATCGGCAACCACGCTCTCGTACTGAACGTCGAGGATGCGGCCCGGAAGTCGTTCATGCCAGAAATCCATAAGGCCTTTGTACAGGAGATAGTACTCAGCGCACTCCCTGATCGAGTACGAGTAATGATAGAAACCGAGGGTAAAAAGCTGTTTGAAATTTGAGAAGCAAGTATCCATAGGATCGCGGAGTGTGTGCACAAACCGGGCATTCGGTAATGCTCGTGCGATCAAGCCAAGGTCCATAAAATTCATCGGGTATTTATCGATGAAATACCGGCCGTCGAAATCCTCCGGGCTTGCCGATTCAACATACAAACGGCCGAGTGTCGCGAGGTCGATATTACGCTCAGGTTGGCCATAAAAGTGCTCATGGAATCCAACGCCACCGCCGAAGCCTGTCAGAACCTTCATCGACTCTTTGAAACAACCGAGTTCACCCATCGAAACGACACCCGGATGGCTTGACAAGATTCGGTCAACAAGTGTTGACCCCGTACGTGGCATACCGAGAATAAACAGCGGACCCTGCTGCTCTGGTTTGTTTGCAGGCGACAGTATCGGCTGAACGGACTCTGCAAAGTAATTTTTGGTCACCTCAAAGGCGTTTTCGGTCCCTTTTGAACTGTACGGTGATTTTGGTCGCATGGCATCGCCGCCGGTTTTCAGGAAACGGAACGCGTTGTCGTAGTCCTTCAGGTCTTCGTATGTTTTGCCGAGCGCGTAAGCCGCGGTGACGAACTCGTCCGAGCCTTCCTCGAAACGCGGAAATGCATCCAGCATGATTTTGAGATGATTGTTCTCGGGTGTTTGCTTGTCGACTGAAGACAATAATTTGTAAGCATTCGCGGACTCCGGATTGTGCTCTACCGCCTGCAGGTAGCAGTCAACCGCACTCTCCATTCTCCCTTGCTTCTGGAATGCGTAGCCCAGATTAATGAGCAGTTTGCTGCTTTCCGGGTCCTCGGTCAGAAGATCGCGATAAAGACTTTCGGCCAACTCATACTGGTGAATTTCCTGCGCGCCGTGCGCCACATCCGACTTTGCCTCCGGCGGCAAGTCGTCTTTCTCCAGAATATGCGGAATCAATTTAGCTGCCGATTTTCTGTGGTACGCCGTCAAATAGCACTTGAGGAGCAACAGCAAGATCGCTGTTTGATCACCACTCAATTCCAATGCATTTTCTGCGGCGCGTGCGGCGAATGTTCCACAACCGAGTTTCAGCAGGAGTGTCGCCTGTAGCTGAAAAATTTCTGCTGTCCTGACATCCGCATCCAGTAATTTGTGAATATTATCGAGAGCAAGAAACGGGTCCGTTTCGCTCGCAGCTTTGGCCCGACGCAGGTATCGCTGTTGCCGGATCGGACTTAAAGTGGTTTCTGATTTTGCAGCCATGGCAGACAACGCGGTCGAGTCACATTCCTGCAGTGAGACTAGCACTCTTGTGAAGGTGCATTGATGTCATTTTGGGCCGATCAAGGGGGAGTGACGGCCCATTGGGGGCTGGGCCGCCACTGTCGATCACCAGTCCAAACTTAGAATCGCATCTCAAACGCTGCACCGACGTAGCGGTTAAAGTCACGTGGCACCTGACCGTGTTCCGGACGTTGACGGAAGAAGCGACCATCCGGGACAGCTCCGTAGGTGGGATAGGCCTGAGCGACACCGATAAGCTCGGGTACTGCGACCGGGTATGCACCAACTGCCCGCTCTGCGAGGCCGTCGCCAAACGTTGTCTTACGAGAATAGTAATTTTCGTCGAACAGGTTCTTCACGAACAGCGTGAAGTTGTACTTGCCATCCTGTGACGAAGCGCCGATGAAGAGATTATGAATACCGAAGGCGTCCACGGTTGTTCCCGGTGTGTTGTTCGCGAAGCCGCCGTGGTTCGTAAACTCTTCGGTCTGGTAGCGGTAGTTCCAGCGAACATAGGAATGCCAGCTGCCAAGCTCGAAGTCGACTCGTGCGTCGGCGGTGATGGTGTCCTCGGGAGCGTTCGCGAGTTGTGCGCCGTCCAGTTCGAAGAATTGTCCGAAGCGACCAAACGTGTAGTCCCAGAATTCGCCGTAGTTGATCGGGTCCGTACAGGTTGGCACCGTCGTACCACCATTGGCCGCTGTATTGGACAGCGCCTGACCGCAGGTGATGAGTATGTCCGTGTCGCCAAACTCTGCCGTAACATGGTTCCAGGTACTGCCGAGGGTTAGCCAGTCGGTTACGCTCCAGCTGACTTCTGCATCGATACCGGCGGATTCCAGAGTGCCGGCGTCGACAATGTCGAACAGGCGAATTGGCTGACCGCTTGCAAGCGGGTCATTGACAATGTTCTTCAGACCGCCATTAACGACCGGAAAGAGATCGAAATCGAGCGTATTCATCCGCTCCTGGTAATGTTCAAACTCCGCATCGAAGAAGGTCAGGTTGACACGCAAATCACCGTCGAACCATTCGGAGCGAATGCCGACCTCGAAGTTGGTCGACTCCTCCGGAGGTATCGGGTAGTTATTGTCGAGATCGACCTGGCGAACATCGCTGTCTGAGAACCAGCCAACCCCTTTGTAACCGGTGCTGTAGCTCGTATAGAGCATGACATCGTCTGTGGGTGACCATTGCAGCGCTGTTTTGTAGATAAACGCAGTGTCGCGGTTTTCAGCCTGAATCGTGGTGAATGGATTGCTCGGATCTCTTGCATCGAGATCGGTTGCGGGATTATCGGTTGCCGTGCCGAAGAACGGGTTTGTTACGCCAAGCCAGGCCGGTCCGACGCCGTCCAGATTGATGCGCCTGCCGGTATCGTCGAGAATCCAGAGCAGTCGCTGACGTACATCGACGTTCGGAACGCCATCATCGCGTACGTCCAGACTAAAGTCCTGGTGCTCATACAACAATCGACCGCCGAGTACGGCCGTCCATTGATCGTTGAAGTGAAAGTTTAGCTGACCGAACACTGCGGTATTGGTGCTGATCAGGTCATTGTTCTTGAGTTCACGACTGTAGATAAGATCATCGAAGAACTGCCCGCCAAATCCTGCGACGCCGGGAAAGGAATCGAAGGCAAAGGGCAAACCGCCGCAATTGGTAATTTCGAACGTGACCGGATCGACGACGCTGTTCTCAAGGCCAGAGTCCTGGCAGGCCAGTGCTTTTTGGTTACGTGTAACTTTCGAATGCAGGAAAAACACGCCAGCGACATAGTCGACTTTATCGCCCAGTGGAGATGCGATACGAAACTCATTCTGGAAGGAGTCACTCTCCACCGGTCCGGCGAAGTTCAGCGGAAATACATCGACCGCTGTCGACAAGAGCGAATCGTTGGTCTGCAGGTCACTGTTGCGGTAATGCGATGTAAACGTGAGCTGATGTCCCGAGTCCATGTCGTAGTTCAGTTCGAACGAGGCGCCCGATGAGTCGATAAACCCGTAGTCGCGATTGTTCAAAGCCGAAGTCTTGTCGTTGTTCGGCCCGGTCGGCGTTTGCGAGAGTTCGTGTAAATTGGTAATCAGCAGATTATCCAGTGCCTGGCCGGTCAGTCCCAGGCCGTCGACAACGGCCTGTGGAATCTGGCCGAAATTGTTGCCTATCGTCCAGTCATCCCGCTTCAGAAATACTCGGGTGCCAGGTCCCAGGTTTCGTTCCGATGCCTCAGCGCGGAACACGAGACTCATCTTATCGCTTGGCTGATACAGAAACTGCGCTCGGATGCCCGATGCGTCTGACTCGCCACCGTTTGGCCCGTCCAGCACATTTTCTACCCAACCGTCGTTCTCTGTCGTGAATGCATTCACACGCAGGGCCGTCGTATCACTGGTAACCCAGTTGTAGGTACCTGCAAGATGATACTCGCCGAGCCCTTCGTCGCCGCTTTCCGCGACAGTAAAGCGGAGGTTGCCGCTGTCTTCAGTCAGCGAAGGCCGCCGGGTTGCCACTACCATCGCGCCGGCAACCGTGTTCTTACCGAACAAAGTGCCCTGCGGTCCTTTGAGAATGGAAACGGACTCGAGATCGTTGACGTCACCGAACAACGATGAGTTTCTCGCCATCACCTCACCATCGACAATCACTGCGGCGTCCGGCTCAATTCCAATAAATGCCTGCAGCGAACCAATGCCACGAATGAACAGGCCGATGTTGCGTGGATCGTTATTTTCTCGTATCGCGATTCCGGAGACGAGATGCTTGATGTCTTTCAACGTTTCGATCGCCTGCTCTCGCATCAGATCTCCAGTGACGTGGCTGACCGTCAGTGGGACATTCTGGAGATTTTCCTCACGCTTTTGCGCGGTAACGATGATTTCGTCCAGGCGGCGGTCGTTAGAATCCTGCGCGTAGGCACCGCCGGCGCAGATACTGGATACCGCAAGTGCCAGCGGCAGCATTTTCCCGCTGGCTACAACATTGTCATGAACACTGACCGTAGATTTGCCAGAACGTTGTGCTCGATTCTTGGATTTTCTCTTGTTACGCATGGATATTCCCCCCGGAAAACCGGTTCAGCGATAGTTAGTTGTCAGTTCGTGGCAACCGCAATCAAACGACAACGTTGTCTTTTCAGGATACTAATCGTTTATGACAACGTTGTAAAGTTTTTGTCAGTATTAATACCTATTCGATCCAAATCTCCGAATGTCGTTTCCCGAAATAGCTTTAAAAACAGGCTATTCCTAGCCCAACATGTGGCTTTACAAAAGCGCACGCCTCCTATAATGTGGCGACAACGTTGTCACCGGGAGCCTGGATTGACTGCTCGAGAACCGCATATGGTCAGTAATGCCCGATTCCTGCTTGGAATCGATGGCGGCGGTACGTGCTGTCGGGCACAGCTGGTCTCTTTCGATGACGAGGTACTCGGAAACGGCCAGGCCGGACCGGCTAACCCGTCGCGAGACCCGGAGCGCACGCGTAAATCCATACTGGCAGCAACTGAACTTGCGTTCAGCGATGCGGGACTGGGCCGTCGCGATTTTGGAGACGCCATTGCCGGCATCGGTCTGGCCGGTGTCAATGTTCCCGCAGCTTATGAGGCGATTTCGGGGTGGCAGCATCCCTACCACTCCATGCACCTGACCACGGATATGCAAATCGCCTGTTACGGCTCACACGGTAACAGCGATGGCGCGGTTATCATTTCGGGAACCGGCTGCAGCGGTTATTCAAGCATCGACGGCATACAAAGGATCCACAGCGCATTCGGTTTTCCATTTGGTGACAAAGGTGGGGCAGCATGGATTGGCCTTTCGGCGCTCAGAGAAACTTTTCTGGCCTATGACAAACTGGGCCCGGCTACAGCGCTTGAGGAAGACCTGAGCACTTTTTTTGACGCGACCGGCATCGGCATTGTCGAAAAACTCGCCAGCGCACAGCCCTATGAATACGGGCGTCTGTCACCCCTTGTTTTTGCGGCAGCAAATAACGGTGACGAGGTATCCATGGCTATTGTAAGTGACAGTGCCGATCATATCTCCGGTCTGGCGCGCATGATCTGGGGCCTGCATCCCACACGATTGTCGCTGGTCGGAGGCCTTGGTCAGACTATTGAACCCTGGCTGGCGGCTGATGTGCGGGAGATACTGTCTCCTGCATTGCATACACCGTTGGATGGCGCAATCCTGTACGCACAGGAACAACTGACCGGCGCTACCGGCGTTGATGAGCGGCGCGCAATCGTCGGGTCGGGCCGTTCTCCACACGAATAGACGAGGAAATTTATGAAGCTGTCTTTGCTTGACTGGAGCATTGTGCTTGGCACTTTGGGAATGACTCTGATCGTCGGTATCTGGGTGAGCAAGCGAGCAGGTCGGGATAGTGCCTCGTTTTTTCTGGGTAGCCGCCACATGCCATGGTGGCTGCTGGGATTCTCGATGGTTGCCACGACATTTGCAGCCGACACGCCGAATCTCGTAACGCAAATCGTGCGCAGCCAGGGCATTTCCGGCAACTGGATCTGGTGGTGTTTTCTGGTAACCGGCATGTTGACCACTTTTGTTTATGCGCGCCTCTGGCGGCGCCTTGGTGTCACGACTGACATCGAATTCTACGAGCGACGCTACAGCGGCAAACCGGCCCGATTTCTGCGCGGCTTCCGGGCGATTTACCTCGGTGTGTTTTTCAACATCATGATCATGGCCAATGTCACGCTCGCCGCTGTAAAGATCAGCGGTGTTCTTTTTTCGATTGAACCGGAAACGGTCATTATCATCGCTGGGCTGATAACCGTTGTTTTCAGCGCCGCGGGTGGCCTGGTCGGGGTGCTAATCACCGACTTCCTGTTATTTTTTATGGCGATGACCGGGTCGATCCTGGCGGCGTATTTTGCCGTGAATCATCCGGCGGTCGGCGGCCTTGACGCGCTGCTCGCGCATCCGGCCCTGCAAGGCAAGCTTTCGTTTCTACCAGACCTCTCAGACCCGAATCAATATGTGCCGTTGTTGCTGATACCGCTGCTGGTGCAGTGGTGGAGCGTCTGGTATCCCGGCGCGGAGCCCGGTGGCGGCGGCTACATTGCACAACGGATGCTGGCGGCCAAGAACGAGGACCATTCCATCGGTGCGTCGGCATTTTTTAATCTGTGCCACTACGCAATTCGTCCCTGGCCCTGGATTCTCGTCGCACTCGCATCACTTATTGTATTTCCCGATATCGCGAGCTTACAAACTGCATTACCGCAGGTGTCTGCAGGCCTCGTAAAAGACGATCTTGCCTATTCGGCGATGCTGACCTTTGTGCCCTCCGGCATGCTCGGCATCGTCGTCGCCTCGCTTGCAGCCGCTTATGTCTCGACGATTTCAACCAGCCTCAACTGGGGTGCATCGTATGTCGTCAACGATGTCTACAAACGTTTCGTCGCGCCGGATGCAAAGGACAAGCAACTGGTGCTGGTTGGGCGCATCGTAACGGTCGCACTAATGGTCGTCGCGGGCCTGCTGGCGTTGAAACTCGAAAGCGCCATGCAGGCCTTCCGCCTGATGCTAAGCATCGGCGCCGGCACCGGTCTGCTCTTTCTGCTGCGATGGTTCTGGCATCGCATCAATGTGTGGAGCGAGATATCGGCGATGGTGCTTTCCTTCGTCATCAGCATGTATATGGAGTTTGGTCAGTTCGCGTTTTTGGCCGGTTGGCAAAAGCTGGTCTTTTCCGTTGCTCTTACCACGATTGGCTGGATCACCGTCACACTGCTGACGCCGCAGGAGGATGCCGACACTTTGGAGCGTTTCGATGACTCCATCAATATTGACAAAGCGGGTATCCGCCAGGGGGCTGTTGCCACGGCGGCCGCGACGATCGGAATTTATGCGACTTTGTTTGGTATCGGCGCGCTGTTGTTCAAAGACTACGTCCTGGCAGGCGCTCTTTTAGCTCTCTTGAGCGCGGCGGCCGTTGTTACCGCCCGGTCATACCGGCGAACGAGAGCCCAGGACCCAGGTTTGTAGAGCGTTGTGCTCGTCATCGACGAGTACCATGTTCGCATTATAGCCGCGTCCGATCCTGCCGTAGAGTGTCTCAACGCCAAGAAACTCTGCGGGATACAGGCTTGCCATTCGCACAGCTTCCTCCCAGGGCACGTGGAGGTGCTGGACGGCGTTACGCACAGCGGTCATCATGTCGAGTGCCGACCCGGCCAGTCGCCCGTCGGCATTTGTAAGCCGGTTCTCGTCTCGGGAAACGGTTTGACCGAATAATTGGAATTCTGAATCGCGTGTTCCAACCGGTGGCATCGCGTCGGTTACTAGAAACACCTTACCGCGCGGCTTCGCCGACAGCACTAACCGGAGTGTCGCCCAGTGCACGTGAACTCCGTCAGCGATCACACCGCACCAACTGTGTTGATCCTCCAGAGCCGCTCCGACCACGCCCGGTTCGCGGCTGGTTAACGGGCTCATCGCATTAAACAGATGCGTGAAACCTCTCAGCCCGGCATCCATCGCATCGCGGACAGTATCGTAGGAAGCATCGCTATGCCCGGCTGAAACAATCACGCCCGCATCGACCAACCGCCTGATCAATTTGGGTTGTGTGCATTCCGGGGCTAACGTCAACAGCGTCTTGCCATTTTGCAACGAACTTACGAGCGCTATCGCCTCTTCGTCCAGCTGTCGCAGAAATGCGGGGGCGTGTACGCCCTTGCGTGCCGGATTCAAGAAGGGGCCCTCAAGATGAATGCCCGGAATCGAGTTACCGGTGTTAAGGATTGCTGCATCCGTCGCACTGATCGCCGTTTTCATTTGCTTTGCAGAGTCGCTGATCAGCGTAGGCAGTAACGCCGTTGTACCCAATTGACGGTGCGCGGCAAAAATTCGCTGGATGGTCTCCTCGGTCGGTGCATCATTGAACAGCACACCTCCGCCGCCGTTTACCTGCAGATCGATCAGCCCGGGCCATAGCGTCTTTCCGTTAAGATCAACAAGCTCGTCGGCCTCGCCCGCCTCACTGTCCGGAACGACGTCCAGAATGTGCTGGTTTTCGACGACAACCGTATGTCCTGCCAGAGTGCTCTCACCGGTAAATACCCGGGCATTGGTCAGATTGGTTTTCATCAGACTGTCTCTGTCACTTTCCTCAGGTGCGGCGGCTGGTCAGGGTTAAAGCCACGCCGAATCGCGAGCTCGTTGCTCATACGATAAAACGACTGAATCAGCATGAGTGGCTCGGTTGCCCAGTGGTAACCGCTGGTGACGGCCAATGCATCTTTTCCTGAATAGTCCGCCGCGGCCAGCAAGACCTTGGCGCCCATTCCCCGAAAATCAGCAACCAGTTGGTCGATTCCGGGCAGGGTTTCGTCACGCTGTGCAAGTACCAGCACCGGAAATCCATCACCGACCAGCGCCATGGGCCCGTGGCGCACCTCTGCACTGCTAAAGGCTTCGGCATGCAGGCCGCAAACCTCTTTAAGTTTCAGCGCTGCTTCCTGTGCGATACCCAATCCCAGGCCGCGTCCGATTACGAACAGATTATTCGCAGCAACGAGCATGTCGATCGCAGGCTGCCACTCCATATCCCATGCACGGCGTAGTCCGTCCGGCACGACGGAGAGCCCTTCTTTCAGGCGCGGGTCTGCTGACCACTGGGCGACCAGGTGCAACATGGCACTGATTGTTGCGATGAAAGACTTCGTGGCGGCCACGCTGGTTTCGTTCCCGGCGCGCAAGGGTATGACGAAGTCCGCGAGCGAAACGATCGGCGACTGCTCGTCATTGACCAGTACCAGCACTTTCGCGCCGGCGTCTTTTGCCCGTTTGGCATTGTCCAGCAGGTCCGGACTCTTTCCTGATTGCGTGACCGTTACATACAGCGTATCGGCGAGTTGCTGCGGTGACCGGTATATTGACTGCACTGACGGTGATGCTGACGAGGTCAGAACGCCAAGCTGTGACTCGATCAGATATTTCAGAAATGTGGCGGCATGGTCCGAACTGCCCCTGGCGCAGGTGATGACTGCCCTCGGTTCGTGTCGAATGAGGTCGGTCACGATGTCAGCGATTATGGATTGATTATGCTCCAGCTGATGTTCGACGACGTCTGCAGACTCTGCCGCCTCAGCGAACATGGCCGTTTGTTCCGGCTCCAGCGAACCCATCGGGGAATTATCAATAACCTGCACAGCTAAACCCTATTCGAGACAACGTTGTCATTATTAACCCCTTTGCGGCGGGATGTAAATAGATGAGCTGTCGCCTATTTCGGGCTGGCCTGCTGTGCGGTCGAATCCCTGACAACCAACTGTGGCTCAAAACCGTTGTCAGCCATGACGTTTATGTCGTAACGACCCGGGCAAATCTCTGCGATTAACAATTCAGCCGCTCGCTGTGCAATCGCGTTGTTGTTTTGGCGGCTCGTGGTCAACCTCGGCCAGGTGTGCCTCGAAAACGGATTGTCCTCGAAACCGGCGATCGCAAGCTGCTCGGGAACGTTGACGCCGTTATTCTGTGCGTAAAACATTGCCCCCGCGGCTATGTCGTCGTTACATCCGAAGATCGCGGTCGGCAGCTTGCCATTGTCAATAAGATGCCTGGCGCGTTCGGCGCCCGATTCGAACGAGTAGTGCCCCGGAAGAATAAGGTCTTCGTCAATCTCCAGGTCGTTTGCCTGCAGCGCCTCCTTGTAGCCAGTCAGTCGCTTCTCACTCGATGCATGCGCGGAATCTCCGCCAAAAAACGCGATTTTCCGATGGCCCTGCTCAACCAGGTGCTGAGTGATTCGATGGGCGGCAGCACGGTCATCGACATAAACGCACAGTGATGAATCATCCGGTGACGAGGACCCGGATACAATCCGAACGTGTTTAATATTTTCTTCTTCGAGTTTGGCGACGACGTGTGGCATTTCGGACAACGGAGGCGTTAGCACGAGGCCGCCAACTCCGCTGTGAAAAACAATCTGCGTGAGCTCTTTGACAATATCCGGCGAGCTTGAGTCACAGGGGTGAATGACGAGCTCGAACCTTTTTTCGCGGCACTGATCAAGGATGCCCTGCTGCATCTCAATAATATAGTTGCTGTTTGGGTTGTCGTAAATCAGGGCTATCGAGGACGGTGCACCGCGCAGGTGACGCGCCGACAAGTTCGGCTGGTAATCGAGCTGCTTGATCGCTTTCCAGACTTTCGAGCGGGATTCTTCTTTGACGGTTTGCTCATTGTTAATCACTCTGGAAACGGTCTTGAACGAAACACCCGCGAGTCTGGCGACATCCTTAATCGTTGATTTCATGCTTCGCCCAGACTGTTTTCGATTTGAGTGATGTACTGATAACTATCCCGATCGCAAATAGTTTTGCCAACAGACAGTCCGTACAGGACGCACATTCTTTACGATGTAAGGTCTGGTATCAAGGCCGAATCGCAAATTGATGTCGCGCTCAATCCGGAGGAGGTCCCGATTTGTTGCGGACTATTCTCGCTTGGGTTCGACGACGAGGCGTACGACTCCGGTATCCTTGCTGGCGAGTTTTTGCAGCGCTTCATTGACTGAACGCAGCGGGTAACGGGCAGAAATACTCTTGCCCAGATCCAGCCTTCCGGCAGCGATCAGCGCATAAAGATCCTCAATGTCAGACCGATTCATGCCGAACGAACCCAGCACAGCCTGTTCTTTTCCGACAAAGATCGCGAGCGGCGGCAAGCTCGGTTTGTCCATACCGACGCCAACCAGCACCGCGCGCCCGGCCTTGTCCAATACTCGCAGGGCCGTTGCCACCGTCTTTTCCCCACCAACGAATTCCAGCGCGACGTCAACTCCCGGTAAGCCGGCGTGCTCACGAATCGCCTTTCGAGGATCCTCCTCGGCCGGGTTGACCGTCAGATCCGCACCAAGGGCTGCGGCCCGTTCGAGAGCTTGTGTTTGCACATCGATCGCGACAATAAACCGGGCGCCCATCATTTTCGCCAGCATAATGGCGTGTGTACCCAGGCCGCCGCATCCGACGACCGCAACGGTTTCGCCTGCGCACAGTCTGGCGCGACTGCGCAGCGCATGAAAGGGAGTTGATACGCCGTCGGTTACGATTGAACCAATGTCGTACGGAATCTCGTCAGGCAAGTGAAACAATGCGTGAGCCGGCGCCGCCACGTATTGTGCGAGACCGCCATCTCTGGACATGCCATAAACCTTTGAATGCTCGCACAATGACTCGCGACCCACCTTGCAAAAACGGCAATGCCCACAAACGGCCGACGGGAACATCGCCACACGATCTCCCTCTGCAAATCCATTGACGCCGGCACCCAGCTGCACCACGGTGCCAGCGGCCTCATGCCCCAGTGTGATCGGAGTGCGCTCCACCGGTAAATCACCGTCTACCGCCAGGTGTATGTCGGTACCGCACAGTCCACACGATTCAACCTCGACGAGTACTTCACCCGCAGCCGGTTCCGGAATCGGCACTTGCTGTATTTCAAGTGGCTCGCCCGCCGTGATCAATCGTGCTGCCAGCATTGTGCTCAATGGTTCTTGTCCTGTTGACTCAGCAGGAGTCCTTCGCGAAGAATCTCAAACACACGATCAAAATCATCCGCGGTAGGGTGGCTGACCGAGCCGAGATTCTGCCGCGACTCGCACAGGACTGTGAGTCCGAGAAACGCCGCCCAGAATGTATCGGCCATTACCCGCCCGTCCGTTCGGCCGGTTACATCTTCGAGCAAGGTGGCCAGGCGCTGGAAATTGGTACCTGAACGCCGCACGATTTCGTCCTTGATTTCGCTCGATATATTCTTGGTCGCATGGGGCCGCGCCAGGTTGGCCGATAACAGATAGTACTCCGGGTGCTCCTCGCGGACTCTTTGGTAAAACTGCCAGATTCGCAGTAGTTTCTCTTCCGCGGGCTCCTCGAACTTCGCTACTTCTTCAAGTCCACGCTCCCAGAATGAGATACCTTCGAACAGGAGCGACAGGAATATTTCGTCCTTGTTCTTGAAGTAAAAAAACAGTGTCGCCTCCGACAACTCACAATGCTTCGCGATCTGTTTCGTCGTTGTTCCCGTGAATCCGCGTTCAAGTAACAGCATTCTCGCCGCATCCAGCACCGAAGTCCGGCGTGCCTCACGCTCACGTTCCCGTCTTTCCGCTACACCCATTTTCTACACTCCCAGATGGCGAGCAATCGTTTCGCGTTGTATCTCACTTGTACCCTCACCTAATTCAATGACCTTGCAATCCCGATAGAACCGTTGTGCCGCACTATCTCTCATATAGCCCTGAGCTCCGCACAAGTGTAACGTGCGCTCGCAGACCCAGGTGCAGTTCTCGCTTGCAAACAACTTGGCCATGGATGCTTCCTTATCGTGCCGGTGGCCTGCATCGGCGACACGTGCGGTGTGCAGCGTCAATTGCCAGGCGGCCTCAAGCCGGGTAGCCATTTCCGCAAGTGTGAAGCGGACAAACTGTTGCTTGATAATCGGCTTGCCGAATTGTACGCGATCCGAACAATAAGCCTGCGCCGTTTCCAACGCGGAACGCCCGAGGCCAACACCAAAAGCGGCACTGGCAATACGGCCCAGCGTCAACACCTTCAGTGCCTCGAAAAAACCGCCGGACTCCGGCCCGAGACGATCCGACACGGGGACACGGCATTGATCGAACACGATTTCCGCCATTTCCGATGCGCCCATACCCAGCTTTTTCAACGGTGCGCTCACGCTGACGCCGGGATTGTCGCTGTGTACGATAAACAAAGACAAACCTTTTATGCCCTGTTCGGGTTCGCTTGACGCGACCACTACCATGAAATCTGCGAACGGCGAATTCGTGATATACATTTTTGAGCCGGACAACACGTATTCATCTCCCTCCTGTCTTGCGCGGGTCGACACCGTCGAAATATCCGACCCGGCGCCCGGCTCCGCGTACGCCCAGCAACCAATTTTTTCGCCGGCCATCGCAGCAGGCAGCCATTCTTTTTTCTGCTGGTCGCTGCCAAGATGATGGATTGCTGCCGATGCCAGCGCCGTGTGTACATACATGCCAAGCGAAATTGCGGCCGACCCACGCGACAGTTCGGCGCACATCAGGGCGTAAAGAACCGAACCGCCTCCGCTACCGCCAAACTCTTCGGGAAATGTGACGCCCAGCCACCCGAGTTCGCCGAATTTTCGCAGCAACTCCCGAGGATATTTCTCGGCCAGATCCCAATCAGTCGCATGCGGCAGGATCTCTTTGTCCACGAATGCCCGAACCGAGTCGCGAAACTGGACTTCTTCATCACTGAGTGTTGGATCAATCACTTCCTTGCCTTCGATGTCTTGTGAAATACCGGTGGCCTGTGTTCGTAGAACGCCGCCACCCCTTCGCGATGATCCTCACTTTGCAGGCACTGCACCTGTGCGAAAATTTCGTAGTCAAACTCCGCCTCCATGTCACGATCCAGCGAGCGACGTATTGCCCGCTTGGTAAATGCGAGCGTGCGTGCTGGACCATCCGCGAACGAGCGTGCCATTGTGGCGACCGCATCGTCGAGCTCATCATCCGGTACAAGTCGTGATATCAGGCCGATTTGCCTGGCTTCCTCGGCCTCGACAAAACGCGCGGTCATCATCATATCGGTGGCGTGCGTCAAACCCACCAGGCGCGGCAGAAAATAGCCCGCCGACATGTCGCAGCCCGCCAGCGCCAGCTTGACGAAGGGGGTGCAATAACGTGAGTTTTCGCTGCCAATCCGAAAGTCGCTGGCCAATGCAAGGCCCAGCCCACCGCCAACGACATTGCCGTGACAGCGTGCAATAACCGGTTTGCCCATCGTCGATATGGCGCGGATCGGATCGAGATAACGGTCGACGATTCTTTCCCAGTCGGCGGCGTCGCGCTCCAGCATCTGGCCAATATCGGCGCCACCGCAAAATGCGACACCGCTGCCCGCCAGGACAATGACACGCGTTTCAGTATCGGTCGCCGCACTGTCCAGAGTTTCGATAAGTGCTTCAAGCATTTCCTCATCGATGGCGTTGCGCTTGTCGGGCCGGTTCAGCGTCAGTGTCAGTACACCGTCGTCCAGTTCTCGCAATAGTTTGTCGGTCATGGCTTTACGGGCCTCAGTGCATAGTTGAAGGTTCCGGCGAAAACGGTTTCACCGCCGCTGTCAGTAACATCCACGTCGACAGCAATATCGGCGCGAGAATGCTCTGCAAACTCGGCCTCTGCAACGGCCGCATTCGTCGCAACGATTGTCGCGGTCGCCGTGACTTCGCCGTCGGCCCGACGTGTGTAACGTGATTGTGCGTCACGCAGAAGAACAAATGCGACGTTTCCTGCGATGACATTGTTCGCAACGCAGCCGGCGGCAGTCTCGGCCAGCGTGTACATAGCACCTGCATGCAAAATGCCGACGTAATTGGCGATTTCCTCGCGACCGCACAACGACAATCTGACAACGCCCGGCGATTCTTCGACCACGGCGATGTCGTGCCACGCGACATAGGGAATTTTAGCCAGCAATGCCTCCAGCGCCATGTCAGAGGTCCAGCTTCAATGCCCGCAGCAGGTTGTCGCGCACCACCTTGCGATAAATCTCGTCAGACAAGCCCAGATCTTCGAGTTCCGTCAATGTTCGGTCGAAAGACAGCAGTGGATAGTCGGTCGCCCAAATCACCTTGTCCTGACCCCAGCTTTTGGTGTAATCGATAAATGACTGCGGCCACTGGCGCGGTCCACGAGCAGACGTCTCTACATAGACGTTCGGGTGCTTCCATGCCAGCGTCATCATTTCCTCGTGCCAGGGCTGGCCGAGATGGCAGCCAATCAGGGTGAGATCGGGAAACGCGAGTGCCACCTCATCAAGATAGATCGGTCGCCCGCATTCCGAAGGCAACAGCGGCCCGGTATGACCTACTTGCAACGCGACCGCCACGTTGAGCTCGGAACATTTCATGTACACCGGCCAGTAATGTTTATCGTTCGGCGGCAATCCGGTCATGCCATCACCGTACATGTACGGCTCGAGCCGTACACAACACATACCCAGTTCGTTCACGAGGCGCGTGACATCATCTGCCACCTGCATGGGCTTTTGCATGATATCGACGGTTCCGGCGGGCACGAATCGGTCGGGATGTTGCTTCGCGATCTCTGCCACTTCCTCGTTCGTCATTACCGGATCGCCCTTGTAATAGAATGACGACAGGATGAGTCGGTCGACACCGGACTCATCCATTTCCTTCAGCAAGTCCTCAACAGACTGCCCTTCCGTCATGTGACGAGGCGACTTATATTTATTGAAAATATGAATGAACTCAGTCGGCCAGCGTGTGGCACCTCCCGGGCTTATGTAGGTAGCCCATGCATCGATCGCAATTTTCTCGCGGGTCATCGGTTTTCTCCTGCTCGTATATTCAGAATTTCTCGGCTTTCGCTCGGCGTGGCGGGTTCGCTGCCAAGGTCGCGTAATACACGCACGGCTTTTTCGACCAGCTCCGCGTTGCTCGCGGCCAGCTTGCCACGCTGCAGATAGACATTGTCCTCAAGACCAACGCGAACGTGACCACCCATGGCGACAACCGCCCCCAGCATTCGGAAATGGTTGCGGGCGCCGATCGCAGATACCAGCCATTGGCTCCCCGCTGGCAAGCCTTCGGTCATGAACAAGAGGTTCTTGACGGTCGCCCGCGACGTCTCGCCGGGAATGCCCATCACGATATTGACGAGCAAGGGCTCTTCAAAAACGCCACGTTCCATGAGGTCGGCAATATTGTTCAACATGCCCGAGTGATACACCTCAAGCTCCGGCCTCACGCCGTTGTCCTGGAAGATTCTGGCCACGCGCTCCAGTTCGGCGTGCGACGAAAACAAGGACACGAAGCGATCGCCTTTCCAGCTCTCGGACTTCACATCGTAACGTCCCAGCAAACTGCCGCCGCCGACACTGAACGATGCAATATCGGGTTTCAGTTCCGGCACAACCTTGATGCGCTCGTCAAGCGGCAGGCCGGCAACGGCCCCTCCCGTCGTCAGGTTGAGGAGTGCATCGCAACCGCCCTCTCGCAGTCCTTCGACAATTTCCCTGAACACAGCAACGTCACTACTGGCCTTGCCACCACTGTCACGTGCGTGGATGTGCAGGATTGATGCGCCGGCACGCCAGGCATCGATGCCCTGCTGAATGATTTCAGACGGCTGCTCCGGCAGCGCCGGGTTCGCGTCCTTACCTTGCTGCGCACCGGTCAACGCACAGGTCACGATTGTCTTCGACACGTTTATTCTCCCTTGAAGCTGGCGTCACGTTTCTCGAGAAACGCACCCATGCCTTCCTTCTGATCTTTCGTTTGCCAGTTCAGGACAACGGTATTGATAGAAAAGTCGATGGCCGATTCGAGGTCGGTAGTCATCCACTTGTGAATAATTTCTTTTTGCGTGCCCAGCGCCTGCGGGGGTTTCTTCATGAGCTTTGCGCACAGTGCATTCACGGCATCGTCAAACCCTTCGACAGACGTCATTTGCTGAATCAGTCCGCGCCGTTCGGCCTTCTTCGCATCCCAGAACTCGCCCAGGTAGCACAACTCGCGTGTGGCCTGAATGCCAATCGTGATCGGCAAAATGGCGGCTTCCACTATTGCCGGAATACCGCGATGGATGTTCGGCAAACCGAATGACGAACGCTCGCTGGCAATCATGAAATCGCAGGACAAGGCAAATTCCAGTCCCGCACCCAGGCAAAGACCGTCGATCGCGCACACAACGGGCTTCTCGACTGTGCGCAGCGCCAGAAAGGTCTTGTGCAATTCTCGACCCACTTCCCGCGTACCCCAGCCGTCCATGTCCTTGACGTAGGCGACGTCGATACCTGCCGAGAAGGCTTTTTCGCTCGCGCTGTCGACCAGGAACGTGTGCACATTGCGGTCGTGGTAACCCGCTTCCAGCGCCTCCCTGACTTCACGCAACAAGATATCGTTGAAAGCATTCAGAACTTCCGGACGATTCAGGGTGATGCGCAACAGCGGCCCTTCGTGTTTGCAAACAATTGTCTTAAAATCCATACGTCTATTTCCCCTTCCAGTCGGGATCGCGTTTCTCAATAAATGCTTTAAGTCCTTCCTGCACATCCGTGCTCTGGCGCAGTGGCTCGGCGAACTCCTGCTCGAGTTCGAGGCCTTCATCCAGCGTCTTCTCCAGCCCGGCGTAAGCCGCCGCTCTCACCGCCTGTACGGACAAGGGTGCTGCACGCACGATGCGACGAGCCAACGCAAAGGCCTCGTCGAGCAACTGATCCTGGGCAACGACCCGGCTAAGCAGTCCGCATGCCAGAGCCGCTCCGGCGTCGATGGCATCGCCGGTCAGGAGCATTTCCATCGCGGTGCTCATCGGAATCGTGCGTGGCAGGCGTTGACTGCCGCCGGCGCCCGGCATCAAACCCCAGCGCACTTCGGGCAAGCCAAAGCTGGCGTTCTCTGAAGCAATACGAATATCACAGGCCAGCGCCATTTCCAGTCCGCCTGCCAGGCAGTGACCGTTGATGGCCGCAATGATGGGTTTGCCGGGATTGAGATTGCGCGTGATTCCGCCAAGACCCGGCTCGGTTCGCGCTTTGTGACGGCGTTCATCCGCGGTCATCGAGCGGTAGACTTCAGCCACTTCCTTAAGATCTGCACCGGCGCAAAAGGAGTGCTCCCCAGCGCCGGTCAAAATGGCGACCCGGCAGTTCGGATCGTCCCGAAAATCCTCCCAGATACCAATCAGCTGCTGTGTCATGGCGAGACTCAACGCGTTACGCGCGTCCGGCCTGTCGATGGTCACGAGCAGAATGTTATCGCGCACTTCGCTACGAATACTCATGAATCCGCTACCTCCGGCGCAAAGCCGAGCAGTGAATCCTCAGGGTTTTCGTCGCTCGCATCGCCAAAGCGGGCCTGTACCCGCATGCCGGTTGACAGAACATCACTGCTACCCAGAATGCGATGCACTATGGCCGTGTCCGCCGAATCGAGTTTTACAAGGCCGAGAATTCCTTTGTCCGGACGCTCTGTCCACGCCAGCAGGACACCGCCGGGGCCGATCTCGACGGTCTGCAATTCCGCATCACCGCAAGTCGGACAAAAAGAACGCGCGGGCGCCAGAATCCGGTCACACGCCGAACAGCGTGACCCGAGAATGCGCTGCTCCTCCTGCAAGGCACGCAGGTAGGTACTACCCGATTTGCCCGCAGCGTAGGCGAACGGTAATCGAATCGAACCCTCGCGGATCATTCCAGCACCTCGAAATGCAGAATATCGTCTATCGCGCCGCGTAACTCTTCACGCCACACCGCTTTAACACGCTGTCCCACTTTGAGGCACGCCGGATCCGTTTCGGCTACGTAATGATTGAGTGTTGTGTCTGCTCCGTCGAGCCTGATGAGCCCCATTGCGTAGGGACCATCGCGTGTTATGCCGGTCCGGTTGTCCACGATTGGCAGATAAACGACCGTCCACGCCTCGAGCACTCCTTCGCTTGCCACGGGTGCCCAGTCCGTCAGTGGGACACGGCAATTACCGCAAAACGGCCGCGGCGGCAGGTAGCGTCGTTTGCACTCACCGCACTGCATCGCCTCGATGCGACGCTCGAGCAAATTGTTTGCAAATCGTTCCATGGCCACACCGGACGCATAACGCCAGGTCGCGTCCATTTCGTGCGAAATGATGACTGGCCGTGTCATGACATTGCCCTCAGCACCAGCGCATCGGCCCAGGCATATACGCCGTAACCGGTTGCGAGCGCCGTCGTCGCACCATCAACCTGGTGCTCGCCGGCGCGGCCAAGTACCTGCGACGCTGCCTCGGCAACACGAATCACGCCCGAAGCACCCACCGGGTTGCTCGAGAGTACGCCGCCGGAAGGATTGACCGGCAACTCGCCGTCCATTTCGGTGACGCCCTCCTCAATCAGCCGGCCGGCATCGCCCTGGCCGCAGAATCCGAGTGCTTCATACCAGGCGAGCTCTGCATAGGTCACCGGCTCGTATATTTCAGCGACGTCCAGGTCTCGCCGCGGGTCACTGATGCCAGCCTTTGCGTAGACTTCTTTGGCGGCACTTCTAAGCGTTTCCATGGTTGTCAGACGCCGCTCAATATCACCAATGTAGGGTTGCTGATGCCGCGTAGCAGCGCCCTCAATCCACGCGGGGCGGTCACAGAATTTGTTGGCCGTTTTTTCCGCAGCAATGACGATGGCACAGGCACCATCGGATTGCGGGCACATGTCGAGCATGTGTATCGGGTGCGCGAGCATGCGGGATTCGAGCACCTTTTCTACGGTGATATCGGCCATTTGTAAGTGTGCGTACGGATTGCGTGCTGCGTTACGGCGCGCCTTGACGGCGACTCGCGCGGCCTGTTCTTCGGTGACTCCGGTATCTGCCATGTACTGGGAGATCGACAACGCAAAATTGCCAAGCGCGCCGGAGGCAACCGCCCTGTCCCAGTAGGGATCGACGATGGCCATGCCCGCTTGCGTATTGCCTTCTGAATGTTTCTCGTAACCTACAACCAGCACAAGATCGAACATGCCGGAGGCCACCTGGTGGTAGCCGGCGATACAGGCACTGGTGCCGGAGGTGCCACCGGTTGCGACCTTCATGCAGGGCTTTCCTGCAGCGTAAGCCGCCTCACCGAGCCACAGTTCCGGTAGTGCCCGGCCTTCGAATAGCTCCATACTGGAAATCACGACCGCATTGATGGCGGCCGCATCGATACCGGCATCGAGGAGTGCTCGTGCGGAGGCTTCGCGAACCAGTTCCGGCTGCGACACATCGTCGCGCTTGCTCGCGTGATGCGTTTGACCGGTGCCGATAATAGCGGCGCGTCTCATGGTATTGCGTTTTCCAGGACGACCATTGCCTGTCCTTGCCCTGCAGGTCCCCAGCTACCGTGCGCGACAGCCCGCAAGTCGTTGTTACGGCGCAGGTATTCAGCCGCGGCGGTCAGGCGCGACAGGCCGGCTACAATAGGCACGTTGCCTGCAAACAATCCTCCATGCGGTGAAATAATGGTGTTGTCACTGATCCCGGCCGACTGAACAAAAAGTTCTTCTTCATGAGCAAATGCGACTGACGGTTCGGCCACATCTATTTCGTCTTCCGGTTGCTTAATACCAGCATCCGCGTATGCCCGGGCGGCGGCTCTTTCAAGACCGGCAGACTCAGTGAGTTCACGGTCACCGATAAAGTTTGCGGCCAGATCGTGACCGAGACCGCTGAGACGGATCTCTTTTCGGCCTGGCGATGAATCATCACCACGGCGCAGAACGCAGGCACAGGCACCATCGGCCAATGGCGCACACATTTTTTCTCGCAGTGGTGTCGTAACCAGTGCCGACTGCAGAATTTCGGTACTGCCGGGAGATTTTCCATCCCCGCTGGCGTCTGCCAGCCGGCAGGCCGCGAGCCCTGCCCAGCGTTCCACAGCATCTTTATCTTCTGCTGCCATTGCCGCTGCCTGCAGACCGGCGAACGTCAGGAAGTCGATGCCAAGGGATTGCAGAAAAATGGGGTCAAGCGCCCACTTCGTTAGTTCGTAGAAGTCCGACATGGATGGCTTGGCGTGCGCGACCACTAACACCGTGTCGTAAGCACCTGCGCGAATCTGGCAGGCGGCGTGAATTGCGGCACACAAACCATCGGCGGCTATTCTGGTTTCGGGCTTCATGACTGCGCCGACCACTTCGGTCACCGCAATGTTCGAGGCGGTCATTCCATCGAACACGTCAACCGATGCTGTTACGACCGCATCAATGTCTTCATAACCCATCGCTGCATTTCTGAGCGTCGCCTGCACTGCGTCCAGAACCATCTCCGGAATTGAGCGCAAGTCTTCCGCCAGAGGGCCTGTTTGCCCCCATCCGGCGATGGCAACCGGTGTACTGGCCGAGGTCACGAGGCTGCTTTCTCCCCAATCAGTCCGGCTGACCTTGCGATGAGTTCACGCATGACTTCACTGCTGCCGGCACCGATGGTCAATGCCAGCGAATCGCGATAGAGACGCGCCATCACACACTCTTCCATGTGACTCATGCCGCCGAATATCTGTGCACACTCCCGCGCCACATCCAGCGCCGACTCACAGGCGAACAGCTTGGCCATGGATACGACGCGGTCACAGGGCTCGCCACGCACATACAGATCGATCGCACGGTAGGCAAGCGTCTCTGCCGCCTCTGTTTTTGTGAGGACGTCCGCAAGCCGGTGTTGCCAGACCTGATAATCGAGTAATGACTGACCGAAGATCTTGCGCTGATGTCCATGCTCTCGCGCCGCTTCGAACATCAAGCGCATTTCCATACTGGCTATGATCGACAACACCAGGCGCTCACCCTCAAAGCCCTGCATGATGAGCTTGAAACCGGCGTTTTCTCCGCCCAGGAGGTAATCCGCCGGCACGCGGCAATCCTCAAAAGCAAGCTCCGCTGTGTCCGATGAGTGCGTGCCAATTTTCTTCAGGCGTTTGCGGCTCAATCCCGGGGTGTCTGCGGGAATGACCAGTAGCGAGATGCCACCGTATCCCGGCCCTCCGGTGCGTACCGCGGTTGTTATGTAGTCTGCGATCGTGCCATTGGTGATAAATGTCTTCGATCCGTTGACGATGTAATCGTCACCATCGCGCACCGCGCGCGTACGAATGGCGGCTACGTCGCTTCCCGCGTCCGGCTCGCTGACCCCAAGCGCACCGATTTTTCGGCCGGCCGTTGCGGCATGCAGGAATTCTTCCTTAACGCGCTCGCCACCACCGCGACTGATCAGCATTGTTGCGAATTCGGCATGCGCCATGACGGCGACCGGTACGCCAATGGTTCCGCCGCGCATGAGTTCCTGGATCAGGATCGTGGTGTACCAGAAGTCGAGGCCACCGCCACCGTACTCGGTCGGCAAACGCACACCGAGAAAACCCAGTTCCCCCAATTGCTCAAACAGAGCGCGGGAAACGGCCCCGTCTTCCTCCCACTGCAGCGCGTTCGGCTTGACTTCGCGATCGACGAAATCGCGCAGTGTGTCGCGAAACATTTCGTGCTCATCAGAAAATTGCGGCAGCATGCTGTCCTCCGTGCGTGGTTGCCGGCAGTTGCCCAGCTTGTGACAAGCGTAATTTTAGTTTAACTTATTTGTCAAGTAATACTCAGTTACTGAGTTCCTAATCGGCAGAGAGTACCCATATGCGACAAAACCAGGTGCACCAGCCGGCGAACCCGGGCTGATTGTCTGTGCCGCCAAACATCGATGAGTTAAACGCACGCTGGAACGCTCGCATTCAATCGACGAGCGGACCGTCCCGTGTCAGCAGCCTGCGTGATGCCATCGATCGTCACATACGCCGCGAAGACACGTTGTATTTCGGTGGCGCCTGGGCAAGGCCGAACGCGGCCCTTTTTGAACTGTGCCGCCGTTATTGGGGTAGCGACCCCAATTTCACGCTGGCCACCCCGGCGCTCGGCAACCAGTTTGTCGTGCCCATTCATGGACAGCTCGTCGGCAAAGCGATTTCCGCTATACATGCCACGATTTTTCCGGCACCGGCGCCGAACCCTGTTTACGTCGAGGCCTGTCGCCGGTCGCTCACTGAGTTCGAGGACTGGACCATGCAGACGCTGGCGTTGCGCCTGCAGGCGGCCGCACTGAATCTGCCGTTCCTGCCAACGCACTCGCTGGGTGGATCCGATCTTGGGGACGAACTGAAGCAGCGTGAGCAATTCACGACCGTCGAAAACCCGTTTGGTGAGGGCGATATCGGCGTGGTGCCGGCGTTGTATCCCGACGTCACGATTGTCCACGGCCTCGCCGCCGATGAAAGCGGTAATACCCTGATCTGCCCGCCGTACTACGACAATAGCTGGGCCGTATACGCCGCCAAAAGATCGGTCATCGTCACGGTAGAAAAAATCGTTGAACCGGAATTCATCCGCCGTTACGCGCACCTGACTCGTATACCAGCGCATGTCGTCAGCGCTGTTTGCGAGGTACCAATGGGCGGACACCCGACATCCGTGCCAGGAAATCCGGTACCCGAAATTGGTGGCTATGTCGATGACTACGAGTTTCTGGGAGAACTTGCGACGGCGGCAAAGTGCCCTCAGGACCTTGACGACTGGATCCGAAACTGGATCACCGGCTGCCCGTCGCACAGTGATTATCTGGACAAACTGGGGGTTGCAAGGGCCAACGCATTGCGCAGGAAAACTGCCGCAAACAACTGGCCTCGTGAGGCGAAGACCGTACTGCAGGGAAAACGCCGGCTGGAAGTCAGCCGTGCGGAACGCCAGGCCATATTCGCAGCACGGCAGATTCGGCAGCGCATTTCAGAGGCGGGTTTCACAACCGTTCTCGCAGGACTCGGACTGTCTTCACTTGCCGCCTGGGTCGCCGTATTCCTGGAACAACAGGAAGGAACGGCGGTGGAGTTACTGGTGGAAAGCGGCATCCACGGCATGGTGCCCTGCCCGCTTGACCCGTTTCTCTTCAACTATCGCAATCTGGAAACTGCGAGATCTCTGGGCGACATTCACCAGGTGCTGGGCGTCATGACGGCGGGTCACCGCAACCGGACGCTCGGTGTTTTATCGGCAGCCGAAATCGATCGCCGTGGAAACCTCAACACAACCCGCATCGGCGATGTATTGCTGACCGGTTCCGGTGGCGCGAACGACGTCGCCTCCGGCGCAGCGGAAGTCCTTGTGACCGTACCGCATCACCCGCGACGGCTGGTTGATCAGGTTGAGTTCGTGACCAGCCCGGGAAGCCGCGTACGAACCATCGTAACCGATCGCGTAGTGATGACCCGCGATGACGATGCGTTCACGATCAGCAGCGTTTATCGGTCCGCGGATGACGACGACGCGGACACCGAGATCGACAAGCCGGATTTTTTTGGCACACCGGACGAGCACACGGATGTGACGTGCATGGCGCTACCCACAGTGGACGAACTCACCTTATTACGCCTGTTCGATCCGGACGGTTTTTTTCTCGACTAGTCAATAATTAGCGGACAACATCAATGACTATAGAATCAGTTGAAAAAGCCCGGGCCGAGTTTCGTGGGCGACATATTTCGAACAAATACTCCGGCCCGCTGCATCTCGCCACTACGACTGCCGTCTGTCTGCTGAGTGAGTACCTGGGTCACAAAGGACCAATGCACCACCGAACACGCTTTCTCGGCCTGATTTTTGAGCGCCATACGATCGAACACCATGCGTTTTTCACCGACGAGGCTGCGACGTTCGATACTTCGCAGGATTACAAGGCCGTATTGTTTCCACCAATCATGCTGTTGTTCTTCAATGGCTGCTTTGCCAAAAGCGGACATTTGGTTCGCTATTCAGTCGAGTTATCATGTGCGTGCAGCTAGACAGTTTCGGAACAGGGAAAAGGAACGTCATATTTGAACGACGATAAAGGACACTTGGAAGCCCTCCGAACACCACTGGAACTTCCGTGCGGCAAGATTCTTAAGAATCGACTTGCCAAATCCCCAATGTCCGATTCATTGGCCGATGGAGAAGGCAACCCAACGGGAGCGCAAGCTCGCCTTTACGAGAAGTGGGCAGAGGGCGGGGTTGCGTTGTCATTGATAGGTGAAGTGCAAGGAGATTATCGATTCCCCGAGAAACCGGGCAACTTGGTACTCGGACCACATTCTAACGATGACTTATTGCGGAAATTAGCAAGCCGAGCAACGGTTGGTGATGCTCATATTTGGCCGCAACTTGGTCATGCTGGTGCGCTTTCGCATCCGCCAATAAGTCGCCCGAAAGGCCCATCTTCCCTAAGTTTGGAGGGTCTTCAATGTGCAGAGTTATCCCCTGCCGAAATCAAAGACCTACCTGATATGTATGCTAAAGCCGCGCTGCACGCAAAATCTGTGGGCTTCACAGGAGTTCAGATTCACGCGGGTCATGGTTTCTTGCTCAGCCAGTTTCTTTCGCCCTTGTTTAATCACCGAGCTGACGGATATGGCGGTTCGATTGAAGCGCGTTGCCGCATTGTTCTCGAAGTAATTGCCAAGGTACGTGATGCGGTAGGGTCGCTGTTTCCAATTGGAATCAGAATCAACTCAACGGATCAACTGGAAGGCGGACTGACTGAGACTGATTCTTTGGAGGCAATACGGCTCCTGAACGCGACCTCAGTTGATCTCATCGACATCAGTGGAGGAACATACTTCCCGGGAGCCAAAGCAAGCTCGGACGGCGCAAGTAGTGGACCTTACTTTGTAGGTTTCTCCCGCCGTGCAAAGGAGGTTTCAAATGTACCGATTATGGTGACGGGGGGGTTCAAGAAACGCGATCAAGCGGTTGATGCTTTAGCAACAGGAGCGGCGGATATTGTCGGTTTAGCCCGCGCTATGGCGCTCGATACCGAACTTCCGAATCATTGGCTAACCGGAAGCGGTGAAGACCCCCAGTTTCCGCGATTCAGTTCTACGGTCCCAGGCGGAGTAACTGCTTGGTTCACGATGCGACTTACAGCGCTGGGAATTGATCGTGAAAGTAGTTTTGAACTTGACCTTCCGTCGGCTGTTCAAGAATACGATGAGCGTGATGCACAGCGATGCCTACAGTGGCAAAAGGCATTTTCTCACTAGGACGATAACTGTCCGCTTTGGGTTGCCGGTCGCCGCATTATTGTATTTCCTGTTGTCGTTGAATATTGCTTTGCTGTTCGTGATCACGGCAATGCTGTATTTCCTGAATTACGAGTTACTGCATTTCGCCTACCACATGGATCCGGCGTCCCGGGTTGGCCGGCTACCGTTTATAAAGATGGAATGGATTAACTTATGCTGAATTACAAACCACCAACAGGAGTAATTAAATGAGTGATGCCTTCGCGCCCGATATTCTGTCAGGCCAAGTTGCGTTTGTAGCCGGCGGCACCAGCGGCATCAATCTTGGCATTGCAAAAGCTCTGGCCGCTTTTGGTGCCGACGTTGCTGTATTGAGCCGGTCTCAGGACAAGGTAGAAGCCGCAGTCGCCGAGATCGAGGCGACAGGCGTCAGGTCGGTCGGAATGGCAGCCGACGTACGTGACTTCGATGCGGTAGCGGATGCTGTCGGCAAAGTCGCCAATACGCTGGGCCAACTCGATATCGTCGTGTCCGGTGCCGCTGGCAACTTCGTTGCACCCGCGGCAGAACTCTCCTCCAATGGTTTCAAAGCTGTCGTCGATATCGACCTTCTCGGAACCTTCAATGTACTGCGTTCGTCGTATGAGCATTTGCACAAACCGGGCGCATCGATCATCAACATTTCGGCTCCGCAGGGCTCGTTGCCGTATCCGGCACAGGCGCATGTCTGCGCCGCAAAATCCGGTGTGGATATGCTAACGAAAACGTTGGCGCTGGAGTGGGGGCCTGCCGGCGTACGGGTCAATGCAATCGCGCCCGGGCCGATCGAGGGAACGGAAGGAATGGCTCGCCTGGCACCTACTGAGGAAGACCGCAAGCGAGTGGAACAGGCCATTCCGATGGGCCGCTACGGGCGCATCGATGAGATCGCTTCGCTGGCGGTTTTTCTGTGTTCCGATGCCGCACAATATTTGAGCGGCGCAATCATTCCCTGCGATGGTGGACGCTCACTTGCCGGGCCACCGCAATACGTATCGGCATGAAAATGGTCCTTGCGGTTTGGCTGTTAACAAGTCAACCCGGATCGGACTCGGAACCCACACGCTGGCTCAAAAGCCCCTTGAAGGCCCTCGTCGGTGTGCTGCTACCTTCAATCACCTGATACACCTCTCGTGCGATCGGCATATCGACGCCGAACTGCCGAGCCAATTCCATCACGACACCCGATGTCTTGACCCCTTCGGCCACCATGTTCATCGCCGCAATGATGTCATCGAGTTTCTTACCTTGTCCGAGTTCATCGCCCACATGGCGGTTGCGGCTTTGCGGGCTGGTGCAGGTAGCGATCAGGTCGCCAAGACCTGCCAGACCGGCAAAGGTCTCCGGCCGGCCGCCCATTGCGGTACCGAGGCGCGTTAACTCTGCGAGCCCGCGCGTAATCAGTGCGGAACGCGTATTCTCACCAGCGCCGAGACCGTCTCCCATGCCGCAAGCGATCGCGACGATGTTCTTGAGGGCGCCACCCAACTCGCATCCAATGACATCGGTATTCGTGTACACGCGAAAAAGTCCCGAATGAAAAACCTGTTGCAGGGACCTGACAATAGTCTCGTCCTCCATCGCGATAACCGCCGCCGCTGCATAGCCGCCATGAATTTCGCGCGCCAGATTAGGGCCGGTCAATACGCCGGCCGGGTGGCCGGGCATCACCTCATCGATGACTTGTGTCATGCGCAGGTGACTGCCCTGCTCAAGCCCCTTGGCGAGACTGATGACAGGCACCCAGGGCCTGATATGTTGCACGGCTTCGGTTGCCACTTCGCGAAAACCGTGTGACGGGACGCCCATGATGAGCACGTCTGCACCGTCCACCGCTTCCGCAATCGATCCGCACGCACGCAGTTGCTCGGGTAATTGCCGGCCAGGCAGATATTTTTCATTGCTGTGCTGTTCATTGATTTCGTGAACTGTCGCAGGGTCGCGCGCCCACAGCATTATCGGTGCATTGCGTGATACCAGCGTGGCCACCGTTGTACCCCAGGAACCACCGCCAAGAAGTCCCACTTTCAGTTTCGCTGTTCTGGCCATTTGCCTACTCCCGTTTTTCCAGTTCTGCTGACTCGCCGGACACCGTATCTTCCTCTTGCCCAAGGGCATCCAGAAAAAGACTCCGGACCCCGGCGATATGCTCGTCCAGATTTTCGCGGCTCCAGTCATCGGTCACGACCGGTGGCAACACCTCGATATCGATGGTTGCCGGCCGTATCAGGTGGGAGCTCTTCGGCATGGAATCTGTGGCGTTCATGATAACCATCGGAACGATGGGTACTCCCGCCTGCATCGCCAGGTGAAAACCACCCTTCTTGAACGCGCCAAGTGTCCTGTCGGCGCTGCGTGTTCCTTCCGGCGCGATAGCGATGGATACGCCATCACGCATTGCCTGCACCGCAGGTTGCAACGCCTTGATGGCATCTTCGCGATTGAATCGATCGATAAATATCACGCCCGCCGCGCTGAGAAATGCGCCGAGAATCGGATTATTTTTTGTTTCCTTTTTTGCAATTGCCGTCATGTCACGGCGAATCAGCTTCGAGGCAATAATGGCATCGACGCCACTCTGGTGATTGAACATGAAAACGGCCGGCCGATGGGACCACAGGTTTCCCTCGCCTTTGACGCGAAAATTCAGCTGTGTAAATGCGGCCGCAAGATCGCCCCAGGTTGACATCGTCACGTTGGCTGCCTGCCGCCGCGAGCCGCTCATCAGCCACGCCGGAAGCCCTGCGAATAACAACGATCCGACCATGGAGCCCCAGGCCATACCAGTGCGGACATAGGCCATCGCGCCGGGCTGACCACGGCTTGTGTAACGGCGGCTGGGCCAGTTGCGTTCCGTAGCCAGGGTTCGCAATCGATCATTCGGATTGATGGGACGTGGTTTGCCAACAGCCTCGAGCAAAGGCAGGTCTTCATGAGAATCCGTATAGAAGTATGACTTTTCGAGATCCAGCCCGTGCTCACTGCTGAGTTGATTGACTGCGGTGAGCTTGCCCTCCCCATAGCAAGTCGGCTTGACCACCTCACCGGTAAGGAGCTTGTCTTTAACTTCGAGCCGGGTGCAAAGGACATGCTCGATGCCGAGCGAATCGGCGACCGGTTGAATCTGATACACCGTCGCTGACGACACGATTGCAATGCAGTGTCCCTTTTTTGCATGGGCCTCAACCAGCGCGCGCGACTCCGGATAAATGTCGGCCGCCAGGTGCTTTCTGAATACTTCCTCACCCAGCTCGATCAGCATGCTTTCGGGTACGCCCCGCAGCGCCCTCGCGGTGGTCCCAATCAGCCCTGAAAATCCGCTTTTTCCAAGACCGAAATTGACGGCGGCCAGAAACTGTTCGATGAGTTCCCGAGGCGACATGCCGCCGCTCAGGAGTCGTTCAAGCATGAAAGACTGGGCAGAAAACCCTGCCAGCAAGGTTCGATCAAGATCGAAGAAAGCGCCGACGTGCTGCCCCTCTTCGCCGCAGGAAATTTCGTTGCTCAAAGTGTCGTGCAAATCCCGCATGCGCTATTCCCCTGACATGCGGCTAACCGCAATGGATTGAATGACATCGAGATGGTGACTCAGTCGTCGCAATTGCAGCGCAAAGCCTGTGCGTGCTGCGGCGAGGTCGATATCCGCGGCTGCGGTCAGGCCACGATTGCGGACAAGCTGCCAGCCTCCTTTGTATTGTTCTTTCGCAATTGACTCCTCACTTGCAATTCGTCGTTGCCGGTACATTTGCCCACCAAGGGCCAGACACTTTCCCAGAAACTCCTGTTCGTCATCAGCCGGGTGGCTGTCATACGCCAACAGTACGTTGGCGACCACAACATAGGCATCCACGAGGCTGCGTAACACCGGTTGCGCCAGCAACGGCCGCATTTGTGCCAGACGCTGGCGCTTCTGATCCTGGTTCTGGCCCAGCCAAGCGAGCCAGTCGGGGTCCCTTAGTGCCAGTGACATGCTCACCTGATCGAAGAACGCCTCTTTTGGGGCGTAGAAGAATTCAAATTTGAACAAATCTCGCAACTCCAAAACCTCTTCGCGGAACGCGGCTTGCGGATCCGTCTCACCGTCACCATTGCACAACAAGATGCCAAGTTCGCCCAGTGCATCGTTGATAAAAAAGTGAATTATCGTATTGCGGTAGTAGGCCGCACACAGGCTCTGCTCCGGTCCGATTGAATAAACCACATCCGGACCACCCTGGTAGCAGGCAACGACACCGTTCGTCTCAAGGGCCAGAAGTGTGCGCTCGACATTCTCGAGATCGTCGAGGCCAAGCTCCCCGGTCGTCGGCAATTTCCTGATGCCGACCCAACGTTGAATCTCTGCGATCTCTTCACCGAGCTCGCGCAAAGTAAGCGCACGCTGTCCTGCTCCCAGCAAGGACAAGGTGACCAATGCCGTTGCCGTAATCGGGGTCACACGATTGATCCGGTCAGAAATCTCAAATGCGGTTTTTTGCACCAGCCTGTGATGGCCTTTCTTGTCCTCCGCCTTGGCGGGAATGACCGATGTTTCGCCGTCTGTTAGCTGCAGCGGCTCACCGAAGCGAACGAATATGCGACCGAAAGGGTGCTTCAGACCAGTTAGATAACTCATCAGCCAATTTACGTCCTCCGCTTTCTTCGAGCCACCTCGTTGCTCGGCGCTGAACTCACCGACTTCGGGAATCTGGTCGAAGGCTATGGACACGGGCACAAGCATCATATTGCCGGCGTCGGTTCGGCGGCATGCTTCAACGACGTAGCTCAACAGACCGAGCCGCGGCGCCATCAACTTTCCGGACCGCGAGCGCGTCCCTTCGATAGACCACATCAGCGGGAAGCGTTTTTCGATCAGGTAATCGACGTAGTGCTGGAACACGAGCTTATAGATCGCATTGTCCTGAAAGCTTCTGCGTATGAACACCAGGCCGGCACCACGCATCAGTGCGCCGAGGCCAAAGATATTCATATTGATGCCGCCGAACAAGTGCGCTGGCGGAAAATCGTTGTCATAGAACAGGTGAATGAGAACCGGCACGTCGAGGTAGGATTTGTGGGTGAAAAGGAACACGACCGGACGCTGCAATGTGATGTCCCGGATTTTCTTCAGTTCCTCATCGTCGTAATCCAGCTTGTCGTCGAACCCGCGCGTGTACATGAAGTGGCTAAAGCGTGCGAAAAGATCGATAAAAATCGTGCGGTGGGCGGCGGCCATCTCCCGCAGATAGGATTTGGCTTCGCGAATAACGTCGGCCGCTTGTTTGCCCTGCTTCGCGGCAAGATCCGCCAGCTCCTGTTGGAACGACGAGCGTGCCAGAATATCCTCATCCACCAGCCTCGGCACCTTGTAGCGCGTACCTCTCGTACGGCGTTCGGCCCGCTCCAGCGCCAGCACCGCCAAACGCACGACGTAATCCGGAAAATTTGCCTGTTTCGACTGGTTCGAACACGCGTAGCGCCCTTCCAGTACCCGGGTTGTATCGGGATCTGCGAGGACAAAGCACCATCGCTTATCGTTCTTCGCGTGCAACCAGCGTTGCCGAATCCATCCAGGCTCACTGGGATCACCGTGCACCAGGTCCGCCATTCTTACACCCTTTCTTTGCCCACCGGATGTGGAAAACCAGGCGATGCGAACGGGTGCCAGCCACGTATCCTCGCCGTCACCCAGGTACTCTGGTAATTCCTGTGGTACCGCCCTCGTACCGCGGCGATTCCTCTGGATTGCCAGGACATGCCAGGCCCTACTGACCGATGTTCCAGAGTTTGGTCTCGATTCGTGAATCCACTCGCGGACCAGCGAGCGTTCAAAATCGTTGCGGACATCGACCAAGAACAAAACACGACGTCCGTCAGCCGCCGGCCACGGTGATGGCCCACTGTGCTTTGTTTCATCTGTGCCGGTCTCGCTCATTGTCCGGTTGGACCCCCATGGCAGGTTGCATTATTATTCTCCAGAGTATCACTTTGTTATTGAATGCAGCTCGAAGTTTGTAATACTCAAACGAGTTTCCGAGGCCGACCGTCTCGGTCGAGCCACTTTAGACTGGAGCAAATCTATGCTGTCTTTGTCCGGTGCCATCAAACGCGCGTTGCAGGTAAACAGCAACTCACCCGCCACTATCATGCAGGAGCGGGTTCGCAGCTGGAAGGAATTGGTGGCCGAAGTCGCCCTGTTGGCGGGCGGACTGCAAAAGCTCGGCGTTGAGCCCGGCGACCGGGTTGCGATCCTTTCGCAAAACAGCGATCTGTATTACCTGTCCCTGTTCGGCATCTCCTGGGCCGGCGGCGTGATTGTGCCCATCAACACGCGGCTCGCCCCGGCCGAACTGGTGTACTGGCTGTCCGATTCGGGCAGCACTGTCGTCCTCGTGGACGAAGCAATGGCCGCGATGCTGCCGGCGGCGCTCGAGGAACTGTCCGAACAACCGACAGTCATTTATCTCGGCGGTGACGAAGCAGCTGCCGGCGAGCTGTCATTGCAGTCACTGCTGGAGGACGCGGAGGCCGTAGCGGCTTCCGCGCGAGCGGGCGACGATCTCGCCGCGCTTTTTTATACGGGTGGTACGACGGGCGTCTCCAAAGGTGTAATGCTGAGCCACCGCAATCTGCTGCTCAACGTATTGCAGACCCTGCTTGGGGTTCAGGCCCGCATGGGCGATGTCATACTGCAGGCGGCCCCGCTGTTCCATGTTGCCGGTGGATTCATGTGTATTTCTACAGCCATACTTGCCGGCACGAACGTCTTCATTCCGGCTTTTTCGCCGGTGGCGACGCTTGCGGCGATCCAGCAGAGCCGGGTCACGCGCCTGTTCCTGGCCCCGACAATGTTGAATATGGTACTCAACGATCCGGCATTCCCGGACTACGACCTCAGCAGCCTGCGTTGCATTATTTACGGAGCATCACCGATGCCCGAGGCACTCGTCCGACAGGCCCTTACGATGCTGCCGGACGTGGACTTCGTGCAATCTTACGGACAGACCGAAACCTCGCCGATTCTTGCGACCCTCAGCCCCGACCGGCATGTGTTGGACGGACCTCTGTCCGGCAAACTACGGGCCGCCGGGCAACCGATTCCGGGAGTCGAGCTGCGTATTGTAGACGACAACGACCAACCGGTCGCAAACGGAACGGTCGGTGAAATATGCGCCCGTGGCGAGAACGTTATGCTCGGCTACTGGCAACAGGCCGAGCTGACAGAGGTCGCCATGAAGGGCGGCTGGCTGCACACGGGCGACGGTGGCTACCTCGATGAGGACGGTTATCTGTTCATCGTCGATCGCATGAAGGACATGATCGTCAGCGGTGGCGAGAACGTATACCCCGCCGAAGTCGAAAACGCGATTGCAATGCATCCGGACGTCGCCGAGTGTGCGGTCATTGGCATACCGCACGAGAAATGGGGCGAGAGCGTGCACGCAATCGTGCGTTTGCGGGAGACGGTCGAACTCGATGCAAACCAGTTGATGACTCACTGTCGGGAGCTAATTGCCGGTTACAAATGCCCACGCAGTATCGATTTTCGCGAGACGCCACTGCCGGTCAGTCCGGCGGGCAAGATACTCAAGACGGAACTCAGAAAACCGTACTGGCAGGATAAGGGCCGCAGCGTCAGCTAGCCTGGATCAATAAAGCGGTAAACCGTCCGCCCGACGCATGGTTCCACGGCCACGTTTTGAGTAAACTCAATATTTCTGAGTGTCACTTGACAATCAACCAATACTTTACTAATTTGCTGTACAAGTGCATCCAAAGCACGTTCAACTGAGGCGGGGACACCCATGACTTGCAAGACATCCAGGACGATTATCCATTCAATTTTGGCGCTGCCTGTCGCTTTCGGCATGCAAATGGCGGCTGCACAGACCAATGACGACTCTGGCTTTGCGATTGAGGAGATCATCGTAACCGCACAGAAACGCGAGCAAAGCCTTCAGGAAGTACCGCTCGCAGTCACCGCGATTGGCGCTGCGCAATTGCGTGAGGCCCGCATTACCGGCGTGGCTGACGTCGCAATGCGTACACCGAATTTCAGTGTTACCGAGTACAGTCTCGGCCAGCCGGGCCTGTCCATTCGTGGCATTGTCTCGAACGAGGACGGTGCGGCCGGCGATAATTCGGTTGCGGTATTCCTCGATGGTGTCTATCTCGCCCGGGGATCGTCGCAGTTGACCGATTTGTACGATCTCGAGCGCATCGAGGTTCTGCGTGGTCCGCAGGGAACGCTTTGGGGCAAGAACGCGACCGCCGGTGCTGTCAGCATTGTCACACGCCGCCCGGACGAAAATTTCCGCGCCTCGATTGAGGCAACTGCCGGCAACCTTGGCCGCGCCGAAGTCAAAGGACTGGTCAGTGGGGCCGTGGGTGAGTCGACTTACGGCAGCATCTCTTTCAGCCATCGTGAACGCGACGGACATACGACGAACCAGTTGACCGGCGAAGAGATGATGAACGAAGACGCCACCAGTGCCCGCGCAAAGCTCCTGTTCGTGCCCAGTGATACTTTGGAGATACTGTTCGGCGCCGATTTTACGACCAATGACCTCGCCGGTGATGCACGCATTCCGATCGGCGGAGCTGCCGGGCCAATAGCGAACGCTGCTGGCGGTGGCGAAAACAATCCTCGCGTGTCGCTGGCGGATAATCCGGGTTTTTCGGATCGCGACGTCTGGGGACTGAGCGCAAACATCCAGTGGTCAGCCGGCATCGGTGATCTCACCTCGATTACGGCCTATCGCGAAGCAGAATTCAGCCATCTTGCCGATCCCCTGGGTATGAATCCGGCGATGTTTTTCATCGAAGGTATTGACGGGGAAGAAGAAACCTCCGAGCAATTTTCTCAGGAGTTTCGCCTGACCAACGAAACGGACACCCTGCGCTGGGTAACCGGTTTTTATTATCTGAATGAAGATGCCAAGCGCATTGAGACGATTGATCCGGAATTGCTGCCACCATTAACACCGCTCCCCATTCGATCGGTGAACATATTCGACCAGGCCAATGAAACAGATAGTTTTGCAATTTTCGGGGACCTGACGTTTTTTCTGAGCGATCAATGGAATCTCAACATCGGTTTGCGTTATACCGATGAAGAAAAGAACTACACACACAGCAGCGCAGACAGCTTTATCGGTCCGCTACTCGGAGGAGCCATTCCAGCCCCTCTCCCGGGAAGCCTGCAACAGGAGTTGTTCACCATAAATGCTACCGAATCATGGGACGCGGTTACCGGACGCATCGCCGTGGACTACACTGTCAACGATGACATAATGGTGTTCGGCAGCGTAGCGCGCGGCTTCAAGAGTGGCGGCTTTCCGGGGCAACCTGATACAGCCGAAGCGGCGAGTACACCCTTTGATCCCGAGTTCAACCTAAGTTATGAAGCCGGCATCAAGTCGATGTGGGCGGACAATCGCTTCTTGTTGAATGCCAATGTTTTCTTCATGGACTACGACGATATCCAGGTCACAACACTGGTATCCACACCGACCAATCCAGTCGGGTCACTCATTACATCGAATGCCGGTGCAGCGGAAATCAAGGGGCTCGAAGTCGAATGGACATGGCAATTGAGTGAGGCCGTGTCCCTGTACGGCATGTATGCCTATCTCGATACTGAGGTCACAGAAGCCGTGGATACGGCAGTGATCGGCTCAAAGATGCAAAACGCACCGGAGAACAAGTTTTCTTTCGGTACCGAACTGAATTATCCGGTTGGTGCGAACAGCGAAATTACGGCGCGGGCGTCCTACAGTTACCAGGACGATCTCGCGGACGGCAATACCGACGATCCAAGCACATTCATTCCGAGTCACGAAGTGATCGACGCGCGTATCGCATACAGCAACCTGGAAAAAGGCTTCGAGGTTGCCGTTTGGGGCAAAAACCTGGCCGATGAAACCTATCGCATACAGGCGTTTTCTGTGGCGGGCGGTGGTTTCGCCCTGTTCGCACCGCCCAGAACCTACGGCGTGACCGTTAGCTGGCGCTACGAGTGAGCCTGCAAACATAAGAAAAAAGCGGCTGGCAGGGATTGGGTATGAGAAAAAAGTGGGTGCTGCTGGCAGTCGCCGTCATTTTAATTGCCGGGATCATTGCCTACTCGTCATTGAACCATTATCAAAGTGACGGGCAACTTCAACTCGCCGGTCTGACTGAACCCGTCCGCGTGGTACGCGATGAAAAAGGCATGCCTTTTATCTACGCGCAGAACCATCTTGATGCCACTCTGGCACAGGGCTTTATTGCTGCTCAGGATCGCCTGTTCCAGATGGAACTCGCCAGACGATCGGTGGCGGGGCGCCTCGCCGAAATTTTTGGTGAGGGAGTTATGGCATCCGACATCCGCAACCGGACGATCGGCATTCATCGCGCCGCCAACCGCCACTTCGAGTTACTTCCCGCAGACGAAAAACAATATCTGCAAAGTTACGTTGACGGCATTAACGCCTATATCGAAACTCGCGAAGACGAATACCCGCTCAAGATCCGGTTGACCGGCATGCAACTTGACCCGTGGACGCCGGCCGACTCACTGGCTATTTTCTACCTTGTGGGCTGGTCCGGCGCAGCCAACCTGCGCTCCGAAATTCTAGCGCAATCATTGGTCGACGCGCTTGGGCCGGATAAGGCGGCAGAAATATTTCCGATTAATATCAATCCGGATGAGGTGGCCGCCGGGTCCAATGACGGCAGTCCTTCGCCGGCGACCGCATTCTTGCGCCTCGGCGATGAAAACAGACCGGTTAATTTACTGGCAGATCGCCGCCTCGACTCCTATCTCCATAACGACCAGCTAGCGCTGGGAAGTAACAACTGGGCAGTCAACTCCAGTCTGTCGGCTGGCGGGCGACCCATTCTTGCCGGCGATCCACACCTGGATGCCCGCACGCTTCCGGGGCCAATCTACCCGATGGGCATTATTACCCCGCAATACCGGGTCGTGAGTTCCTCCATCGCGGGTATGCCGGCGCTGCTTATCGGCCGCAACGAGTATGTCGCGACTGCAGTAACCAATGGCTATGGTGACAGTCAGGACCTTTACATCGAGTCGCTGGACCCGGAGAACCCGGAGAACTACCTGGAAGGTGTGGATTCAATCGCGTTTGAAGTCATCGAAGAAACGCTGAAGGTCAAGGATAAGCAAGCGGCGAATGGTTTTCGCTATGAAACGATCAGCATTCGCCTTACGAAGCGCGGCCCGGTCGTCAGCGGCGTTCTCAAAGGTCTGGACACAGATCGCGTTCTGTCCTTGCGCTGGGCAATGGCCGAGAGCATGCGGCCGACGCTTCGGCTGGACGGGTTGCTGTTCGCAAAATCAGTTGACGACGTCAAAGCGGTGCTGAAAAACTGGACGATGATATCCGGCAACTGGTCGTTCGCAGATGTCGAGGACAATATCGGCTTTCACGCCAGCGGCAGGCTGCCAATCCGCTCACAGGGAGACAGCACTCTGCCCTATCCGGTGCAGAATAGTACGGACAACTGGACCGGCTGGATCCCGTTTGAGGAGATGCCGCACAGCTACAATCCGTCACGAGGCTGGGTTGGCAGTGCCAATCACAAAGTTGTTGATGACGGCTATCCCTATTACTACTCCTCGTATTTTTCCCACTCATACCGCTACCGGAGAATGCGCGAGCTGTTGGGAACCCCGTCTGTAAAAGGCGTTGACGATCACTGGCAGTTTCAGCGCGATACACGGAACCTGCTGGCGGCTTCCATCGTGCCGGTAATGGCCCGTGTCTTGCTCGGTCATTCCGACAGCGAACAGCTCGGCCAGATTCTTGCCAACTGGAATTTCGAGGACGATACGGAGCTGGCCGCGCCGCTCATTTTTCACAGTGTGTACGGCGAGTTTGCGAGGCTCGTTTTCGAAGACGAGCTGGGAGCCGAACTGACCACAGCGCTGTTGGGCAATCCCTACTTTTGGCAGGAGCGGCTGGGGCGAATGATTCTCTCGGGACAGTCGGCCTGGTTCGACGACACCGATACAGAAGCCGTCAGCGAAGATCTTGCAGGCCTATTGCGTCGAGCGGCGGCACTGACAGTCGATAATCTGAGCGGGCCGCTGGGTGCGAATCCCGCGGATTGGCGCTGGGGCGACGTCCATCAGATCGAGTTCACCAGCCCACTGCGAAGACGCGGCCCTGGCAAAGGACTGCTCGGTGCCGGCTCACACCCGTTTCCAGGTTCCGGCGAAACCCTGCACCGTGGGATTTACAGTTTTTCAGCGCCATTTGACACGACCATATCCGCATCATTGCGCATGGTGGCTGACATGGCCGATGACGAGAAAATTCTGGCTGTCCTGCCCGGTGGTCAGTCCGGTCGCTTGTTCGATTCGCACCGCGACGATCAGCTTGATGATTTCATCAGCGGACAGCAACGCTACTGGTGGTTTAGTGACCGGGCCATCGAAGATCACACCGAGAGCGAACTGACTCTGGTTCCCTGACGGACATTTGAGGAGAACATCGCAATGAAGCAACTGGGTATCAAGCGACTTCGTTACAGTATGAGTATCGCCCTGGCTTGTTGCATCGCAGGCATATCGGTCGGCTGTTCGGAGGCTGCAAGCGACGATCAATCGAGCGCTGCGTGCGCCGCTTTGCAGGACTTGTCCTTGTCAAACACCAGTCCCCTGTCCGCTTCCGCGATGCGATTCCGCGAAAATGAACGGCCAGCAATCGACACGGCAGGCGGCAAGGTCGATATGCCGGACTACTGCCGTGTACAAGGTGCAGTACGGCCACAGATCAACTTTGAAATACGCCTGCCGCTCGATGACTGGAACGGCAAGTTCTACATGGCTGGCTGTGGTGGCTTCTGCGGCAGAGTGATGGCCGACAAGGAGGGTTATTCCAACGCCATTAATGTCGCTGTGGTCCGCGGGTACGCGGCAGTTACGACGGATGCCGGCCATTGGGGTACGCACGCTGCAGATGGTGTCTGGGCCTACAACAACCGCAGCGCCGAACTCGATTACTCTTATCGCGTCATTCCCGAGGTCTCGCGTGTGGCCAAGGCAATCGTACGAGGATTCTACGGTCGCCCCGAGCAGTATTCCTATTTTTCCGGATGCTCGAATGGCGGGCGCATGGGCGCGATGGCGATCCAGCGATATCCGGATCTGTTTGACGGAGTTCTGATCGGTTCACCGGCGCTCGACTGGCGGACACTGTCGATGTTTTCGTCGTGGCTGGTCAAGGCCAATACCGGCGAGGACGGCAAACTGATGTTCGACCACCGCAAGACGGCGCTACTCGGCGATGCGGTCATGGCTCACTGCGATATTAAGGACGGACTTAAAGACGGCCAGATCGATGACCCTCGCAAGTGCGATTTCGAGCCGGAAACTCTTCAGTGTCCCGATGGTAGCGGGGATACTGACTGCCTGACTGCCACGGAAGTCGATGTCGTCAACAAATGGTATGGCGGCCTGCCGAATACTTACGGCGCCGACTGGTCGTACAAGGTGCCGTTCGGGTCGGAAACTTACTGGCCAGCATGGCTCACGCCACCACCCGGCCATCCCGGCGGGATTTATCTGTTTGGCGACGGCCTGCACAAATACCTTGTGTATGAGAAGGACCCCGGTCCCGATTACTCACCGGTCGATCTCAACCTGGATCGATACCCTGCACAACTCGATTACATGCGGCAATTCTATCGGGCCGATAATCCTGACCTCAGTTCGTTCAGAGCGTCTGACGGCAAGGTGATTTTTTATCAGGGTCTCGCGGACCCGGCCGCGATTCCCGGCGCCACAATCGGCTACTACGAAGATGTTCGGGAGGAAATGGGCGGTCAGGCCGAGACTGACAAATTCGCCAGACTCTTCCTGATTCCGGGCGCCGGCCATTGTTGGGAACCTCCTGAGGTTTCGCCGAACACTTTTGATCCGATTGCAGAACTCGAGAATTGGGTTGAACACGGGATTGCGCCGGAGCGTATTGAGGCTGTCAGAAATAATCCCACGACCGGCACGGCACGGTCTCGTCCGCTTTGCGCTTATCCCGCTATCGCAAAGTACAAGGGTGAGGGCAGCATCGAGGAGTCGTCCAGCTTCGAGTGCTCGCTATCGGAGTGATTGCCAGAGTCTTACCTGTGTTCGTCGATGAAGTCAGGAATACCGAGATTTTCGATCAGCCTGCTGGTTTCGAGATGAACAAGGGCTATATTGCTGTCGCGTACGGTCGGTAGCTGGTAACGCGCTTTACGAACCTGATCGAAGTTCAGCTCCGCCGAAATCAATTCCTCGTCGCTCCCGGCAACCGCAATTTCAGTGCCGAACGGGTCGATAATTCGCGAGCCACCCCAGAACGTGGAATCCTTTTCCACACCGCAGCGGTTGACCATGATGGATGGCGCACCATAGATCATCGAGTAGAAGCGCATCGCCAGCGCCCAACCACCCGGGTTATCAAACCCCGGGCCGACGGCTTCAATTCCGGAGCTGACTGGTGTGATCATGAGCGTTGCGCCACGTAGAAAAGCAAGATGGGTCAGCGCAGGATTCCAAAGGTCCGCGCAGATCAGCAAGCCTGTAACCCAGTCCTTGTCCAGTGAATACGTCTCCACAAACCGGCCGGTTGCAAAGTGCTTGCCTTCATCGAGATTGCCGTAATTGGCCAGGTTGACCTTGCGGTGCAAATGCACGACCCGGCCATTCTTCAACATCGCCGCAGTGTTATAGAACTGCGCGGCCAGCCCTTCCTCGATAAATCCAACGACCACAACCATGTCGCGCGCGGCCTCGGCCAGGCGAATCAGTCTTGGATCCGAACACGTCATCGTAGTTTGTAAGAGCCGGTCGGTACCGTAATATCCTGCCAACGACAATTCGGGCATTACAAGCAGATCGAGTTTTTCAGCGTGGCCTCGTGCAATCCAGTCGTGGTGAATTTCAAAGTTGGCATCGATGTCGCCCGATTCACTCGCAAACTGTGCAGCACCGATTTTCACTGTTTGTCACTCACTTGAGGTTCGGCTGGGTGAAGCAGCCGCATCAATGCGAAACTTGCGATCACACCGATCAGGGCAAAGGTCGACAGGAACCAGAAGAAGTGCTGGTGTCCCACGACGCCGGGTGAGCTATCGATGAGCACTCCTGCAACAAAGCTAACGAAAATATCGGGTGTATACCCAACAACTGAGACGAAACCGACTGCCGTGCCAGTCAAAACGAACGGTACTTTTGCTTCCTCGAACAGCGCGAAGTACAGGCCTCTGAGGCCGAAGAAAGCTGTCGCCCCCAGTATGATGTTGCCCAACAATATCCAGACGGCACCTGGTATCGGTGTCGTCATCGCAAAGAACAGATCCGAGAAGAGCAACAAGACAAACGCGAGCATGGTCATCCGCGAGATGTTGAAGCGATCGCCGAGCAAGCCGGCACCGAGAGCCGCAACAGGTCGCATCCACGAGCCTATGGCGACAACTCGCGCTGCCTCAACCTCATCGAGACCGTAGGCTTGCACAGCAAACAATGAATAATTGTCGAAACCTTTGTAGGCAACGTATGCACATATGATGATGACCGCCTGTAGCCACACAGCCGGAATTCTCAGCACTTGTATAATGTGTGTCCAGACACTCTGTTGATGCGGATCCCACTCTTCGGGGCCGGGCTCGCCAGAGGGATGGCCGTCGCTCAGAACAAACCACACGAACACGCCCGCGAAAACCGTCACGGCTGTGTAGCCATAGATAATCAGCCGTAAGGCAGCTTCCTTCTCTGCCAGGGTAGCGACTCCGTAACCCTCGGGAAATGCAAAGCCAAACATCATCACGCCTATGGATGCCATCCCTGCCGCCAGGATGCCACGACCACCATCCAGCAGACCGTAAGCGCGACCCTGATCATCATGACCGCCCCAGTCCCGAGTCGCACGTATCAGCGCCGCCCAAAACAGCATGATAGTGCTGACGCCAAAAAACGCCCAGAGTAGCAATGCGCCGCGATAATCCGGGAATGTCGCCATGTAGAGCCCACCGGCCGCCGTTATCCACAACGACATTGCGAGTAACTTGCGCGCCGAAAATCGGTCCGCTAGAGGCCCGCCCGGAAAATAGGCAAGCATCGCCAGGATTCCGTACAGGCCCTGAGCGGCGCCGAGTTCCGTGGCCGAGATCGAAAATACCTCAAGAACGGTTGGGCGAAAGAAGCGCGCGACGTGAAACGGCAATGCAAATATTGCCTCGCCCGCCAATATGAGGCCCAGCATGAACAGAAAGCGATGTAGTTTTTGCGATGAATTGGAAATGGTCTTATGCTCCCTTGCGCCAGGCCGGCGATAAAGTCCTGTGGCGTCTAAATACTCGGCTCCAGCATCGGCTCTTCTTTTCCCAGCGCTTCTTTGCGCTGCGCCACATACGCTTCAAGTTCTTCTCGTACCGCAACATCAATCGGCGGCGGACTGAACTCCGCCAAAATCTTCGGCCACAGCTCGGTTGCTCTTACCGTAGCGTCTTTAGAGCCGGCAAGCACCCAGTTTTCGTTATTTTGCCAGTCGCTGAGGAACGGATCGTAAAATGCCGTCTTATAACGTTCCCGGGTGTGCTCGCAGCCGAAGAAGTGGCCCCCGGGGCCAACTTCCTCCATGGCTTCGAGGCCCGCCTCCTGCAAATCGATCTTGAGTGGCTGCAGCATCGCGCTCATCTGCTGTAGCATCTCACAGTCAATCAGCAATTTTTCGAACGATGCGACCAACCCGCCTTCCAGCCAGCCAGCCGCATGATAGATAAGATTGCCGTGACCCATTACCGCACTCCACAGCGCCATTTGCGTTTCGTAAGTTGCCTGGGCGTCGACCGTGTTCGATGCATTGCACGCGCTGGTTCGATAGGGCAGCTTGTATCGCCTTGCCAGCTGCCCGCCGGCGATATTCGCGATACTGTTTTCCGGGGTTCCGAAAGCCGGCGAACCCGAGCGCATATCGACATTCGAGGTAAACGCCCCGTAAATCGCGGGAGTCCCGGGGCGCGTGAGTTGCAGTAATGCAATTCCGAACAATGCTTCGGCATTTTGCTGTGCCAGCGCACCCGCCATAGTGGCGGGTGTCATCGCTCCCATCAGCGTAAACGGAGTGACAGCCACCGCTTGTCCGAACTTCGCCATTTGCATCGCGCCGTAGGCCATCGAATCGTCCAGCTTTCGTGGCGAGTTGATATTGATATTGGTCATCACGCTGGGGCTGCTTTTCATCTCTTCGAGCGTGAGGCCGCGGGCTATCGCCGACATTTCTATCGCATCCCGAGAGCGGCCTGCGCCGATTCCCGTGGTGAAAAAGGCCTTGTCCGATAGTGTCAAATTGACAAAAGTCGTATCCAGATGTCGCGAGTTGACGGCCAGGTCTGTCGGTGGCGTGGCCTGATTGCCGAAGAAGGTCAGCACGTTGAAGTACTGACCGAAACTGATCAACTTCTTGTAGTCTTCGATGTTCCCGGCGCGACGGCCATTGATATTGTCATGAACACTGGGCGGGCCGGATACCAGTCCGAAATTGATGACATCATCTCCGATGTGCAACGCCTGGTCCGCATTTCGGGGCGTGACTGTGAAGCGTTCGGGCGCCTGTGCGACGGTATCGATCAGCAGCGCCCTGTCGATACGAACGACGCCCTGTCCATCGACCGATGCGCCGGCCTCCCGAAACAGGTTCAGCGCCTGCTCTCCCATGACTTCGATGCCCTGCTCTTCGAGTATCTGCAGCGACAAGTCGTGGATGGATTCGAGTTGCTCTTCGTTGAGCGGCGCGAGCGGCGCCATGCGATTTCGCAACACTCGCTTGTCAACCTGGTGAATAACCGTCGCGGCAGCGTCGATATTTCCGCGATCGCGGCGGCGCCTGCTAGTCCTCCCCATCAAATGCTCCGATTATTGTGCAGTTTTCGTTGCACCACACTAGCCAATTGCCCTTGCTGTTACTTTTATTATTGGGACATTTCTTGTTATATTTGAGAACCGCTCACCCAGTAGCTCTGTCATGCCCAGCCAGCACGGCCGTCATATTACGTTGTGCCTCTGCCCGGGGTTTCCGCTGTTTTGTGTTGCTTCGGCATTAGAGGTTTTGCGTCATGCGAACCGCTTTGCCGATCGACAATTTTATACCTGGTCATTGCTTTGCGAAGACGACGAACCGATTCAGGACAGTAATGGTCTCTGGCTGAGTCCCAGCACGACCATTGCCGACGCGGTTCCGTGCGACACCGCATTTGTCGTGGCCGGTTTTGATCCGACCAAAATAAGAACACCGAAAATGAGTACGTGGCTGCGCGAGCGAGCGTCCGCCGGATGCCTTATCGGCGGCATATCCAACGGCGGCTTCCTGCTGGCGCAGGCCAATCTGCTGGAGGGCTTCGCCGCAACGGTACACTGGGAGGACTTTGCGAGTTTTTGTGTTCTGTATCCAGGGGTCACGCCGCGCTACCAGCGGTATCTATTCGATCGCGACCGAGTGACCTGCTCCGGCGGAACGTCGACACTGGATTTGTTCATCGAAATCGTGCGCAGGGATCTTGGCGGCGACTTGTCATTGACCGTTTCCCGGCAGTTGCTGCTGCAGGATCAGCTCGAACCTGGCCAGCTTGAATCGGAGTCAGTACTGGACGGCAGCCACCGGTTTTCCTTCAGAGTACAGCGTGCACTCAGCCTGATTGATCCCGGAGTCGAGCAGCGAATGAATGTGACGCAGCTCGCTGAGCGGGTCGGACTCAGCCGGCGCCAGCTATTACGTCTTTTTCGTCGTGAAACCGGCAAGACTCCGGGGCAGATATTGATGCAACGCCGCCTCGAAAGAGCTCGGTCGCTTGTGCTGCATTCCCATTTGCCGATCGTGGTGATATCCAGTGCCGTTGGATTTTGCTCACAGTCTCACCTGACCAGTTCTTACAAAAAACACTTCGACATTACGCCCGCGGAACACCGCCGAAATCACGAGAGGCAGTGTTAGGCAGTTCTTCCCATAAATAACAAATACTGTCCATTTTTTGAAAGATTCGGTGTTTGGGATTCCAGAAAATAGCAGCTGGCCGGTAGCTAACACTGGAAGAGGTTCACATGACCGAGAACAGCGATGAAGTCGTCTTATCCGAGCTGTCAGACGACGAATTGATCGAGCAGGTGCACGATGACCTGTACGACGGCCTGCAAGACGAAGTCGCGGAGAGCACCAACATTCTACTGAGCCGTAACTGGAGCGCGGACAAGATACTCAACGACGCTCTCGTCGAGGGCATGCGCATTGTCGGAATCGATTTTCGTGACGGCATCCTGTTCGTGCCGGAAGTTCTGCTCTCGGCCAATGCCATGAAAGGCGGCATGGCTATTTTGCAGCCACTGCTGGCCGAATCAGGCATTGAGCCGATTGGAAAAATAGTCATCGGAACGGTCAAGGGCGATATCCACGATATTGGCAAGAACCTCGTTGCAATGATGATGGAGGGTGCGGGCTTCGAGGTGATCGACATTGGTATCAACCAATCGGTCGAGGATTACTTCGCGGCCCTTGAAAAACACAAGCCGGATATCCTCGGTATGTCGGCGCTGCTGACCACAACCATGCCGTACATGAAGATCGTTATCGACGAAATGATTGCAACGGGTATTCGTGACGACTATATCGTGCTGGTCGGCGGCGCGCCGCTAAACGCCGAGTTCGGTGAGGCAGTGGGAGCCGATGGCTACTGTCGCGATGCGGCGCAGGCAGCAGAAATGGGGCCGCAGCTGATCAGGGAACGACGCGAGGTAGCCAACTGTGCCTGAACAGGCTCTTGTCTCCGGTTTGGGCAAACCTTAGCCATGCACCGGATGCGGGCATGGTCGGTGCGAAACGCTCGTTGGCTTAAGGCCCTCTACAGTGCAGTAGAAATCGTCCTGAGAGCGTTCAATCCCCTGCTGCGCCGCATCGGCCACGAGCGCCTCGACCGGCCTTTCGTGGCTGTTGAAAAACTTACAAAGGGTTTTCTGCTGGACTCGAAACAATGCGGTCAGTGCATCGTCGGCTTTACCGGGATGTCCTGCCCGATGAACTGCCCGAAGAAAATCCGTAATGGACCGTGCGGCGGTGTACGCGGCAACGGTGCGTGCGAGGTGGATCCAGACATGCCCTGCGTATGGGTACTGGCGTGGGAAGGTAACAAGCGGCTTGGCGGAGACGGATACCCGATTCAGATCCTGCAGCCGCCAGTTAATCACCAGACAATCGGTAAGTCCGCGTGGTTGCACGAGCTACGGCGAGGGGGGTATCGGGCCAGCCCGCAGGGTTTGGCTGGCAATGAATCTTACTGGCATCTGCGAAGTCCGCAGAGTGGATTCGCGCGAATGTACCCGGCGTTCATATTCCAGACCACATCATCAGGCGCCTTAAGGGCGCAGCAAACCAGAAAGAAGAAGGCGTCAACATCTGCATCGACATGATCAATCAACTGGGAGAGATCGATGGTGTTAACGGTGTACACATCATGGCGTTTCGCCAGGAACATCGGGTTGCGGAAATCGTCGAACGATCCAATGTGCTGCGGGGCCGCGAGCTTTGGCATCCGGGCATCGCGCACGATATTGAGCCTGCGCTCCGCCAGACAAATTAAGGAGTTACGGCACCACGAGCGTCACTCAGGAAAAAAGCAAACTTTCTATCAACGGGTCCAGAAATGGCTCAAAGTTTTTCCACTGCTCAAGCCCGCTTTTGTACAACGGCTGCCTGACCTGTTCTGCACTCGGCGTGTGCACGGCTCGCTCGGTCTTGTGGAATTCGATACAGCGCTGATCAAACGGCAACCCGAGGAAATCAAGCAGGCGCCGAACCTGCGGTTCCAGGTCCTCTACGACGTCTTCATATTGAACGCGCAATATTTTACCTGGCAGTACATTCTCCCAGTGGTCCATCAATTCCACATAGCCACTGTAATAGCGCCCTAGTTCTTCCAGCCCGTAACTGAACTCCTGCCCCTCGCCAAACAGCTGCTTGAAATTGCTGAAACAGCACGCCATCGGGTGACGTCGTGCATCAACAATTTTGCAACCAGGAAACATTAGTTGAATCAAGCCAATGTGGCGGAAATTGTTCGGCATCTTGTCAGTGAAGTAGTTGCCGTCCTTTCGATAGACCCGGGTCGATTTCAGGTACTGCTCACCGAAACGTTCGAACTGTCGCCCGTCCAGAGACTCGAGTATCGCCGGATACCGCGACTCCTCATCAATTCTGTGTTGACCGCCCAGCTTCTGCGCCAGGGATAGGACATCGGGCAATTCGATCGTGCCGTCGACCATCGGGTGAGAGGCCAGGATTTGCTCCAGGAGTGTAGAACCCGCCCTCGGCATGCCGACAATGAAAATCGGTTCATCACTCTGAATCCCAAAGCCTTCCCTGTCATCGAAAAACTGCTGCGTACAAGTCACTTGTTGTTGCGCGAACTCCTTTTCCGTTCGCTCAGCCCGGTAGCGCAATTCGGCCAGTTTGAGTTGATTGCCGCGGGCGTAATACTCGAAGGCCACCGCATAATTGTCGCTGTCCTCATAACTTTTGCCGAGCGCAAAGCAGAGTCGATAGCGATCAACAGGCTGCGTGGCTGCATCCGCCTCGGCACTTTCCATCTGCGCGATTTCGGCTTCCTTGAAGTGGTAGGTCTTGACATTGGCCAGGCTCCACCAGGCATCCCCGTGATCGGGCTTGATTTTCGTTGCCCTGTGATAAGCGTCTATGGCGTGCTGCCGTTCCCCGAGTGTTTTTAGCGCATGCCCTTTGAGCATGTGATAGTGGAGCTTGTTCGGACTCTCTTTAATTAGCTGGTCATAGTGTTGCAGAGCCCTGTCAAACTCGCCGACGGGCACAGCCGCATTGGCATGGAGCAGACGAAAAGCCGGCATAGCGGGTTTATGCTCCAGCAGCAATGCTGACTGCTCCATTGATTTCTGGAATCGCTGGCGTTTGAACAATACCTGGGCGTAATCGTAACGCGCAGCGTGAAAATCCGGTTTGAATTCCAGACAGCTTTCAAGGAGAAAGTCGGCATCATCGAGAATTCCCAATTCAGTTGCGATTTTTGCGAGTAACCGCATGCCTTCCACATGCTGGCGATTCTTTTGCACAAACGCGCGGCAGAGTTGTTCGGCCTCGTAGAATTTGCGCTCGTGAATCATGCTGTCGACGGAGAGCAATTCGGGCGGCAGCTTCGACAATCGTTCTGCGTGCTTCGCGCAAATCCCGCTGCGTTCCTGCTCACCACTGGCGCGATGTAACTTCGTGAGATTCTGCCAACTCGCCAGCAGGGCCGGATTCAATGCTACGGCCTGCTCATAGGCCTGCAGCGCTTCTTCCGACCTCGCGTTTTTGCGGTAGATATGACCACGCTCCTGGTACGCCCTGGCATGGTCCGGATAGTGCTCAAGAAGCGTATCCAGTACGGTTAGCGCCAACTCCAAATTGCCGTTGTAGCGGTGGCAGACAGCGAGAACATACAGTGCCTCCTGATTTTCAGGATCCTGATCCAGCATTCCCTGTAGTTGGACAATCGCACTTTTGAAATCTCCTTTCTGTAACAGCGCCTTTGCCGCCATAATTGTTTTGGTGACATCGGAGTCAGCGGGTTCAGCTGTTTCGGTCAACTCATATCACCTCAAATCGGCAGGCCAGAAACAATACGGCCAGAGTATCGAACGATACTCCGGCCGCTCAGAAAGAGCTATCCGTTGCAGAATTAGAAGTTGTACGAAACCTTCAAATTGACGTTTAGAGGCCGATTGACAACGGTCCTTGGAATATCATCCTGATTACTGATGAACAACTCGGCACGCTCGTCGGTCAGGTTATTGATAAACAAATTCACATTCCAGTTATCCCTGATCAGACCAAAGGAGAGATCCGCCGTGGTGTAGCTATCGAGAGGAAAGTCTTCATTGATGACAACACTGGTATGCGTACTGCCACGGTGCTGAATACCCAGCATCGTGTAAGCCGCCATGCCGGCCACCTCAAAGTCGTAGCGTAAATTGAAGTTGCCCTGAAACGACGGCGTTAATGCAAGATCACTCCCCGGAGCCAACAGATTGGTGGCACCAGCCGGGCGATCAGTCAACTCCGTATCGTTAAAGGAGAACGCACCCGACAGTGTCCAGTAGTCGCTTGCAAGGTAAGTGAAATCGGCCTCAAGGCCCGTAACTTCAGCTTCTCCCGCATTGGCTGTATATAAAAGTCGGTTGACAGTCTGGTCGAAAATGTCGATCTGGACATCGGTCCAGTCGATAAAATAGACCGAACCGTTAAGTCTCAGGCGACCGTCTGCCAAGGTCGTTTTCCAGCCAAACTCAAAGTTGTCGATCGTGTCAGTATCATAAAACGCCGGAAACACAAATTCCCCGGTAGTGCGATGGATAATGTCGCCCTGGCGATTAAATCCTCCGCGACGGAATCCTTCGGAAAAAGTACCGAACAGCAGGATGTCATTATTGGGCGTGTAGTTGAGGGTGAACTTCGTAATCGTGTCGCTCGCGTTCTCAGGCGCAATGGCATTCAGTGTGCCACCCGCATCTCCATCGACTGTTGTAAAACCACTAACAAAGTTAAATGAACCCGCTACTTCCAGGTCGATATCATAATTTCTGAGACCGACCGTCGCACTCCAGCTCTCGCTGAAGTCCCAGGTGAATTCACCGAAAAACGCCACCTGATCAGTCTTGGGTACCAGGTCGTTAAAGAACGCAACTTCGGGATTTCGTGCATTGGGATTAAAAAAAGCGTTTGCCTGTGAGTGCGGGGCGTTCGGGGCAAATAACTGATTGCCCGGCGGGACGCCGCCGATTGTATGGTATTCCCACTCCTGGGAAACGCCGCCTTCGGAATCGTCAATGTAGACACCGGCAACGAAATTCATCGATTCGCCTATGTCGCCAGAGAAGCGCAGCTCATGTTGCGAGTCCTCAGAGTCCTGGATGCCGTGGTAGCGCTGTTCCGGTGCAGCACATTCGAAAATATCATATTCCAGTGCGACGAAAGTACCACTAGGATTAGTGGTGCCATCAGGTAGGGTTCCAGGAACAAATATGTAGGTGCAGTTGTAATAAGGCTGGAATCCGCCACCGAGCGTATAGCCCACATAGTCAATTCGCTGGTCCACCTCGCGCTGCAGGAATGAGCCGGCATAGACTACGTCCAGCTTGCCGAGACGCCCTGTCAGGGTCCAGTTGATCTGATCAAACTCATCGACCAGTTTGTCCGCCGAAAAGCGTTGCACTTGCAGGTCGCCGACTGAGGGTGAATAGTCGAATACACCATCTGACTCGAGCTCCTGGGTCATATAACCCACTTGCACGCTCCAGTCTTCGTTGATATCCAGCACGGCAGTAACGCGGGCGCCGCTGTAGCTGGACTCGTTAAAATCCTCTTCAACACGAGCTGAATTGTCTGCCACACCGTAGATATCGGTCGCATCCTGATTGATGATCCGACTGCTTTCCGCGAATGAGATAGTGCCCTGAACATTGTCAATATAGCCACCGTAGGTAACGTCGTAGGCAGCGATACGGACGGCAAACTTGTCTTCAATAATCGGTATGTTGAGATAGCCTTCCAGGCCGGTGCTGGTGTCGCCGTCTTTGGTTGTACCAACCATGAGCTCGATACCAGCACCATACTCACTGGGATTGGGCTTGTTGGTGATCATGCGCACCGTACCCGCCTGCGAACTACCACCGTACAAGGTGCCTTGTGGACCCGGCAGCACTTCCAGACGCTCCATATCGGTCACGTACACATCAAGGTTACGACCAGCAGCCGTAATCGGTGCTTCGTCTATGTACATCGCCACCGTTGGCCCGGCCCCAATACCGCCAGACTGGAACAGACTGCCTTTACTGGTGCTGATACCGCGAATATAAACGTCGTTCTGACCCGGCCCACGGCCGGCAAAAGCAACGTTTGGCAATTGCTTGACGTAATCGGCAAAACTGTTGATATCAAAACTGTCCAGATCTTCAGCTCCAATCGCCTGCACTGCGACCGGAATGTCCTGCATGCTCTCGGAACGCTTGGTTGCCGTAACGGTTATCTCTTCAATTGTGCGTGCGCCCTCATCCTGCGCCACCGCATTACCCGCAACACCCACGGCACCCGATGCGATCGCCAATGCGATCGCCTGACTCAATCTACTTTTTCTGTACATGCAGTCTCTCCCCGCCGTGCAGTCGGATGAGCGTAACTGCTCTCCAGCACGACCGTCAGTTGACATCTATGGCGCCGTTTACACGAATTCTGAACAGACTCTGTATTCCTACAGGCTGTGTCGTTTCCAGCGCAAGATGTCACACAAATGAACAATATTGACGCTGCAAGTCAACAACATTAGTGAAACTGATTGGGTACATAAGCAGACCGACCAAGAATATAATCACAGTTGTCCAGAGCCACGACGTGCGATTATCAAAACCGCCTTTTGCCGCTGCTCTATTGCGTCACTCGCTGAGTATTAGCAGATTTTCAGGCTCGCATTAGTCTTTCTGATATCGCCTCATTTGAATTGCTTCCAAGCGCTTCGCTGATCAATATTCTGCGTTTCGTCTCGTTTCGTTGCGATGCACGATTCAACCGTCTCCCAGGATTCAGTATGCCTTTTGGACTGCTCAAGTATGGCCTGACCAAAACCTATCCTGCAAAACATCACTTTACGCAGGCGGCGACGGAGCTAAAGAAACGTTATGACGTGGTCATTATCGGTGCCGGCGGCCACGGTACCAGCATCGCCTACTATCTGGCGAAATATCACGGCGTAACGAATGTCGCCGTACTGGATAAGGGCTACCTGGGTGGCGGCGGCACGACCCGCAACACCGCCGTGATTCGCTCCAACTACCTGACCGAAGAGGGCGTCACGTTTTATCGCGAATCGGTCAAGCTCTTTCAGGACATGAGTAACGAATTCGGATTTAACATCATGATGGAAAACCGGGGCCAACTCACCCTCGCTCACAATGACGCCACCATTCGCAGCTTTCGCTGGCGGGCTGAGGTCAATCAACACCTGGGCGTGCGGTCCGAACTCGTGGACCGTAAAACAATTAAGGAGCTCGTACCCAATCTAAATATGTCGGAAGACGTACGGTATCCGATCGTTGCGGGACTGTGGCACGCGGACGGAGCAACCGCCCGACACGACGCGGTTGCCTGGGGCTATGCCAGGGGTGCCTGCGAGCGCGGCGTCGAACTACACCAGTTAACTGAAGTTCAGGATATCGAAGTCACCGGCGGCAGCGTCACTGCCGTCACTACCAACCGTGGTCACGTCGAGTGCGGCTGCGTGGTGCAGGCGGTGGCCGGCCACAGCTCGCTGGTCGGAATAAAAGCCGGAATACGACTGCCCATTCATTCCTATCCACTGCAGGCAATGGTTACCCAGGCTTACAAGCCACTGCTAACGCCGCACGTCAGTTCGCCGCAATTCCATGTCTATCTGCATCAGACGTCACGCGGTGAATTCGTGATCGGCGGTGGCTCGGACCCTTATCCGCTGTATAGCACGCGCGCCACACTGGAGCAGAGAGAATCCCTTGCTGCGGCCTCGTTGGAACTTTTCCCGTTCTTGTCTCAGGTACGTGTTATGCGCCAATGGGCCGGTACCACTGACATGACACCTGACTACAGCCCGGTTATGGGTTTGAGCCCGGTCGAGAATTATTACCTCGATGCCGGCTGGGGAACCTGGGGATTCAAGGCAACGCCAATATGTGGCAAGACGATGGCAGAACTGGTGGCGACCGGGCGTGTTCCCGAAATCATCCAGCCGTTCGAACTGGAGCGTTTCTACCGCTTCGAACAAATCAATGAAGCCGGCGCGACCGCGGCGAGCCACTGATGCGGATTCACCGATGAGAATTCTGAACTGTCCGTTGAATGGCGAGCGAAACATTGCGGAGTTTTCCTACGGCGGTGAATTCCACCGCATGCCCGAGCCGTCAAATTGCGAGTCGGCGTCGTGGGCCGAGTACGTCTTCTTCCATGATAACGAGGCAGGCATTGTGACCGAGTGGTGGTATCACAATGCGACCTCTTACTGGTTCCTGGCGGAACGCAACACCATTACCGACGAGATCATTCGAACATTCCCCGCCAGCGACATATTCAGCGACCGCGTTGACTTCGGTGACGATACCGGTTCGGGGACCAAATGATGCCCTCAACGAATCGTCTCCCTGCGCCTTACGGGCTTCTGCTGGACCGCGACAACCCCATTGCGTTCAGCTTTGAGAACAAGCGTTACCAAGGCATTGCCGGCGACAGCATCGCCAGTGCGCTGGCCGCGAATGACCGTTGGCTGCTGAGCCGTTCCTTCAAATATCATCGTCCGCGCAGCATTCTGACTATGGCCGGACAGGATGCAAACACCCTGGTGCAACTGCCGGCAGACCCTAACGTGCTGGCCGACCGCGAACCTGTCGTGACCGACATGGAGGTACGCGGTCAAAACTACAGCGGCAGTCTGGACAGAGACCGCGATGCGTTGATAGAGCGTTTCTCGAAATTCCTGCCGGTCGGTTTTTATTACAAAGCGTTTTTCAGACCTCGTGGCATCTGGGAGATGTGGGCTCGCCTGATTCGTCAGAAAGCCGGGTTGGGAGTTGTGGATCAGAGCCACGAACCCGACTACTTCGACAAGCAATACCTGTTCTACGATGTTGTGGTGGTCGGCGCTGGTCCCGCCGGAATGGAGGCGGCGCTACGGGCTGCAGATTCCGGCTGCGAGGTGTTGTTGCTGGATGAGAACCCTGTACTGGGTGGTTCGCTGAATTATGCACGACTGGATGTCGAGGGACAGCGCGCTCGCAACCTCCGGACAACCATGATTGCAGACGTCGAAGCGAATAGCCGTATCGACGTCATGGTGGATACCGTATGCAACGGCTGGTTTGCTGACAACTGGCTACCGCTCATTCGGGGTCGACGACTTTATAAAGTCCGGGCCAGGGAAACCATCCTGTGTGTGGGTTCCATGGAACAACACGCGGTGTTTCGTAACAATGATCTGCCGGGGATCATGATGAGCAGTGCCGCGCAACGCCTGATGCACCTGTACGCCGTTCGACCCGGAAGAGCAGCTGTAGTACTCGCCGGCAACAATGATGCGTACGGTGTCGCGCTCGATCTACTGGACGCCGGTGTCGACGTAAAACGAATTGTCGATCTTCGGGAGGATCCACACTACGACGACATCGCACGCTCTGTTATAGCGCGGAATATTGCCGTTACAGACGGCCATGCGGTGTACGCCGCACTGCCTGATCCGAAGACCGGGCACCTCGGCAGCGTTGACATTCGTAAGATCGTATCGGATGGCGTCTGTGGCGGGAAGGGCGAAATTATCGAGTGCGACTTGCTCTGTATGGCGGCGGGCTATACGCCGACCTACCAGCTGATCTGTCAGGCCGGTGGCCAACTCGATTATGACGATGATAAGTCGAGTTTCACACTGACCAAGCTACCAGTCTCCTGCCAAATAGCCGGTTCGGTAACCGGTACATGGAGTATAGACAGCGTAATCGCCGAGGCCGGACACGCCGGCACTGTCGCCGGTAATGCAACGGGCGCTGTGCAACAGCACATTTCTCTCGAACAGCCAGAAAACGACGCTGACAACGTCAATTTGCCATGGCCAATATTCCCGCATCCTGACGGCAAGGAGTTTGTAGACTTTGACGAAGATTTGCAGATTGCCGATATCCTCAATGCTGTCGGCGACGGTTACGAACACCTGCAGCTTGTGAAGCGTTACAGCACCTCCGGGATGGGGCCGTCTCAAGGACGCCACTCGGCGCTCGCGACGGCGCGGCTTGTTGCCAGAGCCACCAACAAGACCATCGCCAGTACAGGAGTGTCTACAGCCCGACCGCCCTTCGTGGCCGAGCGCCTCGCTCATAGCGCCGGTCGCAGCTTTTACCCGGCGCGCCGCAGCAATATGCACTACCGCCATCTGGAAGCAGGCGCCCAGATGCTGCATGCGGGCGCCTGGTACAGGCCAGCCTACTACGGTCCCAAAGAATCAAGAGTCGATGCAATCCGAAGCGAAGTCAGCAACGTTCGTAATAACGTCGGCCTGGTTGATGTTTCGACTCTCGGTGGCATCGAGGTTCGCGGCGCGGACGCCGGCGAGTTCCTGAACAGAATTTATACCTTCAATTTTGCAAAGCAACCGGTCGGTCGCGCTCGTTATGCACTGCTGACGAACGAGGCCGGCACCGTCATTGATGACGGCGTTGCCTGCAGGATTCACGAGCACCATTACTATGTCACGGCAACGACAGGCGGCGTCGATCGTGTCTATCAAAGCATGCTCAAGTGGAATGCCCAATGGCGTCTCGATGTTGATATCGCCAACGTTTCTTCTGCATTGTGCGGCGTCAATATCGCCGGACCGAAAGCACGCCGGGTGCTGGAGGCGCTTTGCCCTGACGTCGATCTGAGCGCAGCAGCGTTCCCCTACATGGGCGTTCGCGAAGGCAGCGTTGCCGGCCTGCCCGCCCGCCTGATTCGTGTCGGCTTCGTCGGCGAACTCGGTTATGAAATTCATGTCCCCCAGCACTTTGGCGAGGCTCTCTGGGACGCGCTTTTGACAGCGGGTAGTGAACACAAAATAGCGCCTTTTGGTATCGAGGCGCAGCGCGTCCTGCGACTGGAGAAAGGCCACATCATCATTGGCCAGGATACCGACGCTATGTCCCATCCAATGGAAGTACAAATGGGATGGGCCGTATCGCATAAGAAGCCGTTCTTCGTGGGCAAGCGGACCATTGCCGAGCTCGAAAAAAAGCAGCAGAAGCGGAGGCTCGTAGGGTTTGTCATCAACGACCCAAACGCACCGATCCCGCTCGAGAGTCATCTGGTACTCGACGGAGAAGAAATGGTTGGCCGGGTCACGTCCTGCGAGTACTCACCCACTCTCGACAAGCCGGTCGGGCTGGCTTACGCACAACCGTCGAAAACTGAGTCCGGCAGCAAAATAGTAATTAAGTCAACCGGCGGCACGAGAGTCCCGGCGGACATAGTTGATCTCCCCTTCTACGACCCGGACAACCGGCGCCAGCAGCTATGAAGGTGAATACGACACCCGAAGCGGGGGCCCTCGCGCCAACACACTACCCGCGCCGTAGCCAGCTTTATCGGCAGCACGTTATTGCCGGAGCACGGTTCGAAGAGGTCGCGGGCTCGGTTGTCGTGGCCGAATATATCGACAAGACTGACGAGGCCCAACAAGCAGCCAAACTGGCGCTCGTCGACCTGTCCACGCTATCCAGAGTTGGCTTCAAAGGTGCGGGTGCTCCCGACTGGCTTGAGGAACAGGGTGCGCGGTTGCCAGACTCCCCAAACCGGGCCAGGCGTCAAGGGGACGGTAGCCTGATTGTCCGTCTTTCGACTGATGAATTCCTGTTCCTTTGTGACCTGACCTCAGATTCTACATTCACAGCGAGGTTATGGGACAGTTGGAGCTTTCAATCGACTAAGGGAGTCTACCCACTGCCCCGCGCAGACAGTCATTGCTGGTTTGCGCTTACCGGCGTCCATGCCCCCACAGCGCTTGCGAAAATTTGTGGCATCGATTTCCATACTCACAGGTTTTCCAAATCTGAGGTTGCTCAAACCTCACTGGCGCGAGTCAGTGCCATCATCTTGCGCGATGACCTGGCGACAACGCCCTGCTTTCTCATTCTCAGCGATGTGAGTTCAGCGGAGTATCTGTGGGATGCATTAATGGATGCGATGCTGGAGTTCCAGGGTGACGCGGTGGGCATGGTGGCACTCAGAACATTGACGACAAACTGAATTACAAAGGTAGACGAAATGGCTTTTCCAACAAAATCACCCTACGTCATCATCGGTGCCGGAATTCACGGACTGAGTACCGCATATCACCTGGCGGTGGAACTCAAAGCCAAGGGCAAGGGCAGCGGTGAAGACATTATCGTGCTTGATAAATCCGGCATCAGCGCCGGTGCAACCGGAATCGCTTGCGGTGTTATTCGCAACAACTATTTTCAGCCTGCCATGCGTGAACTCATGGCTCACAGCGTCGACGTTTGGGAAAGCGATGCACAAACGTACAGCTATCACCCGGTCGGCTATATGCAAATCAGCTGCGAAAGCATGCATGAAGACATTCGGTCCATCTATGAACAACAGCATGCCATAGGCTATCGCTCGGCGTTGATTGAGGGAGAGCGTGACTGCATGAACTACATGCGGGAAATTTTCCATGACTGGCGTGCGCAGAACATCACATCGGTCCTGCACGAGAAGCGCGGCGGCTTCGCAAACAATACCAAGTCCATGTACGGACTCGCAGGCAAAGCGGAGCACGAAGGTGTTCGCATCATGACAGGTGTTGAAGTAACCGGCTTTACAGAGGACAGCCAGGGCGCAATCAAATCGGTGCAAACCAACAAAGGTTCGATCGATTGCGAATACGTCGTCATCGGCGCCGGACCGTGGGTCAAGCAGTTTTGGGAGATGTTGAATTTACCAAAGACCATCAGCATCAAGGACCCTTCGAATGGTCACATGATCACAGATGTCCCTATGTGGGTGTACTGGTGTCTGGAAGAAGGAACGTTGGGTATCGATCCTGACATCCAAAAGACCAATGATGGCAAGGCACCGCCGGTGATTCACGTCGACACGGATGCTCCATTGTTATCGGACGAAGACGGCTCCCTGATTACGGACGAGCCATGGGGCATTTACTACAAGCCCGACACTCACTTTGGTGGCATTCAGGGAGGCGCTGCGCCCTACAAGGTTGAAACCGATCCGGACAATGTGGCGATCGACCCCTACGGGCCCGAATCGCCCGAGTTTATCGTCGGTCCGGAATTTGCTCATATGTGGGTTTCTGCCTTGTCTCATTGCCAAAAGCGTTTCTCAGGATCGTTATCGAAATTCAAGCGCGAACCTTCCGGCGGAATTGGCGCGTTCACCCCTGACAGCTTTCCAGTATTCGATGTGTTTCGGCAAAACTGCTATTTGATCGCCGACTCGAATCATGGCTACAAAATGTTGGGCGTTGGCAAACTGGTTGCCGAGGAGATTTGCGGTACCCGTTCGAGTCTGCTGGAACCGCATCGATATTCCCGGTTTGCAGAAGGGAAATTACACCCGGTCTCCAACAGTCCGTTTCCCTGGAGCTGAGGAACTGGCGGGACAGCGCGTCAGGAGAGCAGTACAATTGCCTGACGATTATCTCCACCGGGTTCAGGCGTGAAGAACGACAAGCACATAGACTTTCGTGCACTGCGAGTATTTGCTGCGGTGGCCGAATCCGAAACCCTCACACAGGCCGCTGAGCACCTGGGAATTACTCAATCTGCGGTCTCACAGGCCGTCAAGCAACTTGAAACACAGACCGGGTCCGAATTGGTCATCAGACGATCCAGACCGGTCAAGTTGACGGCCAGTGGCAAGATATTCAGAGAATACGTGCTGCGAACTCTGGACAATACGCAGCAGGTATTGTCGGATATTCAGATGTCTTCCAATAGTAGCGTTCCGAAGCTAAACGTTGGCATGATCGATTCGTTTGGCGAGGTTGCCAGTCGACAGATAACGGAACGAATCAAGCCTTTTGCATCCCGGTTGTCTATTCGCACGGGAGTTTCCGGATCGCTAACAAACGCTCTTCTTAATCGTGAGCTGGACATTCTTGTCACCAGCGAACCGCTGGAAGATCATCCCGAGCTGTACCGCTATCCGATACTGCGCGATCCTTTTATCATGATTGTCCCGGAGGCCCATTGTCGTGGACACGACGTGACGCCGGAATGGCTCGCGAAGAACGTTCCGTTTGTGCACTACGCAAGACAAAACCGTATTGGGATACTCATCGACCTCATCGCCCGCAGACTGGACATCAAATTGATGACCCATTACGAGCTCGACAGTACCCAGACTTTATTACGCTTCGTGCAGGCCGGCCACGGCTGGGCAATGCTCACCGGCCTGTGCCTTATTCGGCACCCGGAGTTACTGCGGGGAACGAAGGTTATGCCGCTGGTTGAGGGCACCAATGCTCGCTACCTTTCGTTGCTCTGTCATAGCGGCGAGCTCGGGAATCTGCCGGAAAAGGTGGCAACGATCTGTCAGGATATTTACACAACGGACCTGGTCCCAAAACTCACCAAGCTCGCCCCGTGGTTTGACGAACAAGCGTACACGGTTAACGAACTACCCGTCATTTGATGGTGTTCGATCAGCCGACGAATCTCGATATCTGCTCTGACAACCGGTCCGGCTCTTCGACCATCAGGGCATGGCCGCTGTTTTCAAACCACGTCAGCTTACATTGTGGTATGCGGGTAGCCATGTAGTCTGACCAGCCCGGAGGCGCGACCACGTCGTGACGGCCGTGACATATCAGTGTCGGCACATCGACCAGCTTCAGCTTGTCTCGAAGATCTTCCGTGAGCAATGTCTTGAAACACTGATAGCCAACATAAGCGGGCATTTTGAGCCACATGGACAAAAACCAGGCGGTGGTCGCCTGCATGTCTTCGCGATGAAAGTTTGCACCGGAAAAAGCGGCCATAGTCTCCGGCAGCGCCACGCGCATGCCTTCGAGCGTCGCCTCGGCTGCGTCGGCGTCCAGGCCAAAGGTTTCTGTGTCCGTTGCCAACAGGCGCGGTGTTGCCGGTGCGACCATTGCCAGTTTCGAAACCCGGCTGTCCGCATTGAAGTCAACAACGTAATTGAGGCCAACACCGGCTCCCATCGACCAGCCAACGAGCGTGACATCGCAGAGGTCGAGCGCAAGCAGCACAGAGTGAATATCGTTGCACATCTCACTGTAACTGTAGCCGCTATACGGTTTATCCGAATCTCCGTGGCCACGCATGTCAACCGTTATGCAGCGGTAGCTATCCTGCAAACTCAATACCTGATAGTTCCAGCTATCCAGTGTCGCGGCGATACCGGGCATGAAAAGAAGCGGTTTTCCGGTCCCACCGTCCCGATAATGTATTTGGATTCCGCTGTCCAGATCTAGGAATGGCATTCGAGTTGTCCTTTTAGCATTAGCACGATCTCATCGAGTGCGGTCGCGGCCGCGTCGACGACTCCGGTCAAGGTAACAAATCCATGAATCAAATTATCAAAACAACGATATTCGACGTCGACACCGGCTTCCCTGAGTTTCGCCGCGTAGGCCTCGCCTTCGTCTCGTAACGGGTCGAATCCGGCGGTGATTATTATTGCCGGTGGCAATCCGGAATGATCGGTTGCAAACAAGGGGGAGGCTCTTGGGTCCATGATATCGGGACCGTCGCGTAAGTAATTGGTACTGGACCAGACCATCAGTGGCCGGGTCAGCCTGTAGCCGTCCCCGAATGTCTTGTGAGACGGGAAGGACATCGACTGATCTGTGGCCGGGTAGATCAGCAATTGGCAAACAATATCAGTGTAGCCCTGATCGCGTGCCGCAAGTGCCGCCACCGTCGCCAGGTTCGCGCCGGCGCTGTCACCGGCGAGGACAATTCGCGCCGGATCAGCACCAATTTCCTGGGCGCTGCCTCGCGCCCAGTTGCTTGCTTCGATAGCGTCTATGACCGCCCGTGGAAATTTGTGTTCCGGCGCAAGACTGTATTCGATGGAAGCCACGATGCAGGACGCACCGGCACAGATCGTTCGGCATACGCTGTCATGCGTGCCAATGTTACCAAAGCTCCAGCCGCCGCCGTGAAAATACACGATGAGCGGTGGTGGCAAGTCATCGTCATGGTCCGGATAGTAAATTCGAACGGGGAGACTGCCGTTATTCGTATTGATTCTGCTGTCGACCACCCTCGAAACATCCGGCCCTTTTGGTGCCAGTAACTCAATGCCTTTCGAGAACACCTGACGTGCTTCTACCGGTTGCAACGACTGTAGTTTCGGTGCGTCCGAATCCTCCAGCTTTTGCAGAAGTTCGACAAGTTGTGAGTCGAGTTTTCTAGTCGTCATCGAACAGAATGATTTGCCGCGTGGACTCACCGGCCGCAAGGCGATCAAATGCGGTATTGATCTCTGACAGTGACAGCTTTTCGCCCATTAATTTGTCAACGGGCATAAGACCCTTTTGATAAAGCTCGATGTAGGTGGGAATGTCTCTTATCGGCACACAACTGCCGAGATAACTACCACGAAGTGTTCGTTCCTCACCGACTATTTGTAAAGCAGGTAAGGACAACCTGGCATCCGGGTGTGGCAGTCCTGCCGTGACCGTTTGTCCACCACGACGAGTCACCGCCCAGGCTAACTCAAGCGCCGCTGTAGAGCCCGCCATCTCGAACGCGTAGTCGACGCCGCCATCACTAATGCGCCGCACAGCTTCGGCGCAATCCGGATCGTCGGCCCTGACGGTGTCGGTGGCTCCCAGCTCCTTGCTCAACGACAATTTCGTATCTTTCAGGTCGATCGCAATAATCTGTTTGGCGCCCGCGAGTCTGGCACCCAATATCGAGTTCAGTCCGACGCCACCAAGTCCGACCACGGCGACTGTCGAACCGGCCTTGACCTTCGCAGTATTGAGTACAGCACCCGCACCGGTGATCACAGCGCAACCGAACAGCGCGGCCTCGTCAAATGGTAGACTTCGATCGATTTTCACGACCGAGTTTTTACTGACGACTGCATATTCCGCAAACGCCGATACACCGAGGTGGTGATTCACAGGAACGTTGTCCCGATGGAGCCGACGCGCTCCGGATATCAGGGTGCCGTCGTTGTTAGCAACGGCTGCGGGCTCGCAAAGAGCCGGCCGGCCCTCTGCACATGGCACACAATGTCCACAACTTGGGACAAACACGAGAACGACGTGATCTCCCGGCGCGAACTCCTCTACGCCGGGACCCGTCTCGACGATGATGCCTGCCGCTTCGTGGCCCAGGACCATTGGCGTCGGACGCACTCGCGATCCATTGATTACCGACAGGTCCGAATGGCAAAGTCCAGCCGCACGAATCTTGACCAGCACTTCGTCACGCGCTGGCGGTGACAGCTCGAAAGACTCTATCTTAAGCGGCTTGCTGGTTTCATAGGGCTGGGCCGCGCCAACGTTCTCCAGAACGGCCGCCTTTATGATTCTCACACTATCCCCCGACGTCAATGACTCTCCTCAAAAGGAATAACGCAGCTGTATGCCGTAGGTCCGAGGTGCTGCGAGGAAGCCCTCCGGCTTGCCAGCTTCGACACCTGACTCCAGAATATTCAGGAAATAATCCTCATCGAATGCGTTCCTCACAAAGGCCGCGACCACCCAGTTGCTATCGGCGTGCGTGTAACTGACGCGAGCATTGAGAAGACTGAACGAATCCTGGGCCGAGAGATCGCGATTAAACGTCGTGAAAAAGCTCTTGTCCTGATACTGGTAATCCAGGCGAAAGTTCAGGTCACCGCTATTGCCAACCGGAACGGTGTAGTCGGTACCAAGATTCGCCGTGAAGTCAGGTGATCTCGGCAAATTGTTACCGTCAAGGTCGATCGTGCCGAGCTGTGGATTACTCGGGTCCTCTGTCAGAAAGCTATCGAACTCTGCACTCAGAAACGACAAGCCCAGATTGAAGCGCCATTGTTCCGTGGCTTGTGCGAGTAATTCAAGCTCTGCCCCGAAAATCGTCGCGTCCGCCGCGTTCGTTATTACGCCGGCATTGTTCTCCAGTTTCGAGACCTGAAGATCGGTGTAATCGTAGAAAAACGCTGAGCCGTTAAGAATGACAGAGCCCTCGGCGAGCCTGGACTTGAATCCCGTTTCATAGGCCCACACGAATTCTGGTTTGAAGTCGGGCTGGATACCGTTAAACGTGAATCCGCCGCTCTTGAAACCGCGCGTTGCCGTTGCGTACCACATGACATCGTCATTAATCGCGTACTCGATACCGAATTTGGGCGTGAATTCATCCGAATCCGTCTCCAGTAAAGCCGGCGGGAACGGTGGAAACAGGCCGATAAACTCTGAAAGCTGCGTTGCCTCTTTTTCCTCCGAGTTGTATCTTAGACCCGCTGTCAGCGACAGGCGCTCCGATGCGATGTAGGTTGCCTGTCCGAACACCGCAAATGCGTCAGTCGACATCGAGGCCTGGTGCAAAATATCGAACCCGAACCCTGGAATGGGAATGAAAATTTCGGTATTGCCGTCATCATTAAAATAGAAGGCACCGATTATCCAGTCCCAGTTTTCAGCGGCATCAGATGCCAGACGAAACTCCTGCGAGAATTGTTGCGTGTCATCGTGATCTTCGAAGTTCTGAAACGTAATGTCGACGGCATCGCCATCGAAAACTGCTTCGAATTCGGTATCTCGATACGAAGTTACCGATGTGAATGTGGTGTTCCCGGTATCCCAGTTTATGACCGCTGTAACGCCAAACTGGTCCTGCATCTCTGTAACCGGCGACTCCTGCGAAACGTTGCGCAAACCTGGTGGGTCATTTGCACCCAGGGCACCTTCGAACAAGTCCGAAAACTCAAGCTGCTTGAATGGAGCCGGACTACTGTCATCCTGCGAAAAGTCCGCGATCAGATCGATAGTCAGGTCCTCTCTTGGCAAGAATCGAAGGCGAATTCGACCCATTAACAGGTCTTCGTCAAAAAGGTCCTCGCCCGTGAACAGATTGGGAGTGAATCCGTCCCTGTCACTCTTGACGATAGCGACTCGCGCAAGGACCTTGTCGTCCACGAGAGGGCCGCTGAAAACTGCGCCCAGCCGAACGTAATCGAAGTCGCCAAACTCGGCCGAGACATTGCCCTCGAATTCTTCGGTAGGAGCCTTGGAGACGATATTGACGATGCCTCCGGTCGCGTTGCGCCCATAAAGCGTGCCTTGCGGGCCGCGCAATACTTCCACGCGCTCGACATCGTAAAGGTCGAACATCGCCGCCGAGGTCCGCGCGATATAAGCACCATCAGTATGCACAGCGACGCCCGGGTCACCACCGATCGTCAGGTTTTCCGCACCGATTCCGCGAATGTAAATCTTGCCGACGATCTCTTTGTTAACGATCATGCCCGGCGTCTGAAGTCCAATGTCGTAGATATCCTGGATGACGGAATTATCCAGCTGCTCCGATGTATAGGCCGCGATCGATAACGGCACATCCTGCAAACTTTCACTGCGCTTCTGAGCAGTGACGATAATCTCCTCCAGCGCCCACCCTGATTCGGTTGACTGGGTACTTGACGAAGGAGAGTCATCGCCGCTGTCTACGTCGCTGGCATCCGCATCCTCTGCATTGCCGCTATCGCTTTCTTCATAACCGGAGTCATCGGTCTTGTCGCCGCCAGCCGGCAAAACCGTTATCGTGCGCGTCCCTGAAACCTGGTAGCTCAGACCTGATTGCGCCAACAAGGCATCCAGCGCATCGTTGGGCTGCATTGAGCCGGAAACTGCGGCGCTGCTGAGGCCATCGACGACGGATGCGTCCACGATAACCTGCAGGTTCGATTGTTCCGAGAAACTCAACAACGCTGACGCGACTGCCTGTTGTGGTATATCAAAGTCGATAGCATCGACGGTCTGCTGTGCCAAAGCGAAACCTGACCAAACAACAGCAGTAACAGCCAGCACGGAATTCCGCCATAAACTTCGCCTGGCGTTGGTACTGGTACTTTTTCTGGGATTTTCATCACTCATATCAGTATGTCCTCCTTCGAAAACATGACGGAGCGCACAAACAACGCTCAGTCTTAAGACGATGAGTTGGCCGATTTTGGGAATTTTTCAAACTGCGGGTGACTGTACCTCGCGAGTTTGGCGATCAACGCTCGTCATGGATCAGAAGGATTCCGTGCCCTTCAAGGCGAACAACACGTACAGGGAACGCATGCTCGATACCGTCTAACCATTCATCGATGCTGTCTGAGAATATCGTGCCGGTAAATATCCGCTGGTTCGTAAAATCATCACCGATTATCAACTCGACATCGGAATACCGATTGACATCGGCAACCACCGATTCGAACGATGCGCCATCGTAGGCAAGCCGCCCTGCCAACCAGGACGTGCTGAGCATCGGATCTACCTGGCTGACAATACCGATGCCGCCGGTCACGTTGAAATCCAGCACATCGCCCGACTCGAGATTCACCGCAGCACCCAAACCGCTGGCACTTCCTGATTTAGCGGTTGCGGCCGGTAGACCATCGACTCTCACCTTGCCTTCAATAACGGCAACCTTGATGTCGCGCACGCCGATATTGACATCAAACTCCGTACCGATCGCGCGAACGGTGTGGTTTCCGGCCGCGACAGTGAAAGGGCGGTCGGCGTCTTTCGCCACTTTGAAATACGCCTCTCCGCTACGCAATTCAATGCGGCGCTCACGTCTATCGTAGGCTATTCGCACATCCGACTCGGCACCCAACGTCACGCTGGAACCATCCTCCAGATAAATTAGTCGATGCTCCGCTGTTGCCGTCTCGTAACTATCGAAACCTTGGTCGGCGTCGCGCATTAATCCCAACCCAATCAGGCAAGCGGCAACAATTGACGCGGCGGCCAGCCAGACTCGCCCGTTATTGCCGCTTCCTCGTGCTCGCTGCTGCGATTTCGCCGGCAGTGGTAAGACCCGTTGTCCGTCGTAGGTATCGGCCTTTAATTCATCATTGCCTGGCCACGGCAGGTCGTCGACCTGATCGGACCTCTGCCAAAACTCTCGCACAGCATCAAACGCGGCTGCGTTGGCATCGTCTGCTGCAATCCAGCGACGCCACTCGCGAAAATCCGATTGCGAGAATCCGTCCTGGATCTTCAAGAACCAGGATGCGGCCTCTTGCGTGATCGCTTCACTGGACAATTCATGTTTGCTTCGATCCATCTACAGTTTTCCTCAAACTTCAGGCGTGCCGTCACTGGCCGCCAAGATTTTCATCATCAAGGCGTGATCGACAATAGACGATCGCCCTTAATACGTATTTTCGAATCATGCTTTCCGTCAATTGCATCTCAACTGCAATCTCACGGTAAGAATGATCCTTGAATTTGTACAACAAGAATGCCTTGCGGCACTTGGGGGGTAGTTCGGCAACAATCTCTTTTATCAATGCGAGTTGTTGTTGCGCCCCCACTATTCTTTCGACTGCGACGGCCGGTGCCGGAATGCCATCGCTCACTCCGTCAAACGACAGATGCTGCGGCTGCCGGCCCTGACTCCGCATGCGATCAATCGCAATGTTCGATGCGATTTTGAACAGATAGGCCTGCATGTGGCTAATCGTGTCCGATTCATCCAGCTTCAGCATGCGCGCATAGGCTTCCTGCGCGACTTCTTCAGCGTCCCTTCTGGAGCACAGTCGTACACTGAGGTATCTCACCAGCGACTCGTTGTACTTCTGGAATGCGCGCCCAATGACTTCGTTGCCCGGCGAATCCTGCTCTGCCGAAGCATATGGCCCCGGTTCCGCCTCCCCGTGTCTTTCGACGGGCTGATTCGGTGGCACCGGTTGGGAGGACATTTTTCGCATAGTGTTATCGCCGTTTAGTCAATATAGACGACAAACCGGCCGTTTTTGGGAATAATTCACGGAAAATGCGTCCCGGCGCGGCCGTTACGGCGATCTGCCGGCCTTCAGATGTCGATTGAAAAAGTTCATCATCAGCTGTGTACGATGCGCGTTTATATCGGGATCTCTGAAACTGTGAGTCTCGCCCGGATACATCATGCTCTCGAACTGAATCCCCTTCTTTTGCATTTCACGGAACAAAAGTGTGCTGTGATTCAACAGTACATTGTCATCCGCCATGCCATGAATGATCAATAATGCTCCCCGCAGCTGATCCACGTAACTCAACACGTTAGACCCGTCATAGCCGTCCGGATTTGCGGACGGTGTCGACATATAGCGCTCGGTGTAATGTGTGTCATACAAACGCCAGTCCGTTACCGGAGCCCCGGACACCCCCGCTTTGAATTGGCCGGGAGCCTGCATCATGGCCATCAGGGTCATGTAGCCACCATACGACCAGCCGTAAATTCCCATTCGATCCGGATCCACAAATGGCAGGGTCCTGAGGAATTCGGCGCCCCGTTCCTGGTCGCGCGATTCAACTCGGGACATCTGTTCATGAATGGGAAACTCAAACGCCGTACCGCGATTTGCGCTACCGCGATTGTCCAGCGAAAAGACGATGTAACCCTGCTGCTGCAAGTACTGATGAAAAACAAAGTCCCGGCCCCACTGCGCATTGACGACCTGCACACCGGGCCCGCCGTAGACGTACACGATGACCGGGTAGCGTTTATCCGGATCGAAATCGACAGGCTTTAACAAAGAATAATAAAGCGTTTGTCCGTCCTCGGCCTCCAACGTACCAATCTCCGGAACCTGGTGCCGATCGAAATAGGGAGAATACGGGTGATTTTCGTCCAGCGGGTTTTCCACCAGCCAGGTCAGCTGAGTGCCATCGTCGGAATGCAGGCTCACTTTGAGTGGGGCCTTCCTGCTGGAAAAACTGTCGATGTACGCGCCACCGGTCTCCGGCATCACCACGGAATGCCAACCGGGTCTTGCTGTTACCTTACGGACCTCTCCATCACCCAGTAACGGTGCTTCATACAGGTGTTTCTCAAGCACCGAATCGGCGAAACCGTCAAACATCAGCACGCCGCGTTCCTCATCAACCGCATGCAGTTTGCCCACCGCCCAGTCTCCGGACGTGAGCTGTGCCCGCAGCCGACCATTCAGATCGTAGCGATACAAATGCTGAAACCCGGATCGCTCCGACGCCCAGATGAACTCACGCGGAGAATCTTTCAGGAATTTGAGATTGCTGTGCAGGTTGATCCAGGTGTCACTGGTTTCCGTTAGGACAATGTGACTCTCGCCGGTCGCAGGACTAGCCGCCATCAGGTCCAGTCGCTTTTGATCCCTCGACTGCCGCTGGAAAATGATGGTCGATGAGTCGAGTGTCCAGTTCACCCGGGCCAGGTAGATGTTCTCCTCGTCCCCCATGTCTACCCATACCTGTTTGCCGGTCGCCACCTCCAGCACGGCCAGCCTGATGCGTACGTTGTCCGCGCCCGAAAACGGATATCGCTCCTCGGTGACTTTGAAACTGTTTTCGAAAATCTGGTAACGCTTTGCGAGCCGTACCGGAGACTCGTCCACTCGCGCGAACGCCAGGTAACGATCATCCGGCGACCACCAGTAACCGGTATCCCGATCCATTTCTTCCATGGCAATGAATTCCGCCATGCCGTTTCGAATCGTGTCGCCACCGTCTTTTGTCAGTTGCTGTTCCCCACCGGTTTCAAGATCGATGGCAAAAAGATTATGATTACGAATAAACGACACATAGCGGCCCGCTTCAGACACCTTGGCGTCAGTTTCGAATGCTTTTGTTTCGGTCAATCGACGAACGCGGTTTTCGGATGTCGCGTCGAGAATATAGAGGTACAAATCGCCCGCCAGCGGAAACAAAATGGATTTGCCATCCGGTGCCCAGACGTATTCGATGATGCCCTTGCCACCAATGCGCATGCGCTCGCGCCGCGCCTTTTCCACATCGTCGAGCTGCTCCTCCTGGGGAACGAGCACTTTGGAGTCCACCAGCATCCGGTTGATGCCATCGCTGATGTGGTACTCCCACAGGTCCTGTTGTCGTGAATCCTCCTCCTTGCCGCGCAGGTAGGTGACGCGCGTGCCATCCGGTGAAAACCTGAGCCCGACCGGGCGAATACCGCTGATATCGGGACTTGCGAATAATCGTTCAATGCTGAGTTCGTCCGCGTACGCATTCAGGGAAGTCGCAAGAAATATGAGCAAGATTATTTTTAGCGGGGTTGCCATTCGTCACTCCAGTACGCCCATGTCGCCGGTAAGTATAGTGTCACTCGCATCTGTACCCAAGCGGCGCTGCTGGTTTTTAGTTAAGCTAGGCAGCGCTAACCGAACAGGTTTCTCATAGGATTGCGACCGCTTGAAAGACTCGCTGATTGCGTTAACGAAGGACGCTCTGGGCAGCCTGCGCGACCTGCTGCCAATCGCGCTTGTTATCAGTGTTTTTCAGATCTTTGTGTTTCGCGAGTCCGCTGCGGCACTTTCCTCCATGCTCGCCGGCGCGCTACTGGTGATCGCGGGCCTCACATTTTTTATTTTCGGTTTGCGTCTCGCACTATTCCCGATTGGCGAGGGGCTCGCGTACTCACTGGCTCGCAAGGGCAGCGTGTTCTGGCTGGTCATCTTTGCTTTCGCGCTTGGTTTCGGGACAACCATCGCCGAGCCCGCGCTCATAGCCATCGCTGCCGAGGCTGCGGAGGTCGCAGCCGGGGCCGGCGCTATCGGCTTATCCGACGAGGCAAAAGACGGCTATGCGCTCGGATTGCGCATGACTGTAGCGCTCGCTGTTGGCGTTGCGATCGTCATTGGTGTGATTCGCATTCTGGCCAACTGGTCACTGCCTTTGATGATTATCGGCGGCTACTGTCTGGTCGTGTTGCTAACTTCGATCGCGCCACCGGAGATTGTTGGCGTGGCCTATGATTCGGGAGGCGTGACGACGTCGACAGTGACGGTACCGCTGGTTACCGCACTCGGTGTGGGTTTGGCGAGTTCAGTCAAAGGCAGAAATACCATGACCGACGGGTTTGGGCTGATCGCTTTCGCCTCACTTGCTCCGATTTTGTTTGTTCTCGCCTACGGAACGATACTGCAATGGACTTAATCATCAGCAGCCTTCGTTTTATTATCGACAGCGCTGTCGATGTGATGCCGATCGCGATTTTCCTGTTCGCTTTTCAACGACTCGTTATCGGTAAGCCACTGGCGAACAGCAAGCAGATTGTAGCCGGATTTATTTTTGTTGTTCTCGGTCTCGGCTTGTTTCTGGTTGGGCTGGAACAAACCCTGTTTCCGCTGGGCAAGTTGATGGCTCAGCAACTAACGGATCCGGCGTTCCTGCACAAGACGGCTGGCAAGGTAGCGGCGAATCTGGATTGGCAGGATTACTACTGGGTTTATCTGTTCGCACTTGCGATCGGCTTTAGCACAACCCTGGCGGAACCGGCTCTGATTGCCGTTTCGATGAAGGCCAATACAGTGTCGGCTGGAGCAGTCGGTGTCTGGGGGCTTCGGGTCGCGGTCGCTATTGGCGTTGGCATTGGCGTTAGTCTCGGGTGCTATCGCATTATTACCGGATATCCACTGCATTACTTTGTTGCGGCCGGGTATTTCCTGGTGATTATCCAGACGATTTTCGCCCCAAAACTCATCGTACCGCTGGCCTATGACTCCGGCGGCGTAACTACATCGACCGTGACCGTGCCTTTAATCACCGCACTCGGTCTCGGCCTGTCTGAAGCCGTTCCTGGCCGCAGCGCGTTACTTGACGGATTTGGTCTGGTAGCGTTCGCGAGTCTGTTTCCGATTATCTCGGTGCTCGCGTACGGTCAACTGGCTGTTTTGAAAGATCGTGTTTCGGTTTTGGAGCCGGATACGCAAAACCCTGAGAAGGAAGAGTAAAATGCACTTTAAACTGATCATTGCTTTTGTTGAAGACAACAAAACGGATGCCATTATGGACGCGGCGCGAGAAGCCGGCGCGACCGGCTGTACGGTCATCAATAATGCTCGCGGCGAAGGTATCAAAGAAAACAAGACCTTTTTTGGACTGACACTTTCGACGCAACGAGATGTAGTCCTGTTGCTGGTTGAACAACACCTGAGCCGCAATATTCTCGAGCATATCGGGGAGGTAGGCGAATTTGACGCGAAACCCGGCACCGGTATTGCCGTCGTTATCGACGTTGAAGATGCTGTAGGCGTAATGCATCAGGCAGAAGAGCTCGGTGACGTTGTGGAGGAAGAACTATGAGCAAGCGAAATTGGGGGAAAGTGCGCGACTGTATGCGCAGAGAAGTTACCGAGGTCGATGGAAAACTCGATGTGCTATCGGCGCTAAAGGTCATGAAAGAAGTCGGGGCGACCAGCCTGATCGTCAAACGCCGCGACGAAGATGACGAGTACGGTTTTTTGACGTTCGCTGATATCGCGAGATATGTCATCGCCAAAGACCGGGCGCCGGAACGCGTGAATGTTTATGAGGTCATGGCGAAACCGGTGTTATCTGTAAGGCCCGATATGGAAGTGCGCTACTGTGCTCGCCTTTTCGAGAATTTCGGCATCAGTCATGCACCCGTTATCGAGGATGGCAAGGTCGTCGGCATCGTCAGCTTTTATCTCCTCGTGCTGCACGGCATCATGCCGGATCTCGACTAATCGATCCGACGCTCCGCTCGTCGGGGCGGCAGCGTGTCGTCCCAGTCCAATACGCGGTATTTCTGAAGAATTTCTTTGACCGCATCAATGGGCAGAGCAGTAAGCCGGCCACGTGAACTCTCAACGGTCGTTGCTTTGAGCAGCGCGTTGTACACGGCCTCCTCCGTCGCTTCGATCGTTGCTGTAAATAACGGATCCATGGAGGCATGCAGTAGTGTCGGTGTAATGTATGGTTGGTCGCTCTCTCTTACCCTCCTTACATCCGGATGCGTCGAGAACGCGATCACATAGTCGCCGGAACCATTTTCGGCTACGGCTCCGGTACGTGCGATACCCATCATCGCACGCGCTGCGATTCGATCGAGCGTCCTGGTATCCAGGGGCGCATCCGTTGCCACTACCATCATGATTGAGCCATCGCGTTTTGACTCAGCATTTTCGGTACTGGATTCGAAGGCATCCTTGTAGGCATAGCTATTCAACTCGCGCCCGACAGGCGCACCGTTCATTGTTAGTGTCGCGCCGGCAAGCAGATTGCTTTGTACAAGAACGCCGACCGTGTACCCGCCGAGCGCTTTGGGAAGAACCCGGGAGCTGGTGCCAATGCCACCCTTCCAATGGTAGGTCTGCGAGCCGGTGCCACCGCCAACGCTACCCTCGGCAACCGGGCCACCGGATGCACTTTCCAGTGCCGCGAATACGTGTTCTTGTCGAACCGGTTGAGCCCACATATTGTTGACTACTGCATCGTTGATCTCACCAACGACTGGGTTGATCGTGTGCTCGCCCATTCCCGGCTGCTGATAGGTCCACTCTCTGAGAGCATCAGCCGCTTTCCAGACGCACAATGTGCAGGTGAGCAGAATGGGTGATTCCAACTCACCGAATTCATGTACCTGCGTCGCACCAACCAGTTTGCCGTAGCCGTTACCAATATGGATTCGAGCGGGCAGCGGGTTTGTATAGAGATTGCCCGGCGCCGGGATGATCGCCGTAACACCGGAACGGATATTGTCACCTTCAATAATCGTCGTGTGACCGACCCGAACACCGTCGACATCCGTAATTGCGTTGTGAGTACCGGTTGGAAGAATACCTACGACAAGTCCGATATCCCGAGCTCGCGGTCGCTCTTCATCTGCTGCGTTGGTTACCCCGAAGACAGCCAGTATCAGTAAGACAAATGTTGGTATCCGTGACATAAGCGCACCCCTTCTTCAGCCCACATCAGTGAGGCTCATTGATAAAACTGACATCGGCATCCCGGTATTTCGGTTTTCTGACCTCTGCGACAAACGACTTCATGGTCTCGTACGGAGTGTCAACCAAAAGCCTGTTCGTAATCCAGCCTGGCAGCCTCGATCCGGGATTGATGTGAGCCTGGTTTATCACCTCAACAAAACCGTCGGGCAATGGATTGAATTGCCACGACACACTCGCCGACAGCAGTCTGAGTTTTCCCTTTTTTCTCGGCAAAATGTCTACGGTAGCCTCGCTATTCATGATTACGTCAAGGGTTTCCGGGTCCTGATGCCAGGTCACATGAGACAGAATGTCCCGATCTTTTATCGGAAAGGGCAGATTGTTGTGTGTGTACACTAATAATTCAGTGTCACTTATTTTTTCGTAGACATAAGACTCCGCGCATTTGTCAGCCCAGCGTGGACACGCCTCGGAATCCTTTAGTAAGCCAACCAGCGCAGAAAGGCGTACATCGTGCATGATCGTTCGGGATAACACTGCATCATAACGGGAACCTTCTACCGCGGATGTATAGACCTGAATGCTTTCGCGATCACGACGCAGCTTCCAGTCCTCAGCCGGTTCAGCTGCAAATGGTGCTGCGCACCAACAGATAGCAAGCAACAAAATCGCTTGCTTCATTTTCCTAACTCTTCGCGAACCAGGTCCGCCAATTGCTGCTGGCCAAAAGTGGGCAGCGGCCGGCCGTTGACGAAGTACTCCGGCGTCGCACTAACCTTAAGAAATATCGAGTCCTTTTTGTCCTGTTCAATGCGCAGCATTACTTCCACTGTATTCATGTCGGCCGTCAGCTGCTCCATGTTCAAACCCACCGCTGCAATGGCTGCTGCGACTCTATCGGGCTGGACAACATGGTTCTGTACCCACTGATTTTGTGACGCCAGCAGAGCTTCAAGGGTCTGCCAGTACTTATCCTGCTTTCGACTCGCTTCCAGAATTCTGACTGCGTAGTCAGCGCCGGTGTGGAATGCAACATGGCGAACCGACAAGCGGATATCGCCCGGCACCTCGGCTATCCACTGTTTGACCATTGGAAAAAAGAGAGCACAGGTGCCGCATGCAGGATCGAGAAATTCGACAATATGCACTTTGGCGCCCGGGGCGCCGAGTGTTGGCGAATGCTCGCTCGAGAGTGCTGCCTGGCGCGCTGTGGCCTCAACTTGCGAAGACTGCGTATCATCACTCTCGTACAGGAACGTGGCCGCGACAACGGCAAGCACCACGACTCCGACGGCGACCGCGGCGAGACTGTTTCGACTGTAGCGGTTGTCTGTGTTCACTCGATTGTCTCGGGTTTTTCGACTCATTGTGGCCCTGTTCTATAGCTGTAATTGACGGCGAATTGTCGCTTGGGGTGGTACTGACAACGTAACAGCAACCGGGAGCGGCGTCGCGTTTCATTCGAAGGATTTACCGGGGTTCACTCTCTAACAACCGGCAAGGATGGCAGATCATCATATCAGGCGCCTGCGATGCGCATACGACCGAGCCGAAGCATAGCGGCGCCAAGCAGCGCGTGGGGAAGCTGCGTACGAACGTGATCAATGTGGTCCGGACAGACGCCTATGTCATACCACCCGAGGAACAGCGCTAACGGTCGGTGGAGTCCATCCAATGAATTCGTGCATCGTCAATGCCAGGCCTGCTGATTCGACTCCACTTTATACAGAATATAATCACGCAATTGCTTCGCCTTCTCGTGCTCGATATAAGGAACGCGAACGCTGCCTGAGGCCATGTGCATGCGCAGGCTGGCGAGATTTTTGCGGCGTTGGTAACGCGACTGAGTAATCGTGACACGTTGAACTTTTCGAAACAGCAGGCCAACCGTTCGATACCCCAGCAGCCCCGAACGACGGACGATTTCGTTATCATCGTGCAGGTAGCCCGCTCGTTTCCAGTTGCGCCACGCTATGAGAGCGACCAACGGGAGCCAGGTCAATGCGACCAGACCGACAATGCCAGCTTCGTTTACCAGTACGGCGGTCATGATGGCGGCCGGCACAAGCCCGGCGAACAGAATGCGGGAGCGTAAGTAATACCGCGAGACAGGTCGAAACAAGTCGCTTCCCGGCTCTTGAGACAACCGTCCAGCTTCTGGCGCGAGAAACAACGATCGCAATGTATCGGCCTGCTCCGCGGTCACGACGGGAATGGTAAACATCTTCTGGCTGCGTTGCTTGCGGCCGCTTATAGCCTGCCTGGCAGTCATTTTGTGGCGTCGAAGCCAGCTCTGTACAACACCTTGCTGCAAGCGAATTGTCTGGATCTTCTCAAGATCCATCGAATGCTCGTGGCGGGTTAGCAAGCCACCGTGTGACCGCAAGGTCCGGCCATCTAGAAATAGTTCGAAATTATGATAGCGTAAGAATGCGGCCGCGATGGAGAACGTGACTAGTAACAACACGGCCACGACGACGACGCCCGCCACAAGCAAGGCTCCCGTCCCGACATCAAGCTGGTGCGAGTCGACGTTTACCGACAACAAAACATCCTGGATAACCTGTTCGGAATTTTCACCCACTCTCTCCATCAACGGGCCGATGAACGCGACGATTATCAGCGCTCGACGATCGGCGACTCCGATGCGAATCATGTCTCGCCAATCAAGCTTGAGCAGAGCTTTGGATACCTTCGCGGGTTGTGTATCGTCTGTCCGTTCTGTCTTCTGCGCACCGATGTTTTCACGCAGTGTATTTGCGAACTCCCGGGGCACGACCGGAAGATTTCCCTCGCTTCCGGAGGACCCCGCCGTGTCGAAAGAAACGGTTACCAGGCCGAGAACCCGGTATACCGGATTCTGCGCCGTATTTACTCCCTGTATGCGATCGAATTTGATGTCGATCTGCTTCTTCTTAATGACACCCGAACGAATGAGAATTGAGTCGCCGCGAATCTGGTAACGGAAGAACAACCAGCTCAACACGGAGCCGGTCGCTACGACGAGCGCCAGCGCACCGCCGCCGAGAATCAATTTGCTAACGAGGTCACCTTTGTAGGCGACCATAAAAGCAAACAGGGGTGCGAAAGATTGCCATGCGTTCTTTGTGATCAAGCGGATGATCCTGCCGAAAAAAAACAGGATCGCAAACGGCGAAGTGCGGCTCCACGCGCCGGTGTCAGGCGTTTTCAATACTCGCCCCGGCTTTCTCGAGAATGAATATTCTTAGCTGCTCGGCGGTGGCCGCGTTGAGTCCGTCGATCTTCAGATCACCGCTCGAGCCGCCCGCTGTAAACAATTTCAGCGTTGCGAGGTCGAATTTTCGATCGAATGGTGTGCTGCTCGTTTCAACGTGCTGTATGCGGTTAAATGGAATGGCGGTTATCGATCTCCAGACAACCCCTTTGCGAAACAGGATGTCTTTATCACGCAATACGAAGCCGCGCTTCGGAAGCGAAATTCCGGGCCAGACAAGCAAAAACGCAGCAAATACCAGCCAACCCGCCCAAAGCATTGCTGCGGTCAAAAGAGGAAAATTTGCTAGCGCTGTAACGGTCGCAATTGGCGCAGCAACAGCGAGAATACCAATGGAGTTCTGCAATCGCCGTAGTCTCTTGTACGCCGGATCCAATTCCTGCCACTGAACATCATCAGTATCGGGCATTTCATCGAGCGCTATTTCCGGGTTCCGGAACATTACTGGACCAAACCGATCACCAGAAAGCCGACGGTTGCAATAGCAGCCGCAAGCAGCGCGTAGGGAAGTTGCGTACGAACATGATCAATGTGGTCCGATGCCGACGCCATGGACGCGAGCACGGTCGTGTCGCTAATCGGTGAGGCATGGTCACCGAATATAGCGCCGGAAATCGCCGCACCCAGCATTAGGGGCACCGGAATGCCGAGCGTCATCGCAATAGGTATTGCGATTGGAATCATGATCGCGAACGTGCCCCAGCTGGAACCGACGGAGAACGCGATAAATGCCGAGACGAGAAACACCAGTGGCGCAAGGAAGACCGGCGAGATATTGCCGCTGACCAGGTTGGCCACGTAGACGCCGGTGCCGAGCGCGTTCGCGACATCGCCAAGCGTGAGTGCAAGCAACAAAATAATCGCGATTGGTAGCAAGTCACCCGCACCTTTCATGAAAACCTGCATTAGTTCACCGACCGAGCTGTCTCCTTTGAGCAGCGTCATCGTCCAGGCAACAAAAATTGCGAAACAAACCGACCAAAGCACTGCAACAGAGCCGGAACCCTTGATGATGTCGCCGTCGCCGGTGATGTACAGAGAGACCGGCATCATGAGGACCATCGCAAGAATCGGCAGCACCATCAGCCACGCAGACGGAATGCCTTGCTCGTCATTCACCTCGTGCTCGGCAGAGACGTCGATGAGTGGCGTCGAGTCGGGCCAAAGAACCTCGCCGCGCCGGGCGCGCTCCTCCGCCTTCTTCATGGGGCCGATGTTGATGTTCTTCCATACAACGACGCCCGCCAAAAGAATGGCGGTGATCGCATACAAATTAAGCGGCACCGCAGCGACAAAAACCTGCAATGGATTTTCCACGCCCGTCGACGCGACGAGGCTGATGATGAATGCCCCCCACGCGTTTAGCGGAATCATGACGCAGACGGGTGCCGAGGTGGCATCGATCAGGTAGGCGAGCTTCTCCCGAGAGACCTTGTATCGATCGAATAGCGGGCGGCTGACGGAACCGGCAACCAGCAACGTGATGCTCGACTCGACAAAAATGATCAGCCCGATCCCCCACGCCAGTATCTGCGCCCGAAAACCATTGTGAACCCAGTGCCGGGCTTCAAGGTAATGCACAAAACCCCTAACGCCGCCGGAGCGCTCTATCGTCGCGATCAAGGGGCCGATCAACAACGTGAATACGAGGACGCGGGCATCGCCCGGATCCGTGAACACATTGATCATGCCGTCCAGCCCCGCGCCAAGCCCGGTGAGCGGATTGAACTGAGTCAGTAGCGTATGTCCGATCCAGATACCGGCAAACAACGACGGGATGACCTGTTTGCTCCAGATTGCGAGCACGATCGCCAGCAGCGGCGGCAATACTGAGTACCAGGTCGGGTCGGTCATTAACTGGATCCGCGGTGTGTCACAGGAATTGCCTTTTTGTTGTCGGGCGCATGAGGCTCGTTGTTCTTGTTCCCTGATTGCAGTTACATTAGAACACAGCCGCAACGAGCAACGGGGTTCATTGCAATGATGACGATTCGACGATCTGCTTGCCGCTCGCTCGCGCTAGCCACGCTATGTGCTGTGATTAGCTACGGCTGTGGCGGGTCCGGGGGCTCGGGCAGTCCGCCACCACCATTGCCGCCACCAGTCACGGTGGACTGGGATCTTGTCGTGGAGACGAGCAATGTCGTGTCGCCGCTGAGTCCTGCACTGGTCGGACACTACGATCTTTCGGGCGTCTCATTCGACTATGAAAACGTCCCCGGTCTGATCGCTAACATGAGCCAGGCAGGTTTCGCGGCGCCAGGAGCTGCCGGTGCCGACTGGCGAATTGGCCTCGGTCGCTGGGAAATCTCCACAGAAATACTCGGTACATTGACAGACAGCACGTTGTGCAACAATGCCACGGCGGAGAACCTGTCCTCATTTGCAACCGACCTCGAGCTGTTAGCGAGTCGGGACTGGTTTACCTACACGGACGGCGCACCCGTTGGCAGTGCTGACATCGTCGACAGTCGTTATGCACTGGGCTACGCGCGTTCAGTTATCGATGCAGCGGCAACATTCGGCGCCACGCCGTATATGTCCATTGATCTCATGCCCAGGGCATTGTCCGTCAATCAATCGCCGAACCGTCTCGATTGCTCAACAACGTTTGCCAACAGTGTTTCCAACAATCAGCCGGCCAACCCGGCGGTCTTTGCCGAGGCCGTGGCAGGCCTGGTGCAGCGCGTAGTCGAGGGTACCGGAGCGAAAACGGGTACGGAACGGCCGAGCGCGGTGCAGTACTGGGAGGTCTGGAACGAACCTGAGCTGGATATCTTCTGGGAACCAACGCTGGGCGCAGATCCGGATTCATTCTTCAACATGGCCGTCGCCACCTTGCTCGAGCTTGATGCGTACCGAAGCACAACTGTGGATGCAAACGGACAGGCTATAAAGATCGGGCTCGGAAGTTTCGTCAGCGCGAACAGTGCCGTCGCAACGATTCAGGGTTTTGATCCGGCGAACATTCCGATCGACTTTATCTCCTTCCACGGTTACAACGACGATCCACTGGTCATTGTCGATGCGATCGCACAAACAGCCACGGCTGTGCAGAATTCGGCAAACTACCAGGGAGTCGAACTGGTGCTTGCGGAATGGGGGCCGGACCTCGCAACACGTGCCGGCGACCAGCAATACGCTGCCACGATGGATCCGGCACTGCATGCAACAACAGTCGTGGCGCTTGGTGCATCACTCGGACTCGCTCGCTCGCACAACGCAATCTTTTACGACTTTTTTCCTGTGGTCGCGCTTGGCCTGATCGATAACGGCGGGACTCCACGGCCACTTTATCGCGCGTACGAGTTAATGGCCAAGCTCACTGTCGGCAACGCCGGGCGGCTGGAAATAACCGGTCTTGCGGATGGCCGGCTGGACGCTGGCATGGGCGCGGTGCTTGCAGCACAGGACGCGCAGAGTGGCACCGTGCGAGTGCTATTGGTGAATCGCAGCGCGAGTTCCAGAACGACCCGAATAGCGCTGGGCGGTGCGGCGGCAACGCCAACGCAATTGTTCGTTTTTGATGCCAGCTCAAATCCCGCGAACAGCCTGCCAATCGTGCCAACGTCAAACGCCACATTTGTGCTTCCGCCGCGCTCCATAGCTGTTGCGGAGTTCTGACTTTCCGTCCGAGAACTGCGGTAGGTACGGATCCACAGACCGGTACGTTCAATGGTAGATTCAGCAACGTCCTGTTGCCGGAAGACCGGTGCTTACCAAGACCGAAGGCGTGAATCCCATGCGCAGAAAGATCACCTCAATAGCCGTGCTTCTCGTATCACTGCTGGGAGTCGCTTGTTCCGAGAAGCACAGCAGTGATCCACCCGTGGTCAGTACACCTCTCGACCTTGTTGAACTGGTGACGATAGACGGCGTGCGTGCCCACCAATCAGTATTGCAGAGCATTGCTGATGCCAACAACGGTACTCGGGTATCGGGTACACCGGGTTATAACGAGTCAGCTGAGTACGTCGCATCTCAGCTGGAAGCCGCAGGGTACATCGTGATCGTGCAAGAATTTCAGTACCCTGCATTCATAAGGCTCGGACCGTCTGTTCTTGAGCAGCAGTCGCCTGTGCCGACTATTTATATAGACGGGATTGATCACGAGCTTATATCGCAAACCGACCCGGGAGATGTAACGGCGCAGGTCACCGCCGTCGACCTGCAGCTGGGGCCGGACAACACATCAACCAGCGGCTGTGAAGTGGCGGACTTTGCGACTTTTCCCGTCGGTCACATCGCACTGATTCAGCGAGGCACCTGTACGTATCGACAGAAGGCCGAGAATGCGGCCGCTGCCGGTGCCGTCGGCGCCATCATATTCAACCAGGGCAATACGAACGATCGACTCGGCCTGGACAGCGCCTCCCTCGGGGCCGGCTACGCCGGAGGAATACCGGTGTTGTTTTCCACCTATAGTCTCGGTGAGCAATGGTCGATGATGGCTGGACTTGAATTTCACATGGTCGTGGATGTCTTCCGTGGTCTGGCGACAAGTTACAACGTGCTTGCCGATACGATAAGCGGTGATCCGAACAATACGATTGTGGTCGGAGCGCACCTCGACTCCGTGAATCAGGGTCCGGGTATCCAGGACAACGGCTCGGGCAGTGCAGCTATCCTTGAGACGGCCGTGCAAATGGCTCTTGTCACCCCGCTCAACAGGGTGCGCTTTGCCTGGTGGGGGGCGGAGGAATCTGGCCTCGTCGGTTCCAGGTATTACGTGAGCAACCTGTCGCCGCAGGAACTGGGCCAGATAACGCTTTATCTCAACTTTGACATGATCGGCTCCCCAAACTACGTCTTTTCAATATATGACGGTGACGATTCCGACGGGATCGGCGCTGGTCCGGGCCCAAGCGGCTCCGCACAAATTGAGCAAACCTTCGAAACGTATTACTCGATGCTGGGCGAACCATTCAAGGGCACCGATTTCTCTGGCCGTTCGGACTACGGTCCATTCATTGAGGTTGGCATCCCTTCGGGCGGGTTGTTTACCGGTGCAGAGGGTATCAAGACAGTCAACGAAGCCGGTTTGTGGGGTGGCACGGCCGGGGAGCAGTATGACCCCTGTTATCATCGCGAGTGTGATACGTTCGATAACATTAGCCTCAAGTCACTGGAAGTGAACTCAGATGTCGTCGCGTATGCCGCCATGAAGTACGCTATGGACACATCCGATATTGACAGTGTCCGGGTCAACAGGGACTTCGTTTTGAGAGACAAAGACACAAGCTTCATGGGCCCCTTGGCGATTCAGTAAGATGAAAACAATTCGGGTGCTATTCCCACTTGCGGTTGCGTTGCTCGGTGCTTGCGACAGCCCCAACTCGCGAGAGGTTCACGCCGTCGCCGACCTGCTTCTCGTTAATGCCGACGTGGTAACGGTCGATGCAGCGTTACCTTTTGCCGAAGCAGTCGCGATCGAAAGCGATCGTATTCTCGCAGTGGGCACGACTGAAGAAATCTCAAAGTATCGGGGCGACGATACCGAGCTCATCGACTTACATGGCCAAATGGTGATACCCGGCTTCATCGAAGGCCACGGGCACTACACGAGTTTCGGCGGATCACTGATGATCCTGGATTTCCGTAACGCGAAGGGTTTCTCGGAGATTGTGTCGATGGTTGTGGATGAGGCAGCCAACACAAAGGCGGGTGAGTGGATCATCGGGCGCGGCTGGCACCAGGACAAATGGGAAACCCGGGAGGACGTGCTCGTTGAGGGTTTACCGGTTCACGACTCACTGAGCAACGCTACGCCCGATCATCCTGTGATGCTCATTCATACCAGCGGCCACGCCGTGTTCGTGAACCAGCGTGCCATGACACTCGTAGAAGTCGACGGGAGTACCGAGCCACCCGAGGGCGGCGAGATCGTACGCGACGCGAACGGCCGGGCCACGGGCATGATGCGCGAAGCGGCGCAGGACATTTTTCGTATCGCCTATTCCGGCCATCAGGGACGCCGCCCGGCCGGGCTTGCTGAGTCAGAGCTGCGGCGCATGGTGACGCTCGCCGGTGAAGAGGCACTGCGTAACGGCCTGACGTCTTTCCAGGATCTCGGTACAACATTCGCTGAGGTCGATTTGCTGAAGACCATGGCCGACGAAGGCAATCTGCCTGTGCGCCTGTACATGGCATTCGAAGAACAGGCCGCGGACATGGCGGGCCGCCTCGATGAATATCGCATGGTCGGCTACGGCGACAATTTCCTGACAGTTCGCAGCATCGGCGAAAAGGTCCTCGATGGTGCGCTGGGCACACACGGCGGCTGGCTGCTGGAACCCTACTCCGATATGCCACGTAGCTACGGCCTGAATGTTGTCCCAATCGAAGAGATCGAAGCATCCGCGAAGCTCGCGATCGAACACGACTACCAAATGGCAATCCAGGGTATCGGCGACCGGGCGTACCGCGAACTCCTTAATATCTACGAAGCAGCGTTTGCGAAGCATCCCGACAAAACCGATTTGCGATGGCGTATAGAGCATGCACAGGTGATACACCCGGATGATGTCCAGCGGACGGTCGAGGCCAGTGTCATCCCGGCTGTGCAGGGGATATTTGCCTGCTCAGATGGGCCCTGGGTAGAGGAACGCCTTGGCCAGGAACGCACGCACGAGCGGAGTTACATTTTTAACACGCTTGCTGAAGCCGGCCTGGTGCCGACGAACGGGACAGACCCGCCCGTCGACGAGATCAGCCCGATCGGCAGTTTTCATTGCTCGGTGACGCGCCGACTGCCCGACGGCACATTGTTCCAGCCGCAGGAAGTGTATTCTCGCGATCGCGCGCTTTATTCGTACACAATGGGTAACGCGATTGCGGCGTTTGAAGAGGATATAAAGGGCTCGATAACGCCCGGCAAGCTGGCCGATATCACAGTGTTGTCGCAAAACCTGTTGACTGTTTCGGACGAGACATTGCTTGACACCGAAATCGTAATGACGATTGTCGGTGGCCGGATCCGTTATCGAGACGGCGAGATCGTGCGGTAGGTTCAACTGCTAGCTATAACTTTCGTATTGACACACCAATCTTTCTACAAGTTACATGGCCGCACGTTTTTGTAGGGGCTGGCCGGCAATGCTAATATTTCCAACCAAAATAAGAACTCGAATGAGACGGCGCACGCATGAGGCAATCGGCCAAGCGAAAACTACTTGCCATGATCGGCTTCGGCCTCCTTTCCGCGACGGGGTCGCTGCACGACACGGCTGTTGAGGAGGGCGACCTTGCCGGGACACCTGGCACGATAGCCGCTGGCGAGACCGACCTGGACTCAAGCGACGCTCTGGAAACCGTCGAACCCCGGTATTCGGAAAAAGACGATTTTGTCCCAACGGAGCTGTTTGTCACTTTTGTCGATGGCACGCCCGACGAAGATATCGGTAGGACTGTCGAGGATTTCGGCGCTACCGTCATTTCGCGGTTTCGCTTCGGAACTGCGACGCTACTCGTAAGATTGCCGGCTGGAATTACGGTGGCGCAAGCGGCAGAGACATTAGCCGAAAACGCTGGGATCAGCCACACCGAACCAAACTTTATCTACCGGGCGGCGACGATTCCGGACGACCCGCACTTCCCCGATCAATGGGGGCTTCACAATACCGGCCGAAACTTCGGAACGCCGGATGTCGACATCAATGCACCCGAAGCCTGGCAATTCACGACCGGTGACAAAGACATCGTGATCGGTGTGATCGACACAGGCATCAGCACGCTTGATTTCGACCTCCAGGGCAACTTGTGGCGGAACCCGGGCGAAATCCCCGGAAACGGGTTGGATGACGACGGCAACGGATGGGTCGACGATATTTACGGCATCAACACGATTCTCGAGAATGCAGAGGTGTTGGACGATGACGGGCACGGAACCCAGGTTGCAGGCATCATCGGCGCCCGCGGTAATAACTCCCGCGCGGTCGCCGGCGTCATGTGGGACGTATCGATCGCGTCATGCAAGTTCCTGAATCAGTTTGGGAGCGGCACGCTCGACGACGCCCTGCAATGCATCGAGTACTTCCGGGACTTGAAGGATGCGGGCGTCAACATCGTTGCTACAAACAACTCCTGGGGTAATCACCAATTTTCAACGCTTCTGCAAGTGGCGATAAACGCCCACGACACACGCGATATCCTGTTCGTTGCCGCGGCAGGCAACGATTCGCAAAGCAACGATTTCAACCCAACGTATCCCGCATCGTATCCCGGTAACAACATCATTGCCGTCGCTGCGATTGACAGGAACGGCAGCCTGGCAGCGTTTTCGAATTTTGGCGCGCAATCCGTCGACATCGCCGCCCCGGGCGTCGACATCGTCACAACGAGCCGCGGCAACCAGATCGCATTCGTGAGTGGCACCTCTATGGCGGCGCCTTTCGTCACGGGTGTCGCAGGCCTGTTGAAGGCGCAAAGCCCGGTCTTGAGCATGACCGATATTCGGCAGGAGATCCTTTCTTCGGGCGTGTCGTCGGCCGAATTACAAGGCAAGGTGGCGAACGGCATGCGCCTGCGTGCGGATTTTGTCGCGCTCGACACGGACTCGGACGGCATGCCGGACTTCTGGGAGGACAGATTCGGGCTAGACCGCAACAACCCGGCGGACGCCTTCCTCGACCTGGATTCCGATGGCCTTACGAATGTCGACGAGTTCTTGTCGCTGTCCGATCCGTCAATGCCGGATACGGATGCCGACGGCCTCAACGACGGCGATGAGGTTCACGTGTACGGCACTGACCCGATCCGCGCCGATACTGATGACGACGGTTTGACAGACAACGCCGAGGTGTCGGTGCACCTTACGAATCCGCTCGACCCGGACTCCGATGCGGACGGACTTTCCGATGGTCATGAAGTCGCGATATCGAATACCGATCCACTGAATGCAGATTCCGATAACGACGGCATGCCCGACGGCTGGGAGGAAGCCAACGGGCTGGATCCGCGATCTCCGGACGCTGCAGGCGACGCCGATGGCGACGGCATAAGCAACGGCGATGAATTCGGTCTCGGCACGCATCCTGGTCGCGTCGACAGTGACGAGGACGGTCTGGCCGACGGCGATGAGCGTGATATTCACTTGACAGATCCGGCATCCGCGGACTCGGACACCGACGGCATGAACGACGGCTGGGAGATTGCGAACGGGCTCGACCCGCTGCTCGCGGACGATGCCACCCAGGACCCGGATGGCGACGGGGCTACCAACCTGGAAGAGTTCGAGGCAGGCACAGACCCGAATGACGCCACGTCCGTACCTGTGGGTCAACCATGGTCGGGCGTGTCGGGCAACGGCGCGCAGACCGCCTTTGTCCCGATCTCCAGCGTTGGTGCCGATTTCCGCCCGGTCTGGCAGCAGGAAACTCCTTACCGCAGCGGACGATACCGCGCCGTTCTGCGCGATCTGTTTTTCGAATTCGATGACGGCGCGCACCCCGAACAAGTCGTCGCGCGTCGCGTCGCGGATGGCCTCGAAACATGGCGGGCCGATTTGCCGGGTTCGTCCAGAGTCAGCGAACCTGCAATCAGCGATGGCCACGTTGTGGTCGAAGGTAATGCCGACGGCACCGGCTCCAATGTGTTTGGTGTGTTTGATGCGGAGACGGGCGCATTCGTTCGCGTCGCCACATCGGCAAACGATGTAAGTACGCCCGGTTACTACACGGTCCAAAGTGGATCTATATTCACGACGACCCAATCCGACCTGGTGCGACTGGACATATCGTCGGGCAATGAGGTCTGGCGCACTACGCTGACAGATCCCGCGGGCTTCAACCTCACCCACCCGACGGTAAACGATACCCACGTCCTTCTCGCACAGAATTCCGTGGTCGAAGGCTACGACCGGCAAACCGGGTTAATGAACTTTGATTTCAGTACCGGCGGATGCCCCAGTGGGGTCGGAACAGGTAAAGTCATCGCGCTTGCCGGCAGTGAGACCGCTTTCGTCAGCGACGGCGATTGCCTGTTCAGTATTAACGTGACTACAGGCCAGGCCAACTGGACGGTGCTGCGGCATCGATGGATCAGCGCCAGTATTGGCGAAGATTTTGTTCTCGCCACGAATGACCGCGACGAACTCGTTGCGATAGACCGCGTCACGGGACAAATCGTGTGGGTCTGGGCAGAGCGCGCTCTAATACATACGGTTGTGTCCACGAAAACACACGTTTTCACGGGAACAGAGGTTGGCACATCGGCGATCAACCTGGTGAGCGGACAGGAGGTCTGGTCAATCTCCGCCCGGGGCGAACTTGCGCTGTCATCTGATGGTGTCCTGATCGTTCGGGAGACGAATTCCCGTATGATCGCCGCAATTGACGTCAGCGGTGATCTGGACGGCGACGGCATGTCCGACTACTGGGAGCGGCAAAATAAGCTCCGGCATGCCGACGCTACCGATGCAACTGAGGACCCCGACCAGGACAGCTTGTCGAATCTCGACGAGTTCCACAGTTTCACAAATCCGTTTTCCGTCGACACCGACGGCGACGAGATTCGCGACGCCGACGAGCTCAATGTCTATTTCACCGACCCTGCGCTCTTCGATACCGACGATGACGGACTGGGTGACGGTGAGGAATTGCTTACGCATGGCAGCCACCCCCTCAGCGCTGATTCTGATGGCGATGGTGTGCGTGATCGCGACGAAGTCGACCGGTATTTCTCGAATCCCGCAGATCCGTCGGACTCTGGCACTGCTACTCGTAACTACTACGAATCCTTCGAATTCGGGCTGCCGGCAGGCTGGCGCGCATCGGAGAATACACTGGCCCAATGGTCTGCAGTTGCCGGCGAGGCCACGGAGGGCTCCCATGCACTCCGGTCGGATCCTGTCGCCGTCTTTCGCGAGGCTCTCATCGAGTGGGCCGGTGATTTTGTCGCCGGCGAGCTGGTGTTCGATGCCAGGGTCGTCGAAGACTTTCCGGGCATTGTCGGGCAGATTTCCGTACGCATCGATGGCGAACTGCAACTCGGATCGTCCTATACCGGTACCGAATGGCGCGAAATTCTCGTCCCCGTCCCGCCCGGCGAACATGTCATATCCTTCTCATTCATCCTGCGCCAGAACGTTCCATCCGCGCATGCCCTCATCGACAACCTGCGCTATCACGTCCCACGCCCCGCCGCAGGCAACGACGCCAATGCCGTGGTCTTCAACGGCGCAAAAATGTGGGAGACAGACCCGGTTGGACTCGAATCCCGGCTGTTGCTGGATGAAGAGTCAGGTAGCTGGTCGTTCGACCTCAGGCAAGCGAACGATAATAAAGTCGTCATCGTGCAGGGCCCGCGCATCCGCTCGTTCGACCCGCTTACGAACGAAACAGACACCGTTATCCATGCGGGCCTTCAAAGACCTGTCGCGACACCATTTGGCAGTCAGTTCCTGGTTACCGACGCGGTCAGCGACCATGGTGTGGCGATTTATGAGCCTCGTGGCCGCTACGTCGACACGGTGTTGCGCGGCCGGCAATACATCGACCTGGAAGAAGGAAAGGACAGCTTCCTCTACGGATTGCAGGCAACCGGGGGCCAGGTCGACAAGATTCAGGCCGCCGATTATTCGGTCGTCTCCTCATTCAATATTTCCCCGGACGCCCGGGCCATTGCGGTCGACGCTGTCGGTGTCGTCTACTCTGTCGGCAGTAACAGGACGCTTTTCAAGCACGACGCCGGCGGTACGTTGCTCGGATCGCTGCAGGTGTTTTCCGGTGATGCGCTCACGAGCATTTCGCTCGGCGATGCCGGGCAACTCTGGATCGGCACCGACTGCTCCTGCGCCAGCTCGATCAGGACGGTCGGGCTGTCATCGACGGACCTGTCGGGATTTGATTTCCTCGAGTTCGATTTTTTTACGAATTTTTCCGAAACAATACCCGATGCCGTAAGCCGCGGTGGCACGGACCGGGACGGCGACGGTATCCCGGACTGGTGGGAGCGCAGTCATGGATTGAGCGAGCGAAACGCGGCCGATTCGGCAATTGACGAGGACGGTGACGGCTTCACCGCCCTCGAGGAATTCGGTCTCGACACACATCCGCTGCTTGCAGACAGTGATTTCGATGGGCTGACTGACAACGCGGAACTTGCGATCCACTTTTCGGATCCGCTGGCGTACGACACCGATTTCGACGGCCTTTCGGATGGCGAGGAAGCACTCACGTTCGGCACCGATCCGTCGGTTCGCGACACCGACAACGATGGCCTGACCGACCGGGAAGAAGTGCGACTGCACTCGTCCGATCCGCTCGACCCCGACACCGACAATGACAGTATGGGAGACGGCTGGGAGGTCGACAATGCGCTCGACCCGCTCAATGCTGCGGACGCGACACTTGATCCAGATGCTGACGGACTGGATAACGCAGGCGAATTTGCGGCGGGCTCGGACATTCTCGTGGCGGATAGCGACGGCGACGGACTGTTTGACGGCGAAGAGGTCAACATCCACGGGACATCGCCAATATCTCGCGACACGGACGATGACCTGCTTGTCGACAAATGGGAAATCGACAATGGACTCAACGCGCTTGACGCAAACGATGCAGACACGGATCCGGACAGCGACCTCTTCAATAATGTCGAGGAATTCTACGGCGGCAGCGATCCGCAGTCAGCCGCTTCATTCCCGGTAGCTGCTGCATGGACGACCCACCAGGGCGGGCCGAAACATAATGGTTACGTACCATTCGTCACGAAGGCAGTAGACTTCCGGTTGAAATGGACCAGTTCACCACTCGACATTCCTTCGTCGCTGATTCACCAGGCTGTATCGCGTGACAACGTAGCGTGGGTGGTCGCCCAGGACGGTACCGGTGCGACATTCGTCGCCGCGCTTGACACGATCACGGGCGCTCGCCAATGGCAGTCGGAATTGACTGACGCGCAAGTGGTGAGCCCGATCGCACTTTCGGACGGCACAGTGTATGTGCTATCCAGACAACTGGATTTCAGCTCCGATCTTTGGGCCCTCGACAGTGCTACAGGCGCCTTACGATTTCGGGCGTCGTTCCCACGCGCTGATTCGCTCAATTTCGCACCAACTCCGTTCGCTGGCAACGTCTACGCCGTCACTGATGCAACCGCGAGCGGCACGGGAATTACGCGCATCGGAGGCGATACAGGGACTCTTGACTGGTTCGTCCGGTTCTTCGGCAACTGGAACTCCGCGGTCACCGTCGACAACGGTTCTGTGTACTACTTCGAGCGTGGTCGCCTGCAGACCGTCAACGTTCAGACCGGTGACGTCGCTATTATCACTTCTGAAGTTCCCGATACGAGTATTGCCCGTGAATTCACGCCCGTTATCGGCGGTTTCGACAAGATACTTGGAAATTTCCAGGATGGTCTGGCGCAATACGACCTCGACGCACAAAACCTGGACTGGACCGTCAGTGGCAGTTTCAACGGTCCGCCGGTCACGGCAAACGGTGTCGTTTATGCAACGACATCGTTCGACCTGATTGCCTTCGACGAGCGCACGGGTGCGGAGCTGTGGCGCTGGACAGCTTTGCCCGACATTGTCGGTCCCATTATCGTCACGACCGAGCACGTGTTTCTGTCCACGTTTACCGACGTGCACGCGATAAGCCTCGATACGCATATATCGGTTTGGAGTCACCCGGTACAGGGCAAGCTGTCGCTCGGCAACAACGGTACGATCTTCATCACCGGCGCGGCACCCGGTGAAAGCCCGGAAATCATTGCCATCGATCTCGCCGGCGATCAGGATACTGATGGCATGCCGGATTTCTGGGAGGATCGGTTCGGGCTGGACAAGAACGACCCGAGTGATGCCGCCAGCGACAGTGACGGTGACGGCCTGTTCAATCTCGACGAGTACCTCAGTGGAACGGACCCGCTGGATACGGACTCGGACGCCGACGGCCTGACCGACGGTGACGAAGTTAATCTTCATGGGACCAACCCGGTGACTGCCGATTCCGACTTTGACGGGCTGACCGATTTCGATGAGCTCACTACCTACCTGACGGACCCGACGTCGGCTGACTCGGATGGAGATCGAATGCCCGATGGTTGGGAAGTCGACAACGCGCTCGACCCGGTGGTAGACGATGCACTGAACGATCCCGATGTCGACAACCTGGACAATGTCACGGAATACGGCTTGTCGACCGACCCCAATAATTCGGACACCGATAGCGACGGTATGCCCGACGGTTGGGAGGTCGATAACAATCTCGATCCGTTGACCGACGATGCAGGAAACGATCCCGACGCCGATAACCTCGACAATGTCACGGAAAACGGCTTGTCGACCGACCCCAACAATTCGGATACCGATAACGACGGCATGCCCGACGGTTGGGAGGTCGATAACAATCTCGATCCGTTGACCGACGATGCTGCCGGCGATCCCGACAGCGACGGCATCTCAAACCTCGATGAGTTCAGGGCGGGAACCGACCCACACGTTGCACCACCGCCACCACCGCCACTGCCACCACCACCGCAGAATAACGGCGGCGGTGGCGGCGGTGGCGCCTGGTCGCTGCTGTTTGTGCTTGTTCTTGCGCTGATCCGGCGCAGGCAGGTAGCAATGGGAGGCCGCCCCTGGACAGAATGAAAATGAAACACAGCATCGTTCTCTTTGCAGTTATCGGTTGTGCTTCGTTATCCAACGCGCATGCCCAAGAGGCAAACCTGGTCGTCAGGAACGGCACTTTCTGGACGGTCGATGATGCGAACCCTCGCGCGGAGGCCGTTGCAACGCTGAATGGACGATTTATTTATGTCGGTTCAAACGCCGCTGTCGATCAACACATCGGAGCAGACACCGAGGTCATCGATCTTGGCGGCGCGTTCGTAACGCCGGGTTTCTATGACAATCATGTGCATTTCGAAGGCACCGGTCGCCTGCTTTACGGACTTAATTTACTGGATGTATCGGACCGGGCCTCGTTTGTGGCCCGCATTCGCGAGGTGGACTCCCGTTATGCGGCAGGCACCTGGATTACTGGCGGCGACTGGTCAGCCTACGAAACGTGGGGGGCGGGTGAGGTAGCCGAAGCGGGCAAAGAAGTGAATCCCGCCGACCTCTACGGAGGTTTATTCCTGCCCAACAAGCGCATGATCGACGGGTTTACGCGGGATCGCCCGGTACTGGTCCGTCGCTTTGATCACAAGGTCTACCTGGCGAACAGTGTGGCTCTGGAACTGGCCGGCATTCGCCAGGGGCAACCGGACCCCGACGGGATCGGTGTAGAGCGTGACGAGTTATTGCGACATCACATCGAACCCGCTTTATGTCGACATTTATCGTGAGCTGCGCGACAAAAATGAGATGACTGCGCGCGCACGTTTTCGCCCGCCTCTGGACCGGTGGGAATCAATGGCGAACCTGGGGATAAAGATCGGTTTCGGTGACGACTGGATCCGCTTCGGCGCAACCAAGGCGTGGATCGACGGCATCATGGGCAACAGTTCTGCACGCTTTTATGAGCCGTATACCCACAACCCGTCCAGTCGCGGTATCTGGCGCGACATCATGTTCCCGTTTGAGCGCAGCCCCGATAACCCGGAAGAAATGCAGAGCCGGCTGGAGCGGCTCGCACTCGAAGCGGATGCCAACGGCATTCAGTTGACGGTGCATGCGATCGGAGACGAGGCGAATGGTTACCTGATGGATATGCTGCAGCGTATCACTCTGAAAAACGGCGAGAAAGATCGTCGTTTTCGCCTCGTACATGCGCAGGTCATGACGGACCGTGATATCGAACGTGCCGGGGCGTTGAACATCGTCGCAGAAGTCCAGCCATATCACACATCCGATGACATGCGCTGGATGGAAGAGCGCATTGGCCGGGACCGGTCCCGTGGCGCCTATGCGTTCAGACGTCTCTGGGATTCCGGCGCAGTGGTCAGCTTCGGCTCTGATTCACCGGGCACCAACGCATCCCGCTACTATCTGAATCCAATGCTCGGAGTGTATGCGGCAGTAACGCGCAAAACGCTGTCCGGGCGACCGGAAGGCGGCTGGTTCCCGGAGGAAAAACTGACGGTGAAAGAGGCAATCCGGGCGTATACGCTGAACACGGCGTACGCGAGCTTCGAAGAGAGCATGAAAGGTACGATTACCGTTGGCAAACTTGCTGATTTCGTTGTGCTGTCCGACAACCTGCTCACGATAAACCCGAATGACATTAAGAACGTTACCGCAAAAATGACAGTGGTCGGTGCCAGGATTGTTTACTCGGCGCGTTAGGCCACAGGTAATTACCAATGAGACAACTGAGCCTGTTTACAATCATCGTTATGCTGGCATTTGTGGCAGGCTGCGCACAGGGTCCAGACGACGTCTCCAGCACCGAAAGTGCCAGCCTGATCCTTACCAATGCCCGAGTGTATACGCTGACCTGGGACGAAGCCGCGCCCGATGGCACCGTCACACCCGACGCACCTCATGACGAAAGTGGCTGGCATCCTGATGCCGAAGCGATCGCAATCCAGGATGGCGAAATCCTTCTGGTGGGCAGCAATAAAGCCGCAATGGCACTCAAAGGGAGCTCGAGTCGGATTATCGATCTCGCGGGTGCAACGGTAATTCCGGGACTGGTCGATTCGCATACGCACGTCTTCGGGTTGGGCGCTTTGTTGGACCAGGTCAACCTGGTTGGTATCGCGACGGAGGAACAGGCCGTTGAGCTGATTGTCGAGCGCGCGAAGTCCGTGCCAAAGGGCGAGTGGATTATCGGTCGTGGCTGGGATGAAGGCGCCTGGGCAAATCGCTACCCGGACAAAGCGCTGCTTTCTTCAGCGGTTCCCGACCATCCGGTTTTCATGGACAGCCTGCACGGATTTGCTGGCTGGGGTAACCAGGCGGCCATTGACGCAGCGGGAATTACCGCAGAAACGAAGGTGCCGGTCGGCGGTGAGATGCGCATCGGATCCGACGGCCAGCCAAACGGCCTGTTTTTGAACCGGGGCGTGGAGTTATTAAGAAAGGCCTTCCCGGAACCATCGCGGGAAATCCTGACGAAGCAAGTCTCTCTTGGACTCCGGCAAATGGCAGCGGACGGATACACCACGGTACACGATGCCGGCCTAAATGCGACAGCGATGAGTATTCTCGAGGAGCTCGAAGCCGCCGACCAGTTACCTGTTCGCGTCTACGCGATGCTGTCATTGCGTGATGAAAGTTTGATTCGAAAATGGATCGAGCAGGGTCCAGACAGTGACACGGACAGCATGCTGGTCACGCGCAGCGTCAAGGCCTATTACGACGGTGCGCTTGGTTCCCGTGGTGCACGCCTCCTTTACGATTACGCGGATCGGCCCGGTCATCGCGGCATCAGCGGAGATGACTACGGCTTCAACCTGGCGCTTAACGAAAAAGCGATGAAAGCCGGTTTCCAGATTGCAATCCACGCGATCGGCGACGCGGGGAATCGCGAAGCAATTGACATTCTCGAAGCTGTATTTCAGGAAGATCCGTCAACCGCGAGTAACCGGCATCGCATCGAACATGCTCAGGTACTGGACCCTGAAGATATTCCGCGCCTGGGACAGCTGGGCATTATTGCGTCGATGGAGCCGCCGCATGCGATGGAAGACAAGACGTGGGCAGTAGAGCGCCTGGGGCCGGAGAGAGTCTTGGGAGCGTACGCATGGCGGTCGCTGAGGGAAGCCGGCGCCAGGCTGACGTTCAATTCCGATAATCCCGGGTCGGATCACGACATATTTTACGGCCTGCATTCGGCCATCACACGACAGGACAAAAACCTGCAACCGGAGGGTGGCTGGTACGCTGATCAGAGATTGACTGCGGATGAAAGCGTGCGCGCTTATACGAAGTGGTCTGCCTACGCGAGTTTTCGTGAAGACAAGACCGGCAGAATTGAGAACGGTCGGTGGGCGGATCTCACCGTCATGGATGTGGACCCTTTTGTTCTCGCCGATGAAAATCCCGCCGGTATCCTGGGTGGGCGAATTATCATGACTGTCGTTAATGGCAAGGTGGTTTACGAGAGTGGGAGATGAATCGCGAGTAAGTGAGGATTGAATTGTGGAACTTAATCACCTTTTTCTGATTACTATTTTGAGCGCCAGTTTTTCGCTCACCGCAAATGCAGCGGTCAAAGTCGATGTCATCAAGAACCCGTACGGTGGCGCGCGGAATTCGCCTGAGCTGTCGACCAACCCTGACTACATTCACGCTGCGGGGCTTGAACGGCTTATCGGTGAATGGGGTGGCGAGCTGATCCGGCCCATTCAGGACATTCGCCTGAATGCCGAGCAGGAGCGTCAGTACGGTGAATGGAATCGCATGGCAATGGCTAATGCGAATTTTGCCGATGCGGTTCGTGAAGGATTGCAGGACGATCTGATCACGATTGGCCTGGAAGCGAACTGCAACGATTTGCTCGGCATGCTTTCGGGACTAAAATACGATTCTGATGGTAATGCACGACGCGTTGGGCTGGTCTTTATCGACGCACACGGCGATTTCAATACTCCGGAAACCACGCTGTCCGGAATGCTCGGTGGCATGCCCGTGGCAATCGCTGCAGGGCACGCACTGCACAATATTCGCAAGACGACCGGATTGGCAGAGCCGTTGCCCATGAGTGACATCGTCTGGGGTGGCGTACGTGACCTGGATCCGCTCGAGGCGGGTCGTTTTACCGAGTATGAGGTCCAGCAATTTTCTGTGCAGGATGTTCGCGAGCTATCCGCCAACCTGAAAAAGCAGATGCACGACCTCGCCGACAGAGTCGATGTTATCTACGTTCACATCGATATGGACGTGCTTGATCCGGCAGAAGTACCCGGGCATGGCCTGGCCGTAGCCGACGGTCCGAGCAGCAAAGACCTGGCCGCGGCAATGACAATGATGTTCGAAAACCCCAAGACTGTCGCACTCGGGATAGCATCCACTCCGTCATTCAGTCTGGATCCTGACGGCGTGAGCCGAAAGGCCGCGCTCAATCTCATAGAAACTGCTATCAGGGGCGCGCAGGCTCGTTAGAGAAAAAGTCGACCAGTCGAACAAAATAGCGCTTGGCTATACCGGGGAACTTATCGCGGGCTACGCGGCTACTCTCCTCGGGATTGCAGATAATCACTACATTTGACACTGGAATTCTTGTAGTTTGCATGTCTCCAAACTCGTATTGGTTTCATTCACCTGACATAGGAAACTGTATGCATAACTCGATGGCGCCCGAAAAATTACTGACGTCTGTTCTTCTCATTTTTATCTCGCTTTTCCTTTACAGCACACCCGCAAACAGCGCCGAAGCGGACGGTGTTTCAACACAACAATTCGAACAAGCGATCAGAGGCCAGCTCAATGCAGCCTTTGATTTGCAGGATTGGTCGAAGAGTCTGGTCAAGGAAACCCGGCAAGGCCCGATAACCGTTCATCAGCTCGCTCTCACCATCACCGTGAAATTGACCGAGCCGCTGTACCTGAGCACGGGACGCCAGCAGGACGGCCTGGCTGTCATCGAGATATCAAAACCCGCAGGAAGTGTCATCGATTTGCAGGGCACGGCAGTCCTTGCTCTGATGGGCAGCCTCGGCGACCCGCAGTTGCAGGTGATACTGGGGCCTTCACCCCAGGGCCGGGCCGGTAACCTCCTGAGCCTGTTCAGAACCGGGACCTATGTGATCGATACGGCGGAAACCACTGCGGCCGTGGCGCAAGTAGAAACCTCAAGCAACCCGTCAGAGCGCGTCGATAATCTACCTAACCCGCTCCAGCAACTGTGGCAGATATTCAGGGATCACGGCGAAGTTTGGGGCCGGCAGATCAATGGACAATATGCCGACACACCCATCGTTTTGAGAGAGATGAAACTGGTAGATGCGCACACGCTGCAGGGCGTCATCGAACATCCTTACCCTCAATACCGTAACGAATTCATACTCAGCGGAATTGCGCCTAAATTTTCGCTTACGGTAAAACGTGCAAGCCCGGTCCAGCCCGGTGTTCCTGTTGGCCGGTATGCGGCCTCCGCCGACGGCGACTCACTGGTGGTTCAGCGAGGGCCGATTTTTGCCCTGAGTGCAGAGAAGAGTGCAGAAATTCGAGACGATTTTGCCCGCCAGCTGGAACCCTGGCGCTTCAAGGGGGAAATTTCGGACTACGGCCAGATGGGCAACTTGCTGATCAATCTCGATACGCTGGAGGTTGTTAGTGATGCCTGGCTAAACCGTACCGTGACACCCATCAGTAACCTGCCCGGCCAGTTCTGGCGAGTAACCAGCAACTATGCTTTGACGGTTCCGCCTTATGGGGCTTACGGTGCCGAGGATGTGCAAACACTGGGTCCTCGCGGACGTGCGCCTGTTTCACCGGTTGCAGAGATCAAGGGCCAAACCTGGGTTGCAGCGGATCTCTCCCGGTATGTGAGTTTGCATGAAGGTGATCTCTGGGTTGGTACGCTTGACTGGCAAGACAATTCGAGCAGCGAACCGCGTAATCTGACAAACATTGGCTTGCTGAACGACCTGCAACCAATTACCTGGTGCGGGCAAGACTTCTTTTTTCACAATCCCCAGGCGACACAGAAACCCATTCTGCGCATTGATACCCAGACCGGCGACATCACGGAGCTGGCCGAAACCAAGGCACTTAATGCGAATGCACAAGGCAGTCCCGACGGTCGCTTCCTTCTCCTCAGCGATGGCGGACGTATGACCTACACTGCGGCCGGCGGTGAAAGCCTGCTACACGTCTTCGATTGCGTCAATAATGAGACCTTCAGTTTCGACTCAACCATCGATGAAAGACATTACGTGGGAACACAGAAACAACCGCGTCGCATTGTAGACCTCAGGGTCCAGGACTGGCTTGGCAGCGACATTTTTGTCGGTTGGGGTTCGGGGGCGCAGATTGGCTGGTTCGATCTTGCACAGCGCAAGAGAATGATCATTGCTGATATTCCGGATGTAGTAGCCGAGCTGCCCTTTTCCCTGATTCACGGCGGCTTTGTCAGGAAGGCAATAATTCCAGGCGGGCAGTTTCTCGATGTGACACTGCTGGGATACCTACAGCAAAACCCACCACCAGGAACACGGCGAGTGGAAAAACGGTTTCGCATCGATCGCATTAATGGCAGCGCGATCCGCTTACCGGCGTTGCTCAAGAACCCCCCGACCTGGGTCGATGAAAATCGCTATGTCTATGCGAGACGAACCGGTTCGTTCAGCGAAATCGGTACCTGGCTTTACGATGTGCGAACCGGGAAAACTGTCAGACTGACGCCATTTTTCCCGAACGGGCAGGTACATGCCGAAAACCGCACCTTCACCACGAGGGCGCAAACACTCTGGTCAACCCCGCTTTACGAATCCAACCCCGATTATTTTGTGCTGGCGGAAAAAAACCGAATCGTCTTTGCCGCGACACGCGGCACATTGAAAGAGCTGCTAAGCGTCTCACTTGCAGGTGGCGAGCTGATCCGCAGGTCTGCGCCAGACGGGCAAAAACACGGTGGGTTGGGCGAATTGCGGCAAATTCATCCCTTTCCTATCAATCTGCCTTTCACGGAGCGCCTGGAAGCAACGGGTTCGGTTAGTTCGAACTCGCAAATGACCGGAACAATAAATCCGTCCGGCAGCTCAATTGACAAAGCAAACTCAAGCACAGCGGGCTCCGCACCGGTCATGAGTGACGCCGAAAAAGAAGCCGAGGAGGTCAAAGCAATGTGTTATGCACAGGCGAAGTTTCGCACTAATTTCGAATGTGAATGTTTTGCCGGGAAGTTTCTGGCCAAGCGACTGGAAATGGGCCCGGACCTGCAACAGACCGTGATTCTTGGCACTCTCACAACTCGTGCCGCCGTTTGCCTGAACCTTCCCGAGATGCGTAAGACGGAATACGCGTCTTGCGTTCAAGGCAGCCGCTTCCCCGCCAACGGCATCGAACGCGAAACGTATTGTCAGTGTTATGCCGATAAAACCACGTCGGGCTTTTCCTCGTTTGCTGGAAAAACTCTAAGCGGCGCTAAGAAAAACACTTTTCGAAGGATTGCGGTAGCGCATTGTTCGCAACCGTCATCTTATCAATGAGTCAATACAAGGTAGCAAATATGCGAATCCAAATTACTAAACTCGCCAGCATCTGGTTTATGTGCATCATCTTTGCAACGCCGACGCCGGCCCAAGATGCATCGGGTGGCATAAGCAGTCTTATCGGTGCAAAAGGCGTCAGCAAAGGAATGGAATGTCGTGGCCATGCCAGAGGCAGCTCAGAATCTGTAAGAGAGTTGGCGGTGGAATGCAATTCCGTCTGTACGCCACTGGATCGTGAGGTAAGGCGTATTCCTCCCGGGGGCACTCTTCCCCAGCAGAAAATAGATCAGTGCGGCGCTGTATATGACCGGTTCAGAGCAGCACTCGAGCGGCAAACAAAGGAGCGCAAGCAACAAGCCGAGGCGATAGGTGACACAATCCCGGATGTTGACGGCGGCCTGAAATCATTCAAAACGGCAACCGGAGTAGCGCTGGTCATTGCAGCGGAACGCTACGAGGACTGGGGTAAATTCTGTGGCTCTGGGGCGATCGTAAAGGTACACAGCAACTTTACGGATGTGCGTGACCGCAGGGCTAGGTTGCGCGTTAGGTTGACTGGCATTCGTCTCCCGCCCATTGATGATATCGGTCGCCGGGAGGGCCGATGCACTGCTGATAGTCTGGAACGAATTCCTGCCAACTAGTGGTCCAATTAAGTATCCCCCCGGCAAAGCCGGGGGGTCTCCCGGTTGTCCTGGTTCCAGCGCACACACGTGAATGACGTACCAATTCCGGGCACCTCCCGCAGGCTCGACTGTCGTTCCCGTGGCGGCTGGGGTTTCGGTTGCCGTTTTTTGGGGCAGACGAATAGAAACAGGACTGCGCAACAGAATGTTCGCTAAACCGACGTGGTCGGCTTGATCAAACTCAGAGTTCCCGTAACGCCTGTGCAACAGGCAGCCGGGCGGCGCGAACTGCCGGGAACAGCCCACCAAATGCACCAATTATCAGAGAGGCGTACAGGCCGTCGACAAGCAGATCACCCGTCACCGCAAAATCGAATACGACCTGACTGAAACTCGCGCCGTTCAGAGTCGATACCTGGAGACCGTTAAATACGAGATACGCGACAGCGCCGCCCAAAACGCCACCAACCAGAGCAAGTAGCGTTGATTCAATCATTGTAGAAAACAGGATTGATGTCGGGCCGAACCCCAACGCTCGAAGCGTCGCAATCTCTTTGCCACGCACCGAGACCGAGGAGTACATCGAGTTCAATGCACCGAACACGGCGCCGATCGCCATCAATACAGTCAGAGGATACCCGATGAGCTTGATAAACTGACTCATTGGCTCCGCCTGGCCCGAGTAGTACTCTTTTTCCGTCATCACGTCCGGACTGATCCTCGGATCTTCCTCTAGTGCGGCTTCGAGTTCGTTGAGACTGTCCTCACTTTGCAGTTTGACGCGCACCGATTGAAAAGAGTTGCCGCGCCGATAAGCGCCCTGGAGTACGCGAACGTCGGTCCACAGTTCCGATTCCGATACACTGCCACCCGCCTCAAACGTCCCGACTATGTCCCACTCCGTCTGCCCAAATCGAATCCTCGATCCCGTATCCAGTCCAGCGAACTCCTGTTGCGCGGAACGGCCAACAATGATCTCGTTTTTGCCGGGCTCGAACATACGGCCTTCCGTGACAGCCACGTCTTTGCGTACGTCAAATGCTCCCGGCTGAACACCTCGAAACGGCACGTTCGCATCCGTGTTGCTGGATTTTTTCTTGACGTCAACAACGACGTATAGCTCCGCCGACATGACCGTTGCGTCGCCATTTTTTAGTACGCCAGGCGCGTTCGCGATGATCAGTGTCTGATCATTGGAAAGTCCGCTATTAAGCTCGGATGTCGATCCGCTACGCATGATGATCGCCGTGTCCTCAGAGCCGGCAGATATCATCGTTCGTTCGAACCCTTTCGCCATCGACAAGACCGCGGCAAACACCAGGACAACCGCTGCGACGCCAATCACCGCGACGACCGACGATCCGATTCGTTGCGACAGATTTCGAATATTGAGCCAGGTTACTGCAAGTATTTGGTTTAAAACACGCATCGCCGTCTCCTAGGCTCGCGCGAGCGCGTCTACGATCGACAGACGCATCGCCTTAAGGGCGGGGAATATTCCCGCGAGTATTCCCGCCCCGATCATCATTGCCACAGCGCCGGCGATAGCCGTTGGCGACAGAAATACGCCGGGAAGAAAAGCCGCCATCTGCTGCGCGATACCCTGGACGAGAACCCAACCGAGCCCAAGGCCCAGCAGACCACCCATCAACATGATCAAAACGGATTCGGACAGTACGATTCCCAATACTGCACGATCACCGAAACCGAGCGTTTTCAAAACAGCAAGTTCGGAGATGCGCTCGCGAACCGACTGCGACATCGTGTTGCCCGATACCAGCAGTAATGTGAAGAATACGGCGCCGAGTATTAGCGTTACGATCAGCGCGATATTGCCATATTGCTTCATGAACGACTGCGCGAAAGCTGCCTCGGTACTGGTCTTCGTCTCATTCGGTGAGTTTGCGAACTGCAGGTCGATTGCGCTCGCCACTTGTATCGGGTCCGCTCCGCTGGCTACGCGCAGCACGTACCAGCCGACCGTACCTTTGGCGAACGCCCTTGCCTCTTCGAAATAGTCATGCTGGAACAGCATGAGCGCCGTACTACCGCGTGGATCGTCGCTTGAAAAAATTCCTTCGAGATCGAATTCCCAAGTACGGCCACCGTCGGCTTTTGTCCAGATCGTAGCCTGGATCGGAATGCGATCACCGATTTCCCAACCATAAGTCGTCGCAAGTTCCTGACCGACGACGGCACCGGTTCGGTTGCGCTTGAACGCTTCCAGCTGCTCATCAGGAATATTGAATTCAGGGTACATGTCGAAGTAGGCCTGAGGCTCTACAGGAAACTGCCCGAATTGATTGCGTGGTTCCTGGTAGAAGCCGCCAAACCAGCTCGCATGTGTGACCGAATGCACACCATCGTCAGATGCGATCCGGTTCAGATAGCTCATCGGCAGGGGATTGATCAGCGAGACTTTATGAATGACGATCAGCCGCTCGGCATCGGCGACGTCAACGCCGCCCTTGAACGCATAGCCAATGCCAGAGAGCAATGCGAAAAGCAAAAACGCGACGAACACCGACAAAATTGTCAGCGACGTGCGTATCTTCTTGCGCCAGACGTTTTTCCAAACAAGGCGAAAATACTTCATGCCGCTTCCTTCGCCTCAAGCGTGCCCTTGTCACAGTGCAATGTTCTGTTGGCGAATTCAGCAGCCTGCGCGTCGTGCGTAACCATGACGATAGTCTTGCCGTGCTCGCGATTAAGGACCTGCAGCAAGCGGAGAATTTCATCCGCCGTATCACGGTCAAGATCACCCGTAGGCTCATCGCAGAGTAGCAATGATGGATCCGAGACGATAGCGCGTGCGATCGCGACTCGCTGTTCCTGACCGCCGGATAACTCACGCGGATAATGTTTCGCACGATCGGCGAGTCCCACGATATCCAGTGCGATCGACGCGCGCCGGGCGCGCTCCCTCGAATTGAAGTTTGTCAGCAGCAGTGGTAGTTCGACGTTTCGATGCGCGGTCAATACCGGTAGCAGATTGTAGAACTGAAATATGAATCCGACATGAGTCGAGCGCCAACTCGACAGTCGGCTATTCGACATGGAGGACAATTCGGCGTTGCCTACTGTCACTGTGCCAGCCGTTGGCTTGTCCAGCCCGCCCAGCAGATTCAGCAGCGTCGTCTTGCCAGAGCCGGACGGCCCCATGATGGCAATGAAATCACCCTTCGGAATCTCGAGATTGAGTTCGTGCAGCACCTCAACCCGCTCCTTGCCCTTTTGGTAGATGCGGCTGACCCCATCAAGTCGAGCCAGAATGTCGGACATCGTGTGCTCCTTCTAGTTGGTTTTGATTGATTGACCGGCAAGCAACGGTGCATCAGATGAACGCACGATTGTATCGCCGGGATTCAGTCCGTTCACTACCAGGACCTGCGCACGGTCCCGCTGCCCGCCAATTTCTACCGGGCGCCTCTCGAGTGTATCGTCACGCACCAGCCAGACGAAGTCGCCACCCGCATCAGAGCGCAGTGCCTCGCGCATGATCAGGACACCCCGAATTTCCCGCGAATTTTCTGTGGGCATCCCGGCGCCAAGAAACGCGACCTTGACACCCATGTCTCGTAGTACTCGCTCGTCGCGCTCGAGAAAGCCAATACGCACCTTCACGGTCGCTTTTTGCCGATCAGCCGTTGGCACGATGGCGATGACTTCGGCAGGAATGCGCCAGTTGGAATACGCGTCGAGAGTCGCGGACACACGCTGGCCGGCTTTGACTCTTTGTATATAGGCTTCGTTAACATCAACCTCGATTTCGAGCGAATCTGTATCGATGATCGTGCAGATACCGGTGCGGGTGAAGCCGCCGCCCGCCGAGACAGGTGAAATCATTTCACCGGGCTGTGCATTCTTAGATACGACTGTGCCCGCGAATGGTGCTCTTATGGTCATGTTCGATAATGAATCTACTGCCAGGTCTATGTTGCGCTCGGAAACCTTGACATTTTCTCGCCCTGTTTCGAGTCTCGCGGCGAGCTGATCGTAGAATGCTTCAGCCGTATCGAGGCTGGACTTACTGGTCAGGTTACGTCCAGCAAGGTCGCGCAATCTGTCTCGCTCCAACCGGCTAATTCGCAACTGTGCTTCGATCTCGTCCAGAGTGGCGCGTGAGACCTCGGCTTGCGCCATAGCGAGCGATAGCTGCGCCCGCTGCGTCGTATCGTCAAGTTTGGCTACGACCTGACCTTTCTCGACGTGCATGCCCTCCTCAACGAAGACCTCGACGACCTTTCCAGTTACTTTCGACGACACGGTTGCCTGGCGTCGCGCGACGACGTATCCGGATGCATCCAGAACGCTGTTGGCCACGGTAACGCTCGGTGGCTTGCGCGCGATATCTGTTTCCACGAAGGCGGTCGCTGACCCCATGCCAAAAAATAACCACGCCCCAAAGGCGACACCGACGATGGCCAGCACTGCCGCGGGCAACAGCCAGCTACGCCTGTTCGCAACTGGCGTGGTGCGATCAATCTTCAGTTGGCTGATTTTTTCCGAGGCGTCTGCCATTTTCTGTCTTAACCCTTACAACGGACCTGCACCAGCTTCCTGGATACCTGATTATACCGCTTCTGTGCGCCAGGACAGTATGGCATGCTCAGTGGAATTCGAATGACCACACATTTGAACGTCTGCTTTTGATAAATGGGAGATTCCGATGACAATTACTCTATTACAGCTCTGGCTGCCAATCCTGCTGGGCACGTTTCTGGCATGGATCGCAAGTGCGCTCATACACATGCTGGTCAAGTATCACAATTCAGATTATCAACAGCTGTCAAATGAACATGAGGTGCTCTCGGCCATACGCGACGGCTCGCCCGCACTTGGAATTCATTCACTACCGTATTGCGCGGATATGGCTGAAATGAATAATCCGGACGTCAAGGAAAAGTTCAACAAGGGACCTGTTGCAATGCTGACCGTATTTCCAAACGGCATGCCGCCCATGGGCAAGTTAATGGTTCAACAGATTAGCTTTTTTCTTTTCGGCTGCGTTTTGATCGCCTACTGCGCAACCCTCACTCTGACACCAGGCACTGAATATATGGTCGTGTTTCGATTCGTTTCTGCGGTCGGCTTCCTGACATTTGGCTGGGCGAATATTCCATTTAGTATCTGGTATGGGCATCCCTGGTCAACAACTGCGAAATACTTGCTGGATGCGTTGATTTATGGCCTCGTGGTTGCAGGATCATTCGCCTGGTTGTGGCCGGCGCCAGCGTGATATACGGAGATACGACGCCCGAGCAAACTGACCAGGACGATCACCAACAGAAATAGCGGGTTCGTTGTGCCGCCGCCACCGTCATCATCTTGCGGCGTGACGACATTGACCGCGGCAGAGGCGCTGTTGTTGGATGGATTTGCGTCGGCCTCCGCGGACGAAAGGCTGATCGTTACGTCTTTCGTTCCGGTCGACATTGCCGTTGCCGTGATGCTGAAAGCAGAGTTTGACTGAGCGTCAAGGCTATTTGCCTGACAGTCGATCTGCTGTGCGGTCACGGTGCACGTCCCTATTGTCCAGCTTGCGCTATCCGCACGCAGACCGCCATCGAGGGAAACGCTCAAAGACAGGTTTGTTGCCTGGAGAACGGAGAGATTCTCCAAAGTCGCACTAAGCGTGGTGCTGTTGTCAACGAACACCACCGTGGTCGCTGGCGTGTTAACGATCAGATCGACGGCGGGATCGACAGTCAGTTGCAGCGAGTCCTGGTTGTTGCTCGCCCGCTCATCGGTGTCAGCCGTCGTCACAGATGCGTTTAGCATTCCAACCCCAACGACTGCCGGTGTTGTCGTGATCGCGATCGTATGATTGCTGAGCCCGGGAAGATCTCCGAGCGCGCAACTTATCGTGCCGGCGCCACTACTGCAGGTTCCCGATGAGGCGGTAACGGAGTCGAGAGCCAGTATGGCGGGGAGCGTAAAATCTGCGACAACGTTGGTTGCGCCCAACGTGCCGTTAATCGATACGTCGTAATTGTAGTTCGTACTTGCGCCCAGCAAAATGGTCGCAACCTGATTATTTTGTCGAATACCGACATCCACAGCGGGCAGCGCTGTTACACAGGATGCCGCCAGGGCTTCAGCCTCCATGACGGCGATACTGCAAGCGGAAAACTGATCATTTCCGTTCACGGCAGGTGCCATGATGAATGTCTCGGGCTCCGCTTCACACGAAGACCCTGGCTGGCCATCATGCTCCGCGCCAAAATTGTGGCCAATTTCGTGTGCTGCAATCAAGCTGTCAATGGTCACACCGGCCCGGCCCTCACTGAGTCCCGCACTGAAGAAGTTGTCACAAAGTGCGCCACGCCAGGCAACGCCGACCGTCGATGAGGTGAAGTTCCTGCCTGTATACAGGTGTGTCAGCCCAAGGCTATTCTGGGCTGGTGTCTGCAAGCGATACTCCGAGAGCTGATCGAGCAGTGCACCGGGATCGAGGGTGCCGTCAAACGGATCGGTCGCGCTGTCGAATGTATCGATGCGCTGCACGTTCAGCTGCACCGCCACCTGCCCGCTAAAAAAGCCATCTATGTTGTTGAATCTGGCCGTTATGGCTGCAGCAGCGCCTGCATCGCCGCCCTGCGCATTGGTGAACGTGGAGTCGGCCAGGACGCCCATGGTGATTTCGGAAACAGCGCCCGCGGCTTGTGAAGTCGCTGCCTCAAACTCCGCTTTCATGTTCGCGTAAGCTTGCGCGGCGTTACCCGATATGGATTTTGCGCCGCACGTCATCGTGCCCGGCGCGATGATCAGGTCGGCCAGCCGATAAATCACCGGCGACGATATCTCCACCGCACTGTCACCCGGTGCTTCGATCGCAAACATCGAAGCACCGTCCCAAATCAGACCGCGAGGCATTCCCTCGAACATCACAATGCGCACCCAGGAGTCTGGATTATTTGTCAGGCGGCCACGGTAAGCATGAACACCCTCGAATGCAGCCTCCGCAGGCAAACTGGCCATTAGGCGATCGTTCGCCTCCAGATTCAGATCGAAGCTTCTTCCCAGCGCCTCAAAGCGAAGCACAGCTGCTGCTCCGCTCTGCAGTTTTTGATCAATGATTGCACTCTTACTGTCGGCCGCGTGCTCCATCATGCTGTGCAGCGGTTCATAGTGAGACACAAAAACCTCCGCCGCATGTAGCGTGGGCGAGAGCATGAAAGTCGCGATGACCGGCAGGTATTTGAGAGCATTCATCCGAGTGCCTCCAGTAGGTTCCCTGGGAGCCTTCTAGCTAATCAAATCGTCTGGACCGCAACAAGGACATAGCCGCGTGTGTTCAACGACATTCGACAATAAAGTGTGAGCTGGCTCTCAGTTTCAACACTCAAAGGCCGAAGAGACTTATCGCGAGGCGCGTGAGCCCGTTGAGTAAGCTCACTGATCAGGGCCGGTATGCAGCCGAAGGTTGCAGATCTGGGTGCCCAAAACTGGCGCAGTCACCGCCGAGGCCTGTACCATCTGCCTATCGTGGCTTGAATACCAATTCGCCACAGACACGAAGCAGGAATGCATTGGAGGACGTCTTGATCAATCGGATTTTCTTGCAGCTGAGCATCACCCTTTTTATCCTGTTCCTGCAACTTTCGCTCTCAGCGCCTGCAGATGCGAGCTATGCTTACTACGTTGGGCGAAATCTTACCGCGGACGGCAGTGTCCTGCTTGGTGGCACGGGCGAAGAGCCATCCAGCCACTGGCTCGAGATCATCCCCGCCCGGACCCCCTCTGCCGGATCGCAGATCACTGTAGGCGCTACCGCGCGCGCGCGCCTGCCCGCTCGCCTGTCACGCATTCCTCAGGTTGGTAAGACCATTCGTCATATCACCATGAACTACACGAGCTATGCCGGATTTCCAGCACCACTCACCAATGGTGGGCTAAACGCATATCAAGTCGCGGTTCGCGACGTCTGGTCTCCCTCGCGAAGGGAATTGATCGATATGACGCCGCCGGATCAAACCGGTCCCAACTACAGCGACCTCGCCCGAATCGCGATGGAACGAGCGCGCACCGCACGTGAAGCGGTAGAGATCATCGGTAGGCTCATCGATACCTATGGCTATACGTCATACGGCGGTAACTCCCATCTCATCGCCGATCCGCAAGAAGGTTGGGTGGTAATCCAGCTGGCTGGCGGCCAGGGCCTGTGGGTCGCCGAGCGCCTCGGAGCGGATGAAGTGCGAGTCAACTATCCGGGCTATATCGGCGACGTACCTGCAGACTACCAAACACATTCGGGCTTCATGGGCTCGAAAAACCTGATTTCCTTCGCCATGGAGCAGGGCTGGTACGATCCGGATTCCGGTCAAGCATTCAATGTCGACCGGGTTTACGGTCTCGGCGGAAGCATGCGTTCGCCAGGGCTCAAGTATCTGTCTCCTGCCGATATCGAGGCAGAGCTATTGGCAATGGCGCCGGTCACCGTCGAGGAGATGATGGCGCTCGTTCGAGATCCGCGAATCGCTGACGATCATGCCGGCTATGGCCAGGTCGCTCACCTCCGTAAGGATCTGCCTAACCCGGAGTTGGCATTGCTGTGGGTTGCGCCCACTGGCTCCGTGACGGCACCGTTCCTGCCATGGTGGATCGGTGTGCGCGAGGTCCCTCCAGAGTTCGGCCAGCACCGGTACCTCACAGAGAATGCAGGACCGACCTTCATTAACCCCTATTATCAACTCCGCGAGGCCACCGAATTCGCCGGGCGTATATTCAAACGGCTGATGTACTACACCTGCGCTTTCCCGGAGGAGCAACTCGAGCGCGTGCAATCGACGTTCATTGCTTTCGAGGCAGAAATGCTTGACCAGCGGCCACGAATAGAGCGACTCGCGGAACTCGCCTACGCCGAGGACCCTGAGTTGGGGCGCGAGCTTTTGACGATGTACAGTCATGCGCGCGCAGCCCAGGCACTGGAGCTGGGCCATGGCCTCCTGGTGGGAATCGAGACAGAGGTGAAGACGCGCCACGCCATACCATCCCCGCCGCCGGATACCGATATCAATGCAGGCGGTGAGTCGGTTAATTGCCTGGTCGGCGCCAACCCTGATCAACGTCCCTAGACAAAGGAAGACGCCTTTTGGGACCAGACCCGAAGATCCAGAGGGGAATCGCCCTGCAACGCAACGGTGATCTGGATGCTGCGGCTGCCATTTACGAGCAATTGCTCGAAAACGATGCGCAACACGCCCAGGCATTGCATTACCTGGGTTTGCTGCGCTTTCAACAGAATCGCCTCGAGGAAGCCGAACGCCTGATTTCCCGTGCTGTAAAACGTGAGGCGAGTTATGCGAATGCCTGGGCCGATCTCGGTATGGTGCGGGTGAAAAACAATTTACCGCAGGAGGCTCTGGAGCCATTCTCGCGAGCATTGGCACTGGCACCGGAGCACCCGGACGCGCTCAACAACATGGCACAGGCGTTGCGCAAGCTGGGTCGATTCGAGCAAGCGCGATCGTTGCTGGAACGTTTGGTATCCCTCAAGCCGGTCTCTGCTGCCGCCCGGCATGCCCTGGCCGACGTACAGTACAAGGCCAATGATATTGCCGCCGCAATCGCGACCTACCAAAAAGCGATCCGGCTCGATCCGAACGATCGCGGTATTCGCCTCGGCCTGGGCGATGCATATGAGTCTGTTGGCAAGTTCAAGCAGGCAAAGATGCAATATTTGTCCGTGCTGCGCCGCGAGCCGGACAGCCCCTTGGCGCTGGCCCGTTTACTCAAGTTACGCGAAGGGGACCTCGACCCGTCCTGGGTCGACAAAGCACAGATGCTGGCCGATGATTTAGGTACCCCGCAGGATGGCCGGGTCCGACTGAATGTAGCCCTGGGCTACTATCGCGATCGGCAGAAAGACTACGATGAGGCGTTCCGGCGACTGCGGCTGGGCTACGACGTTCAGGCAGAAAGCGAGCCTTTTGATAGTGACGGATACAGCCGGGCTATCGACACCCTGGTAGAGGTACTGACCAGGGATTTTTACGAAACCGCACCTCGCTCTGGAATGCTTTCCGAGCGGCCGATCTTCATAGTTGGCATGCCTCGCTCGGGAACCACGCTCACGGAGCAGATTCTGGCGAGCCATTCCGCGGTTGCGGCGGGTGGGGAGTTGTCAATGTTGCTCCAGGTGAGCTATCAAATCCGCGATCTCTCCAGCACCGGTGAGCCCTATCCACGTGGCTTGAAAACAATCGGCAGAATCGGGTTGCGACAGATGGCACGACGCTATCTCGAGCACCTTGACAAGGTCTCAAGCGATGCCGCCCGGGTGACGGACAAGCTCCCGTTCAATTTCATGCACGTGGGCGTTATTGCGCTGCTATTTCCGCACGCCCGCATCGTGCATTGTCGCCGGCATCCGCTCGACAACTGTCTGTCGTGTTACTTCACAAGCTTCGCGGACGAGATTCGCTTTGCCAGCCAGCTCGATACGCTGGGCCGCTATTATCTCGATTACGCTCGACTGATGCAGCACTGGCACAATGTGCTGCCCATTGAGATTTTCGACCTGCAATACGAAGACCTGATCGGGGATACCGAGGAGCGCGTCCGGGCGCTGCTCGACTTCTGCGGACTCGATTGGGAAAAATCGTGCCTGTCGTTTTACGAGACGCAGCGCGGTGTGCGTACACCTAGTCGCTGGCAGGTGCGCCAGCCTATTTACACAGGCTCTGTACAGCGCTGGCGAAACTATGCACGACATCTCGACCCGCTCACGGAGATTCTGGCGCCAGTCTTATAGAAGCAACAAGCGATGAGCCCGGTGTCCGGGCCAGGCCGCTATAGGTCAAACAATAACGCTATTTTCGATCGACGTTATCGATCACTTAAACGAATAGCGCACGCCGCCGGTCACTCTTTGCTGGTCGATAAACATGATACCGAACCCGGGGTGGCCCTGTTTCGACACAAGGATGTCCTCGTCAAACACATTGACCCAGTTCAAATAAAATTCGAATCCCTCGAGAGCGCCCGATACCGGCGCATACGATGCGTTGATATCGAAGCGCGTATGAGAACCGTCTTCCGGAGCCGTTCCAAGCCTTTCCTGGTTTCGCGCCGTGGCGAACGTATAGTCACCACTAACTTTCCACAACGCACCGAGCCGCAGACCTTCCATGCTGCCCTCAAGAAACTCATAGGTGCTCATAATGGCGCCGGAATGCTCTGGTGTCGTTCGTGGTGGTGTGCCGCTGACATTGTTCGGGTCGATGATTTCCGCGTCCATGTAGGCGTAATTCGCCAGGACGCTCCAACCCGGCAAGACTTCACCGGCAATCTCAAACTCGGCTCCGGTGGCTTCCTGTGTCCCTGCCAGCGCAAAGATGCCGAATCCGCCAAATCCGCCGAGGAATGAGTTCCGCACCGCAATATTTGTGATCTCGTAATCGAAAATTGCCAATGACGCACCGACCGCTCCGTCGAAGAATTCCGCTTTGATACCCATCTCGTGCTGGGTCATGTCCTGTGGTGCGCTGAGTCCAATGCCATCAGAATCAATGAGGATTTGGGGTTGGAAACCCTCACTGTAGCTGTAGTAGACGCGGGCATCGTTAACGGTTTCTCCGCCATCGGATACTTCGTAGGTTGCGCCAAATCGATAAACCGTCTCCTTGAAGTCGGTTTCAGTAACTCTCGGGGGGTCGAGAGCCGCCCCCGCGTTTATCGGCAGCGTATCGACGGTATTATTGTCGTGGTAGAGGGCGCCCAGCAATAACTGCAGCTTGTCATTGGGTCTGAGAAGCAACTGCAGACTCAGCTTCAAATCCTCTGACTCCGTCAATTGAACCTGGCGTACGCCAAACAAGGTCTCACGGTCGACTGCTATTGGCAAAAACGGCGTACCGCCGCTGAACCTCGGTTGGCCATCAAAGACACCGTCCGTGAACCAGTCCATCGCGCCAAAACCCTGAAAGAAAGAATTGAGCAGCTCGAAGCGATTCGGTTCCTGGTCGTCGTTGTATTCCAATGCAGCGAAGAACTGATGTTCACGACCACTCATTTCAAAATCACCGCCCAGTGATTGACTGAAGGTGAGTCGCTCGCCACTGCGTTCAACATCGTATGAGTAAATGTATACCTCATCGTCTGCCAGGCCGTATGCACCGAACGACCCGAAGGGATAAAAGTACTCGAGATCATGGTCGTACTGGTCCCATGCGATTTTGGTGGTGGCATACATGCCATTGTTAAAGTCGTGCTCCAGCTCGACAATGGCAAAATCCCACTCCGTCCTTTCCGTGGACTGATCCGGATGCGAGAAATACCATTGCTCAGGATCGACATTGGGCAGAGACAGGGTACCATCGCCATTATCGATCAGGGCGCCGCCATCCCAGGGATCTACGTTTCGTTCCTGGTGGTACCACGACGCACGCAGCGTCGTTTGCCCTGACAGATCCCAGCTTACGGACGCGAGCCCCATGCTCTGGTAATTGGGAAAAGACAGCCCTTCAATATCGAGTGGCAAATCGTATTCCTCGTACAGTCCGACAACGCGACCGGAAAAGGAATCACTTCCTGCGATAGGGCCGGTAATGTCGAACGTGTACTGGCTCGAATCGTAGCTACCTAACTCAATCCCTGCCTGAAATCCAAAATCGGACCGGGGAGTTTTCAGGATCGAATTTATTTCACCGCCGAAGCCACCGGTTACGCCGTATATAGCCGTTGCCGGTCCGCGCACAATCTCCAGTCGATCTACGGCGTAGGATCTTATCGATCCCAGGCGATTGCCGAGCTGGATGCTGTTAACACGGCGGGAGAGATTGAAGATTCCCCTCATGACCACCTGCTGCAAGCCAAAACCGTAACCGGAGCGCTGTACGTTAGGTACCAGGTCCGTCGCCTCGTAGGCGGAGCTTGCACCGATTCCCCTCAGCATCTCGGGTGTAATCACCGTGATGGCCTGCGGTGTTTCAACCAGTGACAAATTCAACCCCGTTGCGCTGGTTTGTTCATCGGGCCGGAACCTGCGCGCGGTCCCACGGACCACGATTTCTTCGACGACGTCGGATCGAGCCCCGCTTGGCCCGGTGTCAGTCTGTGCCTGGCTGGCGCCGGCAGAAATCAGCGCCGTGGACGCCAAGAGAGCCTGAACATAGCGGCTTCTCGGCAGCGATCTTGAGTTGGTCATTGCATACCCCCAAATTGTGTATGCGAGTCCAATTACTTCTTCACGCTTAAAATCTAGAACACCAATTAACAAAGTCAATAACAAAGTCGTATCAAGACACCTTGGTGTCGTATCAAGACATCCTTGAAGTCAGTTGTTGGCCAGTCAAAACAGGGGCGGCCTCACTCCCGCACGCGATATACTCCAGACCAATGCAATCGAATCGTCTGAAAAACCCGAACGGTGAAAACGGCACCATGGCCGGTATCCGCATTGTCGACGAGCAAATCGAAGGGCTGACTCACACCTACCGCGTTTCTCTCGACGCAAGCCGGGTCGCAGAGACAGTAAATATCAAACTGAAAGAGATTGGTCGCAAAGCTTGTATTCCGGGCTTCCGCCCGGGGCACGCACCACTTTCGCTCGTGCGCAAGCATCATGGAGACCGCGTACGAGAGGCGGTGGTCGACCGCCTGGCGATCAGCGTGACACGAATGCTGATTGCGGAAAAAAATATCGAGCCAACCCGACGGCCGAAAATCCATGTGGAACAAGAGGACGCTTCTTCGTCTGGCGAGGTACTGTTCTCGCTTCTTCTCGAGGTGCCCCCCAAAGTCGAAATCGGGCCACTGAGCGGTTTTCGACTCCGACAATTACGGGCGACGGAGGACGACACGGTCTTGGCGGAGTGGGCGAATGCGGATCTGCGACGTCAACTTTTCGACAAACTGATGGAGCGCTATGACTTCCCGGTTCCAAAAGACATGGTCGAAAACGAGTACGAACGGATAGTACACGGCTTCGAGGCCGAGGTCGGCGAGACAGTTGATACAGAGTTCGCCGTCGAGATGCGCGGGATTGCCGAGCGGCGAATTCGCCTCGCCATTCTGTTGACCGAGATCGGGCGGGTGCACGACATTCAGGTACCTCGAGCGGAGGTCGAGGCGCTGGTCGAACGGCAGGCAGAACGTGATCCGGCGCATCAGGCGGAAATCATCGACTACTATCTTGACCATCCGACAGCACTCGCGGAACTGCAGTCGCCACTGTTTGAGGATCGCGTCGTTGCCTTCCTGCTTAAGCGCTGCGAAATCGAGGAAGTGGAGCTGAGCAATGAAGAATTGCGTAAGGCTCTGGCGCCTGCGTGAACGCGAATCCTGTGCCACCCGACTTTGACCTACTCAGTCGTGCGCAGTTCTTGCACAACAAAAACAAATACGCCGAGGCCGAGGAAGTGCTCGCCGGCGCTCTCGCAGCCGGTGCCGAACCAGTTGCTGTTTACTCTTTGCTCGCAGACATTCAGCGTGCACTCGACCGGCCGACTCGAGAAGCGCACGCTCTGGAAAAGGCGCTTGCCGCCGGCGCGAGCGCCTCGGCCGATAATCCTGCACTCCTTTGGACGCGCCTCGGGGCGATCCGGGCATCGCAGGGAGACCCGGCCTCTGCGGTCGCAGCATACGAACAGGCGGTCCGCACCGAGCCCGACAATCTTGCGGGCTGGTACGGCCTCGTTCAGGCAAAACTCGCGCTGCAGGACCTAGAGGGTACGCGTAGCGGCGTCGAGGTCCTGCAGCGCCGCTTCCCCGAGTTTGCCCAAACGCACCTGCTCGCCGGGCACCTGCACAAAATCTTTGGTGACACGGCGCGAGCGCAAGACTGCTATCGTCGAGCGCTTGAGCGCGAACCCAATCTCGGCGAGGCCCTGTACAATCTGGTCGAGATGGCGCCACCGGAACCTGACGATTCCATAGCGGAACGCGCTGCAGAAATCTTGTCTTGCGACGAGCTCCCCGCGCCGGATCGGATCAACGCCGGATTTGCCCTTGCCAGAATACTTGACCGTGCCGATCAGCACGGCGAAGCATTTGAACACGCCCGATGTGCCAATAAGCTCGCGTGTGACGAATTGAGTACGCGGCACATTGAATACGTCCCGACCAGGGTCGAGCAGCAGTTCATGCGCACCATCACTGAATTTCCTGCGCACAGCTTTCATGTTGCGCTCGAACCCTTGCCGATCGAACTCACCCCCGTCTTTGTCATCGGCCTGCCGCGGTCCGGCACAACGCTCGTCGAGCAGATCGTCGCGAATCACGGCGACGTGCAAACCGGCGGTGAACGCGTATTCGCGCGCCGCTCTGAACGGCACTTTCGAGAATCAAGGGAAGCTGCCGGTCGCACCGGGCCGATCGATCCCGCCAACAACATCGATTCGGAGTTGCTGGAAGCCGCGCGGGAGAGATACGTCGAAGACCTGTTCGAGAGCGGCCTGGACGCTTCCTGGATCATCGACAAGCTGCCGGCGAACTTTGAGATCGCCGGATTCCTGCGGTTGATGTTTCCGGACGCGCCACTCATTCACAGCGTACGCGATCCGCGTGCGACCTGTTTCTCGTTGTACTGGTCGAATTTCGGCGCTCACGAACCCTGGTGCCATGACCTGGGACACCTCGCACATTACTACGGCCAGTACAGACGCCTGATGACTCACTGGCGCAGCGTTATCCCCGGGCCATTCATCGAGCTGGTCTACGAGGATCTGGTGCGCGATCCCGAGGAACAAATCGCTGCGTTATTGCGTATGGTCGGGCTGTCGTTCGATCCGGCCTGCGCGGAGTTTTACCGCCACAAACGCCCGATCCTTACAGCGAGTCACGCACAGGTGCGCAGGCCTATGAACACCAGCGCCATCGATCATTGGCGACATTATGCCGAGTGGCTCGGCCCGCTTCGGGATTTACAATCCGACTGAAAGAACCACAGGAATCGTGGTGATCTCATTGGATTCTCAGCATAGTTACAACCAAGTCATTCCTTTTGACTTTGGCATTGAGCCTGAGTCGAAACGCAATTCGATTCACGCCAACTTATCCAGTTTGGCCGCAAAAAACCGAGCACCCCATAACGTCAGTGCTTCTTGCTCTCCCACCTTCAGAAACGGTGCCACATCAGCGGCAGCATCCGTCCATTTTATTTCGTCGATCTTATTCTGTAATTCTGTACGCACCCAGTCTTCATCGATTGCCAATCCGTCCTGTCCTTCCCATGGTCCATGCTGGACGAGTGTATTCCGCAGGTGCGGTAGATTAGGCGACACCTCCTTGCGGACATACCAGTTGAAGTCGTACCAGTCGCGCCCCTTCAGATACGGCCGGCACAGCAGTGCATGAATCTTGAGCGCAAAGTTACTGGGCAGGTCCTGGTAGCAAACCTCGAAATCGGTTGGAAAATCCAGATACGTATAATCGTACACCGAACCCGCCGGTGGGTTGACGTCCACCTCGAGCTTGATCGTGATCTTTTGGTCAGCATGCCCCTTGTAGAACTCCAGATTAAGCTGATTGACGAACGAGTTGTTCTTCAGCACGGCTGTTCGGACTGCGCGATCCATGCTGCCCTTGGGCAGCGCCTCCGATCGCAATCCGTACTCTTCAAAACACTCGAGCAGCTTGGCGAGATAACCGGACCAATTAAACTCCGGATCCGGCGTCAGCAGCATGAAGTCCAGGTCTTCCGAGAATCGCGGCAGGCCATGCAAAATCCGCAGGCTCGTCCCACCCTGAAATGCAGCCACCTTAAAGAAGCCCGCGCGCCACAACCCGTAGAGTGCGATTTCCTGCATGATCTCCTTGGTTGCCTGCTCCTCTTCAACCGGATTCGTCACTTTATAAGAGTCGAGTTTTTGCTGAATGATCTCAATCATGGCTCACCACCAGTCCGAGTGATTGTTCCAGCTCACTGATGAAATTGCGCATACGCTGGTGCTTATAGACATCTTTCAATGTGCGTAACTCCGCCCCGGTAACCTTGTTTAACGCATCCACATCGATACGTAAGCTTCGTTCGATCCACGCAAACCCCTGCCACTCGATCTTTCTCAGACAAACCAGGTCCAGCAGCGCGCGCACCGGCTGTGCGACCAGAAAGCTTTGCCCACTCGCCTCGACGCGACGAACAAGCTCCAGGAATGAGCCTCGCTGAGTAGCGAGCGGTTGAAAAGTAAATAATCCGAGCCGTTCGTGCCGGAACTCTTTCACCTTGCGTCCGGGCACGATCGAGGCGGTGGTGTACACCGCTTCCGGAATCCAGCCGTGAAACGCCAACGCCGTTTCCAGCGACACGTAACTACCGGGCACCAGCATCTGTGCCACGGCAAATGGATGACTCGGGTGCTCGCGAAACTCGTCAGCCAGCACATACAATCCACGGCGCAGGCGTACGAGTTCGCCAGCCTTCATGGCGCGACTCACCAGATGGTGGCGGCGCTGATCCGTGCCGGCGACCAGACGACCCAACTGATAGTCGGTGAGGATGCGATCGTTCAGTCCGGCCGCGGTTAGTTGCTGTGTCAGTGTCTGCATAGGAATCGAAAAATACCAGATACTTCCACTTTTTGGAAGTTAACGAGACAGTAGTGTTTTATGTTTTATGTAATAGACGCTCTACTACTTGACTTTCTCGAGAAAGACGGCAAAATACATCTCCCGAAAAGACGTAGAACACCTACTACTGGAATGCAATACACCGAACTCGACAACCTGGCCCGGATTCAGAGCGGCTACCCATTCCGCGGGTCCGTCAGGCATGACCCGTCGGGCGATATCCGTGTTCTGCAAATCCGCGACCTGCGCCAGGCCGGGACACTGAACGCCGAAGCGCTGTCGCGAGTCATGGCTCCGGACAATCATACGGTGCACCTTTTACAACCCGACGACATCGTCATGCCGGCCCGCGGCGACCATCGCAAAGCTGTCCCATTCACACTGACAGAACCAACCATCCCGAGCAGCCACCTGCATACTGTACGTGTCACCAGTTCGGACGTACTACCAGGCTACTTGTGTTGGGCACTGAACCAACCGAAACCGCAACACGCGATGCAAAATGAGGCGCGTGGCACCGCGATGCCCCTGCTGACGCGCCACAGTCTCAGCAGGATCGAAATCCCGGTGCCAACGCTAGCCACTCAACACCGCATCGTCGAGCTACATGAACTGTGGCAGCGCGAGCAGGCACTAAACCAACAACTACTGACAAACAGAGAACACATGCTCAAGGGCATGTTTCAGGCACTGATGCACGACGGAGACACTGAATGACCGACCCAATTGATTCGAGCAAGATCAACGACATCCTATGGAAAGCCTGCGACACATTCCGCGGCACGGTGGACCCGAGCATCTACAAGGACTACATCCTGACGATGCTGTTCCTGAAGTACATCTCCGACGTCTGGCAGGACCATTACGAATCCTACGAACGCGAACACGGCGATCACCCCGATCTGATTGAGGAACTGCTAAAGAACGAACGTTTCGTGCTGCCACGCGATGCCAACTTCTACGCGTTGTATCACGCACGTTACGAACCCGGCAATGGCGAACGCATCGACAAGGCGCTGCACGCAATCGAAGACGGCAACGGCACCAAGCTGCAGGATGGCGACCACGGTGTGTTCCAGGACATCTCGTTCAATTCCACCAAACTCGGCGACGAAGCACAGAAAAACGACATCCTGCGTCACCTGCTCGAAGACTTTCACCAGCCTGAACTCGACCTGCACCCGAGCCGGATCGGCAACAAGGACATCATCGGCGACGCCTATGAATACCTGATCGAGAAGTTTGCCGCCGGCGCGGGCAAAAAGGCCGGTGAGTTCTACACCCCCGCCGAGGTCTCGCAACTGATCGCCGAACTCGTCGCCCCGCAGGAGGGCGAGGAAATCTGCGACCCGGCCTGTGGCTCGGCCTCGCTGCTGATGAAATGCGGCCGTCAGGTCGTCGAGAACAGCGGCACGAAGAAATACGCACTCTACGGCCAAGAGGCCATTGGCAGCACCTGGGCGCTGGCCAAAATGAATATGTTCCTGCACGGCGAAGACAACCACATCATCAAGTGGGGCGACACACTGCGTAACCCGCGCCTGCTGACCAGTGACGAGACCCTGCAGCACTTCGACGTGGTTGTGGCGAATCCGCCGTTCTCACTCGACAAGTGGGGCCACGAATCCGCCGAAAACGACCCGCACGGGCGCTTCCGTCGCGGCGTCCCGCCACGCACAAAAGCCGACTATGCGTTCATCCTGCACATGATCGAGACGATGAAACCCAAGTCCGGTCGCGTCGGCGTGGTCGTGCCCCATGGCGTGCTATTCCGTGGCGCGGCCGAGGGCAAGATTCGTAAAAAACTCATTGATGAAAACCTGCTCGACGCAGTCATCGGCTTACCCGAGAAACTTTTTTACGGCACCGGCATCCCGGCGGCGATCCTGATCTTTAAGAAAAGCAAGATGGACAAGAACGTCCTGTTCATCGATGCCAGCCGCGAGTACGCGGATGGCAAGAACCAAAACCATCTCACGCGTGAACATCTCGACAAGGTCCTCGCGGCTTACACGGCCCGTGAAAGCGTCGACAAGTACGCCTACCTCGCGAGCATGGACGAAATCGAAGAGAACGATTTCAACCTGAACATCCCTCGCTACGTGGATACGTTCGAAGAAGAGGAAGAGATCGATCTGGAGGCCGTGCGTACGGAGCGTGCCGAACTCAAGAAGCAGTTGGCGGTGATCGAGGAGCAGATGGACGGGTACCTGAAGGAGCTTGGATATGATTCCTGATGGATGGACCAGGGAATCGCTAATCAACGTCGCTGAGATCAGGACGGGCGTCGCGAAAGGAAAAAAAAATCTTAAGGATCCTGTTTCTGTACCGTATCTGCGAGTTGCCAATGTCCAAGATGGGCGGATCGACCTAACGGAGATTAAGTCTATCGAGATCGAGCGTGACAAGCTTTGTCAATATGCTCTAAGCGATGGCGACGTGCTCATGACAGAGGGCGGAGACTTTGACAAGCTGGGTCGCGGAGATGTTTGGAGGGGACAGATTTCGCCTTGCATCAACCAGAATCATGTTTTTGCAGTGCGCGTGGACCAGAATCGCATCCTCCCGTACTTCCTATCTTCTTTGTCTGGAAGTCACTATGGCAAGTCCTACTTCTTAGGTTGCGCTAAAAAGAGCACCAATCTCGCTAGCATCAATTCGACGCAGATAAAAGAGTTCCCAGTCTTGATTCCACCGGTCGCCGAACAAGCCAAGATCGAAGAAATTCTTTCAACCTGGGACACGGCAATCGAAACCACCGAAAAACTGATCGAAAACAGCAAAGCGCAAAAGAAAGCGCTGATGCAGCAACTCCTCACGGGCAAGAAGCGCCTGCCGGGTTTCAGCGACGAATGGCAGCAACCGAAATTTGACGAGATTCTGGATATTGATATAGGAGGAACACCTTCCCGCTCCAATAAAGAATATTGGGACCCGAAGAAATCGACTGAGAACCGATGGCTTTCAATAGCAGACATCAAGTCGTCTGAAATTCGGGATTCGAAAGAATATATTAGCGATCAAGGCGTCAAGAACAGCAACGTCACTTTGATTCCCACCGGCACAATCATAATGAGCTTCAAGTTGACCATCGGTCGCAAAGCTATTCTAAGGAAGCCATGTTTTACGAATGAGGCGATTTGCGCGCTCCTTATAAAAGACCAGGAAACAGTTGACCCATCATTCTTGTTTCACGCTCTTGACGCGGTAGATTTCGAACGAGAGATCGATCAGGCGGTAAAAGGCAAGACACTCAACAAGAGAAAACTTCAGCGGCTCAAGCTAAGACTCCCTCCGCTCGCCGAGCAGCGAAGAATCTCCGCAGTTCTTTCCCTTGCGGATCAAGAAACGACAAATTTTGTTCAGCAACTTGAATATTTCAAGGATGAGAAGAGATCTCTCATGCAACAACTCCTCACCGGCAAACGCCGCGTCAAGGTAGCCGGATGATGCAAACCAACGACCTGTCCGAGCCCCTGAACGATGCCGAATTCAAGGCGCTCGACGAATTCCTGCTATCACTGGACGATGACGAGGCCATGCTGGACATTTCCGAATTCGATGGCTTTGTCACGGCCGTCGTCAGCGGTCCCGAAATGATCATGCCCTCGGAGTGGCTGCCGGTGGTCTGGGGCGGCGACGACAACTCGCCCGAATGGACCAGTGTGGAGGAGTATCAACGAATTTTCGGACTGATGGTCCGGCATATGAACACGACGTCGGCCACGCTGATGCAGGGACCGGCGGAGTTCGAGCCTTGTTACCTGGAAGGTACGGTAGAAGGCGAAACACATTGGGTTGTCGACGAGTGGTGCCATGGCTACATGAAAGGTGTCCGGCTGTACCCCTTGGGCGTCGAGTTCAGCCCCGACATGGAGGAGCTGCTTGAGCCGATCTATCAATTTGCTGATCCGGATCGTTGGGACGACAGGAAGGGTATGAAGCCCCGTGAAATCCGTCAGCTGCAGGAACAAGTCGCGCCAGCCGCGCGAGCGATTCACCGTTACTGGCATGAACGTCGCAGCCCGCCCGCATCGCAATCTGCTCCCTATATTCGACCGGAACCGAAGACGGGCAGGAACGATCGCTGCCCTTGCGGCAGCGGCCGTAAGTACAAGAAATGTTGCGGGACACACTGATGGTTATCGTACAGACGCTCACCCAATCTGAGCCATGGTCACTTGACAGAGTGGGCATATTGCGAGAACCTGAGTGCAACACAACCGCCACGCTTAGTGCCCTATCGGGTATCGCGCAACCTTGGCGGTTTTTTTATGTCCATAATTCAGCTTCGGGGATCGCGTAATGCCCGAGGTTTACAACAAGCCCCCACTCACGTTTGAGCACCAGCTGGACCTGTTGATTGAACGAGGACTGGCTGTTCAGGACCGGCCGACTGCCCTGCAGTTACTGGCTTCCGCTAGTTACTACCGTTTGAGCGCATACTGGTATCCGTTCCGAGATATTGACGATACCGGCAACCGTATCAGTCGGTTTCGGTCTGGCGCCTGCCTGGATGATGTCATCGGACTATACGAGTTCGATCGGAAGCTACGCCTGTTAGTCATGGATGCTATCGAGCGGGTTGAGGTAGCCGTCCGCACGCGAGTTACCTATCACCTGGCGCACTCCTACGGCGCGTTCGCCCACATCGAACCGGACAATTTTCACCCTAATTTCAACCACGCCAAATGGCTTCAGAAACTGAACGAAGAAACCAGTCGCTCGTCAGACAAGTTTGTTCGTCACTACCGTAGCAAATACAGTGGATTCCCCACTCTGCCTGTGTGGATGGCAACGGAAGTCATGTCGCTGGGGGGACTCTCGTTTCTCTACAAGGGACTCAAAAACAATAGAGCAGCGGGATTCGAAGACAAGAAGGCCGTCGCAGACTTTTTCAATGTTCACCATAGACGATTGGGTGACTGGCTCCATACTCTGACCTACATTCGCAATGTGTGCGCACATCACAGTCGTCTTTGGAACCGCGAGTTGGCGATCCGGCCGGAACAATCGAGAGACCGCCGTTGGTTACCGCCGATTACACCGCGTAATGACCGAATTTTCTATATTTTGCTAATACTTCGACACCTCTTGAAAGCGACAAATAACGGTGATGATTGGCAAGGCACAACTATTGAGTTGCTCGGCGACCTGGCAGACAAAGAATACTGCCGGCTATCAATGGGTATGCCTGATGCATGGGAGGATCACCCGCTATGGATCTAAGCGACATAAATGAAAACACCGTTCCCGAAGCCCGCGAACAATACAGCAGCCACATCCCGGCACTGAAGACGCTACTCGCCTGCAGCTGGCGCTACTTGTCCGCCGAAGACTGTCTCAAGGAGCGCGGCAGCACTCGCGACCTGCTGCTCAAGGCCGACCTGATCGCCTACCTGCAGACCCGTCGGTTCGAATACAAAGGTCAGGAGTATCCGCTGTCGCCGAGCACTATTGAAAACATCGTCCGCGACCTCGCCTCGCCCGGCCTCAACGAGGGCCTGCTGCCGGCCAACAAGCGCTTCTATAACAAGCTCGTACTCGGCGTGACGGAGACCGAGTTCATTAACGGTAAGAAACACTCGCCAACGATTCCGCTGATCGACTGGGACGACATCTCGGCGAACCGCTTCGTCGTCACCGAGGAGCTCGAGGTGCTGAATACCCGCGGCACCGGGCATCGACGGCCGGATCTTGTGTGCTACGTCAACGGCATGCCGCTGGCCGTGATCGAGGCCAAGCGACCGGACTCGGGTAATCCGAACAAGAATATGGTTGACGAGGGCATCAGCCAGCAGATTCGAAACCAGAAAAACGACGAGATCCCCAGTTTGTTCGCCTTCAGTCAGCTGCTGCTTTCAATTAGTGCCGTGGACGGCCGCTACGGTACGACCCGAACCCCAGCCAAGTTCTGGGCGAAGTGGCGGGAAGAAGAATTCAGCGAGGAGCATTTTTCAGCGATCAAGAGGCAGTCGTTGCCAGATGATACTGTCGACGCCCTGTTCGCGGACAAACCGGCCAAGACCAGAGCCTACTTCGAGAGCCTGTGGGGCCAACCCGAACTGACCACCGAGCAGGACCGGCTGCTAATCAGCCTGCTAAGCCCGAAACGGCTGTTGGAATTTGTGCGCTTCTTCATCCTGTTTGACAAGAAAGCTGGCAAGATCGCAGCCCGCTATCAACAGGCGTTCGGCATCAAGGCGCTAATCGAGCGCATCAATCAACGCAACAGCAGCGGTGGCCGGGAAGGTGGCGTGATCTGGCACACCACGGGCTCGGGCAAATCGTTCACGATGGTGTTCTTGTGCAAAGCATTACTGCTGCACCCCACGCTGAAGGACTGCCGGGTAATCGTCGTCACCGACCGCATTCCGCTGGAGAAACAGCTCGCCAGGACGTTCCTGTCGGGCGGTGCGTTCGGCTCCGAGATCGCTAGCAAGAAAGAAGGTGAACGTGCCAAGGTACGCTCGGGCAAGGATCTCGCACGGCGCATCGGTCTGGGCACAGAGCGCATCATCTTCAGCATCATCAACAAGTTCAACACCGCGTCGAAACAGCCCGAATGCTTCAATCCCTCGGACAACCTGATCGTTCTAATCGACGAGGGCCATCGCAGTCAGGGTGGCGAGAACCATGAGCGCATGCGCAAAGCGCTGCCGAACGCGGCCTACGTCGCATTTACCGGCACACCGCTCTTAAAAAACGACAAGACGACGAACAAGTTCGGCCCCATTGTGCACGCCTACACGATGCAAAGAGCGGTCGAAGACGGAACGGTGACGCCGCTGCTTTACGAGGAGCGCGAGCCGAGCCTGACGATCAATGCCGAGGCGATCGACAACTGGTTCGACAAGATTACGGCGGGCCTGTCTGATGAGCAGAAGGCCGATCTCAAAAAGAAGTATGCGCAAAAAGGTGCCGTCTACGGTTCCGATGCTCGCATTGAACTCATCGCCTGGGACATCGCGATTCACTTCGATGAGAATTTCAAACAGCTCAGGCTCGGCCTGAAAGGCCAGGTTGCAACGGAAAGCAAGACGGCGGCCATTCGTTACAAAAAGCATCTGGATGAGACCGGGCTTGTTACCAGTGCCGTCATCATCTCGGCACCGGACAGCCGCGAGGGACATACGGATGTTGATGAAACGACGTTGCCGGAGGTACTGCAATGGTGGAAGGACAACGTCGGCCAGGGTGGCCTGACGAATCAGCACGCAGAAGACTACGGGCGCGATACGGTCGACGCCTTCGCCACCGAAGGCTCTCCAGATCTCCTGATCGTTGTCGACAAGCTGCTGACCGGATTCGATGAACCGCGTAACACAGTGCTGTACATCGACAAACCACTGAAGGAACACACGCTGATCCAGGCGATTGCACGCGTCAACCGCTTGCATGAGCAAAAACAATACGGCTTGTTGATCGACTACCGCGGCATCCTCGAGGAACTTGATTCCTCGATTCAGAAATACCAGGATCTGGCCAGTCGCACTCAGGCTGGCTACGACATCAATGACCTCGAAGGTCTGTACACGCAAATGAGCACGAAATACAAACGGCTGCCGGGGCTGCATGATCGGCTATGGGCGATCTTCGCCAGTGTGCAGAATCGACAGGATATGGAGCAGTACCGGCAAGTGCTGATTCCCGAATACGCCGAAGATAATGACGGCGATACATGGGACAGGAAACAGAAGGTGCGCGAAGACTTCTATCAGGCGCTGACAGAATATGGCCTTTGCCTGAAGCTTGCGCTTTCGTCACGCGCGTTTTTCGAGGACGGCAGTTTCGGCGAGGCCACGATCAACGAGTACAAACGCGATCTTCGCCATTTCACAAACCTCCGCAAGATCGCGCGGCAGGACGCACAGGAAACGGTCGACTACAGCGCATACGAGCAGCAAATCCGCGGTCTCGTCGACAAACAGGTCGTAGGCGAACGTATCGAAGAATCTGAAGGCGTCTACGTTGTTGGGGAGCTGGGCCAGGGCCCCGATGACTGGAGCGAAGAGAAGACTCGCAACGAGACCGACCTGATCCGAACACGGGTGCGCCGAACCATAGAACAGGATCTGGCCGACGATCCGTACGCGCAGAAGGTATTCTCGGAGCTGCTGCGCGAAGCTATTGCCGAGGCCGAGGCGCTATTCGATCACCCGGCAAAACAATACGCACTGTTCCAGGCTTTCGAAGACAAGCTCGATGAACGTGCCATTGATGACATCCCCGAAGTCCTGCAGAACAAGGCGCATGCACGGGCATACTACGGTGTCTTTCGGATGGTGCTCGGTGGCGACGATCAGGAGACTTTGATCGCACTCGCACTCGACACGGATGCTGTCGTTGACCGGTCGGTCGCCGAACATTCCCTGAACCCGCAGAGCATTGAGGCCAGCATCACCAAGGCGCTGCTACCGGTATTCTTCAAACCCATGGGGATGGATAAGGCCAAAGAGGTTATCGAGAAGGTCATCCATATCACGCGTGTCGGACTGGTAAAGCGGGAAGTCGGCTAGTGGGCGACTTTCAGGTTACGTACGGGGAAAACACGCTGGTTTTCTCCGTAAGCTACCGTGAAAACCTGGCCGGCAAGGTACGCATCCACGTACAACCGGATCAGCGTGTGGTCGTGGATGCTCCGCCGCAGACACCAATCACGGAAATCAAGCGGGCAGTTCTTAAGCGCGCACGTTGGATCCGAAACCAACTAGCGAAGCTGGAAGCCACCCACCGCCATGCCTTACACCGACAATATGTGAGCGGTGAAACTCACTGGTACCTGGGAAAGCGGTATTTGCTGAAGGTTCGAAAAACAACAAGAGATGCCGGCGTTGTGAAACTGCTGGGCGCACAACTCGTTGTCTCCGTTCCGGATAGAAACGCATCGTCTGTCAAAGAGGCGCTGGATATTTGGTATCGGGCACGAGCACTGCAAGTATTTGAAAGACGACTGGCTGCTCTATATCCCGATCTGCGTTGGGTCGAGGCAATACCCGAGTGGCGGTTACGCCCTATGAAGAAACAATGGGGTAGCTGTTCACCGCAAGGACGGCTGTCGCTGAACCCCATGCTCGTCAAAGCACCGCGACAGTGTATCGACTATGTTGTCATCCACGAGCTATGTCATTTGAAACACCACAATCACAGTAGTGAATACTACGCGTTGCTAACCAGGCGACTACCTGATTGGCAAGAACGGAAGCGAAGGCTGGATTGTCTCGCTGAGCAGATTTTGTGTTAGAGGGTGCCCCCGGGGCGGAGCTGGGTAGCGGATTTTATTCCATTGCAGACGCGTTAAGCGGAAATCCGCTTCCGTGGTGTCAGGCGCGCTTCGATGATGGCAACGGACGAATAGCTAAGCCAGGTTGGACACAAACACCGCCGCAATCGCCAGCGGCGCAATAACGCGGGCCAGCACCAGCCAGAGTGTGAATACTGCACCGTCCCCAACGCCAAGTTGTGCAACCTGAACTTTTCGCGACACCCACCATCCGGCGAATAACGCATACAACATGCCGCCGAGCGGCAGTAAGATGTTCGACACCAGGTAATCGATCAGACCAAAAGGCGTTTTACCTGCAAGCGCCTCAATGCCGTTCAACAGAAACACGTTTTCCCAACTCGAGAATGACAGCACCGTGATCAAACCAAGCACGAAAGCCACGGCGCCAATAATGCTCGCCGCCTTCGGCCGACCCATGCCGCGAACCTCGAACGCGCGCGCCGTCATTGTCTCCAGCATCGAGATGGACGACGTCAATGCGGCGAATAACAACATCGCGAAAAATACGCCTGCGACGACACTGCCGCCTGGCATTGCCGCGAAGGCCGTCGACATCGTAACGAAAATCAGGCCCGGACCTTCAGAAGGATTCAGGTCGTACGCGAACACAATCGGAAAGATCGCCAGGCCGGCGAGAAGTGCAACCAGCGTGTCGCCGAATGATACGGCGATCGCCGAGCGGAACAGGTTGACGTCGTCGGGCAGATACGCCGAATAGGTCAGCACGGCGCCGACGCCAACGTTGACCGAGAAAAATGCCTGCCCTACCGCGGCCAGCACAACCAGGGGCGTGACCTTGCTCAGGTCCACGCTGAAAAGGAAATCGATCGCACGACTGAAGTCGCCCGTCACTCCGGAGTAGACAACCAGCGCAATCAGCATCAGAAACAGCGCCGGCATCAGCACTCGTACAAGTCGCTCGAGCCCCAGCTTGATGCCACGCGATACGATAAATGCGGTCGCCCCTGTAAACACGAAGTGCCAGACGATCATCCCGGTCGGGTCGTGCAGGAAGGTGCCGAAATCGCGTCCAACTTCTGCAGGCGAAAGTCCGCTCAAACCACCGGAGACTGACTTGAACAGGTACGCGGCCGTCCAGCCGGCGATGACGCTGTAAAAGCTCAGCACCAAAAGCAACGCGAGTAACCCCATCCAGCCCACTATCTGCCAATAGCCACTCGTACCGCTCTCAAGGGCCAGGTCGCGCATTGCTGTCGGCGCGCTCCGCCTTGTATGCCGTCCAATGATCATTTCGGACAACATGATTGGCGTGGCGACGAGCAGAATGGCGATGACATAGATCAGGACGAAAGCGCTGCCGCCACTACTGCCAAGCGTGTAGGGAAACTTCCAGATGTTTCCAAGACCGACAGCGGCACCGACAGAGGCAAGTATGAACGCTAACCGTCCGGACCAGTTTTCAGTATTTTTGCTTGTCATTGTGCCCCCCGGCTCAGTCCTGTGGCTGAAATCATGTGCGACCGATTGTCACCGTACATTCTTTTATGACCTGAAGCGCCAGGTCGATGTCTTCCAGATGCGTATGGTACGTCAGTATAGCCATCCGAATCGTGAATTGACCCGCGATTGTCGTCGACGTCATAAACACCCGCCCGTCATTGTGAATGGCTTTGAGCAACGAACGACTTGCAACATCGGCGTCCGCCGACTCCGGGCAAAATCGAAATGTAACGATGGACAGATCCGGTCTCGGTCCTAATTTGATTCCGGGAATCTCACCACACTCATCGTAGAAGTACTCGGCTAGCAGCAACTTCTCCTCGAGCGCCGCGGCAAACGCCCCGCTGCCGTGAACCTTGAACGGCAGCCAGAAACGCAACCCCCGTGTCGGTCGCGTTAGTTCCGCCGAATAATCGCAGGGTGAACGCTCGGTGTCACCTGCGACGTCCTGCATGTACGCTCCTCGCGCATGAAAAGCGTCATATAGTTGCTGACCGTTGCGAACCAGCAAAACCCCTATACCGCAGGGCAGAAAAAACCCCTTGTGCGGATCGAGAATCAATGAGTCTGATCGCTCGATCCCCTTTAGTCGTCGCCGACCTTCGTCACACAATGCGAATGCGCCACCGTAAGCCGCATCAACATGCATCCAGACTTTCGACTCGGCAGCAATATCGGCGATCCTATCCAGCGGATCGACGGACCCGGTATCAGTGGTTCCCGCGGTTGCGCCAATCAGCCAGGGCTGCAAACCGGATTTTTGATCTTGCCGAATACTCTCACGAAGGCGGTCGCAGTCCATCCGCATATTTGCATCCAACGGGATCTCCCGCATCATGCACTCGCCGAGGCCGCCAACGTGAAGCGCCTTGCGAAATGTGTGGTGCGTGTGTGCGGTGAGATAAACCACCGCCGACGGAACGTCCCCGCTCTTGATGTTGTTCGCTTCCCGTGCGGCGACGACCGCCGACAGCGCTGCCATGCTGCCGCCCGAAGTCAGATCACCCTCGGCGGTATCAGGATAGCCGACGACATCCGCCAGCCAGCGCAACATCGCATGTTCCAGTCGAGTCGCACCCGGTGCGGCAGCGCCAACACCTGAGTAGCGATTCGAAACCGCTGCCAAATAGTCCGCAATAGCCGCATCGTGAAGACCACCGCTTGGAATGTACGCAAAAAAACGGCTTGAACCGAGGTTGTGCCCGATACCGTCTACGTACTGATCAAGGACTCGCAATGCCACGCCAAAAGATTCCGGATCGACGGGAATCGCAAACGCGTCAATTGCTTCTTCGCGCGGCCCGGCGGCAGCGTACACCTCGCACTCCGGCAACGATTCGAGAAATCGCTCCGCATGCTCGCCTGCTTGCTGCAGCCGCGCAATCCTTGTTGCCGATGATGACTCCAGCGGAGCGGCAAGCTCCCGGAGCTCGTTCAATCTATTGGTTAGCGACATCTATCGGTCATTCCCGACGCCTTGGGTTGATCCGTATTATGCGGTAGTTTTGGACTCCATGGCTGACTATTGATCTGGCAAATGCACGAACGTTAAAATCGAATCCAGCCAGATAGTATCGCTGCTGCCACGTTAGCCGAGCACAGGAATGCGCATGACATCACCTTCCTCCATCAAGGGACTCCCCATCTGGCGAGTATTTCAGGCTGTACTCGCCGCAGCGGGGGTTGTGTTGCTCGCAACGCTCATCTGGATGCCAGATATTGGGATCGACTTATTCTGGAATGTCCTCATTCCGGTAGCTCCTGCGGTTCTCGTTCTTATCCCCGGTGTCTGGCGGAATGTCTGCCCAATGGCCACGATCGGACTTCTGCCCCGCCATTTTGGTTTTTCCAAAAGAAAAGCCATGCCACAAACCCTCCGCCACATATTCCTGATCATCTCATTAGCGGCACTGCTGTTAATCGTGCCTTTGCGCCATGCCGTACTCAATGCGGATGGGCCTGCTACCGCCTTGATGCTGGCAATCGCCGCCATCACTGCCTTTTTGCTGGGGACACGCTATGAATGGCGCAGTGCGTGGTGCTCTTCTCTTTGTCCGATTCATCCCGTGGAAAAGCTGTATGGCACCGCTCCCGCCATTACGGTTCCGAATACTCATTGCACGCAATGCGAGAAATGCGTTTCTCCCTGCCCGGATTCGACGCACAAGATGACGCCGATGATTACCAGCAAGAGTAAAGTTGAGAAAACTGTCGGCCGATTGTTGGTTGGTGGCTTCTTTGGCTTTGTCTATGGCTGGTACCAGGTGCCGGACTACTTTGGCGCCATGACTATGATGGAATGGACGATGGCGTTCGCCTGGCCGCTTGGTGGATTTGTCGTGTCGTATCTTGTCTTTCACGCATTGATGAAAATCCTGCCGAAACAAGACCACGCGTTCCTGGTCCGCACCTTCGCCATGGCGGCAGTGGCAACTTATTACTGGTTCCGCCTGCCAATGCTGTTTGGGTATGCCGAATTGCCAAACAACGGCACATTGATTGATTTGACCGGGGTGTTGCCCGTCTGGTTTGCGGGTGCCTCACAGCTTACAACCACCGTGTTTTTTGCATGGTTCATGCTGGTTAGAAAGCGCAAGACAAGTTGGGGCGTCAGGCCCGCATACTCAGAGGCAGCTGCAGCAAAAGCCACGCCAAGCTAATTTTTGCTAAGACCCGGTCTAAAGCCGTAACAATGCGTTGAGACCCGATCGGGTGCACGGACGCGGAGTGATTGTCGTACTATACTTTCAGTGTTAGATTTGATTCAGCTTGAACATACGAGGGGGAACTCATGAGCCATTCAAAAAACCAACACCAGATCAGCTTATTTGCAGCTGTTGCGGTCGCACTTGCGATTGGCAGTCCTGCAGCCTTTTCACAAACCGATGACGGTATTGGCGCGATCGAAGAGATCGTAACCACTGGTACTCGAAGACAAGGGCAGTCGCCGACAGAAACACTGTCACCGATAGACGTTCTTGCCGGTTCAGCACTGGCTAACCAGGCGACGTTCGACATGACTGATGGCCTGACGAAAGTTGCACCGTCAATTAATACACAACGTTTTCCGATTGCGGACGGTACGGCATTTATTCGACCGGTATCTCTGCGCAATCTTTCGCCGGATCAGACACTGGTGCTTGTGAACGGCAACCGCCGCCATCGCTCGCCGCTGGTCAATCTACAACTGGCCCCGCTGGGTACAGTTAATCAAGGTGCACAAGCGGTGGACTTTTCGGCGCTGCCATCATTGGCAATTAAGCGGCTTGAAATTCTACGCGACGGAGCATCTGCCCAATACGGTTCTGATGCTATCGCAGGTGTCATCAACGTTATCCTGAAAGACGCTAACGAGGGCTTTTCCGTATCTGCTCAGACTGGCGAATACTTCGAAGGCGATGGAACACGCACGACATTGGCAGCCAACGCCGGCTTCAGCCTTGGCGATTCTGGCTTTGTGAATGCCACTGTTGAGCATTCGACAGCAGATATAACCTCTCGCGGTGTGCAGCGTCTAGACTGTCAGCCGGTTATCGATGCTGTTGGACCCGGCATTGTGCCATTGGACGGCTTTTGCCAGCGCTGGGGTGATCCGGACGTTGAGGCCCTGAAATTCTTCCTGAATGCAGGAATTGATGTCAACGACAACATGGAGATTTACGGCAACGTCAGCTTCTCCGACAACGACACGATCTCGGACTTCTTCTACCGTCACCCGGTAACATTTGATCCGACTGCGGGCTTTAGCGGCCGCACCACATTGATTCAAGATAACGACGGCGATTTCGTTCCCGATCCAGCACCTCAGGCAATGGTCGATCGCATCATCGCGGGCGGCTTCAATCCAGCTGATTACCTGACGGCCGATGCAGACCTGGTTACTAATCCAAGTGGATTCGTCATGTTGAACCCGATCTTCACGCAATTTCCAGGCGGCTACAATCCGGACTTTGGCGCCGCTATCAGTGATATGGCATTTGTTGTCGGCGCGCGTGGCGAAACTGGCTCAGGTATGAGCTGGGACATTAGTGGTCGCATCGCGGAGAGCGAGGCGGATTACACACTGTCGGAAACCATTAATCCCAGTCTCGGCCGGCTGTCGCCGACCAGCTTCAGCCCTGGCAAGCTGACGCAAGAAGAAACCAGCCTCACCGCGGACTTTGTGAAGACCTTCGACGTCGGCAATCTTGCTGCACCGTTGAACTTCGCGTTTGGATTTGAGTGGCGCGAAGAAACCTACAAGATCGGCGCTGGCGATACGGCTTCGAACAGCGCGGGACCGGCTTTCGAATTCGGCGTTGGCTCCGACGGCTTCCAGGGCTTTTCGGTTGAATCGGTGGGAAGTTTTGACAGCTCAAGTATTGCTGCCTATGTGGACGTCGAGGCCGACCTCACAGATAACTTCACACTGGGTGCTGCCGTTCGCTTCGAGGACTACGACGAGTTTGGTGACACGACAGACTTCAAGTTGTCAGGACGCCTTCAGGTTAACGAACAGTTTGCATTGCGAGCGACGGTCAGCACTGGATTCCGCGCGCCGACACCCGGTCAGGTCAATACACTCAACACGACGACGTCCGCAGACACTGCGGGCAACCTGATTCCGAGCGGCACTTTCCCGGTGGGAAGTACGGTAGCGATGGTCCTCGGGTCGCAACCGCTTGTACCTGAAGAGTCCACCAGCTTCACGGTGGGTGCAATTTGGTCTGCAGCGGATAATGTCAGCGTTACGCTCGACTACTATGATATTTCTATCGACGACCGCCTTGCGTTGTTCAATACGACGATCAACGCACAGAATGTAGTCGATCTGACAGCTGCCGGTGTTCCCAATGCCGGATTGTTGCTTGGCGGCCTGGCTAATTACTTTGCGAACGCGTTCGACTCCGACGTGACCGGCATCGATCTGGCCGTCACGGCTGACTTCGAGGTGGGCTCAGGTAATTTGGTCGTTGATTTGCGGCACAACCAAAACGAACAGGATGTGGGCAGCGTGGCGGCAGGAACGATCAATGCATCGCGCGTGTTCGATCTTGAGAACCAGGTTCCGGATAGCAGGACGACACTGACCTTCGACTACGACTCCGGGAGTGCTCTGAGCGGCTATGTGCGTGCCAATGTGTACGGCAGCTGGAAGTCGACTGGAGGCCTGTTCAGTAGCGGTCTTGCTGACGACGTTTCGAGCTATGGCTCCGAAATACTGATTGATGTCGAAGCCACCTACAGATTCAACGATATGTTCAGGTTGAGTGTCGGCGCTGAGAATATCTTCGATGTCGAGCCGGATGCTGAAGGCGATGGCACGTTGGCGTTCCTTGGAGCAAGGACATCCATTACCTCGCCCTTCGGTAACAACGGTGGCTTTTGGTATGCGCGTCTAGCGGCCGACTTCTAGTTACGGCCCCTTCCGTTCCGAGCACCAGCTGCATCTAGCGACCTGATTAACTCATACGGCCTCCTTTCGGCGGCCCTTTGGAGTTAAATGGTGGCCAGGGGCGGAATGGGCGCAAGCACCTGTCGTCGCTCCGCTCCTCGGTTGAACCACCGACACGCGGATTTTCAGAACGTGTAAGTATTTGATTCTGCTAATTATTTCAACCAGTTACCGGGGCGTTCGTTGCGCTGTTTGCAGTACGATGCAGGACTATTCAGGACCGAACCACGCATAATTCACGCAAGGATTTCGCCCATCTGCGGCGTCAATCATTTGCCAGTAGTTCATCGACTTCGTGCCGCAACGTCGGTAGCTCGCTTGATGTCGTACAGGAATTTGCGGTCCTCAAGCCGCATACAGCAGCGCCTTGTTCCGGTCTACCGCTTCACGGAAGTGGGGATTCCTGATCGCAGATTCCACAACCAGATCAACCGGCCGGTTGAAGATATTTTGCAGGCCTTCAAGCAGTCCGAAATACCTGTCAGCATAGCCTGAGGCCAGCGGGGTCCGAAACTCAACCAGGAAATCCAGATCGCTACTGTTCGCTCGAAAGCCTCCGGTTACAGCCGAGCCGAACAGGGCCAACTGCTCCACGCCGTACTCATGACACAGCGCTTCGACATCCTGGCGGTGTTGTTCAATTTCCGAAATCATCATTTTACTCCGCGTTCCATTCTAACCCAGAAAAGTCAGCGCGTGGCCGAGAGCTTAGCTGCTCGCGACGCGGCCATTCGGCGAGGATCTCGTATTCGCGTTCCCGCGCTGGTATGTCGATCGCCACGAGATTGCCCGGCATCGCTACCTTGTTGAGGCCGATACAACGAACGCCGGCGGGCGCATCGTGAAGCAGAAGTACCTCGACACCACTATGGCTGCTCAGGCGTTCGCACTCGTCATAGGTGAAGTGTCGTTTGGCCCAGCCCTGTAGATCATGCGATCGACGCTCGTAGTTGGACGGTCCGAAACAACCGCCGATACCACCGACACGAATCCTGTCGCGGCTATCGCCGATGTCCATGACCTCGCCACTCGGCAAATACGTCAGGCCCGGCAGAATTTCGCGCCGGCCAGCCTCAAGTTGCTCGCTGAGCCAGGCGAAATCCTCATGATTCCCCTTGATGAAAACCGTGGGCCGCGGAACAGAGCGATTTTCTGCGAACCAGGCCGGAAAGTCTCCCGCGCCATCATGCTTGCGCGTCGCCTTATCCACCCGGTCGGGATCGGGCCAGATGCCGAAATCGCCGACGTGAAGCACGTAGTCAAAGCATGCGCCCAGCGACTCCTCGAAGGCGAGAACATCGTCGTAGAGCCGGTCCATGGCTCCATGGATGTCGCCAGCGGCACAGATGAACATGATTTCCTCGTCTCGATTCCCGTGAGTCGTCGTCGCAGCAGCGTAACACCCGGCATACGTCGCATTGCAAGTGTCAGTCGGGCATCACACGCAAAATTTACGCAAGGATTTTCGTTATCTATAAATTCAATTTAACGAGCAAGTCCCCGCGAAACCCTGGCTCGTGATACTCGCCCGGATAACCTCGCGGATTACAGATAATCTGTGTCTTGAAGAGGTCATAGTCGCACGGCACGTAGATCACGGGGGTCTTCGGAAACTTGTTAGCCGCCCACTCGATACCGCCCAAGCCCACGCCGATATCGCCGGCGAGAATAACCACGTCGGCGTCGCTGTCGGGCGGTGAGAAGTCGGCGAATTCGGTGTGCAGGTCGCTAAATATGTGTAGCTTCATTGCAGCGCTCACTGTGGGACTGTGGCGAAGCGTAGCACCGTGAATACGTTGCAATGCAAGCAACAATTCCATTGAGGCCTGACGCAAGACAAGGCCGCCAGATTTGCAGTAAAGTCTGCGGATGCGCTTTTTTGCCTATGATTGTTCAGCTTGGGTGCTGCAGGCGACCGCGCCACGAAAAAACGGGAGGACTGCATGACCATCCGGGCTATTGGCCGTAACGACCCCTGCCCATGCGGTAGCGGAATAAAATACAAGAAATGTTGTCTCGGGAAGCAGGAATCCATCCCATCTGACCGTGGAGCGGACGCGGTGTCCGCAGACCTGCGTCGGGCAATTGAAGGTATGCAATTCGGTTCGCTGGATGAGGTGCAGGCGTTCGTCGGGCGCCATACCCTGCAGCGAAACCGGAAGCCACTCGATGAGTTTCATGGCTTATCAGCAGAGCAGATGCATTGCATGCTGAATTTGCCTTTTGCATCCCCGGACCTGGTCCACTTCCCGGAGGTGCTCGACGAACGCCCGGCGGCGCCGATAATGAGTCTTTTCGCAATGCTGAGCGACGCTATCGGCGATAAGGGACTAAAACCGACCGCCAAAGGAAACCTGCCACAGAAATTCTGCCGGGAGGCTGCGCTTGCCTATTGGGACGAAGATCAATACCGGGAAAACACACGCTTCGGTGGCATTAACCGGGAGGAAGATTTTTTGGACCTGCATATCACCCGGCTGACCGCAGAGCTGGCAGGGCTAATCCGAAAGTACAAGGGCAGGTTCATTCTCAGTCGCGATTGTCGCGCCGTACTGAACGGGCAAGGCCTGGCCGCACTCTATCCTCGTTTGTTCAGGGCGTATGTAGAGCAGTTCAACTGGGGTTACTGGGACCGTTATCCTGAACTACGGTTAATCCAGACAGCATTCCTCTTTACTCTTTATCTGCTAACGCGTTACGGCGATACCTGGCAGCCGCACGAATTTTACGAAAACGGTTTTCTGTCTGCCTTTCCCATGGTTCTCGACGAGCTGCCACACGACCAGGTTTTTACTCCCGAGGAAGAAGTGCGCAACTGCTATACCTGGCGCACGCTGATTCATTTTGCCGGTTTTTTTGGTCTGGCGAACGTGGAGCCTGTTTCCGCCAAGCGCTTTTGTCGCGAATACCGGGTGAAGGGTCTGCCGCTGCTGCGCGATGCTGCACAATTTCGATTGTCGTGGTAATTCTCATTGGGGCATCCTTCATGTGCCATTAGGTCTTGTTGCCATGTACCGGTGCTCGGCCATGGATTGCCGAGCACGCAGCAACTCCCTGACTTCGATTAGGTTCTTCATCATCAGCTTTTCATAGGGATCAATGGTGCTACCGGGATTTTCGACCAGGTCTTCTAACAGGTACAGCGCGAACCAGAATGTCCTCTCCTCCGGGCGTGGGCCTGTTAACTCTGAATGGCTAAAGGTTTCTTGCCACTGTTCCAGTACGCTATCGATATACCCCAAAGCATCGAGTTCTTTGTCTGACCTCCCCGCCGTTCCGTCGAGGTAACGCAGCAGTGTCCGGCGATGGCTTTCGATGAAACGATCATGGTCCTTGTCAGTTGCCTCTTTCCATTTATCCATGCAGGGTCATGGGGTGGCATAAACACACGGCCATTGTCACGGCGGAGTATGTGAGACTACAAGGTACAATTCTGAGCCAATCAGGCTGATTTAGAGTTAGCGCTCTGGTAAGAACCGGATCACGCAGAACCCCCGCAAGGGGTTTGTTGAATGGACTGAAAATGACGTAGGCCTTTGAATAAATTGGTGGCCAGCGGCGGAATGGGCGCAAGCGCCTGTCGTCGCTCTGCTCCTCGGTTGAACTGCCGTCACGCGGATTTTCGGTCGCGAGTTGGATCGCCGAAGGCTTTATATTTCAATGAGTTACCGGGGCGGCCGTTGCCCAATTTGCAGTACAAAGCATAACGATGCACAGCTAGTTCACGCAAAACTTACGCACGATAAGCTGTTCGCTTTTCAATGGCCCGTGCCGAGTTTCCTAAGGAGCTGTTCAGTATTTCTGACTGTTCACTAGTCATGAACGGCGTAAGATAATGAACAAATAGACAATTCCAGAACAACTTGAAGAGCTTGGGCATCGGAACGAAATCACATATTTGGTTGTTTTTATACTGATTATTTAGAATTCACCCTGCTCTCACTGCCTTGACAACACCTACAGCAACGCCTAGTGTTCATAAATAGTAACCGTTCACGAAGAGTGAACACCAATAATTTGTGAACAAAATGGGAAAACCTGGGACAAAGCCCACTATTCTCGATCGGGCAATCGAGGCCTTTCAGCAAATTACCGGAATTCAACCGGAGCTGGAACGGCCCGCTATGGCTCTTCACGCGATTGACAGAACTGCTCCAGATGCCCTCCTTCACCTAAGAATGCCCAACGGCCGCACCATCGGCCCGTTCGCGGTCGAGGTAAAGCACCGATTAGACCGCGCTAACCTGGGGCAGATCATCATTCAAACACAAAGGACGGAGCTTCCAACCCTGATCGCAACCGACTACGTCAATCCCAAGATGGGCGAGACACTGTTTGAGAGGAACATCCCCTATCTCGACACTGCCGGCAATGCGTTGATCAAATTAGAAGATGTCTTTATTCACATCACGGGACGAAAAGTCCCAGTAGATCAAAGAAAGACAAAAGCCCCGACACGCGCGTTCCGAACTGCCGGCCTGAAGTTGATTCTTGCTCTTCTGGACAATCGGCCCCTGCTGAATGCCAGGTACCGACATATTGCTGACGTAACGGGTGTGGCATTGGGAACGATCACAAATGTGTTCAAAGATCTTGAAGAGCTTGGTTTCTTACAGACAATCGGTGATCACCGTCGACTCAGAAAATTCGATGAGCTCGTCCACAAGTGGGCCGACGCCTATATAGAAACAACCCGCGAGAAACTCGTCATCGGCAAATACACAGGGGAAGATACTGATCAGTGGCTGAACACGGATCTGGAGCAATTGGGCGCCTGGTGGGGCGGCGAAGTCGCCGCAGCAAGAATGACCGGATACCTCAGACCGGAAACAGCGACAATTTATATCAATCCACCGGCTGGCCGAGTCGTGGCCAAATTGAAACTACGAAAAGACCCCAATGGCAACGTCGAGGTGCTCAAGGCCTTTTGGCCCCTCAAGTTAAATGCCACTCAAGGGGACCGAGCCCCCTTCATCGTGGTCTACGCAGATTTGCTAGCCATCGGTGACGATCGAACCATTGAAACGGCGAGGATGTTGTATGAAAAGCACACTGCTATCGATCGCCGATAAGGTGGACCCGACTACACAATTTATTTATGACGACATCGCAACAGCCGCGAACGCGGTAGGCGCTGACTGGCTGGTCGTCGGAGCAACGGCTCGAGACATGATCTATCACGCCACTTTTGGGCTGCCGATCAAACGCGCTACTGCTGATATCGACTTCGCGATTAATATCGACACTTGGGACACATTCGAAGCGATTACCACGTCGCTGGTCGAAGATCATGGGTTTTCGCGAACAAAATCCGAGCATCGACTTGACCTGCCAGACTCCAAGCTCTGGATCGATATTATTCCATTCGGTGCGATCGCGGATAAGGATGGCAAGTATCGTTGGCCGAATGAGCCTGAAAAAGAGATTTCAATACTTGGCTTCCGAGAAGCACTCGATACCGCGATAGTGTGCCAAATCTCGGACGACCCTGTCATCGTCCTGAAGGTTGCTCACCCCGCTGTTCTAATCCTGCTCAAGATTATTAGTTGGCGTGATCGAAAGCATTACAAGAGAACGGATGCCCAAGACGTTGCCTATGCAATGCGCTACTACGTTGATTTGGATAGCAACGAAATGCGCGTCTACGAAGACGCGACGCTCTACGAAGGGGACCTGGATATGGGAACTATTGGCGGCCGCCTGGCGGGTCGCGACCTCTCGTCATTGGCACCGGGAGCCGCGCTGGATTATGTGCGGCAATTTATTCAGGAGGAAATTGACCGTGGCGACGAGGGCGAATTCTTGGCCGATATGATGCGCGGTTCAACCGGATTACTTGCCGACGAGGGTCAGTATGCTGACCTGCTGATCAATTTCGTTACGGGTATGAACGAGTGAAAAGGCCCGCTGCATGACAACCAACTTCTCCCAAACCGCCGCCTACATCTGGTCCCTCGCCGACCTGCTCCGCGGTGACTTCAAACAATCCCAGTACGGCCGTGTGATCCTCCCCTTCACCATTCTCCGTCGCCTGGAGTGCGTGCTGGAAAAAAACAAACCCGCGGTCAGGGATCGAGCTGCTAAGTCACTGATAAATTTCGAATGAAATGGTGGCCAGGGGCGGAATCGAACCACCGACACGCGGATTTTCAGTCGCGAGTAGGATCGCCGAAGGCTTTATATTTCAAAGAGTTACCGGGGCGTCCGTTGCCCAATTTGCATCACCGTGCAGGACTGTGCACAGCTCATTCACGCAAAACTCACGCAGCCGCGCAAAGAGCACTATCCACCCGGAACAGATCGAGTGGCTCGGTTGCTCAGTCCGAACTAAGAGATTCTTACGAATACGTTGTCCCGGCTATTTCAGCGATTAGTACGTCGATCACCCCCGAAGATGAACGCATCGTCATCTCGCGAGATATCTCCTGCCTGTGGTTCAAAGGATAGGCTGAACTGACTTCGCTTAGGATTCTTGTCGTATTTCTTTCCAATTTCTAGAAATGCAATCTGTGCAATCCGCATTCCTGGGAACAAGGCGATCGGAATCTGTCCGAGATTGGAAAGTTCAAGAGTAATGATTCCACAATAACCGGGGCCAATAAATGTTGCGGTCGCAATATTCAATCCTTCTCGGGCCCACGATGACCTTGCAGTTACCACGCCTTGGATATCTTGAGGTAAAACAATCCACTCCAAAGTTGGTACTAACGCAAGCATTCCTGGATGCAATAAGAACTCTTCGTCGAACGGGATCTCGTGGCGTTCAAGTTTCTGGCGTCGACCCTCCTCAATTTCATGCTCCGTTGAGTTAGCCGAGTGTCGTCTAGGATCAACATGCGATAATCCCCGGGCGCGCGGCATCTTCGCCACAGTCCCAAGCCTCAGGTCAACCGAGCAGGAATCGATTTGCATATCATCTAGAATTGGCGATACAACGAGGTTGCCCTTTTGTATTCGCGAAACTATTGAGCGTCTAGGTAATACTGCCATTTAATTATTCATGATCGTCGATCCATCCAAAGACGAACAGCCTGTTGTTGAAGTATTGCGTGACCGCACAATTGATTAAGCTGGAAAAACGTCAGTTTCTTGTTAGTTCCGTTGAACCATGTAAGCCAACCCGCGAATAAAATCGTGCGAAAGTCGACTTTGTTGAGATTGACAACACCTTTGCTATTAATATTCGCCCCTATCGGCGGAACGCCCTTCCTCAACATATTTGTAAGCTCATGAAGCTCGCCGTCAGCCGGCGTCCGATAGAGCGCCACCGTAAGCGGTTGAAGTACATCCTGCAATTCGCTTAGCGCGTTGCTCACCGACTCTTCAGTGTGTACTTCAGCCCATTTTGGCACGCTGTGGGGGAAATTCGATACAGCTCTCCAGAATCCCGATTGTTCAGGATGTTTGCTCCATCCCAACACTTCAACCGCTGTTCTCAGAAGATGATAACGCACAACATTGGGAGGATGCTCATCGCCAGGATCAAGCCCTGTAGGATCTAAACCACAAATAAGAGATTGATGTGCGCCCAAGAAGCTCGGGCCGAATACCAATAATCCAAAGAGATCGCAAAAACACTCCTCAACCCACGAATCAAGCATGTCATCGAGCTCATCGTCAGACGATCCAGAGATGTCACCTAGTCCCGACTGAGTAAACCACTCTGAAAAAACGGCAGTGTCCTCGAATGGGCCTGTCTCAAGAAACACGAACACCCGTTTCATCAGCTCGCTTTCCATGCTTGGGGCGGTTAACGAGGCATGACCCACCTCGTGTGCCAAGATGGGGTGGAAAAGCACATGCTGCTTTAGGCTTCGAGGAAATACGATGTTGAATATTCGCTGATTGAAAAAGTCCACCGGATCTTGCTCGATATGAATTCGATAAGCATCAAGTCCGCCACCCGCTGAAATGGCAAAAATTGGGTTTCGGTAATGCTTATCCTCGCCAGAGATTCCTTGACAGGTAGCTGATGCTATTTTCTCCAGTTCGTCAGCGAACGGCCAGGAAAACTCACCTAAGCGTGAGCGCTCTATCCTCGCGATTAGGCTCGAAAGGCGGGAAATATCGAAAGCATGTTGCTTGAGGGAAGGTAAATCTACGGAATCCTTCCCGATTTGTTCTCTTATCGTCCTGAGGCGACTTTGACATTCATGAAAAAATTGCTTGCTACGTTTGGCGCCATAATTATGCTGCAAACATTCGTTCAGAGATCGCTCAACGTTGTCGCATTCTTCAGATAGGAATTCACGAGGTTGCAACATTGTCCGAATTTAGTCATTCGCCGCGCTGCGGCTCTTCCAAATTATGAAGAAACGCTTCCAGGAAATTACGAATACTAATTAATTCTTCTTGCGTAGGTTCTTTGGGCGCATTCGGTCTACATTTTTCGAGAATATCGGTCAAGAGCACTGATACTTCGTCTTCCGTTTTTTGCACACCAAATACTGCGTGATGGGCAGCCCGCAACGATTCTTGCACTCGGGGCATCGAATCTGGTCTTTTTAATAGATTCCTTTTCTTAATTGGCCGCCGATCAAGTACGCCTCGAGGATGCCGGGTCTTAAACGTACCGTATCGGTACATGTCTAGGAGCCTGATCAAATTAATAAGAAACTCATCCTCTGCCTCAAGTCGCTGAGCCTCTAACGTAGTTAAAACTTCTTTGGCAAGCAGACCGCATACGACTCGGGGATCGCCGCGCGAGCTAATAGACCGAATAGTCATTTTCCACCTTGCATCGGTAAGACTTTATCAGGAATAGAACTTTCTCGTTAGTTAATGATTTCATGACAGAATATATGGATATTTATAGAAAAATCCTGCAAATTTGTGGATATTTTATCGTTTTTATCAACGGAAATCCATATATTGGTGTATGTCGGAATCTAATCCACAATATGTTGATTCATTACGTTCAGAATCGATTACCATTTCTGAAAGTGGCTCGCGTCTGCGTCTGTCGGCCAGTATATTGAAGAGGATAAATTGGGCTGATACTCGCGACGAATTTGACTGTATCGGCCTGATTCGATGCCCCGGCGAGCTGCTGTGTGCTCCGAGCGACATGGTCGATCAAGAATCGCGACATCCATTCCATGCTGCTCTCGGATACCGATCTCTTCGCCCAACCAGTGACATACCTATGCTCGACGACGTTCCAACAGCAGTAGTCCTTACTGCGCCTGATCGGATGTCCGACTTTGGCGCTTCCTGGAACACGAAGAGAACACAGTTAACTCTAAAGGTAGGCGTAAGAGTGATGCGTGAGCTCGGATGGGACACCGGTAGCAAAGTAGTAATTCGTGCTACCAATTGGGGTCCAATTCTCTTATTGTTATCTGCCGACAGATACTCAAGGCTAAGAGAAGCTGATTTTACTGGTGGTCACCTAAATATATAGCTTTGATTCGAGCACCGAGTTTCGATTATTGAAAACCGACTGCGGCAGTCCACTAGATCAGATGGTCTGTTCCCAACCAATGAACGCGAGACTATCCTGTAGGCCGTGAGCGCCCAGCTTGAAAGCATGCGGCACGGGCTTTCGCAGGTCTAGTGAGTCCCGTATCCTACCGCTATCGGCTCGTTAGGCCAGAATGAACGAGACATAATTATTGAATAGGATCGCGTAGCTTGAATGCGGTAGAAATCGAAGAAGCGATTTCCGCACTTGCGGACGAACCGTTTGACGTGGAAGCCTTTCCGTATGCCTTTCTCGAAGCGTTTGGAAACAAAGCGACGACGATCAAGCGGCTAAAGAATGGCGCCACCAATTCGTCGGATATTGAAAACGGTGTCCTGCAACGCAACAACATTCATATTGCCGTTTGTCAGCAAGGCAAAGTCACCGATACATTAACTACTCTCCGCAACAGCCCCGGTACCGCAAAAGCGCGGGCGAAGTTCATTCTCGCGACTGACGGCACGGATTTTGAGGCCGAAGACCGCAATAGCGGCGAAACCGTTGCATGCGCTTACCAGGAATTTCCGGACCATTTCGGTTTCTTTTTGGCACTTGCAGGTATTAGCACTGTCAAGCAGGTGCGCGACAGTGCTTTTGATATCCGAGCAACCGCCCGCTTGAACAAACTCTATATAGAGCTGCTGCGCTCAAACCCCGACTGGGGCACAGCCAAACGCCGTCATGAGATGAACCACTTCATGGCCCGGCTCATCTTCTGCTTCTTTGCCGAAGACACTGACATTTTCGGTGGCGAGGACTTGTTCACCTCAGCAATTGCGCAGATGAGCGAACGTGACTCATCAAACACGCACGAAGTTATTAGCACGCTGTTCCTAGCGATGAATACCAGGCCGGAAGATCGAAGGAATCTGGGTGTCCCCCGTTGGGCCGACAAGTTTCCCTACGTGAATGGCGGGTTGTTCTCCGACGGGACAGACGCACCCAAATTTACGAAGATCGCGAGATCCTATCTGCTCCATATCGGCAGTCTCGATTGGACAAAGATCAACCCGGACATATTTGGCTCCATGATCCAAGCCGTCGCCGATGAAGAAGAACGCGGTGCGCTCGGTCTCCACTATACGAGTGTGTCGAATATTCTCAGAGTCTTAAATCCTTTATTCCTCGACGGGCTGCGAGAACAACTTAGGGAAGCCGGTGACAACACTCGTAAGCTCCTCAATCTTCGCAAGCGCATGGGCAAGATTCGAGTGTTCGATCCTGCCTGTGGTTCGGGCAACTTCCTAGTCATCGCCTACAAAGAAATGCGAGCTATCGAGGCCGAGATCAATAGACGACGCAACGAGGAGCAAAAAAACTCGAAGATTCCGCTGACAAATTTCCGCGGCATCGAGATCCATGATTTCCCTGCTGAGATCGCTCGACTCGCACTTATCATCGCAGAATATCAGTGTGATGTCCTTTACCGAGGGCAGCAGGAAGCGCTTAAAGAATTTCTGCCACTTGATTCGATGAACTGGATCACGTGCGGTAACGCCCTACACATAGATTGGTTGAGCATCTGTCCCCCGACAGGTGCCGGCGTCAAATTGGTAGCTGACGATCTATTCGAAACACCACTAGATCAGGCAGAGATCGACTTCGAGAATGAAGGCGGAGAAACCTATGTCTGCGGGAACCCACCGTATGCAGGCCTAAGCTCTCAGGAAAAGGAACAAAAATCCGACCTTAAAGCTTTGTTCTCGGATATATCGAGGTACTGGAAGTCATTTGACTATGTTTGTGGTTGGTTTTGGAAAGGGGCGCATTTTCTGGAACGGACTGGCGGAAAATGTGCATTTGTTGCCACAAACTCAGTATGCCAGGGACAACAAGTTCCAATGTTTTGGCCCCTCGTTCTGTCTGAACGTCTCAGAATTGAGTTTGCCCACACTTCTTTTAAGTGGAAGAACTTGGCAACTAAGAATGCAGGCGTGACAGTAGTCATAGTTTGTCTTTCCCGCCCCACATCGGATAAACCGAAACTATTGTCCGAGTCGTCAAATGGTGAACCATTGGCTGCACAAGTTGAGAACATCAACGCATATCTCGTAGCGGGTACTAACACCTATGTCGAGCCTCTATCGTCGGCACCCGCTGACAGGCCTACGATGTACTGGGGCAACAAACCGACAGATGGCGGATTTCTTATTATGAGCATGAGTGAAGCTCGCGACCTGAAGAGCGCTCATCCTGAAGTGACGCATTTTCTTAGGCTCTACTACGGGTCAACGGAATTCATAAAGGGAAGTCCGCGCGTCTGCATCTGGGTCAATGACAGTGAAGTAGGTGAGGCTGAGAAGATTCCAGCGCTGATCGACAGATTTGAGAATGTTCGTAAGTTCCGAGCTGCAAGCAAAGCTAAAGAAACACGTCCAGCGGCTGAATACCCACATCGATTTAGGCAGATACAGGGGTTCCCCAGCACTCCGGCAATCGTCGTTCCTATTCACACGAGTGAATCGCGCGACTTCTTGCCAGTAGGTCTCTTAGACGAGCGAGCAATTATCTCAAACGCCGCTTACGCCCTATACAATGCTGAGCTTTGGAATTTGTCGGTTGTAGCCTCAAGACTCCACCTTGTCTGGATCTCCACCGTTTGCGGAAAGATAAAGACAGATTTCCGATATTCCAACACGCTCGGCTGGAATACGTTTCCGCTACCAAAGCTCACCGAAAAGAACAAAACCGACCTCACACGCACCGCAGAAGACATTCTCCTCGCGCGTGAAGCGCACTTCCCCGCCACAATTGCTGACCTTTACGATCCTGCGACGATGCCAGACACTCTTCGTGACGCTCACGAGCGCAACGACGAAGTGCTTGAAAGAGCTTTTATCGGGCGACGGTTCAAGAACGATACCGAACGGCTGGAGAAGATTTTCGAGCTTTACACAAAGATGGTAACGAATTCAGCTGCTATACAGAACCGAAAGGCAGACGCGAAATGACCAATGAAGGACGAATCTCCGTACCGCATGTAACGGTCACATATGCCCAGAACGGCAGCTCAACTGTTTCGAATGAACTTGGCATGCGGCCTATGCAGGAACGTGCTTACGAAAAACGAGGAGAACAATACCTGCTGATCAAGTCGCCGCCCGCTTCGGGAAAGAGCCGCGCGCTTATGTTCATCGCACTCGATAAGCTCCACAACCAGGACGTTAAGCAAGCTGTGATCGTGGTGCCAGAAAAGGCGATCGGCGCGAGCTTCAATGATGAGCCTCTGTCGAATTTCGGATTCTGGGCCGACTGGAGAGTTGAGCCAAAGTGGAATCTTTGCAATGCGCCGGGTGCGGAAGGCGGAAAAGTCAATGCGGTGGGCAAATTTCTAGAGAGCGATAACCAAATCCTTGTCTGTACCCATGCCACCTTTCGGTTTGCGGTCGACAAGTTCGGCGCTGAGTCGTTTGACGGTCGCCTCATCGCGGTTGACGAGTTTCACCACGTCTCGGCGAATCCTGACAACAAGCTCGGGCAACATCTCAATGAATTCATTTCGCGCGACAAGGTCCATATTGTTGCTATGACAGGTTCTTATTTTCGGGGAGATGCAGAGCCTGTCCTGATTCCGCATGATGAAGCCAAATTCGATGTTGTTACCTATACCTATTACGAGCAACTGAACGGCTACGAGTACCTGAAAACCCTCGACATCGGGTACTTCTTTTACTCCGGTTCCTACACTGACGACATTCTTAGAGTCCTCGACACGAACGAGAAGACCATCGTTCACATCCCAAGCGTTAACTCCCGCGAAAGCACCAAGGACAAAATCCGCGAGGTTGAGCACATCATTGACGAGCTTGGCGAGTGGCTGGGCACAGACCCCGATACCGGATTTCAGCTTGTGAAAATTGAGGACGGGCGCCTTCTGCGTATTGCCGACATAGTGGACGACGATTCGACAAAACGCGACCGTGTCGTCACAGCTCTCAAAGATTCGGACCAAAAGACCAACCGTGATCACGTCGACATCATTATCGCCCTCGGCATGGCTAAGGAAGGGTTTGACTGGATATGGTGCGAGCACGCCTTGACGGTTGGTTATAGATCGAGCCTGACCGAGATTGTGCAAATTATTGGGCGCGCGACTCGGGATGCGAAGGGCAAGACGCGCGCACGTTTCACGAATCTTATCGCTGAGCCAGACGCCTCCGAGGAGGCCGTGACAGAGGCAGTTAACGACACACTGAAAGCGATTGCGGCCAGTCTTCTGATGGAACAAGTCCTTGCACCGCGCTTCAATTTTACCCCGAAGACGCCGCAGAACGGCCCGGTTGAGGGCTTCGATTACGGAGACGATGGCTATGATCCAAAAAGGGAGAACGTCGGTTTCAACAAAGAAACAGGGCAATTTCAAATTGAGATCACTGGACTAGCTCAACCGAAGTCTCAAGAGGGAGAACGTGTCTGTCGGGAGGATCTGAACGAGGTTATTGCGGCTTTTGTTCAGGATAAGAAAACGGTAGAGCGCGGCCTGTTCGACGAGGAACTCGTTCCCGCCGAACTTACACAGATGCGGATGGGCGCAATCATCAGGGACAAATATCCGGAACTTGATGAAGGGGATCAAGAGGCAGTGAGGCAGCATGCAATCGCTGCCTTTACTATTGTTCAGCAGGCCAAAGAGACTGTAGTTGAAGGTGACGAAGGCGAGCAAGGTAGTAGTACCGCGCTGATCGACGGTGTTCGTAAATTTGCAATGGATGTGCGGGAGCTTGACATAGATCTGATCGATAGCATCAACCCCTTCGGTGAAGCCTACGCGATCTTGGCCAAAACAATGAACGAAGAAAGCCTAAAGGCGGTTGCAACCATAATCTCGGGTCGGCGTACTGCGTTATCCCCGGACGAAGCCAAGGATCTAGCCACTCGCGCATACCGGTTCAAAAAAGAACGGGGAAGGTTACCCTCGGCAACATCTGCGGATGCTTGGGAATGTCGCATGGCAGAGGGGGCTGCGGCCTTCGTTAGGTTCAAGAAAGAAGGTCGCTATGACTGACATTGACCTCAATCAGCTCGCCGAAGAGCTTGCCGATTACGATACAACCAAAGCCCGGACATCTCGCTCTCCGAGGGAAGAACGGATCGTTGCCGGTTTCGAAGACATCCAACGATTTGTCGACGAAATCGGAAGGGTTCCGCAACATGGTGAGGAGCGCGATATATTTGAACGACTCTATGCGGTGCGGCTGGACCGGCTACGCCAGCTAGAGGAATGTCGATCCGCACTGAAGTCGCTCGATCATCAAGGCATTTTGGGTGCGGATGCCGAGTTCTCGAATCTTGCTGTCGAGGAAATTGACGAGGAAGAACTTCTCTCAGAGCTATCCGACGTAGACGAGGAAACAGCAAATATTACGGAATTGCAGCACGTTCGATCGAGCAGTGAAAAGCGTCAAGCCGAGGAGGTTGCTAGCCGTCAACAATGTACTGACTTCGATCAGTTTAAGCCTCTGTTTGAAAAAGTCCAGCGCGAACTAAACGACGGGATGCGTGAGACGCGGCCCTTCGAGTTGAAAGCTGATATTGAGGTCGGGCGCTTCTTCATCGTTGGTGGTCAAAAGGCGTACGTAGCAGAAAAGGGCGATGTCTTTACGAATGAACAGGGGCGGACCGACGCGCGCCTCCGCGTCATCTTTGATAATGGCACCGAGAGCAATATGTTGATGCGGTCGTTGCAGCGCAGTTTGAACAAAGACGAAGCGGGTAGACGTATAACAGAATCTGATCCTGGTCCTCTCTTCTCTGACGCGGCGAGCGATGACGATGAAGCAAGCGGCACCATTTACGTATTGCGGAGCAAGTCCGACCTTCCGTTAATTGCTGAAAATCGAGACTTGGTCCATAAAATAGGTGTTACCAACCTAGAGGTCGAAAAAAGGATTGCCGGGGCCAGACTACAACCCACATTTCTTATGTCCGATGTCGAGGTGGTTGCCACGTACGAGCTTTACAACATCAGTCGTACGAAGCTCGAAAATTTGATCCACCGAATCTTTGCTTCTGCACAGCTCGACGTGACTATTCACGACCGATTTGGTAACCCAGTTCGCCCGCGAGAATGGTTTTTCGTGCCAATCCATGTAATCGATCAAGTTGTTGAGAGAATTAGAGCCGGAACAATCGGCGAGTACGAGTATGACGCTGAAACGGCGCAGCTCAGGCGACGAGAAAGTTAGGTCAGAAATTTTGGATTTAGTGGGCCAATAAAATGCACTTAGAAAATTTAGCACCATATGTGAGAGGCACCTAACGACGATCCCACAGTTCAGCACCCTTCATGTGGTGGCTGCAAGTTGAGTCTTTCTTACCATCTCCATTGTCTCCCAATGACCTAATGAACGGAAACACGCCGTCGCGCACAGCTTCGAACATTGATTCTGGAGCCGCGTCCTTAAATCGCGACCAACGGAGATTGTCCTGGTCAGCTGTTCAATAACTGAGAGCGGACTCGAGACACCTCCAGCCACATCGTGTCCCAGATTTTATCGACTTTGGATTTGAGGTCGCCCTTAGTCATATAGTTATTCTCTCTCATGAACTATTCCAATATTTGTAAGTATTTATCGTATTTGTAAATTCGGTCTCGCTTGCGATCACCGATCTCGGTGAGAATGCCCTGTTTGATTAGCAGATCTATTGCTTTGCTGGCGGTCGGCTTACTCCTGGACAAGATGCGTGTGACCAGTGGCATTGATATTACCGGGTGCTTGGGTAATGCTTCGAATAGCTGAATCGTGGACACCGTAACCGACTCTGCCGAGATCACAATCTTACGGTCGTCATTCACTTGCCGATTCAAGGCGCTGGCCGTGGCGGTGGCAAGTGTTGCGACTTCTATTGTTCCCTCAAGAAAGAAGTGAAACCAATCGGCCCAGGTGCCGCTTTTTCTGATGGAGCCGAGCTGATCATAGTATTCAGACTGATGCTCTTTCAGGTAAACGCTCAGATACAAGAGCGGCGCATCCAATATCTGCCAGTGTGCAAGCAAGAGTGCGATGAGCAGTCGACCAATTCGACCGTTGCCATCCAGATAAGGGTGAATGGTTTCGAATTGAGCGTGCGCAGCGGCAATACGCAATAGCGGCTGCAGATCATCATCGGTATGAATATAGGTCTCGAGCACTCCTAATAGATCCCTGACATGGTCCCAAGGAGGTGGCACAAATACAGCATTGCCAGGTCGGGTGCCGCCGACCCAGACTTGCGAACGACGAATTTCACCCGGTTGCTTGTTTTTCCCGCGCACACCCTGCATCAGCCGGTGGTGACATTCGTCTAGGAGCCTTGATGAAACGGGTAGACCTTTTTCTGAACTCAGCTGCTCGAAAGCGTAATTTGCTGCGCGAACGTAGTTGGTAACCTCCTCCACATCGGCAATATCAGAGGAACCGGATTGTCCGGTTTGCTCATACGACATGACGTCCGCGAGTGTGGCTTGGGTGCCCTCGATTTCTGAAGTCAGCAAGGCTTCCTTGCGGACGAACGAATAGACGAACCAATCCATGGATGGGATCATTTCGCCGGCCGATCGGAGCCGTTCCAATGCTGTCTCGGCAGCACCGATCGGCTCTTGTAGCGAGGCCAGGTCTTCTTTTGTCAGCTTGGGCGGAAGTGGATTTGGCACAAATGCCCGCACCGTCTCGCCTGCTACGGTTGTCTCGACATACTTACCTGTCGTTGCCTCACTCATAGTAAAGCATTCTTTACTAATAGACCAACAAAGTAAAGTAGAATTTACTAAGCTAGTCAGGAAAGCCCGGTTTACTAGCGAACCACTAAAGTAAAGGCCTCTTTACTAGCGAGCTTGCCTGCGTAACCCAACGATACTGAGATCCGACAAATACCGTATTGGCGAATTGGCAATCGCTCCGTACCACCCTGCGAAAACCGGATGCCAATTTCTCCGACTATTGGTCAAGAATGCGTGTCGCCATATCAAGAATCTTGGACATATCATCAAGTTTGATTGACTTCGGAACTCTGGGTGAACCATGGCCCTTGCTAATACTATTCGGCAGCTTCGATTCCATCACGGTGAGATAACGCAGAAAGACCTCGCTGAATACGTCGGCGTGAGCCGCCAGACGATCTGTACAATCGAGGGCGGCAAATACTTGCCCTCGCTGGAAGTGGCATTCAGGATTGCTAACATCCTCTGTACGCCGTTAGAAAATGTGTTCTCCTACGATCCCGATATCGAGGGCGATGACGAACTCCCACCCAAAGTGATTATCCATATGACGGTGGATGCAGGCGAACCTATCGACGGGAATTCGTAGTAAACCGCGTCACTACCAGCAGCGAAGCGGTTGTAGTGACGCGGTACTCTGAACCAGCGATCACGTGCGTTCTGGCGGGATTCTGCAAGTTCTCGATGAGTGACGCGGACTCAAATGCATGCTTTTTCCATGATGTGAGCGAATCTCCATGCACACGACCGGACGCCTACGGCCTGTAACGAATATCGTCCCCTGCAAACCTGCAGGGCTTATCTATAGACAAGTCTCACGATTTGTACTAGCTTAATTTGCATGATACGCAGCCGCTGCGTCAAAGCGGTACCTGGCAGGGGTATATCTGCACAGGGTCAAGGCTTGCGCTGCATGCCGTTCGACCCGAGTCGGGATTAAAAAGCCCGGCATTT
>JAJFKR010000028.1 GCA_021773095.1 Woeseiaceae bacterium | reverse complement strand
GCAGATTCCTAAGTATTACTCACCCGTCCGCCACTCGACGCCTGGGAGCAAGCTCCCATCGTTTCCGTTCGACTTGCATGTGTTAGGCATGCCGCCAGCGTTCAATCTGAGCCAGGATCAAACTCTTCAGTTTAAAGCTTGTAGCTTTTACTAAAGTGCGTAATCACCAGAACTCATCAATTACTTAAAACTGACTGTTTTCTAGGTTCTTACGTCTTCTTTGCCTTCGCAAAATCCGACGCAAGCACCCACACAAATTATCTGATTGAGTTGTTAAAGAACGAGCCCTAACCTGGGTGACAGCCTTGGCTGTCGCTTGATTTGGGCGGACCCACCATTATACAGGCGAAGGAGGTCTTAGCAACAATCCTCTTTTGCCTGCATGTATCTTTTGGGAGTCCACTGAAGTACACCGTGTCCCTCAGCGAGCCGCGCATTATACGGCGCAATTCGTGTCCGTCAACATCTTTTTGATGTTTTTTCCAGGATCGCTGAAATCACCGTCCGACGGGGGCTTGAGGGAGCCGCATCAAACCTGAAAAGCGGCTCTTTTCCCCCGAAAATACGTGGATTCCTGACTTTTGGCCCTGTTTCGCTATATACACCGCTCAGACGTTCGCTTGCTCGTCTCTACAGCGACCCGGAGGTGGTTCGTGACAGAATCCCGCAGATTCGTACCAGCCCGGTGCCGGCTCAGTTTCGACTGCCACGCCAGTCCTTGAACTCCTGACTGCTCGCCAAACTCGCGAATGCCCGGAATTTGTCACGCCGGAGCTTGGCCTCATCCAGTCGATGTTCGAAATTATCTTCCAGATACGTCAAGGCCGGGAGCGCCCCCTGATAGTCTTTGGCCGCGGCCCTGACCCGAAGTAACGACCACCAGCCGAGCTCGAGCGTGGGTTCATTTACGGTGGCTTCAAGCGCGAATTTCTCCGCGTCGTCAGTGTTACCTGTGGCCAACGCAAGCGCCGAGAGCTTCGCAGGAATCGCACCCTCTTTTATCTTGAAGCTCTGGTGATAGCGGCGCAGCATTTCGAACGATTGTTGGTAGTCCTCAAGCACCAGATAATAATCCGACATAATGAGCGCCTGATTGGCGTCTTCTGAATAGACCTCGACGAAGATCTCGACCGACTGCCTGAAACGATCAATATCCTTGACGCCGTACGCCATAATCACCGCGTTTTTCGCGATCAGCGGCTCTCGCTTCAGCTGATCATCAAACTCGTCGTAGATTTCGAAGAACCGCGGCGGTTGAGCGTCACGTATCGCCTTGAGGATTTCCGTTACCTGAAAAAGCTGAAGGTCGGTGGGGTTTTCGATCGAGACTATCTTGCGTGTGGCGACTTTGGTGGGCATTAAAGTAATGAGATCTTCGCCGATATCGGCTGTGAACGTCTGCCCTGCCTTCGAATCGAACCAGTCGACAACCCGGATGCGGCCACGTCTGTCATGGCGCAGGTCGAAGACCTGGTACGTGTACTCATAATTGGCTCGACTGTATCGGACACAGGCCTGACCGCGACCGTCCTCAAATGAGAATTGAATGAGTTCCGCCTTTACCTTCGACCCCTCCGGCGGCAGGTAATGCAGGAATCCGGCCTCGATTAGTTCCCAAAAATTACCGTTGAAGATCGCGCGGACATCATCTTCAACCGGCTGATGACTGTAAACCCGGTTGGCAAGGTCCGTCTGGTCAAGCACCTTGCTGAATATCTCAAAGGACTTTTGATCGATGCTTTGCAGTATTTCCTGGAATTGCCCGAAGGCTTTGGCATCGTTCTCCGCCGCAGACCCGGGCGTCACCAGAAACGTGAGCACGACGATCGTCGTAATCCGCTTTGCAATCTTCATATCTGCACCTCTCGCCAGATCATACGCCAGTCGAGCCCACGCAATTTACCCGACGCGAACTTTTTCAGTTCAGGCTGACTCGGGCGAATTTGCGCTTGCCTACCTGCAACACATTCGTTGTTCCCGCGTCCAGGTGCAATGATCGATCGTCGACACGTTGGCCGTCGATTTTGACCGCGCCCTGCTTGATCATCCTGAATGCTTCGGAGGTACTGCTCACCAGATCCGCACCTTTAAGAAGATGAGCGATACCCATCTTTCCATCCTGACACTTCAGGCTGACGTCGGGAATCTCTTCCGGCATGGCGCCCTGCTGAAACCGGGATATAAATTCCTGCTCCGCACTTTTCGCTTCCGCCTCACTATGGAATCTGGCAACAATTTCCTGTCCAAGTTCAAATTTTGCGTCGCGCGGATTCATGCCGTCTGCAACGGACTGCTTCAAGGCATCAATATCGCCGAGTGTGCGGAAGCTCAATACCTCGAAATATCGCCACATCAGATCATCGGATATCGACATGATTTTGCCGAACATTTCACCGGGGGCGTCAGTAATACCGATGTAGTTGCCCAAGGATTTGGACATCTTTTGAACGCCATCAAGACCTTCGAGCAGCGGCGTTGTCATTACGATTTGTGGTTTTTGGCCGTAATCCTGTTGCAGTTGACGACCCACCAGCAGGTTGAATTTCTGGTCTGTACCACCGAGCTCGATATCGGCTTTCAGAGCGACCGAGTCGTATCCCTGCACAAGCGGATAGAGGAATTCGTGAATCGAAATCGGTTCACCACCCTTGTATCGCTTGTTGAAGTCGTCGCGCTCAAGCATTCGCGCAACGGTATGGCGTGCTGCAAGCTTGATCAAACCCTCCGCATTCATCTCGCCCATCCAGGTCGAGTTAAATTCAACTCGGGTTTTTTCTTGGTCCAGGATCTTGAAAATCTGTTTTTCGTAGGTCGCAGCATTCGCCTGAATTTCGTCCGGAGTCAACGGTGGCCGAGTCGAGTTTTTGCCGGAAGGGTCGCCGATCATGCCCGTGAAATCGCCAATCAGAAAGACGACCTCGTGACCAAGCTGCTGAAATTGCCGCATCTTGTTGATAAGAACGGTATGGCCAATGTGCAAATCGGGTGCGGTAGGATCAAAGCCGGCCTTTACGATCAGTGGCCGCCCCTCCTTAAGCTTTTTCTCGAGGCCGTCTTCGGGCAATACCTCTTCGGTACCGCGGGTCAGCTCTCTGATTTGTTCCTCAATGCCTGTCATGCCTGTCGTGCTCAATATTATTTTGGTTCGCGGGTGCGAGACTGTAGCATTCCCGGGCCTGTTAACACCATGAGTTATAACACTTTTTCTTTGACCTCAAAAATAGCGCACGGTAGAGTAGCGACATCCAGCCACAAAGAGATGCAGACTTGAATCGTCCGGTCAGCCCACTACTTCACGATTACAAGCAGTCTGTTTCAGGCCGTCCCAAAAAATCCAAGGCCCTTCAATGGTTTGCGGTCGGTCTTGGCATACCTTTGGTGGTCGTTGCGCTGCTCAGCACACTCAACAAGACGACGCCGCAAGAATCCCGAAGCAGCGCGCCAGTCATGATGTCCGCCGCAAACGAGCCGCCCGTCATACCGCTGGTCGACCCGGCTGCCTTGCTAAAGCAAGCAGAAGCCCTGATACCGGAACCGATTCCGGTGTTCGATAAGCTCGTGCTCAATATTACCTCGGGCGACACCATGGAAATGCTGTTTCGAAAAAACAATCTCAATCTGGGCCATTTAATGTCGATCGCTGAGCTTGATGAAGCGAAACAACGCTTCCGCAGGATCAAACCCGGGGATGTATTCGAGGTAACGCACGATGGCGGCGAGGTCATCAGCCTTTATTCGGAGCTGGATCTGACCAGTGCCCTCAAGATTGAAAAACAGGAGTCGGGATTCGCAGCACGGATTATCGACCGGCCTATCGAAATTCGAAAGCGAATGGCTTTTGGAGTCATCGATACGTCGTTGTTTGAGAGTGCCGCGACGGCCGGGCTCTCGGACAAGGTAATCATGAACGTCGCCGGTATCTTTGCCTGGGACGTCGACTTTGTTCTTGATATCCGGCACGGCGACAACTACTACGTCCAGTATGAAGAGGTTTGGCAGGATGGAGAGTACGTGTCGGACGGTGAGATCATCGCAGCCGAGTTCAATAACAACGGCCGGACTATTCAGGCGATACGCTTTGTTGATGACAACGAACGCAGCGAATATTTCACACCAGCCGGTGATAGCGTTCGCAAAGCTTTTATACGCGCACCGGTAGATTTCACCCGGATTAGCTCCAATTTCAATCCTCGACGCAGGCACCCCATCCTCAACAGGATTCGAGCACACCGCGGTGTTGACTACGCCGCCCCGCGCGGTACACCCATCAAGGCATCCGGCGACGGCAAGGTGATATTTCGCGGCACCAAATCCGGTTACGGCAAAACCGTGATTTTGCAGCATGGCGGCAACATCACTACGCTCTATGCACACATGTCCAGCTACCTGTTAAAAGTCGGCATCGGCACCCGCGTCAGGCAGGGCCAAACCATTGGCTTCGTTGGCAAGACCGGGCTGGCCACGGCCAACCACCTGCATTACGAGTATCGCCTGAACGGCGTTCATAGGAATCCACGCACGGTGGACCTTCCGGACGCGAGGCCCATCGATGAGCGATACCGCGAGAAATTCATGGCGACGGCCGAGCCGATTTTGAAAGAACTGGAGCAGTTCAAGAGCACGCAGACACCGTCCGTCGCGTACTTAAGCCAGTAATCCCGTGCCGGATTTCTATGTCGGTCTGATGTCCGGGACCAGCATGGATGGTATCGATGCCGTCCTCGTGAGCTTTGCGGATTCGAGCGTCGACATTCGTGCCACGCACTCGGCATCCTATCCACCGAACGTTAAGACCGCGTTGCTCGCCGCAATACGCGAACCACTGGACGTGGCGCTGGACTCGTCGGGGGAACTGGACCGGACGGTCGGCGAGCATTTTCGGGACGCGGCCCTTGCCGTCATGCATAAGAGTGGTGTCGCTGGCCAGGACATCGTCGCAATAGGCAGCCACGGACAAACTCTCCGTCACCAGCCCAATGTTACCGAGCCGTATTCGTTACAAATCGGCAATGCCGGGATCATTGCCGCCGGAACCAACGCCACAACCGTCACAAATTTTCGTGAAGCGGACATCGCGGCCGGTGGTCAGGGAGCACCGCTCGTGCCACCTTTTCACCAATGGCTGTTTGCCGCAGGAATCAGCAACCGGGTTATCGTAAATATTGGCGGCATCGCCAATATTACGGTGCTACCGGCAGACGGGTCTGATGTTATCGGATTCGATACCGGGCCGGGCAATGGATTGATGGACGTGTGGATCTCACGGCAGTTGGGAAAACCCTTCGATCCACAGGGTGAATGGTCCGCCAGCGGTACGCCTGTCGAATCACTTCTGGCAGATTTTAGCGATGACGCTTATTTCAGACTCTCGCCACCCAAGAGCACGGGGTTCGAGCACTTCAATCCGAAATGGCTGCAAAAATTCGCAATCGATCATCTCGGCGCTGCCGACGTCCAGGCGACACTTTGCGAGCTCAGCGCCGCGACGATTGCCGATGCGATAAACAATCACGCAACAGACACTCAGGAGGTGTTCGTTTGCGGTGGTGGCGTACATAACGCTGAGCTTATGCGACGTTTGCAGGCGCATCTCACCGCAACATCCGTTGCAAGCACTGCTGCGGTGGGACTGGATCCGGACTGGATCGAGGCGACCGCTTTTGCATGGCTCGCGATGCGCACAATGCAAGGGCGGACCGGAAACCTGCCCAGTGTGACGGGTGCAAGCTACAAAGTCGTGCTCGGCGATATACACTCTCCCTGACCATGAGGGACCTCTACATCAATCGCGAACTCAGCCTGCTTGAGTTCCACAAGCGCGTACTCGCGCAAGCGCAGGATCCTGATGTACCGCTGCTTGAGCGCCTGCGATTCCTATGCATTAGTTGCACAAACCTCGACGAGTTTTTTGAAATCCGGGTCGCCGGACTCAAGCAACGCATGGAAATCGGAGCACCCGCGCAGGGGCCGGAAAAACGACCTGCAGAGGAAGTCTTCGATGAATTGCGTGTCGGCATATCAGGGATGGTAGAGCAACAGTATCAACTGCTCAATAAAGAACTCTTCCCGCAACTGGCCGATGCCGGCGTTCGTTTCGTTCACAGTGACGACTGGACGACAGAGCAATACGAATGGCTGACCAGGTACTTCAACGAACAGGTCGTGCCGGTACTTACGCCACTCACCTTCGATCCGTCCCGACCCTTTCCACGAATTCTTAACAAGAGCCTGAACTTCATTGTACGGCTGCACGGTAAGGATGCTTTTGGGCGTCGACGGCACCGGGGCATGGTGCAGGCACCGCGGTCGCTACCGCGGGTCATTCCGCTACCGGACAGCATCAGCAAACCGGGTGAACACAATTTCGTGTTCCTGTCGTCGATCATCCGCGTACATGTAGAAAGCCTGTTCCCAGGGCTCGATGTTGATGGTTGTTATCAGTTTCGTGTTACGAGAAACAGCAACCTGTACGTTGACGATGAGGAAGTCAGCGATCTGGTCCGCGCTCTCGAGGGACAACTTAAAGCCAGCCGTTACGGTGCGGCCGTTCGCATCGAGATTGGCCATGAGTGCCCCGACGACTTGCGTGAGTTCCTGCTGGATCACTTTGAATTGTCCGATGATGACGCTTATATGGTCGATGGGCCCGTCAATCTAAATCGTCTGGCTACCGTGTGCGATCTGGATGACCGGGCGGAATTACTGTATCCGCCATTCACCCAGGGCTTGCCGGAAGAACTTCGCAGTGACAAAGACATTTTTTCAATCCTGGATCAAAAAAACGTCCTTTTGCATCACCCCTATCAATCTTTCGCACCGGTTATCGATTTCCTGGGAGCAGCGGCAACCGACCCTAACGTCCTCGCGATCAAACAGACGCTTTATCGGACGGGTGCTGAATCACCGATTGTCGATCATCTGGTGACTGCAGCACGCTCCGGCAAAGAGGTCACGGTTGTTATCGAACTCATGGCGAGGTTTGATGAGGCGGCAAACATATCGCTCGCAAACAGACTGCAGGAAGCAGGCGCGCATGTCGTGTACGGGTTGGTTGGTTTCAAAACACACGCAAAAATGACACTGGTTGTCCGCCGCAACGCCGGGCAGCTTGTCCGTTATATGCACCTCGGTACTGGCAACTATCACCATGCGACGACTTCGGTGTACACCGACTACGGCTACCTCAGCAGCAGTAAGCGGCTCGGCGAGGATGTGCACAAATTATTTCTTCAGCTGACCAGCCTCACCCGCGCGGACGATATGACGCGCATGCTCGCCTCGCCCTTTAGCCTGTTTGACGCGCTACACGACAAGATCCGCCGCGAGACCGCGAATGCCAAAGCAGGCAAACCAGCACGCGTCATCGCCAAGGTGAACTCCCTGAATGAGCCACAATTGATTGACGCCATGTACGAAGCGTCACAGGCTGGCGTACAAATCGATTTGATTTTGCGTGGCATTTGTTCGTTGCGGCCAGGCGTTAAGGGACTGTCCGAAAACATTCACGTGCGCTCGATCGTCGGACGCTTTCTGGAGCATTCGCGGGTGTATTACTTTCTGAACGACGGCAAGGAAGAGTTTTATTGTTCAAGTGCGGACCTCATGTATCGCAATATGTTCCGCCGCAACGAGTCGTGTTTTGAGATCCGTCAAAAAGCGATGAAAGAGCAAATCCGGCATGACCTCGAACTGTTTCTCACCGACAATTGCCAGACCTGGATTCTCAATGGCGACGGCAGCTACACACGTCTGTCGCCCGGCAAAAACGAACGCATCGCCGCGCAGGACACATTCCTTGAAAATCTGGCATCACCGAAGCTCGTGAAGGACTGAGTCGACGGCTGTTCTGGCAGTGCGGCGAGAGCCCGATACCGCTACTAAAATACGAGTTCGTAGCCAACTCGCTCGAGGAATTCCTGCTCTCTGTCCAGATCGGCAATGGTGAGTGGGTTGTCTGCCAGCCAGTTTGAATCAAACTCAACCGACAAACTTTTCTCACTGGCGCTAACGATCACGCTGGGAACCTCGGCGTTTCGACTGCGATTCAGAAGAACCGCCAATCGCAAAATCGTCAATAGGCGCAGTCCTGGCGCTCGCCATGAGCGCGGTAACGCATTCAAACAGGACTCGTCTATACGGTGTCGCTGGCCACCAATCAACAAGGCGAGAAATCGCTGTTCTGCCCGTGGGAAGCCCGGCATGTCGGCATGCTCGGCGATGTACGCGCCGTGCCGCTGATAGCCATCGTGTGATATATCGAGTCCAATTTCATGGAGTCGACTTGCCCAGTCCAGCATTTTTGCCGACAGGTCGCGCCTGATGTCCCAGGCTTTGGAACACTGGCTGTACAGTTTACCGGCAGTTACCGCGACCCGTTCTGCTTGCTCGCTATCGACCTGGTAACGAGATGCCATCGCCATCACCGTCCTTTCACGTGCATCCTCATGCTGCAGGCGACCGAGAAGGTCATACAGAAGTCCTTCACGAAGCGCACCGTCGGAAACTTTCATCTCGTCGATCCGCAGCGTACTCAGCAGTTCGACAAGAATAGACAGGCCGCCAGGCCAGACCTGGGCGCGACGTTCGGACAAGCCTTTCAATGACAACTCATCCACCGATTTGAACTCCAGCACTTTGTCGATCAGGGATTCAATCGTCTGCAACGTGATGCCGGCATCAACCAGCCCCAATGCCTGCGCAACGGTTTCGGTTGCACGTATCGTTCCCGATGTGCCGATCGCCTGTATGTCGGCGGCACCACGAAAAAACGCTTTCACGGGTCGTAGTTCGAGACGGGCCGCCATACGCGCCTTGTTGAAACCTGACTTCGTGATTTCGCCAGCCGGAAAGAATCGTTCGGTCATCGAAACGCAGCCCATGTGCAGGCTTTCGAGTGCTCGCGGAACAGAAGCATGGCCGAGAATGACCTCGGTGCTACCACCGCCAATATCGGTGACGAGTCGCATACCATCGGTCGGCGGCAGGCTGTACGTAACCCCCTTGTAGACCAGCCGCGCTTCCTCGATACCGGATATGACCTCAATGGGATGGCCGAGGAGAGCCTCGGCTTCCAGCATGAACGAGGTGTCTTCGCGTGCCCTGCGAATGGTGCTGGTGCCAGCAACACGTACGCTACCGGCACGCATGTCTCTTAGCCGCTCGCCGAATCTAGCAAGACAGTCCAGTGCCCGTTGCCGGGCGTCATCTGAAAGATCACCTTTGGACGACAGCCCTTCCGCGAGTCTGACAGTCTCGCGAATCCGGTCGATTATGGCGAGCTGGCCATGGCGCAACTCGCCGACAATCATATGAAAGCTGTTTGAGCCGAGATCTACGGCTGCGATTATTTCGGGCTGGCGGGTCTCAGACGGTGAAGGAGGAGCCGCAGCCGCAGGTGGTTTGTGCATTCGGGTTCCGGATGATGAACTGCGCTCCCTGCAGGTCTTCCTTGTAATCAATCTCGGCGCCCATCAGATACTGTACGCTCATCGGATCAATCAGCAACATCACGCCCTGATTCTCAACCTGGCTGTCACCGTCCTCGATACTTTCGTCGAAGGTAAAGCCGTACTGGAAACCGGAACAACCGCCGCCGGAGATAAACACCCGCAACTTAAGGTTCGGGTTGTCCTCTTCGCTAATCAGTTCGCCGACCTTGTGAGCAGCGGCATCGGTAAAAACGACGCTGGGCGGTGGCGGTATACTTGCTGTTGCTGTGTCCATAATCGGTGCCTGTTACTCGTATTATTCGCCGGATGCTGCGGCTTTTTCATCCATTCGGGTAGTCTGCTCCAGCAACGGTACCTGACCTTCGGGCTGGTGTACCAGTTTGCCGTTAATCTCGGCACCCTCTGCCATCTGGATCAGATTGTAATATACATTGCCTATGACGCGAGCAGTAGCGCCAAGCTCGACACGCCGGCTGGCGAACACGTCGCCCTTTACGATGCCATTCAGTACGACATAAGGCACTGTAACACCACCGTCAACATTACCTATATCGCTGATACTCAGGGCCGAGTCCGTGTCCGGATCCGCGCTGACGCTTCCTTTGACGGTACCGTCAATATGACAGCCGCCCTGAAAATGCAGGTCTCCACTCAGTTTGCTATTTGAGCCGACGAGTGTCTCGACGACTGTGTGCCTGCGTTGTTTCTTGTTGAACATCGATTTCTCCGTACTGCCGTGAAACGGCCTTGAATTTCTAGCCCTGGCTTGTTGCCCAGGCAAAAGTCTCTTCAATACTCGATATCGACCGGGTCCGCGACCGCACCTCGACCGTTATGCGTTCTGGCGTAAAGCCATCCGGCAGTACCAGCTGCCGGTCGAAATCCTGAAAATACCGAAATGAATACGCCCAGGCCTTGTCCACCTCATCCGGAATGAGGTCTGCAAGCACGTAGGTCGTCTCAACGCCGTTCTGATCGCCCACGACACTTAGTTTGACGTCACCCGAGACTTTACGATCGTGCTTCATTGCCTGCACCAGAACGAGCCGCACATTGAACTCTCGTTCGGCCTTGCCGCGCGTAAGCTTCAAATCCTGCACACGCAGCCCGGAATTACCGTCCGAGGGTGAAACAATGCCACGGTAAAAAGCGATCGCATCGCGTTGTTCCTGAATCTTGACTTCCAGGGCGGCCAAACCGGCCTCAACCTCTTTGTACGACTCACGGTCGACTTCGCGATTGGTCTCTAGCAGAGCAACTTCTTGTTTTAAATCGACAATATTATTATCAAGCTGTGTGATGTGGTCTTCGTATGCCTGACGGATATTGCCAGCTTCGACGCTGTCATAGCCCGCTCTTATTCGCCCGAACTCGAAAACGAGATAGCCGCAAACAAAGATTAACGCGACAACCACGGCTCGAACCATCAGGGTTCTGCCGACACCGTGTTGTTGATAAGGAGAGGTAATTGCCACTTCGATGCTTTGTCCGATTGCTCAGAAAAGACGTTATGTTACGCGGGTACACTAATGAACAGAAGTGCGCCAGGTCACGGATTTAGAAGAAACTGCGTCAACCCAACTCTCGTTCTGCTGCCGCGATATCTTTGTCGAACACCGCACACCATCGATTGGGCCACCAGCGCGGCCGGGCCGGTAGACCATCGGGATGGACTGCGGGCCCCAGTTCATGGAGTGCGCGCGCATATACGCGGCGTTTGAAATAGATCACTTCGTTGACCGGACGCCAGAAGTCGACCCAGCGAACCCGATCAAATTCGGGCTTGTCGCAGCGATCGAAACGGACAGCATCCTCACCCGACACCAGGCGCAGCATGAACCAGCGTTGCTTCTGGCCTATGCAAAGAGGCTTGCTGTGTCGTCGAATGAACCGGTCCGGCAACCTGTAGCGTAGCCAGTCGGTGGTGACATCAAGCACCTCGACGTCGGTCTCGACAAGACCGACCTCTTCGTGCAATTCACGAAACATTGCTTCGACGGGTTCTTCGCCTTCTACCATCCCACCTTGCGGAAACTGCCAACCTTTGGCTCCAACCCGACCAGCAAGCAAGAGCTTATCGTCGGAGTTCACAAGGATGATGCCGACATTCGCGCGAAACCCCTCGGCGTCTATCCAATCGTTGCCCATAGCAACCGTACTAAAACTTGAACTGCCGTTTACTTTACACTATCCGTCGCAAACCACCCCAGGAAGTTTCTTTGCCGGAAGACAGTCTTTGATCAGCGTACGAAATGGAGCCCTGTTTGCAGGGTTACTGTTACTCGCTGCTGTGGCATTCGCCATGGCGTTGGCGACCGGCAGCGCCGACGTAACGCTTGGCGAGGCATTCAACGCAGTTTGGGGCAGAGGTCCGGAACACATTCAATCGCTGGTTATCGAGTTGCGATTGCCCCGGGCGATGACCGCATTCGCTGTCGGCGGCTTGTTGGCTGTCGCCGGTGTATTGATGCAGGTGCTGCTGCGCAACCCGCTGGCGGAACCGTACATCCTTGGCAGTTCCGGCGGTGCAGCCGTAGCTGCGCTGCTGGCGATGATGCTTGGTATGGGCAGTCTGGTTATAGATCTCGCGGCGTTTGGCGGGGCAATGGCCGCAACTTTGCTGGTGTTCGCGATTGCCCACGGTACCGGTAGCTGGACCCCGGCGCGATTGCTACTAACCGGTGTCGTCCTCGCCGCCGGTTTCAGTGCGGCGACGACTTTGTTGCTGGCACTATCGCCGGATCAAAATCTGCGCGGCATGTTGTTCTGGCTCATGGGTGATCTCAGCTTCGCTTTCGATCCTGAGCGCAGCCTATGGCTACTGGCAATATTACTGATCGCCGGCACCGCTTCGGCCAGGCACCTGAATGTCCTGTCCCGCGGTGAACTACAGGCTGCGATCGTCGGACTGCCCGTTAAAGGTTTTCGCTATTTGATTTTCTCGGCCGCGGCGCTCGCGACAGCCTTTTCTGTCACGACTGTCGGAGTCATCGGATTCATCGGGCTGGTCGTGCCACATCTTATACGGCTCGTCTCGGGTAGCGACCATCGTATTGTCCTGCCAGCATCCGCTCTTGCGGGCGGCACCTTACTGGTTATCGCCGACACGCTTGCACGCACGTTGATGGCACCGCGACAACTCCCGGTGGGCGCATTAACCGCGGCTATCGGCGTACCGTTATTCCTGATATTGATGAGTCGCAGCCGACAAAACCGCTACCAATAGACACCGTCGGTAGTGATCTGGCGCAGTGATCTAATCATAACCCGAGCGTTCAGCGAGCAAGCGCGCATCCTCATCCCGCCAGCCAGCAATACCGACGTTTTTTCCGTTCGACCAAGACAGATCTTTGAGCGTCTTTTTTTGCAGCATCCAGTTGACCAGAATCTGCGCGGATTGCGGATTATGGGCGTGTCGAGCGACACCAATACCGTCAATATCAACGTAATACATGCGGTCTCCGCCGTTCTCGCTCGTTTCGGTTTCCGGAGTCGCGGAAAGAATGCCGTAGTTGCAGGATCCGGACTCAATCGCCACTCGCAGCTCTTCCTCGGTTGAGAATGGCGATCGCGCAAGATTCCTCACCCAGCCACGAACGATGCGCTCGGCCGGTTTCACGCCCACATCCTGGATCAGCATCGCTATCAGAGACCGATTGACTGCCAATTTCGACGATGACAGGCACAACTGGCCACGCAGTTTCGGATTGGCAAGCGCTGCGTAACTGCTCACCCTGGATAGAGCTGAATCGGGCGCACGCCGAATTGCCGCGTAACGAACCTCGATAGCAGCCCACAAACCGTCCGGGTCCCTGAGTGATTCGGGAATGGAGGCCATCGATTCACGCCGGATTGGACGCAACGCACCGTCATCCGCAGCCCTCCAGATATCCGCTATGTTATTGCTTAGCAATACGTCGGCTGGCGGCGAAACTTTGTTGGCAATGACGGCGTCGGTATTCTCTCGACTGTCTCCGTAAATGACGTTCACGGGAATGCCGAATTCATCGGTAAATTCATCAAGCAGGGCGGCCAAGACTGCGTCTTCATCGCCGACCGCAAAAATAACAACCGGTGGGACGGGTGCTTTTGATTCGCAGGCGACCAGAATCGGGATCAGGACGATTGCCAGCAACGCCGATCGCATTACGCAGCCTCTACAACAACCCGGTTCCTGCCGGCTGATTTGGCGGCGTATAACGCCACATCGGCGCGCGCCACCAGTGAATCACCGATCGTCTTCAGGTCTTTGTCGTCGGGCCCGGGATGGACCTCGGAAATGCCGATAGATACGGTCACTGTCACCGTATCTCCGCACGGCAGATCGAACGGTGTGGCTGATATGGCCTGGCGAACACGCTCTGCAAGGAGCTTTGCAGACTCCACTTCTGTATTTGGCAATAGCACGACGAATTCTTCGCCGCCGTAACGTGCCGCCACATCGCTGGCGCGAACCTGTGACTCGATGCGCTGTGCGAGTTCGCGCAGTACCGCGTCACCGGCGGCGTGGCCCCAGGTATCGTTCACGCGTTTGAAATGATCTACGTCCAACATCAGGCAAACGACTCCGGCCTGGTCCCTTCGCGCTCTTGCCAGCTCTTCGCCGAGTCGCACGCTGAGATAGCGACGATTATTCCAGCCCGTTAACACGTCCGTAAATCCGCTGCGCATCAAACGCGCACGGTTCACCGTGTTTTCAATTGAAAATGACGCAATCACGCCGAGATGGGCAAGAAAATCGCTGGCATGGTCGCGAGTGAATCGATGCGCATCATTACTGCCAAAATTAATGCTGCCGATCAGTTTGCCGCGGTGCTTCAACGGAATCATCGCGATGCTTTTGATGTCGTCGGCGCCTGGGCAAATCAACTGATGATCGCAGGCCGTAAACGCGCCCAGCCACGGCTGATGCAGAGCAATGTATTGCGGTGCGAGCCCAGTCAATGACTCCCGGATGAGCAGATTTGAAAACCCTTCGGCCGGCGTGCCGTTGGCCAACAGCAAATGACGAATGTCGTGATCCGGATCGCACAGCACTACGCTGACGTACTCAAGTCCATAACTGGTCCTTAGGCCGTCGGACAGTGCCGAAAACAGCGAATCCAGATCATCCGCCTGCAAGAGTTTCAACTCACGCTGCTGCGTGCGCTTCATCTTGTCGTCGTTCCGAGCAACTTGATCGGTTAGCTCGTCCAGCTGTCGGCGGGCAAGATCACGCTGCGCCTTCATGTCCTCGGCCGATATTGCCTCTTTTGATTGCATGAGCAGCCTCTCCCTAGCGTCTCATTATCTCAGTGTTTTACTGCCTTAACGCAAGGTACTCGCGACCCTTGTCCATCAATTCCACGAACGCCTCTTCATCGCCGCCTGCGACTGACTCGCGAATTCTCCCTGCGGCTTCGCACAATGCATCGAGCGGCCCCAGCCCGAATCTGTTCAAATTCTGAATTTCAAAATACAGATGTGGATTGTCCTGCGCAACCGCCTCGGACACCAGCAACTGCGAATCAAACGTCGTCGATGACATTCTTGCAAGTTTGGGAGCCGCCTCTCCGCTCTCCGAAAGCGCCGTAAAAAATGCGATGTTCAACGCATGCGACAACCCCAGAACATAAGCGATCAGTCGATCGTGGTCTTCAAGCCCCATGTCGAGTTGCTCAACCATCGTGGCGGCAAACAATTCTTTGGCGTCCGCCGTTGCCTTGGAATCACCGACATCACAAAAAATCAGATGCCGACCCGACAGCAAACGCGTGTCCGGACCGTACATCGGATGCAGGGACGTAACACGACAGCCCGCGGACTTGAGTTCCTTGAGACCGTCGATGAGTGGTGATTTTAACGAGCCAATATCAAATACAAGCCCCTTGGGTTTCAATACTGCGAGTTGCGCGAGAATCCTGCCCGACACGGCCAGTGGTGTGGCAACCACAATAACGTCGAAATCGATGCCCGCATCCGTCCAGTTCCTGAATCGGGCCGGGCCGTCTTCAAGAACGGTATCGGCCACGGACGTCGCAAATCCCTGGGACGAGAAAAAATCCACGAACCAGCGGCCCATCTTGCCCGCACCACCAACAACCAGTGCTCGCCGGCCGTCGCCCTTGCCCTCGGCAACCACACGGTCGCGTTCCTGGCTTTCCAGCGATGTTCGGATCAGCATTTCCAGTAAATTTTCGACAAGATCAGGATCGACGCCCATCTCTGCGGCCTGCTTGCGGCCCATATCGAGCACGTCTTTTTCTCTCGCGTAATCGCGTGTACCGGTACCGGCTATCTGCTTGGTTTTACCGATATCAGCGACAATGCGTTGCCGCTCGGCAATCATCTCAACCAGGCGGCGGTCGACTGCAGACAATTTATTTCGAAGTTCGTCGAGGCTCATTGGCAACTGTTTTACAGGAGTGGTGAGCGCAGTGAAAGCCGACCCGAATATTATCGGGCCGGCTTTTGGGTCGAGGCAATTTAATTACGCCTGTTAGTGTCTGCGATGCCTGTAGTAAGAATGTTCCCAACGATAGGCATCGAACAGCTGGTGCCATGACAGGCGACGGTTGTTTTGCAGGCGACTGTGCCTGAACCAGCGACGAAAAGATTTGTCTCGTTTCAACCACCGCGGCATTTCTCCCGCGCGCTTGTACCGCGAGCCGTAATAATCACGCCTGTATCCATTGCGGTACCCATCACGACGGTAGGACTTGGAATAATCGTATCGGTGCGAACGATATTGACTGTCCCTGTCCTCGTGTGCTGCAGCCTCGGGAACATCCAAAAGCAACAGACCACAGGCTATAAGGGTTGAGATAATGACTTTGTTCATGATTGACCTCCGGTTTGTCCTGCTACGGTTGCAGGATAGGCCGCATCGAATGAACTCAGACTGAATACAAGCTGTTGTTTCTATTAAATTTATGAACACAGGATGAACAGCTTCGGCAATCGTGAGAACATGCCGTTCACAATAGCTTTAGAGACCTTTAGGGATAATCAGGAAATGAAGACACGCGCCGCCGTTGCCTGGGAAGCAGGCAGACCACTTGAGATAGAACTGCTGGACCTTGAGGGTCCCAAAGCCGGCGAGGTGTTGCTTCGAAATGTCGCGAGCGGTGTTTGCCACACTGACGCATTCACATTGTCCGGCGAAGACCCGGAGGGTATTTTTCCGGCCGTCCTCGGTCACGAGGGCGGTGCGATCGTAGAAGAAATCGGCGCGGGCGTATCCTCGGTCGGCATCGGTGATCACGTCATTCCGCTTTACACTCCCGAGTGTGGCGAATGCAGCTTCTGTACGTCCGGCAAGACGAATTTGTGTCAGGCGATTCGCACAACGCAGGGCCAGGGTCTGATGCCCGATGGCACATCGCGCTTTTCTTTGGCTGGCAAGACTGTTTTTCACTACATGGGTACTTCGACATTTAGCGAGTACACCGTGTTGCCGGAAATCGCGGTCGCAAAAGTTAACAAGAACGCACCACTCGAAAAGGTCTGCCTGTTAGGCTGTGGTATTACGACCGGCATCGGAGCCGTTCTGAATACGGCCAGGGTGAAAGCTGGCGACACGGTCGCTGTTTTCGGGCTGGGAGGCGTCGGTCTCAGCGCTATTCAGGGCGCCATGATCGCCAAAGCCGGTCGCATAGTGGCGATCGATATCAATGAAGACAAGTTTGAACTGGCCAAACAGTTTGGCGCAACGGATTGTATCAATCCGAAGAAATACGACGAACCGATTCAAGACGTCGTCGTCGAACTCACCGGTGGTGGTGTTGATTTCTCATTCGAATGCGTCGGTAACACAAGCCTGATGCGCTCGGCGCTTGAGTGTTGCCACAAAGGTTGGGGCGAATCGGTCATCGTCGGCGTCGCGGGTGCCGGACAGGAAATCGCTACCCGACCATTCCAGTTGGTAACCGGCCGAGTCTGGCGCGGCACGGCTTTTGGCGGCTGCAAAGGACGTTCACAGCTGCCCGGAATGGTCGACCAATATCTGGATGGCGACATCAGGATCGATGAGTTCATCACGTATACGATGCCGCTCGAAGACATCAACAGAGCTTTCGACCTGATGCATGAAGGCAAAAGCATTCGTTCGGTCATACACTTCTAGATTCCAAATCGGTGACCAGTGTTGCAGTAGCTACGACCTCCCAGCTGGCCGCTGATGCGGCGCGAGAGGTGGCCGGTGCCGGCGGTAATGCGGTTGACTGTGCGCTGGCGGCAGGCCTGGTGACGATTAACACCGAGCCCGGTGTTTGCGCGCTGGCGGGCAGTGCATTCATTACAATTTGGCCCAAAGGCGGTGAGCCCGTCACCATCGACGGCAATGTCGCAATACCGGGAGCCGGCCTCGACGCTGCGGAAAGCGGCAAGGGTGCCGTTAGTGTCTCCATGAACTACGGTGGCGGGATCAAGACTCTAATTGGTCCCGGGTCCGTAGCAATACCCGGCTCGCTCGCCGCCATCGAGTGCGCCTGGAAGAAATACGGCGATGTGAGTTGGGACGCACTCTTCGCTCCGGCCATCCGGGCGACTCGTGACGGCTTCGCACTGCCTGCGGCATGCCACTATTACCTGGGTTATTCCGGCGACAGCATTTTTGGTCGCAGCGCCGATGGCTACAATGCGCTGCATCACGTTGATGGAGCACTGCGAGACGCGGGCAGTACTATTACGATTCCGCACCTTGGCGACACACTGGAAGCCATCGCCAAAGAAGGTGCACGCCTGTTCTATGAAGGAGAGCTTGGCGCTGCAATTTCAGATCACTGCCGCGAAAGAGGCGGCATGCTGACGCGCAAAGACCTCGCCTCTTACAGGGCTATCGAAAGACCAGCGCTGATCGCTGAGATCGGAGACTGGTCTATCGCCACCAATCCGGCACCTGCGATCGGTGGTACGGTTCTCTCCGCGATGCTCCTTGCTTGTTCCGACCTGCCGGAAAGGATCTGGAATCATGCAACGCTGAAGCAGTTAATCGAAACTCAGCGCGCCTGCCTGGATTTTCGAATTCGTAATCTCGATCTTGCCGAAAACATCGAAGCCGAGGCAGCGCGCCTGATCGACCATGCGCGAAGCGGACAGCTGCTCAATCGATGGACGTCGGCGTCGACGGTACACACGTCGGTTGTGGACAGCTCCGGCACCGGGTGTGCAATGACGGCTTCGTCCGGATACGGCTCCGGTGAGATGCCGGCAGGCACCGGACTGTGGCTGAACAACTGCCTGGGTGAGATCGAACTGAATCGCCGCGGGCTTGATGCCGGCCCTGTTGGCGCACGATTACCGTCGAACATGGCGCCCAGCGTCGCACGCGGCAATGGATCCGTCCTCGCCGCAGGTTCACCGGGCGCTGATCGCATCACAACCGCACTGCAGCAATTTCTTATTAACTACCTGCTGTTTGAGATGCCGCTGGAACAGGCGGTCGCCCATCCGCGCATTCATGTCGACACCAGCGGCGAGGAGGTGCGGCTTATGGCAGAACCGGGCCTTGATCTGCCCGATACAGACCTGCCACTGCATGTGTTCCAGAAGCGCTCGATGTATTTCGGCGGCGTGGGCACCGCGGTCAACGACGCCATTACAGGATTGGCTTCTGCTGCCGACCCCAGACGCGAAGGTGGAACGTGCATTTACGAGCCGTAGCCCTTGTCGTTCTGGGTTTGCTGTTGGCAACACCGGCCGGCGCGCAAATCACGGTCACCCGAGGTGCCGGCCTTTCGGTGGATGCGGCAAAAGACGGTCGCCTGGCAATCGACTTGCGGGGCGACATCTGGATCGTACCAGGCGGCGGCGGGGATGCCCGCCAGCTCACCCAGAATCTCAAGTCGGTACAACGGCCACGCTGGTCGCCCAGTGGCAAGCAACTCGTTTATCAGGCAACCGTCGATGGCCAACAGGGCATCTGGACATACGAAATCAGCGATGGTCAGATGCAGAAACTCGACACGAACTCCAATCTTGATGTGCATCCAACATGGCACGCGGACGGCGAGCGTGTGCTGTATTCGTCCGACGTCAATGGCACTGGTTTCGATTTGTGGGAGATCGACATACCCACGGGTTTGCGCTGGCGTATCAGCAACCAGCCAGGCGACGAAATCGAGGGTGCCTGGTCATCCGACGGACGCGATCTGGTTTATGTACATCACCACGACAGCCAGTGGTCGCTTGTTCTGCGGCGTCACTCGCAACCTGAGGAAGTCCTGACCACGTCATCTGCCAAACTCGCAGCACCGACCTGGAGACCGGACAGTAGTCTGATCACATTCTTTCAGACTGATGACGTCGGCACCTCGATCAAAATGCTCATCCTGTCGCAACCACGTTTGCTGAGGCCTTATGCAAGCAACGAGCAGTTCGTTGTGGCACCGGTGAGCTGGCTGGATCGTGACCGCATGGTTTACTCCGCCAACGGCCAGATCCGGCAACGTCTGTTCAACTCCTGGCGCTCCAGCCCGCTACAGTTTCGTGCAACCATCCAACCCGAGGTTCAGACAACGGTTCGGCGCGAACGTCTCTCGTTGACCTGGCAGGGAGAGCCCGCCGGAAATTTCGTTATCCACGCGTCACGATTATTCGACGGTGTTGCTGCGGGCTACCAACATGACAAGGACATTCTGATTCAAGGCGGCCGCGTCACTGCGGTTCAGACACACAAGGACCGGCCCGGATCGATCGTCATCGACATGGGCGATCTGACGGTCATCCCCGGTTTGATCGATGCCGACGCGAGGTTGCCCGGACAGCTCGTTCCGGGCCACGGACCCGACTTGCTAACGATGGGCGTGACAACCGTTGTCGCCGCTCACGCCGACGTAGACCGGCTCAACACTCTGTGGTCCGAAAAGGCTGTTCCGGGGCCCAGACTGCTGCATGCCCGGGAGTGGCACATCGGCACAACGGCCCGCCCGGAACTCGACGTCACGGCGGCTGTGGTTACCAGCCGGTCGACGGGCCTGCCGGCCGGTGAGGCGCTGCCGACACAAATTCGCGCCATGCAGATGGCGGGATTAACTCCCGAACAAACGCTCCGTGGCATGGGCGTGAATGCCGCTGCACTAATGATGGCCGATCCCTATCTCGGACGCATCGCGACGGGCGCAGCCGCCGACCTCGTTTTCGTCGATGGGGACCCGCTGTCCGAGATCAATGATGTACTAAATGTGGTCGCCGTCGTACGAAATGGGCGATTTTATAGCGTGTCAGGACTGGTCGATCGTGCAAAAAGTGCGGAAGGTGTCGAATAATTTGACAAAAAGTCCATAAATACGGCTCTTTCTCGGCCTTCGTTGCTGACTGGACATAATCCAGAGGGGGTCGTGGCTCTGCCAGCGCCGCTACCTCCAGGAATTTTTTTGATTTTTCTTTATAAATCAAACTGATAAATTGATGCTTGAGCGCATCGCCCGATATATACAGGGTCGAAACTGTCGGTTTTCTTTACATAATTGTCCCGCGCCACATCCATCGATTGATTGAGCGATCGCTAAATCATTGAAATCGCGACGCGACGATATCACTTGGCACAGCTTTTGCTTTTAATACCCTGCCCAAGCGAAACGTAACTGCGCTTGATAACAATAACGGTCAGAAACGGGATTTAGACGCCAGAAGAAAAATAACAACAAAAATAATAAGATCCAGATCCAATAACAATAAGAAAGACACTGTCGCCGGTTACCAGTTACGCAGTTACCTCTTTTGAAAAAAAGAGAAATCCAGCCCCACCGCTAACACCGTGGGGCTTTTTCTTGTCGGGCTGTTGCAGAACGCACTTTGCCCTTTGCGTCGGGTCCGAATAGGATCAGATCACCATCAGGGGAGATCACATGATCAATAAATCCATATTGGCAACGTTCGGCTCCTTGCTGGATATGTTTTCCGGGGCTGGCTGGTACGCGGAACTGATTGCCCACGTTGCTGGCGAGACTGACCGGATGGTCATGCGCTTTCGGAATCCCGAATAATGCGGTCCCTGCTCAGCGCACTACTGATACTCGCACTGGCGGCCTGCACCAACAGCGAGCCGGATTATCTGGAGGCCGACATCGCCGCGCTGCATGACCACATGCAGCGCGGCGAATTGAGTTCCGAGGCGCTGGTCGGCTGGTATATCGATCGAATCGCAACCATCGACCGTGCCGGCCCGGTATTGAAATCGATTATAGAGATCAATCCGGACGCATTGAGCATTGCCCGGTCACTCGATGAAGAATGGAAGACTTCCGGCCCGCGCGGTCCAATGCACGGCATCCCGGTCATCCTCAAAGCGAACATCGATACCGCGGATCAAATGTATACGAGCGCCGGATCTCTGGCACTTGCCGACCATGTGCCACCCGAAGATGCCTTTGTGGTGAGGCGCCTGCGCGATGCTGGTGCCGTGATTCTCGGCAAGGGCAACTTAAGCGAGTGGGCGAATTTTCGCTCCACGATGTCATCCAGTGGCTGGAGCAGTGTCGGTGGCCAGACACTGAACCCCTATGACACGAGACGTTCGCCTTGCGGTTCTTCGAGTGGGCCCGCCGTGGCGGTCGCGGCCAATCTGACGTCAGTCTCAGTCGGCACCGAAACCGATGGTTCGGTGGTTTGCCCTGCCGGAGTCAATGGCATTGTTGGCATCAAACCGACGCTTGGCCTGCTCAGCCGCAGTGGCATCATTCCGATCGCGCACAGTCAGGACACCGCAGGTCCAATGGGCCGAACTGTCCGTGATGCCGCAATTTTGCTGACGGCGATGACAGGAACGGACCCTGATGACACAGCTACTGTGGCCGCCGAGACTCATCACGACTACTCCGCCAACCTCACCGCCGATGCGCTCAACGGCAAACGTATTGGCATCATTCGTTCCTGGTATGGGGCCGGCTCTGATCAGAGAGTCGAGGATATTTATCAAGCGAGCATCAAAACCCTGCAGCAATCGGGTGCCATGACCGTTGATGACATCAATATCGAAGCCGGTGACCTGTACGATGCCGAGTATGAGGTACTGTTGTACGAGTTCCGGGCGGACCTGAACGCATACTTTGAAAAATCCGGCTCGCCCATACAAAGCGTTGCTGAACTCATCGTGTACAACGATGCGAATGCCGAAACAGTCATGCCCATTTTCGGGCAGGAAATCCTGCTTGCTGCAGAAGAAAAAGGGCCACTAACCGAGGCGGCATATCTGGCCGCTCTTGAGACCAGCAAGCGTATTTCGCAGTCGGCTATAGATGACCTCCTCGCTGAACATGAACTGGATGCATTGATATCTCCGACCAACGGCCCGGCCTGGTTGATTGACCATATAAATGGCGATTCCTTTGGTATCGGCAGCTCGTCACTTGCTGCCATTTCCGGCTACCCGAGCATTACAGTGCCCGCGGGCTTTGTATCGGGGCTACCTGTCGGACTGACATTCGTCACCAGACCCTGGAATGAGAAGCAGCTCATAGAGATCGCGTACGCATTTGAGCAAACTACGGGAGTCCGTAAGCCACCCGACCTCTGATCAATGTTTAAAGCTATACGTATTTCAATACTGCTGCTCATACTGCTGTTTGTTGGCCTCAGCGCGATCCTGACGCAAGCCAGGAGCACCGACTGGAATAACACTCTGTGGATCAAGGTGTACCCAATCAACGCCGACGGCAGCGCCGAGGCCGCAAAGTACATCGATGGACTGTCGACCTCCGACTTCGGCGGCATTGAGACATTTCTTACGCGCGAAACAAAACGCTACTCAGTCAACCTCGAACGACCGGTTCGAATCGAACTCGGCATTGAGATCGAAGAGCAGCCACCCGAGCTCGACGGACAACCCAATGCATTGTCCGTCATGCTGTGGTCGCTAAGAATGCGCTGGTGGGCTGGCAGCTCGACTGACGATCAGGATCGTATCGATCCTGACGTCCGCGTCTTCGTCCGCTACCACAAGCCGGATTTCGCCGTCGTCCTCGAGAACTCGGTGGGCTTGCAAAAGGGCATGGTCGGCATAGTGAATGGCTACGCAAGTCGCCGTTATCGCGGCACCAACAATGTCATTATTGCACATGAGTTTTTGCACACCCTCGGTGCCACCGACAAATACAGCCCGTTGGACGGGCAACCGATCGGGCCCGATGGTCTCGGCGAACCCGACCGACGACCGCTGTTCCCGCAACGCTACGCCGAGATCATGGGAGGGCGCATCGCGCTCGCAGAGAATGACTCCGTAATTCCCAAAAATCTGAAGTACGCAGTCATCGGCGCCCTGACCGCCAGCGAGATAAATCTGTCCGAGTAGGCTACGCTCCTGTAATGCACGAGGACGCGCCAGCGATTTATTCTTGTCACCAACTAACCGTCGAGGTCGCCGGTCGGACACTTGTCGATGCGCTGTCCCTGGAAGTGGCTCGTGGCGAGTTGCTCGCCGTACTCGGCCAAAACGGGTCGGGCAAGTCGCTCACACTGCACACGCTGGCCGGATTGCGTCCCGCCAGCAAGGGAACAATTAGATTAATCGACGCCGACGTCAGCAGTAGCAAACGTCAGGACCTGGCTAAACATCTCGCATTACTGCCGCAACACGTCGACGATATTTTTCCGGCAACGGTCATCGACACGGCGCTGATTGGACGACACCCGCACATCGGCCGCCTGAGCTGGGAGTCGGAGGAAGATTTCGATGTCGCGAATGCTGCGTTGGCCTCGGTCGATCTTGAGGAACTGGCTGCCCGCGACGTACTAACCCTTTCCGGTGGCGAGCGCCGGAGACTGGCCATCGCCCAGGTGCTGACACAAGCTCCCGACCTCTATCTGCTCGATGAGCCAACCAACCATCTGGACCCGCAGCATCAGTTGGACGCACTACGCTTGTTCCGCGACAAAGCCAACGACGGCGCTGCTGTCGTCGCGAGTTTGCATGACGTTAATCTGGCCGTGCGCTTCGCTGACCGCTGCCTGCTGCTCTATGGAGACGGTCGCTGGGACCTGGGAATGACGTCGGAGATTTTGGACTCAAATCGTCTGAGCCAACTCTATGCCACGCCGATGGAGGCTGTTACATGGCGGGATCGCGCGCTGTTTGTCGCCTCAGGTAACGAAGCCCTCTAGCTGACTCAGATACTTCTCGTGCAGCGACGGATTCGCCGCGAGAACCGAACGAATCTCGAGGCCTGGCGCATCGCCATTCAGACTCGTAAAAACACCGCCCGCTTCAGTTACGATAACGGACAGAGCAGCAATGTCCAGAATATTCACGTCCGATTCGATAACGGCTTCGATCTTTCCCGCCGCCAGTAAATGATAGTGATAAAAATCACCGTAGCCGCGAATCCGGTCAGCACATTTCACAATATTCCCGAGCGCTGACCAACCGTCGCTTGCCGCCAGTGATTTCAGGTTGCCTGTAGAGACAGCCGCGCGATCCGGGTCATACACATCACTGACCTGCAGTCGCTGGCCATTTAACCAGGCACCCTGACCTTTTTCAGCCCACGCGAGCTCATCCATCATCGTGCCACTCGACACACCGAGTACGAGTTCGCCGTCATGCATAAGGGCGATCTGCGTTGAGAAAAACGGATATTGACGAACAAATCCTTTGGTGCCATCTATTGGATCGACAAGCCAAAGAAATTCTGCATCAGCCTGCGTCTGACCCGTTTCCTCGCCGTAGAAACCGTGCGCCGGAAATGCGCTGAGAATCACTTCACGAATCGCCTGCTCGCATTCGACATCGGCCTGCGTCACCGGCGTCATATCGGCTTTCGTCGTAACGGTAAAATTGCCAGCATAGTAACTACGGCTGATCGCCGCTGCCTTGTCGGCCGCCGCCAGCGCCACCTTGAGGTAGTCGGATGCATTTTCCGCGTTATAGCTTTCCATCGGCGCAACTATGGCCGCTGCCGCGTAGAGAAACAAGCGCCCGATCTTGACAGCCCGGAGACGCCTGCCTATCGTCTCCGCATGGGTAACCGACTGAGCAAGATCTACACACGAACCGGCGATGACGGTACAACGGGACTTGGCGATGGGAGTCGCGTCACCAAGGATTCGACGAGAGTTGAGGCCTACGGCACTGTCGATGAGGCGAATTCTGCAATCGGTGTCGTGTTAGCCGTTGACTCCGTGCCCAAATCGGTTCAGGAGTGTCTGATCAACGTTCAGCACGACTTGTTTGAGCTCGGTGGCGAACTCTGTATTCCGGGACACAGCGCCGTTAAGCAAGAGTACATCGATCGACTCGAAGCAGACCTCGACGGATTCAACGAAGACCTGCCGATGCTCAAGGAATTCATACTTCCGGGCGGCGGAGCTGCGGCGGCGGCGTGCCATCTCGCGCGAGCGATCGTCAGGCGCGCGGAACGTCGGGTCGGCACACTCGCGGGAGTCGAAGATATCCATCCGGCGGCTGGCAAATACCTGAACCGGCTGTCCGATTTGTTATTCGTTGTTGCACGGGTGCTGGCGCGCGCAGAATCCGGACAGGAGGTTCTCTGGAATCGCGACCGTTAATTGAACGGGTGAGAGACTGTTTGTCCGCCGCTCAAAGCGACAGCTTCATTCCCTCGTGACTGGCCGTAAATCCCAGCGCCTCGTAAAACGGCAGCGCATCGGTGCGGCTCTTGTCAGTTGTTAGCTGAACCAGACCGCATCCCCGCCTGCGACACTCATCAATCGCCCATTCAAACATCGTTCGACCCAGCCCTTCGGCGCGGTGCTCCGCGGCGACACGAACGCTCTCGATCTGGCCACGCAACATCCCCAGTCGCGACAGTCCCGGAACAAAAGTGATTTGCAAACAGCCCAGCAGTAAATTTTCATTTTCCACCACAGCCAAAAGCTGGTTTGGATCGCTTTCAAGCGCTGCAAACGAAGCGATGTAGGCTTGATTCAGGGGCATCGATGAATCTTCGCGCTGACTCCCGAGATCGTCATCTGCGAGCAATGCGACGATGCCCGGCAGATCGTCCGCTACGGCGGGCCGAAAAGATACTTTTTTCATCCGCCAAGGCTAGCACGCCTTGGTTCGTTATTTTGAACCGGTGCATGCAAAATACCGTAAAATCCCGGGCATAGACTCAACAACACGAAAGGGAAAAAAGTGAACGGTGGACATGTGGCGATCATCACAGGCGGCGGTCGAGGTATAGGCGCGGCAACCGCCGACCGGTTGGCAAAAAGCGGCTATCGGGTTTGCGTTAACTATCGCAACAACGAGACCGCGGCGGATGCTTTGGTTAAAAAGCTGATGGCTTACGGTGCAAAGACAATTGCCGTTCAGGCTAATATCGGTAACGAAGACGATACCGTTCGATTATTCGAAACTGTTGATCGGGAACTGGGCTCGGTTACTGCGCTCGTGAACAATGCCGGGATGCTGTTACCACAGATGCGCGTTGAAGATATGGACGCCAGCCGCATAAACCGGATTCTCGAAACCAATGTGACGGGTGCGTTTCTTTGTTGCAGGGAAGCGGTCAAGAGAATGTCGACGACTCATGGTGGGCACGGTGGCGCCATCGTAAATGTGTCCTCTGCTGCATCTCGTATCGGGTCCGCAGGAGAATACGTCGACTACGCAGCATCCAAAGGCGCGATCGATACGCTCACACGCGGTCTCGCGCTGGAGGTAGCGGCTGAAGGTATCCGGGTGAACTGTGTCAGGCCTGGATTCATCCACACAGATATGCACGCGGATGGCGGTGAACCGGGTCGCGTTGCACGCGTTGCGGACAGCATTCCGCTTAAGCGCGGCGGTAAACCCGAAGAGGTAGCCAACGCGATCTACTGGTTATTGTCGGACGAGGCGTCGTATGCGACCGGTTCGTTCATTGATCTGGCAGGTGGTCGATAGCGTGCGGAGCCACTCTCCTAACCGACGAGGCAGCATCACCCTCGCATTTTGATCTGACCGCCATCGGTCGGGTGTTAAACTGTTGCATTGATCGGTTGAAAGGACTTATGGGATGGACATCAAGTCACGAGCCTTGAAAGTAACACTCGAAGCATTGAGCGTGGCAGTAGTTGTTTTGTCGTTGATTTTCGTTGGGCTCGAAGTGAACGAGAGCACCCGCGCCACTCGCTCCGCTACCGCGGCCGAAACAACAGCAACAATAGCAGAATGGTACACATCCCTTGGTAGCGACCAACAAGTAAGCAGTGTGCTCCGCCGCTTCATTACCAATCCTCAATCGCTGACTCTCGAGGAGCAATATCAAGCCACAATGACCTTGCACTCACTCATGCTCATTTTGCAAAGCAGTTTTTATCTTGAAGAAGAGGGAACGCTCAGCCCGCAAATTCGCCTTTCGATGACAAAGGCAATACTTTCCGAACCAGGGGTGCGATTCTATTGGGAGCAAAGAAAAACAATTTTTGTAAACGAGGATTTTATCGCGTTTATGGAGCAAACCTTGTCGGGCGAAAGTAGCCATTCCAAGGATCTCTATCGGTCATCGAGCGAACAATAGAAGCCCGTCCTCAGAGAAGGAATTTCGACATTAGCACTGCGTCGGCGGGACAAAGCGCTCTGAACTCTTCAGTATTGCGGATGGCATCCGGAGCATCGGCTCGATCTCTGATTACATACCCCAGTTTCGCGAAAAATAGATCTGCGTCAAAGGTCAATAACCAGAGCTCGCCGATACCGTCTGTCACGCACGCGGTCTCCAGTGCCGTGACCAGCGCATGACCGACCCCTGCTCCACGGGCATCACCGGATATGACCAGCGACCTCATAAACGCGATATCAGCAAAACATTCCCTGCCAATTACGCCTTGAAATTTCGCGTTTGTTTCCGCGACAAACGCGAGCATATCGGCAGACAGGTCTTCGAAACACAAGCCGGCCTCTTTCAGTAGTTCAATCGCCGTTCCTAAATCAGCTGCTGTTGCGGGACGGATCGCCATCGTCATTTTTGTATTCCCGAAGCACGGTTTATGCGCGCCTGCTGGATCGCAATGCACATCGCGTTACCGGCGATCAGCACGCGCGTTGTTGCCCGTCCAATCTCATCGGCTGGCAACGAATAAAGATTACCGATTCGATTGGCTGTGATATCCGGCCAACGCTGCCACTCGTCGAACGCGTCGTCACCAGCATCCGTGCTTGCCAGCATAACCTCAGGATCGCGGTCGACGACAGCTTCAACATCGACGGTTGGTGCGAGTTCGCCGAGGTCTTCAAAAATATTGTTGCCACCGCAGATCGAAATTAACTCGCTGATATAATGCTCGTTGTTGATGGTATACAGCGGGCGCGCGGCAACCTGATAAAAAACTCGAATAGCAGGGAGACTTTGATACCGATCGCGTAACGACTGCAGCCCATCCCGATACACAGCAGCGGCCGTCGCAGCCTCATCGACATGCCCTGTGAGTTCACCGATTTTCAGCAACGCAACAGCAACATCATCGAGTGCGCGAGTCCGGATCCGTACGACGTTGTAACCGATTCCTCGTAACTCGTCGACAACGTGCACTGGTGTTCCACTTTCCCAGACCAGTAGCAGGTCAGGCTTCGCCAAGGCGAGTTGTTCCTGATCAACTGTAAACGCATCACCGACAACCGGCAAATCGAGAACCTCTCTGGGGTAGTCAGACCAGGCACTAACGCCTACAAGCTGTTCGCCAGCACCGACCGTATATACAAGTTCTGTGAGATTGGGAGCAAGGGACACGATGCGCTCTGCACTGGCAGATACTGGCTCGACGACATCTTTTTCTGAACAGGCCACCACGACGACGAGTGCCGCCACCAGTGCCAGTTCTGTCCTCACCGCGTCGAGCCGTACAACGTCATCGCGGCAATGATCACCGCCCAGAAGAGCAACAATCGAAATACCAGTTTGTTCGCCGCCCTGGCTCCGCGAATGCCACGCTCGGTGACCGTCTCGTCCGCGAGGTCCTGACAGGCCAAAGCGGCAATGCCCACACGGGCGAGCAGATGCTCGCTACGCTCGGAAATGGTGGCACCACGTTCTTCGGTTGGCGCTCTAAAGGCCGCGATCGCCTCATCGGCATGTCCTGCCGCCACATAACCGATCGCCGTGAGTCGCGCCGGTACCCAGGCCAGCAGTCCATGGATCGATTCGGCTGCGTCACGAATCCGTTGCACACAGCCATCTGCCTGATCGTTACGCGCCGCGTTGAATACAGCTCGCCGACGAATCAGGTCTGTCACTCGATAGGTCCAGGCAGCCAACGGACCGATAGTACCTAACACTGCGCCCAGAACGACGAACCAAAACACGACAGCGAACAATCGATTATTCGCCTGTATGCAGACTGCCTCTTCAACTCTCGTGATTCGTTCGCGCTCATCGGCTGGTACAGCGCCTTCGATGATCGCTTTGGCGGCGATCTGAATCTGCTCTTCATCTTCGGCCTGCAGCGCCTTGCAGTACTCATCCACTTCCTCACCGATATCATTCGGCCCGATCGAAAACATCAATACGATGATGGCGAGAATTAAATAGGTAAAGCCCTTCAGAGTATCCCCGAGGCCGAACATGACAGCACCGACGGGGAGCACCAGCAGCACCGCGAGAAGGATGACCGGGATCAGCGCTGGCCAGTTGCCGAAGCGCTCAGCCTGACGAAATCCGGCATCGATAATTCGATCCAGCCAGCGCATACGGCGCCAGTGAAAATACCGTGTCGCGAACCGTTCTACGACCAGTCCAATGAGTAAGGCGATCAGGTGCATCAGTTATCGTTCCCGGTTTTTTCCCCAAGTGCATCATACAAGCGCAGCCAGTCGAAAGCAGGACCTGGGTCGCTCTTGCGACCGGGAGAGACGTCACAGTGACCCACAATATTCCGCGCTGTAATCTGTGGATAGGCTGCTTCGAGGGCCTCCAGTATAGCGGGCAGCACGGCATATTGGCGATCGTCGTAGGGTGTATCATCTTCACCTTCGAGCTCAATTCCGACCGAGAAATCGTTGCACCTTGCGCGGCCGCGGAAGCTCGACTCACCCGCGTGCCATGCGCGCTCGGTGAAGGGCACAAACTGGACAAGTTCACCGTCACGCCGGATCAACAAGTGCGCGGAAACTTCCATACCGCGAATCTCCCCGAAATACGGGTGCGCGTCCCAGTCCAGCTCATTGAGAAATAGTGCCTCGATTTCCCCACCGCCGAACTTGCCGGGCGGCAGGCTGATGCCATGCAGCACAATCATATCGAGGGACGCACTGTCAGGCCGTGGGTCTCGGTTGGGGCTGAGGCACTGCCGTGCCGGATCGATCAGCCCGGTCTCCGCATTAACGGTATATTCGCTCGTCGCAGTCACTTCAGGCATGATTTCGAAGACATGAATACGAGGCTATTTGTTTCCGGCGCATTGATCAACGGTTCCGAGATTGAACTCGACGCGGATCGGGCTCGATACCTCGGAAAAGTACTGCGAATGCGCGTTGGAGACGCGCTAACCATCTTTAATGGCGAAGGCCCGGAATGGCCGGCACACATCACGCACATCAGCAAAAACTCCCTGACTCTGGCGCTCGGCGAAAACGCGCACGCGGGTACTGAGTCAGCGCTGAAAATACACCTCGTACAGGGAATCTCAAGGGGCGAGCGCATGGATTTCGTTGTGCAAAAGGCCACCGAACTCGGCGTCAAGCGAATCACACCGATACTCACCGAATACGGTGTCGTGAAACTAAATCCCGATCGCGCTGAGAAACGTCGTGAACATTGGCAAAAAATTGCGAGTAGCGCCTGCGAGCAATCGGGGCGTACGCGGCTGCCGCTCATTGACACACCGGTGCCGTTGAAAAACTGGTTCGGAAGCAAACCGGAGAATGTCGGTGCCGAGCTGATTCTTGCGCCCGGCGCCACAACATCGCTAGCGAGTATCGCGGCTCCCGAAACCAAAGTCTGTGTGATGATTGGCCCGGAAGGTGGTTTCAGCATTAGCGAATATGCCGATGCGGAGGTTTCAGGGTTCAATGCGGTGTCGTTGGGCCCGCGTATTATGCGAACAGAGTCCGCAGCAATCGCAACAATGGCGGTACTGCAGTCTTTGTGGGGAGACTTACGTTAGTGGCGCGGTCAGCGGACAGCGGTAATTACGTGGCCTCGCATCCTTGAAGTCTTTGTCGCTGTCCGTCACGCCTGCAAAGACTCACGAGCCAGCATGGACTCGAGTTTCTCGAGGTCCGGTATCATCGGATATTCATTAATCATTCGGACGCGGCAAAGCACCGGAGCGTCTTCAGGCCAGCCATCTTTTGCCTCAAGCTTCAACACATCACGATTTACGCGAACAAGCTGCGGAAATCCCTGCGTCAGCACTCCGAAATAACCCGTTTTTAGCTGTCCGGTGTTGGCGAAAAAAATGACCACCCGAGTGCGGCCAGTGATAACCGGAATTTCCTTGCCGATTGCACCTTCGAATGAGATCACGGGCAATTGCCGGCCATTCCAGTTCACCGTGCCGAGCATCCAGTCATGAGCACCTTCTCGCTGCTCCGCCTTGGAAAATCGGACCACTTCGGCCACGCAGGCTCGCGGTACGATCAGGCGATCCTCCGACAGCGGGACCAGCAGGCTGTACAGTTCTTCTGCTGTGGCACTCATGGCAATTCGATTCCCTTTTCTTCCAGCTGACGGCGTATCGCCTCCAGCAACTGCGAGTCCTGATACGGTTTGCCGAGGTAATCGTTCACGCCCAGTTCGATGGCGCGTGCCCGGTGTTTATCGCCAACACGCGACGTGATCATGATGATCGGTACGTCAGCGACGCGGTTGTCATTTCTAACATGTGATGCAAATTCATAACCGTCCATGCGCGGCATTTCAATATCGAGCAGGATGATGTCGGGCTTCGCCTCCTGCATCACTGCGATCGCGTCCAATCCATCTTTGGCCGTGGCGCAACGCAAGCCGTTGCGTGCCAGGAATCGTTCCGTTACGCGCCGTACCGTAATTGAGTCATCCACAACCAGCGCGAGCGGTCGGTCGTCTGTTGGCGCAGGAGCCGCCTTCCTTATCTCAACAACCGGTGCTCCAGTGCGGACCAGCGCATGAATGTCGAGAATCAGGACAATGCTGCCATCGCCGAGAATCGTCGCTCCAGAAATGCCACGAATACTGGCCAGCTGCGGGCCAACGGCCTTCACAACAATTTCGCGGCTGGCGAGCATCTCATCGACGAGCAAGGCCGCCGAATACTCACCAGCGTGAACCAGAATCACCGAAATAAAAGCTTCATCCTCGGGCAGCTGCGCGGCCCGCCCCCCGAGATACATACCGAGATGCCGGAATTTGTAGGCCTGCTCGCCATATTGGTAGCTGGGTTCGGTCTGGCTGAGAAGGTTTTCCAGTTCCGCTCGTGGAATTCTCGCGACACCCTCTACCGTCGGCAATGGCAGCGCGTAAATCTCTTCGGCAGTTCGAACGATCAACGCCTGAGTAATGGCAAGCGTGAAAGGCAGTCGTACAGTAAAGTTTGTGCCCTGGCCGGTGACAGAGCTGATTCGCAACGATCCGCCGAGCTTTTTGACTTCATTGGCAACAACATCCATGCCGACACCGCGACCGGCTGACTGTGTGACTTTGGCTGCAGTTGTAAACCCGGGCGTCAGAATCAGCTGCATTATCTCGTCGTCAGTAACTTTACTGTCAGGTTTGAGGAGATCGAGCTCGTAGGCCTTGCGACGAATGGCTTCGACATCAAGACCCGCACCATCGTCGGCGACATCGATCACCATTTCCGTGCCTTCACGATGCAAACGAATAGCGATCCGCCCCACAGCCGGTTTACCCGCTGCCTGCCGGTCAGATGCGCTTTCGATGCCGTGCACGATCGAGTTACGCAACATATGTTCGAATGGCGGCAACATCTTGTCGAGCACCTGACGATCCAGCTCACCGGAAGCCCCTTCAACGACGAGCTCCGCGCGTTTGCCGACTTCCTCTGACGCCTGCCTGACCAGCCGGGTCAAGCGACCAACATGGCGCTCAAACGGCACCATGCGAGTGCGCATCAAGCCATCCTGCAATTCCGCCGTGACGCGCGACTGCTGCACGAGCAAGCCTTCTGCCTCAGAGGTTACGGTTTGCAACAAACTCTTCAGACTGCTGAGGTCACTCGATGACTCAGCCAGCGCGCGTGACAATTGCTGGATTGTGGAATATCGATCCAGCTCCAGCGGATCGAAGTCGCGTGCCACCAGAGTGTCCTGATGGCTGTGCATGATCTGCGCTTCGGTTTCGTTTTCAAGCTTTCGCAGCTGCTCACGCAAGCGCGCGATGGTCTGATCGAGCTCTTCAACGTGGAATTCGAATGAATTGACCTGCTGGCTCAGGCGCGAATGGTAAATACTGATTTCACCGGCGGCGTTCAGCAGGTCTTCAAGCAGCTCGGCATCAATCCGAGCAAATTCCTGACGCGGCTCCTGTGTACGAATCGATCGAACCTCGGCCGCTCTGGGCTCCGGCTTCCCTTTGGGTCTTGGTGTTGGCCGGGGCTCGGGTTCCAGTTCCAGCTCCGGTTCAGGCTCCGGTTCAGGCTCCGGTTCAGGCTCCGGTTCGGGCTCTGGTTCGGGCTCTGGTTCGGGCTCGGGTTCGGGTTTGACCGGTGTCGCGATCGGTTCGTCTTTTTCTTTGCCGATCTCCTTCAGTTCATCGGCCAATGGCGAATCGACGATCACCATGCTCACTGTGTCTTCGGGTTCGAAGGTGAATTCTGCCGGCGTCGCTGCCTCGACAGTGGCGTCCGCAGGCGTCACCTCAACCTCAACCTCATCAGCTACCTCAAAACCGGCATTCGCATGCTGAATACGTTGTTCCAGTTCCTTCGACGACCTCACCGGCTTGCCCGCTATCACCGTATCTCGCATGCGATGTAATTCGTCGATGCTGCGTTGCATAAGGTCTTCTACAGCCGGGGTCGCTTTGACGCGCCCCCCGTCAACTGAGATCAGCAAAGTCTCGAGCTCGTGACTCAGGTTACCCATCGCTGTGATGCCGGCCATACGTGCCCCACCCTTGAGGGTGTGCAAGTGACGCTTGAGTTCATCCATGGGCTGCTGCGAACGTTCTTTTGACCAGATGATGAGCGCCTGATCGGCCTCTTCAAGCAACTCCGCGGATTCCTCAGTGAATATCGCTGCGATCTCTGCGTCGTACTCTGCCTCAACGACTTCGTCATCGACAGCTTTCTCGAGCACAGCATCGACATTCGCGATTTCGGAAACATCCTGTGCCGGGGCAGGCTCGGGATCCGGTTCCGAACTCTGTGTGGGTTTTACCGCATCAGACACTTTCTGGATGTGCTCAATCAGCGCCGTGTAGTCGGCGCGATCTCTATCCGGGTTATTAATATCACCAACAATCGTTTCGATCGCTCTGGCTGCGGCACGCAATGCATCGAGGCCCGATTTCTGGAAGCCGATCTTGTGATCAAAAACATGCCGTACGAAGCGATTCAAGACGGCCGCAACCGCAACACCACGTTCGACGTTCGCCATGTTCGCGCTGCCGTGGAGCGTATGGCACGCGCGGTGCAGTTTGTCAGTCACATCGAACGGTGGTTGGTGTCCATCGCAAGCCGCCAGGTAGTCGGTGATGACTTTCAGATGCCCGGCTGTTTCCTTGGTGAATATATCGTGAAGAACCGGATCCATTTCAAGCGCAGGCTTTTGCTCCGGTGGTTCTTCGCTCGCCGGCCTTGCGATCGTCAGCACTGCCGCATTCGGATCACCATCAGCGAAGGCATTCGCACGCGCAATAAACAGGCTGATATCGGAGGCCGGCTCGGTACCGACCTCCAACTGCTCAACCAGTTCGGGCACCGCAGCAGACGCCAGTTGAATGAAATCGATCATCGGCGGCGTGCGCGTCAGCGTGCTATTGATCAAACGGTTGAGCAGATTCTCAACCGCCCAGCAATATTCACCAATGCGTTCGGCGCCAACCATTCGGCCGCTGCCTTTCAGGGTGTGGAAAGAACGCCGGACCGTGATAAGCAGTGCCATATCGTCGGGCGTGGCGGCCCACGCCGGCAGGTGCCGTTTTATCGACGCAACCTCTTCCTTCGCTTCCTCTATGAAAAGCTCGATAATCTCCGGGTCCATCTCTGCGGCATCAGCAGAGACAACCGGCAATGGAATAACTTCCGTGGCTTGCGGTGCATTGGCTTCTTGCAATGCCTCGGTAGCGCGCTCCTCAATTCCTTCTATCGATAGTTTTTGCGTTGCTTCAACCTGCGCGGTGCTCTGTTCGGTGAGCTCAAGCAGGCGCCCTTCAACGTCGCTCAGGACCGCAAGACAAGCCTCTGCATTATCAAGCATGTACCAGGGCTCGCTACGGCCGGCCTTAACTGTCTCCATGTAGTATTCGATGCTAACGATGACATCGGCAAGACGATCCGTCTCTTTCTGATTCAGCAGCCGCGGACCACCCGCGTTTAGCATGGCGGTCACCAATTGCCCAACACGCTCGACGACTTCCATCGCGCGTGTCTTGTCGAGCATTAACAGCCCCGACTTGATGCCACGAATCAACGACGGCACGCTGTCGAGCCCGTGAGACTCGGATTTTTCGGTAAAACTCTGGCTGATCGTTTCCTTTATACGAGCAAGATTAATGATGCACTCACGCATCACTGACTCGGTAACTTTTTGGAATTCTGCATCATCGTCTGACGGAGTGCCCTCAGCATCGGTCTCTCTTGGCACCGTGAGCCTTACGAGTTGCTGGTCAAGGCGATCCTCAACCCGCAATAAGGTCGAGGCGATATCGAGTATTACCTGATCATTTGCGACGCCGCCGCGTTCCACAACGGACCTTAGCCGGTCGATTTCACCATCGACGTCGCCACGTAACTCCCCGAGCCCTAGCACACCCAGCGTGTCGCTGATTTTCTTCAAGAGCTCAAGTTGCGGTACGAGTTCCGACGATTTATTCATGCCGGTGCGAACGAATATGTCGAGAACGTCCTTAACGCGACTCAGGTCATCTTTGATGGCCCCCGCAACCGTCTCCATGAGCTTTGCACTCGGAGCCGACAACGCATCCCGCGCCTCCTCGACCTGCTCATCACCAGGGAGCAATTCCGACAGATTGAATGCAGCCCGAATCTCGCTGATACGCGTGCCGGTGCTGCTGGAACGTGCAACGTAATAAAGAAGGTTATTCAAAAGGTCATCGACAGGATGCTGCTCGTAAGCCAGCAATCCCTCATCGATTACATACTTAAGTTGCCGGTCCGCCTGCCCCAGCAGTCGCTTGACCGCAATCGAGGTTTCCAGTCCATCTTGTTGCAGCGCTTCGAGCACACCCGAAACCACCCACCAAAGCTGGTACATGTCATCACGCGTGGCGGAGGTTTCCATCGCGGCGGAAACTTTCGAGAGCGTGTCGAGGTGCCGCTTGCTTTCACCACCCTTGATCCAGCCAAGCAGTGCCAATTGAAATTTCGGCCGCAAGCGCTTGGCGACAAGTACCGGGTCTTCACCACTACCTTCACGCGGCCCGTCCTTCTTCTCAGTGCCGCTTGGCGACAGATTTAGCAGCAACAACGTGCCTTCGGACAACAACGGTTCACCCCGCGTTGCGCGCAGGTCGTTGAGCATTGGCAACAGCACCAGCGCAATATCACGACCACCGCCGAGCAGGCGTTCGACGTAAACCGGTAGCTGCACCATGGAACGTGTCAGCGCCTCAAGTCCGTCCTCTCGTCCTTTGTTCGAACGTAAGGCGGCCAGGTAGTCACACGCCAGTTCCATCTCTTCGACGAGCAGGGCTGCGCCGTAGGTTTCCGCAATCCTTAATGCGCCCCGCGCCTGATGCAGCAGCTCACCGGCGCGTTTCAGCGCTGCCGTGCCGCCGCGACCATCGACGCAATCCTCCAACGCGAGATGCGCGTTTCGAATCGTCTCCATGAGCTCCGCACTGATGATCGACAACGCATTAATGGCATCGCCGCCTGCAGCGCCATCGATCTCTTGCTCATGAATGCCTGTATCGCCCGTCATCTGGTCGTCCGTGTCTCTGGCAGGCCTTTACCCTGCCTTCACCTGGTCGCCGCCCGGCGGTTGAGTGGCGGCGGGATGCTGAACGTTTGCTGATGATCTCGACAAGGTCCCCGTTTGCATCATGTCCGCGGGCAACGTAAAGCCCTCGACTGTTTTCCGAAGCTGCGTAGCGAGCTCTGATAATTTGGCAATTGAAGCGGCGGTCGCCGAAGTCGCTTTACCGGTTTGCTGCCCAATCTCACGTAAGCGTGTAGTACGTCGGGTTACGTCGGCCGCTGATCCGGCCTGTTGTCGGGCTGAGCCGGAAATGTTTTGCACAAGACTCGCAATCTGATTGGAGACTTGCTCGATCTCGTCCAGCGCGGCACCCGCGTTCTCAGCCAGCAACGCGCCACCCACGACGTCGGTCGTACTGCGCTCCATGGAAACCACGGCTTCGTTGGTGTCAGCCTGAATCGTTCTTACCAGTACTTCGATTTGTTTGGTTGCGTTTGTCGAGCGTTCGGCCAGTCGTTGTACTTCGTCGGCAACGACCGCGAATCCCCGTCCGGCCTCACCCGCCATCGATGCCTGGATCGACGCATTCAAAGCCAGAATATTTGTTTGCTCCGCAATGTCATTGATGAGCTCAACGATATTCCCGATCTCCTGCGAACTCTCACCGAGTCGTTTGATACGTTTCGACGTTTCCTGGATCGTTTCACGAATCGCGTTCATACCATCGATCGTACGACGTACGGCCTCACCACCCTTGTGGGCCACTTCCACCGAGTGACGCGCAACATCAGACGAGCGTTCGGCATTACCGGATACTTCCTCGATCGACGACGCCATCGATACGATGGATTCTGTAGCAGCATTGATTTCATTGGCTTGATTGTCTGCCGCTTTCGCAAGATGTGCCGCTGTGTTCTCGGTCTGCTTGGTAGCCATATCGACCATCAACGCGGTGTCGTTTACGGTGGCAACCAGTTTTCTTAATTCCTCGATCGCAAAATTGAACGAGTCGGCGATCGTGCCCGTAATATCCTCCGTTACGGTCGCCTCAACGGTCAGATCACCGTCAGCAAGGCTGCCCATCTCATCTAGTAAACGCAGAATCGCCTGCTGATTGCGCTCGTTCTGTTCCGCCTGTTCCCGCGCTGTTCTTTCAAAAACGGCGCTCTTCGAGTGCAGTAATAAAAGTCCAACGACCAGCAGCAGGGCGACACCAACCAGGCCGACAGGGATCCAGAAGTTATTCAAATATGCAGGCAATATGGCGGCGCCGCCACCCGAGCCGAAAGCGGATCCCAACAACGCACTTGCGCTCGCGTTTACCGCAACCTGCGTGTCGACAAGACCACTAACCTGGCTGATGTTGCTATCCAGAATCGTCGCCTGTTCCTCGATGCTGGTCAGACTGCTGATGACTGGCACCAGAGCGACCTCACGACCGGCCGTATTCAGCGGACGAATATCGAGGTCACTGGGCTCACCACCCAGGGCATTGGCGACATTCCGGAGGTATCCGATATCTTCTGCGATCGCGCTGATGGCGCTTTCTCCACGTTCAAGGACGTTCTCCGAGGTTTCACGAATTCGATTGGCGCGTTGTTGAAACTCCTGAATGGCAGCAGTTGCACTGGAGCGGTCCAACAGCTCATTAGCAAGCCCTACCATTGATGATGCATCCGTTCCCATACGGCTGGCCGCCGACAGGACGGTCTCTACCTCAGCGCGCTTCGCCAAAATGGCGTCAGTCTGTGATTGCAGTTTTTGCCAGTCGGACGAACGCCCCGGTGCTCCGTTACGTCGAAGTGCGGCAACACTCTTCGCACTGCTGTCCAGTTCATCGAATGCACCCGCATCACCGTCAAGCGCACGAGCCGCCTGCATCGGGATGGCTTGTGACAAAGCGGCGAGTTTCGGCGCAGATGGACTGCCGCCTCCCGACTGAAAATAGATAAGCGCCGCTGCACCGGCCAGCAGGAATGCGGCAACAACCGCGACTCCCCTAAAAGTGGAAGAATTGTCGATTTTACTGCTCATGACTCACCTTCATTCCGCAGCTGCCTGCAGGAACACATTGCTTTCGACTAGATCGAACAAATTAAAAACCGGCCAGATATCATCACCACGTTGGTAAGTCCCGGCCAGGAAACGATCGCAGCGTACGATGGTTTCCGGAGCTTCATTTGCGAATTCATGGTCCATGAAGCGCCGGAATCCCAGAACCTCGTCTACAACGAGTCCGGCCGGCACTTCACGGTGGTTAACTGAAATCACTCGCGCCGTTCGACGCAGGGTTGTTCTGCCGCTCCCAAGCATGAGTTTGAGGTCGACCAATGGCAGCAAGTGGCCGCGCAGATTCGCAATACCCAGCATCCAGCGCGTTGCGCCCGGTACCCGGGTTATCGAATCGGGCAACATCAGGACTTCGCGGACCTGTTCGCGATTGGCAACGAATTGCTCTTCCCCAATGCGAAACCCGACACCCACCCATTCGGACGGCATGGAGCCCGGGCCCTGACCTGTATGTGCAGCACGACTGCGCTGCTCCATTTCCTGCAACAACTCGAATGGCTGCTCTACCAACGCCGCGAGGTCTGCGGAACTACCCATTCAGGCGGCCATCACCGTGTTAATCATCGCCACAAGCTGCTTGTCACCGATCGGCTTGACCAAATACTCAACGGCACCCTGACGCATACCCCAGATCTTGTCGGTCTCCTGATCCTTGTTCGTGATCATGATAACCGGTATCGAGGCGGTTATCGGATCCTTCGTCAATTGCCGGGTCGCCTGAAAACCGTTCATACCGGGCATGACGACATCCATCAAGATACAATCAGGACGTGCGGTTTTGGCGGCCTTCAGGCCTTCCTCACCGCTGTCTGCGACAAGCGTATCGAAGCCCGCTTTTTCAAGCATATTCTGAAACAAATGCAGCTCAGTTGGCGAATCATCAATGATGAGTACGACTGCCATCTAGTGCTCCTTAGCTAATCTGGTTGGAAATTGCGCCAAGCAGTTCGTCTTTCGTGAACGGCTTGGTCAGGTATTGTTCGGAGCCAACGATTCGTCCGCGCGCGCGGTCGAACAAGCCATCCTTGCTCGACAGCATAATGACGGGCGTCTGCTTGAACACTTTGTTGTGCTTGATCAACGAGCAGGTCTCGTAACCATCGAGGCGCGGCATCATGATATCGACGAAAATCAGATCGGGTTGGTGATCCGCAATTTTGGACAATGCATCAAAGCCATCGATCGCGGTGAACACCTGACAACCCTCTTTCGATAACAGAGTCTCTGCTGTTCTACGTATAGTTTTGCTGTCGTCGACGACAAGTATTTTTAGCCCGCTCAGGCTTCGCGATGCGTTAGCTGACACCAAATTTCCCCAGGTTGAAAACCGACTTTTACCATATTGACATAACTCCCGCTACGAAGCGCGCCACGTTACGCAAAATCATGAGATTTCCGGTGCTTACAGCAGATTTCACGGTATAGTTGGCCGCCTCTGGCCGATTCAACTCCCGTACAACAAAAGATGGCTCAAAAACAACTGAAAATAGGCATCGTGATGGACCCAATCGGGTCAATCACTGCCAAGAAAGACTCATCGCTGGCCATGTTGCTGGAGGCTTCTCGTCGCGACGCTGAAATCCATTATTTCGAGCAACAGGACCTGAGCATGCTATCGGGCAAGGCGATTGGGCGTTCAACTCTACTCACTGTGCGCGATGACAACGACGACTGGTTTGATTTTGGCGAACAGCGAGATATAGAGCTGGGTGGGCTCGATGCGATCCTCATGCGCAAGGATCCGCCCTTCAATATGGAATACGTCTACACCACCTACCTGCTTGATCGGGCCGAGCTGGCAGGGGCGCTCATTGTCAATGCTCCGCAAGCGCTGCGTGACATGAATGAAAAGGCCTATACCGCCTGGTTCCCCGAGTGCACACCGGTCACGCTGGTCACCCGATCTATGGATCAGATGAAGGCATTCCTTGCGGAGCACGATCGAATTGTCGTCAAACCACTCGACGGCATGGGTGGTCGCTCAATTTTCGTCATCAAGAAAGGGGACAACAACGCCAACGTCATTTTCGAAACACTGACTGACTACGGGCGGCAATTCGCGATGGCACAGGTTTTTATTCCCGAAATCACGCTCGGCGACAAGCGTATTTTGCTGGTCGACGGCGAGCCGGTGCCCTATGCTCTGGCACGCATCCCGACCGGCGACGATAATCGCGGCAATATTGTCGCCGGCGCGACGACGAAGGGACAGGAGCTATCGAATGCTGACAAGCGCATCTGCGCAGAGGTCGGACCGGTTCTGCGTGAACGGGGTGTCTTGTTCGCCGGCATTGACGTCATCGGCGACTTCATGACTGAGGTCAACGTGACCAGTCCCACAGGAATCCGCGAGCTGGACCGCAGTTTCGACCTGAACATCGCGGGCCTGATGTTCGACGCCATAGAGAAAAAACTCAGCCAATAGTTACGGTGACAGTGACCTTATCTCCGCCACGGAGATAAGGTCACTGTCACCGTAACTATTTGTTGGCTAGTCGCTTGTTTCTGTACGCAAAATGGCGGAGTATTCGCGCGAATATGGCCAACATTGCGCTGCACACAGACCCGCTCGACGAATTGCGACTGATCGCACCAGTCGTTCCTGACCGGCTGCCTGCAATGCTCTTCCTCGCGGCACTGTTCCACGGCATCCTGATTATCGGTGTCACCTTCAATCCAGAGATCGCCAATCAGTTCGCGGATGCGATATCGCTGGAAGTAACCATCGTCGCCGATGCGGATCAGCAGATAGACCGGCCTGATGAAGCGGCTTATCTGGCGCAGGCCAGTCAGGAAGGTGGCGGCAATACAACCGAGCAGGTCCGCCCCGCGGCGCCCCTGCAGAGTGCATTACCGGTCGACAACGAAGGGCAGGACGACGGCACGGCGCTGCTCGAAGCCCAGGCACACGAGCAATCGGCCGATGAGATACTGGCAACAGATGATGAGAACGATCGCAAGGTCGCGATTGACCCACGCTCCGACCCACAACCGGAAACGAGCACGGCGATAGCCATGGAAGCAGGCAGCGAAACCACCCTGCCATTACCTCAAGACGAGCAGGCGACCATGCTGATCCGCGATGACGAGCCGCGGCAACTGATTGTTAGCGCCGACACACGTGAGTCCGTCATCGCCGCCTATCTTGATAACTGGAAGCGACGAATCGAGGCGGTTGGCGATGTGTATTTGCCACAGCTCGGCGAATTCGATGATATTTCCGGTAGTCCGACCTTGATGGTTGCGATTGACATGTCGGGAAACCTGTCTGAGGCCGTCATTCGAAAATCCAGCGGATCGACCGTCCTGGATCTGGCTGCGCTCGATATCCTGCACCGCGCATCGCCTTTCAACGCCTTCCCGCCCGAAGTGAGCGCTGAATACGACGTCGTTCGATTCGAGTACAAATGGCTGTTCGCCGACCAGCTGGTATCTGACAGCCGCGAGTAGTCGCAAGCCTCGCTTGTACCCGAGGGCACTAGCGCAGATACTGCTTGTATGGATCCAGACAGCTTGCTTACGAATCAATTACTTATCGCCATGCCCGGCATGGCGGACCCGAATTTCAGCTCGACCGTCACATTGATTTGTGAACATAACGACGACGGCGCGCTGGGTATCATCATCAATCGCCCTCTGACCCTGAAACTATCCGGTCTGTTCGATCAACTATCCGTCGAAGACGCCGACCCCGAAGTAGCCAGCAACCCGGTCATGTCGGGTGGACCCGTTGGTACCGAACGTGGCTTCGTTTTACACGGCAAAGAACACAGTTTCGAACACACACTGGCCGTATCCGACGACATTCAACTAACGTTGTCGCGAGATGTTATCGATGCAATGGCCATCGGCGACGGCCCGGACAGATCGCTGGTCGCAATTGGCTATGCCGGCTGGGAACCCGGACAGATCGAAGACGAGATGCTCGCTAACTCCTGGATTAACGTTACAGCCACACCCGAGATTGTCTTCGACATACCCTTTGAGGAACGCTGGAACTCTGCAGCACAATTGCTGGGGATCGACATAGCCAGTATTTCTCCGGACGCCGGCCACGCCTGACTTGTCCGTAGCCAAGACAATCCTCGCATTCGATTTTGGGCTACGCCGCATTGGTGTCGCCATTGGTCAGGACGTTACCCAATCCGCGAGCCCGCTGGGCGTTATCGCTAATCGTGACGACGGCGTGGATCACAGCTCGATCGCCGCACTGGTCAAAGAATGGCGACCGAACGGCATCGTCGTCGGCATGCCATCCCATGCCGACGGCTCGCCGAGCGATATTCAGGAAGCGGTTCTGGCGTTCATCGAAGAATTGCGCCGCTACGATCTCGACATCGATACGGTCGATGAACGCTATACGTCGGTTGAGGCGGAGCAGACTTTGAAACAGGCCCGGGCGGCTGGCACGCGCGGTCGCATATCGAAGGAAATGATTGACTCCGCGGCCGCGGTATTTATCGCTGAAAGATACCTCTCGTCGCGGGCGGCTGACAATATGCATCGTGAAGATGGCCAGTACGATTAGGCTTGGGTAGAATGCCCCCGCGATGGAGCAAGACGACACGAAACTGCAGTTTGATAAGAACGGTAACCTGCGGCATTTATTATCGCTGAATGGAATCGACGCAACGTTGTTAACCGAGTTGCTGGACGATGCCGAAGCTTATCTGACCGCGCCTGGCACATTGCCGGCCCGCAGCCAGTCTCTGGCGGGTCGCACCATCGGTAATCTGTTTTTCGAACCCAGCACACGTACCCGGGCATCATTCGATCTGGCGGGTCGCCGCCTGGGCGCTGATGTGCTGAACCTCGACGTGAATACGTCATCACGGAAAAAGGGCGAAAGCATCCTCGATACAATCCATACGCTCGAGGCCATGCAGGTTGACGTCATGGTGGTTCGTGATGCAAGTGACGGCGTCCCGGCCTACATCGCCCGTAATGTCAAAGATCACGTCAGTGTCCTGAACGCCGGCGAATCGGATGTTTCGCACCCGACACAAGGTTTACTCGATTTATTGACGATTCGTCAACACAACTCCGACTTCAAGAACATGACGGTCGCGATCGTCGGAGATATTCAACATTCGCGGGTCGCAATGTCGGCTTCGGAGGCCTTGCAAACGATGGGTGTCGGAGAATTGCGCCTGATCTCACCCGCTGCGCTGGCACCGGATCCCGACCGATTTCCGGGTGCACGCATCATCGACAATATTTCTGATGGCCTGAAGGACGCTGATGTTGTAATGGCGCTCAGGATTCAACGCGAGCGCATTGGTAATCTTGATGGCGTGCCTGGTATAGACGAGTATTTTGCCAACTACGGTGTAAGCCACGAGAACATGAAATTCGCAAAACCCGACGCGATCGTCATGCATCCCGGCCCGATGAACCGCGGTATAGAAATAGAAGGCACGCTTGCCGATGGCCCGAGGTCTGTGATCACGAGGCAGGTCACAAACGGCGTCGCCGTGCGTATGGCGGTACTCGATCGTATCGGCAAAATCATGAGTGCACGGTGATAACAACGGCGCAACAGGATGCGCAGCGTAATCGCAATACCATCTTTGTTGAAGACGGCAAAGTCATCTCCATCGACGCATTTCCCGGTGACCAGTTCGTCATGCGTATTCGCTCACCGAAGTGTGCTGCAGCAGCACAACCGGGCAACTTCGTTCACCTTACCTGTGACGTGACCTTACCGATGCGAAGACCGCTATCGATCATGCGTGTCGAGGGCGATTGCATAGACATTCTTTACAAGATCGTCGGTGATGGCCTGCGACTATTATCGGAAAAGAGCCCAGGAGACATGGTCAACGTACTCGGACCGATAGGACAGCCGTTTCGGCCATCGACCGAACGCCCGAAGACTTTGTTGATCGGTGGCGGCGTTGGCATACCACCGATGATTTTCATCGCTGACTACCTGCGACAGAAAACGGGCAACTGGGCACCCATGGCAATCCTTGGATCCGAATTACCTTTCCCATTTGAGCCGCGGATATCGGCGCTGGAAACATCCTGGGTTGATGCAACGGTCAGCGCCACGATGCCGCTACTCGAGGATTGGGGCATTCCATGCCGGCTGGCAACACTCTCGGGTTTTGACGCCTGCTTTGACGGCTTCGTGACAGAGCTCGCCGACCAATGGCTATCAAGTCTCACTGAGGACGAACTTCTCAAAGTCGAGGTATTCTCCTGTGGTCCGACGCCCATGCTAAAAGCCGTAGCGGCGCTGGCTGAGAAATACGGATTGGCTTGCCAGGTCTCCGTTGAAGAGTTCATGGCGTGCGCCGTCGGCGGGTGCGCAGGGTGCGTGGTGAAAATCAAAACGCCCGACGGCGAAGCAATGAAACGGGTTTGCGTTGATGGCCCGGTGTTTGAGGCATCAAGTATGGTTTGGTAACGGTTGTATGAATGTTCAAATATAGGAATAGACAGATGAGACTCACCTTTCAGGTTGCCTTGCTCTTGTTCGGTTGCTGCAGCGGCCACTCCACCTTGGCAGAACCATTTACCGCCGACCACCTCGTTCGGCTGGACCGCATCGGAGCGCCCGTCATTTCGCCCGACGGCAATCAGGTTGTCTTCACCAAACGAAACACGGATATGGATGCCGACAAGGGTCGTTACGATCTGTGGCTGGCAGATATTGACGGTGGCCTAATCCGGCAGCTAACGCGCCACGAGTCCAATGAAACTGACCCCGCCTGGTCTCCGGACCAGACCCATATCTATTTTCTTTCGTCCCGCAGCGAGTCATCACAGGTGTGGCGAATCGAAGTTGACGGCGGCGAGGCCACACAGGTCACCGAACTACCGGTCGACATTGGCAGTTTTAAGATTGCCGCAGATGGCGATCGTCTCATCGTCTCGCTGCAGGCCTATCTTGATTGCGAAGAGCTGGCATGCACGGCGGCGCGCGATAAAGAACTTGATGAGTCTCCGACGACGGGTGTTACCTACGATCAGATATTCATGCGGCACTGGGATCATTGGCTGACAGACAAGCGTTCCCGCTTGTACTCGATACCGTTGAATGAGGGCATCGCATCGGGCCGCGAACCGATACTCGTAAGCAAAGAGGTAAACGCCGACGTGCCGTCGCGCGTGTGGGGCGGCAACGAAGAGTATGCGATTTCAGCCGATGGTGCGACTGCGTATTTCGTCGCCCGTATTCGGGATGCGGCCGAACCAATATCCACAAATTTCGACATTTATTCAGCACCTGTCAATGGTGACGGACCGACGATTAATCTGACTGAGGAAAATCCTGCCTGGGACACGCAACCCGTACTCAGTCCGGACGGCAATAGCCTCGCCTATCTTTCTATGGCGCGACCCGGTTTCGAGGCCGACCGTTTTCGGATCATGATCAGGGACCTCGAAAGCGGAGATACGAGAGAGCTGGCGGCCGACTGGGATCGCTCGCCTTCATCCATCGTTTTCTCTCATGACGGTGCGTCTATCTATGCCAACGCAGCTGATCTTGGCAATAAAACCCTGTGGCGCATTAACGTCGCCAGCGGCCTGCCCGATAAAATCGTCGAACACGGTTACGTTAGTGCAATTGACAGCGCGGCCGGACGTTTGGTTATTGCCCGGGATGACCTCAAGTCTCCGAGCGAGCTTTTCGTACTCCCAGCCGATGGTGCCGAACTTCGACAGCTCACACACTTTTCCGACGCTCAGTTGAAAAACGTCGAGATGGGCGACTACGAGCAATTTACGTTCAAAGGGGCGAATGATGAGACGGTCTACGGATACGTCGTCAAACCGGCAGGCTTTGAAGAGGGCACACAGTATCCTGTTGCATTCCTGATTCACGGTGGACCGCAAGGCAGCTTCGGTAATCACTTTCACTACCGCTGGAATCCACAAACCTATGCCGGTCAGGGTTTTGCCGCTGTATTTATCGACTTCCATGGTTCAACCGGCTACGGACAGGAGTTCACGGATAGCATTTCCGGCGATTGGGGTGGTAACCCGCTAAGCGATTTACAGCTGGGCCTCAAAGCGGCGCTTGAACAATTCGACTTTCTCGACGGTAACAGGACCTGCGCACTCGGTGCTTCCTACGGCGGGTTCATGGTCAACTGGATCGCCGGCAACTGGCCGGATCGATTTGATTGCCTCGTGAATCACGACGGTGTTTTCGACCAGCGCATGATGTATTACGCGACCGAAGAACTGTGGTTCCCGGAGTGGGAAAATGACGGTCCTTACTACGCGAATCCGAAGAACTACGAAAAATACAATCCGGTGAATCACGTCGATCGCTGGCAAACACCAATGTTCGTCATTCATGGCCAGCTCGACTACCGTATTCCCGTATCGCAGGGCATCGGTGCGTTTACGGCGCTTCAACGACGCGGGATCGAGAGCAGGTTTTTGTACTTCCCGGACGAGAACCATTGGGTACTCAAACCGCACAACTCGGTGCAATGGCACAACGAAGTCAATCAATGGTTACATAAGTTCCTGGACGACGATTGAGTTATTGATCCTGAAAAATATCTTCGATCGAGAGTCCGAACAGTCGAGCCGCCCTGAACGCCAGTGGCAAACTGGGATCAAACTTGCCTTTCTCGATCGCGTTAATTGTTTGACGTGAAACGTCAAGCTCGGTTGCCAACTGAGCCTGGGTCCAGTCCCGTTCCGCACGCAATACTTTGAGACGGTTATTCATCGGTACTTCCTGGTACCGGCGATAACTCCTGTGAGATAGGTCAGTCCCATCAAAATCACCAGGTGTGAAATCTCCGCATCAGCGCTGATGATATTGGCCACATCCAGATTGGAATAGCCAAGACCCACTATCAACCCAACTCCCAAAGACAGCGCCATCGCATCAAGCTGAATCTTCTGCTGCAGTTCGTCGAGTCCATTGAGGTGTCGCTTGTTCGCCAGGATCATGCCAGCGCCAACCGCAATGTTCAGAACAATAGCGGCGATAGTCACCACCTCGTTGGACTGCCAAATGAACTTCGGACCGAAACTCGCGATCGCCATCGTCACAAGCCACGCCAATGTCCAAAACCCAAGTCGTACAGTATTCCGGACCGTATTCGCTTCCCACTCACTGGAATGCCGCGTTTGCTTACCCATAAGTCTAACTCCCTTGTCTTAATGTAAAGTGAACTTGACTTATAATACTGCCCGACAAGCCTCATGTCAAGCAACCTTGACAAAAAGACTGATAGACATGACTTACGTGGCGATCTAGTGGGGAAAACTGGGCCGCTAGCTTCTACAAACTCAGCCAGCTCGCTGGCGAATTAGTACGACTAACTACCCGCCAAAATTAACCTTGGCCTCAAGGTTCGCTCGAGAATCGGCATGCGACATAGCTTCATCCATAGTGATCGTGCCCTTCTTGTAAAGATCAAGAAGCGCATCATCAAACGTCACCATGCCCTGTTCCCCACTGTCCTTGTGCGCCTCTTTAACAGCGGAAATATCACCTTTAAGGATCAGGTCCTTGATATGCGGCGTATTCAACATGAGCTCGACAGCAGCGACCCGCTTGCCATTTCGGGCACGCACAAGTCGTTGCGACAAAATCGCTCGAAGGTAATGGGCGAGATCCATGAAGACCTGCCCGTGTTGTTCCTGCGGAAACAGGTTAATGATTCGGTCCAGCGTTTCCGGTGCGTTGTTGGAGTGCACAGTTGCGAGTACAAGGTGACCTGTTCCGGCCATATCCAAAGCCGCACGCATTGATTCAGTATCACGAATCTCACCGATCTGAATAACATCCGGTGCGGCACGTACTGCGCTTTTCAATGCGCGATTATAAGACTTGGTATCCAGACCCACTTCGCGTTGGTTGATGATCGATTGCTTGTTCGGGTGCAGGAACTCGATCGGGTCTTCGATGGTGATTATGTGTGATGATGTCTTTTCATTGCGGTGATTGATCATCGCCGCAAGCGTTGTTGATTTGCCGGCGCCGGTCGCACCCACCATCAGGATCAATCCCCGACGCAACATGACCAGCTCTTTGAGCTGATCCGGCATGCCGAGCTCTTCCAGAGTTGGCAGGTCCGAAGTGATGTAGCGCAACACCATCGCAACGCTGCCGCGCTGATGAAAAACGTTGACGCGAAAACGTCCGAGGCCCTTCTCCGACAACGCGAAATCGATTTCCAGCTCCTTGTTGAACTGGTCCATCTGCTCTTCGGTCATCAGCTCAAATGCTGCCTGCTTGACCATTTTCGGTGTCATTTCGAGCTTGTTGACCGGCATGATTTTGCCTTCGATCTTGATCTTGGCCGGCGAAAACGGTGCGAAAAAAAGGTCCGAGGCCTTTTTCTCTACCATCAACTTGAATAGCGGTTTGACGTTCATTGATTAACAGTCCCTGTTGACTCAGAAAGTCTGAGCCGAGTCCTCTTCCATGATGCGCAGACTTTCGGATTGCTGATCGGCAATCGACGAATCACGCTTGCTTTCGAGCTTGATTCTGAGACGCAGCTCGTTCTTCGAATCAGAGTTTCGCATGGCCTCTTCGTAGGAGATCGTCGCGTCTTCATACAATTGGTACAACGACTGGTCAAAGGTCTGCATACCCAGACGCGTTGACTTGGCCATGATTTCCTTGATCTGGCCAACTTCACCCTTGAAAATCAGATCCTGAATCAGCGGCGTGTTCAGCATGATTTCCATTGAGGCGACGCGGCCTATCCCCCCCTCCCGCGGCACGAGGCGTTGTGAGACGAACGCTTTTGTGTTCAGGGACAAATCCATCAGCAGCTGTTGCCGACGCTCTTCCGGGAAGAAGTTGATGATTCGATCGAGCGCCTGGTTCGCACTGTTGGCATGCAGTGTCGCAAGACACAGGTGGCCGGTTTCGGCGAACTGAATACCGTACTCCATGGTCTCTTTGTCGCGAATCTCACCGATCATGATGACATCGGGGGCCTGGCGCAGTGTGTTCTTAAGCGCCGCATGCCAGGACTCCGTATCAACACCCACTTCGCGCTGAGTGATGACACAGCCCTGGTGGGGATGCACGTACTCAACCGGGTCCTCGATCGAAACGATATGGCCACGAGAATTATTATTTCGATGGCCAATCATCGCTGCGAGCGTCGTTGACTTGCCGGAGCCTGTGCCACCAACAATGATGCAAAGACCACGCTTGTTCATCACGACATCTTTGAGGATGGGTGGAAGTTCCAGATCCTCGAGCGTCGGAATCTCTGTTGTAATCGTACGTAGAACCGCGCCAACCATGCCCTGCTGAATGAACGCGCTAACACGGAAGCGACCAATACCCTGTGGGGCGATCGCGAAATTCGCTTCTTTAGTTGCGTCGAATTCCTTGATCTGTTTGTCGTTCATTATCGAACGCACCATAATCGCCGCCTGATCTGCTGACAACGGAGTATCGGTCGCCTTATGGATTGTGCCATCGACCTTGATCGCTGGCGGAAATGCCGCCGTGATGAACAGATCCGAACCTTCCCGTTCGACCATTTTTCGCAGCAGGTTTTGCGTCAGTCGTACCGCTTGTTCGCGTTCCATCGTTTCTACTCCAGTCAAGCCGCTCCAGGCGGTGCAGCGCTAGAAATTTTCCTTATTGGCCGCTCTGAAGCGCGCCTCTTCTTTGTTGATCAGACCCTTCGTCAGTAACTCCTGAAGGTTTTGATCGAGCGTCTGCATGCCGACACCTTGTCCTGTCTGGATCGCGGAATACATTTGCGCGATCTTGCCTTCGCGAATCAGATTCCGGATCGCTGGCGTACCCACCATGATCTCGTGCGCGGCGATCCGGCCACCACCGACCTTTTTAAGCAATGTTTGTGAAATGACCGCGCGCAACGACTCAGACAACATCGCACGAACCATTTCTTTCTCTGCAGCCGGGAACACGTCGACAATACGGTCGATGGTTTTGGCGGCAGAACTCGTATGCAGTGTGCCGAACACAAGGTGACCGGTTTCCGCACCCGTCAGTGCCAGGCGAATTGTCTCAAGATCACGCAACTCGCCAACGAGGATCACATCGGGGTCTTCGCGCAAAGCTGAGCGCAGTGCTTCGTTAAAGCCCAGCGTATCGCGATGCACTTCTCGCTGGTTGATCAGTGATTTTTTCGATTCGTGAACGAACTCGATCGGATCCTCAATAGTCAGAATATGATCGGGTTTGTTGTCGTTGATGTAATCGACCATCGCCGCCAGGGTCGTACTTTTGCCTGAGCCAGTCGGCCCGGTAACGAGCACTATTCCCCTCGGATGCATTGCAAGATCTTTGAAAATTTGCGGCGCGCCGAGATCATCAAGCGTCAGGATTTCGGATGGAATGGTTCTGAATACAGCGGCCGAACCTCGATTCTGGTTGAACGCGTTGACGCGAAATCGTGCCAGCTTTGGAATTTCGAAGGAGAAATCCGTTTCGAGAAACTCTTCGTAATCCTTGCGCTGCTTGTCATTCATGATGTCGTACACCATGCTATTGACGTCCTTGTGGGTGAGCGCCGGCATATTGACGCGCTTGATGTCACCATCAACGCGAATCATAGGCGGCACGCCACCTGACAAGTGCAGGTCAGAGGCATTGTTCTTTACCGTGAACGACAATAGTTGAGCAACGTCGACGGCCATATTTCTCCCTCTTTGGTTGGCGCCGGACTTACCATAACCCGGCACAGAATTGAGCCTAGTATAGCGAAGCAACCGGACTAAAACGTGATTAGAGTCACGGAAAACCTAGCCACAATCAGCGATTTGCTGGCGTTTTCGGCCGTGGAGGCCGGACGCGAGCCCGACGCCGTGAAATTGCTCGCCGTGAGCAAAAAACAGCCCCTTGCCAAGATTCTTGCCGCCAGAGACGCTGGCCAACGCGATTTTGGCGAAAACTTCGTACAGGAAGGTGTCGAGAAGATAGCCAAAACCAGGGATAAAGACCTGATATGGCATTTCATCGGACACCTGCAAAACAATAAAACACGTGTCGTCGCCGAAAACTTTGACTGGGTTCACACGATCGACAAACTAAAAACAGCACGGCGCCTCAGCGAACAGCGACCGACTTCACTCGACCCGCTAAATATATGTTTGCAGGTCAATATCGACAATGAAGACGTCAAGTCTGGCATTACGGTTGACGAGGTACCGGAACTCGCGGCAGCCTGCGATGCGCTACCCAATCTCAATCTGCGCGGACTCATGTGCCTGCCCATCGCGAGGGAAGAGCTCTCCCTGCAGCGCATTCCGTTTGCGAAACTGCGAGCATTGGCAGATATTCTACGCTCAGCGGGCATAGACACCGATACTCTGTCGATGGGTATGAGTGGCGACTATCGCGCAGCGATTCTCGAAGGTGCAACCATCGTGCGTATTGGCACGGCAATTTTCGGTGAACGAAACTAAGGACTCGAGGGATTATGGATTACGGGAAAGTCGCGTTTGTCGGAGGCGGTAACATGGCTCGCGCTCTGGCCGGCGGAATGCTGGCAGCGGGATACGAGCCGCATCATATTTTGATTTCAGAACCTGTCGCCGAGCATCGCGACACACTCGAGCAAGAATTTCCGGGGACCATTATTCGCGACAACAACGAAGCTGTTGTTCGGGAAGCCGAATGCATCGTGCTGGCCGTGAAACCGCAAATTCTGTGCGCGGTTTGTAAGCCACTGGCTATCGCCGCACAGCAGACCAAACCATTGGTCATCTCGGTCGCCGCCGGCGTCCGCAGCGGTGATATCGACACGTGGCTGGGCGGGGGACTGTCCGTCGTACGCGTCATGCCCAATCAGCCCGCGCTGCTGCGTCTGGGTATTTCCGGCATGTATTCCAATGAGCAGACCAGTAACGAACAACAGCGGGCCGCACGCAACATCGTATCGACGACCGGACCGGTAATAGCCGTAGCCACTGAAAACGACATTGATACGGTCACCGCTGTTTCCGGTACAGGACCCGCTTATTTTTACCTGCTTGTCGACATGCTCGTGAATGCCGCCGAGCAAATGGGACTGGACCATGAGTCTGCTCTGGCACTGGTTCTCGAGACCGCCCGTGGGGCCGGGGAAATGGCCGAGCAATCCGGCGAGACGATGGCCGCGCTAATTGCCCGCGTGCGCTCACCCGGTGGTACCACGGCAGCAGCATTTGACTACATCGACAGCACGGATTTTCGTGATATCTTCACTACGGCTGTCATTGCTGCGCGCGACAGGGCCGCCGACCTCGCCGACCAGGCGCATGAATTGAGTCAGGACTGATCTATGCCTTCAAACGTTATCTCGGCCTTGGTCTTTATCGTCAATGCACTGACGAGCCTTTATTTGCTCATACTGTTATTGCGGTTTTGGCTGCCCTGGCTGCACGCTGATTTTCGCAACCCGCTGGCGCAGGGGATATTGAAGTTGACCTCACCGGTCGTTGTGCCTTTGCGACGCATCGTTCCGTCATTCGGTCGACTGGACTCAGCAACCATCCTGGTCGCATTCCTTGTTCAATATCTCGCACTGTTATTAATCTTGTTAATCATTGGCGCCAGCCAGAACTTTTCGACGATCGCGATCAGTGCAATCGTGAAACTCATTCTGTTGTCATTGAATTTATTTATGTTCGCGATCTTCGTGCGCATAATTTTGAGCTGGATTGCGCCGGGTCAATACAACCCCGCAACTGCAATCATCACGACGCTGACTGAACCCATTTTGCGACCTGTCCGCCGCTGGATACCGCCGATGGGCGGGTTCGACATTTCGCCGATATTCGTAATTATCGGCCTGGGTGCTTTGACGAGACTCGTCATGGGATTCAATCTGTTAGGAATCTAAAACCGGAGTTCAAGTCTCACACCAGCGCCCAAATGGTTTATAGTAATTCGAAATGAGAGGGACAAGTGTCATGATCCAAAGAACACTACTGGTTTTGGTATTCGCTGTGCTTTGTGGATGCGGTGGCCCCGGCGATTCGGCCAACGTGCCGGAAGCGCAACCCGCGGGGGCGACGTCGGCTGATATCGGAAATCACATTGTACATTTCAGCGCACAGTCCACCGACCAACTTCCACCTGCTGTCGCTCGCGAATACAATATCGTTCGAAGCAAGAATCGTGCAATGCTAAATGTTTCCGTGATTAGCAAATCGGGTAATGTGCCAGTAAGTGCCGAGGTGAGTGTCAATACAGTCAACCTTACAGGACAACTCAAGACAATCACCATGCGCGAGATCAGAGAAGGTCGGGAAGACCTGGATGAAATCGTCGCCATCTACTACATCGGTGATACAACGGTCGCCAATCGCGAAGTACTTGTGTTTGATATCCGCGTCAAACCGGATGGCGAGGAAACCGTCTCCGAGCTTCGTTTCAAACGGCAGTTTTACAGCGACTGACTCGCTGCCCAGCACCTTGATAAGGCCTTCAACAAAAGGTCTTTTTTCGGTTACGCACACTTGAAACATATGTTATCGTCGCGCAGCTTTCACTGCGGGCGTTTGTCCTATGGACATCAGCCCGTTTTTGTTTTTATTGAGGAGTCAGTTTTTCATGGCAGCAAACACCAAGAAGCCACCAACCAAGTCCGAGATCTACGCAACGATTGTTGACGACACAGGTTTGACGCGCAAAGACGTAGCGGCAGTTTTCGAATCACTCAATGGTCAAATCGAGAAAAATCTCGGCGGTCGCGGCGCCGCAGGAATATTCACAGTTCCTGGATTGCTGAAAATGCGTGTCGTTAAGAAGCCGGCTCGCAAGGCTCGTAAGGGCACCAACCCGTTCACGGGTGAAGAGATGATGTTCAAAGCAAAACCGGCATCGAAAGTTGTCAAGGTTTCTGTCTTGAAAGGTCTGAAAGACATGGTCTGACGCGCCCCGCGCGCGACACTGAGTGGTCAGACCACACCTACAACGAAGCCGGGCTTGCCCCGGCTTTTTTACGCTCGACAAATGCCGCCACTGCTTCGCGCACCTCAATCAGCCGGCCGTGAAAGAAATGCTCGCCGCCGGGGATAACCAGCAATTCTGGTCCCGGCTCCAATCCGTCAATCCATTCGACCGTTTCATCAATGTCCACCAATTCATCCTGGTCGCCCTGGATGATTAGCCAGGGACAGGTCGGCTGTGAATCAAGGCCCAAAGCAAAACGCGATATCGCGGGTGCGACGCTAATCAGCCCGTCAACATGAGTGGCAATAGCGGATTTGACTGCGATCGCCGCACCAAATGAAAAACCGGCAACCCAAAGTGACATCTCCGGATTGCGCTCACGCAGCCATTTGATCGCTGCCAGAGCATCCTCAAGCTCACCGTCGCCCCCGTCGAAGTTACCCTCACTTTCCTCCGTACCCCTGAAGTTAAATCGCAGTGCAGAGAAACCCATGCGCACGAATGCGCGTGCCAGGGTGTGCGCAACTTTGTTGTGCAACGTCCCTCCATGTTGTGGGTGGGGATGGCATACAACGACACTACCGACAAGCGGTTGCTCGCCGGAATACTCCAAAATAGCCTCCAATTGGCCGACCGGCCCATCCAAAAAGAGTCTCTCAGCAAGCGGCGATTTGGGCATTGGCGTTTCCGGGGTGGATAGATTCATGAATATTGCTGTAAAATTATGATCTTATGTAATGCTGGACGCAATCAATGCCTGAACTCAACGTCCTACAAATCGCAATAATCGCCTTGATGACTGTCGTTGGTGCGGTTGCCGGATGGATACTCCGCACCAACCGAGCGCAAGAGGAGAAAGCTGCGGTAAGCGCTGGCTGGCAGGAACAAATCAATTTGCAACGCACTGAGCACGATCGTCTGACTGATCAGAATAAAGCGCTAATGGAGCAAATTAGTCAGTACCAGGCCTCAAACAAGGATGCCAAGAATCGCGCCAAAGAATTGTCCGAAGCGGTCCAGGAGGCCTTCGCCCGGCGAGATGAATTGCAACGCGAGATCAAGGATATTCGCGGAGTCCTGGAGGTCGCGATGAATGAACGCGACCAGTTGCAATCTGACATCAGCTCGAAACATGAAGAGAGTGAAAGCGGTCAGGAGAAGGACGCGCGCATCGGGAAGCTGCAGCGTGAACTCGAAAACTGGCAGGATCGGCTGCCACCGTTAATCGAAAAATTTCGGCAAAGAAATGCCGATGCGGAACGACTGGCAGCAGATCTGGCCGCGGCAGAAACACGCGTCGCGGAACTCGAAGCGACCGCTCTACCTGATGAAACCCGTATCGAGCCGGTGCGCGACCCGGACACACTGACCGACGGGCGCGACGCATGCAATGATCCGATCGAAGACAATGACGCTGACGAGCAGTCAATCAAAGAAGCCATCAACGGTGCTCGTGACAAATTACAGGCGATCAAAGGCATAGGCCCGGCTATTGAAAAGACGCTCAACGAACTGGGAATATTTCAGTTCCAGCAAATCGCCGAAATGAGTGAATACGACATCGATCGCGTCGCAAAACGCCTGAAGGGATTCCGCAGTCGTATCTACCGCGAGGACTGGATCGGACAAGCACGGGAACTGCATGACCAGGCATTCAGCGACTAGGATCGTTGCGGCAATCATTCTTGTTGCCGGGCTCGCTGTCGCGCCGCTGCTGCACAAAGACGAGCCGTCGGATTCTTCAACATCGCTGCCAACAAGATCTCCCCAATTCGAGATCAGCTGGCGACCGGGTGAGTTGGCATTATCCGGCCATACAACCTCTCTCAAACACGAGCAGGAACTACTGCAGGTAGCGAACACTTCTTACGCTGAATATCCTGTGCGTATCGACTTCCAGCCACTCGGCATAGTCCCCGTGTATTGGGGGGATACAACGATTCAGGTCCTCTATCTGCTGGCAGAAACTGTATCCGCCAATGCGGAGTTATCAGCCGACCGAATCACCATCCGCGGAATCACTGTTGATGAACTGGGTTGGAAGAATCGACTCGACGCGCTGAAAACAGTGCTGCCGTCGCATGTCTCGATCGACGTCGATATTTTCTTTATCGACCCCACTGTCAGCGTGCTGGATGTTTGCAAGCGAGCATTCACCACGCTCGAAACGGGCCCAATCAATTTCAGGGAATCCAGTGCGCAATTCCGCAGTTCAGCGTACCCGCGACTGGACCGTGTTATAGCACTCGCGAACGCATGCGGCGATTCCGAAATTTCCATAACCGGATATACGGATTCATCGGGCAACGAATCCTCGAATCAACGCCTGAGTTTGAAGCGTGCTAATGCTGTTGGCGACTACATCGTTGCAGGCGGTGTTGATCGTGTCCGCCTGAGTATTGCCGGCGCGGGGTCAACAGCACCGGTCGCCACCGACAACACGCGCTATGGACGCAGCCTCAATCGCCGCATCGAGATCGTGCTGAGCAGCGCCGATTAGGCCACTAAGCGGCTTATTCAGACGCGGTCAGCTTCACCAGTTCAATAGTGAATATCAGCGGAGTATTCGGTGGAATTGCCTCGCCTCGTCCTGCCTCACCATAGGCAAGCTCTGAGGCAACTACAAGCTCGCGCGTTTCACCTTCCAGCATGCATGGCACGCCCAGATCCCAGCCCTTGATAACCTGACCGGCACCCAGCTGGAACTGAAAAATGTTGGCGCCGGATTCCCAAACGAATTGGCCGTGACGGTCCTCGGCTGAGTCATCCAGCTGCCAAAGCCAGACGTTGGTGTCCGCATAATCACCTTTCACGGCGGCGCGACCGTAGCCTGCCTTCAGTACTCTTGCGGACAGGCCCGGAGCAATTTCAATGGTCCCGGATTCGTCCACGGCTGGGCAGTCGACCTTAACCACTGCGTCGGTCGTGGCGGCCGCTTCATCGTCGTCACCGGATTCTTCTGGCTGACCGCATGAGGCCAGCGTCATGGCGGATACGATCGATACGAGTGCAAGATTCCTGTTCATTCTACTGTGTCCTCAAAATCCAGTGATGCGGAGTTGATGCAGTATCGCAAACCGCTCGGCTGCGGGCCATCCTCAAACACATGCCCCAGATGCGCGTCACAATTGGTGCAAACGACTTCACTTCGCACCATACCGTGACTCGAGTCGGTATTGATGCGAACGGCGTCTTCGGCCATTGGCAGCCAGAAACTGGGCCAGCCCGACCCTGAGTCGTATTTATGTTCCGACTTGAACAGCGTTGCGTCACAACAGACGCAGCGGTAACTCCCATCTGCCTTATGATCGACATACTTGCCCGAAAATGCCCGCTCCGTTGCGGCATTTTGCGTCACGTCAAATTGCTCATCGTCGAGTTTGGCTCGCAGGTCCTGATCGTCAGGATTACTCAATGTCTGCGCCCACGTTGGAATTGAGCAGATACTCGTTGATGCGCTGCACGTATTCGGCCGGATTCGGCAATGGCGAACCTTCCGCCAGTAGCGCGTGATCCAGAACAATATTGGATAAGGCACCGAAACGCCCATCGTCCGCCTCATCGGACAGTAGAGTCAGCAGAGGGTGCCCGATGTTGATTTCAAGAATCGGTTTTGACTCCGGCAGCTCCTGCCCACTGGCTTCCAGCATGCGGCGTACCTGAGGATTCAGATCCTGATCACTCGCGACCACACAGGCCGGCGAATCGACCAGCCGACGGCTGACATTTACAGCCTCCACGCGTTCGCTGAGTACGCCCTGAATTTTCTCCAGCAGGCCCTTATGCTCATCGTTAACCTTGTCCTGCGCCTTGTCATCATCTTCGTCCGGCATGTCCAGCGCCTCACGGGCGACGTCAGCCAATGCCTTGCCTTCGTACTCGGTGAGGCCATCCGTTAACCAGGCATCGATACGATCTGTCAGCAGCAATACCTCTATCCCACGACTTCGCAATTGCTCGATATGCGGACTGGCGACTGCCGTCGCATAATTTTCAGCAAGGATGTAGTAAATCTTGTCCTGGTCATCCTTACTGCGTTGCAGGTAGTCGTCCAGCGACTGGTCCTGCGTGTCATTTCCGTTGTGCGTGGTCGCAAATCGCAATAATTTCGCGAGCCTGTCTTTATTCGCGTGGTCCTCGACAAGACCTTCCTTGAGAACCTGGCCAAACTCACCCCAAAACTTCTGGTAGTCGTCCTTGTCAGCGGACACTTTCTTCAACATATCCAGAGCGCGGCGGGTAAGCGCACTGCGCATCGCCGAGAGATCTGGGTTTTGTTGCAACAATTCACGCGATACGTTTAACGGCAGGTCTGATGAATCCACTATGCCCTTTACGAAACGCAAATACAGCGGCAGAAACTGCTCCGCGTCATCCATTATGAATACGCGCTGCACATAAAGTTTCAGACCTCGAGGCGCCTCCCGATTCCACATATCAAATGGCGCTGCGCCCGGAATGTAAAGCAAGCTCGTATATTCCCGTTTGCCTTCAACCCGGTTGTGGCTCCACGTCAGCGGATCGGCGAAGTCGTGTGACAGGTGCTTGTAGAATTCCTTGTACTCATCTTCCGTGACATCTGCGCGCGAGCGCGTCCAAAGAGCGGTCGCCGAGTTGACGACTTTGGATTCTGCTTCCTCGTCGCCGATCGCCGTTAATGAAACCGGGAAACCGATATGGTCAGAATACTTTCGAATCAGTGATTCGATGCGCATTGCCTCGGCGAATTCTGTCTCTTCTTCCTTGAGATGCAGCGTCACTCGAGTACCGCGTTGTTCGCGTTCAATATATTCGATCGTAAATTCGCCCTCACCCTCGGATTCCCAACGCACAGCTGCATCATTACCCAGGCCGGCGCGGCGCGTCTCAACGGACACCTTATCCGCCACAATGAAGGTCGAATAAAAACCAACGCCAAATTGCCCGATCAGATGAGCATCGTGTTGTTTGTCGCCGGTCATTTGCTGCAGGAATTCAGCAGTACCCGATTTCGCGATGGTGCCGAGGTTGTCTATTAGCTCATCGCGAGACATGCCGATGCCGTTATCGACGACAGACAAGGTTCGCTTCTCCTTGTCGACCTCAATGCTGATACCAAGATCGGTATCGTCCGCCAGCAGTTCGGGACTGGCCAGCGCTTCAAAGCGCAGCTTGTCCGCCGCATCCGACGCATTGGAAATCAGCTCACGAAGAAAAATCTCCTTGTTGCTGTAAAGAGAATGAATCATCAGCTGCAGTAGCTGACGAACCTCGGTCTGAAATCCGAGGGTTTCGCGCTTGTCGCTCACGCAATCGTCTCCCGACGTAGATAGGGACAGACACGATATAGGCTTCGCAGCCTATTTCAAGGCCGTGCGCGTTGATAAAACGATGTTTCTTCAGGCAGTTTGCGGCCAGTTCGCGGGCCGTGCGGTTACCGAGCGGTACAGGAGCACCACGAATAGCAAAATGGAAGTTGCCAGCGCGAGCTGTGGGCGCAGCATTGCGAGCCACGCACCGGCGATCGCCCCTGCACTGAGGATCAGATATGAGAACAGTGTGTAGATGAATCGACGCAGCCGCTCGTTGATCAGACCGACCATTCCGTAGAGGTCGTCCAGATCATCGAGATACTGTAATAGTCGTTCCATTGAGGACTCCTAGCGAACAATGGTCAGCAGGGGGCCGGCACTTTCGGTGTCAGCGCTGCGAGTTTCACCATCATCCAGGAGCGCGTTGTTGGACTCTTTCGCGTGCGCGATTGCCCGGTGAAACAGCTCCCAGCGCTGGCGGGCTGATTCACTCGTTAGCGCCTCGATGGGCGATTCGTCGTTCGGGTGTTTCTTTGTCATGCTTAGATCAACAGTTTTTCAAGTGGTAAATGAACTATAGATTTCCCCGCTTTGTCACTCCGTGAGGCAAGTCACAGCTTGCTTTAGAACTTTTCCAGGAACGGTATTTTTGGTCGAAAACAAGACGCAGTTCCGATGTTTTTCGGGATCCATATCACAATACATCTGTGTGCCACGGTCTCTCTTGCGCATTACGTAAAACGCCGACACTGGGTCGGCGTTTTTGTCATTCTAGTGAGCACTACGGGCGATCAATCGTCGCTATTTTGATCCTTGGACCAAGTACGTTTTACTTGATCAGACCAGTCGCGATATCCCTTCCACGAGTACAGCGACGGATCGATTCCAGAGCGACGGCCACGCGGTGTGGGTGCCTTTGAAATCCAGCGACGATATTGCTGCCATCCATCCTCGTCATTCGCGGCCGGCTCTTTACTGTCCAGCGTCGCGTCCCTGGTTTTGGGGTTCTGCCCGGCATCCGTACCGTAGCTGTCCGCCCACTTCAAATGTTTGCTATCTGACATGTTATTGCTCAGTCATTCCTTTGAACAAATGCTAAATGCCATTCACCATAAATCACAGGAACTGCATCACAATGCATCTCCCTATGTTTTCCTTATTTATCAGCTGATTAGCTGTCGGTTTTACTTAATCACGTAGCACGGGTCGTAATCTTTGCCCGATATCTTCATGCGTTGCTGCAAAACGAACGCTGACAGCAATTTGTCGAGCCTGTCCATTATTCGCTGCGATCCGCTGATTTGAAACGGGCCGTGCCTATCGACCTGCTCTGCTGTGTCCTCGCGGACATTGCCTGATACGATTCCTGAAAACACTCGTCGAAGATTGGCTGCCAGGATGTGGCTCGGCAAGTCTTCACTGATATCGAGGCCCGCCATGGACTCGTGGGTCGCGACAAACGGCGTCTGAAATTCGCGATCTATTTTCAGCCGCCAATTGAAATAAAACGCATCGCCGTGGCGCTTGCGAAACGCCAATACGTCTTTCAGGTGCCCCTTGATTTCCCGGGCAACGGCGCGTGGATCGTCAATAATAATCTTGTAACGCTTCTGCGCATCCGGTCCGAGTGTTGCTCCGATGAAATCGTCAATCTGTCGAAAATACGATTCCGAGCTGGCCGGACCTGTCATCACGAGCGGCAGCGGCTGTGCCGTATTATCCGGATGCAACAAAATGCCCAACAAATATAGAATTTCTTCCGCGGTACCCACACCACCGGGAAACACCACGATGCCGTGGCCGGTCCTGACGAATGCCTCCAGCCGCTTTTCCATATCCGGCATGATAACGAGAGAATTTACGATTGGGTTCGGCGACTCCGCTGCAATAATTCCAGGTTCGGTAATACCAACATAACGGCCGTTCCCGATTCGTTGTTTCGCATGGCCAATGGTCGCGCCTTTCATCGGACCTTTCATGGCGCCGGGGCCACAGCCCGTGCATATATCCAGCCCACGCAGGCCCATTTCATAACCGACCAGTTTGGAGTAGTCATACTCCGAGCGACTGATAGCGTGACCGCCCCAGCACACAACGATATTGATCTTTGCCGGCAAGAGCAGAAGCTTCGCATTGCGCACGATATGAAATACGGCGTTGGTTATGCCTTCTGACGAGTCGATATCGAAGCGTCCACTGGCAAAGATTTCATGCCGGGTATAAACGATATCTCGCATAACCGCCGACAGGAGTTCACGCGTTCCGCGAATCATCCGCCCATCAACGAAGGCACCTGCTGGAGCATTTTTCAAGGAGATCTTGAGGCCACGATCCTGTTGAATAAAACTCACCCCGAAGTCGCGGTAGGTCTTTAGAACCTCTTTCGCCTCATCGGAATCGTTGCCCGAATTCAGCACGGCCAGTAAACAACGGCGCAAGAGTTGATACAGGCCACCTGCACCGCTGCTTTTGAGGAGGTCAGCTTCGAGCTGGGAAAGAACTTCCAGGCTTCCCTCAGGCCAGATTTCCGCATCCACGAACGCTGGGGTATCTCCCACCGACTCGTCTATCACGACTGTCTCATCGATCAGGGCCGTATTTCGATCGGTGTGTTTTCACCTGTCATCAACCAGATATCGATCATGTCGGAATTTGAAACGGCAATGCAACCGTTGGTCCAGTCCTGTGTGCGGTAATAGGCCTCCGAGTGCGTCGGCAGGTTGGGCTGGCCATGAATCATGATGGCACCGCCCGGATCCACCCCGTCCTGATTCGCCTCACGCCGATCTGCAGCACTCGGGTAAGAAACATGGATCGACAAAAAGTAGTCACTGTTTGAATTGCGCATATCGAGCAAGTACCTGCCCTCGGGTGTCTTGAAGTCACCTTCTTTTTTCTTATCGCCCTCGGGCATAATTCCCAAAGCGATCTTGAATGTCCGAAAAACCTTGCCCGCACTCATCAGGTAGAGCTCGCGAGCTGACTTGTCGATGATGACCTCGTCTGCAACCGGAAACTCACCCGCCTGCAATAAGCCCGGCAGCAAGAGCATCGGCATCAGGTATAGCAATATTGATCGATTCATCATCGCTCCAAGCCTAGCAAAACTCCGCCTTTCGGAAAACGGTCCATTTCTCATTTGCTGAGCCCCTGGACGTTGCGCCCGACTATCCAGCCGATTACGAATCCAATGCCGCCAGCACCAACCGTATAAACGGGCAAGAATCGAAAAATACGCTCGGGAAAGGCCGCGTCCGTAAACATACCGTTGAGATTTATTGAATAGGCGTAGTGCAGATAGAGCGCCAGGCCAAGTGCCGGAATCGTGTACCCGACAATTCCTAATGGCAAGCGCATGCCGGAACCGCCCCAATGACCGCCGCCGCGATACAGCGCCATGCCACAAAGCAACAGCAGAATTGCAAGCGGCATCAAGTTCCGTACGACGTAGGGGCCACCGTGTTGTACCTCATTGAACCAGTACGCCGCTGCGGTCAACACAAGAATGACCGGGAGCAATCGCCAGATAGTGAACCTGAACGTACTGCCCACTAACTACGCTCTACGTCGGTCAGCAACGGAATCTGAACCCTGGTGCCGGGGCGTACTTTGTGCATGTCGACTCCCGGATTGTACTGCCGGAACAACCAGATCGGCACATCGAACCTTCTAAGAGCCAGTATCCAGATCGACTCACCGGCCTGAATCGTATGCTCGGTGACACCGCTAATGACATGCTCACGGAAGAAACTGTCCTGCTGCACCCTGTGGTAGGCAACTCGCCGCTCTTCGAATACTTTGGCATCGACCGTATTCAGATCAAGCCTTATGCGCTGGCCAACGGCTACGGGCGCGCGAAATGCCAGCCCGTTCAGATCGCGCAATCGTTGCGTTTTTATTTGCAACCAGTCGCCAAAATGACCGAGCGTTTCCAGCGGTTGCACTTCGATCGTCTTGTCAGCCGCAACGCTATAATCACTTGGATCCGAAAGTAACGACGTTTGAAGGCTGCCCAGCAGTGACGAGGCAAAAGTACTCACCGTTTCCCCGGGGGTTGCCGCCACAGCGGCCATTTCCTTTTGCACAACAGGTTCCGGGGCTGGCACAGAGACAATACTCGCGACCACCGGTGCCGGCCCGGCGGCCGGTAAGCGCAACTGCTGTCCCGCACGAATGCGGTGGCTGCTGTTGAGGTTGTTGAGCGCAACCAGCGTCGATACGCGTGTCTTATAGGTTGCTGCAATTTGCGATAACGTGTCACCGCGCGAGACGCGGTGATACATATCCGGCAACTGCCGGGAGAAAACAGCATCGGCAGGCAAAGAGCCTATAATCCCGGACAATGACTGCTGCAGACCGGCAGCAGGAAAACGTAGCTCGTACCCTTTCGGCAGATACTTACTTTTCTGCCACACCGTCGCCTGTAAAGCCGGATTGTGTTGTGCCAGCTTTTTCTGAGTCGTACCCAACGCTTTCATCAATCCGGAGACGGATACATAAGTTGGCAGGCTCACTACGGAATAGTTGACTGCTGATTCGGCTTTCAGACCCGGAAAATATTTCCCGACGTTTTGATCTACTTCCTTCGCTGCGAGAAATGCGACGTAAAAGTTTCGTGAAGCAAAGCCGAAAGTACGGCCATTGTATTTTCTCAGAATATCGACATAGGCCGTGTCCCCATACTTGCGCATCGCCCTACGCACACCACCGAGTCCATGATTGTATGCCGTGATGGCCATGGGCCAGTTGCCAGTGATCGAATAATTATGGGCCAGGAGCCGACCCGCAGCCCGCGTTGCAGCGAATGGGTCGTTGCGTTCGTCGACAACGTGATCTACGCGCAAGAATCGCCGGCCGGTGCTGCGCGTGAATTGCCAGATTCCAGAAGCACCAACGTGCGAACGGGCGTTCGGGTTGTACGACGACTCAACGTGCGGTAATGCCGCAATCTCGATGGGTACATTTAAGGCCGAGAATTCCTTGTTGACGTGCTCACGCCATCGACCCGATCGCTGCAGTCCTTGCTGGAAACGGTCCTTGAGACCCTGCTGAAAACGAATTTGGCCAACCGCCTTGCTCAAGGTCTTGTTGCTCACTCCCTCGGGCCATATTGCAAGAACACGCGCTTCTTCGGCGCTCAGCTGGTCACGTCTACCAGAAGCCAGCGAACGCAATACGGCCTGAAGCGCTTTGCGGCGCTTCTGCACGCGCCTCTGGCGCTCGCGTCGCGACATTTTTTCCGGTATCGCGAGCCGTTCGTAAACAATCGCAAGATTGCGATTGTCGTGCAATACACCCTCATCGTTGTCATAGGTCGTGAATATGTTAATCCAGAAATCGACATCGGGCTGTAGCTCTGCCGGCTGGGGAAATGTTTCGTCGGCGGTCGATAAACCGGAAAAAAACAGAAATAGCAGTAATAAAAGGGGTTTCGAGCTTGTCATCTGTATTTATTCAAGTTCCAATCGCAAATTATTGATTACATCACGGAAAAATTCCGACAAATGCCATATTTTGAGAGCGATATGAGCCGCTTACGCCGACAATCTGACACTTGTAGCCGCGTTTGCCAATACCTGGCAGGTTTCGCGATGCTATTGCTGGCCGGCGCAGCCTACGCTGGCGAGGCAGCGATTGACCCAACGGATAATGGTGTCGATGTACTTCAGGATTCGACTCTCGATATCGATTCTCGTTCCAGTGAAACGTCGGCAGCCGCAGAAAATCTGCTTGAACCTGCCCCGGCGCGCGAATACATGGGCCCACTGGCCGATGCGGTTACAGATGCTGAGGGCAAGGCGGAGCCACTCAAACTTCTCGGTACCGAAATTGCGCCAGGAACCTCGCAGCGCCTATCCTGGTCAGCAACGGAATTATTCGAAGGCGTGCCGGTTTCCACACCGGTACTGGTCGCTAATGGCAGTGCTCCCGGACCAACACTCTGTCTGACAGCCGCTGTACACGGTGACGAACTCAATGGCATAGAAATGGTGCGTCGAATATTCCACGACATCGCGCCCACCAAGCTGTCCGGTGCTTTGATCGGTGTACCCATCGTAAACGTGCAGGGCTTTCGCCGCGGCTCACGATACTTGCCGGATCGTCGCGATCTCAATCGATATTTTCCGGGCAACCCGAATGGCAGTGCCGCCGCGCGAATCGCGCATGCGCTGTTCAACGACATCATTATGAGTTGTGACGCGCTCGTCGATTTGCATACCGGTTCATTCGAACGCGCCAATCTTCCGCAGCTACGTGCGGACCTTCGCAATCCGGATGTCCTTACGCTCACGCATGGCTTCGGTGCAACGGTCGTACTGCACAGTAAACCGACCGTCGGTACATTACGCTACGCAGCAACGCTTGCCGGCATACCCGCTGTTACTGTCGAGGCGGGCGGACCGTCACAGCTCGAACTGGCAGAAGTGAAACACGGCGTGAAAGGCGTAGAGACACTTCTGACGACACTTGGCATGACTCGGCGCATGCGTCTCTGGGGTGATCCCGAACCCATCTATTATCGCTCTTCGTGGGTACGCGCTGACAACGGTGGCATCCTGCTGTCCGATGTTTCGCTGGGCAGCACTGTTCGGAAGGGCGACTTGCTGGGTACGATTACAGATCCAATGAGTAACGCTCGAACGGAACTTCGATCGCCCTACTCCGGCCGCATCATCGGCATGGCGCGCAATCAGGTGGTAATGCCGGGTTTCGCGGCTTTTCATGTGGGTATAGAAACCGACGAGGTTTCTGCCAGCAAGGAAAAAGTCGATATCGCACAAAAGCCCGCTAAGGGTGGTTACGTAGACGGTATGTCAGAGTAAACTGCGGTCGCTATGACCGTCGACCGAAAACCCCTACGCAGCTACTCCGCTCTCAAATACTGGCCGACATGGATCGGCATGGGAATCCTGCGCCTGTTATGTCTGCTACCGCATCGATCAGCGCTCGCTGTCGGTCGCGGCATCGGACGAGTGGCACATCGATTCGGTGGATCGCGCCGTGCGATTGTGCGTCGCAATATTGAATTGTGTTTTCCCGAGTTGACGCCGATCGAGCGTGACGCGCTGGTGCTTAAGCACTTTAGGTCGTTGGGGATGATGCTGATTGAGATGGGCCTTGGACGCTGGGCCAAAGACAGGAACCTGGTACGAATAACGAAAATTGCAGGACTGGAGCACCTGCAAAAGGCGCTCGAAGACGGTCGCGGTGTGATCATGCTTGCAGCGCATTTCACAACAATAGAAATCAGCGGTCGCGTACTCGCAATGAGCACCCCGTTCGATGGTGTCTATCGCAAGAACCGCAGCGAATTCATAACCGAGCTACAGCGTACCGGGCGCGAGCGCACGGTCACCCGCACAATCGAGAAACGAGACATCAAAAAAATGATCCGCACCCTTCGTGAAGGTCGCGCAGTCTGGTACGCACCGGACCAAAGCTACAATCGCAAGGGTGCCGAGATAATCGATTTCTTTGGCGTACCGGCCATGCAGACGACTGCGACGTCAACACTCGCGCGCCTCGGCAATGCCGTCGCTATTCCGTTTTTTCCACGCCGGCTGAAAGACGGAAGTTATGAGATGACGTTGCTACCGCCTTTCGAGAACTTTCCGAGTGACGATCCGGTGGCAGACACTCGCCGCTACAACGAAGTACTCGAAACGCACATCCGCACCTGTCCTGAGCAGTATTTCTGGATTCATCGAAAGTTCAAGGATTTGCCGGATGGCTACCCGGATTACTATGCGGATTTAGAGGCATTAAAATAGCCTTCCAGCAGTTGCTCCCAGTCAGCCGCGCAAAAATGCAACTTCGGGTCGAGCCCCAGGACCTTCTTCAGGGACCGGTGCAATCGACTCAGCGTCTCTTGTTGCCACGGCCCCGGCGACTTCAACGCACCCTTATCGAAATCGAGCATCCAGACGTCCCCGTCATTATCGATCTGAATGTTATAGGCGTTCATATCTGCGTGATAGACGCCTGCCTCGTGAAACTTCCAGATCGATGCACCGACCGACTGCCAGAACGCCGCATCGCGATCGGCGGCGGCGATGTACTGCGATAACGACACAACGTCCGGAATTCGAACCGTGATGAGGTCCGCCGTGTAGAAAGTACCATGACGGCAAAAACGCGCGGCCGCCGGCCGCGGGACGTTCAAATTATTCGCAGCGAGCTTGTCGAGCAGCCGCCACTCCATGAACGGGCGTGTCAATTCTTCGCCGGAAAATATGTAGGTATCCCGCACCAGCTTGCCAAGCAGGCCGCCGCGCTGATAGTGCCGCAGTACGAACTGACGCGGCACATTGCCGACGAACATCGTGTTGCCACGCCCCCCGGAACGCAGCGGACCCGTCAGAACTTCGGCATGCGCCCAGCCTTCTGCCGTAAAGCGCTCTGGCGAAATCTGGTTGATAATCGCCTTATCGTATAGGATGGCGCCGTTCCTGGTTCTCTCGACGGTTTCGGTCAACGGGTCCGTCCTTCTCTCTTGTCAGATTTGATTCTAAAAAAACAGCCGGAAAATATATGCGTCATTCGACTCTCCGCAATCGGTGACACATGCCACGCGCTTGCCGTTGTCCGGCGTATTCAGGACGACTGGCCCCAGGCCAATATCACCTGGATCATCGGCAAGACCGAGGCCCGGCTCCTGGCAGACATACCGGACATTGAGTTTATCATCTTCGATAAATCCAAAGGCCGGCTTGCGTACAAAGAAGTACGGCAAGCACTGGGCGAGCGTTCCTTCGATATCGCTTTATGCATGCACGCATCGATGCGTGTCAACTTACTCTACCGGTCGATTCGCGCACCTGTTCGACTCGGTTTTGACCGCAAGCGAGCGAAAGACTTTCAGTGCTTGTTTACAAACAGGCGCATTGCAGCGGCGCATGGCGAGCACGCTCTCGAAGCCATGATGTCATTCGCGTCGGCTATTGGTGTCACACCACAGCCGATTCGCTGGGACATTCCACTTGACGAGGACGTACGGGAGTTCGCTGCCGATTATCGCAGTCCGAACAAGCCGCTCGTACTGATCAGTCCCTGCAGCAGCAATCGCAGCCGTAATTTTCGCAACTGGAGCATTAAGAATTACGCCGCGACAATCCAGCATCTTACCGGCCGGGGTTGTCGCGTTGTCCTGACCGGTGGACCGAGTGAAATTGAACTTGAGTACGGCACCGCACTTTCTGCAAATGGCATCGCAGACAACCGGGTCGGCAAGACCTCACTCAAGCAGTTGGCGGCGTTAATTGACGCGGCTGACCTCGTTATTTGTCCGGATTCGGGACCTGCGCATATGGCGACAGCGTTCAGCACACCAGTACTCGGCTTGTACGCGACATCCAACCCCGATCGAACGGGGCCGTTCGCATCGCGTGAACTCACCGTCAACCGCTATCCGGACGCGGCCATGAAATATCTGGGCAAATCCGTCGACAAGCTACGTTGGGGTCAGCGCGTTCGTCACCCCGACGCGATGGATTTGGTTACTGTCAGCGATGTTGTCAGCAAGATTGATGGGTTTTTCGATTTCGATGCCAACTCGGATCGAGCCCTATGAAGCTATCGATTGTCACCGTCAACTATAAATCCTGGGGACACCTCGAAGCAGCATTGTCCGCATTAAAAACCGATTTCCCCGGCGACTGGGAAATTATCGTTGTCGATAACGAATCCAGCCCAGCCGAGTTCGACGAATTCACGACACGCTTTCCATGGGCGACATTTATAGCCAACCCGAAAAACAGCGGTTTCGGTCACGGCTGCAATATCGGCGTGGCGAAAGCGAGTGGCGAGCAGCTACTGTTCATGAATCCGGATGTGATCGCAACATCACCCGATATTCAGAAGCTCATGCAAATCAAAAAACAGCACGACATCGGCATAGTCGCCCCGAGGCAGGTATCGGCGAATGGCAAAGCACAGAAGGTCTTTGACGATTTTCCGAGCCTCAAGAACCAGAGCAAAATACTCAAAGCGTTGCTGCGGGTGGTATTGCCGTCAAGATTTCTCGATCCGCGCGCAGCATACAGCGAGCTCACCTATTGCGAATGGGTGACCGGCTCGGTGCTGCTCATCGATCACGATGACTTCGACGCGATTGGCGGCTGGTCTGAAGACTACTGGATGTATGTTGAGGACGCGGATCTCTGCCGTAAAGCACACGATTGTGGCCTGAGTGTTGCCTATGCGCCTGAAGTCGAAGTCATTCATGCTCACGGCGGCTCAAGCCGTCTGAATATTGCCGTGAAAACCATGACCAAGCTTGAAGTTATTATTTCAAAACACGTCTATACCCAGCACCACACGCGAGGGCTGGCGCGTTGGCTGATGCACACAATGATTGTCCTGTTACGGATGCCGATGCTGGTGCTTGCGAGCATTTTGGACCTGCTCACATTTCTGCAGGTGCCTGCGCTGCGGGTCCGCAGCCGGATGCTATTGGGATTGCTGCGTTATTACGGTGGTGTTATCCAAACGGACTCGTGGCTCAGCCCAAGGGCACTGGCCAATCAATCGTCAGCCGAATAGTTCTTGCTGATCCAGTCCCGGTAGCTGCCATCCATCACGGCTCGCCACCACATCTCGTTTTGTAACATCCAGTTCAGCGTCAGTTGAAACCCGGACTCGAAGCTCTCCAGGGGCTTGTAGCCCAGCTCGGACTCGGCGAGCGTTGCATCAATTGCATAACGCCAGTCGTGACCGAGGCGGTCCTTGACGAACGTAATCAGTGATTCCGTTTTCTTACCGCCGGCAGCCGGTGCATCTGGGAAATGCGCTGCCAGCTGATCGTCGGCTTCGAATGCCGCATCGATGCTTTTGCAAAGCTGATTCACAATATCGATGTTACGCCACTCATTGTTGCCACCGATGTTGTAGGTGGCGCCGCGTTGTCCCTGATTTATGACCCGGTCGATGCCGCGGCAATGATCTTCAACGTACAACCAGTCGCGAATATTTGAGCCATCGCCGTAAACGGGTAAAGGCTTGCCCGTCACCGCGTTGACGATCATCAGTGGAATGAGTTTTTCGGGAAACTGGTACGGGCCGTAATTGTTGGAACAATTGCTCGTTGTCACCTGCATGCCAAAAGTATGGTGATACGAACGCACCAGGTGATCGGAGGCCGCTTTGCTGGCGGCATAGGGTGAGTTCGGCGCGTATAAGGTCTGCTCGGTAAATGCCGGGTCATCGGGTCCGAGCGTGCCGTATACTTCGTCGGTCGACACGTGATGAAAAAGGTGAGCAGCCGGCCCGCTATCGCTATCGATCCAATGCTTGCGGGCCGCCATCAGCAAGTTGTTCGTGCCAATTACATTCGTTTGAATAAACGCGTCCGGCTCATGAATGGATCGATCAACGTGTGACTCGGCCGCAAAATGCACAATCGTGTCAACCTGCTCACCAAGCATCAGCTCATCGATCGTAGCGACGTCCAGAATATTACCGTGCACGAAACGGTAATTGTCTCCGGCCGCCACGGATTCCAGGTTGGCGAGATTGCCGGCGTAAGTCAGCGCGTCCAGTACTATGATTCGGTCCGACGGATAGCATTCGCTCCAGTAGCGCACGAAATTGGCGCCAATAAATCCAGCACCGCCGGTCACCAGTACTTTACGAGCCGCAGTCATCGGAGGGTCGTCTCCTCAAGAACGCCGAATAAATACTCACCGTAGCCGTTCTTGCCGAGGCTGTTTGCCAGCGCCCTGAGCTGATCGGCATTGATCATGCCGCTTGAGTAGGCGATTTCTTCCGGGCAACAAATCTTCAGGCCCTGGCGCTGCTCGATGATCTGCACAAACTGCGCTGCCTCAAGCAGGGACTCGTGTGTGCCAGTGTCCAGCCACGCGGCGCCACGTCCCATGAGTTCGACCTGTAGTGCGCCTTCATCGAGATAGAGGCGGTTGATGTCGGTGATCTCAAGTTCTCCGCGCGTCGACGGCTTCAGATTTTTCGCCATTTCAACGACGCGCGAATCATAAAAATACAGCCCTGTCACAGCATAATTCGACTTTGGTTCGGCCGGCTTTTCTTCTATGCCAATGGCCTTGCCATTGTCGTCAAAATGTACAACGCCGTAACGCTCCGGATCTCGCACGTGATACGCGAACACCGTTGCACCACTCGAGCTCTGGGCGACGGTACGTAACTGCCGCTGCAAGCCATGGCCATAGAAAATATTGTCGCCCAGTACGAGTGCGACGGATTGACCGTCAATGAACTCCTCGCCAATAATAAACGCCTGTGCCAGACCGCCGGGATCCGGCTGTACGGCATAAGAAATCGCTATGCCCCACTGGCTGCCATCCCCAAGCAGTTTCTCGAATGCGATTTGGTCGTCTGGGGTGGTAATAACCAGTACGTCCCGGATACCGGCCATCATGAGTGTCGACAACGGATAATAAATCATCGGCTTGTCGTAGATCGGCATCAGTTGTTTGCTGACAGATAATGTCAGGGGGTGCAACCGCGATCCGGTACCACCGGCAAGAATGATGCCCTTCGTCGTGCGTTCGCTCATATTAAGCCTCACCGTCCGGCGCAATGTTCTTAAAGGCCGGGATCGGGATGATGTACTGCCCACCGTCGGCACTGAATTCCGCGGTACTCGCGATAATTTCCTTCGCGAAATTCCAGGCAAGAATTACAAGATAGTCAGGAGGATCTTCAGCCAGCACTGTCCGGTCTACAATCGGTATGCCCGTGCCCGGCGAGAAGCGACCAATTTTTTGCGGCGTGTCATCAACGATATAATCGACTGTATTCTCATCGAATCGACACGCGTTCAACAGCGTATTACCCTTTGCGGATGCGGCGAACGCGGCGATTTTCGCTCCACCCTCCTTGAGTGTCGTAATCTCTGCGACAAAATCAGAAATCAGGGCATCAATTTCGCGGTTCCAGTCTCCATAGACGTCCGGGTCGTGGTAACCCTCCCGTTTTTCCGTCGCGATAAATTCGCTAACCGATGGCATGACATCATGCCGGCCTTGTTTGCCGATAAAAACGCGAATCGTACCGCCGTGGATCTCCTGTTTCTGCACGTCGAAGACGGCCATTCCGAGTTCCACGGCAAGACGCCGTACCGGTTCCAGCAGCACGTAGCTAAGGTGCTCAAAGTAAACCGTATCGAATTCGCGATGCTCGATAAAATCGACGCCGTAAGGAAATTCGAGCATTAAGGCACCGTCTTCGCTCAGACAATCTTTCGCGGCCATGACGAAACTACGCACGTCATCAACGTGCGCAAATACGTTCGTCGCCGTGATTAACTTCGGTTTGCCATATTCGGCAACAACCTGTGCGGCCGCATCGCTACCCCAAAACCTGGTGATTGTCGGTACGCCCGCGGCTGTCGCGATCTCTGCCAGATTCTCGGCCGGATCGACATTCACAACCCGCACGCCCAGTTCGTCCTTGAATACGGCCAGCAGCGCCCCGTCGTTGCCCGCAATATCGACGACCAGATCGTCTCCCTTCAGTCCCAGCGAGTCGCGCAGGGACTTCGCCATCGAGCGGCAGTGATTGACGTAGGCCTGGCTGATGGACGAGCGATAAGCGTAGTTGGAAAACAGCTCGCGCGGGTCGATGACGATGGTCAGCTGCGATAACCAGCATTCATGGCAATACTGCACCTGCATGGGATACCGGTTCGTCGCTTTTGCATCATCGGCCGTTGCCGCCAAATTGTTCGCCAGCGGCATCATGCCGAGGTCGAGATAAACACTGAGGTCGGCAGAACTGCATACCCGGCAGTTGCTGACTTCACGAACGACGCCGTTGTTTTTTTGCTTCACTGGTGGGCTTCTTTCTCCAAGACCGGCAAATTGTACGCGGTAGCCCGGCAATAATCATCGCGGGCAGCGCCAAAATCCACTGAATTTCGTAGCAGATTCGGGCATCATTCGCCTCAGAGTCTGTCCCGACGCGCCCGGAATCTCATGAGAAAATTACTAAACAAGCTGCTGGTAAAGTTCGGAATCCTGATCACCAAGGCTCCAACCCTGCTGGCCGACAAATCACTGGCGACCTCAGATGCCTTCCCTGTCGAACTCACCGAGAAAGTGACTGTCAGCGCAACGACGGATACACCTGAAAACGAGCTGTTCGATATTTTCGTTGCCGATACCAATGTTCACAAATGGCACCACTACTTCGACATTTACAGCAGGCACTTCGAGGCTTACCGCAACCGGCCGATACGAATGCTTGAGATCGGTGTATATCGTGGTGGCTCACTCAGAATGTGGAAGGAATATTTCCACCCGGACTCGACCATCGTTGGCATCGATATCGACAAGTCCTGCAAAGACCACGAGATCGCTGACAGAAAGGTATTTGTAAGAATCGGCAGCCAGGCAGACCCCGAATTTCTCAGCAGGGTAAACGACGAGTTTGGCCCCTTCGATATCATTCTTGATGATGGCAGCCACAAGACACACCATCAAAACATCAGTTTTGGCGCGTTGTTTCGCCCCGCGCTGGTGGACGGTGGCTGCTATATGGTTGAGGATGTGCACACCAACTACTGGATAAAGCACATCGATAGTGAGGACACCTTCATCGATTTATCGAAGCAGATGGTTGACATGCTTCACGAGCCCTACTTCGATCGTAAAGAAGCAAATTTCCGTCACGAACATCCCGAAGCGCTCAAGCAACTGGATCTTAGCTATCTGGCTGCAAATCTCGGCAGCATTGCGTTCTACGATTCGATTGTCGTTTTCGACAAGAAAAAACGCTATTTGCCAAAATCTGAGCTGCGATAAGTTATGACATCGGCCGATGACAGACCCGTTCGGGTCCTGTGCATTAATGGTGAAAGTGATCCGGCGGAGACGGGCTCCTTCATAGAAATGCATCGCATGGGCATCGATATCACGGTAATTACGTGGCCAGGGACGGTCAATCACGATGCTCTGGTTGCTGCGGGAGTGCCGGTGCTTCCCTACGTCCTGAAATGGAAGCTGAGCCCGCCGTGTATTCGCTTTATTCGGGCTGAACTCAAGCGCAAGCAATACGACGTGCTCCATATGCTCGACAAGCGTGCGACGATGAACGGCTTGATGGCCTCAATCGGCATGGATGTCAAACTGGTCGCCTACCGTGGAATCATCGGCAATATCGCTTATTGGAGTCCACAGTCCTGGCTTTATCTCTTGAACCCGAGGCTCGATCGTATTATTTGCGTCTGTGATGCCATCCGTCGCAGCTTGCTGGAGCTTGGAATGCCCGGCATGAGACTGCGGCGAGAGGTGCCGGTAACGATCCACAAAGGGCACCGACCGGAGCTTTATGAAGGAGATGCCGAGGACCTTAAGCAGTACGGTATCCCGAACGATGCGTTCGTCGTTGCCTGTACCGTCCGCGCGGTGCCAAGAAAGGGCGTACCGGTTTTTATCGAGGCTATCAACGGTCTTCCGCCCGGACTGAATATTCATATCCTGATGGCCGGATCGAAAATGGACAGCCCGTTGCACCAGGGTCTGGTCGCAAAAAATTCTTACTCTGAGAACATACACTTGCACGGTTTTCTCAAACGCATGCCCTGGATACTCAAAGGCGTTGATGTTTCCGTATTGCCATCGCTCAAGCGTGAAGGATTGCCGCGGGCGATGCTGGAAGCGATGATCGCCGGCGTTGTTCCGATTGTTACCAATTCAGGTGGTAGTCCGGAATTGATCGAGGACGATGTATCCGGATTCGTTGTTCCGCCGGGCGATCCTGTCGCGATCCGCGAGAAAATTCTTGGGCTTTACAATGATCGGGAAATGCAATCGAGAATGAGTGCCGCCGCCAGGCAGCGAGTGCTAACCGACTTCACCATTGAAAAAACGGCCCGCGAAACTATTGGCGTTTACAAGGACATGCTGCAGTCCTAGTGTCCCGCTTGATTAGTTCGTTTACTTTTATGCGGCGGCATGTTGTCTGGCACGATTGGTCGCAGCGATGATAGCGTTTGCTGATGCTGTCCAGCGGAAGGGTTTAGCGGTCTCAATATTGTGTGCCTTTATGAATTGGCGGATGGCGTCGCGCAACTCGGCAACACTGGTAAAAGTACTTCGTTGCAGCGCACGACGTTCCAACTGTGCAAACCAACCTTCAACCGCGTTCAACCACGAGGCACTGGTTGGCGTGAAGTGGGTGTGAAATCGTGGCCGTTCCGTTAGCCATTTTTGTACGGCATTGGTCTTGTGTGTGCTGCTGTTATCAAGAATAAGATGGACGTCAAGTTCGTCGGGCACTGCCTTGTCAATTTGTCGCAGGAAGGCCAGGAATTCCTTGGCTCGATGGCGGCGCGTCACTCGACCTATGATCTCGCCTGACGCGATATCGAAAGCCGCGTACAAACTCGCTGTGCCGTGGCGCGTGTAATCATGTGTGCGGCGTTCGATCTGTCCGGGGCGCAGAGGCAACATGGGCTGCGTGTGATCGAGCGCCTGAATCTGCGTCTTTTCATCGACGGATAAGACCATGGCATTGTCCGGTGGATTCATATACAGGCTCACGACATCGATGACTTTCTCGGCAAACTGTGGGTCGTTACTGATCTTGAACGTTTTTAGCCGGTGCGGCCTGAGATCGGCCGCCTTCCAAATCTCTCGGACTTGGTACTGCGTAATATCAGCGTACTTCGCCATCAATCGTGTGCTCCAGTGAGTCGCCTCGCGCGGAATATAATCGACCGTCAGGCGAAGCACTTCTTTGATGGTTTTCTCCGTGAGTTTGCGTGGCTGACCAGGACGCGGCCGATCGCGCAGTCCATCGACACCGTCCTGCTCAAATCGCTTTCGCCACTTGAAAACAGTGGGCCTTGTCACATCGAGGTTCGCCATGATGTCCACCGGAGCCACACCATCGGCCAGTAGCAGAATCAGTCGCGCCCTTTGCGCCAAGCTATGTGGCGTGTTGCGAACACGTCGCCACCGTTGCAACTCGGCGCGTTCGGCCCGGCTAATGGAAAATGCTTTACTTGGTTTTGGCATGCATCCAAGTATACCATAATAGTTAACGAATTAATCGCACAGGACACTAGCTGACCTTGGGTAGCGGTTCTTAATCCGTCAACTATACTGGGTCAGACAACAACAATAACCGTCTCACGCAGTGAGCTCATCGGGAGTCAAAAAATGTTCAGGAAATTATTCGTTGGTATGTCGTTTATCGCCGTTGCAATCTTTTCAACCACGACGATAGCAGAAGATGGGGTGGTGGCTGATCCAAAGCATTACACCGTCGAGTTTGAAAACGAAAAAGTTCGAATAATACGGATCAAATACGGGCCTGGCGAAAAATCCGTCATGCATACACATGGCCCGAACGTGGCGGTTTTTCTGACCACAAATGCCGTTCGTTTTACCTTGCCCGATGGTACATCCGTGGATGCGAGTGCCGAGGCGGGTGGTGTTCAATGGGCTGATGCAGAAGAGCATTTGCCAGAAAACCTGAGCGACGAACTACTGGAGGTTGTGCTCATTGAATTGAAGGAATAGATTCCTCAAGTACATCCGCTTATGAATAGCAGCGCATCTGCAAATGGCAGACCTGCGACGGTCGCGCATCAAACGCCTGGACGAATGGTGCGCGCTCTGTTCTGTTGAAAAACCCCGTCTCTCGGGAGGCAATAATTTCTCGCGAAATTTTCTGCGTCCTGGTGCGCAGACTAAGGATCAATCGAGTCGATCTGAGCTGCGTCAGGAGAGGATTTCATAGGTAGTACATTACCCCCTCGTATCTAGCGTACGAATGCGAGCGGTCGCCAGGGGACTGAATGAACTGCAGATAAGCGCAATATCTGACGTCCAGGCTCAGCCTTTCAAAACAGTCTGTTTTGCCCGAATTCGATGTGCGAGAATCCCGCTTAACTAACTGTTTTAAATAGAGAAAAAGAGGCGTTCTTGGTATAATTACAAGTCCCTCCAACCCCACCCTGAGGCACCTGATATGGCCGCTGACCTGACCTCCATCGACGCGCTCGACAAGCGCATTCTGAACCTCTGCACACACATTAATGCCGCTACCTACGAACTGCTCGTGATGATCCGCGAGTTCGACGAACGAGGGGGTTGCCTGAAGTGGGGTCTTGACTGCACCTCGAAGTGGCTAGCCTGGCGCTGCGACCTGTCGATGGCCACCGCGCGTGAGAAGGTCCGAGTTGCCCAATCCCTGAAACACCTGCCGTTGATCAGTGCCGCGTTCAAAACGGGCGAACTGTCATACTCGAAAGTTCGTTCGTTAACGCGTGTGGCGAATGTCGGCAATGAAGAAGATCTCGTTGCCTTTGCCCTCAGAAACACAAGCCGCCACCTGGCCGAGTATTGTCGTGAGCTGCGTATGGGAACACCGGCATCGGTGGGCATTGCCGAACGGGCGTTTGCCCATCGTTTCCTTCGGCTTCGTCGTGATGCCGATCGCGGCATGCTGTCGGTGACCGTTGAGCTGCCACTCGAAGCCGGTGAACTCATCGAAAAGGCCCTCGACAAGGCCCGTGATGATGTCTGCCTCGAGGTCCCCGATCTGGTGGACGCATCATGGTCGAAACGCCAGGCCGATGCCTTCATCACGATGCTCAAGGAATACCTGCAAAGCAGTGAGACTAATGAGACCAGGAAGAGCTCGGACAACTACCTGGTCAACATCCACGTCGATCAGACCGCGCTGGCGGGCGAAGTTGGCAGGTCCTCGGTACCGATCGAGACCGTGAAACGCCTGTGTTGTGATGGCCAGGCGGTGGTGATGACGGAAACCAAGGACGGTGAACCCTTGAGTATCGGGCGTAAGTCTCGGGTGGTACCCAAAGGCATTGAACGTGCGGTTCGTAGCCGGGACAAGAACACCTGCCGCTTTCCAGGCTGCTGCAATAAGCGCTTTGTCGATATCCACCATATCGAGCACTGGGCCAATGGCGGCGAGACGGCGGTTGGGCAACTGATGTTGCTGTGCTCGAAACACCACACGCTGGTGCATGAAGGGGGATTTCGAATCGACCGGGACTTCCTTGGCACCTGGAGCTTCTATCGGCCTGACGGTATTGCCGTACCGGACTGTGGTTATCAGTCCCGGGACATGGTGGACGACGACATCGCAGAGCGCTATGACGACCCGCCCCGTGGCGGGTTATTGAGCGCAGTGGAAAAACTCGTTAACGAGCCCCCACCGCCACGGTATTTTCATCAGCATCGTTGACGGTCACTTCGCTAGGTTGACTGGTATACTTCGCATTGCTGCCCGTCAGTCATTTGATTGCTGGCAGGCTCTTGATAACCCTTTGCGGACGCTCGCTATCGGGGCATTATTCATCATTTGTGAACAGAGGCCCTTTTTGAATGATTCGATTCGTCCTCATAGCGCTTTTGACCATCGCACTTAACAGCTCGTGCTCGAGTGATACATCTGGGGGTGCCGAGTCACTGCAGGGCATTTGGAAATCCAATGCGCTAAAGACTCTGGAGTCTATGAATTCAATAGCCGACGTGACACCGCCTGCAAGAGAAATCTTCGAAGCCGAGTTTTTTGGACACCTTTATGTCGAGTTTCGGGGCAACAACGTAAGATATTGGCTGGATGATGAAGACTTCGACACCGGATTTACAGAATACGAGCTTCTCGATGAGTCAGAATCCCGAGTAATTATCCGTGGGTGGGATTCGGTCTTAGAGGAATCTGTTGTTGATACCCTTACATTTGAGGATGACTGCTACAAAGTCGTTACATCGGCTTTCGAATTCAACGAGTATTTTTGTCGGGTGCCGGAAGACAGCTAACAATTTGCTTTATTAATTTCGTCAACGGCTGGTTATGGCCGCTCTGCGCCGGTCGCATGTACTAAGGCCGACAGGCGGCGATGGTTCGCATTGCGGCCGGTCACAACTCTTGGGTTATAATTTTCGCTGGTGACCCATCGCAGCCGCCTGTCATGAGTGAGGCAAAGCGCCACAGGAACGCAAATGGACGATTTGAAATTCTTTCTCGGATTGGGCGCCATCACCCTGGTCGTGATTGGTCTCGTAATTTACTTCGGTCTAAAACTCAACAAAGCTGTTGATAGGCATTCGGCAGATATTGATTTCCCTTGGCACATCACTCTAACTGGAACCACGCTTTGGGCATGTGTTGTCGGATTCTGGGTCGTTTGCGCTGTCGCTCGAGAGCTGAGACCAGAAAGTTTGCTCGGGGATTTTCTGGGCACGACTGACGGTGTCGCATCGATATTCGTGGGATCAATACTTTTTGCTGTAACTGCTGGTGTAATCCTCAATAGGATTGGTTATCCAATACAAAAAAGCGGCGACGACACCTGAAATACCTGCCAGCCAATGGCTCCTTTGGCCGGGTCCCGACCTTCACCGTCATCTTGATTTAGTCATTTGAATGGCGGCTTACGAAAAGCGCAGACATTCGGGGTCACCCTTCGGAGAAGTGGCTCGGCAGCAACCGGATTGGTTTTTTTGGTGCAGATTACGATGATTTGCGTATCCCCCGTCTCACCTGTGAGTGCTCGAGTCAATGCCCAACCTGCGATGTACAATGGCCTTCAGTACAGCACCGGCCTAACGTTCATTCCGCAAGAAAAGTCCAAAAATGTCCCCACGGAGATCAAGAATGTTTCATCTTAGTAGGTACGTTTTGCTCGCAGCATTAAGTCTGCTGGCGGCTTGTGGCACGGAGCCGAAAGCTACGTTCTCACTGGTCGAAGCAACCATAACCGATATTCAAAATGCCGTGAAATCCGGGCAAGTGTCTTGCCACGCTGTGGTCGAGGGCTACATCGATCGAATTAACGAATACGATCAGGCAAGAGGCATTAATGCCATCATCGTTATCAACCCCAATGCCACAGAAAGAGCCGCAGAAGTTGACCGCGCCATTCAAGACGCAGAAGCGCTACCCGACCTGTTTTGTACGCCTCTTCTGATCAAGGACAATTTCGATACTCATGACCTGGCTACGAGCGGTGGGTCTGTCGCGCTCAAAGACAGTTATCCGCCGGATGACGCATTCATGGTCCGGAAGCTCCGTGAAGCCGGGGCCATTGTCCTGGCGAAAACTAACATGGCTGAGTGGGCCTTCAGTCCGAGGCAAACCGTGTCTTCCTCGTACGGTCGAACGGCCAATGCTTATGACGTGAATTTTTCTCCCGCGGGATCCTCCGGCGGTACGGCTTCCGGTGTAGCCGCAAGCATGGGTGTTGCGGGAATGGGCAGTGATACCGGAAACTCCATCCGCGGTCCGTCATCGCACCTCGCCCTTTTCGGGATTCGGTCAACTATCGGATTAACCAGCCGCGATGGCGTTATTCCACTGATCTTCGATCGTGATGTTGCCGGACCCATGACCCGCACGGTGGAGGATGGCGTACGCCTGTTTAATGTCGTCGCCGGCTACGATCCATCCGACCCGCTGACCATTCCGGAGAAAAGGGAAGCGGACTACATGCGCTTCCTGAATGCGGACGGTATTGACGGGAAACGCCTTGGTGTATTTCGAGCGCTGGTCGATCATGAAGATGCCGATGGGGAAATCAAAGAACTCTTCTACAAGGCCATTGACGATCTAAGGGCAGCCGGCGCGATTATTGTTGACCCGGTAGAAATCGCCGATTTCGAAACAATCAGCGAAGCCATCGGCTTCTGTGGTCGATTCCGTTACGACGTCGGCCAATATTTAAAGTCGCTCGATGACCCGCCGTTTGTCGATGTCAACAAGGTTCTGGAAACGGGGGAATATGCACCTGAGTCCAAGCAAGCGTTCGACTACTTTTCAGAAGCTCCACTGGATACGAAGCCCGACGACTGGGCTGAGCCATGCCCTACCTGGCCTGACCACCCACTGCGAAATCAGTTACTCGCCAATACGCTTGAAGCAATGCAAAATGCCAATTTGGATGCGTTGATTTACCCGACCTGGTCCAATCCTCCCGCGCATATCGATCGGGCGGTCGAGGACTACAAGGGGGACAACAGCCAATTACTCGTGCCCGATGCCGGCCTCCCGGCCGTTACCGTACCGATGGGATTCTGGCAGGACAGGTTACCAGCCGGCCTTCAGTTTGCCGGGCGTCCGTATTCGGAAGGTGTCCTGATCGAGCTTGCTTACGCTTACGAGCAAAAAACAGGGCATAGAAGACCGCCGGCAGGATTCGGACGGCCACAATGATCACCGGCGGCTATTCTTCGACATCCGTCATATAGTAATCCGCAGAACAGTACGGGCACTTCGCCTTGCCAGTCGCTTCGATGGGCAGGTAAACCCTGGGATGTGAATTCCACTGATACATACCCGGCATCGGGCAGCTTAGCGGCAGGTCCCTTGGCCTCACTGCGTATTTGCTTTGTGCGTTCGCCGGTATCAAATTCTGGTCGACGGTTCCTGCTCTTGCTGCCACAACGTTCTCTTCGGGTTAGTTGACTAAGGTACGAATTATAGGCGTTGCTGCGGCCCGCGGCCACGGCTTCGAACATCAGTCCAGCCATTCTTCCCAGGTCCGCGCGACAAAATCACGCTCCGCGCCAAAATGCCCGCTATCGCATAACGCTTTTTGACCGTCCAGGACAAGGCGATGCAGGTGCAATCGATAGTTCCGGTAGATATCCTGCAGCCGGTCACCCAGCTTTTTGTCCAGCAGGCCAGTTGCAACCAACGCATCCAGCTGTCGAATATTGTCGGAATAGAAAATCACATCGGGGTAGGCATTTGCCGCCTTTAGCACAAGGTATTGCACCAGGAACTCGATATCGCCGATGCCGCCACTGCCGTGTTTGAGATCAAAGACGGTCGTATCACTACGATCAAGTTCTTTGCGCATTCTGCGCCGCATTGTTGTCACGTCATCGTGCAGTTTGTCGCGACGGACCCGGCCAGCCAGCGTTTCCTGTCGAATGCGCTCGAATTCACTCGCTATCTTGCCGCTTCCGGCGACTGCCCGGGCGCGTAATAGTGCCTGATGCTCCCAGGTCCACGCATTCTCCTCCTGGTAGCGCTCAAAGGCCTCCGTACTTGAAACCAGCAACCCGGACCGGCCGTCCGGCCGCAGGCGGGTATCGATTTCGTAGAGTTCACCCGAGCCTGTTTGCGTCGTCAGAAAATGCACGAGGCGGCGTACCAACCGACCAAAAAACATCGTGTTATCCAGTGGCTTCTCGCCGTCGGTAACCTGATTATCGCCCCTGGAGTCGTGCAGAAAAACGATATCGAGGTCAGAGCCGTAGGACAGTTCGAGGCCACCCAGTTTGCCGTAGCCGACAATACCGAAACCCGCTTCGTGACTTACCCCATCTACACGGCAGCGCGGCACACCATGACGCGCGGTCAGGTCAGACCACGCAACCGAGAGTGCCTCATCCAATACCACCTCGGCGAGCCAGGTCAGCCCGTCACTCACCTTCATGATCGGCAATTTGTCATTGAAGTCTGCTACTGCGATGCGAAACATCGCAGCGCGCTGATATTGCGCGATGATCTGCATCCGGGATTCGCTATCAGCGCTGTCATCACCTGCCAGGCGTTGCTGCAATTCTTCAGCCAGATCGTTTTTACTGACACCCTCGGAATAGATTCTCGGATCGAGCAACTCATCGAGCAGCACCGGATACCGCGCGATTTGATCGGCGATGTACTGACTGCGTGCACACAAATCCACGAGTCTCGACAATGCATGCTGATTCTCATTAAGCAATGCAAGGTATGCACTACGTCGCAAAACCCGCTCGGTGACCGCCAGCGTTCGCGACAGTGCCGAAACCGGGTGCTTCGATTGAGTGGTCAGTGCCACCAGTTTTGGGAGGAATCGTTGCAGCCTTTCATCCGACACTGCGTCGATTTTCTGAATCGCCGACGAAGATGCAAATGCCATTATTTTTTGTGCCAGTGCTTCGGCGTTGGCGCCCGCAAACTCGCGTTCCCATTCCTCCCTGCCAGCTTTCGATTCCCATAGCCGACTGAAAGTCTGCGATGTCGGACTTTCGCCTTCCCGAGCACGAAACGCGATCGCATCAAACTGTGTCGAAATAGCGTTCCGATGTACATCAAGATCATGCACAAGCGCGTCCCACGAACTGTAATCCATCGCAAGACACAGTCGCTCTCGATCAATATCGCAGCCGCTACCTGGAAGATCATGCGTTTGTTCGTCGCGAATCGCCTGTATGAAATTTTCCAGTCTTCGTAAGAATCGGTATCCACCGCGAATTTTTTGAGCGTCGTCTGCAGTGATGCCGCGGTCACTCACCAGCAAGGGCAACACTTTTTGTAACTCGCGGCTTTGCAGCGCCGCCTCGCTACCGCCGCGTACCAGTTGTAACGCCTGCCCTATGAATTCCGCCTCACGAATTCCACCGGGCCCGAGTTTGACGTTGTCGGCAAGCTCTTTGCGGCGAACCTCAGCGGCGATCATGCTCTGCATTTCCCGCACAGACTCGAAAACCCCGTAATCGAGATAGCGTCGGTACACGAACGGCTGTATCAGATTTGCATGCAGCTCTTCGGCAATGTCGGCAGACGGCCGGGAGCCGACGATTCTTGCTTTGACGTACGCATAACGCTCCCAGTCGCGACCGTGCTGTAGCAGGTAGGACTCAAGTGCGGCAAAACTGACAACCGGTGGTCCACTGTCACCGAACGGTCGTAACCGGGTATCTACGCGAAACACGAAACCGTCGACTGTAACTTCATCAATCAGGGCGATGATTTGGCGGGATAGTCGGGTGAAATACTCCTGGGCGCTCAACGTTCGCTGACCGTCGGATTCGCCATGCTCCGCGTAACAGAAAATTACGTCGATATCGGATGAAAAATTCAACTCGCGGCCGCCGAGTTTACCCATGCCAAGTATGACAAGCGGAACACTATCGCCTGCCGAATTTTTTACGCGACCAAAACGCGACTGCAATTGTTTTTCAGCGAATCGGGTCGCCGCATCAAGCAATCTGTCGGCGAGGTCGGAAAGTTGCTGCAGGGTTTCATCAAGGTCCGCCTGCTGCTGCACCTCTCTCCAAAGAACGCGCAGCAGATAGCGGTTTCGAAAGCGACGTAGTTCGGATTTTGCCACCGCGACATCCGAGTCGCTCGTCGCAATTGACTCGACAAATTCGTCTAGAACACTATTGTCGGCAACGCTCGAAAACGACGCCGCGTTCTCCAGGAACCAGGGCAGTTCGCGAAGCACCATCTTGCCCGCAAATTCGCTACAAGCGATTAGACGAGTTACGGGGGCGACGAGCTCGTCAGGCAATACGACGTCCTGATCCGCCAGCCTTTCAAACCAAAGCGAAGCAACTGACTGCAGGGACTTTGGTAGTTTGGCGATATGCTGTGCGGTGGTCTTCCCCATGCCCGCAGTCTAACGAACCGCGCAGCGCGCCGACACTGTCTTAGTCTTCGTCAGACGCCTTATGGACACCGGAAATGTCGGATAGTATTGATTCAAGGGTAATGGGTTTTCCAATGATGTGGCCCTGAGCATAGTCCACACCGAGCTCGCTTAACAGCGCACGAGCCTCCTCAGACTCGACGTACTCGGCGACGGTTTTTAGGTCCATCACTTTCGCCACTTGAGTAATCGCCGCTACCATCGATTCAGAAATTCGATTCTCTGTGATGTCCTGAATAAAGCTGCCATCTATTTTCAAGGTATCGACATTGAAGTTCTTGAGATAGGCAAATGAGCTCAGCCCGGCGCCGAAATCATCCAGGGATATCTTGCAACCACGCTGCCTCAGTCGGTCGATAAAAGACTGCGCCTTTTTGAGGTTGGAGACGGCCGCTGACTCCGTAATTTCGAAACATAATGATGAATCCGGCAGTCCGCTACGGTCGATCTCCTGTTCGATAAATTCGAGGAAATCATCATCTCCAATCGATTGGCCGGACAAGTTTATCGCGAACGTCGCGTTGCTCCCGGTTATGTGTTTGTGTACTTCCGTGAGCTTCGCAATGCTTGTGGAAACTACCCAGCGGTCGATTTGCGGCATCATGCGATAACGCTCGGCTGCGGAAAACAGCGCTTCTGTTTCTATACGACCACCTTCACCGTCGTCCATGCGTAGCAGGATTTCAAAGTTCAGATTTGAGCAATCGACACTCAGGCAGCAAATCGGTTGCGCGAATAATTGGAAATTGTTGCCGTCCAGCGCCTGCTGAATCTCGGCAACCAAATGCATGTCGTCATAACGGCGTATGACACTGCGATTGCCCTCATCGTAGATCTCGATGCGGTCACGTCCATGCTCTTTCGCTGCTTCACACGCCATGCGCGCGGTTGTCAACGCATTGCCGCCATCGTCGCTACTACGGTCAAACCCGGCGATGCCAATACTCATAGTCACCTGTAATGATTTGTCACCGTCGAGATAACGCAAGGCTGCCGTCTTTTTGCGGATATCATTGGCGTAGGTGAGCGCAGCTTCAGAGTCGGCATGCGTCAATAACATGCAGAAATCGTCGCCTGTCAGCCGCGACAGAACCGCGCTTTTGGGCAAGTCCTCTTCGAGTAATCGAGCAAAACTCAGAATGACCTCATCGCCCGCTTTGCGGGTGAAAGTGTCATTGACGAGCTGCAAATTGTCGAGGTCGAAATAAATTATTTGATGCGTATCACTATCAGACTTCAAAGCGTCAAACGACTCCTGCAACTGAGCTTCGAATCCCGATCGATTCATAAGTCCGGTCATCGCGTCGAATGACTGCTCTATGACATATTCGACCTTGCGACCAATGTGCGACATAAACCGCCGGTCGTTTTTGCTAAATTTGAGTTGATCGACACGACCTAACTGCGCCAGCACGCCTTCGACATTTCCTTGCTTGTCGTGGAGAGGGCACAGCAATACCGGGTACCCGGTTTCTGAGCTTTCCGGATTTTCATCGGCGGGTATCTCGAAAATAGTGGGCCTTCGCTGTCCTTCAAGCTTCGGCATCAGGTGGTCGACAAGGTACCGATCCAGAACCTTGCGATTGACGTTCTTCCAACTTGAGTGCGTTGCACTAATTCGAATGCGTTTCGACGGAATCAACAGCACGCTGTAATTGATGCCCAGATAGCGGCCGCTGCGACCGACCAACTGCGCCAGGCTCGAGTGGCGTCTTGATGCACCGTGAATCTTCTCATCGACCTCATAGACAAATTCCAGCTCTTTGCCAACCTTTTCGGTGCTGCGCTCAAGGTCTCGCATCCGCTTGCCGACCCGCAAACTCTCACCGATCAGTTCGATCGCTGGCTCGAGTATGCTTTTGATCAGGCTTGGGTTGAATGACGATGACTTGCCGTCGTTCTTTGAGAATAATGCTACCAGCAACCCGGCGGATTCATCTTCTTCTGTAAGTACAGGTAGCGCGAGTACAGTGCGTCCAGACGACAGGGTGCGGCGCAACGAATCGCCTTTGTCGACCAGCTTACGGAGTATTTCCCTCGGCAACTCCGCTACGAAATTATCAACTTCGTAATCCTCGGCGCCGTCACTGTTCCAGACGCACTCTTTGTCCTGATCGTAGTAACAAAAAACCTGCGCCCGCGGCACGAGAGAATGCAGCAGGCCTCCGGCTTTGCCGACATTTCTTTCGGTAATGAGTACTTGAGCGTCTGCTGGCACGTGAGTCCGGGTCCCTGGGCTCGATGAAATCAGTGCCCTACGTTGCCAGCCGCGTACCTTTGCTGCTGTGACTCAGGTCTCAGCTGGACTTGCTCCAAGCCAGCAAATTTGCCACTTACGATCTAATTTGAGCAATCGGTCACAAACTTTCGAGCCAGTCATCATCCGAACCTTCGTTGACACCTTCAAACAAAGGCGTACTCAGATAGCGCTCACCGGTATCCGGCAACATCGCCAGAATGACAGATCCCTTCGGTGCCTTCTCTGCGCTCGCCAGAGCGCCGGCCAAGGTGGCGCCCGAGGAGATTCCCGTGAATATGCCTTCGGTGACCGCCAACTCTCTCGAGATCTCAATCGCCTGATCGTCGGTGACCAGCAGCAAATCGTCGTAGACGTCTTTGTTCAGTACATCGGGAATGAAGTCGGGCGTCCAACCTTGAATTTTGTGCGGTGCCCAATCCGCGCCTGAAAGAAGTGACGCACCCGCCGGTTCGACGGCGACAATAGTAATATCCGGACGGGCCGTCTTCAGTATTTCGCCGGCGCCGGTCATCGTGCCACCCGTTCCATAGCCGGTCACCCAGTAGTCGAGTCTCTCGCCGGCGAAGTCACTGAGTATCTCGGGGCCGGTTGTGTTGCGGTGATACTCCGGATTGGCCTCATTTTCGAACTGGCGTGCCAGGAACCAGCCATGCTTTTCAGCCAGTTCCTCGGCTTTTTTCACCATGCCGGTGCCCCGTTCGGCCGCGGGTGTCAGAATAACCTTCGCCCCCAGTCCGCGCATGATTTTACGGCGCTCAATTGAGAACGAATCGGCCATCGTCGCGACAAACTGGTAGCCCCTGGCAGCACAAACCATTGCGAGCGCAATTCCGGTATTACCCGATGTCGCCTCAATAACGGTTTGTCCGGGTTTCAACGTACCGCGTTTCTCCGCGTCGTTGATGATCGCGAACGCCAGACGGTCCTTGACCGAAGCCAGTGGGTTAAACGACTCAACTTTGACATACAGCTCGACGTGGTCGGGACCCATATTGTTGAGCCGGACGATCGGTGTATTACCGATGGTTTCGAGGATATTGTTGTAGATCATTTCTTTTTCCTGTTGTTAGCGACCCTGTCACTAGGTTTAGCACAAATTCACTGCCTGTGAAGCATTGTATCCGCAGCTCTGGATACCGCAAAGACAGACAGTTTCACGTGATATAGCTTTTAGTTATAAGATTCTGGTATAGGTAGCACGGGAATTGAAACTGAATCGGCCGATGTTGGTCATAGTCTGGAACAACCCTAAACAAATACCTCAATGAAGTTACAACAACTCAAATATCTCCTGGCAATCGTCGACAATGGCCTGAACATAACGGCTGCGGCGGAACGCATGTATACAAGCCAGCCCGGCGTCAGCAAGCAGCTAAAGTTGCTTGAAGAGGAACTGGGTATGCAGCTGTTCACACGCAAGGGCAAAAGCCTCGGTGGTGTTACCCCGGCCGGCCACCAGGTTATTGACCGGGCCAGAATTATCATGCGCGAAGTGGACAATATCCGCAGTCTCGCCTCTGATTATTTTGAGGAAGAGGAGGGCTCGTTGTCCATAGCGACGACGCATACGCAGGCACGTTATGTACTCCCCGAGATCGTCACCGAGTTTCGCAAACGTTTCCCAAAAGTCGGACTCAATTTACATCAGGGGACCTCGGAACAAATCGCCGACATGGTGGCAGCCAATGACATCGATTTTGCAATAGCAACGGGCTCCAATGAGCTGTTCGCAAACCTGATGCTGGTACCGAGCTATCGTTGGGACCGTTCGATCGTCGTCCCGAAAGGCCACGAACTCGCACAGCTTGGCCGCAAGATCACGCTGCAGGACTTAGCCCGGTTTCCACTGGTCACTTACGTGTTCAGTTTCGGCGGTCATTCATCCCTTAAGCGCGCTTTTGCGGACGAAGGGCTCGATCCCGATGTTGTGTTCACCGCTCGTGATGCTGACGTCATCAAGACCTACGTCCGCATGGGACTCGGTGTGGGAATTGTTGCCAGCATGGCAGCCGACTGCTCCGACAAAGACGACCTGCACGTTATCGATGCCGAGGGATTATTTCCACGCAGTACGACCTGGATCGGCTACCGCAAGGATGCCGTGCTGAGGAGGTATATGGTGGATTTTATTCAGCTTTTTGCCTCGCACGTGTCGTCAAAACAACTCGATGATATTCGCCGCGCGGCGTCTCAGGAAGATATTGACAGCCTCTTCAAGCCATCGGAATTACCGATTCGCGGGGGCTGCGACGAAGGCGTGACGGTCGCTGCTTAATCCGGTGCTCAGGCAGTCCGTGCCGAGCTAAATCGCTGTCCGAAGTCCAGCTCGTGCAGCCCGCACTCGCGCTTGACGCCGGAAAACCGTGTTTGCTCAGGCGTATCTACCTCGGCAAGCGATTTGGTACTGTGAGCATCGCCTATGGAGACGTATCCCCGCTCCCATAACGGGTGGTACGGCAGCTCGTATTGCCGCAAATACTCATATACATTCCGGTCAGTCCAGTCGGCAATTGGATAGACCTTAAAGCGGTCGCCGGAGTTTTCGACGAACGGTGTTTTCGCTCGGTCGACGGACTGGTTGCGCCGTAATCCCGAGAACCAGGTACCGACGTCCAATTCTTCGAGCGCGCGCTGCATCGGTGCAACCTTGTTCTCGTAGTTATACGCCTCAAGACCACGCAATCCCTGCTCCCAGCGCTTGCCATGCCGTGATTCCTGCCATGCACTGGAAATCTCAGGACGAAAGACTTTCAGGTTCAACGACAGCCTTTGGGTCAGCTCATCGATGAACTTGTAGGTCTCCGGGAACAAGTAGCCAGTGTCAATCAGTACAACCGGAATATCTGGATATTGCTGCGTGAGCAGGTGCAACATGACTGCTGATTGCGCGCCGAAACTGGAGCTCACGATGTGCTGGCCGGGTAAGGTCTCAAGCGCCGCAGCGACTCTTTCTTCAGCGGTCATGGATATGTCTGCCCGCAGTGATTTCTCTTACGACCTGCGTACGAACAAGAAAATCGCCAAAATGCTCGGCCTCATGCCGGTCCGCGGCAAAGCTCGCGAACAATGGATTCAATGCCGTTAGCACCTCTTCCTCGTTCGCGTTATCGAGGAACGGCGCACTCAGCCGGTCGCCTCCAAATCCTGCTCCAAGGTAGGCTGAATAACGGCCAGGGGCCTTGCCGACCAATCCGATTTCTGCGATATATGGGCGCGCACAACCGTTCGCACAGCCTGTCATACGAAGGGTAACAGCCTCGTCCGAAAGTCCGTGCTGATTCAGGGCGGTGTCCAGCTTATCGATCAACGACGGCAGGAAACGTTCGGCCTCGGCCATTGCCTGACCGCAGGTCGGGAAAGCGACGCAAGCCATGGAATTCAGTCGCAACGGCGTCGCGTGCGAGTTGTTATCAATGCCATACTCGGCCAACAACGCATCAATACTCGCCTTGTTCTTATCGGCAACCTTGCTGATGATCAGGTTCTGATTTGGGGTTAGCCGGAATTCCGACTTGTGGTGCTGTGCAATGGCGCGTAGCCCGCTCAGATACCTTCGGCCTTTGCTGTCGGCGATGCGGCCATTTTCTACAAACAGACCGTAGTGCCACGCTCCGACATCATCGCGCTGCCAGCCATAAGCATCACCATTTGCAACAAACAGAAAGTCCTCTGCAGCCGTAAATGAAATACCTGAACGCTTTTGGACTTCACTACGAAACCAGTCAATACCGTGATCTTCGATCGTATACTTGAGCCGCGCGCGCTTGCGATTCGTGCGATCACCGTAGTCGCGCTGCACAGTCACGATCGCTTCCGCAACAGTCAGGACATCGTCCGGTGCAATGAATCCAAGCACATCGCCGAGGCGCGGAAAGGTGTCGGTCTCACCGTGGGTCATACCCATGCCCCCGCCCGCGGTTACATTGAAACCAACGACCCTGCCTTCCTTAACGACGGTAATGAAGCCCAGATCCTGGGCGAATACATCGACATCATTTTGCGGCGGTATGACAAATGCGGCTTTGAACTTCCTTGGCAAATAGGTATCGCCGTAAATGGGTTCGATTTCGGGCTTCGAGGATTCGATTTTTTCGCCATCCAGCCAGATTTCGTGGTACGCACGACTCTTCGGCATCAGGTGCTCGGACAGCGCCTCAGCATATTGCTGCACCTCACGATGAATGGACGATAGCGCCGGCAATGGTGGTGACATGACATTACGATTCACATCTCCACAGGCGGCAATCGTGTCGAGAGCCGCTTGATTGATCTCAGCAACAGTTTGTTTGAGATTGCGTTTTACGACCCCGTGATACTGCACAGCCTGCCGGGTCGTAAGTCGAATCGTCTGGTTCGCGTGCGTAGTCGCTATACGATCCAGGCCTAACCACTGCGCCGTTGTCAGAAGTCCACCAGGAATCCGCGCACGAATCATAAAACTGAAGGCGGGCTCCAGTTTGCGCCGCTTGCGCTCGCTGCGAATGTCACGATCATCCTGCTGATAAATACCGTGGAATTTGGAAAGCTGCGTGTCTGAATCAGCGATCGCACCAGTTACAGGATCGATGAGTCCACTCGCAATAGACCCGCGCAGGTGACGACTTGCCGCTTTGATGCCCTCGACTTCCGTCAGTTTTGCGTCGCTCATCAGTACACATCCCTCTGGTAGCGACCAGCGGCTCGCAATTTCTTCAATTGTTTTTCGGCCTTGTCCTCGGTAATTCCACCGTGGACGGCAAGCACACTGATCAAAGCATTACCGACATCGGCAGCCATGTTCTTCGCATCGCCACACATATAAATCGCAGCACCACTCTCAATCCAGCGGTACAACTCTGCGCCGTTCTCACGAATACGATCCTGAACATAGATCTTCTTACGTTGATCCCTGGAAAAGGCGACGACGAGACGTTGCAGATTCCGCTGCCTGAGGTGGCGCTGCCACTCGAGCTGGTACAGAAAATCGCTGTCCTGGTTTCGATCGCCAAAAAACAGCCAGTTATCACCGCTCGCACCTTGTTCGACGCGTTGCTCAACAAAGGCACGAAATGGTGCAACGCCAGTTCCCGGCCCGATCATAATCAGCGGAACATCGGCTGCGGGCAGACGAAAGCGCGTATTGCGTTCCACAAAAACAGATACCGTGTCGCCCTCTGCAAGACGGTCGACAAGATGTGTTGAAGCGGCGCCCCAGTGTTCGCTGCCAAACGCCTCGTATCGGACCGCAGCAACGGTTATGTGTACCTCGTCGGGATTTGCGGCAAGACTTGAAGCGATAGAGTACGAGCGTGGACTCAGGCGACGCAGCATGCCCGTGAACTGGTTTGCATCAACTGTCGCCGGATACTGACGAATGACGTCGATGATTTGGTGCCCGTCAATGAATGTCGCCAACGCCGTTGAGTCACTGGCTTCCAGGAGAGCGAGCAATTCGTCGTTAGCAGCAAGTGCTGCCCAGTCACGAAGAAAGCCGCCACTGACTGCCGTGATCTCCAATGCCTTGGTAAGTGCCTCTTGCAGCGGCAATTGCTCATCCCGAACAGTAACCACGGCTGCAGCATCCACGCCCAGTTCCGAGATCAACTGGGTGACTAACTGCGGCGGATTGTGGACTATGACGGCCAATGAATCGCCTGGCTCGTAAGTAAGTCCGGAACCTTCCAGTGACAATTCAATATGACGAACGTCTTTGCTGGACGCTCCACCGGTGATTTTCTGATTCACCAGTACCTCGGCTGGAAACGGATTCGACTTGTCGTACGCCGAGACTGTCTCAACGGCGTGCAACAACGGTTTTGCAGCGAACTCCGCTTTGTCGAGCAGTTCAGGTAGTCCCGCAACCACTCGCTCCGTCCATTTGGCAGCGGGATCATCGTAGTCGAGATCGCACTCGACCATCGCTTCGAATCGCTCCGCGCCCAGCGCATGCAGACGAGCATCGAACTCATGTCCGGTCTGACAGAAATTGACGTAACTGCTGTCGCCCAGCGCAAGCACGGAATATTTGAGGTGCGAAAGGTTTGGCGCCTTTTTGGACAGCAGGTATTCGTGAAACAACTCCGCATCGTCAGGCGGATCACCTTCGCCGTGCGTACTGACGACGAATGTGATCAGCGTTTCGCGCCTTAATTGTGCGGGCTTGAAATTCGTCAGACTTACGGCTTGTGCAGCGAAACCCCGTACGCGAGCTTGCTCAGCCAGAGCGATTGCCACTCCCTCACTATTGCCGGTTTGTGTGCCATACAGGACGGTCAGCTTTTGATCGCTTGCCTTACTGGTCGCGGTGACTGCCGTCTCCGTGCCTGCCCTCGGCGCTGTTTGACTGCCTGCCGCTGCCAGCCCCGCTGCGTATCCGGATACCCACTGCAGTTGCAACGGCGACAGACCGTTCACGGCCGTTCGCAGATTACTCGTTTGGCATGAATCCAGAGGCAAAGCGCCGGCGGGCGACTTACTCATCGCAGCAACTCCTGAATGTATCAAGGCCGCGCGATAATGCGCGGCCAGTCGGAGCTACCTTAGGATGATGCGGTCAGGGCGTGAACGGTCTGTTTGTTATCGCCTTATAACGTTCACTTATAACTTCCTGTTTTAATATATTCGAATACCACCGTGTCGCTGGCGACTGCGGCGATCGACCCACCACATCCCCAGCAACAATCCGGCGATCAGGCAAACGCCGATTGCGATAGCGACCCAACTCAGTGGCAAGCTGCCCTTGTATTGTTCTTTGAGCCCCTGGATTGCTGCTTTTTCTGCTTCCAGTTCGCCGACACGGACATTCGCCAAAGCCAGTTGTTCGTCGAGTGCTGCGGCATCACTTCTTAATGCCTCAATGGTTGCCGCCGGTGCCGCGAAGGCTTGCTGGGTCTCTGCGAGTTCGGTCAACAAAGCATCACGCTCCGCAGTAATTTCGGCAACAATCAGCTTGGCCGGTTTGACATCAACCAGATAAGCAGCTTTGACCCAGCCCTCTGTCGCGTTCGGCAACCGTACATTGGCGTAATTTCGATCGCGCGTCAGAACCTCCATCTCCTGACCGCTATCGAGATATCGAAACGCCCGGTCGGAGGTATCCGGAGCCTGATGCAGACCCAGTCTCAGATTATCTGTGACGTACGCCGTGTCGCCTGATGCTGTCAGTGGCGTCAACGCGACAAGCCCCCATATCACCCACGTCATTTGACGCATTATCAATCTCCATCGCCCATTTTCTTGGCCCGCCGCGAGTGTACCCTATTGTTCGTATAACCAGCGCAGTAATGCCTCCTGCACCTCCTCGCCCGGTCCACGGTGAACGTCTTCGAAGTTTTGCATCGCAACGACGGCAAAACGCCGTCCGGATCGGGATTGCAGATATCCCGCGATAGCCGTGACATGATCCAGTGAACCGGTCTTGAGGTGTGCCTTACCTACAAGCCCGGTATCCGAAAATCGGCGCCGCAGCGTTCCGTCCAGTCCGGACAATGACAGTGATGAGAGATATTCCGGCATGTACGGCTGTCGCCAGGCGAAGTGCAGCATTTGCACCATATCTCTGGCCGTTGTGCGTGTCTTTCTCGACAAGCCCGCGCCGTTCTCTATGGCGATGCTGGTCGAGGCCAGCCCATTATCCAGCAACCATTTTGAGATGACGGCCCTGCCACTGTCTTCGGTGCCCGGCGCACCATTGGCCTCGGCACCCAAGGTATACATCAGCTGCCGGGCCATGACGTTATTACTGTGCTTATTGATACGCGTAATCATTTCGCTAAGTGGCAGCGAGCCGAACGATAATAGTGGTTCGGCATCTTCTTCCACGACGATCTTCTGCCAGCCGCCACTAAATGAGCCACCGGAATCACGCCACATCGTTTCGAATAAACCGTATACGAACTCATTGTGAGACAACGCCGTCCTGTCCATGGCATATCGCGAACAGCCATTCGGAAACTTTCCCGAGAACGTGACTTCGTCAACGGATTCGTTCGTCGTGATGGTTATGCCACGCTGAAATCCGCGGCAACTGCCATTGACCAGCCCAAGTCGATTGTCGATCTGCAGATTCGGCAGCGGGGGGTCCAGACGAACACTCACTTCACCATTCGCAATATCCGGTTCAAACCAGTATCGAATAACCTTGAAGTTCATCAGCAGGGCGTTCGGCGCGACGTTATAAGCACGCAACGGCTGACGGTCGAAGGCGGCCGGGTCGTATTCACCAACATCAAACCAGCTGTCATCGAGCAACAGGTCGCCGCTTATCTCTTCAACACCGGCCAGCCGTATCCTCTGCAGCAGTTGCCAGACACGTTCGGTCACAAGAAAGGGATCGCCGTAGCCTTTGAGGACGAGATTGCCATCGAGTCGCCCATTGCTCAGCTCACCATCCGCGAAGACATCGGTTCGCCAACGATAAGCGGGACCCAGCACATCCAGCGCAACCAGTGTCGTCACCAACTTGATCGTCGACGCCGGATTTTGCGGCTCGTCGCCACGCCACTGCAGAAGAATTTCGCCTGTTTCGACATCCGTTACGTACGCGCTCAATGTCTCGTGTGGCACATTGCGCGCATCCAGCGCGCTCTGGACTCTGAGTGGTAACTCGGATTCAGTTGCAGTTGCACTCACAACCCACAGCAGTGTAAGTGATACCAGCACTCTCATTCTGATGGTTCCTGTTCGATCAAGTGTTTCTTAAGGGCACGCGTCGCGGTCCGATGTATCACCCACGTCGTTGCGGCAATTGCGGCAACCCCGATTGCAAGAATCCAGTATCCCAGATCCGACGGCGTTGCCTCACCCGACAGTATTTGACCAAGATCGCGGGCAAGGGTGCCGAGATAAACATACAAAGCGATGGCCGGCAGCATACCGATGGCGGTGGCAAGCAAATGAGTGACCGCTTTCACTGAAGTCGTGCCGTAAGCGTAATTGAGCAGATTGAACGGAATGATCAGAGATAATCGGGTCAATACAACAATAACGAACGCCTCCTCACGAAGGGCCGCCTCGATAGAGTGCATGCGGCGGTTGTGCGCCACTTTTTTCCTCACCCAGGGCCGCGCTATCCATCGTCCAACTTCGAACGCACCCTGGGCACCGGCCGGTATAGCAATCACCGCGTACAAAGATCCAGGCAGGAATCCAAACAAGAATCCGCCGATCATCATCGCGACTGATCCCGGCAAGAACAGAATCGTCGCAATGACAACAAAGAATATGTACACAACCGTGCCGGCCACTGGATGCTGTTGGCCCCACTCCAGCAACGCGGAAATCCAGCTTGCCAGCGGCAAGAGCGAAAGACTCGTTGCCAGCACAACGAACAAGACCGTCAGACCCAGACGGTTGGTCGAGTCCTTCATCCGCGCACCGGTCTCTTTATTTTGTAGGTCCGAATCCTGTCGGCCAGCGTCGTCGGCCGCACGCCCAGTAATTCCGCCGCCCCGCCAACACCCGATACCTTCCAGTTGCTTTGATTAAGCGCTTTCGAAATATTGTTCTTTTGAAACGCTCGCATATCATTTTCGTTAAGCACCTCGTCGCTCGTCGTGGCGGCCTCGGCGATTTCGTCAATATCAATTTTCAATGCGGGCATTGAAAGATCCAGCCGCAGGACTTTTCCCGTTGACAAGATGACGGCCCGTTCGATCACGTTTTTTAGCTCTCGAACATTGCCGGGCCAGCTGTATGCGCGCAGGTTAGCTGTTTGAGCACGAGTCAGGTTCAAGTCTTCGCGACCGAAATCCGTGCACGTTTGTAAAAGGAAGTGCTGCGCAAGCTGCACGATATCGTCGCCACGCTCGCGCAACGGCGGGACATCAACAGGGAAAACACTGAGCCTGTAAAACAGGTCCTCACGAAACTCACCGTCTACTATTAGCTGCTCCAGATCCCGATTGGTTGCCGCGATCACGCGCACGTCGACGCTCCGTGTTACATCGTCACCGACTCGCTCGAACTCACTCTCTTGCAAGACTCGCAGTAACTTTCCCTGCAGCTCCGTGGGAATTTCACTGACCTCGTCGAGAAAGATCGTCCCGCCATCGGCGAGCTGAAAACGGCCGATTCGATCGCGGTGTGCGCCGGTAAACGCACCCTTCACATGACCAAAAAACTCGCTCTCAAATAACTCTTTCGGTATGGACGCACAATTCACTTTGACCAGCGGCCCATCAGCACGAGGACTGTGCACGTGAATGGCATGCGCCACGAGCTCTTTGCCAACGCCCGACTCGCCCTGCACCAGAACACTGGCCGGCGTTTCCGCCACGGCCTCAACCCGCTTCATCATGCGGCGCAACGCGAGACTCGTGCCAACGATACGGCCGAAATTCATTGCAACATTGACCTCCTCTCGAAGGTAGTCGCGTTCCCGCTCCAGCTCCTCGCGCAACCGTGCGTTCTCGCCCAGCGTACGGCGCAGTTCGCGTTCAGTTCTACGGCGTTCCGTTACGTCCTTCGAGGCAACGAGCATACGATCGACATTTCCATTCTCGTCGCGGTGGGAAATCGCTGACATGACAAGATCCAGGACAGTACCGTCCCTGGTCAGCATCTGCCGTTCCAGGTTGTTGAAGTCGCCGTCTCTGATCAACTTCTGCAAACGGCCATCTTCGTAGTACTTGCTATCCCGGACACTGAAAAAGTCAGTAATGGGTCGGCCCAGAACTTCCTCTCTCTTGTATCCCAGCTTTTGCAGCCAGTGGTCGGTAACGGTAACGATGAGTCCGTCACCATCGACGGTATGCAGCATGGCCGGAGTCGCGCGATACAGCATGCGGTATTTAAAATTTGCTCGCGCCTCATCCGAGATCTCGGTGTACATCGCTACCGTACGCAAGAATTCTCCCGCACGATCGTATTCGACGATGGCGTTAGTCGTGCAATCAACGACATCGCCGGACTTCGTAATAAAACTGATCGGTTTGTTTTCCAGCTTCCCGGTACGCCGTAGCGCTGGTCGAAGTTCATCGCGTACGCGGGCCGCGCTTTGTGGCGTCGTGAATTCCTCCGGACTATGGCCCACCATTTCGTCGCGCTCGTAACCCAGCCGCTCCAGCATGGTGTCGTTGACGTCCAGGTACACGCCGTCCTCTGCGATTGAGGTTGCCATTGAGGGCGACTTGCGGAACAGCCATTGGTAGTCGTCGTGTGTGATCATCGGCGCAGTATATACGGAATTTCGTCAATAAAGTTACGGTTTTTCGTTATTAACGATATTTCGTAATCACGGTTATTGGTCTATATCATTGTTTTTCAAGTATTTTGCAAGTTGGCACGGGTTATGCAATAGAGATATTGAAATTCAACAAAAAGTAGTGACGCATGGATACGCGGCACTGCCAAACTTAAGGAATCGATCATGAAAAGCAACACATTTGTCAACGGACTCGCCCTTCTGGGTGCCCTGGTAATCCTCGTCGGCGTACTGGCCGCGGCTAACTCAGCGTTGGCTGGCGACATCGGCACGGTTGAAATTCTGAGTTCAGCCCAGAAGTAAGTACCCTGCCGGCGGTCTGTCAGCCAGGATTATCTCTCCCCCCTGACAATCTGGCTAAATGACCCCGGTGTTCACCAGAAGGACACGGTGACTAAACGGACCAGGAAGGTCCGGCGGCGTTCCCCCTGCCGTTATCTCAAAGGCGCCGAAAATTCATCTTCGGCGCCTTTTCTTTATGCGCTCATTATTGCCGGTGCCTGTCGGCGCGCTCGGCGCGACCCTCGGCGCTGCGGCGACTGATCAATTCACGCAGTTTCTTGAGCCAATGTCGCGCCCATACAAACTCGACAGCGAGAATAGCCAGCCCGATGGGAATGACGACGAAGGCCGGACCGGGAGTCACTATCATCACTATCCCCAGCAATAACACGCTGCTACCGACAATCGCGATAGCGATGCGACGACCGGTTTTGTAAGTGAAGTGGACGGCCTTTTTGATCATGCACTAAGCGATCGTTTAGTCGACTTCGTTGCTTGCCAGGTGCAAATCCAGGAAGCTGAGCGTTCGCCTCCAGGCGTCATCAGCGGCGGCAGCGTTGTAATTCCTGCCCGTTGGATTCGCGAATGCGTGCCCAACGCCCGGATAAATATGAACGTCGTAATTCTTACGCAACCGGCCCAACGCGTCTCTGAACGCCTCGACAGATGCGACCTTGATTCCAGTATCGTCCGCCGCGAATAATCCGAGAATAGGGGCACTGATCGGTCGCAGCGAGTCTTCATCAGCCGTCACCTGCCCGTAGTAAATCACGGCGGCGTCCAGCTCATCGGGGAAAAGCTGAGCGGTATTCAACGACCAGCCCCCGCCAAAGCACCAGCCGATAGAGCCAACGCTAGGCGCACCCGCGACATTGCTGACGAAGTCAAAAGCGGCTCGTATATTCTCTCGTGCCGGTTCCGGCTCCTCTACCGATTCCATCATCAGGACGCGAGCCTCTCCGGGTGTGCTGGCGATGTTACCCCGATACAAATCAACGGCAAATACGATATAGCCTTCACCCGCCAGGCGATCCGCCATGGCGCGAATGTTATCGTTCAGCCCCCACCACTCATGGATCATGATGATCGCGGGCAGCGGCTCAAACATATCTGCCGGCGCGGAAAAGTAGCCGTAGATCAGTTCGTCCTCATATTCGGTGTACGCCATGGTTTGTGAGATCACGGGACGTGCAGGCGCAATTTGTGCGGCCGGGCTCGGATTGGTGTTGTCGCTCGCATGCTCACGAGACATCGCATCAACGTTGTCGCGTCCGGCCGCCGTGGCTGCCGTGTCGGTTTCCGCCTGATCCGATCCACAGCCTCCGAGTACCAGGGTCAGAATCGCCACGATTGAAACGAATCCAGTGTGCCGGGCATTGGCTCTGTACATACGCCTTTCCTGTCCAGTTGATCCAGTCTATTCGCCGAAACAAGTGCTTCGACAGAGCCGAGTGTAATAGAAAATTACAACAATTGGCGACATTGCCTGGCGACGTCAATAATCGTCGTCTTCCCATTCCTTGAGTTTACTCTTGTCAACCTGCTTCCACTGTCGCTCACTCTGCCGCATGTAGCCAACAACTTTCGCGATCGTGTAGACGACAACCAGTGCGATAAAGATCAGGAGATATTTCAAACCGTCAGGCATGATAAGCACCTCGCTCGGCGATACAAATCATTGTAATGACTAATACGAAAAAACGACAATCCGTCATGCGCCGCGCTACCGCTTTTGTGCGTGAGGCACTTCAGGACAACGACGAGGATTTTACGTCCGGTCCTATCGCGCGAGCGCTTGGCTTACTCGCGATTCCGATGATGCTCGAGATGGCAATGGAGTCGATTTTCGCGGTCGTTGATATTGCGTTCGTCTCACGGCTTGGAACCGATGCCGTCGCCGCGGTTGGTATCACCGAAGCGCTGATAACCGTCCTCTACGGAACGGCGATCGGACTCGGCGTGGGACTGACGGCGATGGTGTCGCGCAGGATAGGTGGCAACGATGCTGTCGGTGCCGCCGAAGTTACGGGGCAGGCCATCTGGATCGGCGCCTGCCTGTCCATTGTCATCGGTATTGCCGGCGTGGCCTACGCTCGAGACTTGCTGGAGATCATGGGTGCGTCGGAGACGGTCGTCGAACAAGGCGTTGGCTTCACAGAGGTGATTCTGGGCGGTTCCGTCACCATAATTTACCTGTTCTTGCTGAACGCGGCGTTTCGCGGTGCCGGCGATGCAACTGTGGCCCTGCGTTCATTATGGCTCGCCAACGGCATCAATATCGTGCTCGACCCATGCCTGATATTCGGACTTGGACCGTTTCCGGAGATGGGCGTGACCGGCGCTGCCGTTGCGACAACCATAGGCCGGGGTACGGGCGTTCTCTATCAGCTTTGGTATCTGATGAACGGTCGTGGGCGTATTGAATTTCACTTTCAGTACCTGAAGTTCAACCTCGCGCTGACACTACGCATGATTCGGGTCTCGCTGGGGGGAATAGGGCAGTTTCTAGTCGCCACAGCGAGCTGGATCGGCGTTATGCGCATCGTTTCGATCTACGGCAGTAGTGCGGTCGCCGCCTACACGATCGCCCTTCGAATGATGGAATTCGTCTTCCTGCCTGCGTGGGGGCTCGGCAATGCGGCGGCAACACTGGTCGGGCAAAACCTTGGCGCTGACAAACCCGAACGAGCCGAAAAGTCCGCCTGGCAAGCGGCGAAATACAACGCCATTTTCATGACGCTCACCGGCGTATTCCTGATCATATTCGCGGAATTCATCACGGGGCTGTTTTCGGCGGAACCCGACGTGGTGCGCTGGGGAACCAGTTGCCTGCAGATTATGAGTATCGGATTTCCGATGTACGCAATCGGAATGGTTGTCGTGCAGTCATTAAACGGTGCCGGCGATACTACCTCTCCGGTCATACTCAACCTGATCTGCTTCTGGATGGTACAGATACCGTTAGCGTACTGGCTTGCGACCGAAACAACACTTGGTCCAAATGGTGCTTTTGCCGCCATTGTTGTCGCGGAATCGCTATTGACCATACTGGCAGCGATTTTATTTAGAAGGGGCACATGGAAACGGCAAACAGTGTAGATTCGCGTTCTTTTGAAACGCTGAGACCAATCACTATCTGAGGACTATCCGATGACAGACTTATCACGGCTCGCTAATATGGCCGAAATACTCAGCGCCATTATTGTTGTCGGCGGAATTATTTTCGCCGTAATTCAAATGCGGCAAACGCGTCAGCAACGTCGCGAGCTCGCCGCCATTGAGCTGTTCCGTTCATTCGGCAGCCCCGCATTTGCTGACGCCTATCGAAACGTCCTGCATTATCCCGATGCCCTCAATGCAAAACAGCTAAAGGAAAAATATCCGGACGGCGATCAGTGCGCAATGCTGATTTGCACGACATTGGAAAGCGTCGGTGTCATGATGTACCAGCGTATTGTTCCGTCGGCAGTTGTTAACAACCTGATCGGCTCAAGTACGGTCATCCTCTGGCGGAAGCTAGAGCTTTGGGTCAACGACCTGCGCATTGAATTGGACAACCCTTTCGCGTTTGAGTGGTTTCAATGGCTCGCGATGATGCTGAGCGAATTACAGGAAGACTCCGACCTCCCGGCCTATGAAACGCACACCGAATGGGAACCGAGTAATTTGAGTAGCGAAATCTAAGGAAGACAATGTCCGACCCGAAGCTCATCGAGATACATGATGCGACAATTTGGCGTGGCTCCACCTGCGTATTTGAAAACCTCATGCTCGAAATCGAACAACATGAGCGCGTCGCAATACTGGGTCCAAACGGCTCCGGCAAGACAACACTTTTAAAGACAATCAACCGGGAGATCTATCCGGCGACCAAACCGGGTTCCTTCATCCGCATACTCGGCAGGAATCGATGGAACGTGTGGGAGCTGCGAAAGCAAATTGGTGTCGTCTCGAATGATCTGCACCAACGCTACACACCAACCACCTTGGCCATCGAGGTGGTCGTATCCGGTTTCTTTTCCAGCATTGGTGTTCACGGCACTCTGGCGGAACGGGTTATTTCTGAGCAGATCGCGGCAGCAACGACGACAATGGCCGAGCTGGGTATCGAATCGCTGCACGATACACCGTTAAACCGCATGTCCTCCGGGCAGCAACGCCGTTGCCTGCTGGCACGAGCGCTGGTGCATGACCCGGTCACATTGATTCTCGACGAACCAACATCGGGGCTGGATTTCAGCGCCAGCTTCGACTATCTCGAACGCATTCGAGCCCTCGCGCGTACAGGCCGCAATATCGTTATAGTGACTCACCATCTGAATGAAATTCCGCCCGAAGTCGACAGGGTTATCCTGCTGCAGGACGGCAAGATCGCCGCGGATGGCGACAAAGCAGAGATTCTGACCGGTGAGAGGCTCAGCGCCGTCTACGAGACGCCAATTCGTGTCACCGAAATTGACGGTTACTATCTCGCCTATCCCGGCGAGCGCTGATCAGAGCTTGCCAAGATCGAAAAACGTGACCTGATACGATACATGGGCCGATTGGGAGCCTATTCTCTACCTCATGTTGCAAACAGCGCGAACCATTCTAAGCGGAGTACCGCTAATCGCGTTGCCAGCCCTCGCTGGCGATGGTGAGATTCAAACGGGGATTACCAGCGTCGGCCCGGCGAAGTTCCTGTTCACGCTGGCGGCGGCGCTGCTCCTGACTTTGATATTTCGCTCAACGGCCAACCACCTGGCTCGATTCGCAACGGCCAGGATCGGCCAATGGCGTATCCGTAGCGCGCTTGCCAAGCGCAGCCCGGATGTGTTGCACGATTTTATTCTGCCCGGCGCCTATGGCGGCCTGGCGAAGATTGATCACGCAGTACTCACCGCCGGCGGAATAATCTGCATTCAAACCAAACACTACAACGGTATCGTCTTCGGTGGCGAAGATGAAGCGCAATGGACCAATGTGGACGGCGTCACGCGCCAGCGCTTTTTAAACCCGCTTATTCAAAATGAAGGACGCGCACGCGCATTGCGTAAGGTCGTTCCCGATGTACCCGTCGCTAACGTCGTGATTTTTTCCGGCACTGTCGAATTCACTACGCCACCACCACAAAACGTCATTCACATCGATCAACTCGAAAGCTACGTTGCCAAATTCGTGTTTGGCCCAAGCAGGATTGACGACTGGCATGCCGTCTGGCTTACCGTCAACGCAGCTGCCATGACCGACATCGAAACGCGCAAAGATTTTCAGGCGCAACTGGGTTTCAGCTAGCACACGTCGATGCGCGGCGGCACCGCCGATGATTTATACTCAGCCGCAACATCAATGTTGAGGCATCGCGAATGGAAACCACCCAGGTTCTGATTTCTTCACCGATCGGCGTACTTGCAGTTCTCTGTATAGTCGCAGCGTTTTTCTTTTTGCTGGCGCAGGTCAGCGAGGCAAAACTATTCAACTACGTGCCACCGTTGCTATTTATCTACGCGACGCCGGTTTTTTTGAGCAATTTGACGGTGGCCGGGCATAACGTCATCCCCAACAGTTCGATTATTTATTCCGGCCTGAGCCAGTTCGTCCTCCCCGTGTTCATCGTATTGATGCTGATCAAGGTAAACGTCCCTGCCGTCGTTAAGGTGCTCGGCAAGGGCGTGCTCGTGATGCTCATGGGCACCTTGGGCGTTATGGTGGGCGGTGTCGTCGCTTACGTCATTGTGCATGGCTGGTTACCCGAGGATTCCTGGAAGGGCTTTGGCGCCCTCGCCGGTAGCTGGATTGGCGGCACAGCAAACATGCTGGCGACCAAAGAAATGCTCGATGCCTCCGAAGCTCAGCTCGGACTCGCAGTCGTCGCTGACAATATAATTTATATCGTATGGCTACCGCTGCTGCTCATGTCCCGTGATTATGCGGAAAAATTCAACAAGTGGGCACGGGTTCCCGCAGACCGTCTCGCAGCGATGGATGCAGCAGCCGAGATGCACGTCGAAGACGATCTCGCACCCAGCATGCAACAGTATCTTTACCTTGCTGCCGTGGTATTCGGCGTTGCAGCAATTGGTCATGGCTTCGCGCCTCCGATCGCATCGTGGATTGCAGACACGATCCCGGGGATCTCGGGGATTTTCTCCGAGGCAACAACGCGAATTCTACTTGTCACAACCCTGGCTTTGCTGTTGTCAACGACAAAGGTTTCAGAGTTGCCCAATTCGACTGCGATCGGCACCGCGCTGGTGTACGTTTTCGTCGCCGGCATGGGTGCGAGGGCCGAGGTATCAGGTCTGGTAGATGCGCCAGCTTTCGTGCTCGGTGCATTTATTTGGATATTCATTCACGGCCTGTTCATGCTCGCCGGCGCCTGGATATTCCGCGTCGACGTACACAGCGTCGCGATCGCATCGGCTGCAAATATTGGCGCCGCTGCGTCAGCGCCGATCGTAGCCGCGCATCACCGGCCAAACCTTGTACCGGCTTCTATATTGCTGGCCTTGCTCGGTTATGCACTCGGTAACTACCTGGCACCGCTGACTGGTCACCTTGCGAGAATAGCTGTAGGCCAGTAGCTGTGTGGCTTACGTATGCCAAGCGTGCCGCCCTGACTGTCATCGTCTTTCTGGTGGTGGTCAGTATTGCCCTGGTACTGCTGTGGCGTGACCGTCCCAGCCTCGGGCTTATCGACTGGCCGGCACCATCGATCGCGTCGGCCGCAAATTCCGACGCCGTCACAGTAACGTGGCTGGGTGTTACGACACTGCTATTTGACGACGGCGAAACGCAAATACTCATAGACGGATTTTTCTCCCGACCAACGGTCGCCGATATCCTGCTGCGCCTGCCCGTCGATAACGACGCACCGAAAATCAACTATGCTATGAATGAATTCCGTATGCGACGCCTCGCCGCAATCATTCCAGTGCACAGTCACTTCGACCACGTAATGGACGTCGGCGCGATAGCAAATCGATCAAGTGCCTCGATACTGGGTTCCGAGTCGACCGCGCAGGTAGCACGCGGAGCTGGCGTGCCGGAAGATCAGATTACGGTTGTTGGCCCCGACGATAGTTTTGAATTCGGTAACTTTCGAGTCACGTTGCGACCGGTCGGCCATGCGCCCATTGGATGGAGAGGTTCCGTACCGCTTGATGGAGTCATTGCAGAGCCGTTGTCGCCACCGCAACCGATTTCGGCCTGGCGCATGGGCGGTAGCTTCACCGTTATCATCGAACACCCGCAGGGCACAGCTCTGATTCAGGGAAGTGCGGCCTACAGGAAATACAGGTTGCAGGACATCGCCGCCGATGTTGTCTTCCTGGGAGTTTCGCAGTTGAATTCTCTGGGCCGAAACTACGCCGAGCTATACTGGCAACACACGGTCACGGCGACTGGTAGTCACAGCGTCTATCCCATTCACTTCGATGATTTTACGCAACCGTTTGGCGAAGTCGTACTGCCGCCGAAATTCATCGATAACTTTGAAACGACAGCAGAATGGCTGGAAGAATTCAGACGCCGCTGGGACAGCGACACGTCGTTATTCATGCCGGAGTTCGGCAAACCCATTGCCATATTTTCTCAACCCGCTTCCGAATCCTGATCTTTGCCGAGACCCTGCAATGTCACCCGGCCATCGATGAGTGCTTCTTTGTCGCTGCGCTTCAGTTGCTTGATCCGATACTCGATTTGCAACGCGCTGGATCGGTTGCCGACCACCGCCGTGTAAACCAGCTGCAACGGTCCACGGCCTTTGAGGTACTTCGCTCCACGAGGACTACTGCCATGCTCTATGATGCGTCGGGTGACGTCCGCGGCAATTCCTGTGTAGTAGGTGTTGTCGGCACAGCGTACGATGTAGACGCTGTATTCAGTGTTCGCTGGCCGGTCCTCGTCACAGCGCTCACTATCGGGTCGAATTTGCGGCATCGCTCTCAGGCGTTGCCACCCACCAGCGTATCACCAAACACACGAAACGCACCTGCTTCGATGCTTTCAAGATTTTCCATCGTGTCGGCCCAGGTCAATACGATATCGGATGTTCCATCAAGTTCCTCAGCCGGTTCGAACAAACGCAATGTCAGAACATTTCCTGTCAACGCTGCTTCGCGAATCAAATTATGGCCACCAAATTGCTGCTCATTAATCTCAATGTAAATTGATTCGTCGAATTCTTCATCGACGGTACGCATGAGCAACAGGTAGTCCGAAATGTCGCCTTCTCCTGTCGTTTTTGCAAAAAACAACATGGTCGTATTGTCACGCACATCGAACGCGACGGTATCGTATTGCCGGCTATCTACCATGAGAATCCCTCGTTTCATCGAGTATCTCATCTTTTTGTGCCCATATTTCGCCTAACCACGAATGTACCTGCTTTCTAAACTCGCGATCGGTTTCATAATTGCCCTTTACCAACCAGTCTTCGAGTTCCCGCTCGCGCACCTCGACAATTACGTTCACATGGCGGCCACAACACATATCCCAAAAACTTGTTGCGCCGTCCGGATAAATCATCGTGACATCGACGACGCTTTCGAACAGTTCACCCATTGACGACAGCGCAACTGCAAGACCGCCGGCACGCGGTTGCAAGAGATGTTTGTAGGGAGATTTGCGATCCAAACGCTTTTGCTCTGAAAAACGTGTTCCTTCGATGAAGTTGATCACGGACGTGGGTGTATCGCGAAACTTCTCGCACGCGTGGCGCGTCGTTTCAAGATCCTTACCTTTCATGTGTGGATTCCTCGCCAGGTAGGACGGCGTATATCGCTTCATGAACGGCATATCCAGTGCCCACCATGCGATCCCTAACAACGGAAACCAGATGAGCTCCTGCTTGATGAAAAACTTCAGAAACGGGATTTGGCGATTCAATACCGCCTGTAAAACGACTATGTCGACCCACGTCTGGTGGTTTGATATGACGAGGTACCATCCGTCACGACGCAGTCCTTCCAGCCCGCGACTTTCAAGATGAAATGACCCGGCATGTCTCATCATCAGCCAGTTCGTACTAATCCAGTTCTCTCCCATTGCCATCAAGACTCGTGTAATCGCACGCCGTAGAGCGGGAATCGGCAACACCAGCTTCAATCCCGCGAACAACAATATCGGTATGAACCAGATGATCGTATTGATCGTAAACCCGCCGAAGAAGGCGACCCCACGGAGATTTCGAAAAAACGCTTTCACAGTGTTCCATAGCAATGGTCAGGGGCTGTATTTTAGCCTGAATCGCGATACGGTTATCAGATGACTGATGGAACGACATTGCGAACGGCGCTGCAAGCTGTGCAAGAATCGGCCGACGGACTCTATGGTGTCGTGCTCGAGAATGGCAGGATGCAACTCGGCTATTACCGACCAACAGAGCCTGATAGACAGTCACCTCACGAACAGGATGAAATCTATATTGTGCAAACAGGCACTGGCACACTCATCCGCGGCGATGAAAGGGTCGCGTTTGTACCAGGTGACGCGCTGTTCGTCGCTGCAGGCGTAGAACACCGTTTCGTCGACTTTAGCGATGACCTCGGCACTTGGGTGATTTTTTACGGCCCAAAGGGAAATGAGGAATGATGCGGGCTGCTCTGCTGTGGGTCGTAGCGCTCACCGTCATCGTTGTTGTGGCAATGGCCGATCCTGTTGCGCAAGACCCACTCTATCATCTGTTCGCTGATCGACGATCAATAGCCGGCATTCCGAATTTTCTAAACGTCATGTCAAATCTGCCATTTTTGGTCGTCGGCGTTCTGGGGTGGCGGGTCATCGCCACGAACGAAGAATCAGTAACGCCAGCAACGAAGCTCGCGTGGAACGTGTTTTTCCTCGGTATTGCGTTAACTGCTTTTGGCTCCGGTTATTTTCATCTTGAGCCCAATAACGACACCCTGGTCTGGGACAGGCTGCCGATGACGATCGGCTTCATGAGTCTGGTGTCACTCGTTACTTCCGAGTATTTCTCGCCACAGCTCGGCCAGAAATTATTAGTGCCCTTATTGCTGGTGGGTATCGGTTCTGTCGCCTACTGGGCTTATACCGAATCAATCGGTGCCGGCGACCTGCGGCCCTACGCAATCGTTCAGTTTCTACCGATGCTGCTTATTCCATTGATCATTTTGCTCTATCGGACGCGTAGCGATCTCGGTCGTTATATTTGGTGGATGATCGGTTTTTACGTCGCTGCGAAAATCGCCGAGCAGCTCGACGGCAATCTGTACGACTTCGGCTCTGTGATGAGTGGCCATTCCTTAAAACACTTGCTTGCTTCCCTCGCCCCGGCCAGCCTTCTGTACGGCCTGATGAAACGGTGTGGCCGTGACTGAAAACCTGTTCACAGGCAGCTGCCATTGCGGCGCAATCGGGTTCTCGTACGAATATTCGATCGACCCGGCGGCCGGGTCGCGCGGCGAGAAGAGCGCTGGTCACCCGTTTGCGCTGTTCCCTGGTAGCAACCCGCTCGTCACAGCGTTACCATGCGTCCGCCGGTAATCGCCGGTTTCTCAAAACTCCAGGGATTATTGAATAATGACGCTTGCAAAAAGAATTGACGGTAAAGCAAAGGCCGCACAAATCGCAGAGTCGATCACCAAAGACACAGCAACGCTGCTGGTCGATCATGGCATCACTCCAGGGCTTGCGGTCGTCATCATCGGCGAAGACCCCGCCAGCCAGGTTTACGTGCGTAATAAGAAACGTACCGCGGAGTCTTGCGGCTTTAATTCAATTCAACACACGCTCGCAGCCGACGTGTCACAGCAGGACGTGCTGCAATTGATTGATGAACTGAATCACGACGATTCAATACACGGAATTCTCGTGCAGTTGCCCTTGCCCGATCATTTGGATGAGCAAGCCATCACGCAGGCAGTAGTTCCATCAAAAGATGTCGACGGATTTCATTTCGTGAATATTGGCAAGCTGACTGCGGGCCATACAGCCGACGCATTCGTGCCCTGCACGCCCGCCGGCTGCATGCTTATGATTGAAGACGAACTCGGCAGGGACCTGTCCGGAATGAATGCTGTGGTTATCGGCCGCTCCAATATCGTCGGCAAACCGATGGCCGCTCTGCTGTTGCAAGTTAATGCAACAGTGACCATCACGCACAGCCGTACGAAAGACTTGCCACGGGTAGTTGCAGGAGCAGACATCATCATTGCTGCCGTCGGGCGTCCAAATATGGTTAAGGCTGACTGGGTCAAGCCGGGTGCCATCATCATCGACGTTGGCATCAATCGTGTTGAGAAAATAGTCGATGGTGAGGCCAAAATGGGGTTGACTGGCGATGTTGATTTTGACGACGTTGCCACCGTTGCTGCTGCCGTAACGCCGGTGCCGGGCGGCGTTGGTCCAATGACGATCACAATGCTTATGGCAAACACACTGCGCTCGGCGCGCCTGGCCGCTGGATTGGAAGGCTGAGCGCGAAACCATGCTCCCGGACAATGCCGAGGATTTCCGCACCATCTGGCTCTGCACGGACGACGAGTCTGTCGTACAGGTCATCGATCAGCGCCTTCTGCCACACGACTATTGCATACACGAGCTCAGAAGCTGGCAGGACGGTGTCGTCGCGATCGCGGACATGTGCGTGCGCGGTGCGCCGTTAATTGGTGCCACCGCGGCCTGGAGTCTGTACCTCGCATCGCTGCAGACGAGCGACCCTGAAGCCGAGATACACACTGCGGCCATTGCCTTGCAGCAAACACGGCCGACAGCCATTAATCTGCGCTGGGCTATCAAACGTGTGCTGACCGCGATCAGTGCGGCATCCAGCGGTGAAGATCTGGCCGCTTTGACTCGCCTTGAGGCCGAAAACATCTGCAACGAAGACGTCGAGATCAGTCGTGGCATCGGCGAGCAGGGTCTGCGCTTGATCGAGGAAATCGCTGTAGAAAAAAACAACGCACCTGTCAATATCCTGACGCACTGCAACGCCGGGTCGCTCGCAGCGGTCAACTGGGGTACTGCAACAGCACCGATCTACTTCGCTCACCAAAAAGGGATCGACGTACATGTCTGGGTCGACGAAACTCGTCCGCGCAATCAGGGGTCACAGCTCACCGCCTGGGAGCTCGCCGCCAATCAGGTTCCACATACACTGATCGTCGACAACGCCGGCGGACATCTAATGCAACATGAGATGGTTGATCTCGTCATTACGGGGACCGACCGAACGACGCGTTGCGGAGACGTTGCCAACAAAATTGGGACCTACCTGAAAGCGCTTGCGGCAGTCGATAACAACATACCGTTTTACGTAGCACTGCCCTCCACGACAATTGACTGGGGTAGACGGGATGGCATCGTTGAAATACCGATTGAGGAACGTGATCCTGCTGAAGTGACCGACATTTTCGGCATCCGTGATGGTAAGAAATTTTGCGTCCGCACGGCAGCGATAGATACGCCCGTCAGTAATTACGCGTTCGACGTAACACCGGCGCGCCTCATAACCGGGTTGATCACCGAACGCGGTATCTGTGATGCCAGTGAAGGGGGGCTCCTCAGCCTGTTTCCGGAGATGCGCAACGAATGACGATTGATGAAGGCTATGTCAAGTACCGAAGCCACTGGTCACCGGGCCCAGCGGCAGATATCGCGGCAACACGATTGCTGGAAAAATGGCGGAGGCCACTTTTTGATGCCGGTCTGATTGGTCATTATGACGAGCTCAATATCGGCTTCGGCAATATCAGCATTCGCAATCCAGAGCCCGGACAGTTCCTGATCACGGGCACGCAAACCGGCCGCGTCGAGCACACAACTGGCGAACATTATGCTCAGGTAACCGGTTTTGACATTGACCGTAACGAAGTGTTTTGTAGCGGTCCGGTACAGGCTTCATCGGAGGCAATGACACATGCGGCCATTTACGAGCTGGATGCATCGATCGGCGCTATCGTTCATGTACATAGCCGACCGCTGTGGCATCAGCATCTCAACGCACTGCCCACGACAGAGGCCAGTGTCGGGTACGGCACGCCGGAAATGGCCCGGGAACTTAAACGGCTGTATCGGGAGTCGGAATTTGAATCGGTCGGTATCGCCGTAATGGGCGGACACAGTGAAGGTCTCATTAGCATCGGTGAATCGCTCGCCCTGGCAACGACAAGAATTCTTACTCTCGCGAGAAACAGCGCCAAAGACGGCTACTGAAGATTGTTCGTTTCCTCAACCGGTTCAAGAGAAAAGATAAATGTGCGACAGGACTTGATCGACTGCAAGCTCTCACCTTCTCTTAGTGGCCTGAATGAGGATGCACGCACAGCTCTGATCGACGCTCTCTCAAACGCGCGGTTCGTGCTGTTGCGAACGGCTATTCGGCGCGGCCGTCCTTTCCTGTCAATTTCGAAGCAAACTTCTACCTCACCCTCGATGCGATCGCGGCGGGCCTTGTTCGGATACTTGGGGGCGACGGTTTGCGACGGGATACGATCCGTGTGGCTATCAACAACACGAGCCAGCGGTGGCTCTTCTTCTGCCACAGCTGCGACAACACCAAGCAGAAACGCAATAAGAAGCAGTGATCGCAACGTCACTCGGGTTCCTTAAGCGGCAAATTCGGTTCATTGCGGCGGTCGTCAATCGTGATCTTCTCATCGACAGGATTGACCTCGTCAAGGTACATGCCCCTAACTTCCTTGAGATTTTCCGAGCGCGGATTGAGTGTCTGACCTTTTGCTATGTCCGCGTCCGACTCTTCCAATCGCCCGAGGCGAAGATAAGCGATGGCGCGATTGTTATAAGTCCGCCAGTGATACGGATCGTTCTCCAGTACCCAGTCGCAGTGTTGCAAAGCTGTCTCGGCCTGGTCAAGCAGCACAAACCCCGCACAAAGGTTGGAATGCGCGATCTTGATTTCACGTCCGCCGATAGCCAGCTCAAGCCCCTTCAATGTGAGCGATACACCCTCTACAGCATCTCCGGCCTCCAGCGCATTGGCACCGTCATACAGATAGAGATTTCTGGGCCCAATGACAATCTTCGAGTCTGCCGGGTCATCAGCGTAAACCTGCGCCACTGCGAGTAGCGTCATCGCGAGCAGGGGCAGGTATTTCTCCATGATCTAGTCTCCGAGATCCAGCTGTTGAACGAAGAATTCCATGGTTCGTTTCCAGGACGATTCCACCGCACCATCAAAAAATCGCATAACACGACGGTTAAGTTTCTCGTTACGAGCCACTGATGTAATGCTCGAGCTGTTCGATCTCCGCCTGCTGGTCGGCAATGATCGCCTGAACCAGATCGCCGATCGAAAGCACACCCACTACCGTTCCGTCATCGACAACCGGCAAATGCCGGATTTTGAGTTTATTCATCATGGCCATACATTCGTTCACCGTATTCTGACTTTTTGCCGAGCAAACATCGGTGGTCATGATTTCACCCACTTCGGTAGACTCTGACGAACGCCCTTTGATGATTACTTTTCGCGCATAGTCACGCTCGGTCATGATGCCCTTGAGCTCGTCCCCGTGCATGACCAGCAGAGAACCGACTGTCCTCTCCGCCATGAGTTTGATGGCGTCCAGAACCGATGTATCAGCCGTGACAGAGATGATATTCCGGCCTTTTGAGTCAAGCAGATGTTGTACCAGTTTCATGCTGCCTCCCTTTATGTGCGCCCGAATCGCGGACGCTTTTATGGGGAGATACTAGCATTTATGGCGCATCAGGTATCTGCGTCAACGGTCCCGCGGATATCCGAAAACCTCAGACTTCCGCTGCCATCGTCAACAATGATCAAATCACTGTCGATATCGGAAACCTCTATGCTGCCGGAACCATCGTCGACGGTGACGGATCCAGCCACATGCTTGACGCTGATACTGCCCGAGCCGTCTACGATTGAAACGTCTCCAGTGGCGTTCTCAATGTCGATAGAACCTGAGCCATCATCGATTCTTACGTGAGCGACGTTTCTGATATCGATCGATCCGGATCCGTCATCAATGGTGATGTCCCCGGCGACATCGATAACATCGATGGAACCTGAGCCATCATCGATACTGACCGCCATGCCACTCGGAACGCTGACTGCCAGAACGATATATGGGCTGGATCCGAATGACATCAGGCCGCTCTCAAACCAGGCGTCAAGCTCAGCCTCAGCGGCATTCTTTTCCAGCCTCAGCTTGATCCTCTTTTCGATCACACGGGCAGCATCATCTTCGTTCTTGCCAGGGACGACGATGGTCGCTGTAACCGTGATGTTGTTAACGCCTTCAACGCCGGTCACATCCATACTGCCGGCGCCAGCATTGATCGTCAGCTGAGATATGCCATCAGCAGCGAGATTCAAATTTCGGACTTCTTCGTAGTCCGACCAGCCGGCGTGGGCGAGACTCGCCGCAAACATCGCTATTAGCAGAAAACTGCGCATGAAAATCCCCTTGTTTTGTCGATTTGTCACATCTTTGTTACCTATTAGACGCCCGTCGCAGGGATTTGGTTGCATTAGGCGTTTCGCTAATTACCATCCTGCACGATGTAGCGCTCAAGGCGGCGGTGAAGATCGCTTGCAGCAAACCAGTCTCCTCGCAACATGACTCCATGAATCCTTTCGGCATTTTTAATGTCGTTGAGCGGATTGGCATCCAGTAATATCAGGTCCGCATTTTTGCCTTCCGCTACCATCCCGCCATTGGAGTCGAGAAAGTTAGCAACTGCCACGGTGCCGGTACGCAAGGCCTCATACGGCGTTAGCCCCGCTGCAACCAGTGCGTCGAGCTCACGATGTGTCGAAAAACCGGGCACGTTAAAGGTCTGCGGAGCGTCGGATCCGAGCAGCAATCCAGCGCCGGCCTTATGCAATTCAAATATCAATTGCCGCCGCAAGCGGATGGCGCGCGCAGCGGTTTCCGGGTTGAATGCCCGATCACTCAGTTGCGCTTGCTTCGTGGCAACCCAGTCCCGCACGGTGGATGCGGAGACGTAGCGTGTTTCGAGTCGCCGCTTGAGTTCGACGACCGAAGTATCGTCAATCAACTGCTCGATCAACACCTCTGTCGGTACATTCCATGTTCCGGCATCGAGCGTCGCAGCGACCAGGTGAGGTATTTCGTCAGCGTCCAGCTCATCGGCAAGCATGACGCCGAACAAACCACCGAACCCACCGGAGCCGCCGCTACTGGCCGGAAGCAAGGCAGCAAAATAACCGTCTAGGTGATCGATTGTCGCCATATTACTTTGCAGCGCAACGCGAACACCGGCAGCCACGGGGACGTGCCCGGCGTATGGAATACCGACTTCATTCGCCGTTTTCGCCAGTGCCGCAAATTCATCGCCGCTAAGCCCGGGGTGAACCTTGATGAAATCGTATCCGGCGGCTTTCTGCTCCCGGACCTGACGTGCCGCGTCTGCCGCGCCCGACACCGATCGACCGTTTAGCGATGGACCCGATGTAATGAGACGTGGACCGAAGACTTCACCACTGTCAAATTGCTGTCGTAACCTCAGGTGACTCGCCCGACCCAGCATGCCCCGAATAGTGGTAATGCCGTTCGCGACGAATAACGTCGACATTCGATCTACGCGTTCAGTAGCCGTGCTGGTCACGTGTGCATGCATCTCCGCAAGGCCTGGCATCAGGAAACGATCCGTTCCATCCACGACAGTGGCGCCTTTCGGAACAGGTATTGAATCGACGTGACCGATCCGGGCAATTTCGCCGCCAACAACAACAACCGTCTGCTGCGCTAATACGGCCTCACTTGTCATTGGCACAACGTTTACGTTGACGAAGACAGTGGTGTCAGCGTAACTGCTGCCAGTCGCCATCAGACCAATAATGATCGGGGTGATACTTTGCAGAATTAATTTTTTCATTTACCTCTTTGAGCCCACTTTTCGTCCCCGGTTCCAAATAGTTGTTGCTTTTGTACTAGGCGCCTCCCATTACCGCATCCAGTATGTCGTCTGCAATATTGCCACCACAAACGATGACCACGACGTTTTGGCTGCCTAATTTGTCTTTTTTCGCACGCAGACCGGCGACGGCTACCCCCGCTGCACCCTCTATCACGTGATTCTCGCGGCCTATATACAGTCGCATTGCGTCTTTGATCTGTTGTTCATCGACAATAACAAACTCATCAACAACAGCCTGGTTCAACGCCAGTGTAATAGCTCCGGCCTCAATGCCCCCTGCTGTGCCGTCGGACAGTGTTTGTTCGCTGGGGATGTCGATGATTTCGCCGGCCTCGACCGAATACGCCATGACAGCCGAAGCCTTCGGCTGGCAACCGTATATTCTTATGTTCGGATTGCGTGCCTTGAGAACACTGCCAACACCACCAATCAAACCGCCGCCGCCAACAGCAATAAACACCGCATCGACGTCAGGAAGCTGCTCAATTATTTCAATACCACAAGTGCCTTGCCCTGCGATGACCTGTGGATCGTTGTACGGGGAAAGGTACAACATGCCATTTTGCCGCGCATAGTCTCGAGCATGCTGTTCTGTGTCCAGTCCATCCGTTCCGAAATACCTTACCTCCCCGCCGTAACTCTTGATTTTGTTTACTTTCACGTCGGACGTCTGTTGCGGCACAAACACTACGCCGGCGGTCCCCAGCTTTTGCATCGCACACGCAACAGCCGCTCCGTGATTGCCACTCGAAGCAGCGACGCAACCAATTGCCCGTTCTTCCACGGTGAGCGTCATCAATCGATTGGTCGCACCACGCAGCTTGAACGACCCGGTCCCCTGCTGGTTCTCGAGTTTGAAAAATACGTTTGCCCCCAGCTCGGCGCCGAATGTCCCTGACTTGACCAGGTCAGTGCGCTCGACGTGTCCTGCAATTCGCTCGAGCGCATCAGCCGCGGCGTCCGCTGTTTGTTGAATGATGTCGTTTGTTTTCACAAGAGGGCGCCTGAAACCAGTTACAGCATGCCATTTTACAATAACTGACTAAATTCGGGATTGCATTGCATAGCACCCATCGCCTGTGCAACGATGAACGTTCATTTGAAAAAGGCACAGCTGCTGAAAAGCAGCGTCGCAAAGCCACCGGTCTACGGGCTCTAGCCTAAGACAGCGGAGTTACCAATATGAAGTCACAAGGATTTCGTGACACGGGCATGATCGTTCGCCGTCCTGCACGTTCCGGTGTCCACGCACCGACCAACCTCGCCAGCCTCATGCGTTGCCTCGACGGCAATCGAAATGTTGCCCTGCCGATTCGGCCACAGGGTGCCGGGTCATCGGCAACAGACTGCAACCTCGCAACTTCCGGAACACTGATCAAGACTTCCGGACTCGATCGAATAATTCGAATTGATGCCGATAATCGAACAGTGACCGTTGAAGCCGGAGTTCGGCTTGGTGAGCTCATTGCATCGCTGGCCGAAGACGGCCTTGAGTTGATTGGAAATTTCGACCAGACGGAGCGGACGCTTGGTGGTGCTATCGCAGCACCGTGCATGGGTCCGGGCATCGGCGGCAGAGCGTCAATGCTCTCCAATCAGATCGTCAGCATGAAAGTAGTGACTACCGGCGGCAAGGTGATGAATGTGTCAAATACCCAGCAACATTTGCTGAGCGCATTTCGACTGAGCTACGGCATGTTGGGGATCATCTACGAAGTGACTATGCGAGTTCGGCCAACTACTACATTTACGGCCAGCCATCGCAGCATGGATATCGACACCTTCGCAACGGTTCTGGATCGACTGGCCAGCGGTAATGTCGGACTCAAGTTTTATTTGATGCCCTACCGGAATCATGTGTACCTTGATTTACGCCATTACGACGCGAACACTGGGAATGCTTACAGCACACCCTGGAAAATTAAGGACTGGGGTGAGAGCACCGTGCTGCCGAATGTATTCAAATCGCTTAATCGGGTGATGCCCATCCCATCCGTTCGGTATCAGTTGATGGACACCCTTTCAGCAACAACCCACGGCCTCGTGAATTCAAAACTGCTCAGAAACGGAAATAACGCCGCTGCTGGTGGTCGGCACCGCCGCAGAAAGCCAGGCAATCTGTTGTATTCAACCTGGTGTTTTCCGGCGTCCGATTTTTCAGTCGTCGTGAAGGCTTACGCGAGATTTTGCCGCGAAACCTTCGCACATACGGCCTATCGATGCGACCTGCCAGCCGTCGGCTATCGAATTGCCCGAGACAACTCCGCATTATTATCGCCATCGTTTGACGAGCCTTTGATCGCATTGCAAACCACCTCCACACAAAAACGCGGCTGGGAAGGATTTGCCCTGGACCTTTCGGAATTCGCGGAGAACTGGGGCGGCACGCCCTTATTCAATCAAACATTGTCGACACGGGACGCGTACGTTTCGCAAACCTACGGCGGCCGGATGGATTTTTTCCGAAAAATCAGACGGCAACTTGATCCGGACAATCGACTGCTAAATCCCTATCTCGCCCGGTACTTTCAATGATTGGCTAGAAACGTGACTTCACGCTCTGCCAGGGTCCGGGATATCTCCTGCAAGAAAATCAATCCAAATTCGGATTTCAGGCATCTAATAGTCGAGTAGCCGCGTTGGCGACTCGAGGTAGATCCCTAACTCATTGTTTTTATTATTAACGGCAGCATATTCCTTCAAATGTGAAGTCAATTGTTGCGTTATACCGAGCTAGTGTTATACTTCACTACAACACTAAACTAGGTAAACCGTAAAACCATGAAATCCCTGAACCCGATTCCCGCCGCTCTTATCGCCGTTACGCTTGCAAGCTCCGCGCTGATTTCAGGATGCGGCGTCGGTGAAGCCAGCGTTGCTGATGGCGATGTCATCACGGCGGCAACACCGGTACCTGTCGAGACCGCGACGCCGTTTCGTTCGGATATTTACGCAACCTACGTGGCAAGCGCCTCCATCGCATCCGACTCGGATGCACCGGTAATCGCAAGGATCGCGGGAGAAGTCGTCGATCTGCTCGTTGAAGAAGGCGACCGCGTCAAAGTGGGACAATTACTCGCGCGCCTCGACGGAGAGCGACTGCGACTTGAGATGCTGGCGGCGAAAGCAAACCTTGAGCGCGCCAAGAAAGACTACAAACGCAACACGGGCTTGCATGCGCTGGGTCTTGTCAGTACATCGCAGTACGACGGACTGAAGTTCGACCTCGCATCGCTACAGGCGACCTACAACCTCGCACGACTCAATTACGATTATTCGAATATCCGTGCGACGATCTCGGGCGTAGTCTCTTCGCGAGACGTAAAAGCAGGCGAGAGTTTGGCTGTTGGTCAGGTCGCGTTCCGAATCACGGAAACCAGGGAGTTGATTGCTTACCTGCAGATACCACAGGCAGAACTGGCCAAATTTGACGCCGGTAATGAAGCGACGGTTAAGGTCGCTTCCATGCCAAACGATGATTTCGCGGCGACAATTGTTCGCATCAGCCCAACCATTGATACGCGCAGCGGAACTTTCCGCGCAACGGCCGTGATAGACAATAAAGACGGCAATCTGGCTCCTGGTATGTTTGGTCGATTCACCGTCGCCTACGAAAAACATAGCAACGCGCTCGTCATACCGGCCAACGCACTACTGGATGAAGACGAAGAAACAACCGTCTATGTCATTGAAGACGACGAAGTTGTTCGCCGCCTCGTCGAGGTTGGCATTGAAGACAACGGCCGTGTCGAAATTCTTGCCGGACTTCTGGAAGACGATCAAATCGTCGTAGTCGGGCATTCAGGTCTTCGCGACGGCAGCAAGGTGCTCGCCAGCATAAGCGATCTGGACCGATTCACGGGCTGATCTAATTCCTGCCGCGGTCTCCAAGACCAACGGTCACCGCGGCAGACGTATAAGGGGATTCCAAATGAGGCTATTTCGCATCGGCTCAACCGCGCTCGCGTGTGTGTTGTTATTAAGCGTCTGCCAGCAGGATGTCGAGGTTGGAGACGAACAGTCCGATGAAGAGGAAGCGCCACCGATACCGGTCGAGACAACCGCGCCGGTGCGAGGCGACATCTACGCGACGTATACCGGCACTGCACCCATTGAGGCACTGGCCGAGGCCGATGTCATTGCCAAAGTCGACGGAGAAGTTCGCGAGTTGCACGTTGAGGAAGGTGACATGGTCAGCAGAAACCAGATCCTCGCGACACTGGACGGCAATCGCCTGAGACTCGAACTCAGCGAATCGCAGGCGCGGCTCCGAAAGATGCAGCGCGATTTTCAACGCAACAAGGAACTTCAGGACAAGGGCCTGCTTAGTGAGGGAGATTTCGAGAAACTTCGGTACGATCTCGAAGCGCTCGAAGCATCCTACAATCTCGCCAGTCTCGAACTCGATTACACGCAGATTCGCGCACCCATCGATGGTGTCGTATCCGAACGCTACTTGAAGCTGGGTAATACGATTAAGACCGGCGACCCGGTGTTTCGGATAACCAGCTTCGATCCGCTGGTGGCTTACATGTACGTGCCCGAAAGGGAATTTCGTCAAATAGCCGCCGGCCAACCGGTACAAATCGAAATTGATGCTTTACCAGGAACGCCGGTTATCGCCTCAGTTACCCGTATCAGCCCGGTCGTGGATCCGGAAACAGGAACCTTCAAGATCACGATCGAAATGACGGGTGAAGAGCAGCGCATCAAACCCGGGATGTTTGGCCGAATGCAGATTATTTACGACAGGCACGAGAATGTCCTGCAGATACCGCGTAGCGCGATCATCGAATCCGGTGGCGAAACCTCTGTATTCATTGTCGAGGACGGAATTGGCATCCGCAAATTGGTCGAGACCGGTTTTAGCAGTAGTGGCAAGGTCGAAATTACTGCCGGTCTGACGGATGGTGAAAACGTTATTACCGTTGGGCACGTTGGACTCAAGAATGAAGCCCAAGTGGTTGTTATTAACGAGCCGGACACGGGTGTCGAGTAATGCGTCGTTTAATCGAGATCGCTACGGAGCGCCGCGTCACGATCGTCATGATGATGACGGCTATCGTACTGTTCGGCATGGTGTCGCTGTCACGACTTAGTCTGAACCTGTTGCCGGACATCTCCTATCCGACGCTCACTATTCGGGCAGAATTGACGGGTGCGGCACCCGTAGAAATTGAGAATCTCCTGACCAAACCGATCGAAGAGGCTGTCGGGGTTGTTAGAAACGTCCGACTCGTACGTTCGGTTTCCCGATCCGGTCAGGCCGACGTCACGGTCGAGTTCCTGTGGGGCACCGACATGGATATGGCCGGTATCGATATCCGCGAAAAACTGGATATTCTGTTTCTGCCACTGGAAGCCAGTCGACCCTTGCTACTGCGTTTCGACCCGTCCTCAGAGCCTATCGTAAGGTTAGGTCTGCTGTACGAAGACGGTAAGGCGACGGGTTCCTCCGAGGCTCAATTGAAAGCCCTGCGCCGTCTCGCGGAAGACCGGATTAAAGCTGAGCTCGAAGCCGAGGAAGGCACAGCTGCCGTAAAAGTCAGTGGCGGACTTGAAGACGAAATTCAGATTCGGGTGGACCAGCAAAAACTTTCACAACTCGGTATTAGTATCGGGCAAATAGCTGAACGTATTCGCGCGGAAAACGTCAATCTGTCCGGCGGACGCCTCGAGGAAGGCAATCAGCGCTTTCTCGTCAGAACAATTAATGAATTCCAGGACATCGATGAATTCCGCGACGCGATTGTTGCTTACGTCGCCGACCGCCCCGTCTATCTGCGCGACGTCGCCACCGTCGAGCAAGGCTACAAGGACCGTGAGGCGATTACTCGAGTCAAAGGTCAGGAGTCGGTCGAACTCGCGGTCTACAAGGAGGGCGACGCGAATACCGTACAGGTGGCCGAACGCATTCAACGGCGCTTGCAGGCGCTTGACGAGTCTCTGCCGGACGATATCGAGATCATCAGCATTTACGACCAGTCGACCTTCATTTCGTCCGCTGTGGCCGACGTCCGGCTGGCGGCGATTCTGGGCGGCCTTATTGCGATATTCGTGCTCTATGGTTTCCTGAGGGATGCGCGAGCAACGATGATTGTTGGAATTGCGATTCCTGTTTCCGTTATCGGCACGTTCCTGCTGATGTATACGAATGAAATTTCTCTGAACATCATGTCAATGGGTGGCATCGCACTCGCCGTCGGTATGCTGGTCGATAACTCCATCGTTGTTCTTGAGAACATCGTGCGCAAGAAAGAGCAGGGCGAGGGCATCGTCGAGGCTGCGCAAAACGGTACGGCTGAGGTCGGCGGGGCAGTCGTAGCCGCCACACTAACGACAATCGCCGTATTTTTTCCTATGGTTTTCATCAGTGGCATCGCCGGGCAGTTATTTAAAGATCAGGCACTGACCGTTACATTTGCTCTATTGTTTTCTCTCGTTGTCGCACTCACGCTGATTCCGATGCTTGCATCGCTCGGTGCGCAGAGTCGCTACGACGACGGCGGCGACACCACGCCCGCCAACTGGTTTACCCGGGCCGTTGCTTTTGTTGTAGGGTTATTCGGTTATTTGTTCTTCGCGATTGGCAAAATTTTCTGGGCGTTATTATGGGTCCCGACCTGGCTGCTTCAAGGCTTCTATAAATCGATCGCTGCAATTTATCCCGGCATTTTGCGGTGGTCCTTACAACATCGATTCGTAATTATTTTGGTTTCACTGCTGTTGTTCCTGGGGACGATGGCTCTGGTGCCACGACTCGGCTCGGAGCTTATCCCACAATTTTCGCAGGGTGAATTCACAGCCAATTTGAGACTACCCCCTGGGATGCCACTGGGCGAAACCGACAACGCTATTCAGGTTGCACAGCGAGTGGCAGCCGGCATTGACGTCGTGGACCTCAATTATTCAGTCGCCGGAACAGGCAACAGGCTCGATGCAAACCCTGTTGATGCTGGCGACAATACCGGTACGCTCAGCATCAAACTGAAAGAAGGTTCCGGGCGTGCGGCAGAAAACCGGACCATGGCAGCAATGCGCAGCGAACTGGCGACCCTTCCAGGTGTCCAGTACGAGTTCACGCGACCATCATTGCTGTCATTCGCGAGCCCGCTGCAAATCGAAATTTCCGGGTACGATCTCAGCAGTCTGGCGAGAGTCAGTCAGTCTATCGAACAGGCGATGTCGACCTCGGATCGCTTTACGGACATCAAGACGACCGTCGAAATCGGCAACCCTGAGATTCAGATTGTTTTCGATCAGGAGCGCGCCGCGAAACTTGGGCTTACGGTACGCGATATCGCGAATAGCGTAGTCGCGAGTGTTCGAGGTGAGTTGGCGACCCGATACACCTGGCGAGACAAAAAAATCGATGTGCTGGTGCGCAGTGTCGATACCCGTCAATCGAGTATTGACGAAATCCGCCGCCTGATCGTTAATCCAAGCTCGGAGCGACCGGTCACGCTGGATGCTGTTGCCGATATCACAGTATCCCAGGGGCCGGCGGAAATTCGCCGGGTGGCACAGGACCGTGTAGCAATAATTTCAGCCAATCTTGCTTATGGTGATCTCGGCGCGGCAGCGGCCGAAGCCGGCGACATCGTCAACAGAACGCCCTTGCCTGCAGGTATTAGCGCAGTTGTGTCGGGCCAGAGCGAAGAAATGCAGGACTCGTTCAAGTCCATGCAGTTCGCCCTTGCACTCGCTGTTTTCCTTGTCTACCTGGTCATGGCATCGCAGTTCGAATCTCTGATTCATCCTTTCGTGATCCTTTTTACGATTCCGCTTGCTTTGGTCGGTGCAGTGCTTGCTTTGTTTGTCACCGGCACGACAATTAATATTGTCGCGTTCATCGGTGTGATCATGCTAGCCGGAATCGTCGTAAACAACGCGATTGTGCTGGTTGATCTGATTAATCAGTTGCGCGCCCAGGGCAAAGAACGATTCGAGGCGATTCATGAAGCCGGTACCGCGCGCCTCCGTCCGATTCTAATGACGTCACTAACAACGACATTGGGCTTGCTGCCGATGGCGATGGGATTCGGTGAAGGCTCCGAGGTCCGAACGCCGATGGCGATCACTGTAATTGGTGGACTGACCGTGTCCACTCTGTTGACACTGGTCGTGATTCCGGTTGTTTACTCATTAATGGATAGACGATGAAACACACCGAAGTTGCGCTACGTCGCCCGGTTACGACAGTCGTCGTATTCGTAGCTTTATCCCTGGTCGGCGTGCTCGCGTCCAAGCTGTTACCGCTGGAGAAGTTTCCGGATATAGAGTTCCCCGGAATATTCGTGCTGGTGCCCTACGATGGCTCCACGCCCGAAGAGGTCGAACGGCTAATCACTCGTCCAGTCGAGGAAGCGCTGGCGACGTTATCCGGTGTTGAACGGATGTTCTCCAGCTCCGATGAAAACCAGGCGCAAATTTTCCTGCAATTCGGTTGGGATCAAAGCATGGGCGCCAAAGGCATCGAAGCTCGTGCGAAAGTCGACAGCATTCGCCACCTGTTACCTAATGACGTGCGACGGATCCTCGTTTTCACAGGGTCACTGGGTGATCAACCCGTTTTGCAACTGAGAATTTCGTCTGCACGAGATTTGTCGGGCAGTTACGAGATACTCAATCGCCTCCTGACGCGTCGTCTTGAGCGCATTGAGGGCGTGTCGCGCGTTGAGTTGCAGGGCGTCGATCCACGGGAAATCAGAATCCTTCTGAAGCCGGACCAACTTGCGGCACACGGCGTCGATGTCGCCTCTGTTCGCGACCTTTTGATGAATAGCAACTTCTCCGTAAGTGCCGGCAAGATCACCGCAAGTGATCAGCGCTTTAGCGTACGGCCGAGTGGAGAATTCGGTTCTGTCGATGAGATAAGAGACCTGACACTGAACGACAGCGGCTTGCGCCTGCGCGACATCGCCGATATTGAATTGCGAACGCCGGATCGAAATTACGGCCGGCATTTGGACAAACAATATGCGATCGGTGTTGCTATTAGCAAAGCGACTGGCGCAAATATGGTTGACGTGACCGACCGTGTGATCGCCGAAGTCGAAAAAATCGGCAAGTTGCCAGAGATGAATGGCATCAACATTTTCTCGCTGGATAATCAGGGTGAGGCCGTACGGGAATCACTCGGTGACTTGCTGGGCGCAGGAGCACTCGGTGGCCTGCTGGCTATTTTCGTGCTGTACCTGTTTCTGCGCCAGGTAACGACAACATTAATCGTCACCGCGTCTGTACCCTTTTCACTGATGATCACGCTCGGGGCGTTGTACTTTGCGGGCCTGACTCTGAATATATTGACGATGATGGGCTTGATGCTGGCGGTCGGTATGCTGGTCGATAACGCCGTCGTCGTTACGGAAAGTATTTTTCGCCATCGGACGGACAATCCGGACAAGCCTGTCGAGGCGACAATTAAGGGCGTCAGTGAAGTCGGACTGGCGGTTATAGCCGGTACAGCGACGACCATTATTGTGTTCGCGCCGATGATTGTCGGCGCGAAAACCGACACATCGATTTTCCTGTCGCACGTCGCAGTAACGATTATCGTCGCATTGATCGCGTCATTATTCATCGCTCAGACTTTGGTGCCGATGCTGGCCTCGCGAATAGCTGTGCCACCACAACCGAAGGCCGGAGCATGGATGTCGCGCCTCACTACCCGCTATGCCGCCAGCCTCGATTGGATTCTTGGCCACCGTTGGTGGACGGCGCTGGGTATCGGTCTGGTCTGTGTGATTGGTGTATTACCTTTGGCGCTGGAGCTCGTAAAATTTGACATGTTTCCACAGGATGTCGGACGTCGTTTGTACATGCCCTACCACGTCGAGGGCCAGCACTCTCTCGAGCGTATTGAACAGTCTGTTGACAGGATTGAAGAGTATTTGTACTCACGCCAGGAGGAATTCAATATTCGCTCGGTGTACAGCTATTACGATCAGGAACGTGCGGAATCTACGATCCTGCTCACGGACAAGGACGATGCGACTCTGTCGACCAAGGAAATTATCGCGTTAATCGAGGCAGATCTCCCACAGCTCGCGATCGGCAAGCCAAGCTTTTCATTTGATCAACAGGGCGGTGGTGACGGCTTCACTCTGCAGATTAGCGGTGATTCCACTGAGGTTTTGAATGACCTGGCGAGCGAAATCGCCCGATCTCTTGCGAGCGTCGAAGGCCTCAAAGACGTCATCAGCGATGGCGAATCAGGCAACAAGGAGGTTCGAGTCAATATCGATCGCACGCGCGCCGCAAATGTCGGACTGACGACCCAGGCGATCGCTCAGGCGGTCGGTATCGCAATGCGTGGCGAGAACCTTCGGGAATTTCGTGACAAGAATGGCGAAGTCGCCGTACGCCTGGCGTTCCGCGAAGACGACCGACAAAGCATTGAGCAGCTTGCCAACTTGCCGTTGTACACACCCGAAGGCCGCCGCATCACCCTCGGCACCGTTGCGTCACTGCAGGTCGGCCGATCCCCGGACAACATAAGGCGTACCGATCGACAGACAGCCGTCATTTTATCGGCGAACCTGGAAGATGATGCCAGCATTGATGAGGTGCGTCCCCGGGTGAACAGCCTGATGGAACAATTCGAATTGCCACCGGGCTACAGCTGGAAGGAAGGACGGGGTTTTGAGCGACAGGATGAGACCGCCGGCATGATGATGACCAACATTCTATTGGGTATCGCCTGTATTTTTCTCGTGATGGCCGCTCTTTTCGAATCAATGATTTTGCCGTTCTCCATTATTCTTGGTTCCATCGTTTTTTCGATCTTCGGTGTATTTCTTTTCTTCGCTGCAACCGGCACCACTTTTTCCTTCATGGCGATGATCGGCATAATGATTCTCATTGGTGTCGTGGTGAATAACGGTATCGTGCTTGTTGATCACATCAACAATCTGCGGCAGGACGGCGTGGCTAGAGACAAAGCCATCGTGATTGCCGGTCGTGACCGTCTGCGGCCCATTCTGATGACCGTCGCTACGACCATTGTCGGGCTTGCGCCGCTTGCGATGGGAACGACTCAGGTCGGTGGCGATGGGCCGCCGTACTACCCGATGGCCAGAGCAATTATCGGTGGTCTCGCCTTTTCAACAGTCGTTTCGTTGCTGGTCGTCCCGGCTTTGTATGTCTACTTCGACAGTCTCGCTGCGTGGAGCAGGAAGGTCATGCGCACGGCCCGCCAGGGCCATGCAGAGACCGTTAAAGCCTAGACAGCAGCCGTTCGTAATCGAAACACTCCAGCAACACCGAGCAAGGCCAGCAGACCGAGCAGACCTAACGCCCCGCCGCCACCTTCGTTAACTACGATTGTGGTGCCTGGCGGCGTATCTCGACCCGCATCTTCCAGTGGCAAGTTAGACAATTGAGATGATTCGTCTGGTCCGAAGCTGGCCACGAACGTGCCATCGGAAGCATCAAATAGCTCGATCAGAATGTCGTAGCTACCGGTGACATACCCGGAAAGCAGCTCCGTCTCGATGGAATACTCGTCGCCTCCCGATGCGCCGAATATCGTAAAGTCTTCGGTAGACGCATACTCGTTCCAGGGACCCAATTCGTAACTCAGATAGAGTACCGCGTAGACATCAGCTACGTCGTAAATGGTGTCGGCATCAAAGATGAGATCAATCCCAAAGTAAAACCCGTCTCGGTCCAGGTCGGAAAATAGTACGACGCTAGCGTCGAAAATCCAGAAATCGACGTTGGGTGATTGGGCACCTGACTGCAACGTGCCACCAGCCGGGTTCTTTTGTCCACTTGCCCGCGTCGAATTGGCGCGGCTACCGTTGACGACCAGCGGATCGAGCTCGTCGTAAGTCGTCACGCGATCACCAACACCGTCTCGCTGAATTCCCTGCCCTGCCGAGCTTGCGCTGCTACGTATCTCCGGGCTTTCCTCTGCCCGACTTGTCGCCGCAGCTGCTAACAGCAATAACGCCGCCGGTACAAACCAAACGTAATTGAGTCTTCGTGTTTGAGTTTTCATTTCCATGTCCTCCTGCACTCTACGACCCTATTAGATGCTTACCTCGCTGAATGCCTGCTGAACGACAGGCTTCGTGGAAAACTCGTGAGATCATGTTCAGCTGGCATTCATAAAACGAGTGATTCGAATGGCTGTGACCCGCATCGCTCAACAAGATCATGTCGGTTGGCGACGCTGGGCGGCGATTGTAGTCGGATTTATCGGCACGCTGATCATCGCGGCCGTTTTAACAGGGAAAGACGATTGGCGGCGCGTTGGCCGGCTACCGGATTTGGGGCGAGGTTCCCGCTCTCTGGGTTTTACCGGGTGCGGCAATAATCATCACTTCCGGCCTGTATGTCGTATACAGGGAAGTCAGTTTGAAAAGCCTGCCGCCGAACTAGCGTCGGTATTAGCAAACATCCCCGGCGATCAGACCTGCGATCTGCGAGGGTGACGCCTGTAATGCTGTCGCGACGCGATCAAAGAAGTCCACTTCGAGAACACTGACGTTACAGTCACTGCGAAATACGTCCGCAAGCGCCCGGATCGTTGCTGCCCGATTCGCGTCTGATAACTTCCCGCGTACGCTCCCCAGATACTTGCGCAATGTCGCTTCCGCATACAGTTCCGCACGCGCTGCCACTCGAATGTCAGCCGAACTGAAATCTTCGCCGGTGTTTGCCTTAAGTATTTCCTGAATCCGCTCAATCTCGACCGATTGAATATTGATATCCGCATCCGCCGCTCTGGCGAGGGTCATCAGCAAGACCTCTTTGAAGAGCTCGTTCTGTTGGTCCTCAGTGACGTCGGCCCCGCCGAAGATGTTGAGCACGTTCTTGAGATCTGCAATTGCCATGTATGTTCTCTTTATTAGATGGTTAGCTGAGCTGGTAATGATAACCCGAAAAATGTGGTCTATTGAAGCGCTTTTTGAATCTTATTTTTTCCTTGGAATTTCGGGGCTTACGAGACATACTGGCATCGGGCAAACAAATAAAAGGAGGTGATCCATGTCTCGTGGGATAACAGAGGTATCTAGAAAACCGATGGGTCTGACGCGAAAGATGGAGCACCAGACACCGCTTCGTTGACCCTCCTTTTCAGATACATAGTCTCACACCAAAGCCGCAGCGATGCGGCTTTGTTTGTTTGCAGAGCACAGTTAGCCGGATAACAAGGCGGGCAGTGCTTCGAGAAGCCCGTCGATTTCAGCGATGCTGTTGTAGTGCACGGGCCCAACCCGGACTACACCACCGGTCTCGTAAATACCCAGCGACTTGGCCGCTTCAAGGGCATAGTTGTGCCCGCTCCACACGAATATGTTTTGCTTCGCCAGCGCTGCGGCGATTGTGGCCGATGCGATGGTTTCATGCGTAAATGAGACTGTTGGAACTCGGCGATCCATCGCACTCTTCTCAGTGATGCCTTGAACAGTAAGGCCATCAATACCGGTCAATCCATCGATCAAATGATTGGTCAGCGTATTTTCGTAATCCAGGAGCAGATCCATTGCGGCGTGTACCTGCTGCCGCTGGCCCGAAAACTGTGCCCAGCCAGCTAAGTGTTCCTGTGCCATCGACTGCCCTATCAACGCAAAATAGTCGACAACCGCGACGATGCCCGCCAATCCCTCATGGCTTTGGGTGCCGGTCTCGAAACACCAGGGCAGTTCTGCCGGAGCGGGTCGGACTTTGTAGGGTTCCAGTTGCTCGAGTACTTCGCGGCGTCCCCATAGAATTCCCTGGTGCGGCCCGAAAAATTTGTATGACGAGCAGACGAAGAAATCGCAACCAAGATCCTGTACGTCGGTCGCAACATGCGGTGCCGACTGAACACCGTCAATAAAAGACAGCGCCCCGGCCGCACGAGCCTTTGCACAAATGGTCTTTACGTCGTTAAGAGTACCGGTAAGATTGCTCGCACCACCGACACAAAGCAGCCGTGTCCGGTCCGTAATAAGGTTATCGAGGGCCGCAAGATCAAACTCGAAGGTATCCTTACTGAACGGCAACCAGCGAATCTCAAGCTCCAGGTCCCGTGCCAGTAGTACCCACGGCCAGACGTTAGCGTCGTGATCCATTTGCGACAGAATAATCTCATCGCCCGCTCGAAATAAGCGGCCGATTGAACGCGATAAGTGCAGGGTGATGGTTGTCATGTTCTGACCGAAAACGATCTCGTCGGGTTCCGGCGCGTTCAGAAAATCAGCCATCGCGTCGCGAGCGGATTGAACGACTCTGTCAGCATCCAAAGATGATCCAAAGTAGCCGCCGAGGTTCGCGCTCTTCGTCATCAGACAATCCGCTACCGCCGCAGCGACACACACAGGTACCTGTGTGCCGGCCGGGTTGTCAAAGTAAATTCGGCGAGTGCCGTTATCAGTTAGCGCCAGCGCAGGATACTGCGAGCGTATCGCTTCGAGGTCGAAAGACATGAATTAATCCGTTGGTTTGCCGCCCCATTTCTCCAGGTGCGCGTCTTTTGCACGCTGGCGAACCTTCGCGTGTCGACGATTCAGATTGAGCGAATCCGGGTCACACACTTCGGCTCTGATGATACCCAGATCGCTGGCCGCATCGAACAGGCTCGGATACCAGCGCTCCCAGTTAGGGAGTAGTGCGTCAACTTTGTCGCGAAGGCTCATTGCCGCAATGTAACTGAGCGACAACCACAAGACAACGACGTCTTGCCGACTGCGGCTATTCTTCCAGTAAGCGCATGCTCAACAAGCCGACGGCCAGCAAAATTGCGCCAAGCACCACCGTCTGAAATTGCGGAATAGAGCTGGCCGCACCGCTAACAAGGTCCTGGGGAATCAGCGATGAAAAGTTCGCCAGCGCCGTTACCAGCCCGGCCAATGGCTTAAAGGCAATAGCTCCGCCGATAAGCGCGGCAACTGGAAGCGTTAGCCTCCGAAACCATATTTGCCGATTTACCTTTTGGACAACCCTGGCACTGAAGCCGTCGTCAGCCAGCGGCTTCGAGTCGAACATCGCCTCGAGCAGCCGGTCCTCTGCGTCTTTGATTTTCTCAGCCATGTTTATGATCTTTGATGTCAAAACTGTTCCTGATCTTCTGTTTACCACGAAATATCACAGATTTCACTGTGCCCACTGGCATGTCCGTTGCATCGCCAATCTCTCGATGGGACAAACCGCACGCATAAGACATAACCATAATGGCGCGCTCCTCTTCGCTAAGAACGGCCAGATATTTATCCAGATCCGTCACTTCTTCAGTCGGTAACACCGTGCTACGCGACTCCTGATCTGCAACGTGCCCTGCCGATTCAAGAATCTGGGCGTAGCGCCTGGATTTTCGCTTCGATTGCAGAAACGTCGTATAGGCAACTTTGAGCAACCAGCCGATAAACGATCCACGTCCTGAGTACGTCTGCAGCTTGTCCCAGGCATGCATGAAGCAATCTTGCGCCAAATCGTCTGCCAGAGCGTAATCTCCGGCCAGTTTCCTCAGGAAATTTCGCACATGCGACTGGTGTCGCCGGACCAGCTCGCCGAAAGCGGCGGTATCCTGACCGGACACCGCCCTCGCGACAAGCTCGTTATCAGCACTAGCGGACAAGTCTTTTTGCCCGCTAGTCTTTATCGGTAAATCTATGAAGGATCAGGTAGGCGGTACCAATACAAAATGGAAAAGCCGCGCCGGCCAGAGTGCCTCTTAACGCTTCAGGATCTGGAACCGCAAATCCGATCATTACGAGCGCCACTGCCAAAGAAAGCCAGATAATACCGAGTCGCATGTCCTTGTCTTTCGACGGCTTGGGGTGACCCAGTCGATCAATAATCTCAGGGCTCAGTTCGTGTCCCTTATCCAGAGCCGCACGAATAGTCGTCTGAACTTCTCCGCGAGACCGGAAGCGAAACCAGACCACCATACTCAATACGACAGTCATGCCCAAAAACATAATGATTGGTACCCACTCAACATTTTCCACTGTTCTTACTCCATTCAATTCGTTTGGTGTTTCTTCACTGGTCAGATGCTTGGTCTGATGTCTTTGGATGCATTAAATTATAAACTATTGTTTTTAAAATGTTTATTTCGCCTTCTTCAGTGAATTACAGGTTCCGCTAAACCCGAAAGCGCCGGAGCCGCGTTTATATCGGGCATGAACATAGCAAATCGCCTCCTGTCCACACTCAGTGATCCGCGCTACTACCAGATCATTGTACTCAGCCTGCTGTTGACCTACGGCATTACCGAACTTGATTTCGGCATTCGCTGGCAACACGCGCTGCTGATCGTAAGTACAGCGCTTGCGGTGCAGTTTCTCGGCACTCGTTACGCGGGACTGCTGCGCTTTGATCCACTGAGCCCACTGATTACGTCGATGTCCCTGACGCTGTTGCTGCGCACCGACACGATGTGGTTAGCAATGATCGCTGCAGCCCTCGCGATCGGCAGCAAGTTTCTCTTACGGTATCGAGGTAAACACATTTTCAACCCGGCAAACTTCGCGCTCGTAACGTTGTTGCTGGTCAGTGATCACGCCTGGGTATCATCCGGACAGTGGGGCAGCACGGCGACCTCAGCCTTCGCACTCGCTTGCCTGGGCTTCCTGGTACTCACGCGTGCTCGCCGTGCTGAGACGACTATCGCTTTCATCATTATCTATGCCGCATTGCTGCTCGGTCGCGCTATTTGGCTGGACGATCCGTTCAGTATCCCCCTGCACCAAATGCGCAACGGCGCATTACTCATCTTTGCCTTCTTCATGATTTCCGACCCGAAAACAACGCCGAATACGGCACTTGGTCGTACTTTGTTTGCGGCGCTGGTCGCCGGCATCGCCTTCACCATTCAATTTATTTACTACCAACCTAACGGTCCGATCTTCGCCTTGATTATGTGTGCCCCTGCGGTGCCATTGATCGACAAGTTGTTGCGCGGCCGAATTTATCGGTGGGAAAAACCGGCTGGCCATGGGGCTGGCTCGATCAAAGGAGTGTTCTAATGCGAATTATCGCAACTATTATCGCGGCGGCCGTGACCGTCATTGTGGGTACAACCGCCGAGGCTTTTTGTGGCTTTTACGTCGCTCGTGCGGACACCAGTCTGTTTAACAAGGCATCACAAGTCGTGCTGGTGCGCGACGAAAACCGCACGGTCATTACGATGGCCAATGATTTCGAGGGTGATGTTGAAGACTTTGCCGTCGTCATTCCGGTACCAACGAAAATCGAGCGCGAGCAGATTAATGTCGGCGACCGAAGCATTGTTCAGCATCTCGACGCTTACACCGCGCCAAGGCTTGTCGAGTATCATGATCCCGACCCCTGCATGCGCTACGAGCGCCACAAGATGTCCGCCGACCAGGCTTTCCCGCAATCAGCCGTCCTCGAGGCATCCAGCAAGGCGGCTCGCTCTTTGGGTGTCACGATTGAGGCGAGTTACACCGTTGGTGAGTACGATATTTTGATCCTGTCTGCAAAAGACAGCGGCGGCCTTATCCAATGGCTGAAGAAAAACGAGTATCGTCTGCCGCGTGGTGCCGAAAAAGTTGTCGACAGTTACCTGAAGCAGGACATGCGATTCTTCGTTGCGAAGGTCAATCTCGAGGAACAGTCGAAGCTCGGTTATCAATACTTACGCCCGCTGCAGGTTGCTTATGAGAGCAATAAATTCATGCTGCCGATACGGCTCGGTACGCTGAATGCAAAGGGTAAACAAGAGCTATACATTTACGCCTTGACACGCTCTGGAAGAGTTGAGACCACGAATTATCGTACTGTGAAACTCCCGAGCAACATGGATGTGCCGGAATTTGTACAGGCCGAATTCGCCGAGTTCTACCGCGACATGTTTACGAAACAGGTCGATGCGGAGAACGAGCGCGCCGTTTTCCTTGAGTACGCCTGGGACATGGCCTGGTGTGATCCCTGTGCCGCCGATCCACTAAGCGCACAAGACCTGCGTAAGCTTGGTGTCTTCTGGGTTGGCGGTCAGGGCGGCAGCAAGATCGCACCGATGCCTGTACAAGATGTGTTTGTCACCCGCCTGCACGTACGTTACGACAGTGAGCACTTTCCCGAAGATCTCGTTTTTCAGGAAACCGGTGATCGCCAGAACTATCAGGGTCGCTACGTCATTCGCCGACCCTTTAAAGGTGAAGCATCGTGCGACATCAGCGAGTATCGGGCCTCCGTTCGTGAACGACAGGAACGCGAAGCCCAGCAGCTTGCCAACCTGACTGGCTGGGACATCGAGGATATCCGCAGGAAAATTCCGTTCCCCGAGGGACCAGCAAAGGACAAAGAGCCCTGGTGGAAACGGATCTGGGGCTAACAGCACTCAGAAACCCGGCGATTATCGGTAGCGAGCTTGCAGCTTTTTCAACTCTTCCGCACCCGGGATCAGATCTTCAAGTGGTAATTGCGATAATGGCGTATCAACATTGCCCAGCAGTTCGTGCATTTCGACTCGAGACTCGTCGAGGTACAACAGGCCCGTGGTAATTTCACCCGCATTGAAACGCTCGCGCAAAAACTTGAATGCGGACGCCCTGCTCGTCAGATCATATTCCTTGTCGACCTTGCGAAGAATAATCGTGCTGCCGTCATGCAGTTTGATCGGCATCGCTTCGCCCAAATCATAGGATGCCTTGATTTCCTCAGTCGGCGGAATGTAATCGATATCGGCAACATGATGATAAAATTGCCGTGTGTGCGCATAACTCTTGGTCGAGCCTTCGTGGTCATTGAACGTAACACAGGGACTCACAATATCTACCAACGCGAAACCGCGATGCATTAGCGCGCCCTTTAGCAACGGCACCAGCTGCTCTTTATCCCCGGAGAAGCTTCGAGCAATGTAGGTGGCGCCCAGACTCAATGCCGTGCTCGCCGGGTCAATCGGTTCCTGCGTATTTGGTAATCCCTTCTTGGGTAGGCTGCCGATATCGGCCGATGCCGAAAACTGCCCCTTGGTGAGACCGTAAACGCCGTTATTCTCAATGACGTAACACATATTAAGGTTGCGTCTGATAGCGTGTACGAACTGGCCAACGCCGATAGATAACGAATCGCCGTCACCGGACACACCAATGTATTTCATGTCCCGATTCGCCGCATTGGCGCCCGTCGTCACCGATGGCATACGGCCATGAACTGAATTGAAGCCGTGCGCCTGACTGACGAAGTACGCGGGTGTTTTGGATGAACATCCAATGCCGCTCATTTTCGCCAGCATATGCGGCTCGATACCCAGCTCAAACACGGCCTGAATGATAGCTGCGGTTACAGAGTCATGACCACAGCCTGCACATAGAGTCGATACCGTGCCTTCATAATCACGCGAGGTCAGTCCGAGCTTGTTTTTCGGCATGCCCGGATGTGAGACTTTTGGTTTCGCTATGTAACTCATTATCGAATTCCCCGCTCAGGCAGCCTGGCCTTTTGCGATTTCCAGAAGCACTCCGTCTACAACAAATCCGGCGGTGATCGGCATGCCATCGTAGTGCAGCAATGGAACAAGTTTGCTCTGGTCCGCCTCGATATCGTTGATCAGCAATGTGCGAAGCTGGGCATCTCGATTTTGTTCCACCACATAGACGACGTCGTGTTGTCTGATGAAATCACTGACCTCTTCACTGAATGGAAATGCCTTGATCCTGCAGTAGTTCAGATTGACATCCTGCTTCGCCAGCCGATTCAGCGCCTCTTCGCAGGCACCGTCGCCGCTGCCAATCGTGATGATACCGGCCTTGTTCGATTTCGAAAATCGAATAACGGGCTTCGGCAAAATAGTGCGTGCCGTTTCCCACTTGATCAGCAATCGGTCTATAACTTCCTGATAGGCCGCTGAATCCTCGGTATAGGCACCGAACTTGGTGTGACCGGAGCCGCGCGTGAAGTACGCCCCTTTCGGGTGCACGCCGGGCAACGAACGATACGGAATTCCGTCGCCATCAACGTCAAGATAGCGATAGAACTTGTCCATTTCCTCAAGTTGTTCGGCGTTCAATACCTTGCCGCGATCCGGCACGTAGTTTTCATCCCACTCAAGCTCGGGAATCATCCAGTCATTCATGCCGATATCGAGGTCTGACATTACAATGACCGGCGTCTGCAGCCGTTCGGCCATATCGAACGCCTCGACTGCCATGTAGAAACACTCGCCCGGATCGGCCGGAAACAGCAACACATGCCTGGTATCGCCGTGCGAAGCAAAAGCGCAGCTAATAATGTCGCATTGCTGCGTCCGTGTGGGCATTCCGGTCGAGGGGCCGGTACGCTGCACGTTGAAAATTACCGTCGGTATTTCTGCGTAGTAGGCATAGCCGATGAATTCACTCATCAATGAGATACCCGGCCCGCTGGTCGGTGTAAATGATCGCGCGCCATTCCATGCAGCACCGAGCACCATGCCAATGGCGGCGAGTTCGTCTTCCGCCTGAATGATGCAGTAGGTACGCTTGCCCGACTCCGGATCAATCCGATATTGCAGACAGAAATCCCGGAATGCGTCCATCAGCGAGGTGGATGGCGTGATCGGATACCAGGCTCCAACTGTCGCGCCGGCATACATGCAGCCAAGACCTGCCGCTGTGTTGCCGTCCATGATTATGCTGCCCGACGTTTCGTCCATCGCTGCGACGCTCATCGGCAGTGGGCAGGAAATGGTCTCCCGCGCCGCATCAAAACCGAGCTGAATAGCCGTCATGTTGGACTCGATAAGGTGTGCTTTCGCCGCGAATGTTTCCTCGAGCAACTTCGTGATTACGTCGAGATCAATACCAAGCAAAGCGGCGACCGCCCCGACATAGGCAATATTTTTCATAAGGATACGCGCCCGCGCACCGTCGAAGTTTTCGTTACACAGTCTGGAAAACGGGATTCCGATGACAGTAATATCATCACGATCCAGCTGCTGACCCCGCGGCCAGGTTGAATCGTAAATCAACCACCCACCCGCTTTGACGTCGGCCATGTCTCGAGCGTAGGTTTGCGCGTTCATCGCCACCATGACGTCGACGCGGTTCGAGCGTGATTGATAGCCATCACCGGTCACGCGTATTTCGTACCAGGTTGGCAGGCCCTGAATATTGGAGGGAAAGTAATTCTTGCCAACCACCGGAATGCCCATGCGAAAAATGGACTTCATCAACAGGCTGTTCGCGCTGGCGGAACCGGTGCCGTTTACTGTGGCGATCTTGATTACGACGTCGTTTACTGTGGCCACTTAAATTCTCTAGGACCCGGATCCAGTCGCTGGCAGTACCTGATCATCCGGTAGTTCATCTTTTGCGTAGGGAACAAGAATTCTTGATTTTTGCATATCCCACGCACCGGTTGGGCAGCGCTCGGCACAAAGGCTGCAGTGAACACAGATATCTTCATCCTTGATCATTACCCTTCCGGTATGAGGAAGCTCGGTTGACACATATAAAGCCTGGTCGTGATTCTCCGCCGGTGCCGACAAACGAGTTCGAAGTTCGTCTTCTTCGCCATTTGCGGTGATCGTCAAACATTTCACCGGGCAAACGTCGATGCAGGCGTCGCATTCAATACAAAGATCAGCGCTAAAGGCCGTTTGTATGTCGCAATTGAGACAGCGTTCGACCTCCTGCACGGCCTGCTCTGCGGTGAAACCAAGCTCAACCTCGATATCGATTTTCTTGAAGCGTTCTTTTAGATCGACATGCGGCATCAATCCGCGTGATGCATCATCGTAGTAATTTGAGAAACTCCACTCGTGCATGCCCATCTTCTGGCTGGCGAGGTTCAGGCCATAGGGAGGACGGTCCGCAATGCTTTCACCCTGGCAATATCGATGTATCGATATCGCGGCCTGATGGCCATGCTCTACGGCCCAGATAATATTCTTCGGACCGAATGCTGAATCGCCACCAAAGAATACACCGTCATGACCGCACATCATCGTGCTGTCGTCGACGATCGGACAATCCCAGTCGTCAAACTCGATGCCAATATCACGTTCGATCCACGGAAATGCATTGTCCTGGCCGATCGCGAGAACGACATCGTCGCACAGAATTATTTTTTCACCCGTAACCGTGCCGCGATCGATGCCGCCATTTTCGTCAATCTTGTATTCCATCAATTCGAACTTCATACCCACGAGCTTTCCGTCTTCGATTACAAACTCTTTGGGCGAATGATTAACCAGTATTTCAATGTTTTCCTCTTCGGCATCTTCGAGTTCCCAGTCCGATGCCTTAAAGAATTCGCGCGGCTTTCTGGCCATCACCTTGACTGCCTTCGCTCCGATTCTGAGCGACGTTCGGCAGCAATCCATCGCCGTATTGCCGACGCCGATGATCAGCACCTTCTCGCCAACCTCTTTAATGTGCCCGAAGGCCACGGACTCGAGCCACTCAATACCGATATGGATGCGATCAGAATCATAGCGACCCGGAATCTCAAGGTTCTTGCCATGCGGTGCGCCCGTGCCCACGAATACCGCGTCGAAGTTTTCCTCGAGCAATCCCCGCAGACTTTCAATCGGATGATTCAATTTAAGATCGACATTCATGTCAAGGATGTAGCCGATCTCCTCATCAAGAACCTTCGGAGGCAAACGAAACTGCGGAATGTTTGTCCGCATGAGGCCACCTGTTGTCTGCAAAGCTTCAAAAATGGTGACTTCATAGCCCAGTGGCGCCAGGTCGTTCGCAACGGTTAATGATGCACAACCAGCGCCAATCAACGCGACTTTTTTTCCATTGCTCGAATCCGGGGCTCTTGGTAGTCGACCGCTAATATCATCACGATGATCAGCTGCAACGCGCTTTAGTCGGCAAATCGCGACGGGGCTGTCTTCGACCCGACCGCGTCGGCAGGCCGGCTCACAAGGACGATCACAGACGCGTCCAAGAATGCCGGGAAAAACATTGGATTTGCGATTCTCCATATACGCGCCGGAGAAATCGCCTTGCGCGATCATGCGGATATACGCAGGAACATCAGTGTGGGCAGGACAGCCCCACTGGCAATCGACGACCTTGTGGAAGTACTCAGGCCTGGAAGTATCTGTTGGCTTCATTCAGATGTTCACACCCGGCCACCCCTGGCCCGGCAATTGGTTACGGTCATTGATTTGGCGCTAGCATAGCGACATCGCAGGGAAAGTAAACTGTTTCCAGCGACTCAGCGCGCTCGCCCAAATTCGAGCTTCTGGCCAGCAACAACACCTGTGAGGCCGCCATCACGATATACAACTTCCCCATTTACAATCGTCGTGTCGATGGTGGCCGAAAATTCGTGCGCCTCGAATGGTGACCACTGGCATTTGCTCAGCAGAGTCGATGGAACAATACGGCAGGGTTTGTCTGCATCAACAATCACGAGGTCCGCAAACCAGCCCTCCCGGATATAGCCCCTGTCCTTAACGCCAAATATATCTGCCACCGCATGGCAGGCCCTGTCGGCAATAAGTTCGACGCTAATCTGTTTGTCCGCAGCGAGATCGAATAATGTCAGCAACGCGTGTTGCACCAGTGGCAACCCCGCTGGCGCCTTGAAATAGCTTTCCGATTTTTCGGCCGTAGTGTGCGGCGCATGGTCCGTGGCGATTATGTCGATGCGTCGATCATTGAGCGCCCTGATCAGTGCTTCGCGATCAGCCGCAGTTTTGATGGCCGGATTGCACTTTATTTTGGCGCCCAGCTCGTCGTAACGAGAATCGTCAAACCACAAGTGGTGTACACAAACTTCGGCGGTGATTCTCTTCTCCGATCGATGGGCTTTGGAAAATAAATCCATTTCAATCGCGGTCGTCAGGTGCAGGACATGCAACAGCGCTGCGTGTCTGGACGCCAGATCGACGGCCAGCCTTGAGGACTTAATACAGGCCTCTGCCGATCGAATCGCCGGGTGTTCACGAAATGGTACATCGTCGCCAAACTTCTCACGTGCTGCCGCTTCGTTGGCCCAGATCATGGGCGAATCCTCACAATGAGTGAGAACGATAGTCGGCGCATGCTGGAACAGCTTCTCCAGCGCCTCCGGATTATCGACGAGCATATCTCCCGTCGATGCACCCATGAATGCCTTAATGCCGGCACCCTCACCAACCTGCAGCGCCTTGATCTCCTCGATGTTGTTATTGGTCGCACCCAGATAAAAGCCGTAGTTGGCCGTGCAGCGATTTTCTGCGATCCCGTACTTATTGCGCAATGCGGCGCGGGTTGTCGTCTGCGGATCAACGTTGGGCATATCCATGAAGCTGGTTATGCCGCCGGCAGCAGCGGCAGCAGACTCCGACGCGAGGTCGCCCTTATGGGTCATACCGGGCTCACGGAAATGAACCTGATCGTCGATCATGCCCGGCAACAGGTACTTGCCGGCAACGTCGATGACACTCGCTCCATCCGGTGCTGCGATCGATACCGCGATATTGACGATACGGTCGCCGTCTAACAGCACATCCGCATCCCGGATTTCGCCTTCATTAACGAGTCGGGCGTTCTTTAGGAGAAGCTTGCTCAAAAGGTCGATCCTGGTTGCTCGGAAGCCACATTATGAAAGGGTCTATTAATGATTACCAATGCTACCTTTGCGGTAGCGGGCACGGTATGCGATAACCGCGAGATGGACGCCATCAACTACCTGGACCTAATCCGCGACGCGAGCGTTTACGAGGTCGCGATCGAGACGCCACTCGAGGTCGCGAACAATCTCTCGGCGCGGCTGGGAAACCGTGTTCTGATGAAGCGCGAAGACCTGCAACCTGTGTTCTCATTCAAGCTACGTGGTGCTTACAACAAAATCGCCGGGCTGACTGATACGGAACTCGGCAACGGCGTAATTTGTAGCTCAGCGGGTAATCACGCGCAAGGAGTGGCGCTGGCCGCCAGGAAAAGGGGTGTTCGCGCCGTTATCGTAATGCCGATCACCACACAATCGATTAAAGTCGATGCCGTACGGGCGTTGGGTGGCGAAGTGGTTCTTAGCGGTGATGCCTACGACGATGCCTATGCGCACGCGCGCCTGCTTGAGGCCGAACAACAATTGACCTTCATTCACCCCTTCGACGATCCGGCCGTGATAGCGGGTCAGGGTACGATCGGTGCAGAAATACTCAAACAGACCGGCAGCGAAATAGATGCCATTTTTGTTCCGATCGGTGGCGGTGGTCTGATCGCGGGCATCGCCACCTGCATCAAACTGCAGCACCCGAATATCCGTATTATTGGCGTCGAGCCCGACGACTCCGCGGCGATGAGGGACTCTCTGGCTGCCGGTGAACCGGTATCGTTAGATCATGTCGGTATTTTCGCGGACGGTGTCGCTGTGCGCCGTGTTGGCGACGAGACATTCCGGCTGTGTCAGGAGTTCGTGGACGAGATCATCACAGTCGACACCGATCAATGCTGTGCGGCCATTCGCGATATATTCGAAGACACGCGATCCATCGTTGAGCCCGCCGGTGGACTGGCTGTCGCCGGGGTAAAAAAGTATGTCGCCGAGAACAAGCTCAGCGGCCAGACGCTGGTCACCATTAGTTGCGGAGCCAACGTTAACTTCGATCGTCTGCGGCATATTGCAGAGCGTGCCGCCGTCGGTGATCAAACCGAGATGCTGATCGCTGTCGAAATACCGGAGAAGCCAGGCAGCTTCCGTCATTTTTGCGAGGTCCTCGGCCGTCGCAGTATCACTGAGTTTAATTATCGCTACGCTGACATGAAAAAGGCGCATATTTTTGTTGGGGTGCAATTGTCCGGTGGTCAGCCAGAAGCCAGCGCACTACTGACAGATCTTTCGAGTGCGGGTTTTCCAGTCGTTGATCTCAGTAACAACGAGATGGCCAAGCTACATGTTCGACACATGGTGGGCGGGCGATCGGTAAAGGTACAAAACGAACGTCTTTTTCGGTTTGAATTTCCGGAACGACCCGGCGCATTGCTCGAATTCCTGAATGCGGTCGGTACTGACTGGAATATCAGTTTGTTTCACTACCGCAATCATGGATCTGATCACGGCCGTGTGCTCGCCGGCATCGACGTACCAGCGACGGAAACCGACAAACTCGAAGCCCATCTGGCCAGGCTTGGATACATGTACTGGGAAGAAAGTGACAACCCGGCTTACAAGATGTTCTTGTCGTAATGCCTTATGCCATTTTGATTGCAACCTTTTTGGCACTTTGAGCATCTTATGATCATGTAAAACGTAACAAACAAACTATCCCTTATGCTGTTTGTTTCGTACCTGAATGGCGGTGGCCCCGGCCACCGCCATTTTTTTACCACATCTCCCGCATCCGGGCAGCAACATCAATCTGTTTGTCGCCTCGAATCCTGAATTGACCGGCACAATCCTCGGGGCGCCCCGCAAAACACTTGTCCATAGTTGCAAGCAGCGACTCCGACATAAAGCGGCTGCGCGCACCGTAAACGTGTTTGTCCCCGCCCCTTTTTTGCTGAGTAACGTGATAACGCAACGGTGCAATCAGTGACAGCGACTGTTTCGCCCGAGTCATTGCAACGTACAATAAGCGACGTTCTTCTTCGATCATTTCCGATTTGCCGGCTGCAAACTCCGATGGAAAATTACCATCCGATACATTCAGCACGAAAACCGATTCCCATTCCTGTCCTTTTGCGGAGTGCACCGTCGACAGGATAAGGTAATCCTCGTCGAGTAACGGGTCTCCGGCGAGGTCTCCCGCCGCGGAAGGTGGATTCAACGTGAGCTCGGTCAGAAATCGTTCGCGGGTTGGATAGCGACCCGAAATCTGTTCAAGCTGTTCGAGATCTGCTTCGCGGGTATCCAGTCCATCGTAGATTCGCTCGAGATGCGGCTGGTACCAGCGGCGTACAGCGGCCAGTTGCGACTGCCACTGTTGCTCATCAAACTTCGCATCCGATAATAATTCCAGTAACTCGCAAAACGCCAACCAGTCGTTACTGGCCGCAGCGGGCGCACGAAACTCAACTAAGGTCGAAAATATATAATCACCGGCGGTCAGATACTCAAAGCACCGCGTCGCGTTTGCGGGCCCCATACCGGGCAATAATTTCAATACTCGAAAAGCCGCGACTTCATTCTTTGGGTTCTCAGCCCACTTCAGAACCGACAACAAATCCTTGACGTGCGCTGCCTCAAGAAACTTTAGGCCGCCGTATTTAACATAGGGAATATTTCGCCGTACGAGTTCGAGTTCGAGCCGATCGCTGTGATGAGAGCCGCGGAATAATACGGCCTGCTCTTTTAGTTGCATGCCCAGTTCACGATTTTCGAGAATCGACTCAACGACGTATTCCGCTTCGGCATCACTGTCCTCCACGGTAACGTAGCGCGGCTTGGCGCCATCCTGGCGCTCGGAATAAAGATTCTTCCGATAGTGTCGCTCGCTTTCGGCGATCAGACAATTTGCACTGTCGAGAACGGGTTGTGTGGAGCGATAGTTCTGCTCCAACGTAATGACCTGTGCTGCGGGTATGTACTGCTCAGGAAAACAAAGAATATTCTCCACATCGGCAGCGCGAAAGGAATAAATGGATTGCGCGTCATCACCGACTACCGTCATCCCATTTCCATCGGGCTTCAGGGCGTTAAGGATTTTCGCTTGCACAAGATTTGTATCCTGATACTCATCCACCAGCACATGGTCAAACGACGATCCAATCTCCTCTGCAAACTCCCGCTCCGCAACAAGGTGACTCCAGTACAACAGCAGATCGTCGTAATCCAGGGTCTGGGTTTGCTGCTTGCGCAACACGTAATGCCGAAACAGCTCGGCTAGCTCATCGGCCCAGTCAGCGCACCACGGATAGGTGGTGTGCAATGTTTCCGCCAATGGTTTCTCGGTGTTAACGCAGCGCGAGTAAATCGCCAGACAGGTATCTTTCTTCGGAAAGCGCCGCGAGGTACGCGTCAGTTTCAGTTCGTGGCGTACGACGTCCAGGGTGTCCGCCGCATCGCCACGATCCAGCACCGAAAATCCGGGATCGAGTCCCATATTTTGTGCAAACCTTCGCAACAGACGATTGGCCACCGAGTGAAATGTTCCGGACCAGGGCAGGCCGGACGCGGGCAGTGCTACCGTCGGCTGACCTTTCGTAGCCACACGCACGATCGACTCCACCCGGCGGGTCATCTCGTCAGAAGCCCGGCGCGTAAAAGTCAGTAGCAATATGCGTTCCGGATCCACACCCGAAATCACGAGATGCGCAACGCGATGTGCGAGCGTCATGGTTTTGCCGGTACCGGCTCCGGCGATAACCAGCAGCGGCCCCGATGTAAAACCGCCACCTGCCGAGGCCCTGCCGTATTCCGCAGCCTGCCTTTGCGCCGAATTCAGCATTCCCAGGTGATCGAAAGTCTGCGTTACAACCTGCACGGACATTCCTCGCAAAAATCTGTATTTTTATACAGTACTGTATGTATTTACAAGGTTTGTTGCAGGAATCGCTCGATTTGCGTTGCCAGAGTTACCGGCGCTTCGAAATGAATCATGTGACCCACCTTTGGAATGGTGCACGTCCGGGCCCGAGGAAACGGCAGCGCATCCACATTGCCTAACTGGCTGGCAAATGGACTGATTTCACCACTGACGAACAGCATTGCGGCGCTGATATCCCGCCAGCAAGCCTCTGCCTCGGCGCGCCGGTACAGAACGGCGTTCGGCAACTTGTGGATCGGATCCGCGCGTAGTCGAATTACTCCCTTGTCTTCCACAGCCCATTCCCGGGCCACAAAATCTGCCTGCGCCGCACTGAGGGCCGGACTTCGTTTTCGTATTTTACCCGCCAGCTTCGCGTAATCCGGATAGGTTGAAAAAACCGGCGTCGTTTGACCGGCCTCAAGCCAGTCGCGATATCTTCGCGGCGCATCGTGCGGATCGGAGTCGGCCAGTCCAAAGCCCTCAATATTGACGATCGCGCTCACGCGCTCCGGCATCGCCCCCGCGTACAGTGAAGCAATATTGGCGCCCATGCTATGGCCCACAAGGACTGCAGGCCTGTCCGGTGAGTGGCTATTCAACAATTCGTGCAGGTCGGCCAGGTAATCCGGAAACCAGTATGCGTGAGTGCGGTGTAATGTGCGTCCGAAGCCTCGCCAGTCCGGTGCAAGGACCCGCCAGTCGGACTTGAGCGCGTCAACCACAAACTGAAATGTCGCACCCGTATCGCCCAATCCATGCAGGTAAAAAAAAAGCGGCGCTTCCTCGTCACCCCACTCATGAATGCAATAGTCGATGCCCCGAACAGACATCGAACGTCTCTTTTTCGTTACGGTGGTTTTGTATTTGCCGATGTCGGCCATGGCTTGCTGCGCAGGATTGTCTTCAAAGCACACATTACTATGTTACGCCATGTCGTGTATAAACAAGGTGAATCCCCGTTTTGAACCTGCAAAGCACCGAAGAATAAACGCATGACGTTCGAGATCTCGCTGGTCCTCGGCATTTTGGTTATTTCGCTGATACTTTTTATCAGTGAGATCATCCGTATGGACCTCGTCGCAATGCTGGTTCTCGGATCACTGGCCATCACCGGTCTGGTTGACTCAAATCAGGCGTTCGCGGGCTTCAGCAATAGCGCAGTCATCACCGTCTGGGCCATGTTCATTCTCAGCGAGGGGCTCACGCGGACGGGTATTGCCGACATCATTGGCAGACAGGTCATGCGTATTGGCGGCCATCGCGAAGTCACTTTGATCTTTGTGATAATGGTGACCGGCGCAGTCTTGTCAGCGTTCATGAATAATATCGGTGTCGCGGCGCTCATGCTTCCCGTCGTCGTTGAAGTAGCGAGAAGAACTGGCGTAGCCGCGTCCAGATTGTTAATGCCGCTGGCGTATTCGACGTTGTTAGGCGGTCTCATGACCCTGATTGGTACGCCACCAAACCTGCTGATCAGCGAGTCGCTGGTACTGGGCGGCTACGAGCCGTTCGCACTGTTCGATTTCACACCGCTCGGCGGCATCGTCATGGTAATCGGCGTGTTATTCGTTGTTGTGGGTGGACGTTTCATGTTGCCTAAAGGAGGCGCCAAAAGCGACAAACACGTCAGCCAGCGCAGCTTGCGATCATTATACAAATTACAAGAACGCACCTTTGTCATGCACGTACCGAGGAACTCGGTTCTGGTCGGGAAGACGCTGGCCGAATCTCGCATCGGAGCGTCGACCGGGCTGATCATATTATCGCTGTTTCGGAGCGGCCGAAACGAGACCTTGCCCGGACGTCAAACGGTAATTCGCGGCGGTGATGGTTTACTGGTGCAGGGTCGACTCGATCAGTTTCGTGAGCTGCAACGCTGGAGCGACCTCGTTATCGAGCGCGAATCGTCCGTCCTCAAATCCATGGTCGCTTCGAAGGTTGTCTATGCGTCTGTAGTAGTGACGGAAGGATCACCGGTTGTGTCCGAATTGATCCGTCATGCATCGTTCAGATCGCGTTTCGACGTGGCTGTTGTCGGTATCCTGCGCAAAGACGGCTATCGTCTGACGAATCTTGCCTACGTGCCTATCCGAGCAGGAGACCAGATTCTCGTTCAGGGTGAAGTTGACGCCATATCGCATCTCGAAAAGTTTTCGGACTTTCAGGACGTCACGATCTACACACCCGACGAGCTTCGAAAAACCTATCAAACCGACGAGCGCATGTTCGTTGTCCGGGTACCGAAAGAAAGTGATCTGGTGCAGGAGACACTCAACAAGAGCCGGCTCGCGGATGTCTTTGATTTTCGCCTCATCGCAGTATTCCGTGATGGAGAGCTCAGGGTCATGCCACGCGGCGATGAGGTTTTGCTCGGCGGAGACTTGTTGCTCATCGAAGGCCAGCAAAGCGATCTCGACGTGTTGCGCGGTATGCAGGAACTTGAAATAGATACGAAAGTGCCCGGCAACCTCGGCACACTCGAATCCGAACGTCTGACTCTCATGGATGCCACACTGGACCCCCGTACTTCTTTGGCCGGCAGGACGGTCGGCGAGTTGAATTTTCGCGAACGTTACGGCATCGAACTGGCAGGCATTTGGCGTGAGGGCGAGACAATCGGCACTGAACTCGCTGACGAGCGATTGCAGATCGGCGATGCGCTACTGCTCCTGGGCCCCCGTTATCGCCTGCAACTACTGTCGTCCGATTCAGATTTCCTGGTGCTGACGCCGCTGGGGCAGGAACCGCCAGACACGCGACGAGCGCCGTTAGCTGCGTTCATCATGACGGCCGTTATCGGCGCAGTGATGGCAGGCTATGCGCCAATTTCCGTCGCCGCGGTAATCGGCGGCACAATCATGGTTCTGACGGGTTGTCTGAATATGGAACAGGCTTACCGGGCAATCGACTGGCGAGCCATTTTTCTGATAGCCGGAATGCTACCGCTCGGTACCGCCATGCAGGAGAGTGGCGCTGCGACTTTTCTCGCCAATCAGGTAATGGAATTGCTCGGCGACGCCGGCCCGTGGCCAGTCATTATGGGTCTGTATATCTTGACGGCGATGGCAACCATGATAATCCCGACCGCCGCCCTCGTCGTTCTCATGTCACCCATTGTTTTGTCCGCAATGTCAGACATGGGAGTACAACCGGAAACCGCAATGATGGCGGTTGCCATGGCGGCTTCGGCAAGTTTCACTAGCCCGATATCACACCCGGCCAATATTCTCGTAATGGGCCCGGGCGGCTATCGATTTGTTGATTATCTGAAGGTTGGCGTGCCGTTGACAATCGTCGTGTTTATTACGGTGATGGTATTGCTGCCCATTCTCTGGCCGCTGGTACCCGCTTAGTCAGCCGCCACTTTGTAAGTTCTGGAGATATTACGTGACTGAAAGAATCGTCATTGCAGGCGCCGGACATGCCGCCGGACAATTGGTCGCATCACTCAAACAACAGAAGTTTGCCGGGCAAATTGTTCTGGTTGGTGACGAAGCCCACTTGCCCTACCAGCGGCCACCGTTGTCGAAGAAATTTCTGGCGGGAGATCTCGCATTGGAGCGTCTGTATCTGAAACCGGAGAGCTTTTACGACGATCCGCAAATAGAACTGCGACTCGAAACGAATATCACGTCGATCGATCGCGAGCGCAAGATGCTGAATACAGACGGCGGCGATATTACCTACGACAAACTTATCCTCGCGCTCGGATCAAGAGTTCGGCGTCTGGGTATCGATGGTGATGGTCTCGAAGGCGTGCATTATTTACGACGCATAGAAGACGTCGACAAAATTCGGGCGGAGCTGCAAACCAGGAAAAATGCCGTGATTATTGGTGCCGGCTACATCGGCCTTGAGGTCGCTGCCGTACTTCGACAAGCCGGCCTTGAAGTTACTGTCGTAGAAATGACCGATCGCGTGATGAGCCGCGTCGTCTCGCCGGAAACTTCGGATTTTTACCAGATCGAACACACCGGCCAGGGCGTAAAACTACGCCTCTCGACCGCCATCACCGCGATCCACGGTGACGAACGAGCGAACGCGGTCGAAACAGCGGACGGTGACCTGATTTCTGCCGATTTTGTTGTGGTTGGTATCGGAATCGTGCCAAATATCGAACTGGCTGCAGACGCTGGTCTCGCCATCGACAACGGCATTGTAGTTGACGACCAGTGCCAGACAGCCGACTCGAGCATTTACGCCGTCGGTGACTGCACATCGCACCCAAATTCGATCTTCGGCCGCCGGCTACGACTGGAATCCGTACACAACGCTCTCGAACAGGCAAAGACCGCCGTTAATAATATCTGCGGCAAGGAAACGCATTACTCTCAGGTGCCGTGGTTCTGGTCCGATCAGTATGACCTGAAGTTGCAGATCGCGGGCTTATCAACGGGTTTCGACGACTTCGTCATACGCGGAAATCCAGCCGACCGATCATTCGCCTGTATGTATCTAAAAGATAACAAGCTGATCGCAACAGATGCTATCAATTCACCGAAGGAATTTGTGCAGTCGAAAGCCTTGATTGCAGCACACACCGTTGTCGATCGCGATGAGCTCGCTGATACCGGGGTGCAACTTAAGGAAATGTGATCGACAGAAGAATTATTCTTCTTCGGCGAACACCTCTTCATCTGAAGCGTCATCGATCGCCGGCTCGTCCATAACATCGGGCGGCAATTCGATTAGCAATTGACCTTCGGCTGCTACCGGACCGCCGTCCACACGCCAGGCGCGTACTGACAGAGACTCCACACCCAACATGTCTTTGCCCGCGAATTCACCTGAACCGCCGGTTACCTTGGCAATGCCCAGTGCGCCGGGCCCGGCCGTCATATTCCCAAGCCAGGTTCCTTTCCAGATATTCGCCGAACTGCGATACGCTGGAAGAACGATCTCGCGCATATAAGCCCAATAGTTTTCCGTCTGCTCGATGTACAAGCTGCCTCTTCCTGGCAGATACACGTACCAAACGCTGTCGACCAGCGCCTTGCCTTCGAATAAGCGCGTCGTCTCCGATAGCGATGAAATCTTAATGCCCAGACCGGCAACCTGATTACGTCCGTCTCGCAGTACCTTTACTGCCGCCGATGTCTGGCGGACCGGTGCCTCCCAAAGCTGCAGTATTTTTTCCGGATACGGGTGCACTCGCGATTCGCCATCATTCGTAAAAACAATGCCGTCCGATGCAATCCCGGAGTAGGTGAGTGTCACGGTCTGATAGTCTGTCACCGCCAACGGGGACAGCCGTGGCTTGCTGATAAACGGATTGATGGTCAGGCCAACGGCAAACAGCATCGCCCCCGTCAGAAGCCCGATACTCAATGCGATCAAGTATTTCATTCCAGCAACTCCGGTGCACCCACGTACGTTGCATGCAATTCAATTCTACCGGCAGGTGCATCTTCTTCGCCGGACGTATCGGCTACCCACTGCTCCTCGATAATTCCGGTCAGTGCCGCAAATTCCTGAGACCCGGCCTGCAGCCAACCGATTCGCTGACCGCTTTCCTCGGTTTCAGTTTTCATCTTCACAAAAAACGTTCCACGAGCTGGCAGGTGGAGCATCCAGTCGATGATATCCGCGTCTTCTTCGTCCGCCACAGTCCTGGCGCCCACCCCGATAACCACGTCGCGTTCATTGCGAATCTTGAATAATTCTGCACTAACGCCTGCCAGAATTTCATCTTGTGGCCACTCCAGTCCGGTCGGTAACCCTGACCTCCGGCCTGCGGTGCCGGCCATGATTCGATCGACCGGGATGTTTATGTGGAAGCTCTCGCTATTGCCGCCGTTGGGTGCGACCGTGATGAGTGATACCTCCCGATGCTGGTCCACGACCGGAATCGCATACAACGCACCGGCCGCGGCTACAATACCCAGCAATATCCCGATTAAGAAAGTCTTTAGCAAAACAATAACACCGCGTAATTTCTAAGCGCCAATTCAGGCTCTGGCAGCAAGTTTAGTTAAATTGCATCGCTTGCAACAACGAATGCGGGCATTTTTGTGACAGACCGCACACGAATCAGGCGAAATACTGCGCGAGGTATTCGTCCAGATCTATAGTGTCCGCCGCTTCGATTTCATTTTGACGTTGCACCGACTCAAGGGCCTCCTGCCGGAACTGCTCGCTAGCGGCCGCGTCCGGCTGTGCGATCGACGCAAAATAGTCGCGATGACTTTCGGCCATTGCCAGCGTAAAACGGAAGAAGCCCGTTTGCGCTTTTTCAAGCTCGGCAATAATCCGCGCTGATGGTGTTAAGCCGGGATCATCAACCAGATCAAGCATCAATTTAACTGCGTCAAAATAACTGTTATTGCCGTCGTGCCGATCTATTTCTACTGCAACCGCCAACACACCCTCGATGATTTCGTTTGCCCAGTCTTTGAGCGACACCGCCTTGGCGTTTCGAAACAAATCAAGATCAGGGTCGCGACCGTACTTTGCAGTTTGTGCCTGATTTTGAGCGGTTTCCTGAAGCTCATCTTCGTCGAACTTCGGACTATCCAGTAACAGGCAGTAGAGCAAGAACGCCTCCATGAATCTCATGGCATTTTGGTTGATGCCGCATGGATCAAACAGATTGATATCCATAGACCGAATTTCAACGTATTCGATTCCGCCACGTTGCAGCGCTGCCGTTGGCCTCTCACCGGACTCCGCAACTCGCTTCGGTCGGACGGGCGAATAGAACTCATTCTCGATCTGCAATAAATTCGCATTTAGCTGCCGGTAGCGGCCGTCAATTTTTACACCAATTTCTTCGTACATTGGTTCCGGCGTCGCTATGGCGTCGCCCAAACCTCGCACGTACTCGTCGAGGCTATTCAGAGAAATGTTTATGCGAGACTGATTTTGATTGCTGTAACCAAGGTCACTCATTCGCAACGACGTGCCATAAGGCTCGAAATAGGTTTCATCATCGAGTGACTTCATCGCTGCGGCGTTGCCGCCTGCAAATGACTTGCACAAGGCGGGCGACGCCCCGAACAGGTAAAGCACCAGCCAACCCATGCGTTTAAAGTTTCGAATCAGTCCGAGGTATTGTTCGGAGCGAAAAACGTCGATGCGGGCGTGGTCGCCAACGATGGCCTGATAGGACTCCCAGAAGTCCTGCGGCACGGAATAGTTGAAATGCACACCGGCGATTGTTTGCATCTGCCGACTATATCGGTAGCCGAGCCCGCGTCGATAAATCGTCTTCATTTGAGCGACGTTTGACGATCCATATCTTGCCAGCGGAATCTTGTCGTCATCCGGTATCAAACACGGCATGCTGGCCGGCCACAACATTTCATCGCCAAGATTTGCATACGTAAATTGGTGAATATCGCAAATACAATGCAATGTTTCCCAGGTTGTCTCGAATGCGGGCGTGACAAATTCCAGCAACGCCTCTGAGAAATCAGTTGTTATGTAGTGGTTGGTTAGTGCGGATCCGAGACCGGTCGGATGATCCAGCATCGACAAACTACCGTCCGGCGCTACCCGTAGCGACTCCTTTTCGATACCTTTCAAGCCGCCATACAAGAGATCGCCGCCAGCCGCGGATACCGCGCTTAGTCGCTTTTCGAATTCGTGTATCAAATTATTTTCCCGAACGCCGCCGCCAGATTCGCGCTCTGTTTTACCATAACTGCGCCGAATAAGTGTATTTTCGCTACGCCGATCGTTCGGAACCGCGACGGAGCACTTTCCCGGCTACGGTTATCGGGAGAAAAATTCGAAATAGGGTATATTCGCCCGTAATCACCCAACCATAACCTGCGGAGCTTGTGGCTCTATGAGCGAATCCAAACTAAGACGTATGCGCGACCGATCGACGGGCAAAGCAACACTGATCAACGAAGGTTGCAAAATCGATGGTGAAATCAGCGGTAGCGGTCACTTTCAGATCAATGGCGAAGTCGCCGGTGACTGTGACATCAACGGCACTGTCCAACTGGCGGAGAGCGGCTACTGGCGGGGCAGTATCCAGGCGGATAATGTCAGTGTGGCCGGCCACATCGAGGGTGATATAACCGCGAGAGGCAAGGTCGAAATAACCAACACAGCAAAAATCACAGGGACGGTTACCGGTGAGGCTATCGCCGTCGCTGAAGGCGCCGTCGTCGAAGGCGTTATGAAAACTACCGGCCAGTCCGAACCCCTTGAATTCGTTGAAAAACGCGACAAATAGAGCGGCATTTGGTCCAATCCGGACACTATTCTTTCCGGCTGTGCCTCAGGTGCTACACTGAGCACTGACTTACAGCCGAATAATAAGACGACATGATCGGCAACAGAACTCCTCGCTTGTTTTTGCTTGCGGTCGTACTTGGCATCGCCGTGTTCGGCGTCATGTTGTCAGTCTTTTACGGCCAATATCAATGGCTCGCAAATCAAATCATCGATGCGAGTTCGTCCAGGTACATCAGTCGGGCCGAAGCGAGTTTCGAGCAACAGGCGCAATCTCAGCTGCAGATAGCCGCGAATACGCTTCACGATGCCGCAAGCAGCGACCAGGTAGGTGACATTTTTCTGGCGCTGAACACCATTCTGATTGAGAACGAAAATCTGGCCGGTGTGCGATTTGTCAACGCGAGCCAACAATCGTTCGAAGCGGGCAGTATTCCGCCGTTATCCGATGCGGCGGTTACGAGCTGGTTTACACAGCGCCTGGTTGTCGTACAACCCGTGGTTATTGATCAGGTTCGAGCGGGTGTCCTGAGCGGTGCTTTCGATCTTTCGGATCTACATGCGGAAACGGCCCAATTCACGGAAGAGATAACCACCACGGAGGTTGCCAGCCGACATGCCAGCTATTTATGGGCTGGTGCGGGAACGCTAGCTGCCTTGCTGTTACTCGGTGTTGTTGTATGGCTTGTTGTTCGCAATCAAACACGGCGCATACGTCAACTCAAAGTGCAGGCGGAAAGACTGCGCGACGCTGACTTCGGAGAACCCGTACTTTTGTCGCGACAGGATGAACTCGGCGATCTGGCGGCAGTTTTCAACGACATGCGCCATCGGTTGCGCAAGACAACTCATTCGCGCGATTATGTCGACAGCATACTTTCGAGTATGAATGAAGCGGTAATCGTTACCAATAACGACGGCATCATAACTCGCATCAACGCAGCAACTACTCGTTTACTTGGGTACGAGCAAGTGGAGTTGCTCGACACGAATATTGACTACATTGTCGATACCGACAAGAGCCAACCTTTGGCCGATGACTCGCCCTCGGGTCTGCCTAGAGAAGCATCTTTCGAGAGCAAGTACGGCGAGTCGATCCCTGTCTCGTATACGTGCTCTGTCGTTGAAGATAAAGACGAGGTACCGACCAGTCGAATATACGCAGCGCAGAATATCACCGAGCGACAACGTGCAGAGAAACGCATCCGTTATCTTGCTCGTATTGATCCGTTGACAAAAATACCAAACCGGATGCAATTTCAGCATTTACTGCAACGCGGAATCGCGCGCGCACGGCGCGCTGGCAAGTCCTTGTGTCTGTTCTATATCGACGTCGATCAATTCAAAGAAATTAACGATACATTCGGTCATCTGGCTGGTGACACTACTCTGGAAACAGTTGCGGAACGCTTGAAAGACGCACTTCCACAACGTTCGACTATTGGCCGCCTGGCCGGCGATGAGTTCGCTGTCATAATCAGTGAATTACGGCCTGACGAAACCGGTATTGTAGAGACCAGTGAACTCGCTCAAGAGCTGCTGGATCGCCTTGCTGACCCGTTTTTTGTACAAGGTCACGAAGTTTTCATGACCGCGAGCATGGGTATTGCTTACTACCCAAAGGATGCACCCAATGTCATCGACCTGATCCGAAATGCCGACGCTGCTCTTTACCACGCAAAAAAATCGGGTGGCAATGTTTTCTCTTTCTACGCACCTAAAATGAACGAGGCTTCTGTAGAAAGGCTGATGACGAAGAGCAAGTTGAAACGTGCTTTCGAACGTGATGAGCTGCTCGTCCACTATCAGCCAAAATACAATCTGGAGACCGGGGAAGTTTTTGGGGCCGAGGCACTGGTCCGCTGGGAACTCCCTGAGCGCGGCCTGATTCTGCCTGCTGACTTTATTCCGATCGCGGAGGATTCCAGCCTCATCATTGATATTGGTGAATGGGTTTTGGACAAGGTATGCGAAGACTTCCGTTTGTGGCAACGATCAGTTGCCTCACCAGGTCGGGTTTCGGTGAATCTGTCGCTACGACAATTACGACAGCGTAATTTCATCAGCCGTATCAGCTCCATACTTCGGAGCCACGAGCTGTCACCCACATCACTCGAATTGGAGATTACCGAAACAACGCTGATGGAGAACCCCGAGCGAACGATTAAGATGCTCGATCAGCTGTACGGCCTCGGCTTACATCTCGCTATTGATGACTTCGGCACTGGATACTCTTCGCTCAGCGCGTTACAGCAATTCCCGATAAGCACCTTGAAAATCGACCAGTCGTTCGTCCGAAATATCGCAAATAATCCGGACGATGCGACGATTGTCGACACGATCATACAAATGGGCCGCAATATGAATATGGACGTGGTGGCCGAAGGCGTTGAAGACGAGGCCCAGCTGAATTTTCTGCAGAAACTGGACTGTACGTATGTGCAAGGCCTGTTGTTCGGAGATCCAATGAACTCTGACAACTACCTTGAACTGCTACTGGCGCAGGCTGAGGGCACAGACACCTACCGCGCACTCTTCGCCTGACTTTTCTGAAGCTCAATAACGTGCTTAAATTGGCAAAACACAATTACCAACTACAGCGTTGCTGTAAAACCTGAAGAAGTTGACTCGATGACTACGATGACAAGAATATTGTTCTCCGCCGCTCTGATGTTCGTGGCGCCGCTTGCGCTAGCCTGCGATTACCCGGCACCACCGGGAGACATGCCGGACGGCGCTTCCTCCGAGAAGCAGGAAATGCTGGAAGGCGTAAAGAAAATTTCTGCCTATCAGGAAAAGATGACGGAATACCTGGCGTGCATCGAGGCAGACGAAGTTGTTGCGCTGCAGGCACTCGCAGATGATGATGCCAAGAAACAGCGCGAGGACATGTTCGAAAAGAAATACAATGCTGCTGTCGAAGAGCAAACTCGAGTAGTAGAGCAATTCAATATTGAGATTCGCGCATTCAGGGACCGTTCGAAGTAACCTGACAAGGTCGCCTACAGAGCGGCCTACAGATTATCGATCTCCCGACCAAGGTCATGTTTGCTCTCCGTAACAATTCTTTCGAGAACCCGGATGCGTTCCTCCAGCCTGTCAATTTTTGCCAGTGACTCTTCGAGCTCCGGATCGTGTTTCTCTTTTTCGTGTTTCATCTTAAGGTACTTTTGATAGGTGTCAGCGCCAATTGCTATGGCAACAATACATACGACCCAAAACATGGTGTTCATTGACGTATCCCTTTATTAATTCTTTTGCTTAAAGCCTGCTCAGTTCCTGATCGAGTTGGAAGCGTTTCGATGTCACCTGTTTTTCCAGCTGTCGTAGTCGCTCATCGAGCGACTGACAACGCCGGTTAACATCATCAGCGATTGTTGATTTTCGCTGCAAATCCTCCGCTTTCTTTTTACCTTCCTTACGCCGTCTGCGGCAAGGCCGTTCTTTCGCGACGTAATCCTCACCGCGTGATACCGACGGTATCAAAAATACCGCTGCCAAATAAGCGATCACCGCAACCGGCATCGCAGTCAGAAATGCAATAAAAGCCAGGATTCGAGTTACCTTCAAATTGAATCCCAGATAACCGGCGAGGCCGGCACAAACACCGCCGAGGACCGCACGATCTCTGTCCCTGTAGAAACGCTTGCCCGACCATTCGTCCATGGTAGTCATAAGTGCCTCCAGTGATCTCGCTTGTAGCGATGCCAGAATTCGTTCTCACTATGGCGTCCGGCGTAAACCAAAGGCTTTTCCCTGATCAGTACGGTTGCACCCAAATAGAGTGCCGCAGTCAACCAGAAAAACAACAACAACGATATTATCGCAATGACCCGGACGGTTCCGACCCGGAAATTAAAGCGATCCGCGATTCCCGCGCAAACACCGAATACCCAGCCATTCTCACGGTCGCGATAGAAGCCACGCATCGGTCCGTAATTGATATTCCAGTTTTCTCGACTCATTCTCGTCCCTCCAAGGTTTGCTCCTTCACAACTGGACTACTCAGCCTCCGTAGGTGCTGCTTGGTTCGCCGCGACGCGTTGCTTTAGTGCGTCAAGCTCCTCTTTGACAGACTCTTCTGCTTCGAGACTCGCGAACTCGTGATTCAGGTCTTTCGGCAGGCCGAGATCATAGGCCTCGACCCGGCCTTCTACATCGTCGATTCGTCTTGTGTATTGTTCAAAGCGCACCATCGCGTCATCGATTTTGTAGTCGTGAATCTTTTTTCTTGCCGCTAAGCGGCTGTTTGCCGTTTTGTGCCTGGCCAGCAGCGCTTTCTGCCGCGTCTTCGCGTCCTGCAGTTTGCCTTCCAGCCTCGCGATGTCTTCGTTAAGCTTTGCAAGACCCTCGTCTACAGCCAGGTAGTCCTGCTTGAGTACGTCAACTGCGGCAGCAACTCGCGATTTCTCGACCAGAGCCGCTTTCGCCAGGTCTTCGCGTCCCTTGCGCAACGCAAGTTCTGCCTTTAGGTCCCAGTCATTCAGATCGCGATCGAAAATTTCTATCTTTCGATTAAGATCCTTTTTATCTGCAATGGAACGAGCGGCTGCGGATCGAACCTCGACCAGCGTGTCCTCCATTTCCTGAATCATCAGACGGACGATCTTTTCCGGATCCTCCGCTTTATCCAAAATTGCGTTGATATTGGAGTTCACGATGTCGCTGAATCTCGTGAAAATGCCCATGGCTGTTCCTCTCATAGTGTGTAAAACCTGTCTGTATAACTGCAGCATTCGTGCCAATCGTTCGACTTGTATATAAGTCGTTGTTTGTAATCGTTAAAATGACGATTTGGTCTTGCAGCCAGACGCCCAAGGTTTGGCGAATTACGCTAATGATTCGCTATTTTGCTTATTATTTGGCTAAATACACCAATGCCTTCAACGCCGCAGTCACAACCCATCATTGGCGAGGCGCCCGTATTCCTGGAAATGCTGGAGCACGTCTCGCGCGCCGCACCGCTTTCCAAGCCGGTACTGGTGGTTGGTGAGCGCGGCACCGGTAAGGAACTCATCGCATCCCGGCTGCATTTTCTTTCTGAACGCTGGGAACAGCGTGTCGTCAAGGTCAACTGCGCGGCTTTGACCGAGTCGATTCTTGAATCCGAATTATTTGGCCATGAGGCCGGCGCATTTACTGGCGCAGCAAGGACTCATATTGGCCATTTCGAACGTGCCGACGGAGGCACCCTTATTCTGGATGAGCTCGCAACCATTTCCCTGCGCATGCAGGAAAAAATTCTGCGCACCATTGAGTACGGCGAAGTCCAGCGTGTAGGAGGTGGCGAAACCTTACACGTCGACGTACGTATCGTTGGCTCCACCAACGCCGACCTGCAACGACTCGCATCTGAAGGGAGGTTTCGTGAGGACCTGCTCGACCGCCTTGCTTTTGATGTCATCACCGTACCGCCTTTGCGAGATCGGGTAGAAGACATCATGCCACTGGCGAATGCCTTTGCGATCAATATGGCGAGCGAGCTCAAGTGGAGTTATTTTCCGGGATTTAGTTCTCGGGCATCCTCTACGTTGCTGCGTAATAGGTGGCCCGGCAATGTGCGTGAACTCAAGTTCACGATCGAAAGATCTGTTTACAGGTCAGAAGATCAGGATGAGCCCATCGCTACACTTGCACTCGATCCATTTGAGACGGCTTTCAAAATCAGTGAGCCAAAGACCGTAGCAGACCGTCCTTCCACGCCACCGCGTGCGCCGTTGTTACCAGCTGACCTGACGCAGAGACTGATCGATACCGAAGTAAATTTGTTGCACGCTGCTCTTGCGAAAGCTCACTTCAACCAGCGCCTGGCGGCCGATTTGTTAGGACTTAGTTATCACCAGTTTCGAGGTAAGCTTCGAAAATTCGATATTCGCAGCAAGCCCTGAAATTGCTGACTAAGGGATTCGACCTGACTTCTAACTTTCGTCGCGGTAACGGCGAACGTAAATGGCGCCTGTCGAAAGCAGTCCACATACAAGCACGCCAGCCCACATAGCGGGACTTGTCAGAAACTGCACAATATCAAGGTGCACCAGCAGGCGGGTGGCTCCGTCCCCAAGACGCCATTGTTCTTCGTTGAAGAATTTTTCAATGTCTACGGTACGGAAAATCGGTATGCCATCACCGCGTGCGAGTACATTCTCGGCGAACACGTGCGTTCGTAGAATAATGCCTTCCAGCAAGCCGATCAGGATTAGGGGCATGAATGCCATTAATAGTGGCGCGCGTTTCGTGTAGGCCGATACAAGCAGAAACCAGCCGATAAACGGTGACATCCAGATGCCACTCGTAATTACGATTATGAATGCCGCAAGCCAGTTATCGACGAGTGACACGGAGCCCCAGATCAACATCCAGCCATCGCCACCCTTCATCGAGACCCAGATACTCGTAATGATCAGGTTGATGATGTGGGTTCCGATAATTCCTATAACGGTAACCACCGGAATTACGATAATTGCTATGATTAATTTGGAAATAACAGTTTCGGCATCGGTCACCGGTAGTGAGCGCCAGAACAATATGCTTTTGTCCTTGCGTTCGGAGTACAGGGAATCGAGTGAATAGAAGACCGTCAGAATCGCCAGTGCAATAAGGAATACCCATGACGTTCCCAGAAAGAACCCTGTCAGGGCGGCTTTGCGCTCTGCGTCACCAGCGATATTTTGCACACCAAAGATCGCCAGGTGGAGTTCTTCTGCAAAGCCGGACACAAACACCACCATCGCCAACACACCGAGCGTGACGATTATCGCGATGGCTATCGGTGTGACAAAAATGGAGCGATGCTCCCAGATTTCACGCTTTACGAGTGCCAGTTGATGAGTGATCATGTTCTGGCTCCCTTGACCTTCGCAACGAAGAGATCAGCTACCGAGGGTGTACGCAGGTCACCGAGCCCTTCCAAATGCTCGCGACTAACGCCTTCAAACAACATCACGGACTTTCCGAACATCTGACCCTCCGCGATGGGTGCCAGCCCTCTCGCTTTGTCGGCATCCGCTCCGGAGGCAGCGACCTCAATGTAGGTGCCCGGAAGCGCCTCCATCGAGGAGCTCAGGATGATCCTGCCGTCATTGATAAACATGATGTCTGTCAGCAGGTTTTCGATCTCTTCGACCTGATGCGTCGTCACCAATATTGTGCGTTCTTCGTCGAAGTAGTCGTTCAGCAGATTCGCGTAGAATTCCTTTCGGAACAGGATGTCCAGACCCAGTGTTGGCTCGTCGAGAACCAGGAGTTTCGCGTCGATCGACATAATTATCGAAAGATGCAACTGCGTCACCATGCCCTTCGATAATTCCTTAACTTTGGACTTAGCCATGATTTTGGTTTGTTGCAGCAGCTCTTCGGCACGAGCACGCGAGAAGTTAGGATGTATCGCTTCGACGTAATCGAGTAATTGAGTAACCCTGATCCACCTTGGAAGTACTGCGACGTCCGCAATGAAACAGATGTTTTGCATCAATTCCTTGCGTTGCCGGAACGGATCCAGACCCATCACCGACAGCTGACCCTCGCAATCGGTTAAACCCAGTAAAGCCTTGAGCAATGTCGTTTTGCCAGCACCATTCGGACCGATCAGACCGAGAATTTTGCCGCTTTCAATTTCGAAACTAACATCGTCGACGGCTGTAAATGAGCCAAAATGTTTGGATACACTCTTCGCGCTGACCAGACTAGTCATTCTCCCCTCCAGAATCCTTCTTCGAATTAATTGATTCCGCTTGCTTCAGTAAATCTGCTGCGTTCAGCTTCAGACGCACTATGGTTGCGACGACCGCAGGCCATTCTTTTTCGAGAAACCGTTCTCGCTCGGCCTTGAGAAGCATGATTCGCGCGCCTTCATTGACGAACATTCCCCTGCCGCGTTTTTTCTCAACCAGCCCTTCGTCTACCAGTTCCTGGTAGCCCTTGAGTACCGTGAGCGGATTCAGTCGGTATTCGGCGGCAACGTTTCTGACCGAGGGCAATGCGTCGCCTTCAACCAGCACCTCCTCCAGAATCATTGCAACGACCCGGTCTCGCAACTGCCGATAAATCGGCTGATCTTCATTCCACTTCGGATCCATTCTCTATATTTCCCCTGTATTCACAGGATAGGCGCGCTTGAGCACGTAAAAAGGCGCCGGTCCGTTTAAACCGGACCGGCGCGAAGATTCCGTCGCTACTTTACTCGTCTTCGCCACGGAAATGACGCAAATCTTTGACAATAGCGATACTGATTTTCAGTGCCTTGTCGCTCAGGTGGCCATCAAGATCGAGATGCAATCGACTGTCTTCGACGGCTATCGGGCTAACAGGCATTGCCTCGTCATTCGCATGGCTACTCGCACCTGCCTGTCCGGCCACCAACGCCACAAACATCAGCAGCATTACGGCCAGGCTGACATAGTCGCCAAAATGTACGGTTGGTTTGGACATTTTCTTCTCCCGGAACGATCCCGGCCTCATAGTGAGTGGGTGTTATAGTTGACTATAACACTAGATTGGCTGATTGCAAGCCTTTTCTACAGAATTTTCTAACCCGTGACTGCCCTGCCCGTCGTTTATACAAGCATCATTACCGGGGATTTCTAATGGTTGCGAGCATCGAAACCATGGCACACAAGCTGGCAACGGCCTCCGCGGGCCTTTGCAGCGCGGCTCCGCTCGCCTATGCTCACCCGATGGAGCACATACCTGAAGACAGCGCACTGATGCTCAGATACAAGGACGGCGACACGGCCGCTTTCGAAACGCTGTACAAGCGTCACAATGACGCGTTGTATCGCTATTTGCTCAGGCTGTGCCGGCATCAGGCGACGGCTGAGGATATCTTTCAGGATGTATGGGGCAAGATCATCAAGGCGCGCTCTAAATATCGCGCAACCGCCAAATTCACTACCTTCATGTACCGGGTCGCTCATAATTGCTTTATCGACCACGTGCGCCGCAACAAACGCCATTCCAATAACGTGGAATTCGAGCCCGGGTTTCACGCCGATACATCGGAATCGCCGGACACGATTACAGAACGCAGCCTGGCTAAAGAACGCCTGACACTTGCGCTACGGGATTTGCCCGACGAACAACGCGACGCGTTTTTGTTGTACGAAGAAGCAGGGCTCACTATTGATCAGATAGCTTCGGTAACGGGCAGCAACCGCGAAACAGCCAAGAGCCGTCTGCGTTATGCCGTCAACAAACTCCGTGCCGCCATCGAGGAGCCACAATGACTAGTGAACGAGACAAAGCGGACACGGACGAACTCGTGTCCGATACGTATCGTGAGCTTTCCGCGCCGAAAACTCCCGAGCATCTGAATCAGAGCGTTCTGCGTATGGCGGCCGGCCGGGAAGGCGGCAAAAAAGGATTGTTGTTCGCAGCATGGATGAAGCCCGTCGCCTGGGCGGCAACAATCGCGCTCAGTTTGGCCATCGTAATTGAGTATTCCGAGGTACCAACAACGCCCATAGCGATAGACATCGCACCGGTGGGTGAGTCGATCCGAGATGAATTTGCCCCGACAGGTGCGGTCCTTGAAGAAATGATTCTCGAAGATGCCAGCCCGATGAAAAGCGAAGCCAAGGGTAAGCACAACTCATTTGCTGCATCGTCGCCTGCCGCCGCCAGACCCGCCGCGAGAAAGCTTGCCGCTGATGCGCTCGCCACGGATCAGCCGGACTCAGGCCCGGACAACTCGATTCGACCCGCTTTAGAACGACAGGTCACCACAGAACCCGTGTCCCCCACGGCGGCTTCACTTGAGAAAAAAGAGTCTGACTCTGCGTCTGCCTGCGATGCAGAGGCACGGCAATCGGCGGCAAGCTGGATGGAATGTATCGCCAAACTGCGTGAATCGGGGGCCGTCCTGGACGCCGACCGTGAATACGAGGCATTTATTCTCAAATACCCGGCCGAATCGGCAAACTAGGCGTCGAATAAGTAGTCAACACCAGTGTCTGAAGCGGCGGCCGGTGCTAAAATCGCCGACCCCTAAACACAGAAAATCACGCGCAGGAACTACTACGATGAAAGCACCCGTTCGCGTCACCATCACTGGTGCTGCTGGCCAAATCGGCTATCAGCTGGCATTCCGCATCGCCTCTGGTCAGATGCTCGGCCAGGACCAGCCCGTAATATTGCAGATGCTCGAAATTCCACCCGCTTTGCCTGCATTGCAAGGTGTCATAATGGAACTCGACGATTGCGCATTCAGCACTCTGGCTGGCATTTCAGGTACTGACGATCCAAACGTTGCTTTCAAAGACAGCGACTACGCATTACTCGTCGGCGCTCGCCCGCGGGGACCGGGTATGGAACGCAAGGATCTACTTGAAGCTAACGCAGCGATTTTCTCGGTACAGGGTAAAGCGATGAATGATCACGCCAGCCGTGACATCAAAGTGCTCGTCGTCGGCAATCCCGCCAACACCAACGCACTGATCGCCAGTAGCAATGCACCGGATATTGATGCCGGCAATTTCACTGCGATGACTCGCCTCGACCACAATCGGGCGATGGCGCAACTTGCGACCAGAACCGACAGCCACGTTAATGACATCACCTGCATGACAATCTGGGGCAATCACTCCGCGACGCAGTACCCTGACGTGAGCAACGCGAGCGTCTCTGGCAACAAGGCAACGGACCTTGTGACCCAGGAATGGCTTGCGGAAGAATTCATACCGGTTGTGCAACAACGTGGTGCCGCGATTATCGCAGCACGCGGCGCATCATCGGCGGCATCTGCCGCGTCTGCCGCTATTGACCACATGCATGACTGGGCTCTGGGCACCGCCGATGGCGACTGGGTGAGCATGGCCATACCCGCCGATGGCAGTTATGGCGTAGAGCCCGGTATCATCTACTCCTATCCGGTCCGTTGCAGCGGTGGTCAATATGAAATCGTTCAGGGGCTTGCGATTAATGACTTTAGTCGCGGACGGATGGACGCGACGGAGGCCGAGCTCCGTGAAGAACGCGCCGCGATAGAAGAACTGTTATAGGAACTGCTATAAAATGAGTGCTTACGCGGTCTTTCGCGCGGCCATCTAAATGAAAGAGGGTTAAGACTTGTCTGGATTCACCGTAGGGTTATTTTGGTTCGTATTGCTTTTTGGCGGCGGACTTTTTCTCGCCTACCGGCGAATTGATCTTCTCACATCAACTGTCGCCTCTGGAATTGCTGTGGCGGCCTACGTTTTCCTTGGCGAGGGCCACTGGCTCTGGAAGTTAACGCTGCTGGCTGCATTCGGTGTCATGGTCATTCCGAACCTGATCGAGTTCAGGCGTGAAAAACTCACCAAACCGCTGCTGGCCATTTATCGCAACATGCTGCCGTCCATGTCAGATACCGAACGTGAGGCACTTGAGGCCGGTAGCGTCTGGTGGGATGGCGAACTGTTTTCCGGGATGCCTGAATGGGACCGCCTGATGTCCTATCCGGCACCAAAACTGTCTGATGAAGAACAGGCGTTTCTCGACGGCCCCTGTGAGGAACTCTGCCAGATGCTCGATGACTGGGAGATTTGCCACGTACGTGCAGATTTGCCGCAGCAGGCCTGGGACTACATTATCGAGAAACGCTTCTTCGCGATGATTATTCCCAAGCAATATGGTGGACTGGAATTTTCCGCCTACGCGAACGCGGCCGTCATTACGAAGCTTGCGAGCCGCAGTCCAACTGCCTCATCGACGATAGGCGTACCGAACTCTCTGGGCCCGGCAGAATTGTTGCTGCACTACGGTACCGAAGAACAAAAACAACATTATCTTCCGGGTCTGGCCGCGGGCACCGAAATCCCCTGCTTCGCGCTGACATCACCGCAAGCCGGGTCGGACGCTGCGGCATTGATCGACAGCGGTATCGTCTGCAAGGGCAAATGGAAGGGCAAAACCATTACAGGAATTCGCCTCAACTGGAACAAGCGCTATATCACGCTGGCGCCGGTCGCGACTGTGCTCGGCCTCGCCTTCAAACTGTATGACCCGGACCATCTTATCGGCGATAAAGATGAGCACGGCATAACCGCCGCGCTAATCCCGACGGACATAAAGGGTGTTGAGGTGGGGCGCCGCCATTACCCGCTGACCATCGCATTCCAAAACGGACCGACATCGGGCAAGGACGTATTCGTGCCACTCGACTTCATCATCGGTGGCCCCGAGATGGCCGGCAAGGGCTGGAAGATGCTGGTCGAATTACTGGCAGTCGGTCGCGCCATTACATTGCCATCGACTTCTTCAGGTGGCGGACAATCGGCGAGTTACGCGTCCGGTGCCTATGCCATCATACGCAAACAATTCAATACATCGATCGCCAATTTTGAAGGGGTCGGGGAAGCCCTCACGCGCATCGCCGGCCACACATACATTATGAATGCGGCGGTCGCCGTCACCGCCGGCGCAATAGACCAGGGGGAAAAACCAGCCGTACCCTCAGCGATCCTGAAATACCACTGCACCGAATTCGCTCGCAAGGTCGCAAACGATGCTATGGATATTCATGGCGGCAAGGGTGTCATGTTGGGGCCCAACAATTATCTGGGCCGAGCGTTCATGGCAACTCCGATTGCCATTACGGTTGAAGGTGCAAATATTCTCACTCGCAGCCTGATCATTTATGGCCAGGGTGCGATCCGTTGTCATCCTTTTGTATTGAGAGAATTGCAGGCAGCAGGCGATGTTGACCAGGATCGTGGTCTGATCGAATTCGATGACGCATTGTTCGGCCATGTCGGTTACGCGATCAGTAATATGGCTCGATCATTTTTCCTTGCGCTGACGCACGCCAAGTTCAGTCGTGTGCCACTCAATACGCCGACGAGACGTTACTACCAGAACATCAATCGTTACAGTGCCGCGTTCGCACTGGCGTCTGACTTTGCGATGCTTACGCTGGGCGGCGATCTTAAAAAGCGTGAACTGCTCTCCGCACGCCTCGGCGACATTCTGAGCTCGATGTACCTGGCTTCGACAGTGCTCAAGCATTTCGAGGATCAGGGACGTCGGGCAACCGATTTACCGCTGGTTGAATGGTCGGTGCGGACCTTGATGTATCGGGCACAGGAAGCATTGCATTCATTCCTCCGCAATTTCCCCAATCGTTGGGTCGCGGCGCTGTTACGCGTATTCATATTCCCGCGCGGCAGGACTTACTCTGCACCGTCCGACGAAATATCGGGCAAGGTAGTCGATCTTATTACGACACCGGGCGAATCCCGTGAGCGATTGAGCCAGCTGGCGTATACAACCATCGAACCTGGTAATCCGTTCGGCTTGCTACAGGAGGCACTGGAACTTGCCAGGGAATACGAACCGATAGAGAGGCGCTTGCGACAAGCTCGCAAGGAAGGTCTCTTGTCGTCAGATTACCTGGGCAATCAAATTCCCGAAGCGGAGAAAGCCCAGGTCATCAGCAAAGCCGAAGCGCGCAACATGCGCTCATACCATGAGAAAGTCCTCGCGCTACTCAACGTGGACGATTTCGCGGCGGATGAGCTTGTTCGCAATCCGGCAAAAAAGCCGCTGCCCGCAAAGAAGAAGACGAAGAAAGCCGCCACCCGGAAAAAAGCTACCAGGAAGGCTTCCAAGAGCAGCAAGAAGGCCTGATCGCGCGGCGGTAAGACATGACCAACTACGCCAGCCCCCTGTATGAAATGAACTTCGTCGCAACTGACGAAGTTCTTTCAGATGTCGATAGCTGGCTCCAGGACAAAGCACGCGCCTCGCTGCAGCTTGACGGCATCGATAGTGCCCGTGTTTTCGAATCCGAGATTGAAGGCGGCGCGGTCCGATCCTGCCTGTTTCAGGCCCTTGATGACAATTCGCTGGATGAGCTTCTGGATGGCTACTTTTCGGATGTCGAAGCCGAGGCTTTGGAGCGGTTTGGCAGTCAGGTATCAATCGAGAGCCGGACACTGCGTGCCGACCATTCGCTTGAACTGACCCCGGGCGAAAGCCCCACTTGCCTGAACTGCGGCACTCACCTTCGTGGGCAGTATTGCGGTCATTGCGGTCAACGATCGCGGACTCGGCTGATTAGCATCTGGCAGCTCCTGAGAGAAGCTTTCGGCGACTTGTTGGAACTCGACTCACGACTATGGCGTACCGTGCTGCCGTTGCTGACCAGGCCGGGGCAACTGACGCGTGACTATCTTGAGGGCCGGCGCGCACGCTACATGCCGCCGTTTCGCACCTATCTGGTTCTCAGTGTCATTTTCTTCGTGGTGGCGTTCTTCGATCCTCAGGATGAGCTCGGCCTGTTTTTCGAGCCCGAACCACAACAAACAAGCGGCGAAGAGACAAACGAATCCGACGACGACAACAACCTGTTCGAGAACTGCGAGACCGCGTCAATTGCTGACGAGGAAGACTTACCGGAATGGGTAAAGAAGCGCTTCCCGGATGATCGGGTCAGGCAAATTTGCGAGCGCAACAAGGCTCGGGGCATCGATAACTTTGCCGGCGCGATGCTGGATAATATTCCCGTCGCACTTATCGTACTTCTGCCTTTCATGGCGCTGGTACTAAAGGTCCTGTATCCGTTATCGCGACGTTATTTCGTCGAGCACCTGCTGTTTTTTGTGCATTTTCACGCGTTTTTCTTCCTGATGCTGATTCTGCAAATTCTTTTTTCGCGCGCGACGGGCCTGCTCGGGCCGGAGGACGGCACTGTTGACAGCATCAGCACGCTCGTCCTGGTCGTGGCGTCGTTTTATATACCCGTGTATTTATACAAAGCCATGCGCCACGTTTACGGCCAGGCACATCTTGTTACATTACCGAAGTATGCGATGTTATCGATGGCCTATTTCGCTGGCGCCACACTCACGATGGTCGGCGTGGTTTTTGTCGCCCTGCTATCCGCCTGACAATATGAGGATTAGACAATGACATTACGACTTCTGGTTTTGAGCACCACCTTTATTATTCTGGCCGCGTGTAGCCAGGAACCCACCGAGGCACCTTTGGCCGAGCAAACGGATGCAACGCCAGACGAGGCGATGAGCGACGAGTCTGCCCATATACCGGCTGCCCTGGCACGAACCGCATCGCCCGATGGCGCCGGTGTGTTTTTCATAACGCCCGCGGACGGTGCCACTGTGTCAAATCCGATCAATATCGAGTTCGGCATCGCGGGCATGGATGTCGTCAAAGCTGGCAACGACCAACCCAATTCCGGACACCATCACCTGCTGATCGATACCGAATTGCCGGATATGGGGATGCCGATCCCGGCTGATGAATACCACGTACACTTCGGGGATGGCAGCACCACGACCGAAATTACGTTACCGCCGGGGGAGCACACTTTGCAGATGTTGCTCGGCGATCATCTCCACATCCCGCATGATCCACCTCTGATATCGGAAACCATCACCATCACGGTAGAATAAACAGTTGAGCGAAACGCCCGGGGACACTAGAATCGGCGGGTTAAGCAGACACCATTTATGAATCAATCCAAGCAAAAAAAACCAATCGGAATCAGCGGTCTCGCGGCCTACGTCCCGCCGTATCGCGTGTGGCTGGAAGATTGGTGCGACTGGACAGATAATCAGTGGCCGAAAATTCGTGAAATTGTCGGGCGCAGCTTCCGTGTTCGTGGGCCAGATCACAGTGTATACACGATGGCAGCTAACGCTGTTATCCGCCTGATCGACCAGTACGATGTCGATCCTGGCCGCGTGAAGTTCCTAGGACTCGGCACCGAGTCGAGCACCGATAATTCAGCGGGTGCGATCATCGTAAAAGGCATGGTTGACCAGGCGCTTGTCGCACGCGGCAAGATACCGATCTCCCGCAGTTGTGAAGTTCCGGAGTTCAAACACGCCTGCCTTGGTGGCGTTTACGGTATGAAAGGGGCTATTCGCCACCTGGCTCTCGACGGTGCGGGCAGCCAGGCCATAGTTGTCTGCGCAGATATCGCCGAATACGCACGCGGCAGCTCTGGTGAACCCACTCAGGGCGCGGGCGCGGTCGCCATGCTGCTCGAAGAAGACCCACAGCTCGCTATCGTTGACCTCATTGGCTCAGGCTCGGCGTCTGATTACCGAATCATGGATTTTCGCAAACCGATGTTGCGATTCTGTGGCCAGGACCGATCCGAGTCGCATCAGGTTCAGGACTTTCCGGTATTTAACGGCAAGTATTCGACAACCTGCTACATCGACGAGACGTTGCACGCTTTGAACGATATGTATGAAAAGCGCGATCTGTGTTCGATTGAGCACTTGCGGTCGCTGCGTACATTGTTCCTGCACCGGCCCTATAGACGTATGCCGGAAACCGGATGGGCGGTCTCTTACTTATTTGCGCTCGGACAAGGCAGCGCCGAAGATCGCGCTGAGCTCGCGTCTTACTGCTATGAGGCGGGAGTCGATGTCGATGCATTACTCGATGAAATGATCTCTAAGCCCGACATTGCGGAGTTGGCAGATCCCGAGCGCCTGCAGTATGAGGCTTACCCCATCGCCATGGCTGTTCTCAGAACGTTCCGGGCGTCGCGCCGATACCGCTATGAAATTCTCGACAAGTTACGGCTGGGCAGCGACACCATGCTCGATCTTGGCAATCTGTATACCGCCGCATTACCCGCGTGGATGGCTGCAGGATTCGAGCAAGCGCTCGACGAAAAATCGCTATCAGCAGGTGAAGAGGTCCTGACGCTGGGATACGGAAGCGGTGATGCAGCCGAAGTTATCCCGTTTTTCATGGCTGAAAACTGGCGCGAAGCTGCCGCAAAAATAAATTTCGCAGATGCCATGGATTTGACGATTGACCTGGACCGTCAGCAATATGAAGCACTGCACGACGGACGACGCGTACAGGGTCTGGATTACGTCGCACGAAATGAGTTCGTCATTGACCGGGTTGGGGTAAGCGACGAACGTCACTTCTCGGACCTCGGAATCGAGTACTACCGCTATATTGCGTAGCGGGCCAGTTGCCCGGCGTAGCTCTCTCTCAAAGTCCGCCACTCCTGCTGAAACCACGGCGTGAACCGCTGTGGGTGCTGCGCGAGCTCGACCGTTAGATCGTCCGCCGCCAGATATCGTGTACTTTCAATTTCACTGTCGTTCGGGCGAACCTGGCCCTCCACTTTGCCGAGATATACATGACAGAGTTCGTTCTCGGAGCCGGCCGCGCTGAATTTCGCCTGATAGCAAAAGCGGTAGACAAATTCGAGCTCTGCCGTGATATTGAGTTCATCGACCAAGCGTCGTCCTGTCGCAATGGCTAACGACTCACCACGGCGCGGATGACTGCAACAGCTATTCGACCAGAAGCCGGGCCACAAACGCTTCTCAGCGCCGCGTTGTTGCAGCAGTAATTCACCGGCCGCATTAAAAAGAAACAATGAAAAGGCGCGGTGCATGATGCCGCTACCATCATGACAATCTGCCTTGGAACGATAGCCAATCTCATTGTCCTTATCGTCGACCAGTATGAGTTCTTCGCTTTCCGACGATACAACCCGATGCAGGTCATTCAATGGCCTCTCCTTTTGGCGCCCTCGGCCGCAACGTTTTATAGCCCGCCTCATGCAGCGCGGACCGCACTTTTTCCTCTGTTTCCGGGCAAAGCGCCACCATTGAACCGCCGCCACCGGCCCCGGTTAACTTCGCACCGACTGCGCCGTTTTGGCGCGCAATCGATATCATGTTCTCGAGATCCGGCGTCGATACCCCGATCGCATTCAGGAGACCGTGACAGATATTCATGAGCCGACCCAGCTCATCGTATTGCTTCAGAAGCAGCGCTTTCCCGCCCGCCCGGCTGATTTCACCGATCTGATCGAATAGCGCATTAAACAGCTCCGTATTTTGACCGAATCTCGATTTTACTCCGGCCACCTGCTCATGCGTGGGTCCGGCCGTATGACTGAAGCCGATGACGAGCGGCGGAAATTCCTTCAGTTGCAGGTTTTGAATATCCGGCGCACCGGCATTTCGAAACAGCATGGGTTTGCCATAGCAGGACAGCGTATTGTCGATCCCGGACGGCGTGCCATGTGCGCATTGTTCGCAAGCAAACGCAATCGTATTGACCAGCTCATCATCGATTTCGGCGCCCACACATTGTGCTACGGCGCGAGTAATCGAGACAGCGATGGCCGCGGATGATCCCAGACCCATGCCACGCGGCAGGCTGCTGCTCACCTTGATGCTGTAATTCGTGTCGCCGACACCGAGTTCCTCGAGAATCAGGTTCACCGCGGCATCGATACCGTCGGTACTAGTGCGATCGACAACATGACTTAGCCCCCACTCTCTCACGCTTATTGTCGTGCTGTGCTTATCGGGTAGCACCGCTGCTCGCACCGCTTCTGCGATGGGTATGGCAAGCGCGTGCCGACCGTAGACCACCGCGTGCTCACCAAGCAGGATGATTTTGCCAGCCGCCGTCGCCACCGTGGCCATCTCATCGACAGCAGCATCGCCGAGACTTTCGATAATCTCCACCGCTTTCCAGTCCTTGATATCGCCACTGTCCACGAGCCTGGATACAACCTCGTCGAGCCGGTTGTCCGGTGCTCCCGCCGCCGTTGCGACACTGCGCGCGTGCAGTCGCATATGCCCTTTTTGAATGCCGCTGGTCGCCAACGCCCGCAGCGCTGCGAAGTTTTGCGCCAAACCGACGGCCGCCATCAGCTCGGCCAATTGCGTCGCTGATTCGACACCGGCGATGGCCAGCCCCAGGGCCGCTGCGGGATTCGACGACAACGTCCCGCCGACAATGCCCACTTTTAGTGGCACTACGATTTCGCCCAGCAAATCGCCGTTGGCGGCGACCGACCATCGTGCCAGCGTCGAGTATTGGCCGCGTCCAGCTGCGAAGGCATGTGCCCCCGCTTCAACCGCACGCCAATCATTACCCGTAGCAATGGCGAGTGCATCGATACCATTCATGATGCCCTTGTTATGTGTCGCAGCTCGATGTGGGTCCGCGATCGCTATGTCACTAGCCAGCACAATACGATCCCGGACTTCGTCGCCGTCCATCGAATCACTCGCCAGCCTGTCAACTGAGTAACGAACTGACGCGCTGCAAATTGACCTGTCCACCAGATTCGAGAGGATTCGAAGAGCGACATCACCGCCGCAAATTTCCGCAATTCTGGGTGCAATCGACTCGCAAATTGTATTCGTGAGATTCGCGCCCATCGCATCACCGGTATCGACCAGCAAATGCACAACAATAGATGATGTTCCATCCGCCAGTTGCAGCGCTCGAAATTCGATGTCCCGAACGCCACCACCGCGGGCCTTCAGTCGCGGATGCACAGCATCTGCGGCGTTTACAAGTTCATCGACAGAATCGTTTAACAGCGCCATTGCAGAGTCGATATCTGCAATCTCCACAACGTGAATTTGTCCGGCAAGTAATGACTCATCCTGGGCCACGGAAAATCCACCTGTGGATCTGGCCAGCGCGGCCGCACTTGCCAACGCTGCAACGATCGATGGCTCTTCGACGACCAACGGCACAATGTAGTCGCGATCATTGACGATAAAGTTCGGCGCGATCGCCAGCGGCAAACCGAAAACACCAATGACATTCTCTATTATCCTGTCCGCCGCAGTGGCTGAGATAATCTGCTGTCCGGCCCGCAACTGACGGGCATCGTCTGGCGCCAACCAGCCCAGCTCTTCAAGCTTTTTGATGCGTTCGGAAACGCTGAGCTTGTAGAGCCCCGAAAGTCGCGAATGCTTCATACGCCAATCCTAACGCCCGTTGGACTCATCTCACAGTCAAGCACGGTGCAATGGGTGGATTGTGAATCCGTAAACGCATCCAGGGCAGTATCATCCGCACCCAACAGGATGCCAACGTCGCCACCGCCGGCGCCGCAGGGTTTGTAGGTGAGACCGGCAGTATTGGCCGCATGCCAAAGCTCGTCGTGGCCGGCATCGAAGATACCGAGATTGTGGTCGCTGCCGAATCGACGAAGTTGTTCGCTGTAGTCCCGGTACCCTTCGATGATCTTACTCGCATCGGCGCTGCGCCAGGCCACTGCCATATCTTCGGATGCACCCGCAAGAAGTACCCGGGACGGCTTGCTGACATTGGCGGCGAGTTTCTTAAGTTTGTCTGTCGTGCTGACCGCAACACCCGTCCAGATCAGGCGATACGACAATCCTGCAGGCCATTTCAGGGCCTCCACGGACGCACCTTCCCTGCGATATTCGATCAGTCCGCCACTAAGGCTGCAGGCGACATCCGCTCCGCTGCCTGTACCGCCCTGCAGGATTGCGTGCGCCCGTTGCGCCAACGTAGTCAACGCAGAGACATCCGCCGAATGGGATGCGGCCGCGCACAACGCGGCGGTAATGGCCGCGCTCGAACCAATGCCAATTTTGCGCTGCGTTGCGACATCGATGAACTCGCTCGTGTCCAGGTTGATAGCCATCGCGCCCTTCTGCCTGAGGTCGGCGACACGCCAGACCGAGTCAACAACTCCAAATGACGCTTCCCCATGCTGCCACTCGATATCGTCGTCAACGGTTACAAACCGTCCAACGTCGTCTGAGTACCCGGGTGCTGTCACTTCACTGTGGTCGCCATCAGTATCAGCAAGCGTCACATAGGCGCGTCGATCAACAGCCATACAAATCGCCGGGGCGCCATCGAGCACCGCGTACTCGCCGCTGAGTACCACCTTTCCGGGTGCGCTGGCTGCCACTCGACTCGTCACGTCTGCAGAACCAGCCGGGCAGCGGGCCCCAGAACACTTGTCATTATTTTTCGCACGCCCGGTGTCGCAACGAGTGCCTCGCTGACGCGCTCGGTATCCGCCGGCAAACACACCGCCTTGACTTGCGGACCCGCGTCGATCGTAAAAAATACATTGCAACCTTCTGCCTGCAATCGCCGCACTGTCTGCATGCATCGCATGGTCGCCGAATTCCAATACATCATTGGTGGACGCGAAGCCCACATGACGGAGTGCATTTTCAGACAATTGTGCTCGGCGACAGCAGCAAGCCCGCGAAAGTCCCGTCGCAGGATGGCAGCACGCGCGACGTCCAAATCCTGATCCTGCCGCTCAATCCAGCTAGAGTAAAAAGGCGAGGTCTCGCGCGAAATCTCCATCGCTGCTGTCGACCCGGTTGCTTTCGGCGCGGTTTCGGTGATCGCTACCACAACCTGCAGTGGCCAGACGTCGCGCTCGCTCAAGGATGTCAGGCTGATCGTGTCGCCCGTGTTTTTCAACTCGACTATGCCACCGTAAAACGACCTCGCAGCCGACCCGGACGCCAGCCCGGCCAGTCGCGCCAGCGCCTCGGTATCGTATGACAGATTCGCGGCACCCGCAGCGGCGACCGTTGTTGCGGCGAATGCAGACGCCGATGATGCAAGCCCCGCCGCGATCGGAAAATTGCTATGGCTTGTAACACGCGCCCGCGCGCGCGTATCACCAATGAGTGAATCCAGGCAGCGGCTGATCCGCGGCAGCATCGACTGGCTCTCCTCGCCATTAACAATTAATTCGTCGCTAGCAAGGTCACCGCTCAACTCAACAGTGACTTGCGTGTACAGCTCACTTAAAGTAATCGAAATCGAGCCAACCGCCGGCAGGTTCCGGTCGACATCACGTTTGCCCCAGTACTTAATGAGCGCAATGTTCGGCTGTGCTATCGCCGTCGCCTGCATGAGCTTGTTTCCTGATCGTTCTGGCCAGTAAAGGACGCGAATTATAGCCCAGTGAGCGCCGCGCACAGTGTCTGAATTCCGTGTACGCTACACGGCCCCAATTCCGGGAATAACGCCTTGCCTCACAACTTTGAAAATCGTATTGCTGCCTACACAGACCGCGTCAATAATGGTCTGGATGCGGCGTTACCACAGGCAGGCAGCAAGCCGCAGCGCCTGCACGAAGCGATGCGCTATGCGGTATTGAATGGCGGCAAGCGCATACGGCCTCTGCTGGTTTATGCGGCGGGTGAGTGTCTTTGTGTCGAGACCCGTCTGCTGGATGCGCCGGCTGTGGCCATCGAATTGATCCATGCGTTTTCGCTGGTTCACGACGACCTGCCGGCTATGGATGATGACGATCTGCGGCGCGGCAAGCCTACGGTTCATATAAAGTACGACGAAGCGACCGCTATCCTCGCGGCCGATGCGCTGCAACCACTCGCTTTTTCTGTGTTGGCCAACGTCGAAGGCGTACCCGCCGATGTTGTAATCAGACTCGTCCGCCTGATTACCGACGCTTGCGGTTCGACCGGAATGACCGGCGGCCAGTCCATCGACCTCGCGGCCGAAGGCGCGCGGCTTACTGCAGAAGAACTTGAGCACATGTATGCGCTCAAGACCGGCGCACTGATTCACGCCGCCATCGTATCCGCTTGCCTGTTGTGCGATGACCTTGCCGCTGATGACGCCGAGGCACTGGACTGTTTTGGTCGCAGTATCGGCATTGCATTTCAGATCAAGGACGATATTCTGGACATAGAAGGGGAAACCGAAGTCATCGGCAAGCCAGCCGGTTCCGACGAGTCTCTGAACAAGGCAACCTATCCTGCCTTGTTCGGCGCGGAATCCTCCCGTGCCCGATGCGACGAATTACTCGCTGGCGCACTGGACGGGTTGTCGGGCTTCGGCGATTCCGCTTTGCCTCTGGAATGGTTAGCACGCTATATCGTCGAGCGCGGCCAGTAACCGTATGCAACCGTCAACACGCAGCATTCTGCATGTTGATATGGATGCCTTTTACGCGTCCGTCGAGCAACGGGATAATCCGGACCTCAAGGGATTGCCGGTAGTCGTTGGCGGCGGTACCAATCGCGGTGTTGTTGCGGCTGCGAGCTACGAAGCCCGTAAATTTGGTGTTCGTTCGGCGATGCCGATGGCCGAGGCGATACGGCGCTGCGATCACCTTGTCCGGGTACCACCAAGGATGTCGCACTATAAAGAGGCGTCCTTGCAAATCTTCGCCATTTTCCGGGAGTTCACACCATTGGTGGAAGGGCTGTCCCTGGACGAAGCATTTCTGGATGTAACAGCAAGCGTTAAATTATTCGGTGCGCCCGAAACAATCGCAACAGACATCAAGCAGCGTATTCTGGAAGCAACCCGGCTGACCGCATCAGTCGGTGTAGCACAAAACAAACTAGTAGCAAAGATCGCGTCGGACCTCGATAAGCCGGATGGCCTGGCAATCGTCACACCCGATCTCTACCGCGAAAAACTGGACCCGTTGCCGGTCAGTGTAATTCCCGGTATCGGGCGAGAAACGCTGAAACGTCTGGGCGAAATACGCGTGTCGACGGTGCGCGACCTGCGATGTGCAGCTGATCGTGACCTCGAACCTGTTTTCGGTCGATTTACGCAACAAAACAGAGATCGCGCTTCAGGTATCGACGATCGCCCCGTCGTGCCCAGTCGCGAGGAAAAGTCGATCAGCGCTGAAGAAACCTTTGATCAGGACCTGTCAAAGCCGGGTGACATGAATCGCGAACTACTGCGCTTGTCCGACCGCACGGCGGCTCGCCTGCGTAAGGCCGCACTGGCAGCCGGCTCTGTGCAAATCAAAATTCGCCGCGCGGACTTCACGACCTGTACCCGGCAACGCAGCATCAACCCACCGGCGAACGGAACCGATCAAATATATGCGGTGGCCCGTGAATTGCTGGACACCTGGCTAGGGGGCAATCCCGGCGCCAGAGTTCGTCTGCTCGGTGTTGGCGGCGGAAAACTGGCTCGCGCAGCGCAGCCTGACCTGTTTGCCGATGATGCTGCCGACAGCACGTCTGCCATCGATGAGACGGTCGATGAAATTCGCGAAAAATTCGGTTCGCTATCCCTCGGACGAGCGAAGACCCTCAGGCGATAGGGTAGAATCAGGCCGATGTATTTAGGCTTTTTTGGACTCAACGAGAAACCGTTCTCGATAACACCGGATCCGCGTTATCTTTTTATGAGTGAGCGGCATGGCGAAGCGCTCGCGCACCTCGTTTATGGCGTTACGGAAAGTGGTGGGTTCATCCAGCTCACCGGTGAAGTTGGCACCGGCAAGACCACGCTGGTTCGCACCTTGTTGTTGAATCGAATGCCCGACAACGCTGATGTCGCGGTCGTATTGAATCCGCAAATCACAGTCCATGAATTCCTCCTGACGATTTGCGAAGAACTGGACATTCAGATAACGGAACACAAAGACAGTATCAAGGCGCTTACCGACGCGCTCAATCGTCATTTGCTGAGCGCGCATGCCGCGGGCAGGCGGACCATTCTCGTCGTGGACGAGGCACAAAATCTTGCACCGGCGGTACTGGAACAAGTGAGACTGCTCACCAATCTCGAAACCGCCAAACAGAAATTACTGCAGATTATTCTTATTGGGCAACCCGAGTTGCGCGAGCTGCTTGGGCGCAACGACCTCAGGCAACTGGCGCAACGTATCACTGGCCGTTACCACCTCGAGCCACTGACCCGCGAGGAATCCGCTCAATACGTCGAACACCGGCTTCGCGTTGCAGGTGCGCTGGGCGAGATCATTGATAGCGCTGCCAAAAAGGAAGTATTTCATCTATCGCAGGGTGTGCCGAGACTCATCAACGTTATTTGTGACCGGGCGTTGCTCGGAGCTTACAGCCAGGAGTCCCGCATCATCACGAGGCGCCTGATCAAACGTGCGGCCGCCGAGGTTTCGGGACAGCTCGACCGATCTCAGGGTTTGCGCCGCGTTGCAATGGCCGGGGGCATTTTTGGAATCGCTATCGTCGTGGCGAGCCTTTGGTCGCTTATTCAAAGTTCCGGGCCGGCCGATTTGGCGGAAGAGTCAGTCGCATTGCGATCGCCTGCCATCGCCGCTCCGATCGAAGCCACCATTGACAAGCCGAGGTTGGCTCCGGAGACGGCGCAAGCCACGCTTTCCCAGGAACTCGCCCTGGCAGACACACTGACGACCACAGATTTCGCTTTTGCCTCCCTGTTTGATCTTTGGGGCCTGGAATATGCGCGCGGCTCACGATCGGGTTGTGCGCAGGCCGCCGCGGCCGGTTTGGCCTGCCTGAGTCAGCGCGGCTCCTGGAATGGTCTGCGACAGCTAAATCGTCCTGCGATTCTCTCCGTCATCGACGACGGCGGCAATTCACACGAAATCGTCCTGACCGCTATTCATGATGATAGCGCCGAGCTTTCGATTGGTGGTGTCGCAGTTAGTCATCCCATCAGCGAAGTTACCAAACTCTGGTTCGGTGAATACATTTTGCTGTGGCGCCCTCCTGGCGGTGTACCGGTATCCCTGTCGCCCGGGGCTCGTGGCACCGAGGTTGTGTGGCTGCGCCGGAGTCTGGCTGAGATCGATGTCCGCTACGTCAGCGAAGTTATTGACGACGACGAATACGACACCAATCTACAGGGCATCGTGCGTGACTTTCAAAAGGACAATCGTCTCGATGTCGACGGCCTGGCTGGCCAGCAGACGATAATCATTATCAATTCATTGCTGGGACCGGACGGCTCACCGCGTTTGTCCACGCCGGATATTGCGGAGAGTTAATACATGTCATTCATACTCGACGCTCTAAAAAAATCGGAAACCGACCGACAGCAACAAAGTAGTTCCGAATTTGCCGCTGTACCGACGAGCCCTGAAACACCATCCGTGCCACGCTGGATGTGGGTGGCGGGGATTTTGCTCACAGTCAATCTGGCGGTCCTGATCGGCTTATTGCTCAGGCCGGACCCCGTCCTGACTCAGGTGGCAACTCCCTCGATTGCAGCAACGAACGCGCCGTCGCCTGAACCGGCAGATCCCCCGCCCAGCTTTCGGGAAAAGCTTGCCGCTGCACGACTCGACCTTCCGACCGAGCAGAAAAATGAATCCATCGACACTTCCGTCGAGACCCCACCCGATCCCGTAAGGCCAGTGCTGATCTCGCAAAATCCGGAGGCCATTCCCGCTGCGGACCTTTACCCGTCGATTCAGGAATATCGTGCCAGCGGCTCGAGCACCCTTCCCGACCTGCATCTCGATATCCACGTTTACAGCACCAAACCCGGTGATCGTTTTGTCTTCATTAACATGGCGAAGTTGCGTGAAGGATCGCAACTTGCAGAAGGTCCTGTAATCACCGAAATCACTCCGCAGGGCGTCGTATTGGAGCATCAGGGACAGCTGTTCTTGTTAGCGCGTGATTAATACCGGGGAAAAACACGTTGACGGCGACTTGTTGGCGACCGCTCTCGTATCCGGAATTCATCGTGTCATCGGCCAGCAGGAACTCCTTAACCGCATAAACGTATTTCCGGTCGCGGACAGCGATACCGGAACCAACCTGAGTCTCTCCCTGAGCTCAGCTTTGGGCGTACTGGAAGGCGGTGTGGGCAAACATCTTGGAACGATGCTTGCGGCAATGGCCGACGCATTGCTGGACGGTGCCCGGGGAAATTCGGGGGCGATCATCGCGCAGTTTTTCCAGGGTATAAGTGATTCGGCTGGAGAAATCACGCAGTTCACGACTTATACGTTCAGTAAAGCTGTGAGCCTCGGCTCTGAATACGCGCACGATGCCTTATCAAAACCGCGCGAAGGAACCGTACTTTCAGTTATGGCCGCATTCGCTGAAACTATTACGCACCAGGTATCGGCGAATTCGGAGGACAGCTTTGCTGTGGTCATCTCGCGGGCTCGAACCAGAGTCGATGAGGCGCTTGCTGACACTCCAAAGCAGCTCGATGTGTTACGAAAAGCGGGTGTTGTAGATGCGGGTGCTAAAGGATTCGCAGAACTGGTTGGTGGAATGTCGGACTATCTAAATGATGGTCACATGACGCCAATGCCGGAGACTGCATTGCTCGACGATATTCAAGCACCGGTCGAGTTTTCCGCCGCGGACAACACCTCGAAATTTCGATACTGCACGGAATGCCTCGTAACAGCTGGTGACATTGATCGCCGCAAATTACGTGAGGCCCTCACCGAACTCGGCGACTCGGTGGTGCTTGCAGGCAGTAAACGCAAGGCCAAAATTCATATTCACGTTGACGACCCGGATGCAGTCTTTGAAGTCGCGCGACGATTCGGTGACTTACGCGGCGAAAAAGCTGATGACATGCATCGGCAGCAACACTCGACGCACGTTTCTTCGAGGACGTTTGCAGTCATTACAGATTCGGGTGCCGATATCTGCGATGAGGATATGGAGAGACTCGACATCCACATGGTGCCTTGTCGTATTCAGTTCGGCGATCGCGGCTACCTCGACAAGGTCAGCATCACGACCGACGAGTTTTTTTACGAGCTCGAAAATAATCCACACCACCCGACCACATCACAGCCGGCGCCCGGTGATTTTCGACGCCAGTTTCAGTTTCTTGCCAGCCACTTCAACGACGTCCTTGCCATTACCCTGACATCCAGGGCCAGCGGCACCTGCGAGGGCGCACAGTCGGCCGCAAAACGCTGTAATGCGCCGGGGCGCATACACGTTATTGATTCATTGAATGCGTCGATGGGACAGGGACAACTGGTTGTCCTCGCCGCCGAGTGTGCTACAGCCGGCATCAACATTGAGGAAACCATACGAATAATCGAAGACCAGGTTGCAAAGACCCGGACCTTCGCACTGCTCAGGGACTTGCGTTATGCGGTTCGCGGGGGCCGGTTGCCAAATTGGGTCAAGCTGATCGCCGACCTGTTAAGGGTAACGCCGCTAATCTGTGTCAGCCCCGGTGGGCGAATCAGCCTCTGTGGCTTTCTGCTTGGGCGCAGCAATCAAGTCACAAGATTTGCACGACTCGTCGCTTCAAGGGTTAAGCGGGCCGGAGCCATTGAGATCGGTATTGGACATGCGCTTTGCCCTGACGACGCAGAGTTGGCAGCCGCCACGCTGCAGCAGCGTGTGGTGCAAGTGGATAGTCTGAAGATCTGTAATCTGGGCACGGGAATCGGTGTTCACGGTGGGCCCGGTACCTTACTCATTTCCACGCGGCCGTCGGTATCAGCGAATCACTTCGCCGTTGACGCTGATTAACTCCTCGCCCTGATTGCGCGCGTTATTGACACGACGATTGACAGGCCAGGCCTGGAGATCCGGCGCACACACGGCAGCCTTTTGCAGATAATCGTCCGGCTGCGCCAGCCATTCATCGGCGGTATCGGGCTGTAATATTACTGGCATGCGATGGTGCAGCGGCTGCATGAAATCGTTTGCAGCAATCGTTATTAAAGTGGTTGTCTGCAAAGACTCGCCACTTTCCTTGTCTTGCCAGTTTTCCCAAAGCCCGGCCAGGGCAAAAGGCTCAGCGCTGGCCAGCGAAATGAAATACGGCGTCTTTTCATCGCCGTCTCGACGCCATTCATAAAAGCCATCAGTCAGTACGATGCATCTGCGATGCCTGAATGCGGCTCGATAGGACGGTTTCTCGGCCACCGTTTCCGCTCGAGCGTTAATCATTCGATTGCCAATAGCCGGATCCTTCGCCCAGGACGGAACGAGTCCCCAGCGCAACATGACAAGCTCACGACTGTATTCGTCCTCGTTTCTGATCGCTGCGACGAACTGTGTCGGCGCAATGTTGTAGCGTGGCTCAACCGCCATCGCCCCATCGACACCAAACAGCGCCGCAGTCGCTTCAATGGGGGAATAAAAGGCGAAGCGGCCGCACATACTACTCGCGAATTCCAACGCCTTTCTTCATGAGGAAAAAACAGGCGGAAAACAACAACACGACAAAGCCAAGCAGAATTGCATACGCATGCACGATACTGATATCCGACGTTCCCAGGATCCCATATCGGAACGCATTGACCATGTACAGGATCGGGTTTGCTTTCGATACGTTTTGCCAGAACTCGGGCAACATTGATATCGAATAAAATACGCCGCCCAGGTAAGTCAGCGGCGTCAGCACGAACGTCGGCACGATTGAAATGTCGTCGAACTTCTTCGCAAAAACGGCGTTGATGAAACCAGCCAGCGAAAAGACGACAGAGGACAACAGTACAACGGTGATCATGATGAGCGGATGCGCAACTTCAAGACGCGTAAAAAACAGCGCAATGATCGTCACGAGCGTGCCAACCAGCATGCCACGCATTACGCCGCCGGCTACGTGGCCAATGATTATCGTTGCATTCGACATCGGCGATACCAGCATTTCTTCAATGTGGCGGCTGAATTTCGCTCCGAAAAAAGAAGACACGACATTACCGTAGGAGTTTGTGATCACGGACATCATGATAAGACCCGGCGCGATGTATTGCATGTAGTCGAAACCACCCATGCTGCCGATTCGCCGCCCGATGAGATTGCCGAAAATAATAAAGTACAGTGTCATCGTGATGGCCGGCGGGACGATTGTTTGTATCCAGATTCGCAATACCCTGCTTATTTCCTTGTGGATAATGGTGCGAACAGCCACGATGTTTAATGCGATATTCATACGCCTCCCGTAAGCCTCTGCTTGTTATCAACGAGACGAAGGAACAATTCTTCGAGGCGATTGGCCTTGTTACGCATACTCACTACCCGGATTCCGTGTTTGCTCAGTTGTTCGAACAGATCGTTGATGTCGTGGTCCGGTCCTTTTTCGACTTCGAGCTCACTATCATCCCGGAGCTTGGTTTTGAAGCCGTCAAGTTGTGGGGCTCTTGTCACCTCAGCTGCCAGACTGACAATAAACACTTCGCGCTGTAGCTTGCGAAGCACTGTGCTCATCTTCGCATCTTCGATAATTCGTCCATCATCGATAATCCCGATGTGGCGGCAAAGCGATTCGGCTTCCTCCAGATAGTGCGTTGTCAGAATAATTGTTGTACCGGCCGCATTGATGTCCTTCAGGTACTCCCACATTGAGCGCCGAATCTCTATGTCCACACCGGCTGTAGGCTCATCAAGAATAAGCAAGCGCGGCTCATGCACGAGCGCCCGGGCAATCATGAGCCTGCGTTTCATGCCGCCGGACAGACTGCGCGCGATATCATTGCGCCGATCCCAGAGTCGCAGCGCGCGCAAGTATTTCTCTGTGCGCTCACGTGCGGTGCGGCCACCAATACCGTAGTAGCCGGCCTGATTCGTAACGATATTACCGGCGGTATCCCAGAGATTGAGATTGATTTCCTGTGGCACCAGGCCGAGGCAGGACTTGGCCGCTTCGAATTCTGCATCGATGTTATGGCCGAAAATCTCTACATCGCCGCCGGTCTTATTGACCAGCGAACTTATTATTCCGATTGCGGTAGTTTTACCCGCGCCGTTGGGGCCCAGTAGGGCGTAGAAATCACCGCATTCGACATTGAGGTCGATTCCCTTCAGGGCCTCGTTACCGTTGGCGTAGGTTTTTTTGAGGTTTCTTATGGTCAGCGCATTCATCAGGTCGCGTATTGTACCCGCGCTGCGCCAGCATCGTCACGACTTCTTGTCCAGCACACGCAACGGCCCCGCCATACTGCAAGCCGCCGCGGATTGTCGCGTGTAATCATCGAGGCCGCTCCGTGTTAGAAGCGTATGCAACACTGTCAGTTGAGTGGACCGGCGAATCTTCCTCTGCGAACTGGTTCCACCAGCGAGAAGCCTCTCGCCCATCGCGACCGGACTATTCAGTCGGGACACCAGCAGATCACCTCGTCCACCGATCCTGTTGAGCAAAGTCACCAACGGCAAAGCCGTAATCGTCTCACACCATGCGTTGGTGGCACCGGTAATGATTCTTGCGGCATACGGGTTGCGACGACCGAGCTGCCAGATGAAACTCATCGCCGCCAGTTGTATGCGTCGCAACTCAGGACTCTCACACTCAGCAGCAGGCATCAGGTCACCTTGACGTTTGTCGGCCAGCACACCGGCCCACCAGTCAACATCATTCTCACGCAAGGAAAATAAAAGGAACGGTGCCGCCGCAAGACGCCCCCGTTGCGGGCCCTTTAAAACGGAGCTTGCTTTGACGAAAGCTGTATTCAAAGCCAGGACGTTCGCGTAGTCATCGGGGCTAGGACCCTGAAATTCATCGAGTTGCTCCATCTTCTCTCCCTTAAGGGCTGTGCTTGCCCAATTCAGGCCTTTTTGGCCGATTCTTGTAGTTACTATATGTCGGACTATACGACCATATATGGATCATATACGATATGATATTACTATATCTGGGCAAATAGTCACAGAAATGGTAATAAATAATGATCAACTGCAAGTGCTGGAGGGCAAGCAATGAGACTAACCGATGACCGTTATTCAGGGGAACGCAGTCAGTTTGAGCTCGCGCTCAGAATGATTCGCCACGAAGCACGCACGCGTACTATTCGCGAATGCACGGGGCTTTCCGATGACCGTATCCGAAAGCTGTACACAACCTATTTTCGCAACGGCGGCAGCGCCGGTATCAAACGCCGTCGTGGCAAATCACCGCGCCAGATCACCCGCTTCGTCAAAAATTCAGAAAACCAGATGCAGGCGACCACACTGGTCGCGCTGTTTTCAGCCGGCCTTCTCGTACGCATCGATAACGACGACTGCGTGCATCCCTGCTGGCCACGACCCGATGTGGAATTCGGTCATCGATTGTGCCGTGCGTATGAAACCTATTTGTTGTTGCACAAAGATCCGCAGTTGAGCTTCGAATGGGCGTGGAATCTTCTGCAGTGCATTTCGCATAATGACGAGCTCTTCCTCGCAACCTGCAATCATTGTCACGCGTTTTATGTGCAGGACGCCTACGCACTCGATCGTGGAAGCTGTCCCGCCTGTGAGATCAGCGGCGAAGTTCATTAGTAAGTTACAATGGGGGGATGGAAAATCACAATGTATTTGCCGGTGCCTTCGTTGATCGCAGTGGTGAAAAACGCAAGGACGCTGCCTGGCTTGATGAAGCGCTGCAGGATCCGGAAACGCACTTCGTTCCCGTTTGGGGTGACCGCTGCCTGGCGGGCGGCGACCCCTTGCAACTCACGTTGCTCCAACGTCACCAGATTGAGAGTTTTCTCGATGGGAACAATCAGATTTTTCTGGGCCTTTTTCGCGGTAAACCGGCGTTCGCCGTCTCGATCCCTGTTGAAGGGTCAGCACCGTACCCGGCGCTGGGAGAGTTCCAGGACCTGCGCTATCTCGGCACAGCACTGCGCGCTGACGAAGCCAATCTGGCGGCACACGCACGTGGGCTGGTTCTCTGGCACTCCTCGCAACTGTTTTGTGGGCGCTGCGGTTCCGCCGCTCGACCGGATACCGGCGGCAACTCCCGGCGTTGTGTAAATTCCGGCTGCAGCCGCGAAATTTTCCCGCGCGTCGACCCCGCCATCATTGTGTTGGTTGCGGACGGCGACCGCTGTCTGCTCGGCCGGCAAACGGGCTGGCCTGAGGATCTGTATTCAACAATCGCTGGTTTTGTTGAGCCTGGCGAGAGCCTTGAGGACGCGATTCGCCGCGAGGTTTATGAAGAAACCAACATTCGGGCGACGGCGGTTCGCTACCACAGCTCACAGCCGTGGCCGTTCCCGTCGTCTCTGATGCTTGGCTTTGTTGCTGAGGCCGATACCGCGGTAGAGCAGGAAATCCGCCTGAACGATGGCGAGCTTGAAGATGCACGTTGGTTCACGCGCAAGGACCTGCGCTCGGTGTTTCCGAAGTTGCCTTTTGAGATATCGATCGCACGACGCCTCGTGGAAAACTGGCTTAACGCAGATACGGCCGAATAGTCGTGTGTCTCGTTGTTATTGGCTGGCAACAGCATCCCGAGTTTCCGTTGATTATTGCGGGTAATCGTGACGAGTTTCATGGGCGTCCCACCGAACCAGCGCATTGGTGGTCGGATGCGCCGGATATTGTCGGCGGCAGAGACCTGCAAGCGGGTGGCACATGGCTGGCGTTACACAGCGCCGGGCGGTTCGCGACAGTTACCAATTTTCGGGATGCACAGCAGCCGTCCCCGAAGTACCGCTCGCGGGGCCACCTCGTTACGGAATTTCTCAGTGGTACGCAAACGCCAGTCGATTACCTCGACACTATTGCGGGCGCAGACTACGCGGGATTCAATCTGCTTGTCAGCGACGGCACGTCGTTAGCCTGGCTCTCAAACCGCGGCGACGGTATTCGAACCCTTGCGCCAGGCGTTTACGGGCTCAGCAATGCGTTGCTGGACTCACCCTGGCAAAAAGTCCTGCGCAGCAAGGCCGCACTGGAAGAGTTGATCCGACAGGACAAGGTGAACGAAACCGAGTTGTTTCGGCTACTGGATGACAGGGAGAGAGCAATGGCAGGCGAGGTCAAAAGTGACCGTTTGCCGTTCGAGAAAGCCCACGCGATCACCGCGCCGTTTATCGTTCTGCCCGACTACGGTACGCGAAGCTCAAGCGTCGCGTTACTCGATGCTCGCGGTGGTTGGCAATTTCACGAGCGGCGCTTTGACGTCGACGGCAACAGGGCCGGCGATTCTGCCTTTGCGATCACAGCAAAGAAGCCACTCGGAATCAGCTGTAAATAGCGGACAACCAGTGGCTGATATCTGCGATTTCCTGTGGGCAGACCGCATGCGCCATCGGATATTCATGCCAGTCAACTGAATACCCGGCATCGATGAGCTTGTCTGCAGATAAGCGACCCCACTCCATACTTAATACCGGATCAAAACTGCCATGCGCCATGAAGATCGGCAGGTCCTTGCGACAGCTGGCGCTCGCGACATCGTCCGGCAGTGCCATGTAAGTGGACAGCGCCATCAGACCCGCGATGTCGTGTTTTGTTTGCAAAGCTGTATGAATCGCAACAGCGCCACCTTGTGAAAATCCGGCGATCACTATCTTGTTCGGCGCGATGCCGCGCTCAATTTCTCTTGCGATCAATCCTTCCAGCCTGTCGCTGCTCGCCAGTACGCCCGCCCGATCCGCCCGGCCCTCGGAATCAAAACTCACGATGTCGTACCAGGAACGCATCGCCATACCGCCATTGATTGTCACGGGCTGCACGGGGGCGTGTGGAAAAACGAATCGTAAAAACGTATCGCCAGGCAAGCGAAGTTCGGGAACGATGGCTTCGAAATCGTGGCCATCCGCGCCCAGTCCATGTAACCAGATAACACTGCCCTGGGCATTTTCGCCTGTGACGACCTCGACGGCTTCGGGTGTCTGCACGTTTCGCTCCTACGTCTTGAAGCGGCGCAGTGTAGCGCAGAAAAAGCTAAAAAACGCGGCTTGGGGCCTTGACTAAATATGCGCATGATGTTTAACTTATGCACATATTTATGCGAGACGGCCCGTGCCCAACACCAATCACGAACAAAGACGCGATGCGATACGACAATTGCTGCTGGAACGACCTGCGGCAACGCAAGGCTCCCTCGTGGCTACGTTACGGGCCGCAGGCTACGGCGCAACGCAGTCCGGCGTCAGTCGTGATCTCAAGGAGATCGGCGCGATCAAGACCCCGGCCGGCTACGAGCTACCCACCGGGAGTCGGGATGATGACGACCAGTTGACGGCCGTCGCTGAGCTGCTTCGAACCATCCAGCCAGCGGGCCCCAATCTGCTCGTCGTCAAAACAGCCATCGGTGCGGCACAACGTGTTGCACTCGCCTTCGACCGCAGCAACTGGCCTGAAGTCATCGGCAATATTGGTGGCGACGACACCGTATTTGTTGCGACCGAGTCCGGCATCGCACAAAAAAATCTCATTACCCGGATCGAGCACACCGCTCGTTCCCGGTGATCCACCCTTTTTCGGAGACCTTAGTGAGCAAGGACACATCACCCATTATTCTCGCCTTTTCAGGTGGCCTTGATACGTCGTTTTGCGTGCCATGGCTAAAGGAAAACTATGGCCGCGAAGTAATTACTGCCTGTGTCGATACCGGCGGTATCGATGCGGGAGCTGCGACCGCTCTGCAAGAGCGTGCCCTGGCGCTGGGTGCGATTGAACACGTACTGATTGACGCAAAGCAGGACTTTTTCGAAACCGTGATCAAACACCTTATCGCCGGCAACGTACTTCGTGGCCACGCGTATCCGCTGTGTGTCGGCGCGGAACGCGGCCTGCAGGCCGAGCGGCTGGCGGCTATCGCGACCGATCGTGGCGCAACAACCGTTGCTCACGGCTGCACCGCTGCAGGCAATGATCAGGTTCGCTTTGAAGTCGCTTTGCGGACACTCAACCCGGGACTCGAAGTCCTGGCACCGGTGCGTGACAACAACTGGGTTCGTGACGAGCAGCTCGCCTATCTTGAAAACCATGGATTGCCGTTACCCGCACAGGGCTCGGCGTACTCAATCAATCGCGGTTTGTGGGGCATCACGATTGGTGGTCAGGAGACACTGACGTCCGACGCCTCGATTCCCGAGTCAGCCTGGGTGTTATCAGCCAGCGCATTCTCGGAGCCGCTGGAACCGTCAAGCCACACACTGGACTTTACTGCGGGCGTGCCAGTCGCGCTGGACGACGAAGCACTTGCACCGGTAGAGCTGATTGAAAAACTCGAAGTACTCGCGGGAGGCTACGGCATTGGACGCGGTATTCACCTCGGCGACACCGTACTCGGCACCAAGGGCCGCGTCGCATTTGAGGCGCCCGCTGCAATCACCCTGATTACCGCTCACCGCGAGCTCGAGAAACTGGTCCTTAGTGCCCAGCAGGCGCGCATTAAAGACAGTGTCGCTGCCGTGTATGGGGACCTCGTGCACGAAGGCAAGCAACTTGATCTGGCCTGCGACGATGTCGAGGCACTGCTCGCGTCATCACAGAAGCGCGTAACCGGGTCGGTCACGTTCGGCTTGCGACCGGGTGCTTTGTTCATTGAAGGCACGACCTCGCCACACTCCTTGCTGGCTGCCAGCAAAGGAATCTATGGCGAAGCGGCTGGCGAATGGACGGCCGGCGATGCGCTGGGATACGCACGCATTCTGTCCTTACCTGGGACGCTGCAGACGCGGGCGGCGGGAGGCTGATATGAAAAGTATCGTCGTCGACAAAGTGGCTTCGGTCGCGCAGCACAATGATCTGGCCGCAGAGCTCCGCTTGTCCCCGGATATCCCGTGTGAAGAAGGTGTGCTTATTGCAGTCCGCGTTTTGAACAACAAATCACGCTACAACCAGCTTGAGCTGACGTCGGGCCGCATGGCGACTGTAACAATGGGTGACGTCGTTGTCGGAGCACTTGGCCATCGCAATGCCTTACGCGGTTATTCCGGACATTTGCCAACGGAATTGGCAATAGGCGATCACGTACAGATATTGAACATCGGCGGCGTCATTGGAATATGCGATTCGGCGAATCCGGACGTCGGCTCACCCTTCGAATGCGAAGTGCTGGGTACCGTTCTTGAGTTTCCCTATCTTGGCGAACGCATCGGCGTGCCGGCACGTGCCGGATCCTCGACGCTCGATAAAGACGCACTGCTGAAATTGAACGGCGTGCCGGTAGTGGCACTTGCGGGCACCTGCATGGATTCGGGCAAGACCGCCGCCGCCTGCGCCATCGTAGGGCGGCTACGACACCTCGGACTGAAAGTCGCGGCTTGCAAGGCGACCGGCGTTTCTCTGCGGCGCGACGTGCTCGCAATGGAGGACGCTGGTGCTGCGGACACAATGATTTTCTCTGACCTTGGGATTGTCACAACGACCGCGGACAACGGCCCCGCCCTCACGCGATCATTGCTTACAGGTCTCGGCGCGAAAAAACCGGACGTCATCGTTCTCGAACTGGGCGACGGATTGCTGGGTGCATACGGCGTCGCCGCCATACTCTCCGACGAGCAGATTCGCGATGCACTAACGGCTGTTGTTCTATGTGCGAACGACCCTGTATCAGCCTGGGGTGGCGCGAAAATTCTACGGGATGAACATGGCATAGAGCCGGCCGTCGTAACCGGCCCGGCAACGGATAACGATGTGGGCGTACAGCAAATCGCAGAACGCTTGTCATTACAGGGAATCAATGCATTATCCAGTGGCGTGGCACTGGGCGACAAGATTGCTGCTTTGCTTGAAAAGGAGGTCGCATGACAGCGCCCATTCAAACCGTAGTACTGGGAGCCAGCGGCTATGTCGGTGGCGAGCTGTTACGACTGATTTCAGGACACCCGGATTTTGAGCTGGCGGCTGCCGTCTCCGACAGCCGGGCGGGTCTCCCGGTCGCTGAGACCTTTGCTCATTTGTCACAGGTGCTGGCGGGCACCACATTTGTGGCACGCGACGCCTGGTCGGACGCCATTGAAGATGACAGCAATATCGCACTGTTCTCGGCTGCACCGCACGGTGCCTCGGCCAGCATTATCAAAACGATATTGAGCGCTGCCGACGACAAAAACCTGAATATTCACGTTGTCGACTCGTCGGCTGACTTTCGCTACTCGGAGCAACCGGCCTGGGAGGCCGTTTATGGCAGCGAGCACGGCGCGCCGGAATTACTACAGGAATTCACCTGTGCGCTACCGGAGCATGTCGACACAATTGCAACACCGCACGTTGGCCACCCGGGTTGTTTCGCGACGGCGACATTGCTGGCAGCAGTGCCACTGATGCGATCGGGACTGACGAATCGTGAAGTTTTCGTCACCGGCGTCACCGGCAGCACAGGCTCCGGACGCAGCCCGCAAGCCGGCACGCACCATCCGGAACGCAACAGCAATCTGTATGCCTATAAGCCGCTGGCGCACCGTCATTCGCCGGAGATCGCCGGCCTCGCGACCACCGCCAGTGGCTGCGATACGACCGTACATTTTGTACCGCACTCCGGGCCGTTTTCGAGAGGGATCCACATTACGTTACAGGCAAAAACCACCAGCGCCGTCAGTGAAGAGCAACTTCGCGATGTTTACGCGAAGGCTTATGCGAACTCTCCCTTCGTCGAGGTTGTGAGTGGAACACCCAGACTCAAGAATGTCGTCGGCAGCAATATGTGCCATATCAGCGTTGCAACAGACGGTCAGTCGGTCGTCGTGATGAGCGTGATAGACAATCTCGTCAAAGGTGCTGCGGGCGGTGCCGTGCAATGGATGAACCGGCTCTGGAATCTCCCGGAAACCGCAGGTCTTACTGCTGCCGGGCCAGGGTGGACCTGATGTCGAGCATCGGTAAACACGCACTGATGACCGACCCTCGAATTCGCGAGGCCGGCGTCACAATTCCGGTTTATGGGCAATTGCCATTCGTTCCGGAGCGAGCCAGTGGCTGCGATATTTTCACAAAAGACGGCCGCCGCATACTCGATCTCTATGGTGGACACGCGGTCGCCGCACTCGGCTACGGTCATCCTCGCCTGATCAAGGCTATTACTGACCAGAGCAACAAACTGCTGTTCCAGAGCAACGCCGTGGCACTGGACATACGTGCTGAAGCTGCCGAAAAACTCGTCAGTGTCGCACCGGAGGGAATGGACCGGGTGTTTTTCGTCAACTCAGGCGCCGAAGCGAATGAAAATGCGCTGCGAATGGCCTGCATGACGACCGGCCGAAAAAAAGTACTCGCCATTACAGAAGGTTTTCACGGACGCACTGCAGCGGCAGCGGCGGTGACCTGGAATTCAGATCGCTGGTACGGTTTTCCCGATAAACCTTTTGCCGTTGACTTTATTCCGCGCGATGACGTCGCCGCGGCGCATGCAATGATTGGTGACGATATTGCCGCCGTTATCTTCGAACCGGTCCAGGGTGTCGCTGGCGCATACGATCTGTCGACAGAATTCATTCACGCATTGCGCACTGCAACCCAAAAACACGGTGCTTTGTTGATCGCCGATGAAGTTCAGTCGGGTATCGGACGCTGCGGCCAGTTCTTTGCGGTTCAGGCGCATCAGATTCAGCCCGACATTCTGAGCAGCGCAAAAGCGCTGGGCGGCGGTATTCCCTGTGGCGCCGTATTGTGCAACCACACGATTGCAGCACAATTTGGTGCCGGTGACCTTGGCTCGACCTTTGGCGGTGGTCCAATCGCTGCGGCCGCCATCGCAGCGACGATCGATGCGATCGAAACAGAAGGCCTGCTGATGAATGTCCGTCGGTCAGAGGCCGCGATCCGCGAGCAGTGTGTGCTCGGTCCGATCAGGAAAATTCAGGGCATGGGCCTTTTGCTCGGACTCGTATGCGACCGCCCCGCGATCGAGGTGCGCGACGCACTGCTCGACCATGACATTTTGACGGGCACCAGCAGCGATCCGGAGGTACTTCGAATTCTGGCACCGCTGGTACTGGAGCCCGGACATATTGATCACCTTGCAGAGGCGCTAAGAGATATTGCGCCGGCAACTGACTAAAGGATTACTGATGAAATATTTTAACGACCTGGCGGACTTTTCGAACGAAGAGATACAGGCTCTGATTACGCTAGCCGCGCGTCTTGATACGAACCCTGAGCCTGAAGCTCTTAGGGGCAAGGTGCTGTCGCTATTGTTTCTGAGCCCATCCCTGAGAACGCTCGCCTCGTTTCAAGCCGCCATGACGCGCCTCGGAGGGGGGTCTTTCGTCATCTCGCCTGAAATGTCGATTCATGGTATTGAATCGCGACCTGGAATCGTAATGGACGGAGCGGCCGCGGAGCATATACGTGAAGCTATTCCAGTGATCGCATCCTACGGCGATGCTATCGGCATACGTGCCTTCGCAGAAAGAAAAAACATTGACGCCGACATGCAGGAGAACGAATTCACGTCGCTCACAGATCTCATCGATACGCCTTACATCAACATGGAATCGGCGATGAATCATCCCTGCCAGAGCCTCGCAGACTGGAAGACCCTGGACGATCTCAATGTCCCGGCCAACGGCGGCAAGTTCGTATTGAGCTGGGCTTACCATCCGCGAGCACTACCGCTGGCGGTTCCGGCAGCGACGCTGCATATGGCTGCGAAACGCGGCATGGATGTGACGGTGTTAAGGCCTGAGGGATTTGAGTTACCACAGGCACTGATGCAAAAAGCCATCTCGGCTGCCGAAGCCGCTGGCGGTTCGGTCACTGAAACGGACCAGCGCAGTGAAGCGATGCAAGGCGCCCATATTATTTACGCGAAGTCGTGGTCGTCGACCCATCACTACGGCAACAAGATCAATGACCAGAAACTGCGTGAACAACATCTGGACTGGTGCGTGGACGAGCCCTGGTTTGCGAACGCGAAGGACGACTGTCGATTTATGCATTGTTTGCCCGTAAGGCGGGGGGTCGTAGTTGCCGACGAGATCCTCGACGGTCCGCGAAGTGTGGTGATCGCGGAAGCGCGCAACCGCATGCTCGCGCAGATGGCGGTGCTGCACCAAATGCTCGGAGGCGCGTCATGAGCACCCGGAAGGATCGCGCGATTGTTGTATCGGCGCTTAAGCATGCCGCGCCGTACATTCGCTTGTTCAAAGGCAAGGTTTTCGTTATCAAAGCAGGCGGCGAGGTTTTCGCGGACGCCGGGAATACCAATGCCCTGATGGAGCAGGTCGGCATTCTGTATCAGGTGGGTATCCGTGTCGTGCTGGTACACGGTGGCGGACCTCAGTCGACAGAACTGGCATCTGCCCTGGGACTGGACACGACCTTTGTCGACGGTCGCCGTGTCACCGATGGCGAATCGCTGAACGTCGCAACCATGGTTTTGAATGGCCAGATTAACACCCGGATTCTGGCCACCTGTCGCGACCTTCAAATTCCGGCCGTCGGTATCAGCGGCGTTGACGCAGGACTGATTCGCGCACACAAACGACCGCCGGTCGAACGTGACGGCGAATCGCCGCTTGACTACGGATTTGTTGGTGACATAGATTCTGTTGACGCGGACATCCTGCGAAAGCAGCTGGACAACGGACTGATGCCCGTCGTGAGTCCGCTATCCTGTGATGAGTCGGGCACGATTCTGAACATCAATGCCGATACCGTCGCAGCGGCCATCGCGGCGGAGCTGGATGCCGAAAAGCTGCTGCTGGCAACGGGTGCGCCCGGCATCCTCGAAGACGTGAATGACCCGACCTCGCTAATCAGCTACATCGATCGAGCTGCGCTCAGAAAATTAAAGGAATCCGGAACCCTCGCGGATGGCATGTTGCCGAAGGCGGCCGCGATCGACTCCGCAATAAAAAACGGTGTGCAGCGTGTGCATGTCATTTCCAGCAAACTGCCCGACAGTATCTTGCTCGAAGTCTTTACAAATGAAGGCACCGGCACATTAGTTGTCGACGATATCGGCGGCCTGACGCCAGCCGAGCAAAGTACCGCATCATGAGCAGACTCTGGGAAAAGGGATTGCCACTCGACGAGCGCGTACTACGCTACACGGCGGGCGAAGATCACCTGCTCGATGCACGGCTGGTCCCATACGATGTGCGCGGCTCGATTGCGCATGCCGAAATGCTCGCCGATCAGGACTTGATCAGTAGCGACGATTGCAGCGCAATCCGCGATGGTCTGAATGCACTCAATGACAGTTTCGCCGCAGGTGAGTGGAGCATCGGCCTGGAAGATGAAGATGCTCACACGGCACTGGAAACTCGATTAACCAATGCTATTGGTGCAGCCGGCGGACGTCTTCATCTCGGTCGCTCAAGAAACGATCAGGTACTCACCGCGCTGAGAATGTACCTTCGTGACGCGGCCAGCGATCTCACGTCGCGCGTCACTGAACTGCGTGGCTCGATCAGCTCCTTAAGCGAACGTCAGGGTGATATTGAACTGCCCGGCTACACTCATATGCAGCATGCGATGCCCTCGTCGGTTGCCCTGTGGTGCGGCGGTTTCGAAGAAGGCTTTGCCGACGCCTGTGACGGCCTGCGCCTCGTGCGAAAGCGCATTAACAAGAACCCGCTGGGTAGCGCGGCTGGCTACGGGACACCAGGATTGCCACTGGACCGGGATACGACTACCAAAAAGCTTGAGTTCGATTCGACCCAGAACCCGGTGACAGCAGCGCAGTTGTCGCGTGGCAAAGCCGAGAGTGCGCTGTTATTTGAAATAACCCTCCTGATGCAGGACTTGAGTCGTATGGCCAGCGACCTTCTGTTGTTTTACACACAGGAGTTCGCCTATGTGTCACTGGCTGCTGAGGTCACTACCGGCTCCTCGATTATGCCGCAAAAGCGTAACCCGGATGTTCTCGAATTACTGCGTGCGTCGTCCGCAACAACGCAGGCCTGTCTGGACGAGTCGCTGATGATCACCGCAAAACTACCGTCGGGTTATCACCGTGATCTGCAGCGTCTGAAGTCGCCACTGTTTCGTGCCATTGATCTTGCGATCGATAGCGTCGACATCATGGCTTACGTCCTCGAGGGCCTTCAGTTTCAAGCAGACAACATTAAGCTCGACGATGGTATTTTCGCGACTGCGGAAGCCTATCGGCTTGTTCGTGAAGACGGTATTCCGTTTCGTGATGCTTACCGGCAGGTCGCGAAACGCTACGCAAAATGATGCCCCTTTCAGCCGCGGTGCCTCTATAATGTCGATTCTATTAAAAGGATAGATGACATGAAACGCCTGACGTTTTTAGTTGCCGCACTCGCATTTATGTTTCTTTTTTCGGGCTGTGGCCAAAGCGGTCCGCTATACGTTCCCGGCAATCCAAGCCAGATGGCCATCCCGCCATCGCAGGAAACCGCTAGCGAGGATGCTGAGGAAGAAGAACAGGAACCCAGCGATTCGTCCGAAACGGACTAAGCTGCAGAGAATCTCATGACCGACCTCGTCCTGATCGACGGGTCATCGTATTTATATCGCGCTTTTCACGCGCTGCCGCCGCTCACCAATGCAAATGGTGAGCCCACCGGCGCGTTGCACGGCGTCGTGACGATGATCCAAAAACTTTTGCGTGAAGAGAAGCCGCAGCATGTAGCAGTTGTGTTTGACGCACCCGGCAAAACCTTCCGTGACGAACTCTATTCGGAATACAAAGCCAACCGTCCGCCCATGCCCGATGAACTGCGCTCACAGGTGCAGCCAATTCTGGATGCTGTCGAAGCCATGGGCTTACCGCTGCTGCGGGTCGCAGGCGTCGAGGCGGACGACGTAATTGGCACATTGTGCAGCGTAGCATCGAGTGCGGGGATGAGTGTGCTTGTCTCGACTGGCGACAAAGATCTCGCACAACTTGTGAATGACAAGGTCACTCTAATCAACACGATGAACGATTCGAGGATGGATCGTGATGGTGTGAAGGCGAAGTTTGACGTATTCCCGGAACAAATCATCGACTACCTGGCTCTAGTCGGCGATACCTCGGACAACATACCGGGTGTGCCAAAAGTGGGTGCCAAAACGGCCGCGAAATGGTTAAACCTTTACGACAGTGCAGCTGGCATCGTCGAAAACGCGGACGATATTAAGGGCAAAGTGGGCGACAGTCTGCGTGAAAACATTGAACAGTTGCGACTGTCGCAGAATCTGGCAACCATTCGTCTGGACCTCGATCTTGACACCGGCATCGCGGACCTGTCACCGACAGCGGCCGACACCAGTCGATTGCGAGAACTTTACGGCCGTTTTGAGTTGCGTTCGTTGCTCGGCCAGCTGGATGAAGAGATCGAGCAAGCTGTTGCGCCAGCGGATAATTCACAAGAGTCATACTACGAGACCGTCCTTACCTGGGATGAGTTCGACCGATGGTTTGAAAAAATTGATCAGGCCGAACTAACAGCCTTCGATACCGAAACAACCAGCATCAATTACATGGAAGCCCATATCGTCGGATTTTCTCTTTCCGTCACTGCCAATGAGGCCGCTTACATACCGCTCGCACATGACTACATGGGTGCGCCAGAGCAACTGCCGCGAGAAGAAGTACTACAGAAATTACGTGGCTGGCTGGAGGACGACAGCAAGAAGAAAGTTGGCCATCACCTCAAGTACGACGCCCACATACTGGCCCGCTACGACATCTCGCTGGCGGGCATGCAATTTGATTCGATGCTCGAGTCCTACGTACTGAACAGTGTAGCCACACGACACGACATGGATTCGGTCGCCCGCCAGTACCTGGGTCGCGAGACCATTCACTACACGGATGTCGCCGGTAAAGGCGCCAAACAGCTGACATTCAATCAGATTGATCTTGAGGTCGCCGCACCCTATGCCGCGGAAGATGCCGATATCACGCTGCAGTTACATCAGACTTTGTGGGCACAGCTGGGCGAACACGCAACACTCAAGAGCGTCTACGAGGACATCGAACAACCGCTGGTTCCCATACTGCTCGAGATGGAAGAAACCGGTGTTCTGGTCGACCGAAAAATGCTCAATACGCAAAGCGGCGAACTCGCGAAAAAGATGATCGAGCTCGAATCAAAAGCACATGAGCTGGCTGGTGGACCGTTCAATCTCGGCTCGCCCAAACAACTTCAGGAAATCCTGTTCGAACGACAGGGACTGCCAGTTATCCGCAAGACGCCCAAGGGACAACCCTCGACCGCCGAGGACGTATTGGCAGAGCTCGCGGGTGACTACGAACTGCCTGCCGTCATCATCGATTACCGTAGCGTTAGCAAACTCAAGAGCACCTACACCGACAAGTTGCCGCTACAGATTGCCGAGAGCACGGGACGTATACACACGTCCTATCATCAAGCTGTTGCGGCTACCGGGCGGCTATCGTCCACCGATCCGAACCTGCAGAATATTCCGATACGCACACCGGAAGGGCGCCGCATCCGTCAGGCATTCATCGCGCCGGAGGGCCAAGTATTGCTCGCGGCCGATTACTCCCAGATTGAGTTACGAATCATGGCGCACCTGTCCGCCGATCCGGGACTCATGAAGGCATTTGCCGACGAGCAGGACGTGCATCGTGCGACGGCAGCCGAAGTATTCGGCATGATACTCGCCGAAGTGACTGATGATCAGCGGCGCTCGGCGAAGGCAATCAACTTCGGGTTGATGTACGGCATGTCCGCGTTCGGCCTCGCCAAGCAACTCGGCATCGCACGCGGTGAGGCGCAGGAATACGTCAATCTGTATTTTGACCGCTATCCCGGCGTCAAAGCGTACATGGATGGCATTCGCGAGAAAGCCAGTGCGGATGGATTTGTCGAAACCGTTTTCGGTCGGCGCTTGTATTTACCGGAGATTAACGCACGCAATGCCAATCGTCGCCAATATGCCGAACGTACCGCGATCAACGCGCCCATGCAGGGCACGGCGGCCGACATCATCAAGAGAGCGATGATCTCGGTCCATCAGTGGCTGCAGGATGAACGTCCCGGTGCGCGCATGATCATGCAGGTTCACGATGAACTGGTCTTCGAAGTTGCAGAGGACAACATCGACCGTGTTCGTGAGCAGGTTATCGGCCTCATGAACGCGGCCGCGACTCTGTCCGTGCCATTGAGAGTCGATGCCGGTATCGGCAGCAACTGGGATGAGGCGCACTGAGGCAGCTCGCAAGAAAAAATAGTGAACTGAATACACGTTACGCCCTCTAATCTTCTGAGTGCATAAGTCACTCGCCCGTTTACCTCCCTAAACGGGCGTGCAACGCGACAACCCCAAGTCGCTTGCTTCTTTTGACCCCGGGTAGCGGCTACAACCGCTATTTCGGGGTTATTTTATTGCCGCGCGGGCAACGACAGGATCTCATCGAGCTTTGTGCGCGCCTCTTCCTCCCCTAGCCGGGTCAACGCTGAAAATTGTTGTACTGTCGCGATGGAACCAAGGTTGCGTCGCACCTCAAGCAATGCTTTCGCCGCCTGCCCGCGCTTTAATTTGTCCGCCTTGGTCAGCAGCACGTGTGTCGGCAGCGACACCTGCTCCGCGAATGCCAGCATTTGCTCGTCGAATGCGGTGATCTGGCGCCGGATATCGACGATCAGGAACAGGCCCTGCAAACTTTGTCGGGCCTCGAAGTAGTCGGCCATCAGATCGCGCCAGTGCGCGCGTTTTTTGTCGGACACCCTGGCGAATCCGTAGCCCGGCAAATCGATGAGGCGCTGCTCTCCCTGCAAGCCGAAGAAATTAACCAGCTGTGTGCGGCCCGGCGTTTTGCTGGTGCGCGCAAACTGGCGCCGGTTGACAATAATATTGATCGCGCTCGACTTACCCGCATTCGATCGCCCGGCGAAGGCAACCTCCGAGCCCGTATCCGTAACGAATTGATCAGGCTTATTGGCACTCTTGATGAAATGAGCTTCCGGGTATTGCGACATGGGGTATGCCCTGCGGATAATGTGTATAATTTTAGGATAATACCCAACGCAGGGAAGTAACGGTTACACGATATGAAAATGAAGCTCTCAACGCTGTTCACAGTGGCTGGCCTTGCGCTGGCAAGCACCCAAATTCACGCGGAAAGTCTCGTCGACGGTTCGGCAGACGCCGGTAAGGCGCGAGCACTAACCTGCACGGCCTGTCACGGCGCCGAAGGTAATAGCGTCAGTCCGATGTGGCCGAATATTGCCGGCCAGAACGCACCCTATATCCTGGCGCAGCTGCAGGCATTCAAGGACGGCAGTCGTACGGATCCTTTGATGTCGAGCCAGTCAATGATGCTGTCAGAGGAAGACATGGCAAACCTCGCAGTGTATTTCGAAAGCCTGCCGGCAGCCGCGCAGTCTGTCGCAGACGAAGCCTTGATTGACCGCGGTGAAGCACTGTACCGCGGCGGCAACAAGCAAGAGGAAGCCGCGGCATGCCTCGCTTGCCACGGCCCGACCGGACGCGGTAATCCGGCAGCAAAATATCCTGCCTTGAAAGGACAGCATGCTGCCTATACGAGCAAACAGTTGACTGCTTACGCCAGCGGCGCACGCACGACTGACGGCAAGACCCGCATCATGCGGGACATCGCAGCCAATCTCGACAAAGACGATATTGCGGCACTTTCTTCCTACGTACAGGGTCTACAATAAGCATGAAGCGACTAACTCGAAACCGAAACCTGGCTTTGCTCGCGTCATTCGGACTCATCATTAGCGGCTGCAGCAAAGAAGAAGCAACCGAAACACCTGCAGAAGAAACGACCGCCGTGGAAGTTGAGGCGACTGCCGCCAATACAGAATCAGCCGATACAGAATCGGAAGAAACTGCGACGCCTGAAGCGGAATCTCTGGAAGTCGTCGAGGAATCGGCCGCGGAAACAGAGCCCGAGAACCAGGCGATTGTTTTGGCGCAAGCTAACGATATCGCGGCTTCCGGCGCAAGAAACTGGAAATACAAAGAGGGCCAGAACTTCACACGTATGGTCCCAACCCAGCCGACGGTTGGCGGCGCAGACAAGATTGAGGTCGCTGAAGTTTTCATGTACAGCTGCCCGCATTGCTTCGATCTTGAGGGATTTATTAATCAGTGGGCAGAGAATAAAGATCCGAATGTCCGTCTGGTTCGAATTCCGGCGATGTTTAACCAACTGGCCGTTATGCACGGACAGCTCTACTACACCGAGGTATTTCTTACGCAATCCGGCAAACTCAAAGACCAGAACGCCTTTCGCGAAATGGTTTTTGAAGAGTATCACCGTCGCGGTAATCGCCTCACTTCGGAGACGGCAATTCAACGATTGTTCCTGCGCGCGGGCGTAAGCGAAGAGGATTTCCAACGTACCTGGGGCTCTTTCGAGGTCAACCAGGCGCTACGCGTTGCTCAGGATCTTGCCCGTCGTTACGGTGTTTCCAGCGTCCCAATGATCGTCGTCAACGGCAAATACCGTACCGATGCTGGATCTGCCGGAAGCTATCCGAAACTCATCGAACTCATCGACGAACTCACGGCCCGTGAGGGACTTCGCTAGTAGGAGCGCGCCCTGCGCGCGAATTTTTTTCAGCCTTGCAGGGCACCGCGGTGCTTCGCGCGCTGGGCGCGCTCCTACTAGCCAGCGTCCTCAGCAATGATTTTCAGGGCGCCGCCCGCTTCGCGGTGCCAGTACAATCGTATTGTGGATACGGTTTCCCGGCTACCCTCGACGACCCTCAGACGAAACCGGCTGAGGTAGAGTTTCGCCTCATCCGGATAACCCAGCAACAGCAGTTCGCTGAAGGTTGCCTTGCTCGCTTCGCGCCGGGCCAGCGTCTGCAGCTTGAATGACGACCATTGTGCTTTGTCCATTTCCCAGCGCCCGAAGTCTTCACTGTAGAGTGATAAATAGGTATAGAGGTCTCCGTTTGTTTTGCTGTCTACCCATTCGGCAATGCGATCTTCGAGCTCGGATCGCAGTGCGTCGTTTGCTGTCGCTTTGCCCCAATCCACTATTCTCGTGACCAGCACCGGCGTTACATTGTCCTTGAAGTCGGCAGCCAGCATCGACAGGTCCTGATTCGGCAAGGCGATACAACCATCGGTATCCCTTGCCGGCCGCTGTCCACCGCCAGGATAAACGCCGTGCACCCAAATGCCGTCGCCATCGCGATTTACGTGCCGATCCCAGGCATTGGGATAGTCGAGCGGAAATGCCGTGACGCCGTATTTTTCATGCAGCTCGCTGGTATCGAGCTGTTCGGTAACGAAATAGACACCCAGCGGTGTTCGTTTGTCGCCCGAGCGTTGCTTGCCAGGGCCGTCCTCGCCAATCGACATGTAGGTGCTTTCGCCATAAATAATGTCGTTATCCGATCGTAAGAAGCGATGGAATTCTGACGTCGATGTCTCCGCAATAAATACCGTCTTAACTGACTCAGGCAACCGAATGAGCGATGCAGGCAGCCCCCTGTCGGCCAGCGAAATTGCGGGCACAACAAAGGCAAGAAACAACAGGAAGATCCTCAGAATTCGGCGCATAGGCCGATATTACAGCTATGTCACTGCCATGCTAAGGTCTACCGCATATCGAAACTGCCCGAGGTGCAACAGTGAATCGCTTTGTTCTGTTTTTGGTGTTTCTTCACTTTGGATCAGTGGTATCGGCCGCGACTGCAACCGATGAAGCCTTCCAGAATCTCGCCGACGAATACATTAGTGATCTGACAAATTTCTCGCCGGTCTCTGCGACTTCCGTCGGTGACCACAGCGCTGATGACAAGCTCGACAACGTGGATGCGGCAGCACGCGCCGGCAATCGCTCGCTGCTCATGGAGTACATCGCAGCACTTGAAGTTCTGGACCGAGACAACCTGAGCCCGGCCAATCAGGTAGATGCCGAGATACTGATGAATCAACTGAAATCCGATCTCTGGTCTTTGAACGAATTACAGGAGTGGGCCTGGAATCCGCTGTATTACACGGGATTATCCGGCGGCTCCATATACGCGCTCGTCGCACGTGACTTTGCTCCGATAGAGAATCGTCTAAGGAACGTGACCGCAAGGCTCCTGCAGATTCCGCGTTTTCTCGAACAGTCGCGAGACGCGCTTCAACCTGAACGCGTACCAAAAATTCATGCAGAGACCGCAATCCGTCAAAACCCCGGGCTGATATCGATCATCGATGACCTGATCGTTCCCGAGATGGGCGCATTACCTGCAGAGGAACAAGCGCAACTATTAGCGGCGATCGAAACGGCCAGGGATGCCGTCGCCGATCACCAGACCTGGCTCGAAGAAGAATTGCTGCCGCGCGCAGCCGGTAATTTTCGTATAGGCGCTGCGCTCTATGACACCAAACTTGCGTTCGCTCTGAGCTCACCGTTAAGCCGCAGGGAAATAACTGCCCGTGCTGAACAGGAGTACGAAACGGTACGTAATGAAATGTATCAGGTCGCGAAAACGGTGTATCTCGAAAAACATCCGTACACGTCGTTTCCCGATAACCCGGAGGAGGCCTACAAGCAAACGATCATTCGCGCCGCGCTCGAGCAGGCGTATTCGGTTTTGCCACCGCGCGATGGCATCGTCGATATTGCCAAACAACAGCTACAACAAGCGATTGATTTTGTTGTAGAAAATAACATTGTTACGATGCCGGACGAGCCTGTTGAAATCATCATCATGCCCGAATTCCAGCGTGGCGTGAGCATCGCCTATCTCGACCCACCCGGACCGCTTGACCGTGATCAGCCTGCATTTTATGCCGTTGCACCCCTGCCGACCGACTGGAATGAAGATCAGGTCCAGTCATTCCTCCGTGAATACAACATTTATTCGATCCAGAACCTGACCATTCACGAGGGGGTGCCGGGGCATTACCTGCAAATCGCGCTGAGCAATCGATACCCATCAACCTTGCGCTCAGTACTGTCGTCGGGACCGTTTGTTGAGGGTTGGGGTGTCTACGCAGAACAACTGATGATCGACGAGGGCTATCTTGATCGTGACCCGCTGATGAAACTCATCAACCTCAAATGGTATTTGCGCACCATAACCAATGCGATTATCGACTCGGCCATTCACGTTGATGGCATGACCCGCGATGCGGCCATGAACCTTATGATAGAAGGTGGCTTTCAGGAGGAAAGTGAGGCTTCACTCAAATGGGTACGTGCACAACTCAGCTCGGCTCAGCTATCCACATACTTCGTGGGTTTCCAGGAACACCTCGAAATGCGAGGAGCCGTACAGGATGCCTGGGGCGAGGAATTCACACTTCGCCGCTATCACGATCAGGCATTGTCCTACGGTTCTCCACCGGTCAAGTACATCCGCGCGCTGATGTTAAATCAGCCGATTCCTCACAATTAACTCATAGTCAGGGCTTGGCGACAGACCCTTGCAAACGGTTTGCTTCCCAATAATGCCCAAAAAATACAAACTGTTGCTAAAATCCAACGTTTTGCTTGGCTCTGTATGTCCTTTATTTTATACGATATTTTCGATTTTGTGCTTCAGCTCTGTCGCCAAAACAACAAAACATTGAAATTTGCTGAGCATAGAAGTAGATTAGGCTCCACGAGATTGTCGTTGACCGACCGGTCTGTATTTTTAAGGCCACTCAACAATGGGGTGAATTTCTTTGGGGTTCCGGTCAGCGCCAGTCGTTTTTCGCGATCAAAATTAAAACAAACCTTTCGACCACAAGCTCACAAGCAATTTATGGGCCGGTCATTTTTTAGGAGATTGACGATCATGATTATTAGGAAGAACTGGTTACGCCTATTGTGTGCGTGGCCGGTAGTAGTAAGTTTTTTCTTCTTTGTATCTCCGGCTCAGGCACAAGATGCCGACGACGAAGAGGACATTGAGGAAGTAACCGTTACAGGCTCTCGTATCGCCCGTGACGCATTCTCTACTACCACACCGATTCAAGTACTTAACACGGAGGCGGCGCAGCGACTTGGCATCGTTTCTATTTCAGAGTTGCTGCAAAAATCAACAGCATCCAGCGGCCAACAGATTGACGGCAGCATTAGCACCAACGCTGGTCAAACCAACGCTTCAGAAGCACCGGCTGACGGTGGCGTAGGATCTGCCTGTATCAATCTGCGCGGCCTGGGTTGCGAAAGAACCCTGGTTCTCGTCAACGGCAAACGCCTGGGTATTGCAGGTATTCGTGGGGCCCCCCCGCAGCCGGATATCAATATGATTCCGATCGGCATGGTTGAAGGTGTAGATCTTCTGACCGGTGGTCTTTCAACGGTTTACGGCGCCGATGCAGTAGCAGGTGTTGTAAACGTACGTATGAAGAAGGACTTTGAAGGCATTAACTTCACTGTTAATACGGATATACCCAATGAAGAAGGTGGCGAAATTTATCAAGCCTCTCTCGTTGGCGGTGTCGGTAGCGATACCGGCAATATCACGTTCGGCATGGAGTATTCCCGGCAGGAACGTGTTCGTACCGGCGATCGGTCTTTCTCTCAGTGTCTGCGTCGTGGTACGTCAGGTATCAGCGTGGGTCTGACAGGTCAGAGCGTCTTGAACTGTCGCAGCGACTTCCCGGATGCCTGGATGACAGCCCTCACCATCGACCCGTTTGCGTCAGGCAACCTGGTTGCCGCCGATGGCACCGCAACCCATCCGGTTGATGGCACACGTCTTATTTATACTCCCGGCACCAGCAACATTCTTTACGGACCAAACGGACTAAACCCCGGTCAACCGGTCACGGGATTCTCGTTGTTCTCATCACTGCCGCAGCCAACTAGTCCAACGCTTGCGCAGTTTCCTTCCACGGGGGTAGACGACACTGGTACTCGTCCATTCTTCCTGGATCGATTCCGTTACGATCCGAGCACGAATGATCAGCTTGCGCGAGCTAATGCCGATCTGTGGCGCCCGTACGAGAGATTCTCACTGGTTATTAATGGTCACCAGGAACTTGGTTGGGGGAATAGCGAAGAGTTTTATTTCGAAGGTTATTATTTCAACCGGACAAATAAAGTCATAGGCGCGCGCGAGCAAATTTTCCCGGGTGTTCCTGGGCAAATACCGCTAACCGATGCGAACAACACCATCCAACTGTTCGACCCAACTACGGGCACCTCTGTCGATGCCTCTGGTACGCCAGTCAACGTAACGAACGGTTTTGTTTCAATGGTCCAGAATCCGATGAATCCATTTGGATTCGACGTAAACCCTGTCCTGACACTGGACGACGTTGGACAGACGTTCGATGTCGAGTTGCAGCAGGTACGGATGGTCGCGGGTATCACCGGCGACTTCCCGTTCAGCGACAACTGGAGTTATGACATTTCGTTGTCATATGATCGCAGTACAGGTTTTGCATCGCAGGAGGTCATGCTCGAAAACAACCTGTTCTTCGCCACGCAAAATCTTGGATTGCCATCTCTGCAGGACACATGCGTAGCAGGGAATTGTGGGGCTGACCAGGCGCTTGGTGATCCGCGGTTTGTTCTGACGCTTGATACGGATAACGGTGCTGACGGAATTGACGGTACCGCTGACGACTCACCTACGTTCGGCCAGCAGATATCGACCGGCCAACAAGTATGGCTGAATAACCCGGTTGGCACCGGTAATGTCGTCTGCGACATGCGCCTACCGGCACCTGGTGGCTTCATCACGCCGTCGGCGTGTGTACCGTTCAACGTCTTTGCTGAAAGCATTGCGGGAGACGGTGTAACGACATCGGGCTCGTTCAGTACGCCTGAGGAACGTGCGTTCCTGATGGGTAACCGAACCAACCGTACTGTCACCGAACAGTCGATGTTACAAGCGTTTGTAACAGGCGACCTGTTTGAGCTCTGGAATGGCGAGACAGTTGGCACTGCATTTGGTATCGAGTTTCGCGAAGACAAGATTGACTCGCAAAACGATGCTATCGGTGTGCTTGGTCTGAATGCTGCGGAGAACGCACTGCAGGAAGGCGAGACCCGCGGCAGTCGCAGCACTTTCGATGTCTATGGGGAAATCTCTGCACCGTTGGTTGTTGATGCCTCGTGGGCCGAACTGTTGCAGCTTGATGCTGCTGTTCGTTTTACAGATGACGAAAACTTCGGTAATGAGACCGTCTATAAGGTTGGCGCTTTGTGGAGATTTAATGAGTACGTAGCGTTCAGCTCGTCATTCAATACCTCATTCCGCGCGCCGAACCTCCGGGAGCAATTCCTGGCGGACCAGGCCGGGGCACTTCCTGGAGGCAGCGATCCGTGTCATAACAACAATATTGCACTGGCACCGCCAAGTCCTGGATTGACCCGACTGATCAACAACTGCATCCTGAGCGGTGCGGATTGGACTCAGCTGGGTACTGCATTCACGGTTGCTATTCCGACCTCTACCGGTGGCGCAGCAGGTCTGGCTCCGGAAACTTCGGAGTCTTTGACGGCAACATTGACTGTGAGCCAACCATTTACGGATCGATTTGATTTTGATGTCGCTTTGACGTATTTCGATATCACGATTGAAGACACCGTTCGTGCGCTGGATCCGGCTACGATCGTCGCCCGTTGTTACAACGACGAGCCGAACCTCGGTAGCCCATTCTGTGAGCGGGTTGGCAGGGATCGGGCGAATGCGACGCCGCTGAACAACTTCATCAGTTTTGTGCGGGCAGGTTTTGTCAACACGGGTGAAGAGACGGCTAGCGGCTATGACATCACGACGCGATTTGCGATGGATTTCGACAAAGTGAATCTGAACTGGTCAACTGCTACGACCTTTATGCAGGAGCGCCTGAGTCAGGAGTTCCCGCCGAGTGAAGCGGATCTGAATGGCTCAGCAATTGTCGACGACGTGGGCCGCATCGGTACTCCCGAATGGACCTTCCAGTCTACGGTCGGATTGGCCATGGGTAACTTTGATCTGGTCTTCCAGTCACGTTACTGGTCTGATACTCGCTATGCTCAAGGTACGGCGAATCCAGTCGTTACCGACGTGAATGGTCTGTGTCTTGAAGGGTGTCCTGTGGGTCAGGATCCGGCTGTCTTGTTTGCTGAAGACGGTTTCGCGGATTTCGGCTTCTCGCAATCAAGCCAGATTCCTCTGAGTGTTGGTCCGACCCGTCCGGTTACATCTGCGGAAGGACAATGGCACCATGATCTCGGCCTGACCTATAACTGGGAGACTGCGGCTGTGACGATTGGTGTTAACAACCTCACCGATGAAGAGCCACCGCTCATCTCGCAGGAAGCAGGTCCGAACCGAAACAACGCAGTTGCTTCGGCTCGCTATGACCTGATTGGAACGTCATACTTCCTGAACTTTGTGAAAAACTTCTGATTCGCATCGAATCAGTTTAAAAAGAGAAGTAGAAACCGGGGCCTTTGGCCCCGGTTTTTTTTGCGCTTTCCTGACGGCTCGAAAGACCCGGTTTGCCGGGCATGAGATGCCTGATAATATACCCACTCTCCTAATACTAAGGTGGTGCTACTAATGCATACCTACAAGAACCGGGCTGCCGTAATAGCTGCGGTCATGGTGACAATTATCGCGAGCGGCGGGCCCGGCACCCTTCACGCCGAGGACAGCACCGACGAGCAGCTACTGGCTTGTGATCTCATTGTTGATATGGCTGAAAAAATGGAGTGCTTTGCAGCGGTGGTTAGCCGATTAAAGCGTGCTGATGAACCGCCAATGGCTGAGTCACAGCCGGCCACGGCACCCGATTCTTCCACAACCGCGGCGACACCCCCTGATACGGCAGCAGTAGTGAAAACAAGCTCGAAGAAACTCCCGGCGGCCGTCGATGATTTTGGCCGTGAGGATATGAAGGCGGCTGAACAAAAAGCGGCAAAACGGAAAGAAGTGAAAGCACGACGCGATAACGTCGACTCAATTCACGCTACGATTGTTGAAGCATGGCCAACTGCCGACAATCGATTCGAGGTACTCCTGGACAACGGACAGGTATGGCGTGAAACTGCGCTGACCCGCCGCTCAAATCGTCTACCCAAAGCAGGGAGCCCGGTTAGAATTACAAAGGGGCGTCTGGGTAGCTTTAACATGAAGATAGGCAGCAACAATCGCTTGGCAGCCGTGCGACGCACGAAATGAAAAGACGTATGAAATGACGTTCACTCAAATCGCAGCGCATCGATCGGGTTGAGCCTGGACGCTTTCACGGCCGGCAGCATGCCGAATATGACACCCACCGCAGTACAAAACAGCAGACCAATGACCGCCCACTGCATGGGCACAACGCTCTCAAATGACGATGAGATCCCGAGCTTGACGATGATATTGCCAATGCCGAAGCCGAGTATGACGCCCACCACGCCACCGACATTGCAGAGAACCACTGCCTCAACCAGAAACTGTCGCAGGATATCCGGCGGGTGAGCGCCGAGCGATTTACGGATACCGATTTCCTTGGTTCGCTCGGTAACCGAGACCAGCATGATATTCATGATGCCGATGCCGGCGACGACGAGGGCAACGATTCCAATCACAAAAGCACCGACTTTGACGCCAGCGGTCATTTGATTGAACTGGGCGATACTGCTTTCGCTATTAAAAAATTCGAAATTGTCTTCTTCGCCAAGACGAACTCCACGAACTCTGCGTAATACCTGGCGGGTTTCCTCAATGGCATCGGCGACGACTTCAGGAGTTTTCGCATGCACCGTGATATTAACCGATCGCTCGAAGCCAAAGTTATTGGTCATACCGTAAGTATTGACGAAGGTGCTAATCGGTAGAATCACATAATTGTCATACCCGGAATTGAACGCCGACTTCTTTTCGTCAAAAACGCCGATAACTGTGTATTTCCGTCCATCAACTCGTATCTCCCTGCCAACCGGGTTGACGAATGGATACAGGCGATTCGCGATCGCGTGACCTATGACCGCGACCTTCTGTGATCGCCGCACATCCATGTGCGAAATATTGCGCCCGTAGGAAACAAAGTGCGTGTTATTTTGCGGGTATTCCGGCGTACAGCCGCAAATAACCGTATCACCGTTTGTCGACTCTCCCCGATACTCGGCGGTAAAACCGAACTGCCACAGCTCGGAGCCCACTATATCGACGTTCTCGACGTTGTCACGAATCGCCGCCGCATCGCTCAAGGTTACGGCTGGACGTCGCATTGCCTTGCGACGGTCTTCATCGGTGCTGAATCCGGATGGCCATTTTTGTATTTGGAACGTCTGTGCACCCAGGACACTCATCTCCTGTTCCATGGTGCCCTGGATGACCGAGATGCCCGTCATGACGGCGATGATCGACGCAACGCCCAGTACAATTCCGAAAAGTGTCAGCGATGACCGCAGTTTATTGGTGCGAATAGCCTGCAGCGACATTGTGAAGATGTCCATCTTAAGCATGATTCTCGCCCTTCCCTATTCGTAGCGCAGTGCATCGATCGGCGCGAATTTCGCGCCTTTGTAAGCCGGTACCAGACCCGCAACAATTCCGACCAGTGCAGAAACGATCACAGCACTAAGCATGATTCCTGGCGACAAGCTCGCTGTGAACGCACCGGTGGCATTGACTACATACGTCAACAGGATCGACAGGCAAATACCGAGGATACCGCCCAGGACACAAATCAGTGCCGACTCGAAAAGAAACTGCATAAGAATGCTGCGCCGCCGCGCCCCGATCGCCTTGCGAATTCCGATCTCGCGTGTTCGCTCCGTAACTGACACAAACATGATATTCATAACGCCGATTCCACCGACGATCAGTGAAATACTCGTCACCAACAGTCCGATACCCAGTACGGCTCCGAACACACTATTAAATGCGCCCATTAGAGAATCGAGTTTGTTGATGGAAAAATTGTCGTCTTCGGCTGGCCGCAGTTTTCGAATTCTTCGCATTTCTCCAATGATTTCGAATTCCAGATTTTTCATCGCAGCAATCGAATCGGCCTTAACCGCAATATTGACGTTAGTATTTCGCCGGCCGCCAAATGACTTCACAAAAGAGGTAATCGGAATAAAGACCTGCAAATCCAGATTGGGCCCGCCAAACGAGTTGCCGCCTTGTTTTTCCATGACGCCAATCACCTGGTAGCGATACGGACCAATATTAATGGTCTTGTTTAATGGATCCGCGGCCGGAAAAAGGTTTTCCGCGATATCTTTGCCGATGATCGCAACGTTCTTTTTGAAGCGCACATCGAAAGGCATCAGGAAGCGGCCGTCCTCGGGCACCTGCCCGCTGATCAGTGGCATCTTCTCCGAGGTACCTACGATAGCCACGTCCTGCAGAACCTCGGACCGATACTTTAGCGGCTGGCGTCCGAATATCGTCGGATTGACGATGGCGGCCCCGGTGAATGCCTCCACCATTTTTTCCGCCTCGTACAAACTGATATTCGGCCGGTTACGAAACGTAAAGAAATCGTTAATAGTGACCCAGGGCATCCGCGATACATAGATGACATCCGCCCCGATCGACCCGGCTGCCTGACGGAACGACTGCTGCATTCCGTTGGAGGCGGCCAATGTCATCGTTACAGCCACGATACCGATAATGATACCCAGTGTTGTGAGGGCACCGCGCGCCTTATTCGCCGTTACCGCACCTACTGCGATTCGCAATGACTCGCCAACATCAACGAGGAGCTTCACCAGCTATACCGCGATTGCATCGGGAATGGACCGTTCGTCTTTTGTCACGTCCGACTCAATTTCACCGTCACGCAAACGCAGCACGCGCTTCGCGTGCGCCGCGATATCATCTTCGTGGGTTACGAGTATGACCGTTTGCCCATCGGCATGCAGATCGTCCAGCATACCCATGATGTCGTTACCGGTCTTACTATCGAGATTACCGGTTGGCTCATCCGCAAGAATGATAGAAGGGTTAAGCACCAGAGCACGGGCGATAGCGACGCGCTGACATTGTCCACCGGACAATTCGTTCGGCCGGTGAGTCAATCGGTCCTTTAGCCCAACGCGCTCCAATGCCTGTTCGGCCAGATCCCGACGCTCGGCTTTCGGGACGCCGCCATAAATCAACGGCAATTCCACGTTGTGCAAAATGTTCGCGCGCGGCAGCAGATTGAAAGTCTGAAAAACAAAGCCGATCAGCCTATTGCGAATATCGGCCAACTCGGACTCATTCTTGTCGGCAACCATTTCTCCAGCCAGTGAGTAATCACCACTGGTCGGTATATCGAGGCAACCGATTATATTCATGAGTGTCGACTTGCCGGATCCTGACGGGCCCATAATCGCGACGTATTCATTGCGGCAGATATCGAGAGAAACGCCGCACAACGCGTGAATCAATTCACTACCCATTTCATAGGTTCGAACGATGTTTCTGAGTTTGAGAACTACCTCTTTTTCGGAGCTGGCATCCACGTGATTATCCTTCAGGCGTCATCTTCGTCACCGTCGTTATTGATCGTGACCGTACTTCCATTGATCAGGTCCCGTGATATCGCGCGGTAACTTCCCGTTACGATCTCTTCCGCTTCGTCAATGCCCGAAATGATTTCGATTTTCTTATCGCTTTGAATGCCGATTTCGACCTGTCGAGCCACGACGGTACCGTCTTCAATGCAAAAGATGATTTCAACAAACCCGTCTTCATCTACCGTGAATTCACTTTCTATATCCGAAACTTCCTGACCTGCCATGGTTAGCTGGTCAAGCGTTCTTACCGCGACACTTTGAATCGGCACTGCAACAACGTCTTCTTTGGTTTGCGTAATGACATCCGCGCTTGCCGTCATTCCCGGCCGCAGCTTCACAATCTCACCGGCAATTGCGATCTTTACTTCAAACTCGGTTTTTTGATTTGCGGTACCCTGATCGTTGAGGTTTGCGGAGTTCGCGATCTCGTAAACGGTGCCGCTCAGCGTCTGGCCGAATAACGCATCAACCTCAATCGTCGCCTTTTGCCCGATCGCGATATTGACTATGTCATTCTCGTCGACGTTGACCAGTGCTTCCATCGCGCTCAGATCTGCGACGATCAGAATGACGTCTTCCTGGAATTGCGAGCCGATCGCTATTTCACCTTGTTCTTTGTTGAGATCACTAATCGTTCCCGACATCGGCGCGTAGATCATTGTTTTTGACAGATCGTCCACGGCCTGTTTCAACATTGCCCGAACCTGCTCAACCTGCTCCAATGCGGCCTGATAACGCGCAATCTCTACCTGGTAGGCCGCCTCGACCGAGTCGAGTGCGGAAATTGATTCCAAATTCCTCTCCACCAGGTCTTTGGCCCTCGCGTAGTCTTTTTCCGTTTTGATCTTGTTCTGTAGAACGAGCTTGGCATTCGCCTGCGACGCGCGAATATTCGCCTGTGCACTTTCGACGGCCGCATCATAACGCTCTCGATCAAGCTCGACCAACAATTCCCCCTGCTCAACCCAGTCACCTTCCTCGATGTGCAACGCAACTATTTTGGAGCTGACGTCGGCGCTGATACGAATCTGTGTCTTTGGTTGAATACGACCCGTGGCATTAACCTTCTGTACAACAGTTTCCAGAGCTACGGTCGCCGATTGAACCTCAACAAGAGTCTCTCCCTGGCCCTTCAGGAACGCAAACGCTGACACGGCCAGAGCGACAGTTACGACTGCTCCACCCCATACGAATTTCTTATTCATGATTTATCCTGCTTAACTGCTGTGCAGCGCCTGCAAAACAGTCGCTGCAAGGGATGCGGCCGTGCGCACCAAGTTAATTGTTAGAGCACCCTATAGACGGATGGTTCGTTAATTTAGATGCATGAAACGCCGAAATAGTTTTACTCTCCGCCGAAAATTCTCGCGATAGCGGTGAAACCCCCTGTAACTCACTGTTTTATTCTGTAAATTAGCGCCATACCATTCGCAACCCGATGCGGAAATCGACGTAGAAACTGAAGATGAGCCAATTCAATGAAAACTATGCATTCGCGCTGCACGGTGGTGCAGGTGCGGTAGCCGGCAGGAACTACGATTCAGTTGAAGAACATCTCCGCAGTCTCACAGAGGGCTGTCGGGCGCTACTGGCTAAAGGGTGCTCTGCTCTCGATGTGGTCGAAACGGCTGTGACCGAGATGGAGAGGTCCGGTATGTACGTTGCCGGGCGCGGCTCCGCTCCGAATACGGCCGGCTATGTCGAGCTCGATGCGTCGATTATGCACGGGCCATCGCGCGCAGCCGGAGCTGTTGCGGCCCTGCCCGGTTTTGAAAGTCCGATTCAGGTAGCGCGCGGTGTAATGGAAGAAACACCGCACGTACTGCTTGTCGGTTCGGGCGCCGAGGCTTTCGCTCGCAGTAACGGATACGCCACAGTCGAAGACCCTGCCAGCTATTACATCATTCCGGTCGGCGTTACTAAGGAAGAACAAACTGACAGCAATGCTCACGGTACCGTTGGTGCTGTAGCGCTTGATCAATCGGGCGCGCTTGCCGCTGCGACCTCAACGGGTGGTACTTTTGGCAAACTCGAAGGTCGCGTCGGCGACACACCACTAATCGGCTCAGGGACCTGGGCCGATGACGAAATCGCTATTTCGTGCACGGGTATCGGGGAACACATCATCCGCGCGGGTGGTGCAGTGTCGATCGCCTGCGCGTTCAAATCCGGTGTTGAACTGGAAACCGCCATCAACGATATGCTGATCGAAGTGAAACGTCTTGGTGGCGATGCCGGCGTTATTGCCGTAACCCGAAATTCCAGCATGGCAACCCTGTACAACTCCGCCGGCATGAAACGCGCATCGGTCTCCAATCAACAGCCCCTCCAGGTCACCACCTTCAAATAAGGTCACTGTCACCTTATCTCCATAGATAAGGTGACAGTGACCCTATCTCGTCGGCGCCGGACCGGGGTTACTGCGACGTATACGCCGCCCGGTTTTCCGCTCCAAAATTTCTATAAAGTGCTCGTCGCCAGTTGGGCGGCCAGTGTTCGTTTGATAACGCAGCGACTCGAGAATGTCGGGCCCGCTATCCTCGAGAAGGAAAGATCGCCAGTCGGTGATAATACTTCGAATTTCTGAATCGTCGACAATTTCGTCGTGCTTGTTCCCCATATTTCGATGCACACTCGACCAGGGCCAATCGTCTGCGTGCCTGCACAATCCAGCCCGGACCGGATTCAATTCGATGTACCGCATCGCCGCGAGTGTGTGCGTTTCATCCATTACCACGGAATAAAATCGTTCTTGCCACAGATGTCCACGCCAATTATGCATGGCATTTACGCGCATCGCGTACCGATGGTGAGCAGCACCAAAAAGCCTCGCCAAGCCCTGCTTCGCGTTCGGTACCGCAATCATATGGATATGGTTCGGCATCAGACAATACGCCCAAATCTCAACATCCGCGACGACCTTTAATTCTTTGATGAGATCGACGTAGGCCTTGTAATCAGAGTCATCGAAAAAGGTTTGTTGCCTGCGAATTCCACGTTGAGTGACATGGTGCGGATATCCCGGTACGACCAGGCGGGGAAACTTCGGCATGAACCTCTCATTGCTTATTTAGATCGTATGGAAGGTCGAAGATGACCCGATTCAATTGCGAATGCGCTGCCACTTTCTGGCGGGTATAAGGAGATATGGTCACTGTCACCTTATCTCCCGGGATAAGGTCACTGTCACCTTAACTTGTCACCTTAACTAGATGGGGAGGGCTGTCGTGTGTTTTATGTCGGAAAGAACGATGCTGGAGGTGACTTCCTGAATGCCTTGCAGACGCGACAGCTTCTCAAAGAAGAATCGTTCGTAGGCTTTGATGTCCTCGGTAATGATGCGCAACAGGAAATCGACATTGCCGAGTACCAGGTAACAGTCCAGCACCTCTGGATATCGCTTCACTTCTTCGGCGAAAGTGGAAAGATTGCTGCGACCGTGTGACGTGAGCTTGACGTGTGCGAACACCATTGTCGTCAAGCCAACCTTTTCGCGATCCAGAATAACGGGTTGATCCCGAATGACACCCTCTTCACGCATGCGCTGAATTCGACGCCAGCACGCTGACTGTGACAACCCAATGCGCTCACCAATCGCGGTCGCATTGATGCCCGAGTTTGTTTGCAGCAGATCGAGGATTTTTCGGTCCGTATGGTCCAGTGAAGCGCTTTGCATGATTTAGTCGCTGAATTATTATTACCGCATTGATTATGCGCTTATTTGCACTTAGGTAAAAGAATTTGCAAGTTTTATGGGCCTAATTCGCGATATATTAGTCAATCTACGCGTAGTTCACCGGGGGAGGCATGGCCGTCTTCGACCACACCGAATTCGACAACCACGAATCGCTGCATTTCATTAATGACGAGTCGACCGGACTGCGCGCCATCATTGCCGTACATTCAACCGCCCTTGGCCCCGCCGCAGGCGGTTGCCGCCGTTGGTCCTATGCGAGCGATTCGGAAGCACTGACCGACGCCTTGCGTCTCTCCCGTGGAATGACCTACAAGAATGCTGTAGCCGAACTACCTTTTGGTGGCGGTAAGGCCGTAATCCTCGCTGATGACGCAGCACCTAAGTCGCCTGAGTTGTTGGCCGCGTTCGGTCGGGCTGTCAACTCGCTGGGCGGTAGTTACGTAACAGCGGAAGATGTTGGCATGTCCGTAGAAGACATGCGGCACGTGCAGCAACAAACGAAATTCGTATCCGGGCTCCCGCAAAGCGGTGGCGACGCCGGCGGTGATCCGTCGCCGTGGACAGCACTGGGCGTGTTCCTGGGAATAGAGGCCGCTGTTAAAGTGAGATTCGGCAGGGACTCTATGGCAGGACTAACGGTCGCCGTACAAGGGGTCGGCCATGTTGGCGCACATCTTTGTCGATTATTGCACGACGCCGGTGCAAGAATTTTAGTCGCTGACGTTAATAGCGACAATCTAAATGCCGTTGCCGAAAACGTGCCGGTTGAAGTTATCGCGCCGTCCGAAATCCTGTATGCGGAAGCTGACGTGCTCGCTCCGTGCGCACTTGGCAATATCCTGACGTCAGCGACAATTCCCAAAATAAACGCGAAAATCATCGCTGGTGCCGCCAACAACCAATTGTCGACGCTCGAGGACGGCGCACGACTTTCAGCGCAGGAAATTCTCTATGCTCCTGACTATGTCATTAATGCCGGTGGCATAATCAGCGTTTCACATGAATATTATGGCGGCAGTTCAGAAGACAAAGTACGCGCCGATGTCGAAAAAATACCAACGCGCCTGCAGGCGATTTTCGCGGAGTCCAATGATTCCGGCCGGCCAACTAATGAGATTGCAGACGAACACGCACGTCGTTTGATTACCGCCGGTGAGAAATAACAGGAAGCGCACATGATTACGAAATCACGACTGCAAATTCCGCGACCAACTGCTCGTCCAGGTGAAGATCCGGACTTCAGTTATCTCGATCTATCGCCGGCCGGCAGTGTCGACAAACCACCACTCGACGCCCGCACGCGGGACATACAGCATCTAGCCAGCGGCCTGGTTCGCGTCCTCGATGATGACCACGTCGCGAAAGGTCCATGGAACCCGAACTTTGACGCGTCGGAACTTCAGATCGGATTACGCTGGATGATGTTGAACCGTGTTTTCGATGAGCGCATGTGGCAAATCCAGCGCCAGGGCCGCATCTCGTTTTACATGCAGGCGCTGGGCGAGGAAGCCATTTCGATCGCGCAGGGTATGGCGCTGCGTTCGGGTGATATGTGTTTTCCTTCCTATCGCAATCAGGGCCTGTACATGTATCGCGGCGTAAAACTGGTCGACATGATGTGCCAGTGCTTATCGAATACTCGCGACATGTGCCAGGGCCGGCAACTACCCATCATGTATCACAGCAAAAGCGGCAACATGTTTTCGATCTCCGGAAACCTCGGTACACAATATCCACACGCCGTTGGCTGGGCGATGGCTTCGGCGATCAAGGGCGAAGACCATATCGCCGCTTCATGGGTCGGAGACGGCACAACTTCGGAAGCGGATTTCCATCATGCATTGACTTTTGCTGCTATATATCAGGCCCCCGTAATTCTTAATGTCGTCAATAATCAATGGGCTATCTCGACATTCCAGGGCACGGCAGCCGGACAGCGCAGGGCCTTCGCGGCCCGCGGACTTGGCCTGGGAATACCTGGCCTGCGAGTTGACGGCAATGATTTTCTAGCCGTGTATTCTGCAACGTTATGGGCAGCCGATAGAGCGCGCCGTGGCGGCGGACCGACGCTCATCGAGCTTGTTACCTACCGAGGTGGAGCCCATTCAACGAGTGATGACCCGTCGAAGTATCGGCCAAAAGACGAATGGGATGCCTTCCCGCTCGGTGATCCGGTTGAGCGGCTGAAGCACCACATGATCGCCGAGGGTCACTGGTCTGATAAGAAACATGAAAGTCTGATCGACGAATTGCGGACTGAAGTAACTGCCGCCTGGAAAGAGGCGCAGAAGTACGGCACGATGACCGAAGAACCCTGGCTCGATCCGGCAACGATGTTTGACGATGTCTATGCCGAGACGCCGAAACATCTCGAGTCACAGCGTCGGCGCATGCTTGAAGTCGAGAGGGGCGAGTAGTGGCACGCATGAATATGATCGAGGCGATTCGCTCCGCCCATGACGTCGTCATGGACAAGGACCCAAGCGTCGTAGTTCTGGGCGAGGACGTTGGCTACTTCGGTGGCGTCTTCCGTTGCACGGATGGCTTGCAGCGCAAATACGGTGAACACCGCGTCATCGACGCCCCTATCTCTGAAGGTGGCATCATCGGTGCAGCCATTGGCATGGGCGTGAATGGTTTGCGGCCCGTCGCCGAGATCCAGTTTGCTGACTACATTTACCCCGGGTTCGACCAGATCGCCAGCGAGCTTGCCAAGTTGCGGTATCGAACCGGCGGCGAGTTTTTTTCACCCGTCACTATTCGTACGCCCTGCGGCGGTGGTATCCGCGGTGGCCAGACACACTCGCAGTCGCCGGAAGGTATCTTCACCCACGTCAGCGGTATCAAGGTTGTCATGCCATCCAATCCCTACGATGCCAAAGGGTTGCTCATCAGCGCGATCGAATCCGACGATCCGGTGGTCTTTTTCGAGCCCAAGCGAATTTACAACGGTCCCTTTGATGGCGATCCGGAAAAACCGGCCGTCTCCTGGGGTTCACATCCAAAAGGCGAGGTTCCTGAAGGTCATTACACAGTGCCACTCGGCCAGGCGGACATAGCACGCCCCGGCGATGAGTTGACTATTGTCACGTACGGAACGCTCGTGCACGTTGCAATTGCAGCCGCACAAGAGACGGGAATTGACTGCGAGGTCATTGACGTGCGCACGCTGGCACCATTGGATGTTTCGACGCTGGTTGAGTCGGTCAGGAAGACCGGTCGCTGCCTGATCGCGCATGAAGCGACCCGTTTCGGCGGTTACGGCGCTGAGCTCGCCGCGACAATCCAGAAGGATTGTTTTTACCATCTTGAAGCACCCATCTCACGTGTTGCCGGTTGGGACACACCCTACCCACACGCATTCGAGTGGCAATACTTCCCTGGGCTGAAACGTATGTCAGCAGGTATCCAGAGAGTAATGGAGGCGGAATGAGCGAACATATTTTCAAACTGCCGGACCTCGGTGAAGGCACGGTCGAGTCCGAAATCGGTGAGTGGTTCATAAAGGTTGGCGAATTCGTCGAGGAAGAGGCCGTTGTCGGAACGATGATGACCGATAAAGCGGCCGTTGAGCTGGCCTCGCCAGTCAGCGGTACCGTCATCAAACTTGCCGGCGAACCGGGCGATATTGTTGCAGTAGGTGCAGCGCTGGTCGTATTCGAAACTGACGCCAAGACGGCGGCAGCAAAAAAGAAGGCCGGAAAACCGAAAGCGAAATCAAAAGCAGCGCCAGAACCAATCCCGGCGACCGAGTCCGTCGCGGCGCCCAACGAGTCGCGTAGCCGAGTAATTACCTCGCCCGCAGTTCGACGTCGTGCCAAGGAAGCAGGTATCGACCTGAACCTCGTTCCCGGTACTGGATCTGGCGGTCGAATACAACGCAAGGACTTCGATCAATACATGAAGTCGCAGGCGATGGGCATTGAGGTAGCACAAGCGGCTGCACCATCGACGGACGTGAAGGAAATCAAGATCATCGGTCTGCGACGCATCATTGCAGAACGAATGAGCAAATCGAAGCAGGAAATTCCGCATTTCGCCTATGTCGAGGAAATCGACATCACCGAACTTGAAGCTTTGCGAAAGCATCTCAACCGCGGCCTGAGTGATTCTTCGAATCGACTCACGCTGCTGCCATTTCTTGGTCTTGCATTGATACGTGCGTTAAAAGAATTTCCGCAATGCAATTCGACTTACGATAAAGATCGCAACATATTGCGACAACATACGGCCGTGCACCTCGGAGTTGCCACACAAACACCGGATGGACTCAAGGTTCCGGTCGTCAAACACGCTGAGATGAAGGATATCGACGGTCTCGCTAACGAGATTCAGCGAGTCACTCAGGCCGCGCGTGACAACAGTGCAACGAAGAGTGAATTGACGGGTGGAACGATTACCGTCACCAGCCTCGGTAAACTAGGTGGCATCGCGTCAACACCGGTGATCAACTTGCCTGAGGTCGGCATTATCGGTGTGAACCGGGCCGTTGAAAGGCCCGTGGTTTTCAACGGCCAAATCGCCGTTCGTCTGATGATGAACTTGTCGTCATCGTTTGACCACCGCTTTGTTGACGGCTATGACGCAGCGGCGATGATTCAACGCATAAAGGAAATGCTCGAGCACCCGGCAACAATATTTTTGGCGTAATGACCAACAAATCAATTTATTATTGGTCAACATGCAAATCAATAAAATCAGTCTCGATACGCCGTACCTTATCTACCTGGGCGATGTCCCAGACATGCATCATGCGAAAACGGGTGCGGGAATCGCCTACTGGCGACCGGAACATTGTGCCGGGCAGCTGCGCCTGCCGGAATGCCCGATTGATCTCGGACTCCCGGATATGACGGTGCAGGATGCAGTAGATGCCGGTGTACGAACAGTCATCGTCGGCGTCGCTCCGATGGGCGGACAAATCCCGGGCAAATGGATTCCACAGCTAATCGAGCTCGCGAGTGCTGGACTTAATATCGCCGCGGGACTGCATACGAGACTCTCCGACATTGCAGATTTAGTCGTCGCCGCCAACAAAAGCGGCGCCGAGTTAATTGACGTTCGCGTGCCGCCCGCGGGCCTTCCGGTAGGCAGCGGTCGACCGCGCAGCGGGAAACGCGTGCTGATGATCGGAACCGATTGCGCTGTGGGCAAGAAATACAGTGCCCTGGCTCTGCACCGCGAACTTGAGCGCAGAGATATAAAGGCGACGTTTAGAGCTACCGGTCAGACCGGGATCATGATCGCTGGCGAAGGCCTGCCGATTGACGCGGTCGTCGCTGACTTCATCTCCGGGGCTGCAGAAGTCCTGTCTCCCGACAACGATGACGATCACTGGGATGTGATCGAGGGACAGGGTTCGTTGTTGAATCCGAGTTACTCGGGCGTCAGTCTCGGTCTGCTCCACGGCTCGCAACCGGATGCCATCGTCTTATGCCATGACGCCGAGCGCCTCGCTATCGATGGAACCACGGGTGACTATCCAATACCCGAGCTTGACGAAGTCATCGACGATGCTCTTCGAATGGCGCGACGCATGCGCACACGATGTTTCTGCGCGGGCGTTAGCGTCAATACGTCCAGTATGGGCGACTTTGACCGCGACAATTATTTGTCCCGGTTGCAGAATGAACTCGGACTGCCCTGCGTCGATGCCGTCGCAACCGGCATGACACCCATCGCAAATTTCCTCCTGAAGTACGCGTCATGAATCGCGATATCAGGGTCCGCTCTGAATCCTGGCCTTGCATCACGCCCTTTCGAATCTCGAGAAACGTCTGGCATGAGTTCCCGTGCATCGTCTGTGAGATTGATCAGGACGGCATCACGGGACGCGGTGAAGCGCTGGGCGTGTCTTACCTGGGCGAAACACTTGAATCGATAACGCGACAGATCGAATCAGTGGCCGACGAAATATCCCACGGAGCAAGCCGTGAAGAGCTACTGACCTTACTGCCCGCGGGCGGCGCACGATTAGCCATCGACTCAGCGCTTTGGGATCTGGAGGCACAAAAGTCGGGTATCAGCGCATGGCAGACGGCGGGTGTCGAACCCAACCCAATCGAAACTGTCTTCACAATTGGCCTCGAAGACACGCCCGAACAAATGGCGGCGAAAGCGACCGCAGCAGCTGAGCTCACTTTATTCAAGGTAAAACTGGGTAATGACCGACCGGTCGAACGTATTGCGGCAATCCGCGAGGCACGACCCGACTCGCGGCTGGTCGTTGACGTGAACCAGGGCTGGAGCTTCGATGAGCTAAAGGAGTTCGGTCCGGCTTTGCATGAGCTTGGAGTCCTGATGATCGAGCAGCCTCTGCCGCGCGGTGCGGATCAGGTACTCAAAGGATATGAGTCGGCTTCACCCCTGTGTTCGGACGAGTCCTGTCAGCATATCGGTGAACTTGATGAGAACAGCGGCCGCTATCAAATGATTAATATCAAACTCGACAAGTGTGGCGGGCTCACACACGGACTCGAGCTGGCCCGTGCGGCCAGGGAGAGCGGCCTCGGCTTGATGGTCGGCTGCATGGGCGGCACCTCACTCTCGATGGCACCCTCGCACGTCATCGCACAACTCTGCGATTTCGTCGATATCGATGGCCCGCTGCTAATCAGCAAGGACCGTGATGGTGGGCTCGTCTACGACCGCGGCATTGTAACCCTGCCTGCGCAGCATTTTTGGGGATAGCCCTCCGGTAGATGCGTTCAATAACGAAACGTATACGAAAACTTCAGGTTGATGTCACTTTGCGTACTGGCGAAGTGATTTTCCGAATCCACCACACCACCCTGATTGAGCACCAGTACCACCTCCTTGCCTGCATCTGGCACATACCTCAGCCGACTGTTAACGCCGAACACATCGCCGGTATTGTCGTATTGCAGGAAATTACTCCACGACCATTTGGAGTTGAACGCGACGTCGGTGCGCAGACTTCCCAGGTGTGAGGTGAAACTCCCGCTGGGAAGGTCAACAACATTTTCCGTGAACCCCAGTGCCATGAAGAAGTACGCTGACTGACGCCATTGAAGCTCAACGAATTTCTCCAGTCGGTCACCGCCAAAAAAACCACCACTCTGCACCGACAACAAGACCCGAACTGGTCGTTGCATGCCGGATATGAGTTCGGCGCGAACGCGATTAAAATTGTACTCGCCCGCAGGTATATTGACACGGCCAAACAGATCAAACTCGTCACGCACGACCTCAGTGTTGCCCTCCCATTCGATGAACATGAAGTCATCGCGGTGCGAGTAGAAACTGATCGGCCAGACTCGGGTTTTTTGCGAAAGTACATCGCCGTTCATATCCGTAATATGAGTGATGTCGATACGGCTGTTCAAAGCGCGCCACCTGCCTTCGTCCGGTCGAACCCGATACCGAATGCCGGTATCGAAGCGACGGATACCGGCGCGATTGACGAAACCCAGTGCAGGATGAAAGTTCTCTTCAATGTGCTGCGCTCCTGCATAAACCAATAGCTTGTCGCTGGGAATTTCGAATTGTGCTCCGAACGCCTGGTCATCGCCTTCAAGATTCGACGAGCGACTTTGTTGCGCCCAAACTTTCCCCGTCAGGATTTCACCAAAGGGTCCATCGCTATCACGGTATAAAAAATCGACACCGACTACGGAGTTCGATTCGTTAGACGTTGGATCACCATGCGTCATGATAAATCCAACGGCGGACTCATCCAGCACGTTGTAGGATCCCCGCACAACGAAAAGATCTGTCGCCTCGACGTCGCCCGCAGCTTCCTGGCGAATCGCCAATGCACCAACGTTGAAATCGCCGACACGCCCCGTCAACTTGATGCCGCCGTCAATTCCAACAGACTGCCCATCACCGGACAGCCCGATACGGCGAGAGAAAAACGGCCGACCGTTTGTGTCGATATTGCCAAATTCAAAAATGCCCGCATCCTGCAGGAAGAAGTCTCGTTTTTCTGGAAAAAATAGTGAGAAACGATCGAGAGATACTTGCTGCTCGTCGACCTCCGCCGTCGAAAAATCCGTGTTAAGTGTAAATGTCGCGCTGAGTGACGGCGTGATTCGATACCGCACATCCAGGGAGGGATCAAAACCCGAGCTGTCTGTATCAAGTACCAGATCGCGACTCTGACTCAGACTCACCGATGGAACCACATCAAGCCCGACACCCTGCTTGATATCTTCGATGCCGCTGACTTCGCCACTGTACGCAGGCCAGTCCTGGCGGTCGTGTGATGCCCACATGGCATATTCCTGCTTGCGCATGATGCCGCGACCGAAGTTGATACCCCAGGTATCGGTGTTGGGTGAGAACGAAATGGATTTGAACGGTATCGCGATTTCAGTCGTCCAGCCGTCCTCCGTAACCGTTGATTCGGCCTGCCAGATCGTCGCCCATTCTTCGATCATACGCGCGTTATTCTCACGCAGTGCATCACGTCGAACACCATTGGCGTTCACCTGAAAGAAGTAGTCGTTCCGTTTGTTGTTAAAGCTGTCCAGAGTGACCCAGAAGCGGTCATCGGAAAAGATCATTTTCCCCTGAATCATCTGTTTCGCACTAATACTGTCCGGATCGCTGTCTTTGAGGTCTGCGGCGATGTACAGAAATTCATCATCGAAAGCCACCCTGACGATGGTCACCTCGGTTGGCTTTGCTCCGTCGGATGGAGACGTCTGGTGGAAATCATCCACCATCGCGGCAGTTTTCCACACATCGTCATCAAGGCGACCGTCAATTATGGGCGCGGACGTTGCGCGGTGTATCTCAAAAGACTTGCGCTCACCATCAACGATGTACACGGCTGCGGCGTTGCTGACCAGCAATAACAGCAATATCGTGATTGAAATTCGAGTGATGCGAAACATGACGTCTCCCCAATGACATTGACGGAATGTTCCTTTGATGCGAGACGCATACCTTTCGTTTCAAGGTATTCGACGAAGCGTGCGTGATTCAGGACGAACGGTGCGCGATTCGTTCAATATTGGATTTGTACTTACGACTGAGCTTGAGCTCTGTATCCCCCTCAAGACTCAGGAAATACTCACCGTTGCGGTGTGGGCGCATCGATTTGACCCGGTGCCGATTCACTATCGCAGAACGATGCACGCGTATGAAAACCTCCGGATTCAGGAGTTCTTCGAGATGTTTCATCGTGCCACGCAACACGTGCGTATCGCCGTCAGAGTGCACACACATATAGTCGCCCGCTGCATCGATCCAGTCGATGGCATCGATCTCTATACAGGTCGTTTTCTTGCCATCCCGAATGGCCAGTCGCGTCGGATAGCTTTGGCTGTTTCCCGAAGCCGCCTGCAGTGCGGCATCAAGGGAAAGCTCCTGGCCCGTCAGGTCACAGACAAACCGCAGTAACTTCGAACGATGCTCATTGGCCTGCTTTTCATCGTTGTCGTGTCGAGCCCTTTCGATCGCTTCAGCGAGTCGATCGTCGTCGATCGGTTTCAGGAGGTAGTCGAGCGCATTGGCGTCAAAGGCTTTGAGGGCGAATTCGTCGTACGCGGTTACGAATATGACGGCCGGCATGTTACTCGTCGAAAGGTTGCGCAAAACATCGAAGCCATCCATTCCCGGCATCTGAACGTCGAGAAACATGATGTCAGGCGCATGCTCCCGTACCGCCACAAGCGCTTCACGTCCATTGCGGCTTTGGGCGCAGATTTCGATGTCATCGAATTTCTCCAAACGAATTTCCAGACCACGTCGCGCGAGCTCTTCGTCATCAACAATCAATGCTTTAAGCATCGCCTTCCTCATACGGCAGGTTAATCGTTATGGCGAGACCCGTTGGTTCGTTTGGCGCCAATGTAAACGCCTGATGATCGCCGTAAAGTTGCTGCAATCTCTCACGAGTGTTTTTCAGACCGACACCACTCGACTTGTGGCCACTCTCGCCATTGCCGAGTCCCGGCCCGGTATCGGACAGTTGCATCACCAGCACGCCGCGTTGCACCCGGGCCGATAGTCGCAACGTTCCTCCCTCCTCACTGGGCGAGATAGCATATTTGATGGCGTTTTCGATCAAAGGCTGCAAAATCATGCTGGGAACCAATGCCTTCTCGGCCGGGCTCTCTATAAGCTTCTCAATGATCAGCCGGTCACCGAAGCGAACTTTCTCGATCTCGAGATACAAGTCAAGAGCATCAAGCTCAGAGCCCAGACTTACCCGGCTCATCGGATCGTTGTCGAGCGTGTAGCGAAGAAAATCACTGAGCCGGCTGACCGCCTTGTTCGCAGTGTCATTGGCGCCGTCCAGTATCAGCGTGGAAATTGCGTTGAGCGTATTAAACAGGAAATGTGGATTCAGCTGATAGCGCAGCATCTTGAGCTGAGCCTGATGTGCGGCTGCAGTTGCCTTTAGCGTCTGCTCGGTCTGTTCCTGCAACTGCTGGTAGTATTTGATTCCAAAATAAAGACCGCTCCAGCACAGCAAGATATAGAACGAACCCATCACGCCGCTGACATAGTCCATGAAGTCTTCCGGGTACCAGGCGTTCTTCACCCAAAAGTAATAGAGATAGTTGTGCATCAATCGCCAGCCAAGGGCGATGCCGTAACATGACATCAACATGGTACTGGCCAACGTCAACAGAGGCCGCGTCCAGAGCCAGCGAAACAGGTAACGCATTGGAATCGTGACGACAAAGCCAACCGCGGCCGTCGCGGCGATTACGGCGAAATAGGATTCGGGTTTTTCGTGGGCGAGCGCACCCAGCCACGCGGTAAGCGTGTAACCCGACCAACCGCCAATATTCAGCATCCAGAACAGGCGGCCCCTGTCCCGGACTAATGATTCGAACCTCAAATTAATCCTTCCCGGCTTGCTGGACCTAATTATAGGGAGCATTCGGCTTGAATACACACGGCTCGACCCCCGCAAAGCACGCTTCGTCCCGGCACGACTGGTATTCAAACGAATCGCGCACAGCCAGCATCTAAGTTGTTAAGAGTTCGAAAATCACTGATTTGACTGGATGGCAGAGGAGCCAGGAAGCTGAAAATTGCCGACACCTCGGCGCAGGACGTGCGGCTTGCGCCGCGAGATCCCCGCCGTAATCAATTGATATTCGCTGCTATTGGCGTAGCGGTCATCGCGTCTATTCTGTTTGCCGCACCCTGGGTAAAACGCTGGGCCAGCGCTACGGTCAGCGTACCCTACGATCGCGTGCGAACCGCAGTCGTTACGCGGGGTGATCTCGTGCGCGACGTATCCGTTCAAGGCCGGATCGTCGCCGCCGTCAGCCCAACCCTTTACGCCAGCGCCTCGGGCAATATCACTTTGCGAGTGGTCGCCGGCCAACAGGTGGTCGCCGGGCAGATACTGGCGACCGTTGATAGTCCCGAATTGGCCAGTGAGCTACGCCAATCCGAATCGACCCTCGCACAACGCGAGGTTGAACTCGAGCGACAACGCATAGCATCCCGGCAGCAGGCCCTTGAAAAACGCAAGGCAGCTGACCTCGCCGATGTCGCGCTCGTTGCCGCAAAGCGAGAACAACGCCGCGCCCATGAAGCCAACGAACTCGGCGTCATACCGGTTATCGACTTTGAAAAGGCGCAGGATGACCTGCGCAATGCGCAACTGGCTTTTGAGCATGCGGTCGCTGACGCGGACCTGTTTGATGAGCGTCTCGCCTTTGAGCTGCGCGCCAGCGAGTTCGAAGTGGGTCGGCAGTTACTGTTTGTGGATGACCTGCGCCGCCAGGTCGGTGACCTGTCAATTAAATCGCCGGTTGATGGCATCGTCGGCGACCTGCTCGTCGATCAAAAATCCGCGGTATCTCGCGACACGCCCGTGATGGCCGTTGTTGATTTGTCGCGTTTCGAGATCGATGCACTGATTCCGGAGAGTTACGCAGACGATCTCGCGATCGGCATGCAGGCCGAAATACTGGTCGGTGGTGAGCGATACGCGGGCCAGTTAATTGCTGTTTCACCGGAAATCGTAAACAACCAGGTGGCAAGTCGCATCCGTTTCCACGATCACGGCCCGACCAACCTCCGGCAAAACCAGCGCCTGACCACGCGCGTGCTGTTGGCTGAGTACAACGACGTGCTGATGGTACAGCGCGGGCAGTTTCTCGACAGTGGAGCGGGTCGTATTGCTTATGTCATCAACGAAGACCGCATGGCCGAACGCCACCAGATTCAAACCGGCGCGCGCAGTCTCGGAGCGGTTCAAATTGTTGCCGGCCTCGAGCCTGGCGACACCATTGTCGTTTCGAATCTTGACCCGTTCCGCGGCGCGGACTCGGTTCTACTAACGGATTAAGGAGAACAACCCGATGTTGAAAATGAATAAGGTATCAAAGACGTACCGCACGGATACAGTCGAGACGCACGCATTGCGCGAGTTCTCGCTCGCAGTCGATGAGGGCGAATTTGTATCCGTAACCGGACCGTCCGGTTCCGGAAAAACGACGTTTCTTAACATCGCCGGCATGCTCGAGGAGCTGAGCAGTGGAAGCTATGAACTCGACGGCCGGGACGTATCGAAGCTAAACGACAAAGAGCGTTCAAAGTTTCGCAACGAAAAAATCGGATTCATTTTCCAAAGCTTCAACCTGATTCCGGAGCTCGATATATTCGACAATGTTGACGTACCACTGCGCTATCGCGGCTTCAATGCTGATGAACGCAAACGACGCATAGAAAAATGTCTGGAAATGGTGGGCCTCGCTTCACGCCTGAAACATTATCCCGCGCAGCTATCCGGCGGTCAGCAACAACGAGTCGCGATCGCTCGCGCACTCGCTGGCGAACCACGTTTTCTGCTTGCCGATGAGCCGACCGGAAATCTCGATACCCACATGGCGGATAGCGTTCTCGACCTGCTGACGGAAATCAACGAGTCTGGCACAACCATCATCATGGTGACACATGAATTAAGTCTCGCCGACCGCGCAAAAAGAAACATATTTGTTCGCGATGGCCAGGTCAGTGATGGACCCCCAGAGATACATTTGGCCACCGCAGCCAATGGCTAACGGAGATCAGAGATGTTTCGATATTATCTGAAGCTCGGTATTCTCAGCATTCGCGCTAACCCTGCACTCAGTGCGCTCATGGTCGCAGCGATAGCCGTCGGTATTGGCGCGTGCATGTCGATCGTTACCGTACGTCATGTAATGAGCGATAATCCGGTCGAGCACAAGAATGAAATGCTATACCACGTGCAACTCGACAACTGGAATCCGGACGACCCGTATCAGGATCCGAACGAACCTCCGGAACAGGTTACCTATCTGGATTCGACCGCCTTACATCAGGCAGGACGAGCCTTTCGACAAACGGTCAGCTTCAAATCGAGCCGGGTCGTGCAGCCCGAAGGAGATGACGCAAGACCGTTCCAGGAAGACGTGAGAGCAACGACGGCAGACTTCTTCGCGATGTTCGACGTGCCGTTCGAATTTGGCGACGGCTGGGGCGCTGATGCTGATCAGTCTGAAGAACACGTTGTCGTGTTGTCGTCGGAAATGAACCAGCGTCTTTTTGGCGGTGAAGATTCAGTGGGCCGCACGCTGACTATGAACAAAGAGCAGTTCCGCGTTCTCGGTGTTCTGGCGGAATGGCAGCCGATACCAAAATTTTATGACCTGAATAACAATCCTTACGAAGGTGCGGAAAAAATCTTCGCGCCATTTTCAGTGGCGGTATCTGGCGAATGGGGTAGTGCCGGCAATAACAGTTGCTGGAAACCCATTGATGGCGTTGGCTACGCCGCCTATCTTGCGTCTGAATGTATCTGGATTCAAATGTGGGTTGAGCTGCGAAGTGCTTCGGATAAAGACATGTATATGCAGTTTCTCGATGACTATGTCGAAGAACAGCAATCACTCGGTCGTTTTCCACGGGAACTGAATAACCGCCTCAGCACGCCAGCTGAGTGGATGATCAGTCGTGAGGTAGTCGATGATTCGGTCAGCGTGTTACTGAGTCTCGCGATACTGTTTCTAGCGGTTTGCCTGTTAAACACGATCGGCTTATTACTTGCCAAGGTAATGCGACGAAGCAATGACATTAGCTTGCGGCGTGCGCTGGGTGCCAGTAAGTCGGCGCTGTTTTCCCAGTACATCATCGAAGCCGGCATGATTGGGGTTGCCGGCGGTCTCGCTGGGATAGGTATGACGTGGCTGGGACTGCGCGGTATCGAAAACGTCTTTTCCGGGTACGACTTCATCTCGTATCTCGTCACTATGGACTGGACGATGATAATGGCAGCGGTAGCACTGGCCATTATTTCCGCTCTCGGGGCTGCATTGTATCCAACCTGGCGCGCCTGCAGCGTCTCCCCGGCAACAACGCTGCGCATTCAATAAGCCGCCCGAGTGGAAAGGAGATAAACATGGACATTGGACCAATCTGGCGGGCGATGCTGAGGAACAAGGCCGGCTTCGTACTGATCGCCCTGCAAATTGCAGTAACGATGACGATTATGGTCAACGCGTTCGCGATTATGCAGGAACGCGCACATAACGCAGGTCGTGAAAGTGGCATTGACGAAGCAAATACGTTTGCACTGGTTAGTCAGTCATTCAGTCAGTACGACAGCGAAAAAATGAAAGTACTGATAGACGAAGACCTTGCGATAATCAGAGGCCTGCCGGGTGTCCGGGGTGCTGTAGCTACGAATTCCTACCCTCTTCGTCAGGGTGGCTGGTCCATGGCATTGCAGACAACACCAGGCAATCAGACCGCGGATTCTGTTGGCTCTGCGATCTATTTCGTCGATGAACACGGTGTCGAAACATTCGCGTCCAATATTATCGACGGCAAGAACTTCACGCCCGACCAGATAACATGGCAAGCCGATGACGAAAATACATGGCCAGCGTACAGCATCATCACCGAGGCGCTTGGCAAGGAGCTGTTTCCCGACGAACAAGTATCCTATGTAGGAAAGTCGTTTTACATTAACGATAACGACCCAGTGAACATCGTCGGTGTGATTGAGCGTCTGCAGGCACCCTGGCAGGGGTGGAGTAGTGTTGAGCAATCCATGCTCGTACCACAGCGGCGAACCTCCGAGTTTCAACGCTACCTCGTCCGAACCGACCCCGGTTATCGCGATGAATTGATGCCACAGATTGAAGAACTACTGGCCAACAGCAATAAAGACCGCCTTATTCGCGACATTGCGACAATGGATGAGGTACGAAAGCTTGCCTATCTTGGTGACACGGCGATGATCAGGATTCTGGCGTTTGTCGTTGCCTTGCTAACGATAATTACCGGCCTCGGCATTGTGGGATTGGCAAGCTTCAACGTCAGTCGTCGGACACGTCAGATCGGAGTTCGCCGCGCGCTGGGTGCGACCAAACTCGCCATCGTGCGTTACTTCATGGTGGAAAATTTCATTGTCTCCAGCATCGGTCTCCTGATTGGAGGGGTTCTTTCTGTCGCTCTGAATATTGCGATGGTCGAGGCGTTTTCACTGCAGCCACTAGCCTGGTACGTGATACCGGTTGCGATGATTGTTCTCTTGACTGTCGGTCAAATGGCCGTCGCTGGCCCCGCGAGAAAAGCGAGCAATATCACACCAGCCATCGCGACGCGATCGATCTGATCCGGTGCCGGATCAGCCCGACACTCGCGGGCGACTGAGAATAGGCAGGTAACGCAGCGCAAAAACCAGAAAGGCCATTGCCCAGATCAGGCCGGATGCGATAATCCACCTCTGGTACGTCTCCCCGCCTGCAATACTCGCGATTACCCGAACGATAGCTGCGCACTGCAATAACGTAAATGCCGCCATGTCGGCTTTGGTTGCGACGAGATCTCGCCCCGTGTGGCCCAATGAGCTGCGCATCATCATTGCCAGCATGAGCGCACTCACCGCGCCCATGGTCACGGCATGAATCCAGGCCCCCGCAGCGATAACGTCTGTCGCCGCCAGTGCGCGCAACAGGAATGCCAATGGTATCCACGAATAAGCTACCGGCATCATCCAGAGCAAGGGATTGCGTGTCGTCTTTCCGGGTTCCCACAATGCCAGTCGAGTTGCATGTCCGGCTGCGGCAATGATCAGTAGCGATGCCATCAACATCGGCGGCACCACCCATGACACCTTCAGTAAATTGGCAGCGATGATAAGTATCATGGACGCGAACGTAATGAGCTCCACCCACGGCTCGTGGCGTGATGTAGCGTCCGGAATGGCATTGCGCGTGAATGCAGGTATGACTCTGCCACCGACAACGCTCATCAGTATGATGACAATGTCGATGCTTGCGAATAGTGAGCTTCGTGACAACCACACTTCTGTGTAACCAAGATTGCCAAGATGAAACACACCGTGCGACACGGCAAGCGCCAGGACGATTGCGATTATTTTGTAGTTACGCCGATTCCTGCTGCGCAAAACAGGTCCGGCTATCGCCAGCGCGAGCACGGGCAGGAACGCAACATCAACAATCGCTGCGAGCAGTGCTGGCCCCCGGATGATCAGCACCCGGGCCGCCATCCAGAGCACGGCCAGCATTGCCAGCGCTGTGCCAGTCGGTGTCGGTAGTCCGGTCCAGTTACGAACCGCGGTTAACAGAAATCCTGAGATTACAGCAACCGAGAAACCAAACAGCATTTCGTGGCTGTGCCAAACAACACCGGAGAGGTAGTCGCCCGTGCCCGACAGACCCACAAATGCGCGCAGCCAAAGAATCATCGCTGCTATTGCGAAGATAGCAGCCAAAGAATAAAACGGGCGAAAGCCCAGTTGAAACATCGACATGTTTTCAGCCCGGTCGCTTATCGTAAAACATTTCCAAATGCGTCCCAGACCTCAACGTCTCCAAAAGCCAGTTCCCGTACTTGCTCTTCCATTTTTTCCAGATCGCCTACGACCAGCCAGGTCAACTGACTTGAGTCGACGACCTCTTTGGATACCGCTTGCACATCCTCGAGAGTAACCGCGTCAATTCGCTCGGCCGCCGTCTCCGCATAATCGAAGGGTAAGTCGTAACTGCCGGAATTGATCATGCTACCGAGGAAACCGCCATTGGTTGCGAACGATCCGGGCAAAGAGCGGACCCTGTTTAATTTGATACGTGCGATCTCTTCCGCTGTTGCAGGACGTGTCGATACGAACTCTTCAAGCTCGCGCCTGATCTCAAGCATGCTTGCGGCCGTCTTATCCGTTTGCACCTGTCCGCTGGTACGGAAGGTCATATCCCCACTCGTGTTGCGACTAATGCCGGAGTAATAACCGTAGGACCAGCCCTTATCCTCACGAAGATTCATATTCAATCGCGCCTCAAATGCGCCCCCGAGCGTCCGGTTCATCATGGATAAGGTACTCCAGGTGTTCGCATCGAATGGCTGGATGGCTCGACCGGCAACAATCGTACTGGAGGCCGCTCCAGGGTGGTCGATTAGAATGACGCGACCGCCTGAGTCACTGGCATCGCCAATGTCACGACGAGCCGAGTTGTTCCTGGCCGACCACTTGCCGAAAGCCTTGTTGACGGCCCGGACGGCTGTATCAAGATTGATGTCGCCGATCATGTAGATCGTCATATTATCCGGTGCAATTTCCGCCGCATGCCAGACTTCGAGTTTGCCGCGATCAACCTGCTCGACAAGCTCAGGCGTCCAAACCGCACCTTTCACACTGTCCGAACCGTAAATCGCCCGCTCAAAAAGACTGCTGGCAGCCCGCGATGGTGCATGTTGCAGGTTGGAAAGATAAGCACGCACCTGCGCCTTTACCTTATCCAACTCATCCTGCGGAAACGTCGGATACCGCAACATCTCTGCTGCAAGGCGCAGGGAAGGCTCCAAATTACCCGTCAGGATACGGTATCCGAGCGAGCTGTCTTCCTCACCAGCCCCAAAACCACCACCCATCGCTATCTTGTCTTTTGCCGCTGCGAGTTCGTTTGCATCGTACTTTTTTGTGCCTTTGTCCATAAGCCCGAACACAAACACCGGCAGTCCGGGCGCGTCGGCAGGCGCCGCCGTCGCACCTGTTGCAATCCGGAACGACACATCAATTAACGGGATGCTGCCGCGGTTTGCTACGACCAGCTTGATACCGTTCTTGAGCGTCGCCGTTTCGATCTCCGGGAAATGAATGTCCGACTTTGCGGTAACCGCAGGTACCGAAGATCGATCTACGGCGGCATCGGCACTCTCAAATTCCGGAAACGGCTCGACGGTCAGTTGATAATAGCCGCGCGTCAGCCAGCGATTCGCGATCTGGCGAAGCTCCTCTCCGGTCGCACTATTCAACCATTCGAGTTCCGTATTGATGAATAAGGGATCATCCGAGAACAACGCACCCTCAACTAACATGCGCCCGATCTGCGAGCCGGTTTCCAGCGCACCGAGAATGTACATTTTCACGCCGAGTTTCGCGTTGTCAACGATTTGCTCGTCGGGACCGTTCAGAAGATACTCGGCGATCACTTCGTCAACGATGGGCATCACCTGTTCGGGGGTGACCTCCGGTCGCAAGTCGATAGTCAGATTGTACTCGCCGCTCATCAGCCGCCCGTGCGCACTGCCCCGAATGCTGGTTGCAAGTTGCAACTCATCAACCAGTATTCTGCGAAGTGGTGAGTTCTTGTTAGCAACCAGCGAGTCGTTGACAAGATACATCAACGACGTGTCTTTATCGTTCAACCCCGGTAATGCCCACACCCGGGAAATACGCGTCTGACCAACGCGATCGTACATTTTTTCTTCGCGGTTTTCGGTGAGATTCGGAATCCATTTTTTCGGATGCGAAAGCGGTACGCCGGTCGGTGCTCCACCGAAAAAGTGTTCAACTTTCGACTGCGCATCTTCGAGGGAAACGTCGCCGGCCAACACCAAAGTCACATTGGATGCCCCATAATACGTATTGAACCACTCATGCACGTCATCCAGTGAGGCAGCATTCAGGTCGTCCATCGATCCAATGATCGAGTGACGGTAAGGATGATCAACCGGGTAGATACCGGCACGAATTTTGTCGCCCATTTTTGCGTACGGCCGTGTCTCGCCCTGACGCTTTTCGTTTTGCACGACACTACGCTGCTCATCAAGCGCTTCCTGGGTAATGGCTCCGAGTAAGTGCGACATTCGATCGCTTTCCATCCACAAGGCCATATCCAAAGCGCCGGACGGAACGGTTGCATAGTAGTTGGTTCGATCCTCGTTGGTTGTACCGTTCATGCCGGTAGCGCCCGCGTCCGTGAACGGCGTGAAGTACTCTCCTTCTCGATTCTCGCTTCCCTGGAACATCAGATGTTCAAACAAGTGTGCAAAACCGGTCTTGCCTTCAGGTTCGTCTTTAGAGCCAACGCCGTACCACATACCGACAAATACGGTTGGCGTGGAGAGGTCCGAGTGCACCAGTACGGTCAGGCCGTTATCGAGCTGGAATTGCTCGTAGGAGAGATTAATTTGCGTCGCCAGCTCTTCCTGTGCGTGCGCCTGTGTGGACAGCGCGAACAGCACAGTCAGGCTGACGAAAAGAGAGAATTTATGTTTGCTTAGGAACACGAAGAATCCTTGCTTTGTCTGTTTTTAAAAAGAAGGGCGCCACTGCGCCCTTTCTTAGATTCCAGATATTAATAAAGTTCGGCCTGATCCCGGTTGATCAGTCTATTTCAAAAGAGATACGAGTCTTGACATTATCAACAGTCACCGCCTCGCCATTCTCAAACCTGGGTGCATATCGAAACCGCTTCACCGCTTCAATTGCGGCCTTCTCAAACTCGCGACCACCGGACCCGCCCCTCTCAAATACCTCCGGATTTTGTATGAAACCGGATTCGTCAATGGTGAAGGCAACATCAACAAATCCCTCAGCACCTCTTGACAACATCTGCCGAGGATAAGTCGGTGCCATTCGAAACAACGGTTGATAGTCCTTATCAGTCCGTAGTTTGCTTACTTGCCCGATAGCAACACAATGTTCGGTTGCCAGGTCTGATTTTCCCCGATGCTCGTATGCCTGCACAAGCAACGCGCGAGTATATAGTTGATATTGAATACTGGTCTCATCATCACTTTGAAATGCGGCCAACCCGTCCAGAAGATACGATGTCGATACTTTGAAGTTTTGGCGACTGAACTCAATTTTCCCCAGATAGAAAGCGGCCATGCCTGTCTGAAAATCTCTGGCGCTGCCCATACTTTGAAAAATTTCATGCGCAATCCGCATGTACCTCTTGCTCGCAGAAACATCACCGGATGAGAGCAAATCCGCCCCGGCCGCCAGCAAGAAGCTCGCGTAGGCCTCACTATCCTCCCCGCTATCGCGTTTGAGAATTCCCTTTGCCTGCCCATAATATTTACGCATGTCCGGGTCCTGATATTCGTTATGGGCCTCCGCCAGACGCGAGAGAATTGGTACCAGTTTCGGCGACTTCTTTCCGTGAATATCTACTGCCACTTCCAGTGCGCGTTCCAATACGGTTTGCGCTTCACGATTACGTCCACCGTCGGTCAAAGCCTTGCCATGAATCATGATAACCAGCGGCAGTCGCTCGTCCGATTCTTCGAGCACCAACCAGGCAGCATCAAGCAAATTCCTGGAGGACCTAATTTGCAAGTCGGCATCCGAGGCCTCAACCGCTTCGTTGTAGGACACCCATGCATCGTTGAATGCAAGGATCTCCGACTCATCCTGAGCAAAAGTCGAACCCCAAACGTCGGCCAGAACACATAACATCAGCCATTGAAATCGCATGATATCCCTCCCTTATTCAGGCCAGCATAACCAATTTGCTCAAGCACGACGACCGCATTTGCCAGACACACCAACCTGGGTTAGAGTTCGCTCCAACATCGACTGGTGAATGTCTGGCAACAGGCATTAAACGGGAAGACGGTGCGCCGACTATTTGAAGGCAATCCCGTCACTGCCCCCGCAACGGTAAATGAGTTATTGGTCACTTAGCCACTGCGCGATAGCGTGGGAAGGCGACTAACAACAACCGATTTTCAATCGGTTACTCATGAGTCCGGAGACCGGCCTGTCGACAATCCACAGTTCGATCGCGGCGGGCGATTCACGGGAACTCGATTCTCTTTTATCCCCGACCAACGTTCGACGTATTGGTCGGTACGGGGATACCGGCAGGAGAGAATCATGAAAATCCAATCTTGCGCAACCGCCGCTACCAGCGTGTTTTGTACCTTGTTGTTAAGCCACCTCGCCAGCGCTGAACCGGACACCTCGGAAAAAATCGACCAGATAATCGTTTCAGGGTCGCGTACTCCGCTAAACATTAACCGGCTTGGCAGCACCGTCTCGGTTATCACGCGTGACGACATTGAACGCCGCGAGGCTCGCAACGTCTCAGAGCTGCTGCGCTCTGTGCCTGGATTTGCCGTTAGTCACACCGGCGTCAGCGGCTCGCAAACTCAGATACGTGTTCGCGGTGCCGAGGCCAATCACATTCTCGTCATGATCGATGGGGTTCGTGCGAATGATCCTGCGACGGGCGACGAATTCCGCTGGGAGTACCTGAGCACCGGCAATATAGAGCGCATCGAAGTCGTACGTGGCCCACAAGGTTCTTTGTGGGGCAGCGATGCCGTTGCCGCGGTCGTTCACATCATCACTCGCGATGGAAGCACCAGCAAGGGAGTCGATGGCTTCATCGAAGGTGGCTCATTGAATACCACCAATGCCGCACTCAATGCCGCATTCGGCGATAACAACTGGTCACTGACCGGCAGCATCGAAGATCACGAGACCGATGGACAGAATATTTCACGTACCGGCAACGAAAAAGACGGCGCCGAACTGACAACGGCGGCCTTGTCGGCGCGAGTGATGGTAAGTGATGTTTTGACACTTCGCGCTGGACTGCGTGCGGTGGATGCCTATTCACAATTCGACCCAGTCGATTTTTTTGTTACGGGCTTGCCGGTCGATGGAGACGTCGCAACTGACACAACAAATTTCTACGCAAATATCGGCGCGGACGTCACGCCCGAAAATGGCAGCATTTCCCATCATCTGAAGGTCCGTTATTTCGATTCCGATAATCATAATCTGGTCGACGGAATCGAGGATTCATCGACCGCATCGGATCGCATGACACTCGCCTGGCAAACTGAATTTCGCCTCGGTGACAACAAGGCATCGCTGGGTCTGGAACACGACAGGACTCGTTTCGAACAGCGTGGCGCCGTCGTCTTTGGCGACCCCAATCAGGACCAGGAAATGGATGCAACAAGCCTCGTTGCCGAATACCAGGGCCTTTCACAAAAACTGACCTGGATTCTCAGCGCGCGCTATGACGAAAACAGCGACTTCGATAATGTCGTCAATGGCCGCCTGGCACTGTCGTACCTGGCGACCGATACTACAACGATTCGCGGCAGCGTCGGCACGGGACGAAAAAACCCGACATTCATTGAGCGCTACGGTTTTTTCACGGCGGGACACGACGGTAACCCGAACCTCAGGCCAGAACGTTCCGTCTCCTGGGAGATCGGCGCAAGGCAGGAAGTTGCCCGCGGTGCCGCACAGCTCGACGTGGCTTTTTTCCGTCAGGACTTGAAAGATGAAATCAACGGATTCGTTTTCGATCCGGTAACCTTTCGTACCACGTCTGAAAACCTGAACGGCAAGAGCAAGCGCAGCGGAGCCGAAATTTCCCTGCGCTGGTCTGTGACGGATACGTTTGGCCTTAGCGCAAACTACACTTACACCGACTCGACAGAACCGGATTTCGATGGTAAGGATTCGCGCGAGTTGCGCCGTCCGCGCCATACCGGTGGTTTTGGCGCTGATTTCCGGACACCGGAACAACGTTTCAGCACAACGTTAACAGCCGATTATGGTGGCGAGAGAACCGATATTTTCTTCCCTCCCTGGCCCGACCCATCAGAGATAGTCAAACTTGAAAACTACTGGCTTGTCGACCTGGCCGTACAATATCGTGCAACGGAATCCGTAACGGTATTTGTCAAAGGCACAAACTTGCTCGACGAACAATATGAGCAGGTCTTCGGCTACCGCACACTGGGCCGTGCGGGCTATGTCGGTATGCGCGTGGGTTTCGGGCGCTAGTCTGGCGTCAGACTATCGCCTCAAGGGCCAGTTCCGCCATGGGCTGAACAAACTCGCCGAATTGTGCCGCATTTTTGTTGGATGCGTTGCCGTCCGCAGCGCGCTTGGCGACACCCTGTACGATCGCGGCCAGCCGAAAAAAGCTGAATGCAACGTAGAATCCGAAATTGTCGATTTCATCAATACCCGTGCGCTCACAATACCTGGCAACGTATTCGTTCTCTGTCGGAATCCCTAACTCACCCAAGTCTCTGCCGCGCAAACCGGAAATGTGCCCTGTCCGCGCCGGCATCCGCAACTGCATGCATTGATAGCCAACATCGGCGAATGGATGACCCAGGGTCGATAACTCCCAGTCCAGTAGCGCGATGACTTTCGGGCTGGATGAATTAAATATCATGTTGTCGAGACGATAATCACCATGAACCAGCGAGATTCGTCCATCGTCCTCCGGCAGGTGCCGGCCGAGCCAGGCGATCAACGTCTCCATCGCTTCGACAGGCCGCAGCTCCGAGGCACGATATTGGCTGCTCCAACGGTCGTATTGCCGTTCAAAGTAGTTGCCGGGCTTGCCAAAATCGCTTAGCCCGGCCTTTTCGACATCTACCTGATGTAGTGCCGCCAGCACGCCGATCATTTCATCGTAAATGGCAGTGCGTTCGGCCCTGCCAACTTCTGGAATCGCGGCGTCCCAGAATATCCGCCCGTCACAATATTCCATGATATAAAACATCGAGCCGATAACCTCGCGGTCTTCGCACAAATGATGAACGCGGGCAACGGGAACATTTGTACCCGCCAGTGCTGCGAGTACCCGGTACTCGCGATCAACGGCGTGTGCCGACTTTAATAATTTGCCGGGGGGCTGGCGACGCAGCACATACTCACCGGAATTCGCGGTTATCCGGAAAGTGGGATTTGACTGCCCGTCTACGAATTTTTGAACATTTTTCAGACCGCTAAAGTCGGCAACATTGGCTTCGAGGTAGGGCCCGAGAACGTCCGGATCTAAAGTTTCAATGGAACGTGACAACCTTGCTGCCCGCTCAGAGACTTGTTGAGGCTGCGGCGAGGTTGCGCCCAAGCTGCATCATGTGTACCTGATCCGGCCCATCGGCCAGTCTTATAGCACGCGCACCTGCATAGGCATGCGCGAGAAAAAAGTCCTGACTTACACCGGCAGCGCCGTGAATCTGGATAGCCCTGTCAATCACAGTGCACGCCATGTTTGGCGCGACAATTTTGATCATTGCGATCAGGTCCTTCGCGGCCTTGTTACCACCTTCATCCATTCTGGAAGCGGCCTTGAGCGTCAACAGACGCGCCTGCTCAATCTCGCAAGCCGAACGTGCGATATCTTCGCGCACAGACTGCTGTTTGCTGAGTGGCCTGCCAAATGCGACCCGGGTTTCGGCTCGTACGCACATCGCCTCGAGGGCCCGCTGCGCCAGGCCGATCAGCCGCATGCAGTGATGAATTCGCCCTGGACCCAGGCGCCCTTGTGCGATTTCAAAGCCACTGCCTTCGTCACGCAAAAGATTGGTAACAGGCACCCGGACATCGTCGAAAGTGACTTCGGCATGACCCTCTGGCGCATCGTCAAAGCCATAGACCTTCATAGGACGAACTACTGTCACGCCGGCCGCATCCAGAGGGCACAGAATCATCGATTGTTGTCGATAACGATTCTCGCCATCCGGGTCGGTTTTGCCCATAACGATCATTATCTTTGCGCGACTATTGCAGGCTCCGCTGATGTACCACTTGCGACCATTAATCACGTATTCATCACCGTCTCGCGTGATCGAGGTCTGTACATTCGTTGCATCCGATGATGCCACCTCAGGTTCTGTCATCGCGAACGCCGAACGAATCTCGCCTTGCAATAACGGCGACAACCACTCTTCTTGTTGCGCGGTGTTTCCATAGCGTGCGAGCACTTCCATATTGCCGGTATCCGGGGCACTGCAATTGAACACCTCTGACGCCCACAGAACCCGTCCCATGATTTCGGCGAGTGGTGCGTATTCCAGCGTCGTCAGGCCCGGGCTAAATTCGCCGTAGCTTTTCGGCAAGAACAGGTTCCAAAGGCCCGCCTTTTGGGCCTTTGATTTCAGCTCATCCATTATTGCCGGCGGCTCCCACCGATCGCCGGCACCTAGCTGTTGCGCGTACAGCACTTCGTTCGGGTACACGTATTGATCCATGAAGGAAAGCAATCGCTCCTGTAGATCCTGTACCTTAGGGGAAAACTCAAAATCCATTGTCAGCTCCGGGTCCGCTTCTGTCTCCGGCGCCTAGTATCAACCAAAAGCCCGTGGATATGAACAAAAAAGGCCCTCAAACTGAGAGCCTTTCCTACGCAAGGTGGCTTATGCGGGGTCGTGCCCCGCAAATACTTACGGAGTTACTTCAACCACCTTTTTGACAACGTGAACCCGGTGCCGTCCACCGTCATGACCACCGGAAAAATGTACGCTTTCATGGCCTGCGGACTCAAGTGCGGTACGGATAACTTGCTGAGTTGCCTCATCAATTTCCTTGCCACTGATAATCATCACGCCTTCCTCGTCAAACACGGCCATGCCGTGGTGCTTGCCCATGCCGCCCGCCAAAGAACGGATTTCTATATCGACATCCGGTGCGCCATCGCTCTTGCTGATCCAGACGTTTTTCTCATGACTACCGTCCAGAGCCGGCATATCGACCGTCTTGCCGTCAACTTCGAACGTGAAACCCGCTTCGTTTCGGGTTACCAGGACAGCACGTCCATCCTTGTCAACGACCGACTGGTTCTCACCAACCTGCATGTCATGCAGATTGAAGCCCAGGTCCTCACTATCGAGAACCAGGTGAGTTTCACCGTCACCGCCATCCGATATAACTTTGATTTCCACCTTGTGGTGCTTTTCCTCGCCAGACCACACGGTCGTCGCGAACAAACCGATCACCACGAGTACTGCAAGTTGCTTAAAATTCATTGTTCTCTTCCCCAAAATTAACGGTTCCAGCCCTAATGATGCTCGAGATGTTTAATTCGTCGCACCTGCCACACCGTCGCCACATTATTTTGCTATATTTTTGACTTCAGACGGAGTCGCCAATGCAAGAAATACAGAAGCTTCCGATGCTCATCATCTCGTTCGTGCAGGGACTCTTCCTGTACGGTCTTTACCACGCCGCCGAAGCCGGATCCTGGCCGAGTGAATCACCGCTTTGGTCCTACCCTTTGTGGACTCTGGTGCTGGCGGTACCGGTGTTACTGCTGTTGTCGATGGGCAGGGAAAATGTCAGGAGCATGGTAATCCATGTTGCGGCGTTCGGATCCTTGCTGGCATTGCTGGCGGTCTACACCGGATACCAGGCGGAGCCCTACGGCGCATTTCCGATCGCTAATATGTCGATCGTTTTCGCTCTTGGAACAGGACTCGCGTGTTTCAAAGCGCTGATGTATATGCAGCAACGAGCAAGCGGCGTAGCGCTCAGTTACCAAATATTGTTTACAAACTCCTGGCGTAATTTTCTGGTAGCCGCTCTGTCTGCGCTGTTCGTTTTGGTTTTTTGGCTGATTCTGATGTCATGGGGGCAGCTATTTCAGGTTATCGACGTCGATTTTTTCTGGACGCTGTTTCGAAAAGACTGGTTTTTATTTCCGGTTTTGAGTGTCGCTTTCGGTGTCGGTGTCACAATATTTCGCGACCTGACAAAGGTCATCGACAACATCACCCGCTTGCTCCACTGGCTCTTCAAGTTGTTACTGCCGCTTGTTGTTGGTATTGCCGTCATATTCATCGCCACCCTGCCAATCGTCGGCCTCGATGCGCTTTGGTCGACTGGCCGAGGCACGGCCCTGTTGTTGGGCTTGCTGGCGATTACTTTGTTTTTCACCAACGCCGTCTATCAGGATGGCCGTGAATCCAGTCCCTATCCATTGCTCGTCCACCGGTTGATCTATGCTGGTCTTTGTGTGTTGCCAATAATATCCGCGCTAAGTTTTTATGGGCTGACGCTGAGACTCTTGCAATACGGCTGGACGATTGAAAGATGCTGGGCATTCGTCGTCTGGCTGACTTTTTCGTTATTTGCGGTTGGCTATGTAGTCGGTATTATTCGGCGCCGCGATGACTGGACCCACGGACTTGCGCAAGTCAATACGGCGATGGGTATTGTTGTTCTCGTACTAATGCTCCTGATCAACAGCCCGCTGCTGGATTTTCGAAAAATCTCTATTGCGAGCCAGTTAGGCAGAGTGGGGTCCGGCGAGATCGAGCTGCGTGAATTCGATTTTTGGTACACGCGCAATCATCTTGCGCGTCCTGGCTATCTCGCGATGGAGAAGATTAAGGACGATATTGGGGAGAGTGATGCGCAACTGCTACAGCTTGTAAGCTCGCCGACGCGACACGCGAGAGGAATCGCACTGGTTGATGCATCGACGTTCTGGGGGGAGCTTGCTTACCGGCCGAGTGCTTTTGAAGTTCCGGGGAAACTGCGAGCGATGATAGAACAGGTCGCCAGGCAACCCCATCAGGCAGGGGTAAGGGCTGTTTTGTTTCAGATCGATATGAACGAAGACGGACAGGACGAGTATCTGCTGGTTTCATCCAATGAGTACGGCCTGGGTTTCTCCCAGTTTTATTATCTCGACGCCGATGAGTGGCAGAGCGGTTATCTCCAGATTGCCCCGAGAAGCGCTGTTGATAATATTGCGGAGCGCCTTCAGCACGGTGAGATTCAGATCCTTGCACCACGTTTTACGGACGTCGATGTCGGCGGTTTACGTTTATCCCCCATACCGTGACATTTGAGTTGCTCTTATCGTCGAGGGTGGTACTCCCATTTGCTTTTGAAAAACACGGCTCAAATGACTGTGACTAGCGAATCCTGTATCGAGTGCGAGTTCTGTGAGATTAGCGCCTTGTCCATCCACCAATTGATCGAGAACGTAGCCGAGGCGCTGGCGTGTGCGGTAAGCATGCATCGTAAGACCCGTCTGTTCACGAAATACCCGGCACAAATGGTATAGCGACGTGCCGGCTTCCGTCGCTACTGTTTCCAGCCCTATGGACTCCGATAAATGCGCGTCGAGATAAGCCCGCGCCTGACCGACGAGACGGCGTTGCCGCGCCGCTGTACCCAGCCGCGCCACGGATGATCGATTCACCTGATTGGCGCGCCTTTCGCATATCTCAAAAAACAACGTGAGTACCTCTTCCTCAACCGCCAGTCGGTCCGGAGAGTGACGTTCTATGTGCTTCAGGAATAATGCCAGCCGGTAGCGAAGGCGCGGATCAGCAATCAAAGCGCCGCCCATTTTCTCAGTTGACAGGTCGTGGCGCTGCAGTGCGTCGACAAACACATCGGGGTGCACGCCGAACCAGTACGTGCGCTCACCGCTATTCGAGACTCGCCGTCGCTCGAGTGTAGATCCGGCACGATGCATCAGAATAGAACCCGGCCCCACAAAGTGATACTCGCCCTCATTACGTCGAATCCAGAGCGGCTTTCTTGGCAACACAAAGACGTCGTTGTCCAACGGTTCGGAGAGGGAAAAGCATGGATGCTCAACATCGCATACAAAAGTGCCAACTTTTACGAGCGCACTGCGATAGAGCAACGCCTCTACCGGAGCCAGGTGATCATGGTTCCACGACATATCTACACAACCTCTCCAAATCGAGCAATTCTGTGCAAGCGGCGCCACAACAGCATAAACGAGAATACCGGGTCACCCTACATGAAAGGCTGACCTATGCGCGCACTGATTTTAATGCTGATGCTGACCGTTTTGACCGCACCCGTCCGGGCCGATCTCGACAGCCTCAAAAGCGAGGCAAACATTGCCGCAGCGGCCGGCGAAGTCGACATAGCCATAGGCAAGTTAGGCCAAGTGCTTGAACTGGCACCTGAAGACGGCGCGACGCATTTTCGGATCGCGGTTCTTATGATGGATAACGATGGCGATATGTTCGATGCACTGCAGCACTTCGAACGCGCTCGCGACCTCAAGTTCCAGCTTTCACGTGTCGCCTACCGGCTGTCGCGACTGTATGCACGCAGTGGTCGCGGTGACGACGCCTTGCAACAACTGGAAGTGATGGCTGAAAGCGGTTTCGGGCGACTTAACCTTGTCGAGGACGAGTCCGACTACGACAGCATCCGCAATCAGCCACGCTTCGCCGTTGCGCTCGAGTCGATTCGCGATGCACGGTTTCCGTGTGCGGCCGATGAGCGCCACCATGCGTTCGATTTCTGGGTTGGAGAATGGGTTGTTAAGCAAAATGGAAACGTTGCCGGCACCAGTAGTGTCCAGCCCATACTCGGCCACTGCACCGTCTTCGAACAATGGGAAAGTGCCAACGGTAACTTTGGCAAAAGCTTTAATTACTACGATCCGGGCCACGATCACTGGCGGCAGATCTGGATCGGTGACAGTGGTTCGTTTATTGAGTTTACAGGCGTGGCACGCGATGGCGGTATTTTCTTTACAGCGGAGACAGTCAACCCGGCGGATGGCAGTTTGACGCAGCACAAATTTGAGTTCACCGTAATCGGCGAAGATGGTGTTCGCCAGTTCTGGGAAACGTCGACCGACGGTGGCGAAACCTGGCAGTCTGTTTGGGACGGCCGCTACGAACGTAAGCCCTAGTCTTGCGGGTCGATTTTCGACTTGATGATAACGTGTTGGCCGGTGCTGTTGTAAGGATCGCCGCCCGGGTCACAGTCTTCTGATATCGACAGCTCAGCCGCTTCAACCAGGCTGGTATTGAGTACTCGAACGTCTTCCTCATTAGCCGCGTCGCGAGAGGTCTCGTCCCTCTCGAACAACTCTGTTCTCGTATTATGTGAATTCATGATCTTGCCCTGTGATATCGCTTGTACACAGGTATTTTGACCCGGTATCGCACAGGACGTTCTATCGCCCGTCGGGCAAATTGCACCGTTTGTCGGTTTTCAGCCGCTCATCGGCAGATAGCCACCGCTCAGCGCATGAGCTCGTCGATAACCGGGCAGTCATGAAGCGTTTCATCGTTGCATTTTTCTTCAAGGCGCCGTAAAGATTGCTGCATCTTTTTTAGATCTCTGACGCGGGACCGCACGTCGCTTATATGCTCCACGATTAGTGCATGAACGTCCTGACAGGATGATGTTGGTGCATTCGCGAGGTCGGTCAGGCGGCGCACTTCTTTTTGGCTGAATCCAAGCGCCTTGCTTCGAAGAATGAAACTGAGCCACTTCTGGTGCGACGATTCGTAATGCCGATAGCCGTTGTCTTGTCGTATGGCGGGCGGCAGTAAGCCGATTTTTTCGTAATACCGAATGGTCTCCGCCGAGCAGTTGCAGGTATCAGCCAGTTGCCCGATTCGCATAGTACTTGACCTTGTAGTTACTACAGGCATTAGTCTAGCAGTTTTCCACGACCGTAATCGAGAACTTCGGGCAATGACCAGCGCATCAAAACCGGCGGTAGCACTGCAATCGCTTATCACGTGTCCTAACTGCGGCCACCAGAAAACGGAGTCCATGCCAACCGACTCCTGCCAGTTTTTCTATGACTGCCAGGGTTGCGGTGACTTGCTCCGCCCCTTACCGGGCGACTGTTGTGTCTACTGCTCATACGGTTCAGTCAAATGTCCGCCGATTCAACTGGGCGAAGGTTGCTGCTGATATGGACGAACAAAGGAAAATTGCTTCCACGACCGGCGGTGCTGTCGGCATCAGCGTATTTGCCTCATTCATCGGACTTTGCTGCATCGGCCCATGGGCCGTCGTTTTGTTCGGTGTATCCGGTGCTGTAACCATGGCGCGCTGGGCACCCGTTCGACCCTACATCGTCGGAGTCGCGGCGGTGATGCTCGTATGGGCGTTCTGGCGTGTGTATCGGCCACAACCTGTTTGCGAAGACGGCTCCTGTCCAACCGGGCCATCAACCTGGCTCAAGATCAGTTTGTGGGTTGCCGCGATTCTTGTCATCGTCGCCTTTTTTGCGGACGATCTGCAATGGATTCTCGTCGACGCGACACCGGAGGCCCTTCGAAAATGAAAAACCTTTATCTACTTTTTGCTGCCCTGTTTGCAGTGTCCTGTGGCAACAGCGCAGATCCGGAATCCACTGCGCAATCCCCCGAACCGGAGGCAACCTACACGGTCGTCGAGCAAGACCTCAAGATTCTCAAAGACGTGTTTAACGCCAACCAGGGCCGGGTCCGCCTGCTATTTCTGAGTGGACCAACCTGCGGCATTTGCCTGCGTGGCATGGCGGATCTCAATGACGCCTTTCTTTCAGAGCAACAAAATGATGACCGGCTGGTGACTTTTGTCGTGCACGTTCCGACGATGGGCGCTAAAGAAAAACACGTCGCCGAAACAATTCCTTTGCTCAGCGGCCCGCGCATCCACCACTACTGGGAAGACAGCGGAATCATCGGACAACATTTCAGCGAGGTGATGGAAGTTGATACCTATGTGTGGGATTTCTGGACGATTTACGGACCGGACGTCGTATGGGAGGGTCTCTTACCGCCGAAGCCCGACTACTACGAGCACCAGTTGGGCGTGACCAGCGGGGCCTCTCGCAGCTTTCCAAAAAACCGGGTTCTGGATGCCGATCGATTCGCAACGAAAACACTGGACGTAGTGAAGACCATTGATGGCAGCACTCTTTCGGCGACCGCACCGGGAAGTCCTGAAACCGCCAACCTGCTCGGCGATGGCACCGAAATATCTGTCGTCGGCCAACCGCGAAACGTTGCGGTTCGCCAGCACATCATGCTGCGCGGCGGCTACAAGAACCTGAAACGCATTCGAAATGTCGTTGCCACAGGACATCTCGAGTCGGGCGATCAGCGCTTCGGTTTGAATATCGTTAGCACCCGGCCGAACGGCATTCACCGCGAGCTGAACATCGACGGGCAGGTCTCGACAGCGGGGCTGTCCGATGGTGGGGTCTTCGTTGATTCGAACGTTGATCGGGGCATCCCGGCGGCAATGGAAAAACAGCTGCTTGCAAGCTTCGAGTTCGACGGCATGATAGTCGAGTGGCCTGGAAAAGGGCACGAAGTGTCCATGTCCGGCATGCGTAAATTCGACGACATCCTTGCCTGGCGACTTGAGCTCAGACAAAACAGCGGACCGGTCTGGTACCTGTATGTGGATAGTCACAGCGGCGATCTCATAGAAAAACGCATGCTGGATGAAAACGGTGAACCCGCTTTGATTATTCAGCAGAGTGACTTTCGCGAGGTCGACGGCTTTCGGTTCCCGTTCAGAACCGAGTACGTCGACAGGGACGGTCAATCGATCGCGGTCGAGACTCTTAACGCCGTTACAATCGATGTCGAACCCTTCGACGTTGAAGGCGAGACGGTTTCTCATTAGTGGCTACGACCGACCTCAAGCTCGATGAACCTGGAACCCTGCCCAAACCTGGTCCGGTCGGTCGAGTCACACGGCTCGCATTAGGCTTGTTGTGCGTCTGGTACGTGTCGGAGCTGCTTGGAGTGCAGAGTGATCTGGTTGACCGGCAGGGCGATATTAGAGAAACCATCTGGAACGGAATATTGCCCGGTTTGTTCCTGATCAGCTATATCGTCAACATCGGCTTTTCACGCACATGGAAAAAATGGCCGGTACTGATCAGCGCCGCAACATTGCTGGCTATAGCGGTTCTGGCCCCTGACAGGCTCGCACGCTCGATTTGGGTCTGGGAGTTGTATCTGTACGGACACCTGGGCATCTCGTTTCTACTGGCCGCCCTGATCGGAACGCCCGGCTGCGAAATGCGGGCGCTTCATGACCTGTACTCAAGAATAAGCGGCATACCAACCAAAGAACACTATTGTCCAGTAGGCCCGCTAAACCCTATCGATCAGTGGGAAGCGCGTCGCTAGCTTTTTAGCCGCCGAATTTGTAGCTGAACTGAAACACGATCGCGTCCAGATCCGGGTATTCGACAATCCCGCTCTGGTTACCAATAAGCCGGTCCGCGGGAATGCTTCCACGTTGTTGATACAGCTCCAGCCGTACGCTCATGTCGTTGCCATTCCTCAATTTCCAGCCGTACTTCAGCCCGACCGTAATCGCGTCGAATTCACCGAGCCGGTAATCGTTGGATGCATAGGCCGGCAACGGCGACCCGTTGACAAGGCCAACCTGGTAGAACTCAGCCTCAGTTTGCGTGTAGTAGCGTACATGCGGTTCGAGATAGCTTTTGTCGCTTATGGGCCATCGAAGTCTCAAGTCCAGCGTATGCGAATCAATATCCCAGTCATCCGTCATGTAACGATACGATGCATCCAGCACCTTGCCGCCCATATAGTACTTCGCCTGATTGTAGAAGCTGTGCTTGGTTCTGCTGTCGGGCCTGCTATCGAAGACATACTCGTGCGACGGCCCTGTTATTCCGGGCGCCAGGGTGCGCGGTACAACATCGCCCGTAACCCCGTCAACAATCGCAACGATTTTGTAGGGGTCACTCAGATAGCCCGATGAATCACTGAACGAGTAATTCGCCTGCACAACAAGATTTCTTGAAACGACCTGCGTTATGCCCAGCACCACATCGACAATGTCTTTGTCCTGCTCGCCCATTCGATTACTCAGGTCACCGACATTCAGCATTGAAGATAGCGGTGAAGGCGCACCGCCCTCCGGATCAATCGTGTCCGACGAAAACGCAAGACCGGCCGAGACGGTCGTATTGCGCTGATTGAAGTCCCGCGAAATCTTCGCGTTTACCCCAAGGTGCAAGTAGTCAAACTCGTTGGATGCGCTCGCGCCAACGCCAAGATTGTACAAACGACCCAGTGGCTGCTGCCAGCTCGCATTAATAGCGACACGCGTGTCCCGGAAAGTATCGTCGATCGGCAAAGTGCCGGCCGCCGCAGTAAACACATTGTTTCCGGATGGCTGGGTAAACGTTTGCGGTGTGTTCTGTTGCAGACCACCGTTAGGTGATGCGCCTGTCAAGCCATCGACCGTCAATCCCAATGTCATGAAACGGTCGTCCTGAAATGTGCGTCTTGCCAAAATGGAGACGCTCAGATTCTGAATTCGATCTTCATCTTCACCGTAATACAACAGCGATGTGTTGAAGTCCCATCCCGGCTCTTCCTGTGCCTGCACAGGCTGCGCGATCGTGCCGCCCAGGAGCGCACAGGTTGCAGTTGCCAGCGTCGCCGATATGTTCTTGTTGCTTTCCTTGCTCATGAAACTTCCCCTAATTACAGCCACAGCCACCGCCACCAAAACCACGACCGCCGCTCGATGCTTCCTTACTAAAATAAATATGGTCATCAGTCGCCGCTTCGAGAGCGTCGGTGGTTAACTGCATCTCGTCTTTCGCAAGCACATCGCGATCCCACGGCTCGACTCCCATTGATGAGCAGCCTGCGGTTAACAACAAACCTCCAATCACAAAAACAATCTTCATAAATTAACCCCCAAAATGTATTCAGTCAGAGCGCAAAGCAGCGATGATTGCCGCCTCATATTCACTGGTCTTACCGGACTTGAAACCCAGGTGACGTTCGATAACAGAGCCGTCACGATCGATCAGAAATGAGCTGGGCATCGCCTCAACCGAGTACTGTCGGACGAGTTGACGATCAGGGTCATAAGAAATCGAAAATTCCGCCGGGTACTGCCGCAAAAACCTGCCCGCATCCGATGCCTCGTTATCCAGATTGACCGCGATGATGACCAGCCCGTCCTCGCCGTACTTTTGTTGCATCTCGTTCATCCACGGGAATGAACGTCGGCAAGGTACACACCAGGAGGCCCAGAAATCCAAAACGACAACCTTTCCACGGTATTCATCCAGATTCAGCGTTCCAGCGGCGTTGGCGGCAACGGGAATGACCACCAGCAATATCGCGAAAAAGGTCGCTGCAATACCCAGACGAATGATGTCGGTCGTTCTAGGGGGCCTGGTTACTCTCATCAAAATCCAACTCCGATTCTCTACGCAAATGCGTAGCAACAGGGGTTAGATAACCTGGGTCTGAAAATCCTTCGATCTTTATCAGGAAGACCGCTTTTTTAGAAACGCCAAACGACCCCTAATGATGGCACCAGTGGCAACCAGGACGCTTCCCTGCCGGTGAGTTCAGGCCCGGCAACCGTATTGATCACCGAATATTCAGTGCAGCACGGATTATCGCGATCGTAGAGATTGGAAACTTCCAAAAAAACGGTCAACTCCCCGCGACGCACCGCGAATTCCCGACTGATACGCGTATCCAGTGTATGGAAAACAGAATATCGGGACGAATTCAGATTGAGGTCGATCAACTCGGTTTTCGGCCAGCCGGTATGAACCTCACCGGCAGCGCTAAAGTCCCATCGTCCCCATCGCCAGCTCAGACCTGCTTTGACCGTATGAGTCTGGTCCCAATTCCGTGCGATTTTTCGATCCAGGGTCTTGTCGCGCACCACCGACCAGGCGTAGCCGAACCACCAGAACAATCTTTCACTCGCGTCGCCTTCCGACACCACCAGTTCCGCCCCCTTCGCCTCGGCTGAAATCGGGTCGATCCGATAGCGATCGAACTGCAATTCGGGCAGCAGGGTCAAGGAATTAAAAGCGTTCTCAAACCGCGGTCTGACACTACGGAAACTCTTGCGGTAGTAGGAAACATCGACATTGATATCGCTGCCAAAACGATGCTTCAGGTTTGCAACAACGTGTTCTGCACGTTGTGCCGGAAAGAAGAGGCCAACTCCGTCGCTGACTTGCAGTTCGTTGATCTCCTGTGCCTGCGAGTATTGGCCCCACCCCAATCGAACCTCAGTACGCTCACCCATTTGATAGAGCAGGCTCAAGCGTGGACTGGTTTGAGCATCATTCTCGGCTGTTGTGTAAGTTTGCTGATCCCAGCGCAGCCCAATATCGACAATCAGATTTTGGCGTGCCTGCCAGCGCGCCTCCAAATACGCGCTGTATTGGGCGCCCTCTGGCACCCGATCAAAATCCCTTACTTGCAGCGGAGCGTTGTCCAGAATCTGGTCAAACGGAGCCACGACGGTCTTTGTCGATGAGAAACGGTACTTCGCGTCCTGATGCTTGCCATCAACACCGAAACTAAGCATCCATTTCTGCGACGCAACGTATGTCCAGTCCTGCTTGAATCCGAACGTGTCGAATTCCCGTGATTCATCCAGTGTGCCGCTGACGATCTGCGGCAATGCCAGGGTTCCGGACCTGCGATTGGATATCTCACTGACAGACAGAACGGTCTCACTGCGCAGGCGATCGCTCCACAGAGCGCGCCAGGTCAGCCATAGAACCCGGTTTCTGTAATCCGCTCTCGCGGTTTCGCCACGATCAACGTCAGCGAGTGCCAGCTTATCGTTTGAAGCCAGCACGCTCGCGCTGATCTGTGTGCGGGGACCGAGCTCCCATCCCCCGTGCAGGAAAATATCATTATAAGCAGGGCTGCCGACCTCCGGATCGATGACGTCGGCGATAATATCCAGGTTCCCGCGCCGCGCGGCAAACAACCAGTCACCCTGACCGCGATCGCCAAACGTCCCGAGTGATAAGGCGGAGGTATTGAAAAAGCTCAAAGATAATTCAGTTTCAATCACCTTCTGTGGCTTTCGCAGGCTCATGTTTATGACGCCACTCATGCGGTCGCCGAAACGGGCCGGATAGGCACCCGTGTAATAGTCGATGCCATCGATCGCGCCTGAGTTGACGATAGTCGCTACGGACTGAAAGTCTTTCAGATGATAGGGCTCATAAAGGCGATGCCCGTCGAGAAGGAACAAAACCTCGTTGGCTTCGCCACCGCGGACATGATTTCGAGTTGATATTCCACCGCTGGCCGTTCCGGGAAGTCGAGTCGTAATGCGAACAGCCTCTTCGGCCGCGGCCGGTATTCGCGTCGCAAGCTCACGATCGAGATAGGTATGAGTTCCCGACTGCTTGTATTCAAGCCGGTGAAGACTGGATGTCACTATGACCTCAGGGAGGGCGACCTGCACGTGGCGAGCGGTAACTGCCTGGCGACCACCGGGCTGTGGTGTTTTTCGGACCAGCCAGGAGTTGGCGGGGCCGTCCTCCAGCACGAGACCGTGGGCTGAGAGTATTGGCTCGAGGCCCGCAAGCCCGGCTGAAAGGTCTGGCTCATTGAGAATCAGCAAATCGGCTTTTACAACATCGCTGCTGTATATGATCTGGTAACCCGCATCGTTCAGGCTCTGCAGAAATTCAGAGACAGGGCGCCCCTGCCAAACAACATCAGCCGCAAATGATTCACCGAGACAGCAAACCAATAACAGCATCCAGGCGAAGCGGTTGAAGCGACACATCCGAGAATACTAGTGCAATGCCTCGGGTTCGCCAACGACGGATTTTGCCTATGCCGTTTTGAACTAGATTTCGATAATGATCTTGTCGACTTCGATACGATAATTAACGGTGGTAGTCGCCAGTATGGCTTCGAGCGCCTCATCCGGTGTTAACCCTTCAGTAGTCCCGTGCACGTCCGTTCGCATCGCAAACATTCGCGATTCGTTGTTTTCGAACTGCAGTTCTCTGCCTGTTTCTCTGGCTGCCCATTTTAGAAAGTCGAGTAGCGATTTGTTGCTCATGTCGAACGCCGGTGTCAGGTCAACGACCCAGTCCCAGTAGACATCGTGCGTATCAAGAGCTGACACAGAGGCACCCTCACCTTGCGAAAGGGTCAGACGCTCACCCATTCTTGCGGCGAATGTTTCTGCTTTGTTCTGCACATCGACACGCCCCTCACGCACCGCAATATCCAGTAATTCGGCACCCGCTGCCACTGAAAATTGCGTTCCGACATCGGTGACAACGCCAAACTCTGTATCGATCTGCAAGCCGCCATCGCGGTATACGAATTGTCCCGTATCCGCGTAAATACGCCCGCCAAGCAGCGTAAATCGATCTGCGGCATCGAGCCGAATCCGGGTATTTTCATCAATTCGCAAAGATTCACTGCGTGCAAGTAGCAAACTCAATCCTTCATCGGGTCCGGTGGATATAATCTCACCTTCGTGAACAGGCATCCCTTTCAAGAAACTCGAACCGGGCCCAACGACGTGCGACACAGTCGCCGCCACCCTTAGTGGCACCGGCTCCGGTGAAGATATTAAGATCGTTGCAATCACGACCGTGGCAGCAACGCCTGCGGGAGCCATCCAGCGAAACATTGCGCCACGCAACGCATTACGGCGCCAGGATTTGCGAACATTTCTGTAAACCTTGTCGGAATTCGGCTGCACGGTGCTCTTTCGCCATTCTTCCTGCACCTGGTGATAGACCCGCGACTCCACACTCAACGAAATCTCAGGACGCTCGCCCGCCAGCTTCATGAGATTGGCAAGTGAAGCATCGTCCTCTGCCGTTTCCTCGATCTTGTCGTCGTCGTTCGTCATGTCAGTCCACAATAAAATTCGGTTCGATATCCCAAATCGCTCGAAAGCGTTCCTTGAACGCCGCTCGTGATCGGCTCAGGATGGACTCTGCCGCCTTCTCGCCAACATTAAGGCTGGCAGCTATTTCCTTCACGCTGCAACCCTGAACATATTTCAGCTCAAGTGCCTGCGCGTATTTACCGGGTAAATGTTCAAGCGTGACGCGCACAAAATTCGCAATTTCTTCGCGACGCCTTGCTGATTCCGGCCGACCATCGTCCGCAGCAACGGACTCAAGTGCTGCCTGAACCGCGGGGTGATCCTCGATGCGTATGTCTTCGCGAATTTCCATTTTTCGCTGACGAAATACTGCATTTGCCTCATTTCGGCAGATTTGGCAAAGCCAGGTAAAGAGCAGTGCCTCGCCACGATAACTGCCCATTTTCCGTACAACGATACACATTGTTCGCTGCACGATTTCCTCCGCGATCTCCTCATTGTTGTCGACTCTCGTGAGAGTGAAGCGAAAAAGACGCGGGAAATATTCCTTGAAGAAAGCGTCAAATGCTCCGCGATCACCAGCCGCCACTTGGGCGGCCAGTGACCGGTCTTGCACTACTTGCGGAGTCGTGTCATTCAAGCATCGATTCCTTCGTGGAGGTTATGGGGGGTACCTCCATAAGCTTAGAGTCGCGACGGCGAATAATCCTTCGGTACGGACGCCACCCCGGACAAGCTGCACCGATCAACCAATCGCTACCGCATCCAGGCTGCGATTGATTATCATGTGGGCCCAAATACTCAATCCATAACCCAGCGCGATCGCCGGCGTCCAACGCAGGTGTGTAAAAAACGTGTAGTGACCGCGGGCCTGTCCCATCAATGCGATTCCGGCTGCGGAGCCAATAGAGAGAAGGCTGCCACCAACTCCGGCCGTTAGCGTAACCAGCAACCATTGCTGGACGCTCATCGTCGGATTCATCTCCAGAACGGCGACCATCACAGGAATATTATCGACCAGAGCGGAGAGCACTCCGACCAGCACATTCGCAATAGTCGGACCAAGCTCGCCGTAGAGATACGCGGAGGTTTGATCAAGATAGCCTATAAAGCCCAGGCCGCCGACGCACATGATGACGCCAAAGAAGAATAATAAGGTGTCCCACTCAACTCTCGATACCTCCCGAAAGCTGTCGAAGGGTGACGTATCACCAATCTCACCGTAGAGCTTGCGATCGAAGGTTGTCGAGCCAAACGTTCTGCGCAGGTAATAGCCGAAGAACTTGAGCCCGGCCAACCCGGTCATCATGCCGAGGAACGGTGGCAGGTGAAGAAAATTATGGAACGAGACAGCCGTTGCTATCGTGCAGACGAAAAGCAACATGATGCGCCTGGCACCCCTTTTCATCGCAAACGATTCATCCGACCCCGGTTTTTCAGGTTGGCCCTCTGGCACCGCAAGCGACATGATTGTGGCGGGAACTACAAAATTGATCACACTTGGGACGAACAGCGCGAAGAACGTTCCAAAACCGATGATCCCGCGCTGCCAGACCATTAGCGTTGTAATATCGCCAAAAGGACTGAAAGCGCCCCCTGCATTGGCGGCTACGACGATATTCACGCAGGCGATACCGATAAAGCGCGGATTTCCCTGGCCAATGGCCATCACTACCGCGCACATAACAAGAGCCGTCGTCAGGTTGTCGATCACGGGAGAGAGGAAAAAACTCAGTACACCGGTAATCCAGAACATTGTTTGATAGGAATACGAACGCTGTGATAACCAGTGTCGAAGTGCCAGGAATACATTGCGTTCGCTCATCGCGTTGACGTAAGTCATGGCCGCGAGCAGAAACAAAAACAACTGTGCGAACTCGGTAACGTATCCGTGAACAGCTTCCGCAGCTGCATCCGGGTGCTCGGAGCCTGCGTATTGGTACGCGACCAGCGCCCAAATAATGCCCGCAGCCAGCATGACCGGCTTTGATTTGCGGAGGTGCGTGAACTCCTCGGTAATGACGAGACTGTACGCTGCAACAAACAACGCAATTGCAACAATCCCAACCCAGTGAGCAGTAAGGTCCATTCGCGCATCCTACAATATCGACGCACATTCGGTCGCGATAAGTTCGCTCTTTCAGCATTGAGAGGTTAGGGTCAAATCTGGGGAAGGTGCGAAATAACCATGCAATCGATCAACAAGAATGATCTCGAAGAAGCGGCGCAGCTTGTGTACGAGCACATGCCACCGACGCCACAATACATTTGGCCGCAGCTTTGCGAGATGGTTGGGGCAACGGTCTGGGTAAAACACGAAAACCATACGCCGACCGGCGCGTTCAAGGTCCGTGGGGGCATTACTTTTGCGGACTGGCTGAAGCGCGCGCATCCCGAAGTTTGGGGGATTATCACAGCCACACGAGGCAACCACGGCCAGAGCCAGGCGCGAGCGGCCACCGCTGCCGGACTACAGGTTCGCATCCTGGTTCCGAGAGGAAACTCGCCCGAAAAAAATGCAGCAATGCGAGGCTTCGGCGCTACCGTTGTCGAGTTTGGCGAAGATTTCGACGACGCACGGATCGAAGCGAAACGGCTCTCCGCAGAAGAAAACCTGTTCATGGTGCCGCCTTTTCACCGGGAACTTGTACGCGGCGTCGGCAGCTATGCGCTTGAGTTATTCAACGCGGCAGCCGATCTCGATACCGTTTACGTGCCGGTGGGTTGCGGATCCGGAATCTGCGGCGTCATCGCAGCACGAGACGCGCTGGGATTACGCACAGAAGTGGTTGGTGTCGTTTCAACAAGAGCGCTGACGGCGAAACTGTCATTCGAAGCCGGGAAACTCACGGAAACAGAGTCCGCAGCTACATTTGCAGACGGCATTGCGGTCCGCGTTCCCGTTGAGGAAGCATTTGAAATCTACTCCAAAGGAGCCGATCGTATTGTTGCAGTCAGCGATGACGATATCGCCGCGGCGATTCGAATTTACTTTCGCGACACACACAACACTGCCGAAGGTGCCGGTGCCGCTTCACTAGCCGCTCTTTTGTGTGAGAAAGATCGAATGCGTGGTAAATCCGTCGCTGTAATCCTGACCGGCGGAAATATTGATACTGAAGACTTCGCGGCCGTTTTGCTCGGCAAGACGCCGCAAACCACATAAGCGTGTGGGCGCCCGACGACATTTGGTTTCTATTTATTCGCCCTGTGCTTGTCTCACTCGCGCTTCCAGCCTCGGTCGTAATCCTTTGAGATCAAAACCTGCATCCATCGCGGTCGACATGATTATATTAACGTCACGCAATTCCGCTTCGGTCAATGCCCACAACATCGTGCTCCTCATTCCTGTGCGGCAATACGCGAGTATCGGCCCCTGCACAGTCTTGTACGCTTCCGCGAAGTCGGTGACGTTGTCCTCTGTAACCTTGCCTGATACGACCGGCATGTTGATGAAGTCGATTCCGTGATCCGCTGCAGCATCCGCTACTGACTGTGCTTCCGGTTGACCGGCGATTTCATGGTCCGGTCGATTGCAGATAATCGTCTTGATACCCTGCACTGCGGCCACACCGATGTCATGCGGATCGATCTGTTCGGATACAAAAAATCGCGGACTTACTTTCTTGACGTTCATTTGTTTAATCTCTTTATTAGTTGTCTGACAGCCTTTCTACAACACATTGACCGGAACCTTCAGGTAACTCACGCCATTACTCTCGACATCCGGCAATTCGCCCGCACGAATATTCACCTGGATGGAAGGAATAACCAGCTTGGGCACACCGAGCTGCCCGTCTCGCTCGTCTCGAAAATCAACGAACTCCTGTTTCGACTTGCCGTCATTGATGTGGATGTTGCTCTGTCGTTGCGCGCCAACGCTGGTCTCCCAAGCGTATTCATCGCGTCCGGGTGCTTTGTAATCGTGGCACATGAACAATCGGGTTTCGTCTGGCAATTTGAATATCCGTTGCACGGAGTCATACAGCACCTCAGCATCACCCCCGGGAAAGTCGCACCGCGCGGTGCCAAAATCCGGCATGAAAAGCGTGTCGCCGACAAAAGCCGCATCGCCAACCACAAACGTGACACAGCCAGGCGTATGACCGGGCGTATGCATTACCTTCACCTGAAGATTCCCGACGGGGACCTCGTCACCATCCGCCAGTAACAAATCGAATTGACTACCATCGGTGGCGAGGTCGTTGAGATTCAAAATGTCGCTGAAAACTTGCTGTGTAACGCCGATTTGATCACCGATCGCGGTTCGCGACTGCAGTCGCTTTTTGAGCACCGGCGCCGCAGAAAGATGATCGGCATGAACGTGCGTTTCCAGAACGACGTCGAGGGTCATTTGCTTCGCTTCGATAAACTCAATAATCGTGTCCACCGAGTCGGTAGACGTTCGACCGGCACCAATGTCGTAGTCAAGAACCGGGTCAATGACGGCACAATGTCCTGTTTCCGGGTCGGCAATGACATACGTAATAGTGTTGGTCGCCTCATCGAAAAAGGCTGTGACCTCAGGATTGGCCATTAACTTGTTCTCCACGCGAAACGGTATCGAGGCACGACTCTGCACGAGCCTGATTTTTTCTGTATATTAGAAAATCGTAACATAATAGAAAGATTTCCGTTACAGGAAAAGCAGGCATGGATCTAACCGACGACTTCAATCTGGAAGACATGAAAAATGCTGCTGGCAAGGCCAGCGCTTTGATGAAAACGCTCGGTCACCAGGGCCGTCTGATGATCTTGTGCCAACTGGCGACGGGAGAGAAGTCGGTCGGCGAACTTTCCCGACTACTGGGCATTGCACAATCTCCACTTTCTCAACATCTGTCAAGAATGCGGGGCGAGGGCCTCGTAGTGCCGCGACGCAGCGCACAAACGGTTTACTACTCTCTAAGTTCCGACGAAGCCGGCAAGATTATTGAGTGTGTCTATGGACTTTATTGCGCAAACAACTAGTCTGGACCGGCTTCGAAATTGCGTATCGTTGCCGCGTAAGCCTTGAAAACTGTAGCTTCTTCACGATCATTACTTGCGAAGCGGCATTAGTTTCTGCTTATATTCAACTATTCTAAAATAAGTATAACTCACTACCAGAAAGCGAGATTATTACATTCAAAGTACATCTGGGGAGTAATAAAGTGAACCTGAAGCGCGTACTAAAAACAATTATGGCAGTTACCCTCGGTGCTGCGATTAGCAGCCCGGCTTTCGCCACCAACGGTTACTTTACACACGGCGTCGGTACCGACTCCAAAGGCATGGCTGGCACAGGCATCGGATCGAGCGCCGATATGGGCGCGATTATGGCGGCATCGAATCCAGCGCTAGCCGTATTCACCGGCAACCAATGGGAGGTCGGTCTATCGATCTTCAGTCCCTTGCGCAGCTACACGGCGTCATCCAGCCAGCTTAATGGAAGCCTGATCCCGATCGATCCCGCTAACGGCGTTTTCCTGCCCTCGCTCACAATTACCCCGGGTGAAGTGGATAGCAGCAGCGAGTTCTTCCCGATTCCTTACGTGGCCAAGAGCTGGAGCCTGCAGAACGACGCCAGATTGTCGCTGGCATTTTATGGCCGCGGCGGAATGAACACAGACTGGGATAGCGCCAACGCGTCGGCAACGTCGTTTTTCTGCGGTGGTAATCCGCTGGTGGGCGATCCGCCGGCAACGGGTCCCGGACCTTTCTGTGCGGGCAAAGCGGGTGTTGATCTTTCGCAGGCGTTTCTGGCAGTAAATTACTCGGCCAGGGTCGGCGATAATTTCGCGTGGGGTGCCGGACCGATTTTCGCGGTGCAGATATTTGAGGCAAATGGAGTCGGCACATTTGCGCCGGTTGCCGAGTCCTTTGCTGCCTCGGGCGGCACCACGTTCCCGACCGCACTCAGCAACAACGATCACGACACGTCGATCGGTTTTGGCTTTGGCGCCGGCCTGTGGTGGGGTATTTCCGATGCATTCAGTGTCGGTTTGTCGTATCAGTCAACGATCTCCATGAGCGAGTTCGACGACTACGCGGACCTATTTGCCGAGCAAGGTGACTTTGACATTCCTTCCAGTATCAAGGCGGGCGTGTCATTCCTGGCAACAGACGCACTTCGTGTCAACGTGGACTTGGAACATACGGCATATAGTGACGTCGATGCGGTCGGCAACCCGATGGCGAATTTGATTTCATGCCCAACGCTACCGTTTGGCGGGACGGACTTGTCGAGTTGCCTGGGCGGCGACAATGGCGGCGGCTTCGGTTGGGATGACATGACGACCTACAAACTCGGCTTCGAGTGGCAGAGGGACGAAAAAAACACCTGGCGGTTTGGTTACAGCTACGGCGAGCAACCGATTCAGGCAGCAGACGTCCTCTTCAACATACTCGCCCCCGGCGTCATGGAGCAACACGTCACTCTGGGCTTGACGCGGCAACGTGATAACGGCGGCGCATGGTCCTTCTCATTCATGTACGCGCCGGAAAAGACTGTAACCGGCCCGAGTATGTTCGATCCGACCCAGACGATCGAGTTAAAGATGAGCCAGTTTGAATTTGAGGTTGGCTTCCGTTTCTAGACTCATGTCACAGACAGGTCTTTTTATCTGAGTACTACAGAGCCGACATCACCCGGTCCAGTTTCGCACGCACCGCTGCTGCCAGTGGCAACACGTCTTCGTTATCCACGAGACCCATGACAGCTCCCGGATCCATGAATGACACATGAACCGTACCGCCATCGTCTTCGCGTACCAGAACGTTGCAAGGCAACAGCAATCCGATATCAGGAACGGCAGATACTGCCTGATGTGCGAGTGTTGGATTACATGCCCCAAGTATTCGGTACGGCGGCATGTCTTTATCGAGCTTCTTCTTTAGCGTAGCAGCAACGTTAATATCGGAGAGCACACCGAACCCTTCGGTAGCCAGCGCATCAATCACGTTGTCGACGGCTGTATCAAAGTCCGTCGTTACTGTTTTTCCGAAACCGAAGTTATTTTCCAAAACCATTCTCCTGATGACCATGGTCCTCTCTTGCGAGCCCGCTCATTCTAACAACCAACTGCGCCATAGTAATCCTATCTGGGTGCTGTATCCGAAATCGCGTCGTACTACCTTGTGTTCGCTGTCCAGGACGTAATACGTCGGAAATCCGTGCACCTGCCAACTCGTGGCAATCTCACTATTGCCCATCACAACAGGCACGTTTAGCTCATGGTCGCGAGCGTACTCGGCGATTTGTTCGTGTGCCTGCCAATCCAGTGCGACAACTATGATGTCTAGCTCCTCTTCGCTGCGCATGCGACGCAACCGGACTAGGTTATCGGCGCTTGCGGCACAGTAGCTACACCAGGGCGCAAAGAAATAGACCAACGCCGGTTTTCCCTTGAGGTCTTCCAGATCGAACTTCTCACCCAGCAGTGTCATCGCCTGAAGCGACGGTGCCGGTTCGTGGTCGGTCGCCAGAAGGGCGCGCGCCTGGTAGGCACTGATCAGCATGAACGCCACTACGAAGATCAACACCTCACCAAACAGGACTGAGAGTTTTCGCCAGCGCGAAGGAGCTGGAACTTTAACTTCGGTCATTTTTATACTCTTGGGGCTTCAATAGACGTATCCATCGAAAAGATTATTGCAGAGGCTCTTTTTCTCTGGCGGGCAATGCGAAGAATTGTATCTCCCCGAGATCACCCTCCAAAGTTTCAAGCGAGGCTGGTGCGTTATCTTTGAGCTTTTCAACCCATCGACTGGCGTCGGTCATGTAATGATCGTAGAGCTGTTTCCTGAGCGGTACGGTCAGAACTGCAGGATCATTGTCATCATCGCGCAATGCAGCATCCAGCGAGAACGTTTGCAACTTCGATGACTCGTACTTATGCGTCCACGTTCCGCTACACAAGTCAAAGTCATACAGGCTCAGGAACAGATGGCCATGACGCGCGATAAAAAGGACCGCCTCAATGACGTAGTCTGCTTCCGCATCGTCCATGACCCAATGTAAGCCAACCCGACACCAGCCCGGCTTCATTCCGCAGTATCCGTGCTGCACAGCGCCCCGATACAGTTCGGAGGTGTCGTCGTCAATATCCAGCAACCTGTGTCCGTACGGCCCTGCGCACGAGCAGCCGGCACGAGACTGAATGCCAAAAAGATCATTCAATAAAGCGGTGACGAACTTGTGATGCAGATAGCCGCCAACAGAGCTCTTGATATTGAATGACATGATACCCACACGTTGTGCGGGGTCCGGATTACCGAGAATTTCGATACCTTCCTCTTCGCCCCATCGCTCAAACGCTCGCGCCGTCAGTTCGTGCTCACGCTCATTGATAAAGTCCACTCCGACCCTGTCTTTGATCTGAAACACCAGCCCGGCCTTAAGCGTTTGTAATACGCCGGGCGTGCCGGCTTTTTCGCGTTCTTCGATCCTGCCGATGAAATCCTGACCGCTCATGCCGACATAGTCGACGGTGCCGCCTGCGCTGACACTGGGTGGCAAATCCCGGTCGTATATTCGCTCATTGAAAATCAGGACGCCACTGGACCCGGGACCACCCAGAAATTTGTGCGGGGAAATGAAAATAGCATCAATCGATGGATCTTCATCGCCGACCGGTTCGGGATTCATGTCTATCTCGACGTACGGTGCAGAGGCCGCAAAATCGAAACAGGCGATGGCATCGTGAGCATGCAGCAGGCTCGCGATTTTCCTGACGTCGGAGCGCATGCCCGTCACGTTTGAGGCGGCCGAAAACGAGCCGATTCGAGTTCGATTCTGATACGCCGGTTCTCGCAAAAGATCCTCCAGATGTGCGAGGTCGATATTGCCACTGGCGTTCATTCGAACCTGGACTGTTGTTGCGAGGGACTCACGCCAGGATATCTCGTTGGAGTGGTGCTCGTAGGGGCCGATAAAAACGACTGGTTGTGATTTTTGGAAAAGATCGCCAACGTCCTCGCAACTCACTGTCGAATCAGTCTCCGCCAGCATCTCGCAAATATTCTTTCGGGTTGCGGGTGGTAACGCAACGCCGATGAGTTGCTGCAGCTTGTCGATAGCACCGGTTGCACCGGTTCCACAGGCGATGATGCGTCCGTTCGGGCCGGCATTGACCGACTTCTTGATACTCTCTTCGGCCTCGTGCAGAAGTTGGCTCATACTTCGGCCGGTGATGTCGTCCTCGGTATGTGTGTTCGCATAAATCCTTTGCAGGCCCTGCAGGTAGGACTCCACAAACTTGAGGCAACGCCCCGAGGCCGTGTAGTCGCAGTACGACATGAGCCGCTCGCCGAATGGCGTCTCAAAGGTCGAGTCCACGCCAACAATTTGTTGGCGCAGAAAGCTCGGGTCTATTGTGGGATGTTTCATAGGCGGTCCATTCCGGAGCTTGCCTGTTTCAGCAACTCCGGAACACGAATGGATTTCAGCGGTGAGGCGTATCATGCCATTTCCAGCGATCCGATTGGCAATGTTTTGCAACTGAAAGATCGGCACAATTACGGATGTTCTGCGGCACCCTGAATGGCTAGCCTGTAGTCAGGAGGGCTGTAGTGATGACTAATCGAGATTCCACAGCGAACATGCCACAGCACGTCGCCGATATTGCTGCCTCTGGCTACGCGATCTGGGCGAACGAGGCTGTCGATCCGAAATTACAGGCGCGATTCGACGCCAAGCGTATTCCGGTTGCCGGCATCCGCAATGTTCGAATCTGGGGCCTCCAGGTCGACGATGAACGGGAGCTGCCCGGCCATGAGCGGGTAGCGATACCCGACGATGAAACCTGGGAAATTAACCTCGAAGCGAGCGACGGCTCGCATTTCGAATTCAATTCGATCATGTTGCGGGCGGCACCAGGATAGAATAGAGCTCCAGAGCGGGCGTCGTATAATGGTATTACCCTTGCTTCCCAAGCAAGAGACGAGGGTTCGATTCCCTTCGCCCGCTCCAGATCTCAGTCGAAGATGGTACTTAAATCGATTTTCCTAGAAACTATACCTGGCCCTCAAATACAGTATACGGCCGAGCGCGCTATGCTGCTTCGGGTCATAACTGAAATTGCCGGGAACAAACACACGCGGTGGTTCTTCATCGAAAAGGTTTTTGATACCCAATGTCAGAACGGTCTGGCTCTCCCCGCGGAATCCGAAATCAAAGTCCACGCTATATTGCGCGTCAACGGTAGTGAAAGAGTCTATATGACTGCTTTCTGACGCCGGGACCGGCAAGTCATTTTCATACCCGGCAACAAAATTTGCATTAATCGATGCGCTTTGTGTTGCGCTTTGCCAGGCGAGACTCAAGTTAGCCTTTGTCTCTGGCAGCGAACGCACGAAAGTTGAATTGTTGAATGAATCCAACACGTCCAAGACTGTTCCGGATGGGTCGGTAATATCGTATTCAAGAAAGTGGGACACGTTCAGTGCCGCTGTCCATGCATCGTCGATCGTCCAAACCGTTTCCAAATCCAGTCCCTCGACGGTGACTTTCGATGAGTTGAAGAAGTCGACATTGATGCCGCCAAGATTACCGAACGCATCACGAATAATATCGGGGCCATTCGGGTCGGCCGCAAGTTTGGCCTGTGCGTTTTCTATTGTAATCAGATCCGTGTATTTGATGCGCCAATAATCAAGGTTCAGATTAAAGCTGTCAGTTGGTTGGACAATCACTCCAAAATTGTAATTTGTTGACTCTTCAGGGCGGAGAGACGCAGAACCCGATGCGGCTACACGGCGGAAGATTACGCCGCCATTCGGTGTGCCGTCAGGATTCAAGTCCTGAATATTGGCAAGGGCTACAGTGGTTGAATGCTGCTGAGAAAGCGATGGTTCCCTGAACGCAGTACTAAAAGAACCCCTGAGGGCGAGAGCGTCGCCTATCTGCCAGCGAAGCGCGACCTTTGGATCAACACTGTTAGAGTTTTGCAGTTCTTCATAGCGAACCGCTGTCGTCAACTCGAGATTTTCCGACAGAGGGAACATGGCTTCGGCGAACAAGGCAGCCGTATCACGATCTTCGCTGATTCTTGCTTTGCCACCGAGGAAAATCATGTCAACCGGAATCGGATTGCCATTCGTGTCGAAATTAACTGTATTGATGTCGTTCGTAGCGACAGAATACGCTTCTGAACGAGCCTGAAATCCTACTGCGAAACCAACGTCACCGGCAGGCATTTCGAACAGGTCACCGCTTACAACTCCATCGAGAACCAACAAGTCGGCACTGATGGTTGACTCCGCCCGGGCGGTGAAGTCATCAATAACGGACTGACTGTTTACTGTGCGGTCAAAGATGCTAAACAGTTCATTATTGTTCGGCCCGCCAACGCCGTTGACGGCCGCCTGAAACCTTGAAGCTATCGTGTCCGGTGTGGACTCGAAATATTCATTGTCACTGTAAGTCAGTGCCGTATTCCAGCTCCAGTCGCTGCCAAATTCACCGCTAATTTCGACAGAACCCCGGAATGTATCGTTTTCACGGGGTGCAAACGGCGATTCAGCCTCAGGTCCCAGCGGCCGTCCGAGAAAAACAAACGGTACGCCAAAAGGATTTCCCGGTGCAGTGCCGGATATCAGCGGAAATGTGAGGTCTGGAAAACTCGGGGATTGCGGGTTGCCATCGACATCATTGGTGCTGAACCCAGCCTCGGCAAACACGGTGATACCACTGTCAGACTCGTGCGTCAGGTTGCCGTATACCTGGACCCTGGTTTCCTCGTTGACCAAATTGAAGCGAGGACCGAAATCGAAACCGCAGCGTGTACCAAATGCCTGAGGAAGAACGATATCCCCTTCAACTGTGCCGCAATCTGAGATGGCGACATTTTCGAAAGCGCCATAAGTACCGGCGTAGGGACCGCTGGCGACCGTTGCTGGTGCCAGCAGCAAATACGATTTACCCAGCCCACTGGTTGCGTTGTCGGAGATAAACGGACGTTCCGACGAACTCAAGTCACTGCGGTCAAAATAATGACCGGAAATTAGAAAATTGGTTGAACCACTACTGGCGCCGTACACAAATCCAACGTCGATGTCTCTTTGGCCACCGTTTTCCACGCGCTGATAACCGCTGTTGATTTCAAATCCTTCAAAGTCTCTACGAAGAATAAAATTCGCAACTCCAGCTATTGCGTCAGAGCCATAGGTGGAGGCAGCACCCTCTTTCAATATTTCAACGCGTTCGAGTGCATCAACGGGGATAGAGCTCGTATCGACAAACACGCTGCCGTCATTGGCCAGGGCACCGGAAATGGTTTGTCTGCGCCCGTTAACCAGTACCAGCGTCGAACTCAGTCCCAGTCCTCGCAGGTTTACGTTGGCCGTACCTTGAGTTTGATTTTGAGTAAATGCATCTGCCTGATTTTCTGATCCTGAATTGATCGACAGCTTAACGATCACATCGGCGATTGTATTTGCGCCAATCCTGTCAATATACCCCCGATCAATCACCTGTACCGGCAAAACCGCGTCATTTGCCCTGCCTCTGATGTAAGACCCGGTTACGACAATTTCTTCGGCCACGGCCTCTTCAGTATCCGCATCTTGCGGCCAGGCCGGTGTCGCTACCAGAATCAGCGTCGCGCTCAGCGCAATGCCACGCAGTACCTTAAATTTCTCAGCAATTTTTCTCACAATATTTCCCCCCGCACGTTTAACGTCGGATATTTGTTAGACAAGCAAATCGGGCAATGCCGCGATGGCAAAGTCGACCTGCATATGACCTAAGACGTGCGAACTTGCCGAATTGGGAATAAATCAGTGAAGTCTTGCTGTGGCGGCCTGGATCAGGATCGAGCCGCGCCGAGGTCGGCGAGCAGATGTCTAGCAGACAACCAGCAAAATATTGCCCCTGGGATGGCGGCCTGAGCCGCAATGAGAAGTGCCCAGCGCAACGACTCGTCACCAAATACTGGCTGCATATTGTCGCTAATCAACCCAACGAAAACCGGGCCCAGGCCAAGGCCGATGATGTTGAGCACGAAATATATGAGAGCAGATGCCGAGGCCCGCGCATTGGGTCCGACCACCGCATGGGCTGCAGCAATCAGTGGAGCCAGATAGGTCGACAGTACCAGGGTCGCGGCAAAGTACAACAACCAGATAGCCGTGAGATTCTGCACCAGCACAGCGATACTGAATAAAGGTGCAGACAGCAGCGTACCCAGCGCAGGAATGCCGACGTACCATCGCTTGTCACGTTTTCCCAGCCGATCGGCAAGGTAACCGCCGAGGTAGGCGCCGCCGGCACCACCGATGCCTACGGAAAACGACAAAAAAGTACCGATTTCACCACTTTCCAGATGATGCACACGACTCAGGAATGACGGCATGAAATTGAGAACACCGTAACCGACAAACGCATTGAAAGCAGCGCCCATGCTTGCGTAACGTACGGACTTGAATGCCCAGATTCGCTTTATTTCGGTGAACAAGCTGTCCGCTCGGGCATGCGCTTTCACGTCAGGATCATCGTTCATCCCTCGGACTGGCTCACGCAATGTGAACCTCACAACGGCAGCGAGCAAGATTCCGGGCAGGCCTACTGCGAAAAACGCGAGGCGCCAGCCGAAATACTCATTGAGCCAGCCGCCGGACAAGAAACCGATCAGTATCCCGATGTAAATACCCATCGAGTAGATTGACAAAGCGGTGCCACGCTGCTCAAACGGGAAGTAGTCCGAAATCATCGAATGCGAAGGCGGGCTGGCACCGGCCTCGCCGACTCCGACTCCGATTCTGACCAGAAGCAGCTGCGTGTAATTCACGACGAGGCCGCTGAGCGCCGTCATGCCACTCCACACGGTCAGAGACAACGCGACAATATTGCGCCGGTTACCGACATCCGCCCATCGGGCAATAGGGATACCGCATGTGACATAGAAAATCGCGAAACTAAAGCCGGACAACAAACCAAGCTGGGTGTCGCTCAGCCCCATTTCGACCTTGATTGACTCCTGCAGAATCACGAGTATTTGCCGGTCAATAAAATTGAAAATATAGACGATCATCAGAAGCGCTAACGCGTAATTGCGGCCGGCGAGCGAGTAATCGGTGTGGTCAGTAGCTTGAGTGTTCAAAAATGTACTCCGTGTTTTGCCGTGAAAACTATCGCATTTCGCGCGATAGCTTAAGGTCCGGAGATACGGCCGAACGCTCGTGCAATATGGTCGCGTGGTAATGGTTTGGTAACGGCGGATACTAGAATGGTAACGGCTGCGGACGCAAACCCCCCGATTGTGGCGCGTATGAAAGGGTTGAGAAGCTGAGCACCCCAATCGCCGAAATGCGCAAGATCATTTGCGATTAGGGTGGCCAGCAAAGAGGCCATAGCGAAAACGGCTGCACCGACGAAAAAGCCGGTTATGGCGGCGGTCTTTGTGACGCCAGACCAGATGGCCCCTAACACCAGGGGTCCGGTCAGGGCCGCTGTCATCCCGCCAATGCCGAGCCAGACGATGATGGCGATGTTGGTTTCACGCAAAGCCCAGGCCATTGCCACAGCGACAATGAGAATTACGGCGATAGCGACGCGACTGATCACGAGAGACACGCGATCGACCTCGGCTGCCGGTCGGTTTTTCGCCAGCGTACGACGATAGATATCGTTGGCAAATATTTGTGAGGCAGATATCGCGAGACCATCTGCTGTTGACATTACCGCAGCGAGAACACCGGCACCCAGGAGCGCCGCGACCCACGACGGCAACAATGCTACGAATAGTGCGGGAATGGCATTGTTGGGGTTTTGCCCCGGTGCCAGCAGGTCATCACCAAGGACCGCGCGAGCCAGTAATCCACCGAAGGCCAATGCAGGTATAATCACACCGAGAACAAAGGTAATAGTAAGAAACTTCCTGCGGTTTGCCGGACTGTCCAGCGCCCAAAGCTTGTTGCCGATGTGCGGCAGCATGCCAAGGGGAATATGGGCGAACCAGATCGAAAAAACCGCCCACCAACTACCAACCACAATGCTGCTTGGATTGAACAGCCTCACGTTATCGGGATCGAGTTCACGGATTCGACTGACTACGCCGCCGACCCCTCCCTCGACACCGAACCCCGTCAGGAACAGGCCGATCACAACGAACGTGATCGCGAGCATCAACGCACCCTGAACACCATCGGTAAGGATATCGGCGTGCGCACCGCCAAGTGCGATGTACAAAATCAAAATACCGGATGTGATGACCAGAGCCGGCAGTTCAGGTACTCCGAGTATCTGCTGAAACATGACGCCGCCAGCCAGTAGCTGTGCCGCCAGATAGAAAAGCAACAATAGAGAGTAGAGCGCCGCAGCGACTCTCAGGAAATCCGATTGATAACGGTCACCCAGGTACTCCGGAATCGAACGCGATCCGAATGTGTCGCCCGCGCGGCTCACAATTTTGGCACAGATGACGATTCCGGTGTAAACGCCGAACGGGTATATGAATGCATACCAGAGCCCGGCCAACCCATCACTATAAGCGATGCCAGGAATTCCCAGGAACGTCGCACCACTTGCCGTCGTTGCAACAAGGGCAAATGACAGGAACCATGGCCCATAGCCTCCCCGGGCAGTTGCGAAATCGTCGCTGCTCCGGACACGTTTCATCCCGATGATTCCGGCACCGATCATTATGCCGACATACATCAGAAGAAACGTCCAACCCCATGCATGCAAATCGTTCGTCATTAGGCTCATGTCGTTATTTATGCTTCTTTGTAAGCTTTGTGTCGATCAGCACACTCAGAGTTCAACCATCAGTTTGCCTGTATTGCCGCCCGTGAACAGCAGGTTGATACCCTCAATGGCGCTTTCCAGGCCATCCAGTTTATGCGCCCGATATTTGATTTGGCCGCCCATCAGGTAAGCCGATAGTTTTTCCGTCATTGCCGGCACGTTGTCCCAATGATCCGGCATCGCAAAACCCTGAATAGTCAGGCGGCGCCTGATCATATTGATCCAGTTCGGGCCGGGCGACGGTTTGTCAGTATTGTAGTCGGCGATCATGCCGCAAACGACGATCCGACCGTGCGCATTCATGCGGCCGTAAACGATGTGTTGTACCGGACCACCGGTATTTTCGAAGTACAGATCGACACCGTCCGGTGTCGCTTCGGCCAGTTGCTTGTAGAGATCATCCGACTTGTAATTGATTGCGCTGTCGAATCCGAGTTCTTCGACCAGCCAGCGGCACTTTTCATCGCTGCCCGCCGTGCCGACGACGTGCAAACCTTCCGCCTTTGCGATCTGCCCAACCATCGCACCGACCGAACCGGCGGCACCGGACACGACCAGTGTCTCGCCTGCGGCCGCCTTACCGATCTCCATCAACCCCTGGTAAGCCGTCAGTCCGGGCAATGACAGTACACACAACACCGCTTCGGCGGGTACATCCGGCGGCAGGATTTGCAGACCCTGGCCCGTGCTAACCGCATACTCGGTCCAGCCGATCATGCCCACAACGCGGCAGCCGACGGGAAATTGCTCGTTTTTCGACTCAATCACTTCGGCAACGCCACTTGAGCGCATCACTTCGCCCAACTCCACCGGCGGGATGTAGCTATTCCGGTCTTCGGACATCCAGCCCTTCATGGCCGGGTCCAGCGACATGTGCGTCTGCTTCAGCAGCATTTGCTGATCTTCGAGTTCGGGAGTTGCAAGTGTCACGGTTTCAAAAATGTCCGGTGTGATCTGCAGGCCGGGCCGCTTTATGAGTTTGATTGCTGTGTATTGCATGATGATTAAGGTTCTCAGGCTTGTTGGTCGATTGGGGATATTACACGATGCTTGAAACTTATCGATGCGCACTTAATCATAGGCTTCTCATCCGTTACTAAATTGTGGGTATTTGATGATCAGACGACTTTTCGTTCAGCTGGTTGAATCGATCTCGGTGGAAGACGCCCCGGAGGCGGACAGCACAGATCGCGATACCGCATTGCGCCTCGCGACAGCCGTGCTGATGATCGACGTCGCACGTGCAGATCGCGTATTTGACGAAAGTGAATTCGATTCGATGCTGCAGCTCATCGAGTCGCATTTCGCACTAACGCCCGAGCAGTCCGCAGCACTCGTCAATGCCGCCGGAGAAAAAGCCGATGACATGGTATCCCTGTACGAATTCACGCAACTTCTGCACAAGCACCTCGATGAAAGCGAAAAAGCACAAATCGTCTCCCTGCTCTGGCAAGTTGCCTATGCGGACGGTCGACTCGACAAGTATGAGGATGCATTGGTACTCAAAATCAGTGACTTACTCTATGTAAGTCGCGGTCGCGTCATGCGCCTTAAACACGATGCGCAGCAAGACCTCTAGTCGTTCGCGTCCTGTTCTTCGTCTTCGGTTAGCTTCTCTGGCTTCTGTAGCTCACGTTTCGAGACCGGCCATCCGCCCCGCAAATTAAGATCGCGTTGCGGGAACGGAATCTCGATTCCGTATTCGGTCAGCTTGCTTTCGAGTTCCCAGAGGTAAGCAGCGCGAGTCCGGGTAGGTCGTCGTGCTCCCTGCCGATTCACCCAGACCAGCAACAGGAAATCGAGGCTGCTTTCACCAAAATCGACGAGCCAGACCTCGGGGTCGCGTCCCTTCATATTCGTCAGCGTGTAGGAGACTTCTGCGGCCGCTTCCTGAGCCGCTTTTCGCACCAGCTCCTTGTCACTGCCATAGGCCACACCGAACGGAATACGAACGCGCAGAATTCGCTCAGCCAGCGTCCAGTTAGTGAGGCGCGTCGTGACGAATTCGGAATTCGGAACGACGATGTCGATATTATCGTTGGTGTTGATGAGGGTGCTGCGAACATTGATCGACTTGACCGTGCCAGTGAGGCCAGTATCGAGCTCAATGTAGTCACCAACACGCAAGGAGTGTTCGAACAGTATGATCAAACCCGAAACGAAATTACTGACAATAGCCTGCAGGCCAAAACCGATGCCAACACTGAGCGCGCCGGCGATCAACGCGAGCTTGCCGAAGTCGAGTCCGATCGTCGACAGAGCAATCAGCACTGCAAACATGATGATCGTGTAATGGGTCAGGCGCCCCACCGTGTACAGTGATGCTTGCGTTCCGGCCGACTCCCTGTCGCTGACCCGGCCTATTGCATGGCGAATACCACGAGAAAGCAGGAATGCGACAATAAGGATAATCAGGACTCGGAGGATGTCACCGCCCGTAACCGGTGTTTGTCCGACGGAGAACAAGGTCACATCGCCAAGGCCGACCACGCGTAATGACAATGCCTTCAGATCTCTGCTCGCTTCGGTAACCCAGGACCGGAATGCTCCCGAATATTCCTCTACCGCGAGGTCCACCGCCTGGCTGATCAGTTCCAGATCCGCAACGGCGGCGCTCAAGCTCCCGATTCGGTTTAATGTGCCCTGTGCGGTTCCCAGCCGCTGGTCCAGCAAGCGACGCGACGCGCGGTTCAGATCCTCACGGTCAACCGTCTGTACGGCAAGAAATTCATCTTCCGTATCCCGTTGCCAGGCCGCTGCGCTTTGATCAATCCGTCGCAAGAGCTCCGACCATGCCAGCGCCTGCTCTTGCAAAACATCCATATCGGGCAAGGTTGCCAGCTGTAGCTCGGTCCACCAGCGTCGCGCCTGCACTTCAGCCAGCGCGACCTCGGCCAGTGCCAGTGAGACCTCCGAATCAACCAGCTTCTGCTGTTGCAGTTGTTGTTGTGACCGACCTTGTGCCGTTTCCAGGTCCAGCCCGGTAGCCGCCAGCTCCGCGGCACGAAGCTGCTCCAGACTTTTGGCGACTACGCCCTCTTGTTCACGGCCCTGTTCGATCAGATCGAAGAGCCTGGCCTCCTCCGGTGTGGTCGCAAGCCGCTCGGCGGCAAATTCGACGCGTGCAGCCATGGCCTCGGCAAAACTTTCGAGCTGTTCATAGCGTTGTGTCAGCAGTTGCAACCGCCGATCCGCTATGGCTTGTGCTGAGCGGGCCTGCAAGAGATCAAGCGCAGCGAGCAGTCGCTCATCACCGGCTGCCGCACCCACATAGTCTTTGAACGCCAGGTCTCGACGTCTGCTGGCGCCGTCCAGGATGCGCTGCTCACGCTCGACCTCAAGCTGTTCCGACGCGGCATTGGCCGCCGCACGCCGCGACTCGGTTGCGAGACTCAGCAGTTCATCGATCGAATAATTGACAGCGGGCTCAGCTAACTGCTGTGGCGTCAGATCCGGTCCTTCCAGCAAAGCAATGTATGCGCTGAGATTATCGCTAACGGCCGTCAGCAAAGACTGCCCGGTCGCCTGGTTCGGTGTTTCAAGCGTCGCAATTTGTATGCCGACATCGGCAAGAAATGCATCGACCCGCAAATTCATATCATCGCCAGGTTTCTCGAATCGAGACCACCAGGTGGTTTCAAGCGACGTCAGGTCCAGCGCTTCCGGAACGGCGTTTTCCGGGTTGTCCTGAGCGTAAGCGGCCGGGACAACCAGGGTGCTGAGCAACAGCACAAGTAGTCGGAATTTTGCGAAGGTCTTCATGCGACTGCACTATAAACGGGTTTCCGCTAATAACCGAGTACTTCTCGCGAGCAGGGCGTGTATTGAATTTGATCTTGGTCAAGCTAAGGGACACACTTGATACCCATGGCGAAGAAACTCAAACACGAAAAAGAATTACTCAAAGAAGCACTGGCGATGGTGCTCGACGATGCGGTGCAGCGCGGCGTGGTGGAGTTCGACGCGACAGACTCTCACGATCTCAAAATCCAGTACGCCTACCGCCTGCTGGTTCACGACAAGGCGATCAGCCCATTGCCCAAAGGCCAGGAAACCTTACCGAAAATCAAACATCGTCTTGCGATGTGGGTGACACACAAGCTGCCACCGGGTCATGCCCTTCTGGGATAGGCGCTGACGGCATACAGGTCCGCCGTTGGTCATGGGAAATCATCTGGATCACGGGTGGCTTGTTTTCGTGGTTAATCGTACCCTGGCTGGTCGCGTGGCTACGAACCGAGGAGCTCCTCAGTGTGCTCGGTAACACGCCAGCAGTTACGTTGTTCTGGGGCGCTATGTGGGGCTTTGGCGGACTAACGTTCGGCCTGACCTTGCGCTACCTCGGACTGTCGCTCGGCATGGCGGTGGCGCTTGGCATAACCACGGTGATCGGTACGTTGGGTCCACCCATTTATCACGGCACGATTATCGCGCTGGCCTCTCAGTCCAGTGGACAAATTACATTCGTCGGGATCGCAATTGCGCTTGTCGGTGTAATAGTGGTAGCTCGCGCCGGCCACAACAAGGAAAGTGAACTGGGGTCCGCTGCAGTAAAAACCGGTGTCGCAGAGTTTAATCTTAGGCGGGGATTACTCATCGCTGTCTTTTCGGGAGTAATGTCGGGCTGCTTTGCATGGGGCCTGGACGCTGGTGGACCGATTCGGGAAGCAACAATCGCCGCCGGTACCGATCCCCTTTGGCAGGGTCTGCCCGTACTGTGTGTCGTCTTGCTGGGCGGCCTGACGACAAATCTTGTCTGGTGCTCCTTTCTCATTTGGCGCAATCGCACAGCTCGAGAATTCCTGGGTCAGCTCAGCCCAACTGCCGAGACAGCCGGTACATCGACTTCTTTGCTCAAGAGTTATTTTCTGGCGGCGCTGGGCGGAACCCTTTGGTATCTGCAGTTTTTCTTCTACACGATGGGCGAGAGCCAGATGGGGCGCTTTGGGTTCTCCTCCTGGACCCTGCACATGGCAAGTATCATCCTCTTTTCGACGCTTTGGGGTTTCCTGCTGCGTGAATGGATGGGGGCCAGTAAACGCACTCGAATGCTTGTATGGATAGGCATCGGTACGTTGGTTGCTTCAACGATAGCCATCGGCGTCGGGAACTACCTGTCGTTAGCAAGCTCCTGATCGCTTTTTTCAAGCCGGCTAAAAACGAAGTCCACCAGTTCCCGGCTTTGAAAAAACCCTTGCCACATATTGTGTCCCTGATCTGGTGGGACAATAAGTTGCATGCGACCTGAGAGCGCCAGATAGCGTCTGTACATTTCTTCGGAATTAGCCTCCAACGGGACCACCGTGTCGGCATCACCGTGGATTGCGAACAGTGGAACGTCCGCTTCCGCCAGCGCGGCAAGTTTATCGATTGGATTGTACTCGGCCAGGTGCGTCGCAAGCTCTTCTGCCGTCATGTTATAAGCACTGCTCGCCTTCACCGTACCCGGGTAGCTGGCAAGATTACTAACCGGATAAATACCCGCGAACCCGGCAACCTTGTCGGCGTTCTCTGCCGCCCACGACAGTGTAAGCAGACCACCGCGACTACGCCCCAGCAGCACGGGCTTTGTAGCGAATCCGCGCCTGGTGGTTAAGTACTCGTAGAATGCCGTGTACAGAGCCTGCCCATCCGGGCTGCCATAGGATTCGCCGACGTCAAGACCCGCAATGGCAATCCCGACCTCGGTGAAGCGCCTGAACATCCATTTCTCCGCATCACCCGGCAAACCCTGGAGTGTTGGTGCATACCAGACCCAGGGAATCGGGTGGTTCTCGACTGAATTTTCCGGAAGAATCACGAAGGCTGTTCGGCCTGCAACGACAAAGACCTCACCAGGGAGGGGCAAGGTCTTTTGTATCGCACCATCTGCTTGCAACACAGTGGATGCAACCAGCCAGAGGGCTGCGACGCAGGCTACAAAACTCCGTTGCCGCACGCTGCTCATCCTGCTACTTATCTTTTATTCCTTGCGTGCCACCCTTGCTCACTGGTCTGCGAAGAATAACCGTTTCTGATTCTGAATTGCCTGAAATGACATCTTCCTCTCTAAAACTCGCGATAAGAATGTTTTGATCATCCCTTCTCTGGTAATCGTAAATGATGTTTATGGTGCCGTTTTCTTCTTGTTGGCCGTCCGGATACGACACGCCCACTCGCTCGTCGAGCATTAATCCCTTTGACCAGGATTCGCCGTCATCTTCTGATACAAAAGCCATCAATTGGGAACGATCGGTCTGCTCTTCAATGACCCCGTGCTTTACAAGCAGCAAGTTACCGGAGTTAAGTCGTCTTATAAAAAAACGGGCGCTTGGGTGTTTGATTCTTGAGGGAGTGAGTACGCTCCAGGAAACGCCGTTGTCAGTTGAAACACTCTCACCGATTCCATACTGAGTGCGGAGTAACATCCATAAGGATTTATCCATTTTCTCGACAATAATATTTTCGTCATATGAACGAACATCCACGGGCACATCAACAGCCCCCCTCTTACGCCATGTTTTTCCATCATCACCTGAAACAACTATCTGCGCACTTCCATCCGATAGCTTCCACAGTGAAGCAGGCAAATACCACTCGCCCGTGGATGACACCGTCGGTTTGCACATCATGACACCGTCGATAAGGCGTCTCGGTTTTGACCATTCTTCCTCATTACTGTCCGGATTGTCCTTTGTGATGGCCCAGACGCCGGCACGTGTTCCCTCGGTGATTAAACCCCATGTCTTACCGGTGGGGCTTGCCTGTGCCCAAAACACCCAAAGCATTCCATTAGGGTCAATCCAGACTTCAGGATCATATGACCTTGCCGGCCCTGAACCATCGGGATCAATGACCAGCACTTCCTCCCAGTTCGCGCCGTTATCACCACTCGTCGCAACGACGACATAATTATTTGGATCCTCCTCCGGTGTTATTCCTGCATACCAGGTAGCCCACATCCTGCCGGTTTGGCTAATCGCCAGGCTTGGGATACCGGTAAACTGTCTGTTCGTTGCCGCATAGGCCGATAGTGACGCCGGGTTCGAAACGATTTGGGGAGGATCGAGATAGCTTGTATCCTGGGCTACCAATTCGGATGGCGTTACGAGAACAAGAACAAGAACAACCGATTGCATAACAAGCAAGAGATACTTCATAACTTTCCTCACACTGGATGTCAGTCTGATACGACAGAGCGCAACAATACCGGGCCGATCAGGCCAGACTCGACCAGAGGGTCGTCCTTTTTCCATAAGCGATGACTGGTAAACGTGAAGCGGCCCGCCGGGCTGCGCTTGCCTTCGTTCAGCCACTCTGGCCATTCCTCAAGAGTGCCATCGAGCTTGCGCACGCTATCTTCAGGTAGTTGCTCATCGCCGATCAACCGATTGATCCAGAGATTGACCACTCTGATTTCAAGTGTGTTATCGCCGGGCTTGAGCGCGTCAGTCACCTCCACCCGAAAAGGTGGTTTCCAAAGGGTACCAAGGTCATGGCCATTGAGTGTGACTTGCGCCATGATTTGCACCTTGCCGAGGTCGAGAAAAACTCTCGAGGCTTGTGAATTAGCGTTCCATACGAACTTCTTGTTGTACGCAGCAGTCCCGGAAAAATATTTCACACCGGGATCTTCGTGTTTGTTCCAGGATATGAGCTCTTCGAGGTTTACCTGTTGTGGCGCTCCCCAGCCTGGCGGGAAACTCAGTTCCCAAGGACCGCTTATTTCCTGGACAGTTTCGAAGTCCAGCCAGTTCTTCCCACCGGCAGTCACTTTCGGTGTTGCAGCTCCCTCGCGAAACACTACAAAAACCGAACCGTGCGCATCCAGCCGCAACGGTATACTCGTGCCTTTCTCATTGGACTCAAACACACTCACCGGCTCGATTCGGCCGGAATCGGGCCACCAGAACTCCGGATGCTTGCCTGTGACGCGGAACCTGCCTAGCGCTTCTACCTCGTGCGGCTCCGGATTGGCCAGGAAGTAAACATCAGTATTGCCAATACGCTTGTGAATATGCCGCAGGGGGGTCGTGGCACTAAAATCCGGTGGCACGCCCATCTTCTCCAGCACACCGATGGCCAGGTCGATATCTGGAATCATGTCGGCCGCTTCGGCCTCTTCGTCTATCTTGCCCCATGGCTCCATACCCATCGGTCCGAGTACGAGAGCGGGACTCCAGTACCGTGTTTCATTGGCCTCAGCAGGCCAGTTCATCGGCCTGAGATCAGAGGCCTCCCAGCTGCTGTCGGTTCGTAATTCCTGTCTGCGACCATCGTCATATCGAATCGACAACGCGGCTACCAGCCCGGCGGGACTTGGCGTGTCGGACTGGTTGTCGATGACGATTGCGATCAGGTTGTCGCCGGGTTGAAGCCACTCCGCAACTCTCAATGTGCGGCTGCTGCCACCGCCGACACGTCGATTATTGATCCATAACTCAAAAGCATCGTCACCGGCGATCGCCATCTGCGCCGAGGCGATCGGGCTGTTGCTGTCGACATTCATATGCCGGCGAAAATAGCGCTTTCCTGGCGATGCGGAAACACTCGGGCTGCCTTCCATATACCAGATCCACTGTGCCAAACCGAAAGACGTCGTCGGCTCATAGATCGGATCCGGTTGTCGCAGATCGCTACCCCAGATTACCCGACCCTTACCAAAAGTACGCTCGGTGAATTCGGTGGGCACTTCGCCCTCTCCCCACACTTCGCTAGCAAGCGCCGCTATGTCTTCGTCGCTCTGCGGATAACCCGCAAGGCTCGGTGACTTGAGTGGCGGCAAACCGAGGACAGTGGCCCCGGCCCGAATGAGGTCGCGAATCTTTTCTAATAGCTGCGGCGTCATCGTATTGGCCGAGGGCAACACCAGCATGCGATAGCGCATGCCATCGGGCAACACGAGGTGGCCGTTCTTCACCGTCATGCGGGTGAGTACCACTTCAGGCGGACAGACATCGAAATTATAGCCGGGCCGCAAGTGGCCTCCCGGCAAGAGGTTGCCGGCTTTTACCGGTGAGTGGGACCGCTGCGGTGAACTTTCCGGGACCAGGAAACAGAGATCCGCGACGAACAATCCTTGTTGCAGAAGGTACTGGCTACGTGCGAGATATTCGTGCCAGCCGCGCGATTGCTCCCACCATGTTTGCGTGCGCTCGTAGTGCAAACCCCATGAGCCCATCCCCATACCGGGTGCGCGACCGGGATCCGTCCACGGCTGGAAGGCGTATCGATGGATGACAAACCGATTGACGCCTTCGGTGAATGCCCAATCGCCAATGTCCTTGATGTTGCCCGGATGGTACTGCCATTTCTCGTTTCGATTGGCCGTGAACGCTTCTGCCCCGACGATCGCTTTACCATAGACGTGCGCCGCCGATGCCATCTCGAAGACGCTGAAGCCCTTGCGGAATTTTTCCAGTGTCCAGAATTCGCCCATCGGCTCATCGACGCGCCCGGCAACCACCAGATCCATGGCTGGCATTTTGTCGTAAGCTTCATGGGTTAGCCGCATCCCGTGGCGACGCGCCAGGCTGTTCAGATGTCCCGTATAATTATCCGCCAGCAAATCGGATACGGTCTGGCGTATATCCCAGAGGAAACGTTCCGAGACTTCCAGACTGTCAATGACGCGCCCGCTCATAACCGGCAGCAACGGCAGCGGGTCATAGCCCCTCAGGCGCTGGAACTCCTCGCGAAACTTTGGCGTCCAGTTCTGCGCACCCACTTCCCAACTGTCAACATGGGCCGCCACCAGTGTGCGCCCCTCGCCGACGAGCGCCTGATTGTCGCTGATAAGCTTGTCCAGCAGCGCGTCAAAGTGTATTTCAGTCGCTTCTTTGCTGAGTTTGTCCGACTCCAGTCCCCGGCCAGGTAACGGTGCGGGATAATTTTCCTGGCCGGTTGTGGTATAGCCCATGCGCAGCAATGTCCATTGGCCCTCCGGCACGTCCCACGCGATACGACCATCCCGGTCAAATTTTGACTCGAGATCCACTATAGCGTCACGACGCACTGTCGCTCCCTCCGGGAGAGTGGGGAAACTGGCCCGTGGTGAAATCTCGATTCGCGTTGTTGCCCCGCCCGCTTTGCCATCTACGCGCGGAATGACGTAGTTGACCGACGGAGTGGGATAGGCGAATACTGCAATATCCCGATAGAAATCCTTGCTCGCCTGCGGCTTCGGAAGAGCAGCATCGAGCCGCTGCGGCCCGGCAACTTGCGTCTCCGTCCAGACAACCCGTTGCATGGAAAGCTCCGGAGTAATCCACGGACCGCCACTACCGGTCCAACCGGCTGCGTTGTGCATACTCACCTCGAGACCCAGCCGGCTGGCTTCGGACACGAGGTGCTGGAACATCTCGCGCCACTCGGGTCCGGAGAAGGACACCGGGCCTTTTGGCACACCCTGGTCGGTTTCCATGAAAAGAACGCCACCGATGCCGACTCGCGCCATCGCTTCCAGGTCTGCGGTGATGCCTTTGCGGTTATGGTTGCCGTTGAGCGCGAAGCCCAGGACCCACGGGCGGGCCGAGTTGGGCGGTTGGGCGAAGTTGTGCTCCAGATCGGAATACGATTGGGCGAAAAGGAGCCGGCTGATTAGCATCAGCACGAAGAAAAGAACCGTTCGTTTCTTCATTTGTGCGATCACTCCGTCGGCTTTTTGTTCCACACCGTCAGGGCTAGTAATAAAGAGGCTATCGATGCACCAATCCAGAAGTAAAAGGCCTGATCAAATTGATAGGTGGCGACCCCGTCTACAACGGTTTTCGTTTGTTCAATCAGCATGCCACTGATCCAGTCCTGGCTTGCGGCTCCCAGATAGGAGAACAGCCCAATGACACCCTTGACCGCACCCGCCGCACCTATGGGCATCAAATCAACAGCGATCAGGCCGGCGAGGAAGACGACCAGACCACCGACAGCAAAGCCAAACAAGCCGAGCGCGATCGTATCGACGATCAACATACCCGGTGGAGAGTAGTAGAACAGGCACAGAGAACCTATTAGCAGGAGGCCATACAACAGCGTTGGCATATTTCGACGCGAACCGAAAAAGCGGTCAGACAGAACACCTGAAAAAACAGCCCCGGCCAGACCAAAAATCGGGTACGCCGACATAGCAGATGCTGCTGCCACCAGTTCGTATCCCTTGCCTTCCTGCAAGTAAAAGATTGCCCAGCTATTCACTGCATATCGGGTCATGTACATACAGGCGCTGCTCAGTCCGAGCACCCAAACGATCGGACTTTTCAGCACCATCAATTGCTGTGCCCGCACTGACTTGGAACTTGGCTGTCCTGCGGAGTCGTCCTTCTTATACTCTGCAACGCTTGGCAAGCCATAAGTCTGGGGTCTGTCCGACAAATTGATGTACATGATAATAGCGATGACGACACAGGCGATTCCGGGTGCCCCGAAACCCCAGCGCCAACCGAACGCATTAACGATCAACGCCGTGCCGACAAATGTAAGGCCTTCACCGATGTTGTGGGCACCGGCCCAGATTCCGTACCGCGTCCCTCTTTCGCGGTTACTGAACCACTGGCAAATAGAAACGACACTCGGCGCCGATCCTATCGATTGGAACCAGCCATTGAGCGCCCACAAACCGGCAAACAGGTAGAAGTTACTGACTGAACCAAATGCCAGATTAGCCGTAGCTGAAAGAAACAATGCAACCGACATGAAACGGCGGATATTTGCCCGATCTGCGAGAAAACCATTGAAGAATTTGCCGAAAGCGTAAACATACAACAGCACCGCACCGATGATGCCCATCTGTTCGACAGACAGGACACCCTCGTCGAGCATGGGCTTTTTCGCAACCGACAAGCTCAGTCGGCAGGTGTAGAAAAACCCATAACCGATAATGAGCCAGATGAATACGCGCCAGCGGCGCTTCTCGAAGATATTGCGTACCTGCTCCGGGTCGCTGATTGGTGGAGCATCCGGTCCGGTGGCGAACCACTTCACAATGTTTTTCATTGTGTTCGCCGGTTACTGCACAGACTGTGGCAATTGTGGAACCCCGGCGCCCGTAATCTCGGGCATCTTCAGGTGCGCAACTTTTCTTTTCTGTTTGTTGATTCCCCACAGGTATCGCCCTGAACCGGACCGATCCCAGGCGATGCCCTGGCCTTCCATGACCGGGACCTCGACCGTTGCAACCTGGTTGAGGACCGACCCGGCCCTTGGCAACTGCATGATGTATATTTCACCGTGGTCATGTCCGGTCAGATAAAGATATCCATCAGGCCCCCATGAGCCGCCGGAGTTACTCATCGGACGAATGCGATCCAGTATATTCTGCGGCAAAACCCATGATTCAACTACAACAAAGTCTTCGTCAAATCGTACGACTTGCGTATTGTCCGTAAGGCCGTATGCATTCGTTTGCCCAGTCTGGACTTTGTCGTAGTTTGCAAACGCACCCCACCAGGAACCGTCGTATCTATCCAGCCATGTCAGAGACCCGCGATTGACTCCGAGGCTGTGGCTCGCGACGTGGCGCATCGTTTCAGCATCCCAAATCTCGATCGAACTTGTCATCGGCGACTTGGGGTAGTTCGAGTGGGACGCGTACAACCTGCCTTCGTGTACGACCAGACTGTCCATATGAATGAGCGGATTGTTTTCACCTTCGGATTGCTCACCTGGCCACTCAGAGACAAGATCACCGCTCACCTTGGCTCGCTTGTTGATAGCATTATTAGTGACGACATAGAAAAACTGGCCGTCAACTGCAACGCCTTGCCTTGCAATGGGAGCATCGAATACCTGCATCAGCTCTGCACGATAAACCGGTACATCGGCAGCACAACTTGCACCGGCGAACAAGGTAGCTACCAGAATCAGCGAAATCGGCACAGCCATCACCCACACAGGACCGGCTAGAAAAAAGGGAGTCTTAAAGACTCCCTTTTCGAGGGGCTGATTGTAACTATCAGTCAAAATCTCGCGCTCAGTCCAACCGTATACGTCTGACCATAGGTTTCGATCTGGGTATTCCGATTCCGGACATCGCTCTGGAATTCGATCAACGGTTCGTCATTAATGTTTTGCCACTCCACGAACACCGTGTATCGATCGGAGAAGTCATAACTGGCTTTGAAGTCCAGTCGGCCGTAGCCATCCTTGAACATGTCTTCTGTGCCGTCATCGCCATTAACCTCATCCAGATACCGGTCAGAATCGTCGATCGCTAACGTCGCTTCGAAACGTTCCGTCTGGTAGTAAACCATGAAGCTGGTGATCCAGTCCGGTTGCTCCAACAGGGACTGCTCAAAATCCCGTCCTCGAATCTGCATATCGGAATTGATAATGGTCCCCGACAAGCCGATACCAAGTCCACTCCACAGTCCTGGCAGGAACGTGAGCGGTTGCTGATAGTTCACTTCAAAGCCCGTGATCGATGCGCTTTCAGCATTCTCAACAGACGAGAACGTAAACACATCGTATGAAATTCCTTCAAATTCGCAGGACAGGTCTCCACCGCTGATGGTGTCGCACTGATTACTAAAGCCGAATATGAAGTTGTCTATGTCCTTGTAGAACACGGCACCGGACAGCAATCCTCCGCTTTCTGTGTAGTACTCCACGGAAAGATCGAGATTCATGGATTCGTGCGGATCCAGGCCTGGATTCCCGACGCTTATCGAGCCGAATAGTTCGCCCAGGATGTCTTCTGAGAAAAACTCGGACGTGTTGGCGATCTGATTGAACCCGGGTCGACCGATTGCATTGGTCCACGCGGCGCGCACAACAAGCTGATCGGTCGCATTCCAGCGAAAAACCACCGATGGCAGGACGTTCGTGTAGTCTCCGGTTGCCTTCATTAGCACAGCCGTGAGGTTGTCTTCATCAAACCTGAAGCCAGTGGAATCAACGTCCGTCTGCTCCACTCTGACGCCGAACGTTACGTTCGCTGTATCGCTCAGATCCAGACTCGCCATTACGTAACCGGCAATTATTGTCTCGTCAATCTGGTAATCCGAATCAAAATCGTTAACAAAAGTATCCTCTACATCCGGCTCAAAAAAGTCCGTGTTATTGACATTGTTGTCGAAAAAGTCATTCGCGGCACCCCAGTTGAATCCCAGGTTAGGCATTTGATACCCGTCGACCTCATTGAAAAATGCAGGTCCGGCCTGACCAAAATCGGACATAAACCAGTCCGTATTTCCCAGATTATGGCGAACCTGACTCTCATCGTTATCACGATCCGTTCCTGCGTACTTGACTCCGAATTTCAGGAAACCGGGTTTACTACCAAATTCAATGTCTTTTTGGAAATTGACGAATGCGATCGCAGAGTCTTCCGTTGTTTCGTTGTCCTGAGCTCGCAGTCGCAGAAATCGGAGCAGACTCGGATCCAGTGGGTCCTGTCCGGTAGATGTAATCGTCGCTATACCGCGGCCATCGATGGACCAGGAATCTTCGTAACCGTTGCCTCGAAACTCCCACTTTCTGTTGGGTTCTTGCTGCTCATTTGCATTGAATTGTGCACCGTAGTCAACCGCCCATTCGTTAGCGAGTACGTTTTCGCCTCCGACTGAAAAATTGGCGAATTGTTTGTCTTTTTGCTCTTGCCGTAAATCCTGTTCGCGGCGATTGCCCACTGAAGACCCCGTTAGTCCGCTGATCGCAAACGGATCTCTGGTGAAAAAGTGCTCGTATCGCAGACGTAATTCGTCCTCCTCAAACAGGCTGTAGTAGGCACGAATGTAGTACTTACTCGAATCGTCGGGTCGGAATTCCAAATTTGCGTTTAACCCTGTGCGCTTGCGTTCAAGTCCGTAGTGATTATTCTTGGTTCGTTCCGGGATCCAGTCGGTCGTTGTGCTGCCGTCACTACTTTCGCCGTCGATATCGCGCCAGTCATCCTGAAAAATTCCGCGTGCGAGGTAATCGCGGTAGGAATAGGTAGCGCTGACGAGCAGGCCGACAGTGTCACTGGAGTTTCTGATCGCGAACGTGCCATTGGCAGACCAGGGCGTGTTGTCACTAAACTCGTCATCTCCGATACTGGATGAGAAGCTGCCGAACATGCGCGCCTCTTTGTCAAATGGGCTCGGTGTCTTGACATTGACGGTGCCACCTATTCCCTGCCCGTCCATGTCCGGTGTTGGTGTTTTAATAACTTCGATACCGTTCAACATGTCACCGCCGACAACGTCCAGCGGCGCCGCGCGGCCACCGCCATCTGCCTCAGGTGAGCCCGCTGAAACACCGTTGATCGTCAGGTTATTCAGTGCAGAGCTTACGCCGCGAATAACGACGAAGCGGCCTTCGCCCTGATCGGTTGTGACTGAAACGCCAGGTAGCCGATCGACGGACTCTGCCGCGTTCTTATCTGGCAAACGACCCATATCATCCGCAGAGATGGCATCGACGACGCCGACAGCGTTGCGTTTGACACCGATCGCCAGCTCCTGGGAGTAGCGAATACCATGCACCACGATCTCCTCGATGAGCGCGTCATCGCCTTGATCGTCGTCTTGCGCCATCACCGGCGTTGGTGCCCCAACAAGTACAGCACATGAAAACAGCAGTCCGTAGATCCACCGTCCCAGACCGTTTATTTTTTGCGAACCTTGACCCGGCAGTCCTGTTTTTAGCAAATTCATATCAATCACTCCCCGCGTTTTAGCCATTACTCCGCGTAATGACATCGTTATATGTTGTAATATATCACGCTATATTCACTTGGGCAAACATTCAATCTGCATCAATCAACTCTCGTTATCGACGCAAGCACTGTCATAGGCAGCGACAATTTCACCCGCCTTGATGACAGTGTCAGACAAGCTGCTACCCGGCGTGTAGATGGATGTACCCAGACCAAAGCCATCAGCACCGGCTAACATCCACTGGCGGAGATTTGCCGCATCCACGCCGCCGACCACGAATTTCGGCGTGCCTTGTGGCAACACCGCATGAATGGCCTTCAGTCCGTCTGCTCCGAGAAGCGACGCTGGGAAAAACTTGAGCGCATCTGCGCCAGCGGCAATTGCTGCAAAGCATTCGCTCGGCGTCAAAACACCTGGAATACTCTGCATCCGTACTGCTTTGGTCGCACGAATAACGTCAACGTCAGTATTCGGTGAGACAATGAACTGACCACCTGCACGATGTACCTGCATAACCTCGTCGGATGTGATTACCGTCCCTGCCCCCACCTGTGCCTCTCGTGCAACGCTTTCTACTATCGCCGAAATGCTGTTAATGGCCTCAGGAGAATTGAGCGGCACCTCTATTCGGTCAATACCCACACCGACCAAAGCGTGAGCGACGGGCACGGCTTCGGCCGGCGTGATACCTCGCAGAATCGCAATCAGGGGACGGCTCATGTGGTCGTGTCCCGAAGATACTCCCCGGCATCCCCCGGGGCCGAAGAGATCAAACCCAATTCTGCTGCAATCGAACAAAGCCCGTTCATACACGCTGCCTCCGCTTCATAAACTTCGGGGACATACCGCAATGACACGAGAGCATTGCGATATCGATCCGAGATCATCCCGGACGAAAGCAATGTGATTACGCCGGAGTGTTGCTGCAGTTGTCTCGATACCGACATCAGTTCTGTGCCAATCAGCAAGCCCGACAGCATTTCTTCAACGACACACACCTCGGCACCGTCGGTTAGAAACTGCGCCCGTATCGAAAACAGGTGATGTAGCAAATTCGTACCGCCGGATGCCAATGCCAGACCCTGCTGAAACGACTGCTCCCGGAGCGCCCCCGGCCCGGTCGGCCCCTCGGCAATCGGGGTGGTGAGAATCGACCTCTCCCTGAGCATCGCGAACAGCTCCCCGGTGAGGTAGGTCGAAAACGAATCTATGCGGCCATCCAGCACCGAAACCCATTTCGAGTGAGTCCCAGGCAGGCAATACAGGCCAGTCTGCGGTGCTCCGGAGGCAATAGCGCCAGCCAGTATCGTTTCCTCGCCGCGCATGACATCAGGCCCGCCATCGAAGGAGCGCGCCTGTAAGCCGGGCACGATCTGGATCCGGCTCGATTCGCCCTTTATCACGGTAGCAGCAGCAGCAAGCTCGGTGACACCGGCATCTCCACCAATATACGGCACCTCAAGCCAGCCCTGCCGACTTCCGATCATGCCGCACATCAATATTGGCAAGTCCGGACGATCTGCAATCCAAGCACCACAGGTCGTACGCAAGACAGCCGCAAAATCACCGTTGTCTACCGTCAGAATCCCGGCGGGACGAATGATGCGATCCAGCAGCTCACCGTTGTCAGCGAACAAATAGGCGCGGAACGAACTGGTTCCCCAGTCAACACCAATCAATGCAGCCGTGGCAGACACCGGATTACCACTCAGATATCGAGCCGTCAGAATGACGCCACACCGGCGCACGCCAGCGGTGACCTTTTAGCGACTGCTCAAGCACAAACTCCTCATTAATTTCGATACCCAGGCCGGGCCGATCGGGAATCATCAACGATCCGTCGGTCAGCTCGAAACCAGCACCTGGAACAACATAGTCCAGCAAATCATTGCCCTGGTTGTAGTGAATCCCGAGGCTCTGTTCCTGCAGGAACGCGTTGTGGCAAACAGCGTCAACCTGCAAACAGGCCGCCAGTGCGATGGGACCCAATGGGCAATGCGGCGCCAACGCAACATCATAGGCTTCGGCCCAACGGCCAATTCGAACCGTCTCGGATATACCACCAACATGCAATGTATCGGGGTTGACGACGCTGGCCGCATGGGTCTCGAATACACGTTTGAACTCGTACCTGGAATGCAGCCGCTCACCAATCGCCAGAGGAATAGATGTACTGCGGGCAAGGTCCGCCAGTGTGTCCAGGTGTGCCGAATCAACCGCATCTTCGACAAACATCGGCCGAACATGCTCAAGCTCTTTCAGGAGAATCCGGGCCATCGGCGCATGCACACGTCCGTGAAAATCAAATGCCAGATCCATGTCACTGCCCACCGCCTCGCGAAGTTCGGATAACTGCGCAACGATCGCATCAACCTTCTTACAGGTATCGATGATCTGCATCTCGGCGCAAACATTGAACTTGACGGCATCGAAGCCCTTTGCTTGCAGCTCTTTTGCATCTGCCACAAGGTTCGATGGCCTGTCACCACCGATCCAGCAATAACTTCGAATCTTGTCACGAACCTTTCCACCTAGAAGCGCATGAACAGGTGCATCGTGGAATTTTCCCTTGATGTCCCAGAGCGCTACGTCGATTCCTGAGATCGCGCTCATCAGAACCGGCCCACCCCGATAACATCCGTTGCGGTAGAGCATTTGCCAGGTATCCTCGATCAGTAACGGGTCGCGACCGATCAGAAAATCCTTGAACTCGGCAATCTTTGCGGCCAGCGTTTCAGCATGCCCCTCCAGGACCGGCTCGCCCCAGCCACTGATACCCTCGCTCGTTTCAATCTTCAGGAACAGCCATCGTGGGGCCACGAGGAATGTCTTCAGATCGGTGATTTTCATGGCGTGCTCGCCTCACGATTTACAATGTTCAAGAGCGGCTCGCCTTTCGCGAGCCGCATTAGATTGTCGGCGATTGTGGTCCAGCGACGCTCCACCGTGCCCTCAGTCCACCCGGAGATGTGGGGTGTCATGCAGACATTCGATAGAGATGCAAAATCATGCTTGGAAGGCTTAGCAAAGCGATCGTCGGCACTGCTAGGATAGTTGTACCAGACATCAAGTATCGCACCGCCGACGTTCCCGTCGCGGAGCGCGTCAAAAAGCGCCGTCTCATTTACAATCGGTCCGCGTGAGACGTTGATCAATACGGCGTTGGACTTCATCGAATCCAGTACTTCTTTGTTGAGAAGGTCTCTCGTCGCTTCGGTCAACGGAATCGAAACAACAAGGAAATCACATTGCTCCGCCATTTCCCGAAGGTCACCCAGACCGAATGACCGAGCGTGCAGTCCATCCGTCGCCGGTTTGCTACGGTTGCAAATCAGGGTGGTTACACCGAATCCCTGCAAATGTGTAGCAACAGCCCGTCCGATCAAACCGTAACCAACGATTCCCACGACGCAACCCGACAATTCACGATGCGGGTCCGCCTGGAGACGGCTGCTACGCTCCCAGCTACCGGTTCGAAAGCTGGCATCTGCCTCGAAGAAGCGATGACACCACTGCAACATACCGAGAACAACATATTCCGCCACGCCATCACCATGACCGTGGACATTGCAGAGCGTGGCGTCTGTTGGCAAAAGGGAAATATCGATTTCATCGCAACCGACACCGGGAACCTGCACGAGCCGAAGTGATGGTACGGCAGGTATGCTTTCATCATAGCGCACAGCAATAACGGCCTCGGCGCCCACAAAGGCTGCGGTGAGTTCGCGCTCAGTCGAATCATAGTCCACACCTGAAATCTCGAATTCCGTCGGCAAGCGTTCCCGCAAGTCTTCATCAAACGATATGACGGGACTGCCGTAGAGCACTACTTTCATGCCTTGCGGCCTCCGATAGAATCCTGGTACGCAGTATCCTCCAGCAGTTCTTCCTCTACGCTTAGTGCGATTTTTCGTGAAAGTTCCAGTAGCAATTGCAGTTCTTTTCGTGCCGTGTCTTCATCGCCTGCAGCAATGGCGCGCATGATATTGGCGTGTGCATGTCCGGTCTCTTCGATGCTGCCAGCGTCCCACTGTGCGTGGTAAAACCCAAGTCTGCGGGAGACCGCGTGCAACGGTCCGATAACATTCTGGGCAACAGGATGCTGGGCACATTCAGCTACTAACGTGTTAAACGCGTGATCGAGGCGCATGAATCTGACAAAGGCCTTTTCCTTAGCCGCCTTCTCCATTTTGTCGGCCAGGTGTAAGAATCTATGTCGATCAACGTCGTTGCTCAGTCGTGCCGCCCGTTCGACGATCAGGGTTTCAACCAGGTGTCGTACCTCGAGTGTCATCAACGATTCCGTTGTTTCAATTGGCCGCACCAGAATGCCGCGGCGCGGAATGACAGCAACCAGGCCGTCTTGCTTCAAGCGCACCAATGCCTCGCGGACCGGTGTCCTGCCAATATTCAGGTCCTTGCACAGCCCCTGTTCCGTAACTACGGAACCGGGTGCCAGTTTGAGCGTCACAACCATCTCTTCAATCAGGCGGTACGCCTCGTCCGTAAGGCTGAGAAGTGCATCTTCATTCCCGGATACTCGGTTTTTTTTCATTAGTTGCTCCACTGGCGAACTAACAGTCGTTTAGCGGCCAGCAACAGCGGCAACGACCATATTATGATAACGACAACACCCAGGACGTTAGCGACTGGACGATCAAAAAACGCCCAAAGATCACCACTCGACTTGATCAGCGATGTCAGGAACATTTCTTCCATAAGCGGGCCAAGAACGACCCCTAAGATAGCGGGCGCCAGGGAAATATTGTTTTCTTCCATATAGAAACCGACCACACCCATAAACAGCATTGTCGTCACTGCAAAGGTCGTGTTTTCTACTGCAAATGATCCGACGATACAAGCGGCGAGAACCAGGGGCATCAGAATTGTGCGCGGCACCGATAAAATTTGGCGAAAGAAACGAATCGCCAGGAACCCCAGGGGAATTATCATAATATTGGCAACTAGATAAGCCAAAAATACCGCATAAATTAACTCGGACTGCAGTACAAAAACCATCGGTCCTGGATTCAGTCCCTTCATATACAGGATGCCGATGATGATCGCCGTTAGACTGTCACCCGGAATGCCAAATACCGTCGCCGGCACCAGAGCGCCACCAACAGAGGCATTGTTTGCTGCCGTCGCAGGTGCAATTCCGTCAAGAGATCCTGTACCAAAGACCTCGCGCTGTTTTGACATCGTCTTGGCGCTTGCGTAGGAGATATACGCGGCGATGTCGGCACCCGCACCGGGAATTGCGCCGACCACAGTACCGATACCACAGCCTCGCGCAATCGGCCATTTGAGGCGTTTGATTTCCGCCAAAACGCCACCTAAGAGTCTCTTACGAGGCGCTTTGTCGACCAATTCCTGTGCGTCACGATCAGCATCCGGCGACAAGGCAAACCGGAGGATTTGTGACACAGCGAACAGGCCGATCAACACGGGAATGAACCCCAGTCCACCCATCAATTCAGAATTGCCAAAAGTGAATCTCGGCAGCCCCGCAACCGGATCGAGACCCACCATCGCGATCGCGAGACCCACGAAGAGGGAGATCGCACCCTTCGCAGGGTGGCCCGACGATACGACAACAGCAGCTGTCAACCCAAGGCAAGCCAGCCAGAAGTACTCAAAGCTGGTGAACTGTAGTGCGATCTCCGCCAGGAACGGTGCTGCGCTAATCAGCACAAGCGCGCCAAATATACCGCCAATGGCTGAACAGACCAGGCCCGTCCCAAGGGCTAGTTCTGACTCTCCTCGCCGCGTCATGAGATACGCTTCGTCCACGTAAGCTGCCGACGCTGGCGTTCCCGGAATTCGTAGCAAGGCACCCGGTATGTCGCCGGCGAAAATTGCCATTGCCGCAAGCGTAACTACGCCAGCGAGCGCCGGGACCGGATCAAGAAAATACGTCACTGGAACAACCAAGGCCATCGCCATAGACGCCGTGAAGCCTGGGATTGCACCCACCGTCAGGCCGTAAATCGCGGCGGCCACCATAACCAGCAGAGTAGTCGGTGTCAGAAGCGTCAAGAATGCGTCCAGGACTACCAAGTCAGGGCCCTCGCATACGGTTCCAGCAGACCCCACGGCAGCGGCACTGACATGAGTTGATAGAAAAAACTGTGGAGGACCGCGGTACCGGCGATGGCGTAGATTGCTGCCCGGGCGATTCGACGGTCAAACCACGCAAGCAGACAAAACAACACAATCGGCATCGTAAGCAGAAACCCAAGCCGTTCGATGGTCAAAATGTAGAAGACGATTACCGCAATCTGCAACGCCATGGAACCGACTCCACCCGATGGCGTTTCCCTGTCACCGCTGCCAAAACTGGCCCAGCCAATTACCTTGCCGTGTGCGGCGAAAAGTCGCCGGCCTAGCAGAAAGCCTCCGGCAGCCACCAGGCCGCAGCCAACCAGAGTTGGAAAAAGTCCCGGCCCAAAGTCGATGTGGCGTACCTCCGGCAAATTTTGCGACAAGACAATCATCGAACAACCGAAAACGATGGCGATGACACCATTGATCGCATCATCGAATTTCACGCCACCCTCCTGCGCCCGTCAACGGACGAATGAAGCACCCCCAGGCGTATCATATGGCCTGGCAACATGACCCTGTCGTAATTCGGGCGCAACTCAGATTCCGAAATCTTCAAGGATTGCGCGTACTTCGATCTGCTGCTCCAACATATAAGCATTGAAGTCGGTCGCAGATCGCCACTGCACGCCGAATCCCCTCTCCACCATCTCAGCACGCCAATCTTCGGATGAGACAATCTCAGTCATTGCCTCTTCAAGCGCCTTGCTGATGTCATCCGGAAGACCCGCCGGCCCCACGAGCCCACGCCAGGCACCCAGTGACAGGTTGATTCCCGCCGCTTCGCACAGCGTCGGGATATTGGGGAACGCCATGAGCCGCTCCTCGCCGAAGACGGCAAGGGCTTTGATTCTGCCGCTAGCAAGCAGCGGGCCCGCTTCGGGAACAGAGCTTGGCACCACATCCATGCCACCCGCAGCCAGATCCTGTAGCGCCGCCGCCGCTCCCTTGCCGGGGATCATTTTTAGGTGCTCAAGCTCAACCCCCCATTTCTTGAACAGGGTCACCACCGCAACCGGCCAGGAACCCCCGCAACCGCCACCGCACCCGATGGAGTATGCCGCTGGATTCTGTTTTATGGCGTCAAGCGCCTCCGGTAGTGTCGTCCAGCCGCTATCGCTGCGAACATGAAAGCCGGCCGGGTCAAAGTTGTATTGCGCGATCGCAGTGAAATCACTGACCGAAAAATCTGCCTGCCCCATTGGCAGATAGTGAGCAAAATTGTAAATAACGCCCAACCGGTAGCCATCGGGTTTCGCGCCCCGAATTGAACTAATGCCGACGACGCCACTACCCTGACCCTGGTTAACGATGTTAAACGGCTGACCGAACTTTTCTTTCAGGCGCATGGCCAGCATCCTGGCAGTCTGATCCGTACCGCCACCGGCACCCGAGGGCACTATGATTGTCACCGGCCGCTGCGGCCAATCGGACTGTGCTGCAGCGGGAAGCACTGTCAATATCGTGATTGCGACAGTCAGGAGTGTTTTGATGTAGAGTTTCTTCATTGTTTTATTCTTACTAATATATCACAACATATTACATGCGGGCGGCATGTAATAGCAATGCAAGACCTCATCTTTGAACGCGGCCTGGCTATTCGCCGGCGAGAGTGAGCCCGACCAGTTCTCCCGCATGATTGGGCGCACCTACAGCGACGACGATGTACTGTTTGCCGTTGATCGCATACGTCATGGGGACGCCGCTCTGATTTACGCCAAGATCCAACTCTGCGAACACCTCGCCGGTGCGCTTGTCATGCGCACGGAACTTGCTGCCACCACCCCATACTCCAAACAAGCCGGCACCTTCACCGGCAAATAACAATGACTTCGTCACCAGCAGGCCGGCACGCTCCTGATGGCCGGTTCGTGGCAGGTCAATCCCTGCGAGCTTTTCGTGATTGCTTATCGATGCCGGAGTATCGCCGTTCGCGATCGTCCACAACACCTTGCCAATATTCAGATCGATGGCTGTTATTCGTCCCCAGGGCGGCCGCAACAGCGGTAGCCCGAATGGTTTCGCCAGCCGTTGGCTGCGCTGCACATATTGCATGTTCGATCTGTCCGGATCGTTGGTCAGTGCCAGCACACCGATGGTCGCGGCTGATGAGACATACAGGATTCCCGATTCAGGATCCGCCACTGCGCCCTGCCAGTTTGCACCGCCGGCACTCGAGGGCGAAAACAGGGTGCCCTTGTTCGACTCCGTGTGCACCGTCGCCGGCGTGAACACCGGACCGAGCTTGAATTCGGCGACTATTCTCTTGGCTTCTGCGAAAATTTCGGGTGTCAGGTTGTTAAGACGGTCTATGCTTACGCCGTTTGGCATGAACGGTTCCGGCAATGACGGAACCGGTTGTGTCGGTGCCGAAATCTCATCGGGCACATTGCTGGCAGGAACCGGTGTTTCGACGATCGGCCAGACAGGTTCACCCGTACGACGATCAAACACAAACGTGAAGCCGTGCTTCGTAACCTGTGCAACGGCGGGAATTTCCACGTCGCCGACAGTGATATCGATTAGTACAGGCGGAGCCGGGAGGTCGTAATCCCAGATTGGGTGATGCACTGTCTGAAAATGCCAGACGCGTTCTCCGGTCTTCGCATCCAGACAAACGAGGCTCTGCGAATAGAGATTGTCACCCGGTCGGTGACCACCGTAGTAATCACCCGTCGGCGCCTCCAGCGGCAGATACACATAGCCCAAATCCGGATCAGCAGACATCGGCGCCCAAACGCCGACATTGCCGGTGTAGTTCGCCGAATTCTCCAGCCACGTTTCGTAACCTGGTTCGCCGGGATGTGGAATCGTGTGAAAGATCCACAGGCGCTGGCCGCTAACGGCGTCATAACCTGTTACGTTTCCGACCGGCATTTCCTTGCTTGGCGGAGCCCCGCCTGCCGGCAATGCGGAGCCAACGATAACGACGTCGCCAACGACAATCGGCGGTGAGCTGGAACCAATAGGGGATGTCGTCAGATCGATGTTCTGATCGATGTTGGCTTTCAGATCGACAATGCCGTTATTGCCGAAAGACGCCAGCGGTTTACCGTCGTTCGCATTCAATGCTATCAGCTGATAACCGGGCGAAATTACATAAATGGTTTCCCGCTCTGCGTCGCGCCTAAAGGCCACTCCCCGGCCCGGTCCTTTGCGCGGCGCATTTTCACCGCGTTCACCTTCGTCGATACGATACATCCATAATGTCTCGCCGGACTCGGCATCGATTGCAACGACAGTGCGACTAAAACCAGCCGTCGCGTACAGCACACCATTGGCCATCAGCGGTGTGGTCTCCAGGTTCGGCCATGCAACCGGGCCGAAATTGTCAGAGCGCCACCGCCAGGCCACTTCGAGATTGCCGACATTGTCCTCGTTGATGAGGTCGAGATCAGAGTAATTCATGCTGCCAGCATCGCCTCGATGATGCAGCCATTCGACCGTCAGGCCTCGCCGCGTAGCCGTCACGTCAGGCGACATTGGGGATGATCGTGCAGGTTCTCCGAAGGCAATGGCACTCAGGGTATTGGGATCAGAAATCAGGTCACGAGAACCTGTCGCGTAACCGTTCCGATTCAGCATGAACGCGACGACATCGGCATACTCACGTACGGAAAGTCCCGCCGGTTTCGTCACCGGCATGGTCTGTCGGGTTAGTACGAAAAACTCGCCAAGCGAACGATCCTGCCACATGTCACGAAAGGAACGCCCCGCCAGTGCCGGGCCTCCCTCAGTGCCTTCGAGTTCAGGCCCATGGCACAGAGCGCATTCGCGTTTGTATACTACGGTGCCCGAAGCCGCCTGGGAAAGCGTATAGACACCGTCGTCAATACCGGATTGTGCCCGTACGATTGTTGCTGCGAAAAGTGTGAAAAAGAAACAGGCACTCCTGACTGACATATTGCTTATCCCGTTATTATTTTCGCATCGCGATATACTATCGACCGATTAGCGCAGCGCAGAGAGAGTAACAATCCATAATATTGGAAGCGACAGGGAGAGTACAAATGCCCATGGTCAATACGATGGCTATGAATAAGATCAAATTGTGCTTGTTCATTATCATTGCCGTCGCTGTGCTATCAATAACATCCAGCGCCGATGAGAATGTGGGCCAATGGCAGTTTCTTTTTAACGGCAAGAACCTGGATGGCTGGGTGCAACGCAATGGCACGGCTACGTATCGGGTCGAAGATGGCGCGATTGTTGGCAGGACCGGGGAGGGCAGCGCGAATGCTTTTTTGTGCACGGAAAGAGAATTCGGCGATTTCGAACTGGAGTTTGAAGTAATAGTCGATCATCGATTGAACTCCGGTGTGCAGATACGCTCCAGGAGCGTTGCTGATTTCAAAAATTTCCGGGTCCACGGGCCGCAAGTGGAGATCGCCTCGGACCACACGGCTGGATTCATTTACGGTGAAGCACTCGACACCGGCTGGTTGAGCACAGAAAGTAGCATCGAAGAAGCAGCAACGATTTTTGTGCACGATGCGTGGAATCACTACCGGGTGATTGCCAGTGGCAACAATATCAAGACCTGGATCAATGGCAGCCCCGTGGACAAGCTGGCCGATAATGTTTCGAACATGCGAACAGGATTCATTGGACTGCAGGTTCACCATATAAAGCAGGGTACCGGTCCTTATGAGGTGCGCTGGAGAAACCTCAAAATTCGCGAACTCACATCAAATAACGCAAATCAGTAGCTGCTCTCACCGTTTTATCTGTTTGAGAATATTCCTGGCACCGGAGGATAGTAAACTCCCGTCGCTCGCGACCGCGATAAACTGGAAGCCCTGCTCTATACGCCTGTTCGCTGCCTCGGCACTGAAACCCATGGTCCCTATCGGTACCTTCGCTTTCCTGGTGGCCGCGAGCACCTTTTGGATCGCCTCTTCCACATGGGGGTGGCCGGGTTGCCCCAACAGTCCCATTGAGGATGCCAGGTCATTCGGGCCGACAAAAATCATGTCAATGCCCGGAACGGCAAGAATCTCGTCTATATGGTTTACCGCTTCAATGGTCTCGATTTGCAGGATCGCCATGATCTGCTTGTTCGCAATCTTCAAATATTCCGAGGTTGGCCGCACTCCCCAGCGCCGCGCCGCAACGGATGCCCCGACACCTCTCACCCCTTCAGGCGGATAGCGCAACGCCTGCACGGCATCCACAGCATCCTGCCTGGAATCGATCCACGGGATCATTATTCCCTTCGCGCCAAGGTCCAGCGCTGGCTTTGCCAGCCAGTGGCGATTCCAGGCGACCCGTACGATCGGCACGGTCGCCGTCCCCTGCACCGCCTGAATCATCCCGTCCAGGGTCTCCAGATCGATCGGTGAGTGCTCCAGGTCTATCCATATCCAGTCAAAATCTTTGCCGGCGAGGATCTCTACCGCATGCAGACTCGGGGTCGTTATGACCACGCCGATGGTGGGTTTGCCCGCCTGTACGAGTGCCTTAACCCGGTTGTGAGTGAAATTCTGAGGCTCTTCGGCCCGAACCGGGCTCAGGACGATAATCAGCAGCAGGTAAAATGCCCGTAAAGACACACCGGGTTTCTTTTTTTCGCCTTTTTTTTGCATAAATTATTAATTCCGTTTCTGGGTCAACGGAGACCCGCTGTCCGTGCGATGTCCTCGGGGAACTCTGTCAATGGCCGGATTGCGATCTGCCGGTAGAAAAGCTCCGCGCCTTCGGATTGAATCTGGATCCTGCCGCGCTTGAGCGGGATCACCCCGTCTTTCGTTTGTTGCCGTAGCTGCCGAAGGCCCATTACCACTTTACCGTTGACAATATGGATGGCCTGATCGCCGACGGTCATGAGCTCGATGGTATTCCACTCCCCATTGGGTTTTTCCTGGGACGAGGCATTCAGGACAACACCGTTTTTGCCCGGTGCAAATTCGCGCACCTCGCCGCTCGGATTGAACATGGGTTTCAATTTTTGCCGCGGCCCCATTCTCGGCACCGGGTCCACCGGAATCATCGCAAGCATGCCACCGACTTGATAAAAGGACCCGCAATCATCCTCCTGAATCTGCAACTCGAGACTTTGCATGAAGACGTTCCAGAAGGCGCCGTGGCTGCCCACAGCGTGGTACAGCACCCCGCTATCGCGTTTTGCTGTGAGACGGGGTGCCCATTTGTGCTCGCTCCAGCGGAACTCGAGCCTGAGGTGGTAATTCTCATGCTCCTCTCTTGTCGTCAGCGCCGCGTAGATCTCCCCGGACACCCGTAGCACGGGCTCCCCTTCCTCCATGATCACGGTGAAAATACCGCGTTCGTTGCGGTCAAGACCCAGTGGCACCCCTGTGACACCGTCATCGCTCTTGCCGTCCCATTCGATATCCACGGTTGTGTGCGGCACACCGGTGAACACTTCCCAACCGCTGAGGTCCTGGTGCAGCAACGACTGCCACGTATCAGTACCAGCCTCTATTCCCGGAGTCTGTGCGGATACGGCCGCACACCCCAGGATGCCGAAAAATCCGCTGATCTTTGGATGTAAATTGTTCCTCAACCCGGTGCCCTCTACAAGTTCACGCCTTCTCTCACTGGCGCCCCATATTTCGGTTCATTGCTTTATTTACATTAATATATTACAACATATTACGTCAGAACCGTATGAAATCTGAAATTCGAAGCACATCTTCACAAACGCGCTGACATCCGTTCAAATGACCGGACTTCTGCAACAATGGTGACCTAAGCGATGCATAACGAAAACACTAACGTACGGCGAGGCCGCGCGATTTTGCTCATACTGCTCCATTTCTTCCTCGTTTTTTCTGCGGCCTCGAATGCCGCCACACAGCGCATGCCACTGTTGATGCCGGATGATTTCGAGTCCCTGAAACTGGTTGCATGGCGCGTTGAAGAAGGGGTGCAGGATCCAAACAACCCGCTCCTTGAACCGTCCATGCCCTGGGATTCAGGTGGTGTCATGGCGCACGGAACGGTTCTGCATGACCCCATCGACGGTTTGTGGAAGGCCTGGCAGGTTTCCACGCCTGCTGAAGAAACCTTCGAGGGTCTGGAGTCCAATCACGAAAAATTTCGCCGCCTGACGTACCTGGAAAGTAAAGATGGGGTGAATTGGTATCGGCCGTTGCTACCGTTCGTCAAATGGCCGGGGTACGAGCAAACCAATATCATTTTTGACCTGGATTCCGGCGGAACCGCCGTCTACGCCTCGGTCTTCGTGGACCCATCAGATGACGAATGGCCCTATGAAATGTTTGTGCTTCGAACTCCGGTCTACGGAGGCGATCCAAAGCATGTGGGACACCTTCCCGGACCAGAGGGAAAGCGGGCGACTTACCGCTACCGGTCAACAGACGGCAAGGACTGGAAGCTGTTTGAAGGTCCGATCCATCCATCACGCGGTGGTGGTGCCGATGTTAGCTACGTCTACCAGCAGCCGGATGGAAGCTACGTGTCCTACTTCAAGAATTACCCAAAATTGAAAGAAGGCGGCCGCATCGTTACCTATGACAACAATCCCCGCGGGGGCCTTCGTTCTATAGCACGCAGAACGAGCCCGGATGGCAGCGACTGGGGCAACGAAAAAACAGTACTGGAACGGGATTGGCGCGACCCGGACTTCGCCCAGTTTCTGGAACTGACGCCGGTCAAAGTCGACGGTGGCTACGTGGGTGTTGTCACCTATTACAATTCAGCTATCCAGACAATGTCGTTACAAATGGCAGCATCACGCGACGGTATTCACTGGTGGCGGCCGGACCGTCGCCCGACATTGCCCAATCCACCATTGGGAGAGTACGGCAGCGGCATGATCTGGCAGATGCATCACCCTATCGTCATGGACGGTACAATGTACGTCTACTATGCCGGGTCCGAAGGGCTGCACGGGGAGATTTTCGATACGCGATTCGAACCGAGGATAGAGGTTGGCGGGGAGACGGTTATCGGGTTTCAAACGCCAACACTACCGTTCAATACCGCGCTGGGCAGGGCGAGCTGGCAGTTCGATCGGCTATGGGCACTGGCGCCCTCGGCCGGCGGTGCGACGCTCGGTGAAGCTGTTACCTACGAGCAGGACCCTGCCGGTCGTCGACTAGCGGTCAATGTGATGGTTCGCAATGGCGGTTCCTTACGTGCCGAATTACTGGATGAAAACGGGCAGGCAATTGCTGGTTTTACGGCTGCAGATAGCCAGGCAATTACAGGAGATCACCACCAGACATTTTTGAACTGGGCGGGCGGTCGCGCGGCGCCGGCCACAGCTGTCAGGATCCGCTTTGTGTTGCACCGGGCGTTCCTTTACGGATACGACTGGCAACACTGATTCGAGTTTGGGCGGGCTTGTTATGTTGTTCGTAATCGCGCTGCTGGCGGCCATCGCCTTCATCATTATCTCGACGACCGTTGGTCGGCTGCACCCCTTCGCTGCTCTGATTCTGGCCGTTTTCGGTTACGGATTTGCAACCGGTATGCCGCTGGATTTGCTGCTGACCTCGATCAACAGTGGTTTCGGCGACACTATTGCCTATATCGGTATCGTCATCATTGCCGGTTCGATCATCGGTACTATCCTGCAACATTCCGGTGGCGCCGCAAGCCTTGCCGCAGCGATGCTGCGTATCGCCGGTCCGCGACGGGTGCCACTAACTATGGGACTGGTAGGTTACCTAGTGTCGATGCCGGTGTATTGCGACACGGGCTACATCCTGTTGTCACCGATCAATCGGGCACTGGCAAAAAAGGCGGGCATTAGTATTGCCGGTGGCGCCCTTGCTCTTAGCCTCGGCCTGTACGCTACCCATACAATGGTGCCACCGACACCGGGACCGGTCGCCGCGGCCGGCATTTTGCATGCCGACCTGGGCCTGGTCATTATGTGGGGACTCCTCATCAGCCTGATATCGCTGGCAGGTGGTCTGTTTTTCGTGCATCGCTATGCGTCGGGAGTGGATCTTTCACCACCAGAGGAACAGCTGTCCACGACAGAGGAATTCGTAAACGCCTCTACGCCGCCGGCACCACTGGCATTATTGCCGGTAATCCTGCCCATCGTATTGATTATCGGCCGATCCATCAGCCTGTTGCCCGGTCACCCGCTGGGTGTCGGTGTTATTGGGCAGCTTTTGCAAAACACGGGGCAACCCGCGGTTGCACTGTTGATTGGTGTAGCCTTCGCACTTTTGCTACCAAAGCCATTAAGTCGTCAGGTCGTCTCCGAGCGCGGCTGGTTTGGCGAAGCGATTCGAAAGTCCGCCCTCATTATCATCATAACCGGGGCGGGTGGCGCTTTCGGTCGGGTGCTGCAAGAGTCCGGGGTCGCCGCTGTTGTCAGCGGTAGCGCAATGAGTTTTGAGTACGGATTGCTGTTGCCATTTGTAGTTGCCGCCGTGATCAAGACAGCTCAGGGTTCGTCGACCGTCGCCATTGTTACCACAGCCAGTATCGTCGCCCCACTGCTGGATTCACTCGGACTGGATTCAGAAACGGCAAGAGCGCTCACAGTGATCGCCATTGGCGCTGGCTCCATGGTGATGTCGCACGCCAATGACAGTTATTTTTGGGTCGTTACCCAGTTTTCCGGCATGAGTGTCAAGCAGGGTTACCAACTACAATCACTGGGCACCGCCGTACAGGGGCTGGTCGCAGCGACGGCACTCATTATAATTGGAGCGTGGGTACTTTAGTGACTTCGCGCAAGCAATGGGACAAGCGCTACATAGCGGCCATTGTCTGCTTGTGCCTGCCGCTCATCGGGAAGGTTGCGAGTGCTGAACAACCTGCCACGAGTGCCCTCTCGAGTCCTGAGCAACCCACACACCTCACGCATGGGCCGATATTGGGCCGTCATGGCAGTAACAGCATCGGTATTTGGGCCCGCAGCAATCATCCGGCTACTATGCAGGTGCTGTACGGTGCCGAGGCAAATAACTTAGCTCAGACATCAAACGTCATCAGGACGTCGCTTGCCGCGGACAATACCGGCTGGATAACCCTCTCCGGGCTGGCGGCGAATACCTTGTATTACTACGCCGTATCGTTCGACGACAAAATCAGTCATCAGTCACACGGATCCTTCAAAACTCTTGCAGACGTCGCGGAAGAAACTGGCGACAACAACCCCGACGGCCGGTTTAACTTTCGTTTCGTTGCGACGTCATGCGCCAAACAATCACCGGAGGATCCACAAAACCTGGCGCCCTATCGAACCATGCTTGGCAAACATGCCGGAGATATCGATTTCACAATGCAGCTCGGCGACTGGCTGTATGAGGCGGATCGCGACTCGCCAGTATCAGGATGGCAGGCAGAATCGGTCCCAGCGGGCCGCCCGATTCCAGCGATAATAGAGCAAGCACCGAACCTGGTGGGCGTCTGGCAAAACTACAAGACGTATCTCGACACCAACCCGTATATGGCGCAATGGCACAGTCTTGTGCCCTCGTACTTTGCGTTCGACGACCATGAAATTCTGAACAATTTCAGTGACGCGGGCGTGGTCGGTACGCAAAGCCGGGCCAGCCTGTTTCGTGATCCGGGATTGCAGGGGTGGATGGACTATCTGGGCTGGAGCAATCCAAAAACCTCGGACGATCGTATTCTCTTCGGTCGTACCAACCTGGGTCCGGGTGAGGATATCCTGTTCGATCCGGACGCCGATTTTCGCGACCTTGAACTCGACGGCGAAACAACACTGCACATACATTGGGGAGGTCCGCTCGCCGGAATGCGCTATGTGGACGACGATAATGCAGTTCCGCAGGATCCGAACGCCGGTGTGTACAAAATAGTCGAAATCATTGACAAGCATCGACTACGCATTTTCCCCACGCCGAAAGCCCGCTCTGATTCCGGCTATTCGATCGGCATTCGCCATTACTACAAATTTAGCGTATCCAACTCCGAATTTTTCGTGCTTGATACACGGTCATACCGCAAGATGGCCGATGCAAAGAGGCATCAAAATCCGGAATTGCTGGGCAACCTGCAGATGGCCTGGTTGAAAGACGCCATGCAGGCCAGCACAGCAGATGTACTCTTCGTTATCTCGCCCGTAAGCTTCTCGTTACCTCATCTGGAATCGGTAACCCCACCAGTCAACGATTCATCCTGGACTGGTTTTGTCGACGATCGCGATGAGCTGCTCGATTTCTGGGGATCCTTGAAAAGGACTGTCATTATCGTGTCCGGAGACATGCACAACTCGTATTCCATTCGGTGGAATGATCGCTTGTGGGAATTTGGAGCCGGGCCGATCGGCTCAACCAATCGCGAAAACTCTGCCAAGACGGGCTGGCGCCCCGCCAATGGCGAATTCGATTCTGCCGGGAATAAAGTTGATATTCGCTGGTCGACACACTTCAAACAAGGCACACCGAGTAACAATCGTCGAGCACCGGTGTATGCCGTGGTACAGGTTAATAATGTTTACAACGATGGCTCCGCCGAGAAAGGTGCTGTAATTGCGTTCCCTGTTCCGCAGGTGGTTGTACAGTTTATTGATGCGTTAAACGGGGACTTGCTGTATGCCGAGTCCGTTGTGATCTCAAGCGCTGCTACCAATATCTTGACAACTCCCGGTTTAACGCCCGCTCAATAGCCGGGAAATCTCCCGTCAAATACAAGGTCAGGTTGTTTTGGGAACGGTGATGTGAGCGATCCAGGTTCGCACTACTCTGAATAAGATGCAGGCCATCGCTGGCACGTACCATTACAATCTTATGGCCTAACGTTAAGCTTCCGTCGTATTCCTCCGGATAATGTGCAGCTACGCCGAGCGATTGCAGCCGTTTTGCGGCAGCGTAATTATCGCGATCCCTGTCCAAAAGAAAACGCACATCACAGCCACGCGCGACCAGATCTCCCAAGCGGGCAAACACGGACTCACCGATGTCATCGGGCGCTGCGCGATAATAAGAAAGCCACAGAGGGCCCTCACAGCGGGACATGTTTGCCAGTAAGCCGGACACTGGATTGTGTTCGCCCGGATGAAAGGTCAGCGACATCCTGCCGCCGCCATCGGTGGCCAGTGACAAGACCGCAGCAGCATCCGTCCTTATACCCCGAAGACTTTTCGCATGGGCTTTGTAGAAAGAGAAGAAGGTATTGTCTGCTTCGACGTCGAAAGACAACGCGGTATGAACCCGGGGAGATTCCAGATTGCGCTCGCGCAAATTGAATGAACCGACGATGGCGGTTGTATTGCTGTTGCGGCGATGCAGCACCATACTTTTGTGGTGGACGAGGCGTTGTTGAAAAAACAGCTGCGAACAATCGATAGAACTTCCTGGTGGTAACAAGTCGTCACAGGAGGGGTCGACGGTATCGTGATAAATCCCCCTCACTTCGACACCGCGACCTGCGGCATCCACGATCGCCTGGTTAATCGCCCTGTTTCTGAAATATTTCTGCAACATGATGAGTTCGTCGCCGCGTTCAGCTGAACGGATAAGCGATAGATATTTTCGATGGATCGGTGTTGGCGCTGCATGATCGTGACGATCAATATGGACGACAATGTTGCTGACCGATTCCTGAGCATCGACCGGGCCGCTAACAATAAGCAGAGCAGCGAGAATGCGTGAAATAGTGTTCAATTGGATCCTCAGATTCTCTGTGAATTCGAGAAGCGAAACCTAGCTGTTCCTGTCCAGCAGAATTGTGCCAGGCCCGCCGCGCCCGGGGTTGAACTGATTGACAGGTTTCGGCGCCGCAAAGCCCAAAGATACGCCGCAAATCAACTTGTATTGCTCGGGCACATCGAATTCCTTGCGCACCGGTCCGGCCCAGGTGGCCAAAGCTCCCTGCGCACAAGAACCCAGCCCATGAGCGTGTGCAGAAAGCAGGAGTGTCTGCACGGCTATACCCGCGTCCAGCACCGAAAATTCCCGCAGGCCTTCATGAACAAAGAAAAACAGAACGACAGGTGCACCAAAAAATTCGAAGTTACGGCGCATTTGCCGATTACGCGCTGCATGGTCCTTTCTATCGATACCGAGAAGTGCGTATAAGCCATGACCCGTTGCCCGACGACTTAGTTGTAAGTCCTTCGGATACTTGAAGTTCGTTGTGAAATCCCCGTCGGGCAGTCCACGGCGTGTCACCAGGAGCATTAGCTTCCTGAAAATACTGCCGTGTTGGGCCTTCACCGCAATATCAAAACGTTCGCACAGGCCCGCTTCGATTCGGTTTCTAAGATCGTCCCTGGCCACCGCGATGCGGTAGGGCTGCGTATTTGACCAGCTCGGCGCCCACAGGGTGTCGCTTATGACGGACGACAACAGTTCTTCAGGAATGGGATCCGGCAGAAATTCGCGAGTGCTGCGCCGTGTGCGTGCAAGCTCTGAAAAATTGTCCGCTGCAGAATTGTTTGTGCCAGGACTAACTGACACGCGAGGCTGCCTGCTGGTGGTTCACTCTGTATTTTTGACCTTAAACGGAGTACTCGGCAAAAGCGGCGTCCACCTCGGTTGCCGCCAGATGATTAGTATAATTTGAGAGCGTCTTAACCGAGATCGCGAGCACAACTCCCAACACCTGTTCTTGACTAAACCCCGCGGCGAGCACTTCTGCCAGTTGCTCTTCGTCAGGACGACCCCGACTTTCGGTCATCGTGCGCGTAAATTTTGCCAACGCGTCGAGTCGTGAGTCGGAAAGAGTTTCTCCCGCTCGCAGTTGCGCGAGGATGGTCTCGGGAACGCCCGTCATCTTGTCAGCCACCATCGAATGTGCCGCAACGCAGTAGTCGCATCCGTTAACCAGACTGATGGACAGGAACACGACTTCCTGTTCAACGGGTGAAAAGCCGGAGTCCGCGCGAAAAGCTGTATAGCCGGAGCTATACTGACTAAGAACTGCTGGCAGGTTGGCCATATAGGCGTACATATTGGGTACAAAGCCCAACGCTGCCTTGGCCGCTTTCAGTTGCTCGGCCGCCTCAGGTTTCGCTGTGGTTTCGTTGTGTAATGGAAGGTCAGTTAGTGTTCCGGCAGCCATTTTCTTCTCCTTGTAAATGAGGTCGTCGCAACAGGTTACGGTTGGATCAACTGATAAAGGTGCAACGTGTCCATGTACTCTTTGACGTATGAAATCTGACCATTCTCAATCGTAATCAAAAAGTGATACTTGTTGTTATAGGTTCGGCCGTTCACATGCTCACCGGACGATTCCACCTCCACGGCAACCTGATCACCCTCCGCTATCATCGAGCCGGCTTCCAGTCGCAGCCCGGCGGGAAATCCCTGCTGAATGCTGTTGACAATCTGCAAGTATTCGTCCTTTGACTTGGTGCCGGAGAACGGTAGATCGCCTGGCACCCACCAGCTGGCTGCATCCCCAACCTTCGAAAACGCGTCTGCAATATTGCCGTCGCTAAATTGGCGAAAGAAATCCGCGACCAGTTCTTTGTTGAGTTGAGTGTTCATGCCGGCATTGGACGCTATCACGCTTGTTCGTGTCAAGATGGTATTAATCAGCGAGATAGATTGCATCGCGTATGCGGATACCAGCGTCCTGAATTTGTCGTGAGAGGTCACCAAGGTTCGAGCGCAGCACATCAAAGTCTACTTCGCCCGTAGCCACTGGGTGGGTCGCAATAACAACATAGACACACGCGGCGCCACGATCGTCCCACCAACCTGCTTCAATGCGTACCTGGGGCGCCGATGTGAGGGTGCCGCCTTTGTAGTAGTGATCGCCACGCGTCGCGTCCGTTTCAAGCAGGAGTACGTTGCGCACAGCAGCGCGCAGCTTATCGTTCGCCGTGCCAACTGCAAGGTATTGCAGAATTGATGCCAGCGAATCAGCGGTCAGCAAGTTGTCGGCATTTTCTTGCCGGTCGGCGAGCATATAACGTGCGATTTGCAGTCCGTCCGCATGCACAAAGCGCTGCCGAATGCGCTCAGTGAGGGCCATTGGCCCGCCGAGATATTCGATGATGACATTCGCCGCCGCGTTATAGGCGGCATTCGATTCGATGTGCTCCTTGTGGATCATCGCTTCTGCCAGTTGTCGGGCAGTCAGGTCGCGTAATTCGGCGCGTGCGGCGGCCTGTTGTTCGGCGTCGAAATGACGGATTGCGACGCTCTCCTGACTATCGATGATGTCGCTGAGCGCTGCAAACGGTTGGTCAAGCGACTCTATTTGCTCACTGAAGAATTCAATCAGGATTGCCGACTTAATGGCACTTGCCGCCGGCCTGACAGAACTCGCGTCATGACGATACCAGGCATCTCCGTCCGGCGGGCCTAGCCAAACGCTATATTCAACACTGCCCGCATTGCCGCTCTCCATGTCCGCAACTGCCCGCTCGATTGCCCGAACTTCGGACTCAATAATATCTTCCAGAGTCTCCTGAGGTGGTTGGCAGGATGATGCCGCCACGATGAATGCGGCAATGAGAATCGTCCGTATGTGCGCTGCACGGGATGTATTAAGTAGACTCATGACCGCGCTACCTTATCAGTTGCTTTTGCACCGAATGTGATTTTCGAAAATCTCGCTGCCTGTTCAAATCAAATACGGCAGCCACCATCATCACACTGATTATCGTCGGTCTGTGCGGTGTGCGAGTCCGATGTCTGTCCTTCGTGGACAAGTGCCGCTATTTCGGCACCTATCTTTATGTCCTGCTCCCGGCCAAAATAATGTTGGCGCACCCGGCCATTGCGGTCCAGCAGCAGCAGACTCGGAGTTCCCCGCATACCATAGGCGGTCATGGTTTTCGATGGGCCACCCTTTCCGGTCGGGGCATCAATGGCAACGGGGAAGGTGAAGCGGTATTCGTGCAGGAAAGCCTCGAGCGCTTCAACCGTTCCCTGCGCCGCGTGATGCTCGAAAACAGTGTGTAGTCCCAGGACACAGACATCATCAGAGTCGAATGTCTCAAGCACGCGTTGTGCCTGCGGCAAACCGTGCGATACGCAGCCGGGGCAAAGCATCTGAAATGCTTCGATCACCACGACGCGTCCGCGCAGGCTTTCCAGGGTCAGCGGTGCCGTTGTATTGAACCAGTGAGTGGTCTGTAATTCGGGTGCTTGAATGAAATTCATGACTGTATTGGCTCACGTGTAGGGTGCATTTTCAACTCCTCGGGGAAAATGCGGCGCAAGCGATTCGCGCGCCGGCGCCACCGATCGGCTGGGATTGATAGTCATCGGGCATAGCATGAATGATCAACGCCGCACCATCAGCGTCGGTCAGATCAGACAGCGATAACAATACCGAGAAGTAGTCTGCCCGCGCTGTGCCATCGTTATGAGCATGGATATTGGGTAGATCGCCAGCATGCGTTCCGCCCGGATGCAAGAGGCCATGGGGACCGCCGTCGCCGGCGACATGGCCACCCGATGCCCTGAACACACCCACATCCCGGCAGTCTCCTGCCGTGTGCACATGTACACCGTGTGCTCCCGCAGGTAACCCCCGGCTACGCACCTGGATCAGGACTCCGCCTCTGCCCTGCCAGGCGAGGACCTCACCGATACGCGCGCCGCGTGCATCGATGAGGCGTGCCCGGCTACGGCCACCGAAAAGCGCTTTTTCCAATTGCTTTTCGGCTGACGTATGCGGTACGACAGGTGCTGACCCGTCACCGGACGGCGCCGGCGAACATCCGGCAAGGCAGACAAATGCAATGCCAAGACCTGTTGCGATCCGGATCATTTTGCGGCCGTAACTCGCCCTGGCAGGGACAAATCACCGGATGCGATGTCGTGCACCCCGGTCACACAAAGCAGCGGAGCCTCGGCATTCTCGTTCACCTGCAATTCGGCGGTAACCGCATCAAATGACACATCCTCGCTGTTACTGACCGGTACAGTGATCCTCGCGATGCGGCCGTCGAGAATCGGGCTCATGCCCGGGCTGTCCAGTGCGATCGGCAAATAGGGAGCCGTTGCCGGCAGCAGGTCGACGCCGGGCGATACATCGCGAACCTTGAGTCCGGCACCGCACGCCGTGTCCTCGACAAGGACAACCCAGTGAGAGTGCCAGTCGGCCCCGTCGTTCGCCGGATCGCCGTCCTGGTTTTCATCGTAGAGCGGCGTGTCATCGAAATCCGGATGAGCGGTGATCGCGAGTGACAAAATACCGGATTCCTTGTCGAAACCGACGACCGACGGATCGAGATTGGTTGGCCAGACGTAAGATTCGACTTTCGCGCCTTTAAGCTGACCGATCGGGACGGGCTTTACACTTCCGGCGACCCCCGCTACTTCCATGATGAAGGTCGTCAAACGACCATCAGTTGTCGCGCTGGCCTGAGTGATATCAAAGGCTGGCGTTTTGTCTGCCTCGGTCTTGCTGATGATTTCGTGCGCGCCCGCGTTTTGGCAGGCGAAGCCGATTATTACTAAAGCGATAAATGGTGTTTTCATGAGAATGTCCTTTATGGTATTGAGTCGATACCATATGAATCTTAACGGCTACCCTATGGAATTGCAAGTATCGTTTTGAGTCGATACTATATACCTGTGAACTCTTATTCTCCGAAACATATCGCAGCCCTGATCGAGCGGGTCGGACGGCTGTTGAGTACTGAGGCACACGCCGAGGGCCTGTTACCGGTGCAGTGGGAGACGCTTCGTTATCTTCACAAGGCCAATCGGTTCTCACGAACGGCGGCGGCTGTTACTGCCTATCTCGGCCTCACCAAGGGCACGGTATCGCAGACGCTGAATGCGCTGGAGTCAAGAGGGCTGGTAGCAAAACGAATTGATCCCAAGGATCGCCGCAGCAAACGTTTGTCGCTGAGCGCGAAAGGAAAAAGATTATTGCGAAAAGACCCGCTGGGCGTGACTGTTACGGCGGTCAATGCGCTTGAGCACTCGGCGCAACAAGCATTGGACGAGAGTCTGGGGGCACTCCTGGCATCGCGTTTGACGGGCCAGGGTCGACAACCGTTCGGACAATGTCGCGACTGTCAGTATTTTGCCGACCAGCACGACGACGGAGGCCCGCATTATTGTCAACTGCTGCAGGAGAAGCTCGCCAGTAAGGATGCAGAGGCCATTTGCTACGAACAATTGCCGAAGTAATATCAGGAAGCTCGAAATGACCAGACAGGTACTACGCGATACGGAGGGCTATCTGATCAATCCAGATGAATGGACCGACAGCATCGCAATCGAGCTGGCAAAAGAGGAGGGTATTCAGCTGAGCGACCACCATTGGCAGGTATTGAGATTTATGAACAAGTACTATGGCGATAACAATGTTGCGCCAGACGTTCGCCACGTAATTCGTTACCTTGCCGCTGTAAATAACACTGAAAAGAAAGCGGCAAAGAAACATGTATTTGAGCTCTTCCCATACGGATATGTACAGCAAGCATGCAAGATATCCGGCATGAAACGGCCGCGCGCATGGAGTACTGGCTAGAATGTCCGACAGGAAATTGAACTTTCCAATGGGCGCAGCAGAAATCATCAAGTCGTCCATTCATTGACCAGAGACCGAGCTATGTTGCACCGCGCATTATCGATTGTCGCAGCTATCCTGATCCTCACGTCATGCGCATCGGTCGGTCCATCATTTGCGCCGCGTACCCCTTGCGTAGCCGGGGCATTTACGGTGACGGACGATTTTGCCGGCGCCCGACGCGGGCAATGTGTGGTTGTGGCCGATGATTCTGTTCAGGTCACTATCTTGCCCGAGGACGAGGGCTACATTAATGATAGTCCCTGGTACGCCTTCAGGGTCTCGCCGAATACAGCATCAACCGTCACTATCACATTGCGATACGACGGCGGACACCACCGCTATCGGCCGAAGATCAGCCACGACGGTCTGCACTGGGCTACGCTTGATGAGAGCAACGTCAGTGTATCGCGCCGTGGACGAAAGGCGACCATCAGGATCGCAACTGACGGCACACCATTCTGGATTGCGGGTCAGGAAATAATCACTCCCATTTTTTACGACGCCTGGAATCAGAAGATCGCGGCAACCGGTCTTGCCGCGCTGTCTGTTTTGGGTGAGTCGCGAAGCAAAATACCGGTTTTTGTTCTGAACGCAAACGCCGCTGCCGACAATGTGTTATTGCTGATTGGCAGACAGCATCCACCCGAAGTCACCGGCGCTATCGCCTTCTTCGCCTTTTTCGAACAATTGATGGGCGACACAGAGCTCGCGGCAAAATTCCGGCAGCGCTTCAATATCATTGCGGTTCCATTACTCAATCCCGACGGTGTTATCGGCGGTAACTGGCGACACAACCTCGGTGGTACGGACCTGAATCGTGACTGGGGGCCTTTTGAGCAGCCGGAAACACGACTCGTCAAGAATCTACTGGATCAACTTGACACCAGCGGCAAAAAAATCCGGGTCTTTCTCGATTTTCACTCGACGAAGAGAAATGTTTTTTACACGCAAAACGACGACAATCCGACTGTGCCGCCTCATTTCACGCGAGACTGGCTCGAGCCTGCAAGACGCAGAATCAAGGGCTACGATTTTGACAACGAAGAAAATCCCGTCGACGCCGTTGGCGTTTCAAAAAACTATATGTACAAGCGTTATGGCATACCGAGCATGACCTACGAGGTAGGCGATGAGACCGATCGCGAAGCGATCAGACATGCGGCAACCGTATTTGCTGAGGAGCTAATGAAGTTGATGCTTGAGCAGGACTATTTACGCCCGTTTGTTCCGGGCGCGTCCTGACAAGGAACAAATGCAACTAATAAACGGAAAATATTCGTGGATATGGCTGCTGGTTTTTTGCGCTGCGACTTTTTGGTATGCCGCAGGTCAGAACGAGATGCAAATCGCAAAGCAAGGTCACTACGGTGTCTTATCGCTGGTACCGGCTCTCGCGACGCTGGTCATTTGCTTTGCGACCCGCAACGTCATCTTCGCGCTGTTCATGGGTGTCGTGCTGGGTGGCCTTGTAACGGGTCAGCACAATATCGTTCAGCACTTCCTCATTCCAAGTATCGGAACCACCCGCTTTGCAGAAATCCTGCTGGTTTATTTATGGGCGCTTGGCGGCCTTCTCGGCATTTGGAACCGCAACGGTGGCGCCTATCATTTCGCGCAACACGTTTCTCAAAATTATGTCCGATCAAGGCGTTCCGCGATGTTCTTCGCCTGGTTGATGGGCATGATTTTTCATCAGGGTGGTACGATAAGCACCGTGCTGACGGGCACGACCGTGCGGCCGGTTGCCGATCGGGAAAAAGTGGCCCACGAGGAACTCGCTTACGTCGTTGACTCGACCGCGTCACCGGTAGCAACGATCATTCCCTTTAATGTCTGGCCGGTTTACGTTGCCGGCTTGATTGCTATCCCATCGATGAGTCACTTCATCGCCAACACGGACGCTGCAGTGACGCTTTTCTTCAAGGCGATTCCCTTCAACTTCTATGGCTGGATAGCCGTGACGTTCACTTTGTTATTCGCTCTCGACAAGCTACCGTTCGTTGGTAACAAAATGAATGCTGCCCGAACACGCGCCATTGAGACCGGCGAACTTGACGGTCCCGAAGCGGAGCCAATGCTTTCGAAGGAACTCGTTTCGCGAAACGTGCCGGAAGGTTATAAACCTTCGATGCTGGATTTTTTCGTCCCGATCAGCGTTTTGCTCGGCGTATGCATCGTTCCGTATATCCTGTACGGAACATTGATGATCTTCGAGGCGTTTGGCCTTGCTGTCGTTAGCGCGATGCTGCTGTCCATCATTCGCGGCATGGAAGTATCGGAGGCTTTTGACGGTCTGATCGAAGGCATCAAGGGCGTCACAGTCGGCGCAATTATTCTGGCGCTTGCGGTGACACTTGCGAAGGTCTCCGAAACCTTGGGGGCTTCTGCGTATGTTATTGAGTACACCACCGAATTCCTGACGACAATGCCGTTCATACTGCCGGGCCTTCTGATGGTCATATGTATGGTGGTGTCCTTTTCGGTGGGTTCATCCTGGGGAACCTACGCGGTGGTTTTTCCGATCGCACTACCGCTGGTCTATGCAATCTCCCCGGATGCCATGTACATGGTGCTCGCATTCGGCGCCATCATGGGCGGAGCCGTGTTTGGTGACCAGTGCTCGCCAATATCTGACACCACTATTCTGTCGTCACTCGCCTGCGGATCTGATCTGATGGACCACGTATACACGCAACTGCCGCTGGCCCTGACCGCCGCCGGCCTGTCAATTGCGCTCTACACGGCCGGGGCGCTGTTCCTGACCGGCTGATGTTATATAATCGCCGCCCATCGCCGGGCACTGATCCCGGACAATCAATACCCAAACCTCCGGAGCAGTCAGTTGAGTCGGGACCAAAAGTTTTTTGATATGTATTCCCTCGTTATCGGGGCCCTCATCATTTTCGCGCTGGCGATCCTTGTATTGTCAATGAAGATGTCCGATCTCACACAGGGCATTTACACTCGCGATGTCGCCGAGTACCAGTCGGATCTTGCCGGTCGGATTCGTCCACTCGGCCAGGTCTATCGTGCTGGCGAGGAGCATGCCTCCTCGGCTCCGACCGTTGAAACAACGGCCGAGCCCGAACCGGTAGCGACCGCTATGTCGGGCCCACAGGTTTACAACGCAGCCTGTCTTGCCTGTCACGGTGCCGGTATTGGCGGTGCACCTGTATTGGGCGATGCAGTAGAGTGGGCCGGGCGAATCGCCCAGGGCAGAGACTTACTAATAGAACACGCACTGCAGGGATTCAGCAGTGCCACCGGCTACATGCCGCCGAAGGGGGGCCGACTGGACCTCTCCGATTCCGAAGTTGAAGCCGCCGTAGACTACATAATCGACGAATCAAAGTAGGAGCGAGCCGAGCGCGCGAAGCGAAGCGGCAGCCACAAGGCTGCCAATGGTCATAATCACGCCTGCCGATCCAGACACCGCAAAGACAACGCCTCCGCAATATGCGGCGGCATAATTTTCTCGTCCCCCGCCAAATCCGCAATCGTCCTCGCAACGCGTAGCACGCGCTGATGGGAACGTGGCGAAAGGTTGAATCGTTCGCCCGCAGTTTCGAGCAGTGCCCAGCATTTGTCGTTTGCCTTACAGACCTTGTCCTGTTCTTCACCACTCAGCCGGGCGTTATTGATACCACTGCGCTGCAACTGCAGAGCCCACGTTTTTTCCACCCGCTGCCGAACCGTCTTGCTCGACTCACCACCACATGCGGTTAATCGCAGCATTTCTATTGGCGGCCGTAACACTTCAACATGCAGATCGATGCGGTCCAGCAGTGGCCCTGAGATCTTACGTCTGTACGCCGCGACGCGATCACCACTACAACGGCAATCTGCAAAGCGATCGCCAAGGTAGCCGCACGGACACGGGTTCATCGCAGCGATCAGTTGAAAATTAGCCGGATACTCGGCCTGTCCGCCAGCTCTGGAAATACAGATACGACCCATCTCCATCGGTTCGCGTAATACCTCTAACGCCCGGCGATTGAACTCGGGTAATTCGTCGAGAAACAGCACACCGTTGTGGGCCCGCGAGATTTCGCCGGGTCTGGGGCCTGGGCCGCCACCGACCAAAGCGGCCGCTGAGCTTGTGTGATGCGGCGAACGAAAGGGTCGCTGTCGCCAGCCGTTCATTGCGACGGGCATGCCGAGAACCGAGTCGATCGCGGCTGTCTCCAGTGCCTCTGTATCGGTCATGGTCGGCAATATGCCCGGCAGCCGTCGCGCCAGCATGCTCTTGCCCGTACCGGGCGGTCCTATGAATAACAGGTTGTGCCCACCGGCAGCGGCTATCTCGAGCGCTCGTTTCGCATGTTGCTGGCCGCGAACATCCGCCAGGTCATTTGACGCCGGATCGACTTTGGCCAGGTCGGTTTTCTCGACCACAACAATGGGATCTTTACCTGCCAGGTGGGATGTGATTTCCGTTAAGGAAGTCGCCGGGTAGACGTTGGCAGAAGCGAGTGATGCTTCCACTTCATTATCCTTGGGTACAATAACGCACCGGCCCGCGGCGGCGGCCCGCAACACCGCGGGCAGAATAGCGGGTACCGGTCGCAGGTCGCCGCTCAACGAGAGTTCGCCATACACTTCGACGTCTTGCAGTGCGTCTTTTGGAAACTGTTTCTTCGCCGCAAGAATACCGAGTGCTATCGCAAGATCGTAGCGCCCGCCCGACTTTTTCATCTCGGCCGGGGCCAGGCTGACGGTAATTCGTTGCTGCGGAAATTCGAATCCCGAACTCATTAGCGCACCGCGAACGCGGTCTTTGCTTTCGCGGACTGCCGTTTCGGCCATGCCGACTATTGTAAATGCCGGAAGTCCGCCGGACAGGAACACCTCGATCGTGACCGGCGGTGCATCGGTTCCGTACTGCGCACGGCAGTGAAGAATAGCTAAGCTCACGCTAACTGCCCTCCCTGGCAGGTTTTGCAGGCAAGAGGTTTTCGCGCGCGGGGCGCGCTCCTACGGGTCTTTTTCGATTTTATCGAGTTTCGCTGCCAGCATTTCGAGCTTTTCACGTGTCCGGGCAAGCACCGCTTCCTGCACTTCAAATTCTTCGCGCGTCACAAGATCCAGTTTGCCAAGCCCCGATCGCAGTACCCCGCGAAAATTTGCTTCCAGATCGCTCGCGATTGAACGCATTCCTTCCGGAACCGATTCAGCCAGTTTTCTGGCCAGATTTTCTATTGAGTCGTCAACCATATGCGATTGATACCTGAGCCACCCGCAAAACGCCAGCGGCAAATACATGTGATCGCCGGACAAATCGCGCTTGCTCACCATTGTGGTGCAAAGGCCGGTTTGCGCTGCACCCGGTCGGCGCAACCATCCGGGTCGGAATTTCTCAAACAGTTGATAAACAAGAACGTTTTTGAGTTGGCACACATCCTGCTCTGTATCAGCCATCAGGCCATGCGGCCCTCAGCAACGGAGCATTTAGAAATGGACACCAAATATTCTGCGCTTGTCGCACTTGTATTATTTGCCACCAGCGCCGCGCAGGCCGAATTATCGGGCAATCTCGGTTTCGCCAGCGACTACTACTATCGCGGCATCTTTCAGGCGCCCAATTCGGTTAGCGGTGGTCTCGACTACGAAAAAAGTGGTTTCTACCTGGGCACCTGGGCTGCCGACGTTAAAGACGGTCTCGAAGTGGACGGTTACTTCGGATACGGCGGTGAGGTCGGTGGCATCGGCTACAGCGTTGGCTACACGGGTTACTTCTATACGGGTGACTTCGACGACACCTACCAGGAACTGAACCTTGGTACATCCTATGGGCTCTTCTCCCTCGACGTTGCGTTGGGCCAGTACAACAACTTTGATGGTCCGACTGAGGACTACACGTTCTATTCATTAACAGTCGAGAAAGAAGGGTTTTACGGCAAGTACGCCGGATTCTTGGAAGACTTTGCCGGTGAGTACTTCGAGGCGGGCTTTAGCACCAGGATTGCCGAGGTCGACGTCGGCATCGCGGCCATCTTTGCGAACAAAGACCTGGTCGGAACGAACGATGAATCACTCGTCCTTTCCATTAGCAAGACGTTCGATCTGCAATAAGGAGAGCCCGGATGAAAATGATCACGGCAATAATCAAGCCATTCAAACTGGACGACGTCCGACAGGCGGTTGCGGATATCGGCATTCAGGGAATCACGGTGACTGAAGTTAAAGGCTTTGGCCGTCAACGCGGTCACACGGAGCTGTACCGCGGCGCGGAATACGTTGTCGATTTTTTGCCGAAGGCGAAAATCGAGCTCGCGGTACCCGACGATGTCGCCGAGCAGGTAGTTGAGGCCATTACGGACGCCGCTCGCACCGGCAAAATCGGTGACGGCAAGATATTCGTTACCGAACTTAGAGAGGCCATTCGAATTCGTACCGGTGAGACCGGTGGCGAAGCCGTTTAAGGACTTCTCGCAGGAGATACTCATGGAAGCAACAACACAAATAGCGGCGCAGGTCACCGAACTTTCGTACGCCCTCGATACTTTCTATTTTCTGGTCATGGGCGCGCTGGTCATGTGGATGGCGGCCGGCTTTACGATGCTCGAGGCCGGTTTGGTTCGCGCCAGAAATACCGCCGAAATCCTGACCAAAAATGTTGGCCTCTATTCCATCGCCTGCATCATGTACATGTTATGTGGTTACACGGTCATGTATCCGGGCGACTTTGCAGGCGGTATCTTCGAAAGCCTGTCGACCGTCGGCACCGGCCTGCTATCCTCCAGCGACAACGCAGCAGCAGACGTTATTGCCAGCGGCGGCGAAACCTATTACTCCAATCTCTCAGATTTCTTTTTCCAGGTCGTGTTCGTCGCAACAGCTATGTCGATTGTCTCCGGCGCAGTTGCAGAACGAATGAAGCTGTGGTCATTCTTCGCATTCGCCGTGGTCCTGACGGGGTTTATCTATCCGGTACAGGGTTTCTGGAAATGGGGCGGTGGTTTTCTTGAGGAGGCCGGCTTTCTGGACTTCGCGGGATCGGGCGTCGTGCATCTTTGCGGTGCCGCCGCCGCGTTAGCCGGCGTGCTGCTACTGGGCGCCCGCAAGGGCAAATACGGCAAGAGTGGCCAGATCAACGCCATTCCGGGTTGCAATTTACCCATGGCAACTCTCGGTACGTTGATTCTCTGGCTTGGCTGGTTCGGTTTCAACGGTGGCTCGGAGCTCAAGGTTTCTGATGTCGGCGAGGCAAACTCGGTCGCGCTGGTATTTGTTAACACGAATATGGCGGCTGCGGGTGGTCTCGTTGCGGCGCTACTGCTGGCGCGGGCCTGGTTCGGAAAAGCTGACCTGACCATGGCTCTTAACGGCGCTCTTGCCGGGCTTGTCGCCATCACCGCTGAGCCACTCGCGCCAGAACCGCTGGTAGCGACGTTGATCGGCAGCGTCGGTGGTCTGTTGGTTGTGCTGTCGATCGTCGGTCTCGACAAACTGAAAATTGACGATCCGGTCGGCGCTATATCGGTCCATGGGGTCGTCGGCATATGGGGTGTACTCGCCGTCTGCATAACGAATCCGGACGCCAGCTTGCTGGTGCAATTGCAGGGCATAGTTTCGATCTTCGCCTGGGTCTTCCTGACGAGCTTCGCTGTCTGGTTCATCCTGAAACACACCATCGGCATTCGGGTTTCGGAGGAAGAGGAATATGAAGGTGTCGATATCAGCGAGTGTGGTCTTGAGGCCTATCCGGAGTTTACGTCGGCTGAGTAAACATATTGTGAAGTTGTCACAGTTTTCTTAACACGCGATTTTTCAGTCACTTAGCGGTCCTTCGGGCCCATTTAGCTTCTGCGGGCGTAAGAATGACCGAAAAAGCATGTGACCGTCATCACGATAACCTGCCGCAACCCGTGTTTTAATGGCGGCATGAATATCCGACACTTACTGATCGGCTCTGCCGCTCTCGCCATGACGGTCAGCGCTACTGCGCTGGCAGATGACATTTATAAATGGACTGATGCCGACGGCCGCGTGCACTACGAAGACCGCCCGTCGGGTGAGCCGTCCGAGGTGCGCCTGCAATTTTCCTACAATCGCACCAACAACACCGCTGTCCAGCAGCGCGTGCAGACACGGCGCGATACCGCTGCCACACAGCAAGCAGCCCGAGATGAGGCCGCGGCCGACAAACTCACTGCGGCCGAGAATCGCGCGGCAGCAGAAGAAAAACAGGCCAAATGTCAGACCTATCGTGCCAAATTGAAAACCATGCTCGAATCGCAGCGTGTCTATCGTGAAAATGCGGCGGGCGAGCGTACCTATCTCGACGACACTGCGCGCGCCGAAGCCCGCAGCAAGGCGGAAGAGTTAATCAAGGAAACCTGCGGTAACTGATTTCGTAATGATGAGGTCTGGTACCTCACATTAGATTCACCGCTGGCGCTACAATACGCGTTCACATTAATGGAGCGCCGGTTTGATCGCCGCAAAGAAACCCATCGACGAATCGACTCAGGCCTATCTGCCTGACTTCTGTGCGGCCGCCACATTATTCATCATCGTTCTGGTTGCCGAACTCATTGCGATTGCGCTGACACTTGCGTCCTATGGCCCCGCGCAACCATTCCTGATTGAACTTTCAAAAACATCGTTCTTCATACTCTGGATCGCGCTGCTGGGAACCGCTGTGATGTGCCAGCTAAAGGGCTACCTGGAGAGCGCCGGGCAAACCCGGGCGTTTGTCATCGGTTTCGTCGTACTCGAAGTTATGTGTCTTGCTGTTGCCGAAGGTGCCTGGCAGCTAACGCGAATTTTTGGTGAGTCGCTGATCATCAACGACACGCACACGACCTTTATTCTGAGAACATTTGCGATCAGCTCAATTGTCATCGCGCTTGCCATGCGCTACTTGTATATATCCAGCGAGTGGCGGCGCAGTATCGTACTCGAAGCTCAAGCACGAATCAGTGCGTTGCAGGCCCTGATTCGGCCACACTTTCTATTTAACAGCATGAACACGATCGCCGCATTGACACGCTCCGACCCGGCTCGTGCCGAGGAGGCCGTGGAGGACCTGTCGGATTTGCTGCGGGCCAATCTTGGTGGTCCCTCTAACAAATCAACCCTCAAACAGGAGCTGGAAACGGCGGCAATCTATCAGCGCATCGAAAAATTGCGACTGGGTGATCGACTTGCAGTGCGTTGGGATATCGGTGATCTGCCGATGCGTGCACGCATCCCGAGTTTGACGATCCAGCCGCTGCTGGAAAATGCGATCTATCACGGTATCGAATTATTACCCGATGGCGGCGAGGTTAAAGTCTCGGGTAAGAGAGACGACGATCATCTGGAAATCACGATCTCCAACCCGGTCGCGACTGGCGAGAAGCGTGCCACGGGCGGTAACAAAATGGCGATGTCGAACATTCAGCAGCGATTCGAGCTCGCGTACGGCGGCAAGGCAAGTGTCGTAATCAGCGATGACCACGATCAATTTAAGGTGACACTACGGTTCCCACTCGACGAGGGCGCGAAATGAAGGTGCTTGTTGTCGATGACGAACAGCCGGCTCGCGAAAGGCTCAGGCAATTACTTGACGATGAAAGCGCCTATCATTTTGTCGGCGAAGCAGCCAATGGTAATGACGCCTTGAAGTTGTCGGCTGAGCTCCAGCCCGACATTGTTTTGCTCGATATCCGTATGCCAGGCCTCGACGGAATGGAAACAGCCCACCATCTGAATGCGCTGCAAAACCCACCGGCGATTGTCTTCACAACGGCGTACGACGAATACGCCATTGATGCCTTCGACGCGCGCGCCGTCGGCTATGTCCTGAAGCCCGTACGACGGTCACGACTGGCCACCGCGCTGGAACAGGCTTCAAGGCTGGCGCCAGGCACACTCGCGTCCGTCGCCTCGGACGCGCATATGGAGGTGGCCAGAAAGCATGTCTGCGCACGCGCACATGGGGAATTGCGCTTGATTCCTGTCACAGACATCTATTGCTTCCGTGCCGATCAAAAATACGTAACGGTCGATCACTTAAATGGCCAGAACCTGATCGACGAATCACTGAAGTCACTGGCCGAGGAATTCAGCAATGACTTCGTCCGCATCCATCGGGGTGCGTTGGTGGCTGTCAAATGTGTCGATCGAGTCGAGAAAACCGCCGACGGAAAGAGCCTGATTGTTCTGCGCGAGAATTCGCAAGTCGATGACAAAGAGCTGATAATCAGCCGTCGGCATTTAGCGGAAGTCCGCCGACGCCTAAAAGGAGTCTAGTGGTCCAACAAGTTAATATTCGTATCGCAACTCGCAAGAGCGCTCTGGCGCTCTGGCAGGCTGAGCACGTCGCCGCTGTGCTGCAGGGACTGCCCGAGGTGTCCGCTACTGAACTGCTGCCGCTATCCACCCGAGGTGACGAAATCCTGGATCGCAGCCTGCAGAAAATCGGTGGCAAGGGCCTGTTCATTAAAGAACTTGAAATTGCCATGCAAAATGGCACCGCGGATATCGCCGTGCATTCGATGAAAGACCTGCCGGCTGAATTGCCCGCCGGTTTTTGTCTCGCGACAACGATGACGCGAGCCAACCACCGGGATGCACTCGTCACCGAAGGCGGTAAGCAGCTGGATGACCTGCCGCAAAACGCCCGCATCGGCAGCTCAAGTCTGCGGCGCCAGGCTCAGCTCAAGATGCTGCGCCCGGACCTTCGTATCGAGCCATTGCGTGGCAACGTCAACACGCGACTCGCGAAGCTCGAAAATGGCGACTACGACGCAATCATTCTTGCCGCTGCCGGCCTTGAGCGACTTGAGCTCGACCATCACATTAGCCATCAGTTTTCACCTGACGAAATGCTGCCAGCCGCCGCGCAGGGTGTTCTCGGCATCGAGTGTCTCGAAAATAAATCCGAGCTGCGCGCCGTACTCGGTAAGCTGAATGATCACGGTACCGTTCAGACCACGACCGCAGAACGCACGATTGCCCGAGTGCTGGAAGCCAGCTGCCAGTCGCCGGTCGCCGCATTCGCCACTATCGACAACGGAGCTCTCACGCTGACTGCGCTGGTTGCACATCCGGACGGAACGCAATCCATTAAAGAGTCCATTACCGGTGACGCGGCTGTCGCCGAACAGCTCGGAGAGACGCTGGCTGCCCGCCTGCTCGAAAACGGCGCGCGCGAGCTGTTGGACTCCATTGAAGCTCTGAATGACTAATACACCGCCATCCCCATTGTCGGGGATTGGTGTGCTCGTCACTCGTCCGCGCGCGCAGGCCGCCGAACTCATCGAGGCGATACGACAGCAAGGTGGCGACGTAATCTGCTTTCCGGTTATTGAAATCGTGCCACGGGACAGCGCCGAGATCGCAATTGCCGCTGCCGCGCTACCCAAGCCTGATATAGCTGTTTTCGTAAGCCCGAATGCCGTCGCCCATGGCTTGTCACACGTCGCGGGCGCCGCAAAAGCCGCCATTGGTCCGGCTACCGCAGCGGCCATTCGGTCCACGGGACATACGGTGGAGATTGTGCCGGACCAGGGTTTCGACAGCGAAAGCCTGCTTGCAGAGCCCGCGCTAAGCGATGTCTCTGGCAAAGAAGTGCGCATTATTCGTGGTGGCAAGGGCCGGGAGCTGCTGGCCAGAACACTTCGCGAGCGTGGCGCGAACGTCAGTTATCTGCCGGTCTACGAGCGTGCTCTCCCGGCGATCAGCCCTGATTTGCTCGCCAGCGTCGAAACCGCCTGGCGCGAAGGAAAGATCAACGTGCTTACGGCAATGAGCGTCGAATCGCTGCAAAATCTCGGCTCGCTACTGCCCGCATGGTGTGCTATGCAGCTTGAGAACATGCCACTGGTGACACCGGCGGCACGTGTGATAAAAGAGGCGCTTGATCGCTACCCCCGGTCCAGGCCCATACTGGCCACCGGACCACAGGCTGCCGATATGGTTGCGGCGATCATTACGATGCAAAATCGCAAAGAACCAACCCCGGACTAGCACCATGAGCGAAGACCAAAACGATATCCTGGCAACCGAAGACGCGAAGTTCGAGGTTGAAGACAGCGGTCCTCCGGAGAAAACCACCGGTGGCAACGGTGTTGCCTGGCTGGCCGTACTGCTGGCTGTTGTGGCTATAGTGCTGGTCGGCTACACCGTGCTCGAAGACTGGCGGACCACCGACGACTCCAGCGAGCTCGACAATTTCGCCAGCATCGAGAGCCTTGACCGCCGCGCAAACAAAATCGATGACGCTCTGGCCGCGCTTGATTCTCGCCTCGGTCAAATTACCCATCCGGATTACAGCGCAGACATTGAGGGCTTGCGTCGTGATGTTGAGGACCAGATTGGACTGCTCAATTCACTGCCATCGCGCATGTCGACGATTGAGAATTCCGTTGCTTCGCTGGTCGGAATTTCAGCCGGTGCAAGAGAAACATTTTTGCTGGCTGAGGCCGAGTACTATTTACAAATAGCCAATGCCCAGTTACAGCTCGCAAACAATCCAAACCTGGCCGCCCTGGCACTTGTCATGGCCGACGAGCGCGTAAATCAGCTGTCGAATCCGGGTCTGACCGCCGTTCGTCAGGCCATTTCCGATGAACTGACTGCACTTGAAGTAATGCAGACTCCGGACCTTGAGGGAGCGACGATGACGTTGGCCAGTCTTGCTCGTGTTGTCGAAACCCTGCCGCTTGCCAGCGCGGAACAGGAACAAAGCGTTGCTGATGTTGAAGAGCGAAGCAGTATTGATCGGGCCTGGGGTTCGGTGAAGTCCGCCATGTCGGGCCTGGTCAAGGTTACGCCACCGGATCAGGCGAAGCTTGCCCTTGTGTCACCGGACGCCGAATATTTTTTGCGGAATAACATTGCTCTGCAGCTACAGGCTGCACGACTGGCACTGTTGCGAGGTGAGCAGGCGATTTTCGAGCAGTCGCTTGATGACACCAGCGTATTACTCAATACGTATTTCGATACCGATAGTGAACAGGTCGAAAGCGCACAACTAACAATCGATGAAATTCGCGAAGATGTCTTTGCCACCACCTTGCCGGACATCTCCGAGTCATTGCGCCTGCTGCGCCAGTTCCGTGCTTTGCGCGAGACGGCCGAGTGAAGATTGGCTTCATCGTTATTCTCGCGCTCTTGGCGAGCGCGACCATTACGTATTTCGTGCTGGCGGATCCAGGCTATGTTGCAATCAGCATTCGCGGCTATCTGGTCGAGATGTCCGTGCCGGTATTGGTGCTTCTGACAGCAGCGCTGTTTGCCCTGCTCTGGCTCATACGCAAGATCATTATCGCGCCTCGCCGTATCGGCGAAGCGGCAGGTCGGTATCGCTCTGCACGATCGGGGCAAAAGATGACGCGCGGCATGATCGAAGTCGCCGAAGGAAATTTCGCCCGTGGCGAACGCATGTTGGCGCGTGCTGCCAGCACCAGCGACTCGCCATTATTCAACTATCTGCAGGCCGCCCGCGCCGCACATCTGCAGGGACGCGACGCGCGTCGCGACGACTGGCTCAAGCTCGCCTACCAGGAAGTCCCGGAAGCGGCCAACGCCGTGTTGCTGACTCAGGCCGAATTCCAGCTCGATCGGGGGCAGCTGGAACAGGCGCTCGCTACCCTGCGACGTCTTGACGAAAACTCAAGAGACCACGGTCATGCGCTGGCACTAATGGCACGCCTGTATTTCCAGTTGCAGGACTGGTCTTCGCTTCGAGAGATTCTGCCAAGAGTAAAAAAACACGGTCAGGTCAAAGCCGGAACACTGACGACGTGGACTGTGCGCGTACATCAGGAGCAGCTCGATAAGGCGGCCGATGGCGACGCGATTTTGCTCGCCTGGAAAAAGGTGCCCCATGCCCTCAAAACCGATATCTCTCTTCTGGAATCCTATTACAAGGGACTCATGCGAGGCGGCCTGCACGAAAAAGCGGAGAAGGCACTCGTCTCAGCCCTGAAAACAAACTGGCGTGGACCACTGGTCCACTTATTTGGGCTTGTCGAAGGCACCGACGCGAGCAAACAGTTGAAACGGGCCGAAGGCTGGCTCGCAAACCACAGTGAAGACCCGGATCTCCTGCTGACGGCCGCAAGGCTTTGTTTGCGAAATGAGCTATGGGGCAAGGCCCGAAGTTATCTCGAAACCGTTATCAGCCTCAGACCCAGCCCGGAGGTATATCAGGAATACGGGGCGCTCCTGAACCAGCTGGGCGAGGCCGATGCAGCGGCCGATGCCTACAGGGATGGCCTGGGAATGCTGGCCACCAACAATCTTCCCGCAATCCCACACATCACTTCCGAAGCGTAGGAGCGCGCCCTGCGCGCGACCTCGTCACAAGGGTCACAAGCGGCGGTCGATGATCTTAACGAGGTCGCGCGCAGGGCGC
>JAJFKR010000027.1 GCA_021773095.1 Woeseiaceae bacterium | reverse complement strand
CAAAGGGCTGCCAAAGATCGCTGCCAAGGTCGTTCTTGCCCGAAAAATAGTTAGAATCGCCTTCACACTGATGACCAATCAGCAATCCTTCATAAAAAAGGAGATCGCCTATCGCTAATCGCCATAGAATCTCCTACGGTTGTTTATTTAGGCCTGCTATGCGCATTGCGATTTCCATCGCTTGCTCGTAGTTGAGGCGGGGATCGACCGTCGACTTGTAGGCGCGGGCCAGATCGGCATCGGTCAGCCCCCGCGCGCCCCCTGTGCATTCGGTAACGTTCTCACCGGTCAATTCGAGGTGAACGCCGCCGAGGTAACTACCCATGGATTTGTGCACCATAAACGCCGACTCCAGCTCCGCAACAACATTCTCGAAGCGGCGCGTTTTTGTGCCATCCGATGTGCTCTCGGTATTGCCGTGCATGGGATCACACACCCAAAGAACGGATGTTCCCATTTCCTTAATCGTGCGGATCATTTCGGGCAAATGCTCTTCGATCGATTTCGCACCGAAACGATGAATCAGCGTTAGTCGACCCGGCTCATTGTTCGGATTCAACGATTCAACAAGGCCTTGCAACCATTCACGCGTCATTCCGGGGCCAATTTTCACGCCGACCGGATTGGTTATGCCACGAAAATACTCAAGGTGTGCGCCATCCAGCTGCGCGGTCCGCATACCGATCCAGGGGAAGTGCGTGGTGAGGTTGTACCACCGCTCACGCCGATCGAGGTAGCGTGTCTGCGCCTGCTCGTAATGAAGGTGCAGGCCTTCGTGCGCTGCGTAAATATTGGCGCGCTGAGTGCGATGGAACTGGCGCCCGGAAACCGTTTCCAGAAAATCCAGCGAATCCGATATCGATGAAACGATATTGTGATACTCGGCCGCTGCCGACGAATGCCCGACCCAGTCCAGATCCCAGTATTCCGGATGATGCAGATCAGCGAACCCGCCATCAATCAACGAGCGCACAAAATTCAGGGTCAGCGATGCTCGTTCATAACCGCGCAGGATCATCTGTGGGTTCGGTATACGCTCGTCGGCCGTAAATCCACTGCGGTTGACGAGATCTCCGCGAAAGCTCGGCAGGGTTAATCCATCGCGAGTTTCAGTATCCGCAGAACGCGGCTTCGCGTATTGGCCGGCCATGCGTCCGACCCGAACTACCGGCTTTTTCATGCCGTAAATCATCACGAGACTCATCTGCAGCAGAATCTTCAGCTTGGCGACAATATTTTCTGACGTGCATTCGTCAAATGTTTCCGCGCAGTCACCGCCTTGCAGCACAAAAGCCTCACCACGCTGCGCTTTTGCGAAATGCGCCTTCAGGTCGTCAACCTCCCACGATGTCGTAATGGGTGGGAGCCGGCTGAGGTCTGCCACGGCCCGATCAAGGGCCGCCAGATCCGGGTAAGAGGCCTGTTGCAACGCCTCCTTGCTCTGCCAGCTCGCGGGATGCCAATCATTTTTCGGTAGGGTTCTGCTCACGGTGTCGCTTCTTCCAGGTTTACATTGACCCACGGTTCGTCGGTCGGAAAACGCGGACTATGCCATGAGTGGTTTTGAGGCTCAAAAGTTTCTCATGTAATCAATAGTTTAGACAGTCTTTTTGAAGGAACTTCCGGGGTCACACAACTCATCACCCGAAGCGGTTGATTTCGCACCATTTTTCTCAAGCTTGCAACTGTGGCAAGCACGCTGCGACATTGGCACAATGCGCGCCGACCTTTGGAGCATAACGATGAAAGAAATTCTGGATCGACTGGGCCTTGGCGCAGTTAATGACGGTACCTGGATCGGCGACACTTCGAGCGCTGGCGAAGCAGCTGGCCTGATCGAATCAGTCAATCCGGCCACCAATGAGGTTATCGCCAGCGTTCGCTCGACCACAGCAGCCGAATACGAACAAGTCGTAACAGCGGCACAAGAGGCGTTCATTGCCTGGCGCGCGGTCCCTGCCCCGGTACGTGGCGAGGCCATTCGAAATATTGCGAATGGCCTTCGAAAGCACAAAGACGCACTCGGCTGTCTTGTCTCCCTCGAAATGGGCAAGATCAAATCAGAAGGTGATGGCGAAGTTCAGGAGATGATCGATATTGCCGATTTCGCCGTCGGCCAGTCGCGCATGATGTACGGACGGACGATGCATTCGGAGCGGCCGCAACATCGTATGTACGAACAATGGCACCCCCTCGGTATCGTCGGCACGATTTCGGCGTTTAACTTTCCTGTTGCTGTGTATGCGTGGAATTCATGCATTGCGGCAATCTGCGGCAACGTGAATATCTGGAAGCCATCGCCGAAAGCCCCGTTGTGTGGTGTAGCCGTGCACAAGATCATTTGTGACACGTTGGCCGACATGGACCTGCCGAACATCTTCTTCCTCATCAACGATGGCAGCAACGAACTCGCACAGCAGTTTGTCGACGACAGGCGGATCAACCTGATTTCATTTACAGGCTCTTGTGCTATTGGCCGTAAGATCGGTGAGCGCGTTGCCTCGCGTATGGGGAAATGCCTGTTAGAGCTCGGCGGCAATAACGCCATTATCGTCGATGAATACGCCAATATGGATCTCGTGGTCCCGGCGATCGTTTTCGGATCGGTCGGTACGGCCGGCCAACGATGTACATCGACTCGCCGCATCATCGCTCACAGCTCGCGATTTGAAGAGCTTAGGAACGCGCTTGTTAAGGCCTACGGCCAGATTCGTATCGGCGATCCCCTGGATCCTGACACGTTAATGGGGCCGCTGACAGACGAGGCATCGGTCCAGAGAGTGGAAGCAGCGTGCGCCGCCGTTCGCGATACGGGGGGTGAAGTATTGTGTGGCGGTGAACGCCTGGATGGCCCGGGGCATTTCATCACACCGGCGATCGCGGTGGCAGAAAATGGCTGGGACATCGTGCAATCAGAGACGTTTGGTCCAATCCTGTATCTGATTTCCTATGAGACGCTCGACGAGGCGATTGCCATGCAAAACGGTGTTGTACAAGGACTATCCTCGTCCATTTTTACGGACAACCTGCAGAATGCGGAGTATTTCCTGTCTAACGGCGGATCCGATTGCGGAATTGCGAACGTAAATATCGGAACCTCTGGCGCAGAGATCGGTGGCGCGTTCGGCGGCGAGAAAGAAACCGGCGGCGGTCGCGAGGCCGGCAGCGATTCGTGGAAGGCCTACATGCGACGCCAGACGAATACAATCAACTGGGGCAAGGACCTGCCGCTGGCCCAGGGGATCAATTTCGACCTGTAGGAGCGCGCCCTGCGCGCGACCCCTATCGATGGAGATAAGGTCACTGTCACCTTATCTATTGGAAGAGATAAGGTGACAGTGACCTTATCTATTCCGTGCTTTCAAAGCGGTTTTCTGCACGATTTTTCCGAACCAACCCCGCTTCGAAGATCTGACCACTCATTGAAATGTAGACACCCGGCTGGGCGACCTGCACCGTTGCGACTGCCATCCCGACATTAAACACCGCATCCGTGGTACGGAATCTGGCCGGCGTCAGCGCGCCCGTTAGAACGATCGTTCTGCCATCGAGACCGCTCAGAACTTCGGCCGTTTCCGGCATCGTGTCGGTACCGTGGGTAATGATGTAATGCGTCGCATCGTCGTTCGCGATGAAATCGCGCAATGCCTTGCGATCATCATCGTCAATCTCAAGACTGTCCTTCTGGAACAGCGAAACCACATCGTAATCGAATTCAACCAACCCATCGGTGAGGATGTGTTGCACGACTGACTCGCCCACCTCGAATTTGCTAAGCGCGTCGAAATAGATCTTATCGATAGTGCCGCCTGTCGTAATAAAGCGAATTCGCATTTTGGACTGGATCCGGTCAGGCCGAGGCAATCGGCGGTATCGAGACTGTAATCTCTGCACCACCGATATTCGACTTTTGAATTGACAGTTGTCCACCGTATGAGTGCGAAATATCTTTTACGACAGCAAGTCCGATGCCGTGTCCGGGCGTCGCTTCGTCGAGACGCATGCCTCTTTGCAATAAGGCATCGGCCGCATCTTTCGGTATCCCCGGCCCGTCATCCGAGACCGTCAGCACCATGCCGCTGGCGATTGCGCGCGCGCCGACCGTCGGCACGACACTGATCCGCACTGTCGCGTCACACCATTTACAGGCGTTATCCAGCAAATTGCCAGCCAGCTCCAGAAAATCTCCCGTGTCGCCGCGGAATTCCGTACCGGCTTCAATACTCACATCAAATTGGGGACTTTTATCGTGATAGACCTTCTTCAAACCATCGATTAAGCGTGCCACCTCTTTTTCAACCTGTACCGACTGAAGCACCAGCTTATCCGTGGCCGACGCGGCCGGTTTGCGCAATTGATAACGCACGATCTCATCCATACGATCAATTTGCTCATTGAAGCGCTCTCCGAACTGCGCGTTTTGCCGGTCTCCGAGCAACGCTCGCATCGCCGCGAGCGGCGTTTTCAGACTGTGAGCAAGATTATCCAGTGTATGCCGGTAGCGGTCCGATCGGGCGCGCTCGCTATCGATCAATACATTCAAATTGCGCGCAACGCCTGTTAGCTCAGTGGGAAACTGGTTGGACAGAGAAACACGACTGCCACCTTCAATCTCGCCGATTTCCGTTTCGATTTTTCTGAGTGGTTTCAGGAGGCCACGCAGCAATAACGAAAAAGCCAGCAGCATGGTGGCAGCGACGGCCGCGAACCAGCCAAACAATTTGCCGCGAAAACCGGCCACCTGAGCGTTAAAGGAATCCAGGCTTTCCGCCACCTTGAACACGTAGGATTTCGAGTCTCCGACATCGATTTCCCATTCGACGGCAAGGCTCAGCGTCAACAACGGTGTGTCATCAGCCAGCGCCTCGCGCGCGAACAGCTGATTGCCGATCTCAGGGTCAGTGCCTTCGGGGATCGCGATACCCAAAGCCGACTTGGATCGCCAGATAACTGTCCCTGCCTCGTTTCTCAGCTCCCCGTATAGACCGGAGCCGATCTGTCCGAAGCGTGGCTCTCTTAGTCTGTCGGGCAGTGCGAGCTCCGCATCCTCATCCGGTTCCGCGTCGGCCAGTAAGGCGATGATGTAACCATCAAGAATATCGCGGCGCGCCTGCTCACCCGCTTCGGTAAATGCGGAATTCAGGACGGCCACAGTGGCACCAAAGAACAAAAACAGCAGCACACTGACGGAAATCAGGAGTCGGCTGCTAAGAGAATACATCGATCTATCAGCCTGGCTGATTACGCTCCAGCGCGAAGCGATAGCCGCGGCCGCGTAGCGTTTCAATAGGCTTGATGGAATTGTCCGGATCCATTTTCTTTCGCAAACGGCCGATGAAAACCTCTATGACATTGCTATCGCGTTCAAAATCCTGATCGTAAAGACGATCTGTCAGTTCCGCCTTGGATATCACCTGCCCCGCACGAACCATCAGGTACTCGATAATTTTGTACTCGAAACTCGTCAGCTCGATCGCTTCCTCGCCGACTTTTAATTCCTGGCGCGACATATCCAGGGACACCGGACCGGCATCCAGTTGCGAGGATGCCCAGCCGCCGCTGCGGCGCAACAGTGCATTCACGCGTGCGCTGACTTCTTCAAAATGAAACGGCTTTACGACGTAGTCATCGGCGCCTGCACTCAAACCGTCAACTTTATCCTCCCAGCGATCGCGCGCCGTGAGTATGAGGATCGGGTAGGTTTTTCCGTCAGCTCGAACCTGGCGGATGATATCGAGACCCGACATGCCGGGAAGACCGAGGTCGATAATCGCGAGATCGATTGGGTATTCCTGAGCAAAATACAGACCTTCTGTACCGTCCGCTGCCTGCTCGACTGCGAAACCCACTTCGATCAGTTCCTGCGTGAGCGTTTCACGCAATGTCACATCATCTTCAATTACCAGTAATCGCATGTTCCCGTCCCTTGGTTGAAGGGTTATCGTTTACGGCCATTGACCTTGTGGGTCTTGACCTTGCCATCCTTGGTGAGAACTTTGATGTGATGCACCTCACGGCCGTTCTGGACACGAGTCTCGGCGCTGACAACCTTACCGCCGGTGCGACGACGAACTGACTCAATCGCCTGAGACAGCGACATCCCGCCGGACTGTGCCACTCGATAATCGTCCCTGCCCTGATACTGGACGTGCTGCTCCCGGAGCGACTCTTCGAGATCGAAGGCAGCAGCCGTTACCGGCACCAGGGCCATAGCAACGAAGATCAACAATGTCGGTATCAATCGCATACGCCAAGTGTCGTATGAGCGCAGGCCGATTGCAACGAAACGTGTCACATCAGGTCTCCCGGCTTACCCGGCCGGCCTAACGTCAACCCGTACGCGGATCTTCTGTCCCGGATCGTAGGGCATTTCAGTGACGTACTTCTGGCCGTTGTAGCGATAGGTCACGCGATATCCGTCGATGCGCTCCTCGCGATGTTCACGATAGCTCGTCTTGCAACGCTCGATTTGACGGGCATGTTGTTCGCTACCGTTTTGGCCATGACGTTTCCTGGCGGCGTCGCTGCCGATAGCAGCGCCAACCAGGGACCCAACAACGGTAGCCGCATCATTTCCGCGGCCGCTGCCGATCTGGTGACCGATTACACCGCCAATAACAGCTCCGAGTAGTGTTCCACCGGCCCTTTGACCCGCATAGGGGGCGACCGTGTAGTACTGCGTTTCCTCCCAGCACTCGCGTACCGGTGTCTTAACGGTTACGTAATTCACAATGGGTTGTGAGGAAACGACCCGGGCATAGTCGAACATCGCGCGATCGTTACGCGACGTACCATAATCCTGGTCTGCAAAAGCTGCCGAGGTTCCGAGAAGCATCGCTGCGGACGCCAGAGCTGCGAGTTTCGGTTTGATATTCATGGTCCTGTCCTTTCGTAAATTCCTGGCTTATTGCCAGCTTGGGGACAAGATTACGGGGTATCCAATGAACCGTACCTGAACGGCTATCCCACGCGTTTTTTGGCCGCACGCCAGTACTTATCGAGGCTCTCAAGATTAAAGTCTCTAAAGCGCTTGCCCGATTCGGCGATGTCACCCTCCATATCGCGAAAGCGTCGCTCAAACTTGTAATTCGCGCCTGAGAGCGCCTTTTCCGGGTCGATATCGAGATGTCGGGCGAGATTGACGACGGCAAACAAAACGTCCCCGAATTCTTCTTCCATACTGGCCGTATCGCGTGTGCCAACGGCTTCTTCAAGCTCCAGAAGTTCCTCCTGGATCTTCCCATGGACCCCGCGTCGGTCAGGCCAGTCGAAACCGGCCCGGCTCGCACGTTTACCGAGCTTTTCCGCACGTTTCAGGGCCGGTAATGCCTTTGCAACACCTGCCAGGGCGCTGTCATTGCCTGTTTCCGAGCGTTCGATTTCCTTAATCCGCTCCCAGCTCCCGTCAACCTTGCCCTCTGCCCTTTCAGCCTCGCTGCCAAAAACGTGTGGATGGCGCCGCACCATCTTGTCGGAAATTCCCGCTGCGACGTCCTCAAATGCAAACAAGCCGGCCTCCTCGGCCATTTGCGCGTGAAAAACAACCTGGAAAAGCAGGTCGCCAAGCTCATCGCGCAGATCATCCATATTCTCGCGTTCTATCGCATCAGCGACCTCATAGGCCTCCTCGATGGTGTACGGGGCGACGCTCGTGAAATCCTGCCGGACGTCCCAGGGACACCCGTTTTCTGCATCACGGAGGCTTTTCATTATTTCAAGTAATTTATCGATATATGACATATATTATTGTTTTAATAGCTTTTTTCTTAATGCAATCAACATGAATGCTGTGGCTCCCCAGATACGCTCGCCTTCCCAGTGAAACTCAATCATGGGCACATTCCGGTCACTCATCTGCCATTGGGTTCGTACCACATTCGCGGGATCGAGCAGGAACGAGAGGGGTACCTCAAACGTGTATTCGACCTCCTTGGAGTCGATAACAAGCTCGGCATCAGCAGAGACAAATCCAACGATGGGTGTGACGGCATAGCCTGTGATCGTTGGCATCGTTCTGAGGTAGCCCAGGACAGATATATGGCGGGCTTCAATTCCAACCTCTTCCCGGGTCTCCCTTAGCGCTGTCGCTTCGACGTCGCTGTCGTCCTCTTCCATGCGGCCACCCGGAAAACTCACCTGGCCCGCGTGATGTTTCAATTCGGCGGATCGCTGCGTCAGAAGCACCGACAATCCGGCACCGCGTTCAATGATGGGCACCAGCACACCTGCCGCTGTGAGCGTGCCCGAAAGCTGCTCCCGCATAGGCTCAGGCCAGCGCGAGCTTCCCGGCGGCATCACAATATCCGTCGGATTGGACGGTAATTCGGTATCTGCCAGGCATTGTCGAATGTAGTCCGACGTGAGAATGACGTCGCTATTAATGTTTGATTCCGCCCTCGGTGAGCCCGGCTGGATCCAGCAGACGGTCCAGTTCTTCGTCAGTGAGGTCGGTCATTTCGCGCGCGACATCTTTGACGGGGCGACCTTCTTTATAGGCCGCTTTCGCTACCGCCGCACCCTTCTCATAGCCGATGACCGGGTTCAAAGCGGTTACCAGAATCGGATTGCGGTCCAGTGCGCGGCTAATGTTATCGGTATTCACGGTAAAACCAGCGATTGCCTTGTCCGCAAGACAGGTGCTGGCGTTCGCCAGAAGCTCGATACTCTGCAGCAGGTTATAAGCGACCACAGGGAGCATGACATTAAGTTGAAAATTTCCGGCCTGCCCGCCCATTGCAATCGTCGCGTCATTACCGACAACCTGCGCGCAAACCATCGCCACGGCCTCGGGAATCACCGGATTGACTTTGCCCGGCATAATGCTGGATCCGGGTTGCAGTGCCGGCAATGCGATCTCACCGATGCCGGCCAATGGCCCCGAGTTCATCCAGCGCAGATCATTTGACATTTTTGTCAGACTGACAGCCAGTACGCGTAACTGGCCGGATGTCTCGACGGCCGCATCCTGGCTGCTGAGCCCTTCAAACTTCGACTCTGCCGAAGTGAATTCAATGCCCGTCTGCTCTCCGAGTAACACGGCAACTTTTTCGCCAAACCGCGGGTGTGCATTGATTCCGGTACCGACTGCAGTCCCGCCTTGCGCCAGCTGCACGAGGCGCTTCATGGTGTCAGTAAGGCGCTCGGCCGCATGATCCACCTGGAATCGCCAGCCATCGAGTTCCTGTCCCAGCGTAACGGGCATTGCGTCCATCAGGTGTGTCCGCCCTGTTTTCACAATATCCCGGGTTTCGTCCGCCTTCGCTTCCAGCGTTTTGGACAAATGTTCGAGGGCCGGCAACAGTTTGTGCTGAATCGACATCGCAGCACTGACGTGTACACAGGTCGGAATCACATCGTTGCTGCTCTGGCACATATTCACGTGATCGTTGGGGTGCACGTCGGCCCCGAGTCCTGCGGTCGCCAGATGTGAGATCACTTCATTGGCATTCATATTGGAGCTGGTGCCCGAGCCCGTCTGAAACACGTCGATCGGAAAATGTTCGTCGTAATCGCCCTCAGACACGGACAGGGCAGCTTGCTGGATCGCCACGGCAACGTCGCTTTTCAGCAGGCCTAATTCCGAATTCGCCCCTGCCGCGGCCCATTTCACCAATCCCAGCGCTGCAATAAACGAACGCGGCATCGGCAGTCCCGACAGCGGGAAATTATCAACTGCGCGCTGCGTCTGCGCGCCCCAAATGGCATCTTCCGGGACCTCAAGTTCACCCATGCTGTCCTTCTCGATGCGGAATGCTTTGTCGCTCATTGGCTGTCTCGCTCCGTACGGCGAATCTGCCGTCTGGTGGATGTAGTTCGTGTATGATTCGCGCTTTGCGCGCGCAAGTCTACACTGGTTTTTCACACTTGAAAGTCGGTAACCTATAAAATTCAACGCCTATGAAAATATCCACTCTCAAGGCGATCTCGCCGGCGGACGGCCGCTACTCCGACAAGGTCAATGATCTTCGCAATATCTTTAGCGAATACGGGCTTATTCGATATCGGGTGTTGGTGGAAATTCGCTGGTTGCAATGCCTGTCCGATGAGCCTTTCGTCCCGGAACTTGCACCACTCACGTCTGTAATGAAAGATGTGCTGAATCATATTATCGATGATTTTTCGATCGACGATGCCGAGAGCATCAAGAAAATAGAAGCGACCACCAACCACGATGTGAAGGCCGTCGAGTATTTTATTCGCGAGAAGCTCGGCGACGGTCCCGAAACACAAGCGCTAAAAGACTTCCTTCACTTCGGCTGCACGTCAGAGGATATTAACAACCTGTCCTACGCATTGATGTTGAGGGCAGCTCGATCGGACGTGCTGATTCCGAAAATGCGTGACCTGCGCAACACACTAAACACGCTGGCAAAGGAACACGCGGACTTGCCCATGCTGTCGCGGACCCACGGGCAAACAGCGAGCCCGACGACACTCGGCAAAGAGTTCGCAAATGTCGTGGCAAGAATTGATCGGGCGCATGAGCAATTTGCCAATGTTGAAATCCTCGGAAAATTCAACGGCGCGGTTGGCAATTACAACGCCCATGTCATTGCCTACCCCGATGCTGATTGGCCCGCGATCGCGCATCGCTTTGTAGAATCACTGGGTATTGAACCGAATCCTTATACGACGCAAATCGAGCCACATGACTGGACGGCTGAGTACTCCCACGCCCTGATGCGTTACAACACGATTCTGATCGACTTCTGCCGTGACGTATGGGGCTACATTTCGCTGGGTTATTTCAAGCAAATGGTTGCGAAGAATGAGGTCGGTTCGTCAACCATGCCGCACAAGGTGAATCCGATCGATTTTGAAAATGCCGAGGGCAACTTCGGCATGGCAAATGCCATGCTGGATCATTTTGCCGAGAAGCTGCCGATCTCCCGATGGCAACGTGACCTGACCGACTCCACCGTACAGAGAAACCTGGGTTCTGCGGTCGCCCATGTGGTGATCGCACAACAGTCGCTTATGAAGGGTGTCGGCAAATTGCAGATCAATGAAGCAGCGATCAATGCCGATGTATCGGCAGCCTGGGAAGTACTGGCAGAAGCGGTGCAAACTGTGATGCGACGTTACGGCATTCCGGAGCCTTACGAAAAACTCAAAGCGATTACCCGTGGACAGGCCGTCACCAGGGAGGCCCTGTTCGAATTTATCAGGACGCTGGACCTCCCGGACGATGAGATTGAGCGCCTGCTTGCTTTGACACCCGATAGCTACATCGGACTGGCCGCGCAACAGGCACGCGATATCTGAGTCGCAGACCGGATGATGAAGCTGCCGGGAAAACTGACGGGCCAGGCGTTCCTCGACAAATACTGGCAAAAGCAGCCGTTGTTCATGCGGGCAGCCTTAGAACGTGTACAACCATCGATATCGCGAAATGAACTCGCCTGGCTCGCGACATTAGAGGATGTCGAGTCACGATTGGTATTTGTCGAGCACAACAATAATAACAGCCGATATCGTGCGGAAAGCGGGCCTTTTGATCCGGAGTACCTCGGTGGTCTTCCGGCGCGCGACTGGACATTACTGGTTCACGATGTCGAAAAACATCTGCCGGCAATGCGCGCCCTGTTTCAGCACGTGCCGTTTATCCCGGATTGGCGCATAGATGACCTCATGGTGAGTTTTGCAGCGCCTGGTGGCGGCGTTGGTCCGCACAAGGATAATTACGATGTCTTCCTGTGTCAGGGAATCGGTATTCGTAATTGGCGATATACCAGCGCTGCCGTTGCCGGGGACCACCAGGCCAGTGATGAGCTTGCGTTACTCTCGGAATTTGCAGGTGACCGCGATCTGGACAGCTCGGGCGGTGATATCCTGTATCTGCCTCCGGGAGTGGCACACTGGGGAACGGCCCGGCGTGCCTGTATGACCTATTCCATCGGGATGCGCGCACCACAGGCCAGCGATATTGCGGTCATGCTGAACCACAAGACTCCGAGTCGACAGGAATTCTACCGGGACCCGGATCTGGAGGTCAGTGAAGCAAGGCCGGGTTACATATCAAGCGTTGCGGCCCAACGAGCAACCCGAATGTTAGGGTCTGAGGATCTGCAAAACGACTCGATCGCCGATGCTCTCGGTTGTTTCGCTACGCAGAACAAAGGCTGGCTGATACCCGACAGTACCACCGCCGACGAAAGCAAAAAGATGCTCGGCATTTTGCGAAATGGCGGTCGAATTCACGTGCATGGCATGGCCCAAATCGCATTTGATGACCGTCGGCTGTACGTCAATGGCAAGAGCATGGATCTGGCTGGAAGTGAATCGGCTCTACTAAACGTAATCTGCAGCGACCGGTCGCTGTGCTTGCGGTCAGGCGAAAGTGCTGAGCAGAGCAATATGCTCAATTGGATGCTGCAGCAAGGTGCTTTTGAGATAGCTGAGAATTCCTGACCATATGTGAAGTGGAAATCGATCGGGACTAATGTCGCAACCTCCGCAAAACCTAGTGAGGGCGCGGGATGCGAATGATTGTTATCGCAAGAGTCTGCGCCAAAACGTGACGCAGTTGGCACTGGACGTGCCTGCAGCCCGGTACTATGGCCCCCTATGGAACAGGCACGCGAAAAAGGCAAACGCTGGGTCATCTCGACTCGGGATGAAATGAAACAGGCGGCTTTGGAAGTCGTTAGCGAAGCGTCGCGCAAGGTTTCGATTTTCACACACGATCTTGAGCCCGGCATTTACGACAATGCGGAATTCCTCGAGGTTATTAAACGCATGGTCCTGTCGCAGGCTTATGCTCGCATTCGCGTGCTCATCGCCAACCCGTCAAGGGCTGTGAAGAACGGCAACAACTTCGTCCACCTTGGACGGCGCTTGAATACTTACATCGAGTTTCGACACGTTCGAGAAGACTTGCGAACGCATGCCGAGGCATTTTGTATCGGGGATGAATCATCTCTCGTCTATCGACTGCAGGCGGACCGCTGGGAAGGCATCGCTGATACCTATGAACCCGCGGTCGCCAAGCTGTACGGAAAAATGTTCGACGAGATCTGGTTAGCCAGCGAAGTGGAAATGGAATTTCGCCAACTCGGCATCTAGCGCGAGCGCACCTGAAGCGCGACAAAAGGAACACGGATGTATCCAACCGACCTGACAGTCGCGGCTGTCGTTGAGCTCGATGACAGATTTTTGCTCGTAGAAGAAATGTCCATGGGACGCAAAGTCCTGAGCCAGCCTGGTGGACATATTGAAGCCGGCGAATCCCCGGAACAAACTGTGGTTCGTGAAACACTGGAAGAAACCGGTTGCGTAGTGGAGTGCAGTGATCTTATCGGTGTTTACCTCTGGATCCACCCACAAACAAGGCAACAATTTCTACGTATCGTGTATGCTGCCGGTTTTCTGTCCTGCGACGAAGACCAGCCACTCGATGATGGCATTGTCGCGCGTCGCTGGGCTACATTAGCGCAACTTGAATCACGCCAGGCGGTATTGCGCTCGCCGGCCGTCCTTCGTTGCGTTCAGGATTTCGTTTCGGGTAAGCGTCAGTCCGACGCGCTCCTCAATGGCATGTTGCCACTACAGCACAACGTCCACAAAGTTCTCGCCACAGCAAATCTGGTTTGATCTAACGCCCACTTCGTGCGGAAAACCGCCGCAACTATCAGACCGACCATCTGATTGGGAATGATACACTGCGCCGCCTATGGCGAGGCTCCTCGAAAATCAGGTATCAAAAAAACGGGTCATCCTCGGTCTTTCCGGAGGCGTCGACTCCGCTGTAGCCGCGATCCTGCTGCAGAATGCAGGTGCCGATGTTCACGCGCTGCACATGACCAATTGGGAAGACGAGGACGGCTATTGCACCGCCGCCGACGACTTACAGGATTCACGAAATATCTGTGAACAACTGAGGATTCCCCTGCACCACGTCAATTTCTCGAAGCAGTATCGGGACCAGGTGTTCAAGTATTTTCTCGATGAATACAAAATGGGCCGAACACCGAATCCGGATGTGCTGTGCAATCGCGAAATCAAATTCGGCGTATTCCGGGACTATGCCAAACGACTCGGCGGCGATCTGCTTGCCACAGGGCACTACGCTCGGTCCGGTATCGTCGACGGCCACGGTGCGTTATTCAAGGGTGCGGATCCCGGCAAAGATCAAAGCTATTTTCTGCATGCCGTCAGTGCCGAAGCACTGGCTGAAACTGTATTCCCGCTGGGCGATATCCAGAAATCCGAAGTGCGAAACATGGCACGCGATGCGGGTCTTACTGTGCACGACAAGAAGGACAGCACGGGAATCTGCTTCATCGGCGAGCGGCCGTTTCGGGAATTCCTCGCTACCTACCTGCCGGCCAATCCAGGGCGCATGTGTACGCCCGGCGGCGAGATTTTAGGCGAACATCAGGGACTGATGTATTACACGTTGGGCCAACGGCAAGGTCTCGGCATCGGTGGCCGCAACGATCGCGGTGAAGAACCCTGGTATGTTGTCGGCAAGGATCTGGACAGTAATACCCTGATCGTCGCCCAGGGCGAGCACGATTTGCTGTTTAGCGACTGGCTCGTTGCTACGGACACCAGCTGGATCGGTGCCGCACCAGCCGGTTTTGCCAAAGGGCTCCGCTGCCATGCCAAAGTCCGATATCGGCAGGGCGATCAACCCTGCGTCGTAGAGGCTCTGGATGGCGACAGGATCGAGGTTCGTTTCGATGCACGGCAGAAAGCCGTTGCACCGGGTCAATTCGTTGTTTTCTACAACGAAAATCAATGCCTGGGCGGCTCTGTCATACATGAAATAGGGTAAGCAGACGCCCAACCCATTCGCTATAATGCGCCCCCCGCGGCCGTCTGGCCGCTGTAAGTAACCCGAATCCCGGAGAGTAAACATGACGGACAGCTTTGGCGCACGCTCGGCGCTTGAAGTCGATGGCAATAAATTTGAGATCTATCGCCTCGACGCTGTGAAGGAAGGCCACGTAGATCGCCTTCCCTATTCCCTCAAAATCCTGCTGGAGAACCTACTTCGGCATGAAGATGGACGCGATGTAACCCGCGAAGATATTCTGGCCCTGGCCAACTGGGACCCGAAAGCGGCTCCGAGCACCGAGATCTCGTTCACCCCGGCACGAGTGATTTTGCAGGACTTCACCGGTGTGCCAGCCGTTGTTGATCTCGCGGCCATGCGTGACGCTGTCGTCAAACTCGGTGGCTCCGCCTCTGACATCAACCCACTATCGCCCGCCGAACTCGTTATCGACCACTCGGTGCAGGTTGATAACTACGGCGCTGCCAACGCGCTTGATCTCAACAATAAGATCGAATTCCAACGCAATAAGGAACGCTATTCGTTCCTGCGCTGGGGTCAGTCTGCCTTTGAGAATTTTCGCGTCGTTCCACCGAATACCGGTATCGTGCATCAGGTCAACCTTGAATACCTGAGCCGCGTCGTATTCGATGCCGACAAGAATGGCACCCGATCAGCCTACCCGGACACAGTTGTCGGCACTGACTCTCATACAACAATGATCAACGGTCTTGGAATTCTTGGTTGGGGCGTCGGTGGTATCGAGGCTGAAGCTGCGATGCTGGGACAGCCCATCACCATGCTGATTCCAAACGTTATTGGCTTCAAGCTGACCGGCAAACTGAAGGAAGGTACGACAGCAACCGATCTGGTACTCACCGTGACAGAGATGCTTCGCGAAAAAGGCGTTGTTGGCAAGTTTGTCGAATTCTTCGGCGATGGCCTGGCCCATATGCCGCTGGCCGATCGTGCGACACTCGGCAACATGGCGCCGGAGTTCGGTTCCACCTGCGGAATTTTCCCGATTGATGGCGAGACGATTCGTTACCTGGAATTATCAGGTCGCGACAAAGAGCAATGTGCATTGATCGAGGCCTATGCCAAAGAGCAGGGGATGTGGCGGCACGATGGCGATCCCGACGCCCTGTACAGCGACACGCTTGAACTCGATATCGGTGAGGTTGAGCCAAGCATCGCCGGACCCAAACGGCCGCAGGATCGAATCGCTCTGAGCGCCGCCGCCGAGTCTTACGCCGGCATTCTCGAATCGACGATCGCGAACCGGGCCGAAGGCGGTAGCGGTATCGCAAACATCGACGGAAAAGACGCGGAAATACGTGATGGCGCAATCCTGATTGCCGCAATCACGAGTTGCACCAACACCTCGAACCCGGCCGTCATGCTGGCCGCGGGTCTGGTCGCCAAAAAAGCGGCTGCGAAAGGCCTCAAAGCAAAGCCCTGGGTAAAGACCAGCCTCGCCCCAGGCTCCCGCGTTGTTACTGACTATCTCCAAAAGTCCGGTCTTATCGACGATCTCGATGCTGTCGGCTTTTACACCGTCGGTTACGGGTGCACGACGTGCATCGGCAACTCCGGGCCACTCAAGCCTGAAATCGCCGCCGCTGTTCACGACAACGATATTGTTGGCACGAGTGTGTTGTCAGGAAATCGCAACTTTGAAGGTCGCATCCACGCACTGGTGCAGCACAATTTCCTCGCGTCGCCACCACTGGTTGTCGCCTATGCGATCGCCGGCAATATGGACGTTGATCTGTTTAACGATTCGCTTGGCAATGATCAGGACGGCAATCCTGTTTATATGAAGGACATCTGGCCGTCACAGGCGGAAGTTCAGGATGCAGTCGCGAACAACATTGATTCGAGTATGTTCCTGTCCAGCTACGGCAGCGTGTTTGAAGGTGATGCCAACTGGAAGAACATCGATTCACCCGAAGGCGAAATATACACCTGGGATATGGATTCGACCTACGTCAAGAACCCGCCTTACTTTGAAGGTATGTCCAAAGAAACGTCACCAGTCAGTAACATTGAGGGCGCTCGCGCACTGGCGTTGCTGGGCGACTCGGTCACGACCGATCACATTTCACCTGCCGGTGGCATCGCGGCGGACAGTCCGGCTGCGGCCTATCTTGAGGGACAGGGTGTTCAGCCGAGCGACTTCAATTCCTACGGGTCCCGTCGCGGCAATCACGAAGTCATGATGCGCGGCACGTTTGCGAATATCCGCCTGCGAAATTTACTGGCCCCGGGCACCGAAGGTGGCTGGACCTGCCATCAACCGAGCGGCGAACAGATGTCGATATTCGACGCCTCCGTTAAATATCGAGAAGAAGGCACGCCTCTGGTCGTCATAGCCGGAAGTGAGTACGGTACAGGGTCATCGCGTGACTGGGCAGCCAAAGGCACCGTACTGCTTGGCGTAAGAGCGGTTATTGCCAGGAGCTTCGAGCGTATTCATCGCTCGAATCTGATTGGCATGGGTGTTCTGCCATTGCAGTTTTTTGACGGTCAGGATGCCGGGTCGCTTGGATTGACCGGTAAGGAAACATTTAGCATCAAGGGTCAGACTGATGCTGATGCCAAAACCGTCACCGTTACTGCGACACCGGAGTCCGGCGACGCTGTCACTTTCAGAGCGCAAGTTCGTATCGACACGCCGAAAGAACGGGATTACTACGAGAACGGCGGCATCCTGCACTACGTCTTGCGTCAACTTGCCGCGTAACGATTGGAGCGGATACGGAGTAGTTGGTGAAAGAACGCTCAGCAAAAAATATTTTGGCAACGAGAAAATGGACCAGGGTCGTTATGTGGACGGTCGGCGCCGTTCTGCTCGTGATGACGATACTCGGCATCTATTTTTCCCGGGAGCCGGACATTTTCTGGGTTAATCGCTCTGCCGACTCCGAGTCGGCCATCCTCGGAGTGTCCACAACAGACACATTTATTCGGGTGGCCGAGACCCTGCTCGACAAACAAGGTGGATATCTGACCAATGACAAGATGCCACCCAGTGTATTTCTCGACAACATTCCCAGCTGGGAACTCGGTGTATTGACTCAGGTCAGGGATCTGGGACGTGTGATGCGGGACGACTACACTCGTAGCCAATCGCAATCCAAAGAAGATGATGATATTGCCATCGGCGCCCCCAAATTCTTCTTCGACAATAATTCGTGGGTATTCCCGACAACCGAGTCCGAGTACAGAGATGGCCTTGAGTCCTTCATTGACTACCGGCGGCGTCTACTCAACGGCGATCCGGAAACGCAGTTTTACGCACGCGCTGACAACCTCCGGGAGTGGCTCTCACAGGTCGAGAAACGGCTCGGCAGCCTGACGCGCAGACTCGGCAACAGCGTTGTGACAAGTCGAATTAATGATGATCTTGCCGGTGATCCGTCGGCTGAGGCGGCCGGTGCGCAACCGGACGTCGTTAACGTCCGTACGGGGTGGTTTCAGGTTGATAACATTTTCTTCGAGGCCCGCGGCTCGGCCTGGGCTTTAGTACATTTTTTCCGCGCAGCAGAATTCGATTTTGCTCGCATACTGGCTGACAAAAATGCCGAGGCGAGCGTCCGCCAGATCATTCGCGAGCTTGAGGCAAGCCTGGCGGGACTGTCTTCACCCATGATTCTGAACGGCGGTGGTTATGGCCTGTTCGCGAATCATTCCCTGGTCATGGCCAATTACCTGGCCAGAGCGAATGCCGCCGTGATCAATCTGCGTGAGCTGTTGGATCAAGGTTAATAGCTTACATTAATTACCCTTTACATCCTGTTGATTTAACTAATAAATACCAACCCAAGTTGGTATTTTTTTCCAGCTGCTATTCAAATCCTTATCGAGCTGCTTGTAGTTGGGTTCAAACTGCCCGACAAGCCGCCAAAAACGCTGCGAGTGATTCATGTGGCGTGCATGGCACAGCTCATGGATCATAACGTAACGCAGGTGCGCCGGATCCAGGAACATCAGGCAATAATTCAGGCTGATCGTGCCAGTGCTTGAGTGACTTCCCCAGCAGGTACGCTGCCCGCGAACGTGCATTTTCTTAAATGAATTACCGGTTAACGCGGAAAGTGAGCGAAGTTGCGGCAGGTATTCTCGCTTTGCGATGCCGGTTAGCCATCGCTTCAACGCGCCAACGCAGAGGTCTTCGTCAGCGGTCTTGCCGAATAACACGACCGTCTGCCCGCTGGAACGGTACCTGACTGTTTTCGCCCCACTCTCTGGTTCATAGAGGACGCTAATTTGTTGCTCGATACCGTCGAGACGAATCAGCTCGGGTAATGCAAACGGCTCGGGTGGATGGTCCGCTGCGAATTGCTCACGTGCAGTTCGAATCCAGTCCGTGTGGGCCTCGACAAAGTCGCGCACCTCCGCAGGCCGGGTCCTCCTTGGCACCACGACCTCAACGCGCCCACGCGGGAATACCTTGATCGACAGTCGTTTCGCTCTGCCGCTTTCGCGCACAGAAAAGCCCGACATGGAGTCGGGATCGTCCGCGTTCGTGTCGGAGAACAGGGGTAATTGAGTCGCCGTGTTTTGCACGGTCCCTATTCTACGTAACTTTCGTTCCTTAAGGGTTATCGCCACTAAAGCGAACGGCGTCATCCATCGACATTACGCCTTTGACACCACCAACGTTGGCCGTCTCGCTGATGAACAGCTCAACTTCACGCTCAAGCTCGATGGCGCCTTTAACGGTCGATCCGGGACCTATAACGACACGCGGCTTGCGTTGTTTGCTCTTGAAAAATCCCCAGTTGCTGGGCTTTTCAACAATGACATCGCCCTGAACGACGCTGCCTTCAACAATATTGATATCGCCATTGACCGTAGAGACATCACCGCCTACCTCGGTACCGGCTATGCTGATCTGACCGTTAACGTTGCTAATGCCATTAGCAATGGTGCTTCCTTTTTCGACGGTGATCCGGCCGTTTACAGCCTCTATTTCTCCTTCGATGGTGACCGCTTCACCGACATTGATCGAGCCATTGACGGTGGACAAATTGTTCGCCTGAACATTTCCTCCGATCCTTAGGCCTCCGTTTACCGTCGACGCATCTTCAATCCTGGCACCCGCATCAACTCGAACGGCTCCGTTTACAGTCTTCACATCGCCACTGACAACTGCGTTCTCGCCAACCGAGACGCTGCCGTTGACCGACGTCGCGCCGCTGGACTCGCCACCTGCCTCAATCTTGATGCTCTTGTTAATTGACGCGCCAAATGCCGGTACGGTCATCAACATTACGAGCAAACCGACCGTAAATACCGTTTTCGTCATGGTTTTCATGATTTTGGACCCTTCAGTGTGTTTCTTGCCTCTTAGATACCGCTCGTAAGGAAATGGTTGCAAGCCCCGATAGCGCTAGCCGCACTGTTGTTGTTTGGTTACTCTTGCCGCATGTCGTTAGCGCTCGAAGCCCGCAATATCATCAAACAATATCCCGGAGTCCTCGCAGTCGACGGCGTCAGCTTTTCAGTGCCGGAAGGAATATGCTTTGGGCTGCTCGGCCCCAATGGAGCTGGCAAGACGACCACCGTTGAGATCATCGAAGGCGTGACCGCGGCAACCTCGGGCGAAGTGTTCTACTACGGTGAAATCGCCGCTGCAAGATTCCGCCAAGAGGCCGGCATCCAGTTTCAAAACACGGCGCTGCAAGACAATATAACCGTCCGCGAAACGATCGGAATGTTTCGTGCCCTTTATGACCGTCAGGCCGACATCGATGAGATTATCCAGCAGTGCTCACTCGAGGATTTACTGGACCGGGATAATCGCAAACTTTCCGGTGGTCAACGGCAGCGACTATTGCTCGCCGTCGCCCTGGTCAACCGCCCTCGCCTAATATTCCTGGACGAACCAACCACGGGTCTTGATCCGCAGGCGCGTCGAAATTTCTGGGACCTTGTGCAGAGCATTCGCTCGGGTGGCTCAACCATCCTGCTGACAACTCATTACATGGATGAAGCTCAGGTCCTCTGCGACGAAATCGCGATCATGGATGCCGGGAAGATTATTACCCAGGGCACGCCGGACGAGCTACTCAGGAAACAGTACGACGGCCTGATCATCGAATTGCCGATTTCGGACCTGACGGACGACCTCTCCGGAATCGAACATACGGTATTTGAAAACCTTGGCATTATTGAGGTCATCACTACCGACGTCAGCGAGAGTTTGCAGCGGCTAACGCCGCACGTCAGCAATCTCAATCAAATAAAAATTCGGCAACCGAACCTTGAGGATCTGTTTCTGGATCTGACCGGTCATTCTCTGCGGGCCTAGCGACGATGTTGAAACGAATCTATGCCATATTTCAGGCCCGCAACCGGGAATTCCTGAGAGATCGCGGCACGCTGGCCTGGAATCTGATTTTGCCTGTCGCGCTCATGTTTGGACTGTCGTTCGCCTTCAGCAATGAGCGTGATGCCTATACCGTCGGTGTGTTTCAGGAGACTACTGAATTAAACACCAGCGACCACGCCTTTCTTAAGACCAGTTATATCAATTTCGTTGCCTATGATGATTTTGAAGTGGCCATGCGAAAAGTATCCCGGCACCGGCTGGACCTGCTGGTCGAGTTTGGCGACACGCCGAGATACTGGATTAACCCCGAGTCGCCGAAAGGCTACTTTGCAGAAATCGCCCTGCTGCACTCTTATGCAACGAATGTGGCAGCGATCGACAAGCAACAAATATCCGGTGCGTCCGTCGGCTACGCGGACTGGCTGTTACCCGGAATTCTGGGTATGAATATGATGTTCAGTTGCCTGTTTGGTGTCGGCTATGTCGTCGTTCGCTATCGGAAAAATGGCTTCCTGAAACGCCTTCGCGCCACACCGCTAACATCGTTCGAATTTATTTCGGCGCAGATTGCCTCGAGAATGGTTCTGATCCTCCTGATAACGTCCTTCATCTATACGGGTACGCATCTGCTTCTCGACACGCGCATGGAAGGCAATTATTTCACATTGTTACTCATAGCCGTGGTCGGGGCCATTTCGCTCGTATCGATGGGACTGGTCGTGTCCGCTCGCGTCACCAGCGAAGAACTGGCCGGCGGCCTGCTCAATCTGATCAACTGGCCGATGATGATGCTATCAGGTGTCTGGTTCTCTCTGGAGGGCGCTCCCGACGCCGTAAGAACCGCGGCCAGCATCTTCCCGTTGACACATGTACTGAGTTCGGCTCGGGCGGTAATGCTGGACGGAGCCACGCTTGCCGATGTCGCACCCAGCCTGTTGGCTCTATCCGCCATGAGCGTCGTCTTTCTGGCCATCGGTGCCAAGACCTTTCGCTGGGGGCAGTAGTGCCACATTCTCTGATCGACATCGGTGCAAATATCGCGCACAACAGCTTCGACGATGATCGCTCAGACATGTTGCAGCGTGCCGCCGATGCTGGTGTGGGCAGGATCGTCGTTACGGGGAGTAGTGATGAAAGCAATGACCTGGCGGCGAATCTCGCGGAGCAGTCGCCGGGTATCCTGTATTCAACCGCGGGCGTACACCCGCACCACGCATCGGATTACACCGATGAAAGTGACGCACTGATCCGCACTTTGGTGAAAAGAGATTGTGTCGTCGCCGTGGGTGAATGCGGATTGGATTATTTTCGCAACTTTTCGCCGCGCGAAGCTCAACTGAACGCATTCAAACGGCAACTCGATATTGCTCAGGATTGTGGATTGCCCGTCTTCCTGCACCAACGTGACGCTCATGACGATTTCGTCGAGTTGCTGGAGCCGGCATTACCCAATTTGTCGCGTGCGGTAGCACACTGCTTTACCGGCGAGGGAGAATCACTTCGGGAATATATTGCGATGGGTTTGTACATCGGTATAACCGGATGGATTTGCGATGAACGGCGTGGCAAGCATTTACACGACATTGTTTCGATCATCCCCGACGACAAGCTGCTCATCGAAACCGACGCGCCCTATCTTCTGCCACGAAGTATTCGGCCAAAACCGAAAAGCCGTCGCAACGAGCCAATGTATTTACCGGAGGTCGTGAGTGCGCTAGCTGAAGCACGCGGTCAAAGTGAAGATCACGTCGCTGCAACCACAACGGCCAACGCGATCCAATTTTTCGGGCTTGCATAATGCCTAGTGTTCCGAAAGTTTGTCGGAAACCATGAAGCCAGCCAAAACAGCAATAAATGCCATGCTCCAGACGATGACCGCACCCGTCGGCAAATCCAGGTAAACGGACAATACGATTCCGGCAAAGTATGAAATACCACCGATAAAATACCCGACCAACAACCGATTACCCCGCCGCAGTCCGATTGTAGCGAGTGCGGGAATGATCAGGCTTGCAAACACGAGATAAATGCCGACCACCTGTACCGATGCCGTTACGACAATCGCGAATATCAGGTAAAAGGTCAGTGGCCCGAAACGCTCGCGTAATGTGAACCAGAGAATCAACGTTACGGCGTACAACGCGGCTAATGGCAGCAATGAGGAATAAGTTTGCCACAGGATCTGACCGACCAGAAGTTCCTTGAGGTGCTCGCTCCCGTGCGGGTTTCCGGAAAGCAGGAGAATGCCACCCGTCGCCGCCAGGATAAAGAGAATTCCTATCAGTGACTCCTGAATTTTCGGCCAGCGCTTTTCGGTCCAGTTCAATCCGATCGCAGCGACAAGCGCCGTGCTAACGGCAGCAATCTGAACCTCCAGACCGTTTGGGTCCCAATTCATAGCGTGAGCTGCGATAACCCCGAGGCCGGCAACCTGCGCTATTGCAAGGTCGATAAAAATAATCCCACGTTTCAAGACTTCCTGACCGAGCGGGACATGCGTACTCAGTACGATCAGTCCGGCAAGCAAAGCCGGCCCAACGATGCTCATGTCCATTAGTTCACTCATCGCCTGATGCTCCCAGCAATCGACCAATGATGTCATCGAATAACGCAAAAAGGTCTGTCGCTTTTTCTGTACCACCAACCGTGAGTGGCAACACCACCGCCTTTATCCCGGTTCGTTCTGACAACCATCCGGCTGCTCTGCTATCCTGATAGGGCGAGTAAATAATGACATCTGCGCTACCATCACTGAACTGCGACGTCAGTCGACTGAGGTGTGCGGCCGTGGGAGGTAGTCCGGGAATGGCTTCGAGGTTTGCCACCTCTGTCAAGCCCAGCCACTGCTCCAGATACACCCACGATTTGTGGTGAGTAATAACCCGCGTGCCACGAAGTACCGCGGCTTTTTCCTCCCACTCCGCGATCGCACTGGTCCAGCGTTCTGAGAAATTGTAGAGAGCAGACTCATAATTCGCCGCATTGTGCGGGTCCAGCGACACCAATCGTGCTCGCAGCACACTCGCAACCGCCGCTATGTTGTGGGGGTTGGTCTGGATATGCGGATTACCCTGCGGATGAATATCGCCTTTCGAGCGATCAACATTGCCAGTTGCATCAAGGCGCACGACGTATGCGCTCGCCTCCATATATCCGCGACTCCCTGGCAACACGTTTCTGTTATTCGCCTTTTGCAGCAAAGCGGGCAACCAGCCAATCTCGAGTTGCGCCCCGCTGCAAATCACAAGATCCGCTTTTCGGACCCTGGCTATCAGGCTCGGTCGTGCCTGAATGTAGTGCGGATCCTGCAATGCATTCGTCGCACTGAAGGTATTCACATGAACGCCGCCGATTTCAGTGGCCAACGCAGCCCATTCCGGTTCGCAGGCGAAGATTTCGAGTTTTGCCTGTGACACCGTTGGGAGAAAGAGCAGTATCAACAGTTGAATCAAACGTGGCATGCCGTCCCCCTAGAACGAATGGGCGCCGTGGGCGCCGATGCTATGTATGTACTGAAGCCCCCAATGGTTGCCGTCAATGAAACTCGACTCGTCCCTTGTAAATTGCAAACGTATGCGACTGAATTCGCTGTTTGACCAATCTGCCATGAAACTGAACCGTCGGGGGTCATCGCCCGGTGTAGCGAGTAGCGTTCCGGCAAACGCCGGACCCGGGTCATCGGATGACAAGGCATCCACACGTCCTCCTATTCGCCAACGAGGAATCGGCTGATAAATTGCCTGCAGATACCAACCATCCTGATCGACGTTGTACGCGGCCGGCGCCATGCTGCTCGACGAATACTCACCGCGCTCGCGGCGTTTTAGATACTCGGCCTGAACAATAAAATTTCGATTCTTACGGTTTCCGTTCGGCGCCCATTTCCAGACTAATTGCGCCGTTGCCAGGCGCGACTCGCCACTGAATTGCAGCGGGTCATCTTCATCGCCGGAAGGCCGATCGTTGGCCGTCGCATCGAGATAGGAAACGCCCGCGAGCCAACTGTTGCTGGTACCAACGTCACCCCCGAAGTTAGCGAACGCCGAATAACTACCTGCGCCCGAGTGCGCACTGCCTGCAGACGGGAACCGATCTCCCTGAAAAAGTTCACCACCCAACTCTACGTACATATTTGTTGGCGCCAGCCAGCGAATCTGGACGCCATTATCGATGTACTGATTCGCGAGAAACGCCTGATAGGGCAACGGCTGATCGACAAAGTCCCAGCTGTGTGAGTGTTTACTGTTCAGGTAGCCAATACCCGAAAAGAAACGACCAAATCTGGCGCCAAGCCCCGCGGGCAAGGCAGTCGCCTCGACCCAGACTTCTTCAAGTTCAATGACTGATTCACCGTCCTCAATGGCCAGCGCAGCCGTCAACCAGGCGGAAAACTTGTCATCGACGTTGGCGTTCAGGATAAGTTCCGTCTCGCCGAGCCCAAGACCCTCCGCTACCGGACCGGCCTCGCCGCCCAGCGGAAACCCCGGAATCCGATGTGCATCAGGATCTTGGCTGTAATTCCACGCCTGTCCCTGGAAGATCAAGCCAATCGCAGGATTGAATGCCGATCGACTGCCTCTACCAGAATCGACACTTGGTGGTGCAAAAGCACGTTGCCGGGCAGCTTGATTCGCCTGGGTTGCATTTTGCTCAGCCACCGCAAGACGGTTTTCGAGATCAGTAATTCTCGCATCGTACTCGGAGCGCATCTCCTGAAGAGAAACCCTCAACAATGCGATCTCGGAATCCTGAGCAACTGCCGCGGCAGAGTAGATGGACAGAGCTACCAGAGCGGCGCCTTTTAAAAAGTCGATACGCATGGCATCGCCTCCCTTTTCTTTAGAATAAGACACCTCGTCACGACATCGTGGCGAGGACGGGGCTTAACTAAATGACGGGGGGGGACCGCGTTGTTGGGCCGCGAGGTAAAGAAGTGCTCGCGCGTGCTGAATTCGACGTTCGAAGGGCTTTGGTGGCACCGGAAGAACCAGGCCGGTCACCTCAGTCGCAACGATAACATCCGACGAATCGTATTGATTTGAGCAGAACTCGCATTCAACACTGCCAGCGCCCAAATGCGCCGCTGCATGCACGTTCACTGCTACCAGGCAAATCAGAATTGCCAGCAGGAAGACGGCTCGACGTTGGCGGTAGTAAGCGAACATTGCTGTCATTATACGACAACCCGGCACCTGAATGGTTTCAAGCGACTCTGAATCAGGATGGTTGCATCAAAACGGTGCGATATTGCTTGAGGTCCGATTCCGAAAAACAACAAAATATGATTTCACCGATGATCGCGGTTCCCTCCACAGCCTCCGACACAGTCGCGACCGCGATCTCGGTTGCGTCGCGCACGGGGTAACCGAATACCCCGGTGCTAATCGCCGGAAAGGCAATCGATGAAACGCCGTTACGCTCTGCCAGTGCAATGCACTCCTGGTAGCACGACATCAACATCTCGGCTTCATCTTGCTGGCCGCCTTGCCAGACTGGACCGACGGTATGAATCACGAACTTCGCTTTGAGACCAAAGCCTGCCGTAATTTTAGCTTGTCCTGTCCTGCAACCATCGAGTAATTTGCATTCCTCCAACAATTCGGGACCTGCAGCGCGGTGGATTGCGCCGTCTACACCCCCGCCGCCCAACAGCGACTCATTGGCTGCATTGACTATAGCGTCGATATCCAGAGACGTGATGTCGGCCTGTATGGCTTGTAATGTCGGCATGCGCGCCTATGCAGCACTGCTGCCCAGCGCCGCCTTGTGAATCAGTTCCCAGTGCGGCTTGAATGCCTCAATCTTGAATTTCGCCGCATTCTTGTCGGGTTCACCGAAATCAACCACGAGATTTGCGCAATCAGTCACCATATCGGGCACACCCTTGGTGAAATCAGCGCCATCCAGGAACAGAATCCGTCCCGATACCGGGACTTCGCGCACGATTTGACGGACCGCCGCGATACGATCGTACAGCGCGGGTTGTGGGTTCGAGAACGTGTAACGACGTTTGTCGTTAATAACGGTCCAGTCCTGCAACTTGTCGCCGCCAAATACCGTTCCCTGATTATCCTTGACCTCAAGAATCAACAGCCCTTTTGAGGTTAGCATCAGATAGTCGATCAGAATCTCTCCCTCATCTGCACTCGGAATAACCAGGCGCTCGATGCGATCGAAACTGATGTCTGCCAGCGCCCCTTCCAGTCCGCCACTCTTGCGTCGCAATATCAAATAGGCGAGCCCGGCGACCAGCAGCAAAGCAAACGCAAGCAGCGGCAGCATCCAGGGATTATCAGATATCTGAAGGAACTCAGTCATGGATTCGGATTATCCTACGTCTTCCAAGGCAGCGGCAAGCGCAGTCAGCTCCGGCTCTATCGAAACAGATCGCGACGGGCGCGACAAAAGCTCTTCCATTTCCGGTGGCAGCAGTACAGGCTCGCCGATCAGCGGTTCAACAATTGTCTCAAATTTGGCGGGATGTGCCGTCGCTACAAGTATCCAGTCGTATTGATCTTTCAGCCCGGAATCCAGCTGCCGCCACGTGTGGGTCGCGGTGGCTGTGTGCGGACAGGTTGCGAATCCGAATTCCGCAAAGTCCTGGCGTATCGCTGTCTTTATCTCGTCGTCACTCGCGCTTGCCACACCCAGCTGCTCGCGGAGTACATCAGCCTCACCGATCAGCTTTCGCAGGCGTTCCATATTGCTTGGATTGCCGACATCCATTGCCGAGGCCAGCGTTTGCAAACTGGCACGTGGCAACCACTCAAGCGACTCAAAGTAATCGGCGATCGTTTTATTCGCGTTGGTCGCAAGAATGACCGGCCCAATTGGCAGGCCCATCTCACGCGCTACGATGCACGCAGAGGCATTGCCGAGATTACCTGTGGGAATGATGAAGCCCGGTTTGTTACCCGTGCGCCGGTAGTGGCGCAAACTCGCCGCAGCGTAATACGTGCTTTGCGGCAGCAAACGGCCGATGTTGATGCTGTTTGCCGAACTGAATCGATGCATCGCGGATAAACTCTTATCGGCCATCGCGGCCTTAACAAGGGCCTGGCAGTCGTCGAATGCACCGCGTACTTTTAGTGACAATACGTTGTCGCTCCAGCAGCACAGCTGGTGCTCCTGGCGCGCTGAAACTCGTCCATCAGGAAACAAGACCACGACCCGCATACCTGGCCGCTTATCGAACGCCGCAGCGACCGCCCCGCCGGTGTCGCCCGACGTAGCCACCAGTATGATCAGGGGCGCGTCAACATCACCTTCAAGCCTGGACAAACAAGCGGCCAGGAATCCTGCGCCAACGTCTTTGAACGCCGCCGTCGGACCGTGATACAGCTCGAGCATTGACAACTTTTTTCCGTCGACCGGCAATTCTGTTGTCGGTATCTCAAAGCTGAAAGTCTCTGCCAGTATTTCCTCAATATCTCCGGCCAGTGCAGAACCGGCAAAAAAGGGGCGCAGCAAGACTGTAGCGACTTCGGGAATCGACTCAACCGAATCAAAATCCGCGATGCTGAAGGCTGGTAAGCGTTCCGGTAAGAACAGACCACCATCAACTGCAATGCCTGAGCGAAGCGCCTCGTCAAGACGGACCGGCCCGGCACCGCGCGTACTGAAATAATTCACGCCGGGTCCTCGACAAACGCACCCCGCGCGTTCATTGAACTGACCCATGACTGGCAGCTGATGCCTTGTGCCCTGCATGCCTGTTCCATGGCGCTCGCGACATTTCGAGCATCGCCGTCTTTGCAAAGAGCAAAAATACTTGGACCGCTGCCAGACAGCGTACAACCCAATGCGCCGGCCTTCCGGGCCGCAGCGACAACGTCGTCGAAACAGGCAACATTGCCCTTACGATGCGGCTCGACGACCACATCGTGCAGCGTCTTGCCAATCAAGCCAATATCGTCGCTATTACAGGCATGGACGAATCCGGCCAACAACCCCTGCTGCTCCAGCCAGAGCTTCAGTGGCAGAGATTTCGGCAATGCACGACGCGCTTCTGCCGTATTGACCTGCAATTCCGGATGTAGCAAGACGGTGCTCACTCCCGCGGGCGTTGGCAGTCGAATAAATTCTGGCAGCAACACTTCAGGGCAAAGGACCAGGCCGCCGAACAAGCTGGGTGCGACGTTATCAGTATGCATGCCGCCACTGGCGTATTTTTCGCCTTCCAGCGCAAAGGGCAGCAGCGCGTCGATTTCCAGCGGTGACGCCAGCAAGGCATTGGCCGCAACGGTGGCTGCGACGGCCGACGCGGCGGAACTGCCCATGCCCGACTGCAGTGGAATTCCTTTATGAACTTTGAGTTCGACGCCACCGCCGTCACCATGCACATTCCACAAAGCCTGTGCAGCGATTGACGCCGTATTTTCGTCAGCATTAGTGGACAGGTAGGGGTGAATCTCGCCATCCAGGCCACGTACTTCGATAACGATCACTCGGTCACCATCGGTGCGCCGGGCCAGAACACGATCACCAGCACCCGACAACGCAAGCCCCAACATGTCGAAGCCAACGCCGACATTACCGATCGAGGCCGGTGCAAACGCAGTTATGAAATCAGACATATCCTTCACCGGTACTCAGGAAGTTTGCAAGTCGAAGCAGATCTGCAAATACACCGGCAGCCGTAACCTCCGGACCGGCACCCGGGCCCTGTATGACCAGGGGATTGTCAGAATACCGCTCAGTCTCAAACTGCACGATGTTGTCGGTGAGATTAATATTGCAGAACGGGTGGTCGACGTCGACCGGTTCCAAACCAACCGACGCATTGCCTTTTGCATCCAGATTCGCGACGTAGCGAAGCTGTTTGTTCTCGCCAGCTGCCTTCTGGTAAAGCGACTCCATCTCATCGTCGTACTCCGGAAGCTTTTCCAAGAACTCATCAATAGAGCAATCGCGCAATGCTTCCGGTACGAGGTTCGTAACCGGAAAATCGCCGATCTCGATTTCCAGCCCGAGCTCACGTGCGAGAATTGTCAATTTTCGGGCGACATCCATTCCTGACAGATCATCGCGAGGATCCGGCTCTGTATAGCCACTGTCTTTTGCGACACGAACGATCTCAGAGAACGGTGTTGTGCCGTCGTAGACATTGAAGAGATACGCCAGCGTGCCGGAGAATATCCCGCTGATCGAGCGAACCTCATCGCCCGTATGAATGAGATCGCACAATGTCGTGATGACCGGTAGAGCGGCTCCCACAGTTGTTTCGTAAAAATAGTGAGAGCTACCTGCATCGGCCGCATTCTGCAATGCCTGGTAGGCCTTGTACGAGCTGCTGAACGCCTTCTTATTGGGAGTAATGACGTGAGTACCCTGCGCGAGCCAGTCCGCATATTTTGATGATATCTGATCACTGGCCGTGCAATCGATAATGACCGCATGAGGCAGATGGTCAGGTTTTAGATGGCTTACAAACGTATCGAGGTCAGCGTCCACGGCGGACGACTCAAACTCTTCCTGCCAGTCCGCGATTTCGATACGCCGGTCAGCGAGCAACATTTTGCGGGATCGAGAAATCGCCCTAACACGTAAATCAAGATTGAATTGTTTCGATAACTTTTCACCCTGCTTTTCGATTTGTCGGAGCAGAGCGGCACCCACGGTTCCCGGTCCTATCAGTCCTATGGAGATTGTCTTGGCCGACAGGTAGAAACCGGAGTGTGCTGCCCGCAGCGCTTTCGTCGCCTCTTCGGAATCAACAACGGCCGAGATATTCCTTTCAGATGAACCCTGTGCTATCGCGCGAATATTGACACCAGCGCGTCCAAGAGTGCCTAGAAACCGTGCCGCGATACCCGGCGTTCCCGCCATACCGTCGCCAACGACAGCGACGATGCTCTGTTCGCCGCTAACGTCGACGCTCTGGATTTGGCCACTTTCCAACTCCTCCGCAAATGCCTCGCGGACCACTGTGCGGGCACGTTCGGCAAGTTCCTGTGGCACCGCTATGCAGATGGAATGTTCAGAACTCGCCTGCGAAATCAGGGTTACCGAGACTCCGGCGCTTTTCAATGACGCGAACAGGCGATCGGCTGTACCCGGCACGCCGATCATGCCGGACCCTTCGAGGTTCAGCAGCGCCATTCCACCGATAGCCGTGATGCCCTTGATGTTATTGGCACGGGCCGTCTTCGCCTCAATTCGGCTGCCCGGGTGAGACGGGTCAAGACTACTGCGAATGATGACCGGTATGTCGTTTTCGACCGCCGGCCCGAGTGTCTGTGGATGGATGACATTGGCTCCGAAATAAGCCAGTTCCATGGCTTCACTATAGGACAATCGGTCGATGACCTGTGCCTCTGGAACTCGATTCGGATCAGCACTCATTACGCCGTTGACGTCAGTCCAGATGCTGAGCTCGGATGCCTTTGTGAGCGCAGCCAAAATGGCTGCTGAATGGTCGCTACCATTGCGACCGAGGGTCATTTGCAGTCCTTCTTCATCAACCGCGATAAAGCCCGTAAAGACAAAAATACCCTCGAATCCTGCCGGCAGAACCTTATCAATCTTCGTTTGTGATGCTTCCCACAACACGGTGGGGCCAAGCTCCGTATCACGAACAGTCACAACGTCACGTGCGTCGATCCAGGTCCCGCCACGTTGTGGGGCTTCCTGTTCCAGGAGAGCCGCCAATAAGCGCGCAGACCATATCTCACCGTAGCCAGCAACAACGTCACGGCTACGCTGCGGTGCCGACTTCACAAGTGCTATGGCTTTGAGTACGTCAATTACGTCATCAGAATCCTTGCGCCATTCGTCCAGAATTCTAACCAGAATTTCGCCTTTGAGCAGGTCGCTGGCGGCCGCGGAATACCGTTCACCGATCACGTGCAATGCAGGCGCAAAACCGGCGTCATCCTGCTCGGCGAGAACAGCCAAATCAATCAGCGCATCGGTCATACCACCCATGGCAGAAACAACGACGCCCGTTCGACTGTCGTCAAACGCCAGAAGAATCCCGGCAACACGGCGAAAACAAGCCGCATCCGCAAGACTGCTGCCACCAAACTTATGGATTTTCCAACGATTATTCACGACGTTTCAAAACTGCCCGGAGCCCAAAAGCGTGAATAATAACGGCACTTTAAGACGCCGTCGCCTGTTTTATAAGAAACCAGTTACGACACAGAGTTTACCAGTGTACTTTTTCGCTTCCAGGCGGCCTGAACGACGTTAGATCAAGGCGCGAGAAGGCAAAAACGCGGAGTGTACAAGCGCGTACATGAGCATTTTTTGCCTTCTTGCAACGCCGAGCTAGCGTCGTTCAGGCCGCCTGGAAGTGAAAAATGGTGGGGCGTGTAGGGATCGAACCTACGACCGGTCGGTTAAAAGCCGAATGCTCTACCTCTGAGCTAACGCCCCATCTGGGTGCTGGGTGGCAGGGATGCCACCAGAATGCCGGCGGCATGATACCCGATAATCTCTAAATTACAAACGCATTTTGGCGCTGCGGTGGCCAGTACATCTAGACGCCATCATCCTCCATACGCTGCAATCTTTGGCCCGCCAAACGCGCAGCCGTGGTTTCGGGATAATCCTTGCGTACGCGGTCGAGCGCACCTCGTGCAGCATCCCACCTTCGTAACTCGTAGTTGCAATACCCCATCTTCAACAGGGCATCCGGAACCTTTCTCGATGTCGGAAACGTATCGATGACGGCTTCGAATTCGCCCAGCGCCTGATCAAACTGCTGCGTTACGTAGTGCGACTCGGCCAGCCAGTACTGAGCGTTGTCGGCGAGTTCGCTATCCGGAAACGTCACCAAAAACTGCTGAAATGCCGATGCCGCAGGCTGGTAACGTTGTTCCTTAAGCAGCTCAAATGCCGCTTGATAGTTGTTCCGGTCCGAACCACCCGGCACGGGCAACTGGCCCGGCGCCAGAGTACCGCCATCCATGACATTGACTGAATTGCGTGCCTGAATGGACGCCTCCAGCTCCTGAATACGCGTATCAAGATCCACATAGAGCTGCCGCTGTCTATCCGACGTACTTTTTGAGCTGTGCTCCAGTTCTTCCACTCGGCCATGCATTTCATCGCCACGCCGTTCGACCGCGCCGACTTGCTGGGTCAATTTGACCAGGCTCTGGTTCTGCACCACCCGTTCGATGTTCTGCAACCGTCGCTCAAGCTCCGTCAGCTTGACCAGCACCGGGTCATCCGCTGGTGGCATCAACGTGCAACCGACCGCAAACAGCACGGTCGCCACTATGAGTAGCGATCTTTTCATCGTTGGCGACATCAATCCGCTAATTGGTGTACTTGATCTCAACACGCCGGTTTTGCGCGTAGTCGCTCTCTGAGCTACCCAGTGCAACCGCACGTTCCTCACCAAAACTGACAGTCTGAATCTGCGACGCTTTGACACCCTGAATCATGAGCATCTGGCGAACAGCCTGTGCGCGTCGTTCACCGAGGCCGATATTGTATTCGCGAGAACCCCGTTCATCAGCGTGACCTTCAAGTCGTACATTGGCAAAGGAGTTGTCGTTCAGCTGGATCGCATGACCTGCCACCAGGTCCTGATCCTGCGCGCGAACCTCCGATGAATCGAAATCGAAGTAAATAACGGTGCCGAGCGCTTCAACCGTATCGTCGAAAAACTCGCCAGCACCCAGGCCATCACCGCCGGTACCGGACGTATCGGCACCATCGTCACTACCGTAAGTGGTATCCGTTGGTTCCGGATCCGGAATCGTATTCCCCTGACAAGCCACCAGGAAAACACTCAACAGAGCGATCGCAAATATTTTGAAATATGACATAAATAAATCCTTAATTCTTAATAACTAACAAATATTACTTAAAGTAAAATATAACTCTAAAACCTTGGGAACGGTGACCATACCGGCTCACGTACATCTCCTCTTCCTGACGCCATCTTTTGCCGTATCAGCCCATCGGCTGAAACAGTCTCAAGTACCCCGTTACCGCGCTGCCGTGTCGCATAGATCAGGATATCGCTATTCGGCGCGAAACTGGGTGACTCATCCTGTTGGCCGGACGACAACACCAACAGGTCCTTACGTGCAATATTCATTACCGCAATGCGGAAGTTACCGCGATCGTTATGCACCATCGCCAGCCGGGTGCCGTCGGGCGACAACCGGGGTCGCGCATTATAACTCCCTTCAAAGGTAATGCGCTCGGGTGTGCCACCATTTGCGGATATTCGGTAGATCTGTGGACCGCCGCTACGATCAGACGTAAAGTAAATGTAACGGCCGTCCGGCGACCACGTGCCTTCGGTATCAATCGCGCGATGTGTCGTCAGTCGCTTTGTCTGGCGTGATGTAATGTCCAGCACGTAGATATCCGGGTTGCCGTTGACTCCGCCCAGAGTAACCACCAGTTTGCGGCCATCGGGAGAAAATGCGGGGGCGCCATTAATACCCGGATTGCCGGAGACCTGGAAGCGGTTTCCAGAACGTAGCGTCTGTACGAAAATGGCCGACTTGGAGCCCTCAAACGACACGTACGCGAGCTGCCGGCTGTCGGGTGACCAGGCCGGCGACATAATCGGATCTTTGCTTTCCATTATCTTGTGTTCGTTTTCGCCGTCCTGATCCGAGACGATCAGCGAATAGAGCCGTTCCTTACCCTGCTGCAAGGCCGTCACGTAGGCGACTTTGGTGCCAAATACGCCTTTGATGCCGGTCAACTTCTCATAAATCATGTCGGCTGCCCGGTGCGCTGCACCGCGCATCGTTCCACGGCTGGCTGGCATACGGTAGCCAATCAGCTGGCGGCGTCCGAAGGTATCGAATAACTGAAATTGCAGTGTGTAGGCGTTAGCACCCGATTGAATGACTTTGCCGACCACTACCGCTTCAACGCCCACAAAACCCCAGTCCTGAAAATCGACGTCCGAGCCATCCGTCGGCTTTTGCAGCATTTTCGACTCGTCGATCGGCGCGAATCGTCCGCTGCGCTTCAGATCCGACGTAATAACAGCCGCTATGTCGAGGGGCATGTCGGGCGCCTGACCCTCCCATCCGAACGGCACGATTGCGACCGGGGTTGGCTTGGCGACGCCCTGTACATCGATAACAAGCTCCGCGTTCGCCTGAATGCAAAGCAGTGTCAGGGGAATCAGTAATCTGGTGAAAGTCTTCAGCACGTTAGCCTCTTAGTCTTAATATCAGTCTTATTGACGAATACTTAAGTTTAGCAAGATGTTTCTATCGAACAGACTCGGATCAGAAGGTTCCGGCAGTGGTGAGGAACTATAAATGGCCGCTTCAACCGATCGTCTGACGGCATCATCGCCATTGCAGGAAAGGATTGTTACCCCGATAACATCGCCACCGCGGGCCTGACGCACGCGCACCGAACACTTCAATTCGGCGCCCGCACTCGCTGGTGCGTTCCAGTTACGTTCGACCTTTTGCCGAATCAATGTCATATACACGGCCAATTCACCGGAATCAACCGCTGCCAGCCGGGTAGCCTCCGCATCAATCTCCGTCTGACGATCTTCAGCCTCAAGTTCCTTACGAATACGCTCATTCTCATCGCGCTGCCTCTGGATATCTTCCTGACGCTTGCGCTCAGCATCCCGCCGCTCACGCTCTTTGCGCTGCTCTGCCCTCTTTTTGCGGTCTGCTTCCTCGCGCTCTTTTTTCTTGCGGTCCGCCTCTTTTTGCAGCCGAATTTTCTCGAGTCTGTCTTTTTCGATCAGTGCATCCTGGATGCGCTTCTCTTCTTCGGCCTGACGGCGCAGTTCTTCGCTGTTGTCGGGCTCTGGCGGCGATTCCTCAATGACAGGATCGGGCTCTTTTTTGACAACTGGCGGTGGCGGGGTATCCGGAATCTCCTGCACCAGCGTTCCGCGGATCAGCAAGGGCGGTGGCATCGGCCGGGCGAAATCAAAAGCCGCGAACATCGAGGTCAGCAGCCCGATGTGTACCGCCACGGACAAACTGATCGGTCCCAGGTTTTTGCTGTTGCCTGCCACTCGTAGCGCTACTCCGGAATCGGATAGGTATCCAGCGGGTCGGTAACGAAGCCAATGTTCCGGGCTCCCGCTTGCTGCAGAACCACCATCGCACCGACCACGTGGCCGTATTCAACCGCACGATCCGCTTTGACGAAAACCGGTGTTTCAGGTTTCTCGCCCAGTATTACGCCGACAATCGTAGCGATCTTCTGTCCGGACGACGGCTGGTCCTCGTCGTCACCGGCATTGATATAGAAATTGCCTGCGGCATCAACACTGAGGACCAACGGCTCATGATCCGGTACGGACTCGATTGGGGAGGCATTCGCCTTTGGTAATTCGACCTCGATCCCCTGCGTTAGCAGCGGCGCAGTCACCATGAAAATCACCAGCAGCACGAGCATGACATCGATGTATGGGACAACGTTGATCTCACCCATCAACTTACGTTTTTGCAGCGGAGTGGCCATTTCAGCCCCCCTGCTTTGCGCGCGCGTGTCGCTCTAAAATACTCGAGAATTCTTCCGTGAAACCGTCGTAACGGTATTCGAGGCGCACGGTCTTGTCGGCATAGCGGTTATAAGCAATAACGGCAGGGATAGCCGCGAACAGACCCATTGCGGTAGCGATCAATGCTTCGGCGATCGGCGGCGCAACCACTGCCAGCGTAGCTGTTTGCTGAGCACCAATTTGCATGAACGCGGTCATGATCCCCCAAACGGTTCCGAACAGGCCGACATAAGGGCTGGTTGATCCGATCGTTGCCAGTGTGGCCAGGCTTTGCTCGAGTCGATCGACCTCGCGCATTTGGGCAACCCGCATCGCACGTCGACATTCCTCAACCACTTTATCAGTGCTGTTGCCGCCCGCTTGTAACGCCCGGTTGAACTCTCGGAAACCGGCTTCGAAAATACCCGCCATGCCAATGCTGCCGCCTTTGGCGCGCGTTGCGCTGCGGTAAAGCGTATTCAGATCGCCGCCCGACCAGAACGCAGCCTCAAATTCGTCGGATGCGTCTTTCGTACGCCTGATCAAGCGTCGTTTGGTGAAAATAATGCTCCAGGATACAAGCGACGCGCCCAGCAGCAGCAGCATTACGATCTGCACAGGCAGGCTGGCATCCCAAAGCAGGCTTACGACGGACAGGTCTGCGGTCATGATGGATCTTCCTCAAAAAACGTACTCGGTATTCGTTTCGGTTTCATCGTGTCAGCGTTCAGGTAAGCAGCGGTCACGCCGCCCTGTATCAACAAATCGCCATCTGTGCCGCCACGATAAATATTCTGTTCGATTTCAAACGTCGCTCGGCCAAGATGCAGGAGGCTCGCCGTAACAACCAGGCTGTCGCCCAGCCGTGCCGGAACGAGAAACTTCGCGTGTGCCTCGGTCACAACGAGAATGCGATTATTCTCACGCATCATTGTGATGTGATCGACACCCATTGCCTCCAGCCACTCAGTTCGCGCTCGTTCCATAAAGCAAAAGTAATTCGCGTAGTACACGACACCCTGCGCATCCGTGTCTTCATAATAAACGCGTACCGGCAACTCAAAGGGTTTAGTCGTCATGAATCGTCGTTGTCAAAAGGCAATTCCTGAGTTGCGGTCGTGGTTGGCGGCCGCAGGCCAAAATGCAAATAGGCGTTTTTGGTCGCGACCCGACCACGTGCCGTGCGCATCATGAAGCCCTGCTGTATCAGATAAGGCTCCAATACGTCCTCAATGGTTCCGCGTTCTTCGCCGATGGCGGCAGCGAGACTTTCGATGCCAACAGGACCGCCGTCGAATTTTTCAATAATTGTCAGCAGCAAGCGACGATCCAGCGCATCGAAACCGTGCGGGTCAACCCGCAAGACATCCATCGCTTGCTCTGCGACCTTGCCGCTTACGACACCATCGCCTTTGACTTCCGCAAAATCCCGCACTCGTCGCAGCAAGCGGTTGGCGATTCGCGGTGTTCCCCTCGATCGAGTTGCGATTGCCTTCGCGCCGTCGTCTTCTATCGGTAGATTCAGTATCCCCGCAGAACGTCGCGTAATGCCTTCGAGATCGCCCGCTGAATAGAATTCGAGCCGCTGCACAATTCCAAAGCGATCTCGCAGTGGCGATGTCAACAGACCGGCCCGTGTTGTTGCACCGACTAATGTGAACGGTGGCAAGTCGAGTTTGATCGAACGCGCGGCCGGCCCTTCGCCGATCATGATATCGAGCTGAAAATCCTCCAGCGCCGGGTACAACACTTCTTCAACGACCGGGCCGAGCCGATGGATTTCATCGACAAACAGTACGTCGTTCGGCTCAAGATTGGTCAATATCGCAGCCAGATCACCGGGCCGCTCGAGTACCGGACCGGATGTCTGTCGCAGGCCGACACCCATCTCGTTCGCGACAATATGCGCCAGTGTGGTCTTGCCCAGGCCGGGTGGGCCAAATATCAGAACGTGGTCCAACGCCTCTTCACGTTTGCGCGCTGCCTCAATGAAGACACTCATCTGCTCGTTGACGCTGGGCTGACCGTGATAATCCGCGAGCGTTTTGGGGCGAATTGCCCTATCAAATGCTTTGTCGTCGCTAACTGACTCGGCCGTTGTCAGGCAATCGTGTTCAACATTGCTCATTTATCGCGCCGCCTGCTTCAAGGCCAGACGAATGATGTCCTCGGCCGATTTGTCTTCAATATCCAGTGCTGCGATGAGCTTTTGAACCTCTTTGGGCTTGTAGCCCAGCGCGACCAGTGCATCAACGGCTTCATTTCGTGGGCTGGCGACTACGGTTAGCCGCACCTTTCCGCCAGCAGGAGTCGCCGCATCGATTCGATCACGCATTTCGATGATCAGCCGTTCCGCGGTTTTTTTGCCAACACCAGGAATCTTTGACATCGCTGTCGTGTCCTCAAGTTCGACGCAGCGGCGAAAATCGTTGGTCGACATCGCCGACAATATGCCAAGCGCCAGCTTGGCGCCGACCCGATTGACTTTCAGCAAGGTCCGGAACATCAGTCTTTCGTCTTCAGTTTTGAAACCGTAGAGAATCTGTGCATCTTCACGAACCAGAAGATGGGTGTAGAGAAACAGATCGGATCCGAGTTCGGGCAATTCCAGAAACGTCGACATCGGGGTCTCTACTTGGTAGCCGACACCGCTGCACTCCACAACGATTTGCGGTGCCTGTTTCGATGACAACCGGCCGCGCAGCGATCCAATCATCGGGCACCTGCTATGGCGTTGCCAGTACCCAGCTGGGCCTGAATACGTCGCCGATGGCCGTGACAAAGAGCCGCAGCCAGTGCATCCGCGGCGTCTTCGGCTGGCACGCCGTCAAGAGCGAGTATTGATACCACCATGTGCTGCACCTGCTCTTTGGTCGCGGCACCCGTACCGACAACCGCCTGCTTGATCTCTCGCGGGGCGTATTCGTGGATTTCGATTCCCAGCGCAAACGTCGCGCAAATCGCCGCAGACCGAGCGTGACCCAGTTTCAGGGCGCTGCCGGCGTTCTTGTGCATGAAGACGCTTTCGATCGCGACGATATCCGGCCGATATTCATCGACAATACCGCCGATCGAGTCGAATATTAGTCGCAAGCGCTCCGCAAACGCCCCCTCGATACTTTTTACCGTTCCGCTCGCAATATACAGCGCTTTGTCATCGTCGAAATCGACGACGCCAAAGCCGGTCAGGCGGGAACCCGGGTCAATTCCAAGTATGCGTTTTCTGGTAGTCAAATCAGTCTCAGATTTGCGCAAGTACGTCTTCGCTGATATCAGCGTTGCTGTAGACCTCCTGAACGTCGTCCAGGTCTTCAAGCGTTTCCAGCATCTTGATCATTGAGGTTGCTTCCTTGACTCCCAGTTCCGCGCTGGTTGAAGCGCGCATCGTGACCTGAGAAGTGTCGGCTTCCATGCCGGAGGCGATCATCGCATCCCGAACCTGTTCAAAATCGCCAGGTGATGTCAAAACCTCGATAGAACCGTCATCATCCGCGACGACATCTTCGGCACCAGCATCAATAGCGGCTTCCATCACAACGTCTTCGTCACTATCCGTAGGAAACATGAGCTGTCCGACCTGGTTAAACAAATAATTGACTGAACCATCGGCACCCAGGTTGCCGCCAAACTTGGTAAACGCATGACGAACATCAGCAACCGTGCGATTTTTATTATCCGTCAGACAGTCGACCATAACGGCGGTGCCACCCGGCCCATAGCCTTCGTATCGAATTTCAAAATATTCCGCGCCGTCGGTCTCGCCGGCACCGCGTTTGATCGCCCTTTCGATGTTGTCTTTGGGCATGCTTTGCCCTTTCGCCTTATCGACGGCCAGCCGCAGCCTTGGATTTGCATCAAGGTCGCTACCGCCCATTTTGGCCGCGATCGTGATCTCCCGAATCAACTTGGTAAAGAGTTTGCCGCGCTTCTTATCCTGCGCACCCTTGCGGTGCTGGATATTCGCCCATTTGCTGTGTCCTGCCATGTCGCCCCGATTTTATCAGACCCAGGTAGAAATCCGACCAGACTTCGCTGCTCGAAACTGCGCGTATGATAACGGGTATTGAGCAAACAGGCACTTAACTGAAGTTTGGCAAATGTCGGCTATCGAAACTCAAAAACAGCACAGCGACGGCGATACGGACGATATCGTCGTTGATCTGCGCCGATATCTTGCCGCACTGCCGAGCAAGGATGGCCTGCAACAGGCAATCGATGAGGGTGAACAGGTGGCAGCGATCATCAGGCCGCTGGGACTGCCTGCCGGAATCGTCGCAGCGGTCTATGCATACCCGTTGTATCGTGAAAATATTCTTAACTCAAAAGACTTACAAAACAAAGAATTAAAGGATATTTCCAGATTCATTCTAGGACTTCATCAGCTCGACCAGTTCTCTCTTCCCAGTAACTGGCAACCCGGTGCGGCGCTGGCCGCGCGACAGTCCGATGCCCTGCGCAAGATGTTACTCGCGGTAGTTTCTGATGTTCGCCTGGTACTTGTTCGCATCGCGGAGCAATTGTATCGATTGCGCGAAGCCAGGAAAGCACAGCGTGATGTTCAACAGTCACTGGCGATAGAGACGCGCGAAATCTACGCTGCACTCGCCAGCCGATTGGGCGTCTGGCAACTGAAGTGGGAACTTGAGGACCTGTCATTTCGCTACGTTGATCCTGATACCTACCGCGAAATCGCCAAAGCGCTCAATGAAAAACGAGTGGAGCGGGAAGCTTTCATTGACGCGGTCAAGATCCAACTTCAGGGCGAGTTGCAATCGAACGGTATCAACGCGGAAATCTCCGGGCGCCCTAAACATATATACAGCATCTTTCGGAAAATGCAGCGCAAAGACCGCGGTCTGGATTCGTTGTACGACATTCGTGCGGTAAGAATCCTCGTCGATGACGTCAATGAATGTTATGCGGCATTGGGTATCGTCCACAATTTATGGTCGTACATACCCGGCGAATTTGATGACTATATCGCTAATCCCAAGGAAAACGACTATCAATCCCTGCACACGGCTGTCGTCGGACCGGAGGGTAAGACCTTTGAAGTCCAGATACGCTCGCGTGACATGCACAATCACGCCGAACTCGGTGTGGCAGCACACTGGCGTTACAAAGAAGGTGGCGCCAGACCCGCTGCGTTTGATCAGAAAATTCGCTTTCTGCGACAGTTACTCGAACCGGCCGACGACGGCGCAGATCTCCTCGACCAAATTCGTGACGATTTCTTTGAGGACCGAATTTATGCTGTTAGCCCCAAGGGTGACGTCGTTGAATTACCCGCCAATGCGACACCGCTGGATTTCGCCTATCACGTGCACACACAAGTTGGACACCGTTGCCGTGGCGCGAAGATAAACGGCCGAATCGTTCCGTTGACGCACCACGTCGAAAACGGCGACCAGATCGAAATCATTACCGGAAGCCAGCCACAACCGAGTCGAGACTGGCTAAGCCCGAAACTCGGTTATCTCGCGGGCGCTCGGGCTCGAGCGAAAGTTCGTAACTGGTTTCGTCTGCAGGATCGCGATCAGCATTTACGACAAGGTCGAGAAATTCTTGATCGGGAACTGGCGAGGCTTTCCGAAAAAGATGTTCCGACCGACGATATTGCGAAAAAGCTAAAGCACAAGGACACGGACGGGCTGTGTGTATCTCTTGGTGCTGGCGATCTGACATCAGCATCCATAGCGACGGCGCTGCAAAACCTGCGCGGGGTCGTACAACCAAGAGTCAAAACACGCCGCTCGTCCAAACAAAAACGGACAGGACCAGACTCTGTCGGTGTCGCGGGTATCGGGGACTTGCTGTGTAATTTCGCACGTTGCTGCCGCCCGGTACCGCCGGAACCGATCGTCGGCTACATCACGCAAGGACGTGGAGTCAGCATCCACCGGCAGGATTGCGGTAATTTCCTTGGCCTGAACCAACGCAGTCCTGAACGGGTGCTGGAAACCAGTTGGGGCGACTCGGATAAAGGCTCGTATCCCGTTGACCTCACATTGCATGCATTTGACCGCAACGGATTGATCCGGGACATCACTGCAATTCTGGCTGATGAGGACGCTAACGTGCTGGATCTTAAGAGCAGCACGGACAGGGATTCGATGCAGGTGATTATGGCTTTGAGCCTGGAGATAAGAGACTTGCCGACGCTGAGCACCGCAATAACAAGGCTTGAATCTTTACCCAACGTAGTGTCGGTCAGGCGCAAGGCCTGACCGACATCGATTGATAAAGATACTATTCAGCTGTTTTGCGTTTCGCGATGTCCGTTGCCAAAGCCATCATTGACGTCAGATCAGCAAGATTGGCCGGTACGACAAACGTATTTCCCGCTTTCGCGAGATTACCGAACTGACCGATGTACTGCTCTGCGATTCGCAGTTGCATAGCATCGGGACCACCTTGGGAGATAACGGCGTTCGCGACTTTCTTCAAACCCTCAGCGGTTGCTGATGCAACAGCGAGAATGGCTTGTGCTTCACCTTCGGCCTCGTTGATTTGCTGCATTTTCACAGCCTCTGACTCTTTGATCAGACGTTGTTTGTCACCTTCTGCCTCGTTGATTTTGGCGTCACGCTCACCTTCGGAGTTCAGGATGACTGCGCGCTTTTCGCGTTCGGCGCGCATTTGTTTTTCCATTGCACTGAGGACATCCTGCGGAGGATTGATGTTTTTGATCTCGTAGCGAAGAACCTTTACGCCCCAGGGGTCACTCGCCTTATCCAGCTCCGCCACAACATTCTGATTTATCTGTCCACGTTCTTCGAAGGTGCGATCCAGATCGATCTTGCCGATCTCACTACGCAGTGTGGTCTGCGCAAGTTGTGAAATGGCAAACATGTAATTGCCAATGCCGTAGGAAGCGCGCCCTGGGTCCAGTACCTGCATATACAGAACGCCGTCAACTCCTACTTGAACATTGTCATTTGTAATGCAGATTTGCTCGGCGATATCGACCGCCTGCTCTTTCAGCGTGTGTTTGTAAGCGATGCGCTCAAGAAACGGAATGAGGATATGGAAGCCGGCATTAAGAGTTTTGGCGTACTTGCCCAGCCGCTCGATGACGTATCCGTTCTGCTGCGGCACGACAACCGCTGTCTTGAGCAGAATGACAATCGCAACAAATACAAGACCCAGTGAAACGATAAGTGATTCCATGACTTACTCCTTTTTGCTCTTTATTCTGCTTCGACATGTAACGTCAGGCCATCGACCTTGACAACTTTAGCGCGCGATCCGGCGGCGATTGCCGTAGCCCCTGCATTTCTTACTGTCCAGTCCGTACCACGATACTCTGTGCGAGTCTCACTTCCTGACAATAGTTCTTCAGCAATATCGATGGTGTCGCCTGACATCGAGGCGCGAAACCCTTTCGCACCGCCTCGAATTTTTTCATAGAGACTCTTGCGGAAAGTAAAGAACGACAGCAACGAAAGGATTGCAAATGCAGTCCACTGGGCCCACTCGGGCATTCCAAGCCCCAACATTTCCGCCAGGCCAACAAGGGCGGCCGACACGCCAAGGAACACAAGATAGAACTGTGCATCGATTGCAAAGAGCTCTGCGCCGAGTACCACCGCACCAAGTATCATCCAACCCCACCAAGTCATAGCACCGCTCCGTTGATTGCAAGCAGCTACTATATCGCGAATTAGTCTTTCGCGGCAGATTGAAAGCGACTCGCGTCGCCCCAATATGGGGTAACATTCCGGACGCCGCTAATAAACAAAAACAAAGGGGTTCGGCATGCAGGAAATCGTCAACAAAGTCAGCGCTCTCATGTGGGAGCCGACGCTGATCTATTTGCTGCTCGGTACCGGGCTGTTCTTCTCGATCGTAACCCGCTTCGTACAGGTCCGAATGTTCGGCGAAATGTGGCGCCTGCTCTTTTCCGGCAAGGAATCCGATCGTGGCATTTCATCGTTTCAGGCACTTGCTGTGTCGCTATCCGGGCGCGTCGGCACCGGTAATATCGCTGGTGTTGCCGCAGCAATTGGTATCGGCGGTCCGGGCGCGGTTTTCTGGATGTGGGTTGTCGCATTCCTCGGCGCCTCTACGGCTTACGTTGAATCCACCCTTGCACAAATTTACAAAGAGGAGGACGAAGGACAATTTCGTGGCGGGCCGGCCTACTATTTCGACAAAGCGCTCGGCCAAAAATGGTACGCCTGGCTGTTCGCGATATCGACAATTATTGCTGTCGGTGTATTGCTCCCAACCGTACAATCCAATGCCATCGGTGCAGCCGTCGAACTGGCATTTGGTGACGACGTAACTGGCAACGCGGGTATAGGTGGCGTTAGCTACATCAAACTTGCGACCGCAAGTTTTGTGGTCGTCGCTCTGGGCTTTATTATATTCGGCGGTGTCAAACGAATCGCGCATTTCACTCAGATCGTTGTACCCGTCATGGCGCTCGCTTACATAATTATGTCAGTCGGTATCGTTATAGCTCACATTGAAGCTCTGCCCGGTATTATCGCTCTCATTTTTTCCGACGCGTTTGCGCCGATGGCGGGACTGGGTGCCGCAATCGGCTGGGGCGTCAAGCGCGGAGTGTACTCGAACGAAGCAGGCCAGGGCTCCGGCCCCCATGCAGCCGCGGCCGCGGAGGTCGAGCATCCGGCGCAACAGGGATTGGTACAAGCGTTTTCAGTGTATATCGATACGTTGTTCGTATGCTCGGCGACTGCTTTCATGATCCTCATCACCGATCAGTACTATGTCACCGGCATTGACGCGAGCGTTAGCGGCGGCGTACTGGCGACGAACATTGCATCCAACAGTCCGGCATTTACACAACTTGCACTTGAAAGTGTGCTGGGTGGATTCGGCCGAACATTCGTTGCCATCGCGCTGTTCTTCTTCGCCTTCACAACGCTGCTGGCTTATTACTACATCGCAGAGACGAACGTCGCGTACATCAGGCGCTCGTTCCGCTTTCCCGGAGAATTGACAGTGATCAAACTGGTGCTTTTGGCTGCCGTATTCTATGGAACCGTTCGAACGGCCGACCTTGCGTGGGGACTCGGCGACATCGGTCTAGGCGTAATGGCCGGACTCAATATCGTCGGCATATTATTCCTCTACTTCATGGGCCAGCCGGCCATCAAAGCCCTCAAGGATTACGAAGCACAGCGCAAGGCCGGTGTGGAAAAATACACTTTCGATCCCGAGGCCCTCGGAATCAAGAACGCGGACTTCTGGCGTAAACAACTGTAGGAGCGCGCCCCGCGCGCGACCTCACCACAAGGGTCACAAGCGTCGGTCGTATCAAGGTCGCGCGCAGGGCGCGCTCCTACGGTTTGTTCGGGAAATTTAGTGCCTTGTTATCCACGGCGAGCGAGGCTTCGTGCATCGCTTCAGCCAAACTCGGATGCGCGTGGATAGTCCGCTGGATATCTTCGGTGCTGGCTGAGAACTCCATTGCCAACACGGCTTCGGCTATCAATTCACCGGCCATCGGGCCAACGATGTGAACTCCGAGTATCTCATCGTCATCTTGTGATGAAATAATCTTCACCATTCCAGACGTCTGTTCCATGGCCTTGGCTCGACCACTCGCAGCGAACGGAAATGATCCCGTTTTATAGGCACGATCCGATTCCTTGACTTCCGCCTCGGTCTTGCCAACCCAGGCGATCTCCGGTGCCGTGTAGATCACCGACGGAATCACGTCGTAGTTGACTTCGGCGATCTCACCCGCGATGAGGTCAGCCACCATCACGCCTTCTTCCGAACCCTTATGGGCCAGCATCGGTCCACGAACACAGTCGCCGACAGCGTAAACGCCTTTGACACGCGTCCGGCACTCGTCGTCCACAATGATGAAGCCACGATCATCCAGTTGGATTCCAGCGTCGTCGGCAAGCAGATTATCGGTGTGCGGCCTGCGGCCTACCGCGACGACCAGTTTGTCCACTTCGATCGACTGCACTCCGTCCTTGTCATCGTATGAGACCGCAACGCTGTTCTTGCCGGCTTTAGCTGAAGAAACTTTGGCGCCGAGTTTGATATCGAGTCCTTGTTGCTTGAATTCCTTCGCGGCAACCTTCGCTACATCGCGATCCGCCATGAACAGGAAATCGTCCATCGCCTCGAGTACGGTCACTTCCGCACCCAATCGTGACCAGACACTGCCAAGCTCAAGGCCGATCACGCCTGCGCCAACCACCCCAAGTCTTTTCGGTACGGCATCGAATTCCAGTGCGCCCCATGAATCAACAATCTTGTCATCATCGAAAGCGGCTATGCCGATCTCTATTGGCGCCGAACCCGATGCAAGAATTACATTTCCTGCATCGATAACCTCAACCGTTCCGGCCACAGATGTGAATTCAACCTGTTTTCCGGCCAATAATTTGCCGTGTCCGACCAGGCCTTCAATTTTGTTCGCCTTCAACAGTCCGGCAATGCCGCCGGTCAGCTGACGGACGATACTCGCTCGTCGCTTTTGCATGGCAACGAGGTCCAGCTCAACGTCGCCGGTCTTGATGCCGTGCTTCTTGAATTCATGTCGCGCACGATGAAATAACTCGGACGACTCCAGCAATGCCTTCGATGGGATACAACCTGCATTCAGACAGGTACCCCCAAACGCGTTGTTGCCGTCTTTGTTCTTCCACTCATCGATACACGCTACGCTCTTGCCGTGCTGCGCCGCCCGTATTGCCGCGACATACCCCGCCGGCCCCGCACCGATGACCACTACGTCAAAACCTCTACTCATTGTCTTTTGTTTCCTTAGCGGTTTTCCGGTCAGACCTGCAAAAGCAAGCGCGCCGGATCCTCAAGTTGTTCCTTGATGGAGACCAGAAATTGAACAGCCTCTTTACCATCGATTATTCGGTGATCGTAGGTCATCGCCAGATACATCATTGGCCGAGCGACGACATCGCCGTCGACAACCATCGGGCGCTGCTGAATGGAATGCATGCCCAGGATCGCACTTTGTGGCTGATTGAGAATAGGAGTCGACATCATTGAACCGAAAATTCCGCCGTTCGTGATGGTGAATGTGCCACCGGTTAAGTCTTCCATGCTGATTGTTCCAGCCTGTGCTTTGCCCGCCATGTCATTCAACGCCGCTTCAAAACCCGCGAAACTCATCTGATCGACATCACGAATGACTGGCACCATCAAGCCACGCTCACTGGATACTGCAATGCCAATATCGAAATAGTTGTGATAAATAATGTCCGTGCCTTCCACCGACGCATTAACAACCGGGAATTTCTTCAGCGCCTCGACCGCCGCTTTTGCAAAAAACGACATAAAGCCGAGCCGCACACCGTGTTTCTTTTCAAACGAATCGCGGTATCGCTTGCGCAGCTCCATAACCTCGGTGAGATCAACCTCATTAAAAGTCGTCAGCATCGCCGCCGTTTGCTGCGCATCGACGAGTCGCTCTGCAATACGCGCGCGCAGCCGCGTCATTGGTACACGCTGTTCGGTCCGCTCAACGCCAGTTTCAATGCTCTCTGAGATATCCGTTTTCTGATCGCCGGGTGTGACGTTTTCGCTGTTTTCAGACTTTAAGAATGACATGACGTCGGATTTCGTAATTCGACCGTCTTTGCCCGTTCCCAATACCATTGTCGCGTCGAGGTCATGTTCATCGAGCAAGCGACGCACCGCCGGACTCGTTTTAATCGTTCCTTTGGATTCCTTCGCGACGGGGGTGGCCGCCTGTTTCGCAGGCATCGACTTCTCGACAACTGCTGCGGCCGCATCGATGTCGCCTTCCTCGAGTATTGCGAGAACATCACCCGCCTCCACGGTCGCGCCATTTTCGACAACGATTTTACTAATCGTCCCCGCTGCCGGCGCCGGAACTTCCAGAACAACCTTGTCGGTCTCCAAATCCACCAGGTTTTCATCGCGCGATACAGACTCACCGGCGGCTTTGTGCCACGCGACCAGGGTCGCGTCGCTGACCGACTCTGGCAAGGGTGGAACTTTGATCTCTATACTCATTTGGATTTCCGTTTTGTTTTCTCAGGCTTGACGATTTTGCTCGCCTCGGACTTCACCCCAAGTGCGGCCTCCACCAGTGCCTGTTGCTGTTGCAGATGAATTTTGAAAATTCCGGAAGCAGGCGCTGCCGCACTCGGCCGGCCCGCGTAATACAGTTGTTGATGATTTTGCAGCGATTCTTGCAGACGGTGTTTGATCTGATACCACGCACCCTGATTCAGCGGCTCTTCCTGGCACCAGATAATTTCGTCCACGTGACTGTATTTGGCAATCAGTTTCGCGTAGTCGTCGACCGGGAACGGGTAGAGTTGCTCCAGTCTAATGAGAGCAACGTCGCTGATCCTGTGGACTTCCCGGGCCTCAAGCAGATCAAAGTAGACCTTTCCGCTACACAAGACGATACGACGCGTTTTCTGCACGTCAATCGCCTCGATCTCCGGGATTATCAATTCAAATCGGCCGGTCGAGAGTTCGCTTATCGGCGAAACCGACATCTTGTGACGTAACAGGCTCTTTGGCGTCATTACGATCAGCGGTTTTCGGAATGACCGCACGTGCTGACGCCGCAGCATATGAAACATCTGCGCCGGCGTTGAGGGAATGCAAACCTGAATGTTGTGTTCGGCGCAAAGTTGCAGAAATCGCTCAAGACGTGCGGACGAATGTTCCGGCCCCTGCCCCTCGTAACCGTGTGGCAAGAACAGGGTAAGCCCGCACAACCGGCCCCATTTGGCCTCGCCCGAACTGATGAACTGATCGATAACCACCTGCGCACCGTTAGCGAAGTCGCCAAACTGCCCTTCCCAGATAACCAGTGTATTGGGCTCGGTGCTGGCATAACCGTATTCGAAACCGAGTACGGCTTCTTCCGACAGGAACGAGTCGATCACACGAAACGCATTAGGCCGATCGACAACATGTTCCAGAGGAGTGTATTCGCGATTATTGAGCTGATTGTGTATTACCGCGTGTCGATGAAAAAACGTACCGCGCCCGCTATCCTGACCGACCAGGCGAACGTCGTGACCTTCCTCCAACAAGGACGCGTAGGCCATTGTTTCAGCGAAACCCCAATCCATATCGACGTCGCCGCCGAGCATTTTTTCACGTTGATCCATGATGCGTTGTACACGGCCGTGCGGTTTCACCTCCGGCGGGATCGTTGTTACCAATCTGCCAATATCGGCGACGGTTTTAGGACTGATTGTTGTGTCGGCCGGGTCATCCCATTTCGTGTGGATAAAGGGTGTCCAATCGACGGTGAACTCATTGCCGATCATTCCGAGCGATGCTTCCTGCACATGTTCACCCCGGTCCAGACGGTCGCGGTAATCGTCCTGCAATTTCGTTGCAGCTGTATTTGTTGTTACCTGAGATGCAACAAGTCGATCAGCGTACAATTGCCGGGTCGTTTTCTGACTTTTGATCTGCTTGTACATGATCGGCTGCGTCGCCGACGGTTCATCGGCTTCATTGTGTCCAAGGCGCCGGTAACAAACCAGATCGATGACGACGTCCTTTTTAAATTTTTGCCGGTACTGCAGCGCCAGGCGCGTAACCAGAATCACCGCCTCTGGATCATCGCCATTCACATGAAAGATGGGCGCTTCGATCATTTTCGCAACGTCGCTGCAATAATCCGTAGAGCGTGCGTCTGACGGTCTGCTGCTCGTAAACCCGATCTGATTGTTAACGACGATGTGTACGGTTCCGCCTGTTCGAAATCCATTGATCTGTGACATCTGAAAGGTTTCAGTAACGACGCCCTGACCTGAAAACGCCGCATCGCCGTGAATTAGTACCGGCAAAACTTCCTGGTGTTCCCTGTCGCCGCGGCGTTGCTGGCGAGCCCGCACTGATCCTTCGACAACCGGATCGACGATTTCCAAATGCGATGGATTGAACGCGAGCACGATATGGACATTACCGCCGGGCGTCTTCATGTCCGCGGAGAAACCCTTGTGGTATTTAACGTCTCCCGAACCCCTTAACTCCTCCGGATCGTAATTGCCCTCAAACTCTTCGAACAGTTCTTCCGGAGACTTGCCAAGTATGTTGACGAGGACGTTTATTCGACCACGGTGAGCCATGCCGAAAACGATTTCCCTGATACCAGCCGAGCCGCCCTGTTGAATGATGTCGTCAAGTAGTGGAATCAGACTCTCGCCGCCCTCGAGAGAGAATCGTTTCTGACCAACGTAGCGAGTGTGAAGGTAACGCTCTATACCCTCCGCGCTGGTCAGTCGATCCAGAACATAGAGTCGTTCCTGGTCACTTAGAATATCTGCTACAGCGGCCTGTTCGAATCTTTTTCGTAACCAAAGACGTTCCCGCGCTCTCGAAACATGCGCAAATTCCGCCCCGATTTTGCCGCAATATATTGTCCTCAGCAGCGCAATAATATCGCGCAACTTCATTCGCTCGCCGCTGGTGCCCGCCAAACCACCGGTAAAAAACTCGCCGTCCATATCTGCATCAGCCAGCCCGAGGTAATCCAGTTTGAGAACTCCCGGTACGGGACGCTCCATCAGACCCAGCGGATCCAGATCGGCGATCTGATGCCCGCGCAAACTGTAAACCTGAATCAACCTGGAAACAGACGCCTGCTTCTCACCCGAGCTTGCGGCCCCGGGTGTTGAACGCTTAACAAGTCGTGACGCCTTGCGGCCATCGCGCGACTCCTGCAGCAGCCGCTCCCTGATCAGCGAATGCGCAATTTCTGTGTCGGAATTACCCATCGCCTCGAAATAATCCCGCCAGCCCTCCGGCACGTCGTCCGGCTGTTCGAGATATTTCTCGTACAGCGATTCGACGGCACTCGCATTGCCGCCGAACAGAGGCGTCGAGGCCAGTTGTTCTTTGAGGGAATAACTCATCTTTTCAGGGTCTTATGCAGCCCAGGAAATCTCGGGCGCTACGAATCCGGCCAGTGCAAAAAAAGGGGCGCTAGTTTATCCCAAGCGCCCATCAGAAGGAATGCAATCGACTCACATCATTCTGAAGAGACTTACGAGCTCGTAACAGACCAGGCAGGCATAGCAACTGAAGAATACAGTCAGAAACACACCGGTTCGGAAGCGGTTTAAAAATCGTGACTTCGCAAGGAATACGAGCACAAATATTCCGAAACCGGTCATCGCAAGTTTGGTGCTCGTAAATAGCGCGGTACTTTGCGCCATCACGGCGTTCATGACGGGATTAACCTCGACCATGCCGCGCTCAATCAACTGTAGGGTCAGAAAGGCATCAGCACAGGACAGCAACATGGTTCCGGTTGACAGGAAAAACAGCCATGGATGATGCCAATCCAGAAATATGACTTCATCATCGAGCGATCTACGGTGTTTACGCCGCCGGGAACGCAAGAAACCATACAATACCGTCCGCCATGTAAATTCACGACGGCTGGCCTCGGCACGTTTGTCCGGTATTACGTGACTGATTTCCATTCGGTCCAGCATCCTTGTGTTGCTATTCGCTACTAAGGTCAACGGTTATTGTTAACAAGTAAGCGATCAAATCATCCCTGTCCTGCTGCCTGGCCACCCCGCCAAACGCCATTCGGTTACCGGGCAAAAAGCGACCGGGCTGAGCCAGCCAGGCATCCAGTGCTCGCGGTGTCCAGATGAAGCTGGCCTCTTTCATAGCCGGCGAATAGTCAAACCCCGCCTGCTTGCCAACACCTCTGCCGAAAAAACCGAATAATGCCGGCCCCATCCTGTTCGGCCCGCCATCATCAAAGCTGTGGCAGGCCTTGCATATCATCGCCTGACGCTCCCCGCGCTCACCGTTGGCAGCCGAATATTGCTCAAGTGCCAAATAGTCCGGGGCGGTCAGAACAGTCTGCTCACCCAGGTTCGTCGCTGACAAATGCGCCGCAGCTTCTCCCTCAGACACCTCATTCGTGGAATCGTTTCCACAAGCTGCCAGTAGTGCCAATACCGTTGCGATCATTAAACGACTGAATCGCGTGACGAAGTAACTCAACGCCGATCCTCATAACCAGTGCCAGCATAAAATATAGAGCAATTTCCGCGCCAGCGCTTCATCGTTTTGATTTAATGTAGAATTTTGTGATTAGACTCACGTCAAGGCCGTTGTTTTGTATAATTTGCCGACAGAACCAGATGCGGAATCAGGGCGATGAAGGGATACACGGGGGTATTGTCGGACGGTCGGGCCATTCACTACGTTGATAAAAAGCGTTGGTGGTGGATGCTTTCTGTGGCCTACCCTTTGCAACCTCTGATCACGATTGGCCTGCACGCAAGTACCGGCGTTGAAGCGTGGTTTTTCCTACCTTTCTTCATGAACTTCGTGCTGGCGCCCATCGCAGACTGGTTGATTGGAGTAGACAGGAACAACCCGCCTGAAGAGGTCGTCATGCAGCTCGATCGGGACTTGTACTATCGACGACTAACTTACGCCGTCGTCCCACTGCACATCACAAGCTTGATACTCTCGATCGGGTATGCCACGACACAAGCCCTGAGCTGGTGGGCCTTCCTGTTGCTGGCAATTTTCGCCGGTATGACAGCCGGACTTGCGATCAACACAGGTCATGAACTCGGGCATAAGAACTCAAAACTCGAGAAACAACTCGCAAAGATCGTGCTCGCCGTAGCCGCGTACGGTCATTTCACGATAGAACACAATCGCGGGCATCATAAATACGTCTCCACTTTCAAAGACCCGGCAAGCTCTCGCATGGGCGAGAGTATTTACAAGTTTGCGGTTAGAGAAATTCCGGGTGCCTTCGCTGGCGGCTGGGCGATTGAAAAAGAACGGCTCACAAGTCGCGGTATGTCCATCTGGCATCCGGGAAACAGTATTTTGCAGTCCTATGCACTCACTGCTCTGGTGAGTCTGGTTTTTCTGCTCACATTGGGTTGGAAAGTCATACCGTTCCTGCTCGTCCACAATCTGGCCGCCTATTGGCAACTCACCAGCGCGAATTACATCGAGCATTATGGATTGCTACGCAAGATGGGCGAGGACGGCAAACTGGAACGATGCGAGCCGCATCACTCCTGGAACAGCAATCACATATTCAGCAACCTTGTTCTGTTCCACCTCGAACGCCATTCCGATCATCATACCCACCCGCTGCGCCACTACCAGTCGCTGCGGCATTTTGAAAATCTGCCGCAGCTTCCGAATGGTTACTTCGGTATGTATGTGCTCGCGTATTTGCCGTGGCTATGGTTCAGGGTCATGGACAAGCGACTAATGGAATTGCCCCATGTCGATGGTGATCTGGACAACGTGAATATCGACGCCGCCGCCCATCCCTCAATATTCCTGAAGTGGGGTCGCGACAAAATGTCCGAGCCCACGTACACCAAACTTCCGGGTATTTAACACCGAACGCCCTATTCTTGCGAAAATGCCTTGATTCGCAGGGGACGGCATCGAATCGGATCGAATACAATCGACTGAATGACTGCGCACACTATTTCTCGAACCACGCTAGTCGCTGTTCTGGTTGCGACAACCGCAGCGCTGGTTGCTCGATCCTGGCTGCAGATTCAGTTAATTGAAGACGGTATGCTGCCGCTGGTCGCTGAAGACCTGTCGTATCTGGTGGTCCCACCAATATTGGTTTTGCTCTTGTTTCCGCTGTGGCAAAACGAACAAAGATTCTTGAAAAGTCAGTTCAGGCACAAAGACCTGACCTGGGAGCTTGCACTAACGGCTATCACGATCGGCGTACTGATTCGACTGCTGTGGTGGAGTCAGCTCATCGCGAGGGTGTCATTCGGAGTGAACAAGTCCTCAGACCTGGAAGCCATAGTCGGGCCGACTATTTCCTTTCAATGCGATTCCCCGGGGATTGTGATTCTCGGTTTCATCGTGATGGCGATTCTTGTGCCATTGGTTGAGGAAATAACACATCGCGGATACGTGCAGACGGCATTCCGGCATCGAGGATTTCTTATATCTGTGGTTACTTCCACCGTTATTTTCGTTATTCTGCACCGCTTTTCGTCGTGGCCTTTTGTGTTCCTCGGTGGCCTCATCTTGGGCACACAATATTGGTTAAGCAATTCCTTGTGGGCATCTCTGATAACGCACGCAACAGTAAACGGTCTTATACAAGTTGACTGGCGATGTATGAACACCAAATGGAACCCACAATCTGAGAGTATTCCATTGTTCCTACCAGGGGTGATTTCGATTGCAGTAGCGGTATTGTGTGTTATCTGTCTCGCCCTACTGCTGCGGAAAATTGCTACCGGAACAGATCGCCTGTCCCGGTAGCTTCTTCCTACAACGCGTTTGCGACTCGCTCAATTATGTGTGAGGTTGCGGAAACCAGCCCTTCGTAAATATTGACAACATAATTGCCAAAGTTTTCAGAATCGCCAATTCCACCGACGTTGTTACCACCGTCCGACGAACAAGCATCTCCAGCTCCCGACACCAGATTCATTTCGATATTGGTAAGTTCTCGCATTTCAATCTCCTTTTGAAAAATTATTTGCGCGTCCTGCGCAACTGTAAAACTAGTCGCCTTGCGCACGACTCGCCGCCCGCAAAAATGGGCGCTTCATCGACTTTTGACATAATTCAGCATTCAATGCCGGCCTGTGATGTGCCGCACAGTCACCAGCGTGACACGCGTATACCCTTGGATCTGGTTATCAGGCTCGGGCACGCAGAGAATCATCATGAACAAATCAATTACCAAGGCAACGCTGCTGGCGCTTGTCCTCGCATTTTCCGGCGTCGCAAGCGCTGATTTTGGCGTCGGCGTAAAAGCCGGAACATTAGGCCTTGGCGTCGAGGGACGCTGGAGTCCGATTCCGTGGCTGGACTTGCGTTTGGGTGCCAATCAGTACGATTTCGACATCAACGGAAATCAAGCAGGCATTGACTATGACGCAACCCTCGCGATGGATACCTTTTACCTGACGGGCAATTTTCGTTTCCCACTCAGCCCGTTTCGCGTAACGGCAGGAGCGTTTTCCAACGGCAACGAACTACAAATGATCAGTCAGGATACGCTCGGAGCCGATTTCAATATTGGCGGCGTACCGTTCTCATCAGCCGATGTCGGCGCACTTCAAAGCGTCACATCTTTCGACAGTACCGCACCCTATCTCGGTTTTGGTTATGACTTTGAGGCATTCGGCAAAGTCGGATTCAACCTCGACTTTGGTGTATTGTGGCAAGGCGAACCGGATGTCTCTTTGGTTGCAACGGGTCTTGACAACGCTCCTGCTCAAATTCAGGCACTGCTTATTCCTGCACTGGAAGCCGAGCGCCTCGAACTTGAAGATGAGATTAGCGATTACAAGGCGTGGCCTGTTGTTTCGCTATCTTTTGTTTATAACTTTTAGGCTGCCTGCCGTCAGCTGATTCGGCTGGCTATTTCGAGCATGGCCTGCAAACTGAGATCGACGTCCTTTTCGGTCGTCGACCAGTTACAGACACTAATGCGCATTGCGGTCTTCCCCTGCCAAACGGTTACGCCACACCAGCAGGTACCCTCTTCCTGGATCTCATCGATGATTTCTCGATTCCTGATATCGTCGCCAAAAGACACCAGAACCTGATTCAATACGACATCGTTGAGTACCTCGAATCCCGCTTCGCGAAACGCCCCTGCAAACCGCCGTGCATGACTGCAACATCGGTCGATCATTTCCGCAACGCCGTCCCTGCCCAGCGATTTTAGCGCTGCCCAGACATCCACACCGCGCGCACGGCGCGATAATTCCGGCGTGAAATCCGATGGGTTGCGAAATTCGGTTTCGGTCATCAGGTAGTCAGCGGTGATTGACATGGCCGACTTCAATGCCGCTGTATCGCGGACAAACGCGATACCACTATCGTAGGGTACATTCAGCCACTTGTGGGCATCGGTCGCCCAGGAGTCGGCAGCGGCGAAACCGGAGCATAGATGCTCCCGATCCTTCGATGCAGCAGCCCAAAGGCCAAAAGCGCCATCCACGTGCACCCAGGCTCCTGCAGGCTTCGCGATCTCACAGATCTCACCAACCGGATCGAATGCTCCGGTATTGAGGTTCCCTGCCTGTGTACAAACAATGGTCGGACCGTCGATATCCGGAAAGCGCTTGATATCGATGCGTCCCTGGCTATCAACGGCTGCTCTTACAACTCTATTGCGTCCGAGGCCTAACAGGCCCAGAGACTTGATTACCGTTGGATGCGTTTCTGCAGAGACGATTACCGTCACCGCTGGTGCCCCGATCAGACCATTGGCTTCAACATCCCATCCAATATTGGTATAGACCCGGTTCCGTGCAGCGGCCAAAGCCGTGAAGTTCGCGACAGTCGCACCTGTGACGAAGGAAGCTGCACAGGCGGTTGGCAGACCAAACAGGTCAATCATCCAGTCCATCGCGACCCGTTCGAGCGTCGATGTCGCCGGGGTAACCTCGTGCATTCCGACGTTCTGATCCCATGCCGTGGTTAACCAATTGGTCGCAACGGTAACCGGCAACGATCCGCCTATTACAAAACCAAAGTAACGCGGGCCCGTCATCATTACTGTCGCAGGTGAGCCGACTTCATCGAGCATTGATAGCACGGCTTTATCATCGCTGCCCTCGGCTGGCATTGGCTCGACAAACTTCCGGGCGTCTGTAACCGCCTCGGCCGATGGTGCAACATGACGGTCTGCGACGGACTCCCGATACCTGACGCCCCTCTCTGCAGCATCCGTTAACAAACTTCGAAGTTTCGAATTCTCTGGCATTGCCTTAACCTTTACCGTGCAGAAGTGGATTGCTTCTTAGGACAATCAGTGCAATACAAATCAGAATCAGTATGGGAATGGGGATCAACATTAACGTACTCCACCCATAAAAATACATGACCGTGCCAGCAAGCAGCGACGCCGAGGCAGAGGCACCGAACACAAGAAATTCGTTCACGGCTTGAGCACGAAATCGCTCCGCCATACTGTAGGTATAGGTCAGCATTGTCGTGCCGCCAATAAATAGAAAATTCCAACCAATACCGAGCATCAACAACGCCCACCAGTAATGCAATACTGTGTGACCTTGAAGACCGATGATCGCCGTCGCCAGCAATCCCGTCGCGCCGACCAGCATCAGTCGCGTGACGCCGAATTTCTCAATAAGGAATCCTGTGAAAAGTGATGGCACGTACATGCCGAGTATATGTACCTGAATCACGGTGGCCGTCTGTTCCAGCGTATATCCGTCATTGATGTGCATGCTTAGAGGTGTCGCAGTCATGACAAGTGTCATCAGGCCATATCCGGCTGTCGCACCCAGCACTGCCACAATGAAGACGGGTTGCAAAACGATGTCGCGAAGTGGCCGCTCCGACTGTGGATTATCGAGCTCTTCGTGATCCCTGGCAGGTTCCATCGCAAAGAACAGCAGAGCCTGAATCACAAACATTACAGCCAGCACGGCCAAGGTACCGGCGTATTGCGTATCTGCAATCCAGTACTGACCTCTTGTTGCGAGTTCCTTGCCAACAAATGCCGCACCGATAGATCCGACCAGAACCAGAGAAATCGCACGCGGTACATATTGAAGGTCCACGCTCTCCGCGGCGAAATACCGGTACTGCTGTGTAAATGCCATGTTAATGCCGAACAACATCACCGCAACGATGAATATCGGAAAGCTCGATTCGCGCAACGCGAGCACCGCAAGAAATAGTGCGATGACCGCAGATGTTGACGCCAATGCACAACCCCTGCGACGACCGATTTTTTTCATCAGCATGGTTGCCGGAATGGTGGTCGCCGCTACCGCCAGCACCATCATCGACAGCGGCAAGGTCGCGAATGCCTTGTTGGCCGCCAACTCGGAACCGATAATGCCCGCGAGCATGACAATCACAATTGATCCGCATGTCGATATCAACTGGCAAATGACCAGGATACTCAGATTACGAACTTGCATTCAGCGCGCCGATAGGGATCATGAGACGCATTCTCACACATTGGAGATAACGTGGACACTCTCGATATTTCGGATACGATTCATATCCCGATGTCAGAGATTCGTATGACAGCCGTCCGTTCACAGGGCGCCGGTGGGCAAAACGTTAACAAGGTCGCGACTGCGATTCACTTGCGCTTCGACGTTCAAAATAGCTCTGCGATTCCAGACCCGATAAAGCAACGACTGTATGCCTTGTCGGATCATCGAATCACCGACGATGGCGTGATTGTCATCAAGTCGCAGGCGCACAGGAGTCAGGACAGGAATCGACAGGCTGCTCTGAGTCGACTGACCGAATTACTGCGCGGCACACTTCGAGAGCGCAAGCGACGCATTAAGACCAAGCCGAGCAAGAAGGCAAAGCAGAGACGGCTCGATGATAAAAATCGGCGCGCGGCACTCAAGAGAACAAGGCAAAAAGTTTCAGATGACTAATTGCTCTGGCAACTGACTCGATCCCCGTCCCAGGCACAACCCTTGGCGTGCCAGTACCGGGTGATACCCAATCTATCCATCAACGGCATGAAATCCGGGTGTCTGCGCAATTCCTTCAACTCGGGAATGAAGAGCATATCCATTTGAAACAATTCGCCGGGCTCTTCGAGCATTTCGGCGATGCGCATTGCCCCATCCAGATCACCCAGCATCGCTCTCACTGTTAGTTCGATGACCGGATAAATCGGCTCTACTGCCGAAACCGCGTTGAGCGCATCAAGCCCTTCTGCCGATTTACTCGAATCAGCGAACGCAGCGAAAACCGGTCCCACCCAATCTGTTAAAGCACCCATCGCCTGAACGGTTCCCAGAGCAAGATTCTCTGCTTTTTCGATCTGCCCGGTCTGAATCAGAATAAACGCGTAAGCCAGTGCGTTAATAGATCCACTCCAGCCAAGCGTTTTCGCACGTTCGTAGTACTCAAGCGATTTTTCGTCTTGTCCGACCCAGGCATAAGACATTGCCACCCGACTATTAAGGTAGGTAGAGCTTGGTTCGATCTCAAGGCCTGCCAGCGACTGAGCCAATGACGCGTCCAGACGCCCTACACTCGCCAGCATCCGTGAGTACCAGTTAAATGCATTGGGATCGACAACGTCCGCGTTGACGGCTAGCAAGAAAGCCGTTTCCGACTCCTCCCAGCGTTTTCGCTTGTGGTAGACGTAGCCGTAAATCGCACCCGCCGCATCGTCAATCGTTGGGTCGACCGCCATTCCCTTTTCGATCGTTTCCAGGGCAAGCCGGTCCATCTCTTCAGGCGGCGCGCCACGATAATTGGGCAGTAATGCATACACTGTCGCCAGGCCCAGATAAGACGGACCGTATTCTTCATCCAGCCGAATCGCATTTTCGAAAAGTTCGATGGCGTTTTCGAGATTCCCCGTGTCGCCTCGATGATCGAGCGCTACTATACCGCGCATATAACTATCGTAGGCCGCACTATCCGGGCGGTGGCTCTTGATCAGGTCGGGCAGGAACTTGTCACCCAGGTCACCGATGACGGCTCTGGAAAGCTCCTGCTGCAATGCGAACAAATCGTCTGCATCTCCGTCGACGTTGTCGGTAAAAGCAACTTGCCCACCTGCGGATATTTCGTAACTGAATCGGAGCAAATTTCCATCCCTTTGCAGGGACCCCATCAGTATCTTTGCCACACCGAGTTGCCTTGCTATTTCCTCCGGCTCCTCGGTGTAGTCCTGGCGAACATTCCTGACGTTGTAATCTTCCATGCCGTGCAGCGCCTGAACCAGTGCGACCTTGAAACCGTCAACCATGTATTCGTCGGCCTGCTGCCCGCTCAGGTTCTCGAAGGGTAATACCCCGATCGAGCGCTCGGGAGGTGCCGGCACGTGCGGGTCGACTATTCGGCCGTATACGATAATCCCGACAAAGCCGATTGCCAGAATCGCTGCAACAATTTTCCACAAGCGCTGGCTCGGACCTCGTTCATCCGTGGATGCCGGGGATTTCTCCGGCTCGGGGGGATTGTGCAATTCGACGCTTTGCTTCAAGCGGTAACCGCGGCGCTGCAACGTTTCAATCAATAGATGTGGCGTTTGTCGATCATCCAGATGGCCGCGCAACTGGGATACACAACGTGTAATTGGCTCATCAGCCGTCGGGCGACCGTCCCAAACTTCGTCGATTAGTTCTTGTTTGGTTACGAGGTTGGTGTCTCGCTTTGCAAGCGCCATCAACACGGCAAGTTGCTTGGGCTCGGGCCTTTTGACCTCGTCGCCACGCCGCAATTCACCATGGCCCGGAAGGATCTCCCACTCCCCCAGGTTAAATCCGCCTTCGAGTTCTTCTTCTGTCGGCATCCTGCCTGTTCCCCTTCAGACATCAGATACGGTTTGGGTAGCGCTGAATGACACGGACTTTATCTGTATTTGGGCACTTGCACAGCTATTAGTACATTGTTACCATGTTACCTGTCTACCACACTGGAGTTCAACCATGCCAGGAACAGTCATTAAAAGGACACAAACCGGTGTCCGTATCGAGTCCTCGCTGCTAAAGGTCCTCAAAGCCGTCGCCGAATACACCGATTTGACCCTCGGTGATCTTCTGGAGGGTATAGTTCTTCACGCTTTCGAGGGCAAGGCACCCTTTTCCGAGGAGACTCGCGAGGTGATTGACCAGTTGAAAACTGTTTACGGTTGCGAGCTAACCGCATCAGACAGTCACCAACTGGTGGAGTCCGAATCATGAACGCCCTCGCCAAACCCGACATCACTATCGAAGATTTCGAAGCGAGCAATATTGAAGCTGAGCGCTTTGATCACGAGGCGCACGTCTACATGGGCTGGCTATATGTCCGTGAATATGAGTTGACTGAAGCCCTGTCCCGTTTCGACGCGGGCCTGAAGCGACTGGTGACCAAACTCGGTGCAGAAAGCAAGTACCACGCAACGCTGACCTAGAACAGTCCCTCGATGTGCCCGTCATTATTCACGCGTATAGCATTCGCGGCCGGAACACGAGGCAAACCCGGCATCGTCATGATCGCACCGCAAACAACAACGACGAATTCAGCGCCAGCCGCCAGGCGTATCTCCCGGATAGGTACTACATGCCCCGACGGAGCACCGAGCAAATTCGGGTCTGTCGAGAAACTGTACTGAGTCTTCGCCATACAAATCGGATATTTCGAGTAGCCTTCGCGCTCGAATCTCGCGAACTGGTCACGAACTTTCTTGTCCGCAATAATGTCATCGGCACCATAGATTTCTCGAGCGATGGTGGCGGCCTTATCCCAAAGCGACATGCCATCGTCGTAGAGCGTTCGAAACTGTGCCGAGCCACTGTCACAAATCTCAACGACGTGTTCTGCCATTTCGACCGTACCTTTGCCACCATCAGCCCAGTGCGTGCACTTGATTGCCCTGACGTGATATTTCTTGCAGAAGTCTTCGACAACTTTCACTTCGGCGTCAGTGTCTGCTGTGTAGTGATTAATCGCCACGGCCACCGGCACACCGAATTTGCCGAGGTTTCGTATATGCCGCTCCAGATTTTTGCAACCATCCTGCAAGGCCGCGACGTTTTCGGTGCCAAGATCACCTTTGGCAACTCCACCCTGCATCTTCAGCGCTTTAATTGTCGCCACCAGAACAACAGCATCCGGCGACAGCCCGGCTTTGCGGCACTTGATATTGAAGAATTTCTCGGCACCCAGATCCGCACCAAAACCGGCCTCAGTCACGACGTAATCTGACAGTTTCAACGCGGTCTTTGTCGCAATCACCGAGTTGCAGCCATGTGCGATATTTGCGAACGGCCCGCCGTGCATGAATGCCGGATTGTTTTCCATTGTCTGTACGAGATTCGGTTGAAACGCATCACGTAGCAACGCGGTCATTGCCCCGTGTGCTTCCAGTTCACGCACGGTGACTGGCTTATCGTCTCGTGTGTAGCCCAGAACGATATTTCCAAGTCTCGTTTCGAGATCCGACAAATCAGTAGCCAGGCAAAAAATCGCCATAATCTCGGACGCTACCGTGATATCGAATCCCGCCTCTCGCACCACGCCATTGTGGAAACCGCCCAGACCGGACGTCACCGCACGCAATGAACGGTCGTTCATGTCGACCACGCGACGCCATGTAACCCGGCGCGGGTCAATGTTCAGACCATTGTCCCAATGCATATGGTTGTCGATGAGTGCCGCCAGCAAATTATTCGCCGCACCGATTGCGTGAAAGTCGCCGGTGAAATGCAGGTTAATATCCGCCATCGGCACGACCTGCGCGAAGCCACCACCGGCCGCGCCACCTTTCATTCCAAAACAAGGACCGAGGCTCGGCTCGCGAAGACACATTACGGCTTTCTTGCCGATGAGATTCAGTGCGTCGCCCAAACCAACCGTTGTTGTCGTTTTACCCTCACCGGCAGGCGTTGGTGATACCGCTGTAACGAGTATCAACTTGCCGTCATTCTTTTTGCCGTTGGAATTGATAAAGTCGCCACTAATCTTGGCTTTGTCGTGGCCGTATGGGATCAAGGCCTCTGCCGGAATTTCAAGTTTCTCGGCTATTTCCTGGATTGGACGAACATTCGCCGCCTGTGCGATTTCGATGTCACTTTTAACTGCCACGACACACCTCTGTTGACTGAATTTAGGAATTGGCAGCGCAGTCTATAGCAATCTTTACGCTATGGCGCGTCTATGACCTGATGAATGGTACCGGCAAAGTTCAGAAGGTAGACCTCTCCGCCTGTATCGTGCCCAAAACTGACTATTTGCAGCCCGGTCTCACCGAATATCTCGGGCGCGATTCCTGCCGCACTGTCCTCACGAATGCCGAACAATCGACCGGATGTAAAGTCGCCAAACAAATACCAGCCGCCAAGGTCGGAAATCACAGCGCCTCGGTAGACATGGCCGCCAGTGACCGAACGACCGATGGAGTGGTCGTATTCGGTGGTCGGCTCTACGAAAGTGTCCGCGCAGCCATTCGCGGGACTAAAACAATGTGCACCCTCACGGACATTCCATCCGTAATTACCGCCCCCGGTAATTACGTCTATTTCTTCCCAATCACCCTGCCCCACATCGCCGGCCCAGAGTTTTCCAGTGACGGCATCAAAGCTGAATCGCCATGGATTTCGCAAGCCCCAGGCGTAGATTTCCGGGCAATCATCGGTGCCCGATCCGCCACTACAGACGGCATTCGCTTCGAACGGATTTCCCGCCGGTATTGCATACGGTGAACCGCCCTCAACATCGAGGCGAACTATTGCCCCCATAAGCGTATTGGTATTTTGCCCGTTGCCGCCCGGATCGCCGCTGCCACCACCATCGCCGAAGCCGACATACAAGAACCCGTCCGGACCGAAAGAAATGTCGCCGCCGTTATGATTGCTTGCCGGTTGATCCACCGTCAACAGGACTCCTTCGCTGGCTGCATTCAGTGTCTGACCGGAGTCGGTACTGAAGAAGCGCGAAATATACGATACGAGGGGCGCTCCGCTTCGAGTGTAGGAAACAAATACCTCGGGGGTCGCCGGAAAGTTTGGGTGAAATGCCAATCCAAGCAATCCTCCCTCACCGATCGCATTCACCACACTGCTGATATCAAGAAAAATGCCAGTCGCACTCGCATTCTGGTCGTTATCAAACACTCGGACCAAGCCGCCTTTCTCGGCGATAAACCAACGCGACGAATCCCCGGGTGCCTGCAGAATTGCCACCGGCTGGTTGAACGTGAGGTTGGTAAAAACGGGCTGAGTTGTGATCGTCGGCGTCGTCGCGACAGGCGGTGGAATAATTTCTACCTTTGGGCCATTGCTGCCACCGCCACCACCGCCACATCCGGCGATCAATGCCACACCGGTCGTCAGAATCGCGAGATGTCGTTTCATGGAATAGCCTCGGCCTGGTTACTCAACGAGCTTATGCCCTCGGCCTGCCGCTGTCACGATGTCTCCATTTCCCGACTTTCTGTCGAAATTCTTCGTTTTTCTCGACACAAGTCACAAACGTGTCGATGAAATCGACCTATACTTCGAACCTGTCGAAATTTCGCAATAAAATCGACATATCCACGGTTAACGTCGATTGAATCGACACGTTAAGATAATATGTCGATAAAATACCGCTTTATCGACACGTAGTTGAATCCTGTCGATTTCATCGACACGTTTCTTACAGGAAGCCCCTGGAGGGATGCTAAGTGACTGATTTTAATCCGGAACTACCGTATAACGAATTACCGACACTACCGCCTCCGACCGACCAGATCGAAACGACCCAAATTCTGAAGCGATGTATCAAGGCGAGGGTCGCACTTGCCGAGCTCAAGCAAGCCGCCGAGTTAATCCCCAATTCAGCGGTACTGGTCAATGCATTGCCTTTGCTTGAGGCTCGCGCCAGTTCTGAAATCGAAAATATTGTCACGACAACCGATAAGCTATTCGAATTTGCCGATATCGCCGAAGATCGCGCTGACGCTGCGACTAAGGAAGCCCTGCGCTATCGAACAGCGCTGTATGAAGGCAGCAAGATGGTACAGCGACGCATGCTGTCGACCGATATGGCGATACAAATCTGCAGCACTATCAAGGGATTAGAGCTTGATATTCGTTCTGAAGCCGGAACAACCCTGAAAAACCGAATGTCTGGAGAGACGATTTACACGCCCCCAAACGGTCAGCAGCTCATCATCGACAAACTGGACAACTGGGCCGACTTCATGCACCGCAACACAGAGATCGACCCGCTGGTCCGAATGGCCGTGCAGCACTATCAGTTCGAGGCTATCCACCCGTTTTCGGACGGTAATGGCCGAACCGGGCGTATCCTGAACATCCTGTTTCTGGTCGAGCACGGCTTGCTCGACTCCCCAATCCTCTATCTAAGCCGTTACATCATTCAAAACAAAGCCGCGTACTACCGCCTGCTGTCCCAGGTAACCAGCGAGCAAGATTGGGCGGCGTGGATATTGTTTATTCTCGACGGCGTTGAGGAAACTTGTATCTGGACGACGGACAAGATCAAATCGATACGAGAGCTCATGCAACACACTGGCCAGTATGTCCAAAAACAACTGCCGAAGATTTACTCCTGGGAACTCGTCGAGCTGTTGTTCAATCAGCCTTATTGCCGTATTGGCAACCTGGTCGATAACGGCATCGCGAAACGCCAAACCGCCTCTGTATATCTAAAGCAATTATGCGAACACGGTGTGCTGCGAGAGGTGAAATCGGGTCGTGAAAATATTTTCGTGCACCCCAAATACATCGAGCTGCTAAGCGGCGAAGAAAACGTCTGGGTGTACTACGCGGGTATAGAGACGGAAACCGCCGTCGAGGCCGACCGGCCCATTTGATCGCAAAGAGCGGCCAATGAAGCCGCAGTACGACGCCAAATCAGGGCTCCATCATGAAACGGTCACGAAAGGATCAGGGTCAGGTCAGGTAGTCCCACGCCCGGTCAGCGATGATTCAGTCTCACCCAACACTACACGGGACTGAAAAAATGACTTACGACGAACAAAAACCGGATCTTGACCCCACCATCGTCATCCTGGCATTGGGTTATGCAAGTGCCCTGCTGGTCGTTATCGGCTGGGTAGCAACATTCTAACGGCCGATCTCGAGCAACGGGTCTGACGCGGCACGCTCGAGCAGCTCAGAATTCGTATCCTGAAGCTGCGCAGAACGGAGGCTGTGATCGGCCCGTAGCTGCATCAGGTACGGATGCCAGCGATCGGCCTCTCCCCGGCGGTAATAACCGGAAACGGCCCAGCTGTCGCCCTCCGGATAAATATAGACCTTGCCGACTTTTCGGTTCGGAGAAAGCGGATCGACGATTTCCAGATTATTCGCACCGACAACGGCTGTGATCAGTTCCCGCGATGACTCCACCACGGCAACCTGCAATTCCCGCTCTACGCGACCCGCGGGATTCGTTATCCACTCGTACGACAAATACGCGACGAGCAATCCAATCGAAAATACGAAAGCTATACGCCCTACTCGGTGATTCATAATCAATCCAGGTCTAGATATTTGTGTGTTTGCACGCTGAGTTTCCAGCGCGGATGCTGCAAGCAATACGCCACGGCATGCCGTGTATTGTCATCTCGATCAGGACTGTCCATTGGCTGCAGGAAGAAATGTTCAAATGACATGTGTTCGAACTCGCCCGGTTGTGCATTTTTTTCCGGCTGCGGATACACAAGTTTCAATTCGTTGCCCGACAGTTGTGCCAGGTCCGCACTGCCTTTCGGGCTAATGCACAGCCAGTCAATCCCGTCCGGCGCCTCAATCGTGCCATTGCTTTCAACCCCAATTTCGAAACCTGCATCGTGTAATGCACCAATAGCCGGGTCGTTCAATTGCAACAGCGGTTCCCCACCGGTACACACCACGTACGGATGATCGTCTGCCCGTCTCGGACCCCAGCAATCAGCAACAGCCCCTGCGAGATCTTCAGCGGACTCGAACTTCCCCCCACCCGGCCCGTCAACACCCACGAATTCAGTATCGCAGAAGCGACAGATCGACTGCTCGCGATGCTCTTCGCGCCCGGACCACAGATTGCAGCCTGCGAATCTCAAAAAGACCGCGGGTCGCCCGGTATGAGCGCCCTCGCCCTGCAGGGTGTAATAAATTTCCTTAACAGAATAGGTCATCGTCAGAGTAATAACGGATCGATCACACCGGCTTCTTCAAATCCCCTGGCACGCAGTTCGCAAGCAGGACAATGCCCACAGGGTGGCCGTTCGCCATTGTAACAAGTGTGGGTCATTGCCATCGCCGGCAACGCGCCAAGATCCTGTGCCAGCTCAACCGCCTCTTTTTTGGAAAGATGCATTAGCGGTGTATGGATCTGAATCTCAGATTCCATGCCTTTTTGTATTGCCGTTTGCAGCGTTTTAAGGGTCTCTTCGCGGCAGTCCGGATAGCCGCTGTAATCGGTTTGTGCCACTCCCGTGACGAGGTGAGCAATATTCCTCTGATAGGCGAAAGCGGCGGCGAAAGTCAGGAATACCAGGTTGCGCCCCGGGACGAAGGTGTTCGGCAAACCGGTTTTTTCATTTAGCCCCGACGCCACCGCAATATCTGCCGCAGTGAGCGCGTCGCCACCTAATGCTGCGAACGTATCAATCGGCAATATCGCGTTTGGAACGCCCGCAAAATCCGCGATTTCGGCGGCGGCAGCGAGTTCGATCCGATGTCGCTGACCGTAATCGAAAGTCAGACTCGAGACATTCTCCCGTCCGAACCTTTCAATCGCCCAATACAGACAGGTCGTCGAATCCTGACCACCCGACAAAACCACAAGCACCTTGTCATTCATAATCGACGGCGATCAACTTTCATCAGTATCCCCGAACAACGCATTAAGGGCCTGTTTCGCAGCTTCGGACTCAGACCTTCGATCCGGGTCAAAAGCATCATCGCGCGGTATGAACCAGTCGCAGAAATTCGGCCGCTCTTTTTCTGTTACGTCCTCCGCACCGTCTTCGCGACATTGTCGTGTAACGCGAGGATCGAAGTGACGGCACATCTTGCACACGTGGATATCGGCCTCGCATTGCGGGCACTGATCACGCCGCGACAAGGGTAATGACAACGTCGTAAGCGATTCGCCGCATCGATAACAAACAATGTTGTGGGACACTCGGCCTCCTCTTAGTATCTGCGTAATACCGAAGTATAGCGTCTTGCCGCGGAATCTGGCTCGGTTCAATCTTGTTCATGACCCAATTTGTTACCCACCATCGGTGTATTTGTTCAAATGCGAAGTGATGTTTGTTGTGCTGGTTCAATCAGACTAAACTCGCGTTAATTTCACTGAGAATTCACCAATGAGGGTCGAGCTATGACAAGCAAAGAAGTGCTCAAGCTGGTTCTGACAAGTATTTTGCTATTCGGTCTAACACCTGCCTATGCAGAGGAATCCACAGATGATTCAGCGAACGTCTGGTCCGTGATCGAGGAGGAATGGAATGCGGTCGAGAAAGGCGACAGGAAATGGCCGGACCGACTACTAACTGACGATTTCGCGGCTTGGGGAAAGACTTCACCGGCACCACGCGACAAAGCATCGACAATAATGTGGAATCGATTCGATGAGCAAATCGGTAAGTTGGTCGCCCACGAACTTTATCCGCTGTCAATTATCGTCCATGACGACGTTGCCGTCGCTCACTACCTGTACACGAGTGCATTCCAGTCGAAAGACGACGAAATTGAGATGAGTAACGGCCGCTACACAGATATCCTCGTCCGGACGGAGGACGGCTGGAAATTTCTGACCTGGCACGGCGGGGATGACTGAGAATTTGGCGATATTAAGCATCGGTTAAGGGTCGGTTCAGGTAACGCCCGCTATTATTAGCCTCAACATAGACAGGTCCGACCTGTTTTGGACCAGGAGGCCATATGAAAGCTTATATAAGACTCACTTTGCTATTACTGGTACCCGCCGTTTCTCTGGCGCAGGTACCGGTTGACGATGACGGCAACGCTATAGGTTCTTATGAGCCTCAAGCTGAAATTACGTCGATTGACAAAGATGGCATCCCGCATTTGTCGCAGACCCAATTGCAGGAGCTGGTTGGGCCTGTTGCCCTTTATCCCGATGATCTCTTGGCGATTGTCTTACCGGCCGCAGCCTACCCTTTGCAAATTGTCGAAGCAGCACGGTTTCTGGAGGCGTTGAAGTCCGACGCGTCGCTGACACCTGATTCCAATTGGGACGACTCTGTCGTCGCGCTTACGAACTATCCGGAAGTTGTTGAACTCCTGAACAATGACCTGGATTGGACCTTGCGCCTGGGTGAAGCGGTAATAGCACAGCAGGCTGACGTTGTGTCTGCGGTCGAAGCATTTCGCGATCGCGCCTACGCCGCTGGTAACCTCAAAAGCGATGAATACCAGACGGTATCGAATGACGATGACGTCATTCATATTTCTCCCGTTTCGGAAGATGTGATTTATGTTCCGTACTACGAACCGGCACAGGTTGTTCATTATCAACCGAGCCCGGTTTATTACTACTATCCACGTCGTTACCCGGTTTACTACTACCCTTACGCGGCCAACCACTATTTTAGCCATGGATATTTCTGGGGCGTGACGACTGCGTTTTCGATCGGCTGGCTATCAGACAGTCTCCACGTTTACCATCACAGCTACAGCGGACACCCTTATTATGGCCGTTCGTACTGGAATAACTGGTGGTATCGCAGTCCGTCAATCAGCGTGTACAACACCAACTACATCACGAACTCAAACGTGCACCGCAACCACCGCTACCGGGGTGACCACTGGCGCGCCAGAAATACGCGCCGTGAGTACATTCGACGTGAAGGTTATGCACGGTCCGAGCGACGCAATCCACAGCGAGCTGTCAACAAAACACGGCGAAACGAGCCACTTTCGTTCCGGGAAAGGGATGCGCGACAAACGGTGAGGTCTCGTTCCCCTCAAACTCGCAATACACGTCGCCAGGCAACAGAAACTTCACCTCGCGTTAAACGCAGTCAGCGAGTTGATAGAAACGAGCAACGCGAAACAATCGCATTTCGACGACGTGACACTCAAGAGCGACGGCCTGTTCAAGTAACGCGAAACTCTAGCCGGCAGGATACTGTCCGGACTCAAAACAGGCGACGTACGCAGGAGACTCATCGCGCACCGGTCACCCGCCGTACGCAGAGTTCCGGTCGTGCGCCGGAAGTTCGACGGTCAGAGGGATCCCGGCGCCACGAGCCTGCCGCAAGATCGCGCGATACAAGGCGCATCGCCCCTGCCCCACAGGTACGCCAACAAGCGCCGGCTCAATCCCGACGTGCACCAGCAAGACAGGAAAGTCGACGGTCAGAACCCAGCCGGCAGGCACAGGCACCGCGATCGAGCGAATCCAGGCAACAGTCGAGTAGTGGCAGCTCCAAGAGCTCCGAACGTCGTGGAAGTGTGGGCAAGAACCGGGGCCGATCCCGTGACCGCTGACACTAACGATTAGTCGTTGTCGCCCGGTTCGCCGTCATCTGCTGCTTCTTTGGTGAGCTCCCATGCGACGAACGCGACACTAGCCGCGGCTATTAGCGCAAGAATGACACCAGCGTATGGAAGAATAGTCCGCATACCGACAGGGTAACATCGCTGCTATTCGTCAGTATCCTTTGGCGGGTCTGATGGGTGTAATCGCCCCGATTTTCGCAGTGACTCCCGTAACACAAATTCGATCTGCGCATTCAAACTGCGCAGATCGTCTTTCGCCCAGCGTTGCATCGCCTCCAGAGTCCTGGAATCGATTCGCAAAGCGAATGATTTTCGTGCCGCCATACGGAATCCCGAATCAGGTATAGAGTGAGCCGGCATTCAAAACCGGCTGTGCGCTCTCATCACTACACAGGACGACCAGCAAATTGCTGACCATCGCAGCTTTTCGCTCTTCATCGAGCTTCACGATATCGTTTTGATCCAGTTCATCCAGTGCCAGGTGCACCATACCAACGGCGCCCCGGACAATTTGCTTGCGAGCCGCGATAATGGCCGATGCCTGTTGCCTGCGCAGCATCGCGTTCGCGATTTCGGGTGCGTATGCAAGATGCGATATTCTGGCTTCAATAACGGTGATCCCTGCCTGGGTCAGTCGGTCCTGGATTTCTTTTACGAGTGCTTCCGCTATTTCCTGAGGATTGCTTCTGAGTGCGATGGCCTCGCCATCGTGAGGTTCGTACGGATAGGCGGTACCGAGGTTGCGTAAAGCGGACTCACTTTGAATTTCTACAAAGCCGGCATAGTCGTCAACTTCGAACAATGCCTCTGCCGTGTCAAACACCTTCCAAACGACCACCGCTGCTATTTCGATCGGGCTGCCGTTCGCGTCATTCACTTTTAGTTTGCTGCATTCAAAATTCCGGATGCGCGTCGATACCGCTACCTTCGAAAAAAACGGGTTCGCCCATTTCAGGCCTGGCTCGTGCGTTGTTCCGGCGTACTTTCCAAACAGTTGCAGTACTTTCGCCTCATTCGGATGCACCATGAACAGACCAGCCCAGCAGATCAAAACGATGACAGATGCGATGACCGACGGGATGGCCAGTGCCAATGACTGCAAATGGACCGCCTTGACAACAGCGTAAGCCAGCAATAACTGCGCCACGGCCAATGCTCCGATCATCAGGTACCCGGACAGTACGGTTTTCTTCTTTTCGCGAATCATGTCGTTCTCCTTTCTGCTTCTCTCAGCTCCATCAATTTGATATCATTATGATATCATTTCATGAAAAAATCAACACGAGATAAAGAAAAGAAAAATCAGCCCGGTTCAAGCCCCATAGATTCCAGTTTGCCCTCTATTTTCTCCCGGAATCGAATTGCCACAGGCGCCGAAAGAAAGCGATGCAGATCGGCCCGGTCATGCCGCAGCGCGTAATTGAAGCGAAATAACTCCAGAATCGAGACGTTGCTGGAGGCATCCGCGACATAGGTCACAACATTACCAACGCTTACTGCACCGCTGTTCAGGACGCGAAAATAGATTCCAGGCCGCTCGGCGGCCCGAAACTCCAGGCCGAACTCCGAGCGTTGCATTTTCGCCGCGAGCACCCTGCAGGGTATACGCGGCGCACTCGCCTCAAGAACCACCTCTCCGATCAGCAGGCGATCGCCGATATTCATGTCGGACGGCATACCGCGAATAGTCAGATTCTCACCGAACAGGCCCGGAGAGAATTCCCGACCCGTTTCGTTCTTCCACCAGTCGTAATCGTCGGCACTGTAGGCGTAGACGGCCTGATCCGCGCCACCATGGCTCTCGTGATCAACAATCGAATCGCCGCGGACACCGGATTCCTCGAGATATACAGGCTCAGCGACCGGATTCTTGCAGATGCCGGTCGTCAGTGGTCCGCTGTTGTGGCTGATCGTTTCGACATGTCCGATGTTGGTACTTTCAAGTTGCATTGTTTCCTGCACTGATCACTCCATTATCCAAATGTGCTCGCCTGCTCCATTCTATACTGCGCCGCTCCATCCCCACCGGACCTCATTACCCTGAATGGGACGAGTGGGGATGTTCTGCGACAGAATCAGGGAACAAACAGCAAATCCAGTACCGATCAGGAAGACGGCAGCAGGCGATACAATCCAGACCATACCAAGCACGGCCGGAACGACTACCGCAGCCATGTGATTGATCGTGAATGACACACCCGCACTGCTGGCAATATCTTCAGGGCTGGCGATTTTTTGGAAGTAGGTGTTCATGGCAATGGCCAGCGCGAAGAACATATGATCAATAACGTACAATCCCGCACCGATAGTGGCGTTTTCGACAAACGCATAGGCGCTAAACACGATAATCAGTCCGCCGTATTCAATACTTAGCGCACGGCGTTCGCCAATCCGTCCGATCAAACTGCCGATTTTTTCCGCAAATAACCAGTTGAACGCATAATTGATCAGGAACAGCAACGCCACCTGGGATGCCGAATAACCGAACTTTTCTACCATCAGAAATGCCGCAAAGACCATGAAAATCTGGCGGCGTGCACCGGACAGAAACTTCAAGGCGTAGTAAAGCCAATAGCGTTTCCTCAACACCAGTTTTGTTGTTTGTTCGTGCTCGACTTCAAATTTTGGAAATCCCAGCCACATGAAAACAGCAAGTCCGCAACACGCACCGCCTGCCAGCAGGAAAATCCAGATGTAATCCAGTGACAGTAGTTCCAGCAAACACCACAGAACGGCATACACAATCAGCGAGGTAATTGAACCGATGGAAATCAGTTTGCCCAGTGCCTGCGGTGTTTCAAGCTTGCGGAACCACTGCAACGCCAAAGACTGTTTAAGAACTTCGAAATAGTGAAAACCGATCGACATCAGGACGGTCGTGCAATACAGCCCGGCTGGAGTCGGGAATACGCCGGCCAGCGCGACGCCGATTCCGAGAATCGCAAGAGCAATAACGGCAAGAAGTTGTTCCTTGATGATAAGGAGGACGAAGACGGTAGTGAACGCGAGAAAACCCGGTATTTCACGCAGGCTTTGCAGAATTCCTATTTCAACGCCTGTAAATCCTGCCCGCTCGATGACGAAGTTATTGAGTAATGCGTTCCAGGTACTGAATGCAACCGGCATCGCGACTGACATGAGTAGCAACAGGTTTTTGGGCGACTGCCAGGAGCGTCTTTGCATCGGCGCAGCTTAGGGAGCGATGCGCCAGTGGTCAATCACTGACGCGACAACACAGAATTATCGCAAAATGCGTTACATTTAAACTCTTACTTATATACAATGTAACGCATGGCCAAGACCAAAGTATCCACACTGAACCTGCGCATAGAACCGGGCATCAAAGAAGCGGTGAGAGAAGCCGCAGCTCGTGAGCACCGCAGCGTAGCGAATATGGTCGAAATGCTGATTCGCAGACACTGTGATCAAAGCGGTATCAGCATTCCGGAACAAAACGACTTTTTCCCGGGGACTCCCAATGGATGAACGTATGTTGAGGGCAATGGTTGCCGCTGGCGCCATAAAGAACATCAACATCATCGCGAACGGCGCTCGATTCCATATCGAAGCAAGAACGCCGAACGGACCGATTACTGCCGAGACCCGCAAGGGGAAAATACGAACCTGGGTCACGCTGGACGCTGCGGCGCGCTGGGTACGCGGCCTTGGCGTTGGCGCCGCCCATATTAATCTGGCGCAATGGCAACCCACGCAGCGTGAGCTGTCAGTTTAGGCCAGACCGTGAACCCAACCGCGGGGGGACCCGGACTATGCCTCTTCGGGCTTCCCTGCAGGCCATGCACCGCCTAATGGAAAAGGCTTCTCATCCGTGTTGAAAGTCAGGTACCGGGAAATATTGTAGAGGTAGGTCGCCACACTCTGCCCAGCCTCCTTCATCTGCTGGTTGACGTCTCCAGTGAACAAAACCCAGAAGAAACCGAGCACGACGATCACGGATCCGGCGAAAATTGCAACGCTCGCCAGAACGCAGCTGATCAGCATGAATAAACACCGCATCCAGGTGGCACCGGATTTCAGATTTTCCTCAATTGGATTACCAGACTTGTTTTCACCGACAAATGCATCGTCTACCGGTGGATTGTCATTACTCATCGTATTGCTCCTGTACGATCACCTGCATATTGTTACAATCTTCGACCTTTCTAACCAGCGAAATATCCCAAAATGATCAACAGACTCTTCAGTCTCGCCCTGGCCACCGTTTTGATCTCTGGCTGCAATCAGCCGGCAGACCCCAAAACCGCCCCTTCCGCTCCTGACGCCGGTGATATTGCCAGAACCAGCATAATCGTCGACACCCATATCGATGTGCCTTATCGGCTGGACGCCAAAGCTGCCAATATATCTGAAGCCACTGATGGTGGGGATTTCGACCATCCGCGAGCCGTTACGGGCGGGCTGAACGCACCCTTCATGTCGATCTACACTCCCGCCTCACTGGAGACCGAGGGCGGTTCAAAAGCGCTTGCCGACAAGCTCATCGATTTGGTCGATGGCTTCGCTGAGCAATGGCCGGATAAATTCGCGATCGCACGCTCACCATCCGAGGTGCGCGAACAATTCGCAGCCGGACTCATATCGTTGCCGCTGGGCATGGAAAACGGCTCACCGGTTGAGGGAGACCTTGCCAATTTGCAGTACTTCTTCGATCGTGGCGTGAGCTACATTACGCTGGCGCACAGCCTGTCGAATCACCTGTCCGACTCGTCCTACGACAAGAATCACCAATGGAATGGATTGAGCGAATTCGGTGCCGAGGTTGTCGGGGAAATGAATCGACTTGGCATCATGGTAGATATCAGCCATGTATCCGACGAAGCGTTTTGGCAAGTCATGGAAATCAGTAATGCGCCATCCATTGCGTCGCACTCGTCGGCGCGCAAGTTTACGCCCGGCTTTGAGCGCAATATGAATGACGAAATGATCGTCGCGCTCGCGCAAAACGGCGGCGTTATACAGATAAATTACGGGTCCAGCTTCATAACCGCGGAGGCCAACGAATATGCATTCGCACGTAATGAGGCTTCGGAGGCGTATGCGACGGAGCATCCGGAATTATCGAAGGCGGAGGTCCGCCACCAGTTCCCCGCCATCTTCGAGACTGAGCACGGTCCGTTTCCGTTCGCAAATCTTGACGATGTACTCGACCATTTTGACCACGTCGTTGCACTAACCAGCGTCAATCATGTCGGTATCGGATCGGACTATGACGGTGTTGGCGATTCGCTTCCGATAGGCCTGAAAGACGTTGCGAGCTACCCTAACCTGGTTCAGGGTTTGCTGGATCGCGGCTACAGCGAAGACGATATCAGGAAGATCCTCGGTGAGAATCTCCTTAGAGTCTGGCAGGCCGTCCTGGATTACGCCGCAACGACGTCCAGCAAGACGTAACGCAACAGTACCTGATAGCTGCTCTGATCGAGTTTCATACCATCTGGTAACTCGAGCGTGTGGATCGGCTCGCCTTGCGCACCCTGTACTTCAAGAAAGTGCTTGTCGCCGTCTCTGTATACCTGGTATTTGACGTTGCGGTGATCGTCCAGTTTCAGCTGCACCTGGGCTTCAGTCCAATCGAGGATTGTCGCTCTGTCCATGACTTTCTCCGTCCGGGTCATTAGTCACAAACAATGTTGCAAGGCTTGTGCCAAGACAGGGGGAAATCTTTTAGTCAATATCTTTCAATGACTTATGCGATAAGTATCTGTGACGCCTCGCGTGACAATGGGCAGCATTTGTCAGTTTTTGACACCCAATTCTGCGTTGTGCGACAGCCGCTTTACATAAGCATTACATCGGCCAGAAAAAGGTAATTGCCGGGACAGATACCACAATGATCAGGATTTCGAGTGGCAATCCCATGCGCCAATAGTCCCCGAAACGATAGCCGCCCGGCCCCATGATCAGCGTGTTGTTCTTGTGTCCGATTGGCGTCAGGAATGCACACGATGCAGCAACAGCGACTCCCATCAAAAATGGATCCGGATTAACCTCCAGACGCGATGCGATTTCAATCGCGATCGGCGCAGCGATGACTGCGGTCGCCGTGTTGTTCATTACGTCGGATAAGGTCATCGTAACGACCACCAACAGGGTCAATACGACGACCGGCGAATACCCGGCTGAAAGGTCGACGATGCCACCGGCAATCAATGCGGTACCGCCAGTGGATTGTAAAGCGCCCCCTATTGGAATCATGGAGCCCAGCAAAACAATGACCGGCCATTCGATCGACGTGTAAACATCTCGAATCGGGACTATATTGAACAACACGTAAAGCGCCGTAGCGCAGCCCAGCGCAATGGGCAAATAGACAAAACCAAAACTCGCAACGGTAATCGCCGCAGCAAATATTCCAACAGCCCACCAGGCCTTTTCGCGTTGTATGACGCGCTGGCCCCTGTCGGCCAGTGGCAAGAGCGCAAGGCGGCCCGTAATGTCACTGAGGCGCTCTTCAGCACCGAGCAGCAACAACACGTCACCGGGCTGCAAAATCAGTTTCCTGACGTTCTCGCGAAATCGCGTGCCCCGCCGAGACACACCCACCAGCGCGACGCGATAGCGATACAGGAGCCGCAGCGACATCACCGATTTCCCCGCCAGGCGCGATGATTCCTGTACCACGACCTCGTTGAGTATCAACCCATCGTCGCCAAGCTGGCCCTCCCCTTTACCGACGTATTCGAGGTTCAGATTTCCTATCACTTCCTCAAGGCTATCCGGACTGGCCTCAATGACAAGAACATCGCCTTCTTTAACTTCAACGAGTCTTGCGAGCCCCGGCATGCGGCGACCGCGCCTGACCAGCCCAACGATATCGACATCGCTCCGTCCTGCAGCATGATCCAGATCACGTACCTTCCTGCCGATCGCTGCCGAACCCTCCGGCACCCGAACTTCGGCGATATAGTCTGCGAGGTCAAACAGCTCCTTGCCAGCATCCGCCGACTTGCGCTCGTTCGGCAATAATCGCCAACCGATCAACGCAACGTAGGCAACGCCAACGATGGCACATGCAAGACCCACAGGCGCGAAATCAAACATCCTGTACGACTCACCCAAAGCATCACCGCGGAATTCGGCGATGACGATATTGGGTGGCGTGCCGATGAGGGTGATCATGCCGCCAAGGATGGATGCGAACGACAACGGCATGAGTGAGAGTGACGGACTACGGCCGGCTTTTTTCGCCGCCTGCATATCGACGGGCATGAGCAGCGCCAGCGCAGCAACATTGTTCATCAATGCAGACAGAGCGGCGGCAAGACCCGACATGATCGTGATGTGCGTAGCGAGCTTTCGTGATGCGTCAACGAGATATCGCGCTACCAATTCTATCGCCCCGGAATTCGACAATCCTCTGCTGATGATAAGAACCAGCGCGATAATGACGGTGGCCGGATGGCCAAAACCCGAAAACGCCTGATCTTTCGGCACAATACCGGTCAGGAGGGCGATCAATAGCGCTACGAACGCAACAAGGTCGTAGCGCCAGCGGCCCCATATCAGGAATACAAATACGAATAACAGCAGCCCAAACAGGACCGATTGATCGGCGGTCACTCCCTAAAACTCAACCGATGGCAGGAATGGTTTTACGCCGACGGACCGGTAAAGGTCATCGGGTCGATACAACGTGTCGCCTTTCATCACCAGTACAGCGCGTCTTATGGCGCTGATATCGTCAAACGGATTGCCGTCAATCAAAATCAGGTCGGAATCCTTGTCGATTTCTATAGAACCTTTGCGGTCAGCAACGCCCGTAATCCGCGCAGAGTCCAGCGTCGCGATTCGTAACACATCTGCGACGGGAATCCCCGCTTCTGCGTAGAGTTCAATCTCTCGGTGCACCGTGAATGCGGCTATGTTGTCGCTGCCCGGAACAAGTTGAATACCGTAGTCGTGCAGCGCTTTGAGCATCGCCGCCTGATTTTCAGCGGAGCGAAGCCACGCGTCCTCCTCCCCCCGCTTATTCATTTCGACGTTGTACATGCTGCGAGAAATATTCGGAGGCAAATGCTCAATGACCGCAGCAAACGTCGGATCCGGTGTGCCGGACAGGTGCCGCAATGAGGTATCGAAAATCGCCGCCGTTGGGTCAACAGAAACACTGTTTTCTTTCAATAGAGCGAAAAACGATTGTACCTCTTCGCTCTCTAGATCCAGATTGCCGGCTTCATCGCCGTACAGGGTAAAACGAATCTGTTGCCGCGTATCCTCACGATCACCGGCCAGGAAATTCAGAAACACCATATTAATGTGTTGAATCTCGTTATAGCCCGCCCGCACGGCCTGCTCCGCTGACATAAACGCCGGGATGTGCCCGCTTACACGCATTCCGTACGAATGTGCGCGTTCAGCTATCGGTGCGACCCAGTCAGGCTCTATAGAGCTGTAGAGCTTGATCTGGATATAGCCATGCTCGGCATAGAAGTCGACCCGGTCCAATGCATCCTGTAATGACCCGGCCGCCCAACCCGATGCAAACGGACCCGCCTTATCCATGAAACCGGCACGGAATGTATTGGGACCAATCACTTCACCGGAATCGTGCTTCGCCGTCAATTCGATGGTCTTCTCGTGCACCCCACCAATATTGCGAACATTGGTGATGCCGCCGGCGATGTTCAATACACCGTCCGACAAAGAGAAGTGCGCGTGCATGTCCCACAACCCCGGCATCAGAGACTTGCCGCTGCCATCAATACGCATCGCGGCCGAAGTTTCAATCGCGGCGGCGGAAACTGCTTTGATCCGTCCACCTTCAACCAGGACGTTTTGGTCCTCCAGCAGACGGCCTGCCACAACATCAACAACATCAACATTTTCGAAAATGACAGGACCGTCTGGTCGAGTCGCCAGATCGCCGGCCAGGCGCGTAATGTAATCGCCATCCGCTGCAGACTGGACAGTACTCATTTCGTTGAGCACCGATACATCCCAGCCCTCCGGAATCATGCCGAGATACCCGCCACCATCGAATGCGACCACATCCAGATTCTCGTCAAACCACAAGTAGTTCGGCGTAAAGCCGATGCCGTGTAACGCGTACAATGCAACGACTTGCTCACCATCGGGTGTGTCAACGACAATTTCCCTGACCTTTTCAACGCGCGCGCGTCCACTGGGGAACAGGTCAATTACGCTGTCGATATTCTTGACCGCAGCCTTCACCATTGCTCCGGTCGCTGCAAAAGTAATCCCCTCATTGGCCAGGTAGAATGCCGGCTCAGCAGTCGTGGCCGAGCCACTTTCGCCGGGTGTGCCCCATGACGCCACTCCGTTTTCATAATTGTAGTACTCATCGATCACTGACTTAAACGGTGAAATTCCCGTGATCTTTTGCGACGCAATACGACCCTGTTCATCGAGCTGCAACTCCGAGTTGACGGTCCACTCGCGATTGTTCCAGTGCACAAACGACTCGTTGGTGATCTTGCCGTCACCGTTCTTGGTAATCGTCGTCTGGCCAGCCGGGGTTGTACCTTGCATATACCAGTCGTACTTCGCAGTGGTTCCGGCTATTGCGGGACCCGTTTTTGCCGCGTCGCCCTGTTCCTGACTGCAGGCCCCTGTCGCAATAGAAACGAGGACCAGAAGAGCAAAATGACCTTGTGTTAGGTAACGCATAGACATGTTGACCACCTTCCTGATTATTGTTTGACCGCCCAGACTACTCCGCAGACGACCTTTTGCAAGATTGTCGGTACGATACTTATGTGGCTTATCTCATCCTCATCGTCATTGTAATCGCGCTGATCCTCGGTCCCGGCATCTGGGTGCAGCGAGTACTCGCGAAATACAGCAAACCCGAGGACCGCTACGAAGGAACAGGCGCCAGCCTCGCTCGCCATCTGCTGGACAAACACGGGTTGCAATCCGTCGATGTCGAGACGACTGAATCCGGCGACCACTACGATCCAATCGCCAAAGTCGTTCGGCTCACGCCCGACAAGCACGATGGGCGGTCTCTGACTGCCATTACGGTCGCCGCACACGAGGTTGGGCACGCCGTACAGGACCACACGAGCTATGCGCCGCTGAAATGGCGAACGCGGCTGGTCGGAGCGATGAGTGGCATCGAGAAAGTTGGCGCCGGCGTACTGGTGATATCCCCGTTTCTTGGGATTCTCACGCGGATTCCGGCATTGGGGGTCTTAGCGTTACTGGCCGGCATGACAACGCTCGCCAGCTCAGCCCTTATCCATTTCATCACGCTTCCCACCGAATTCGACGCCAGCTTCAACCGCGCGCTGCCGATGCTGGACAAGCACAGGATACTCAAATCGGCGGACCGACCGCACGCCCGCAGACTGCTAACGGCCGCGGCACTGACCTACGTTTCGGCGTCACTGATGAGTTTGCTGAATATCGCCCGCTGGATCGCGATTCTTCGTCGCTGACTGCGTCGCAGTAGTTTGTTGTTTTTATTGTGTTTTAGGCCCTTTTGATCGTACGGCCGAACACTGCAGACATTTGGACTGGTTTAGGGCGCTCCGCACTGTTATTATCCGCGCCCGAACGCCCGTCCTACCTGAATCGCAGCGCCTAATTCGCTGCCGGGTAAGCACCATAGGACCGGCAAGGAATTTAAGTGCACCCACCTCGATTTATTGCCGGGTTCTCGCTTTAGCAAGGCTTTGAGAGCACCTGATGGTATGGCAGTGACTGATAGTTGGTGACAACAGACAACGAAGAGAAACAGAGCAAAGAGATGAAAGACCTTAGCGTATACCGAAATATTGGCATTTTTGCCCACGTTGATGCGGGCAAGACCACAACAACCGAGCGAATCCTGAAGCTCACCGGCAAGATTCACAAGACCGGTGAAGTCCACGATGGCGAGGCTACGACGGACTTTATGGACCAGGAGCAGGAGCGCGGCATTACGATTCAGTCCGCTGCCACGAGTTGCGAGTGGGACGGCCACCGCATGAACATCATCGACACACCGGGACACGTAGACTTCACCATTGAAGTCTACCGTTCACTGAAGGTTCTTGACGGCGGCGTTGGCGTGTTTTGTGGATCCGGCGGCGTTGAACCGCAGTCGGAAACAAACTGGCGTTATGCGAATGACTCAGAGGTCGCGCGCATCATCTTCGTTAACAAGCTTGACCGCATCGGTGCGGATTTCTACCGCGTTGTAAAACAGGTCAAAGAAGTACTCGCTGCCAATCCACTGGTTATGGTTCTGCCAATCGGCGTCGAAGACGACTTCATTGGCGTTGTTGACCTGCTGACACAGAAATCATGGACCTGGAGCGACGCGAACGATCCCGAGTCCTACACGATCGGGGACGTGCCAGAAGACATGCTGGACCTTGTCGCCGAGTGGCGCGAAAAGATGATCGAGGCTGCGGTTGAGCAGGACGACGACCTTCTGGAGGCCTATCTCGACGGTACTGAGCCGTCCATTGAAGATCTCAAGCGCTGCATCCGCAAGGGTACGATCGCGCTCGATTTCTTCCCAACTTACTGTGGTTCTGCGTTTAAAAACAAAGGAGTACAAAACATTCTTAATGCAGTTGTTGACTTCCTGCCAAACCCGACTGAAGTTAAACCGCAGCCGGAAATCGATCTCGAAGGCAATGCAACGGGCGGTTTCGCCGATGTAGACCCTGAGAAGCCACTGCGTGCGCTGGCGTTCAAAATCATGGACGACCGTTACGGCGCTTTGACGTTTACGCGTATCTACTCTGGCACCATCAAAAAAGGTGACAACGTCGTGAACACATTCACCGGCAAGAACGAGCGCATAGGCCGTATCGTCGAAATGCATGCTGATTCTCGTGAGGAACTGGATTTCGCGCAGGCCGGCGACATCGTTGCCCTCCTCGGCATGAAGAACACTCGCACCGGCCATACGCTGGCCGATGCCGATAACCCGGCAACGCTGGAGCCGATGGTGTTCCCGGATCCCGTGATTTCTATCGCGATCTCGCCGAAGGATAAAGCTGGTACCGAGAAAATGGGCGTCGCACTGAATAAAATGGTTCAGGAAGACCCGTCATTCCAGGTGGCCACCGACGAAGACTCTGGCGAGACCCTGATCAAAGGTATGGGCGAGCTGCATCTGGACATTAAGGTCGACATTTTGCGCCGTACTCACAACGTTGATGTTGAAATGGGTAAACCACAGGTTGCCTATCGCGAAACCATCACGCGGAAGATCGAAGATACCTACACCCATAAGAAACAATCGGGTGGTTCTGGCCAGTACGGCAAGATCGAATATGAGATCGAGCCCGCCGAGCAAAATGTTGGTTACGAATTCGAGTCCAAAGTGACCGGCGGAAATGTACCGCGTGAGTACTGGAGCGCCATCGAAAAGGCGTTCAAGTCCTGCATGGTCGAAGGTACGATGGCGGGCTACCCACTGCTCGACGTCAAATTCACCTTGCTCGACGGCGCTTACCATGCCGTTGACTCATCCGCGCTTGCGTTTGAGATCGCGACAAAAGCCGCCTATCGCCAGTCGATTCCAAAAGCAGGCCCGCAATTGCTCGAGCCGATTATGAAGGTCGACGTGTTTACACCCGACGACAATGTCGGCGATGTCATTGGCGACCTGAATCGTCGTCGCGGGATGATCAAATCTCAGGATGCCGGTCCAACCGGCGTACGTGTCAAAGCCGATGCACCGCTGGCTGACATGTTTGGCTACATCGGTCACCTGCGGACCCTGACATCCGGTCGTGGCCAGTTCTCCATGGAGTTCTCGCACTATGCACCTTGTCCGCAGAATGTCGCTGATGACGTCATAAAAGAAGCCGCTGAGCGAAAGGCGAACAAATAAACAACAGTAGGAGCGCGCCCTGCGCGCGAACCGTAGTGTCGGCCGCAAGGCGGCCTCCTACAGCGCCAGCGGCTTTTTCTTTGCCGTCTTGACCGCATCGAAAATGAAGAAAGCTACCGCGGTCCAGATGAAGCTGAAACAGATCAGATGTGCTGTCGTCAGTGTTTCGCCATAATAGATACCGGTTCCAAATTGCATAGTCGGCGCAAGAAACTGCATGAAGCCGATCGTCGTCAACGATAGTCGACGAGCCGCCAGCGCAAAGCACAACAACGGCAGCACAGTGACCGGCCCCGCCATTAGCAACCAAAACGTAATGGCGTTATCGCCGCTCGCGAATACCATTTGCGACGACGAGAACAGATAGGCAAACCAGATCAAAGCGAACGGCAGCAGCAAAACCGTTTCGACAAACAACCCGGGCATTCCGCCTATTGCCACTCGTTTCCTTACCGCGGCGTATACTGTGAAACTCACCGCCAGGAACAGTGCGACCCACGGTACGACCCCACCCGAAATCGTTAGCACCGTAACGCCGATGAATGCGAGCACGACGGCGACCCGTTGATAGCGTCGTAGTCGCTCCCGGAATAACCACACGCCGACCAACATATTGGTCAGCGGGTTGATGTAGTAGCCGAGACTCGTCTCAAATATACGACCGTCCTGGATTGCCCAAATATAGACGAACCAGTTCACGGCAATAAAAACGGTGGAAACAGACAGCCAGCCAAGCATGCTTCGATGTGCCAGCGCACGTCTGACTTCGGGCCACTGCCGGCGAGCCATCAGAATCAACGCACCAAAAGGTATCGCCCAGATAATCCTGTGTGCCAGCACTTCTGTTGGCTCCACATCGCCTACAATCTTGAAATAAACCGGCAGAATCCCCCACATCAAATACGCAGCGAGGCCTGCCGTCACGCCTTCGCGTACTACCTTGTCCGTCGATGACAAGATCGCTTATTCCGGCTGTACTTCTACGGAGCGGTTTATCAGCCACTTCCAAAACTGCCGCATACGGACGAAATAATCTTCCAGCAACATGTACAGCGCCGGAATCAGGAACAAGGTAATGACCGTTGCGAAAATAATGCCAAAGCCAATCGAAATGGCGGTCGGAATAACCGCCTGTGCCTGGGGACTGGTTTCGAACATGATGGGTAACAGTCCCGCGGCGGTCGTGAATGAAGTCAGTACGATGGCCCGAAACCGTGCCGTACCCGATTCGATAACTGCATCACGTATGGTGACGCCGGCCGACCTGGCCTTGTTAATAAAATCGACCATGATCAGGCTGTCGTTGACGACAACGCCGGCGAGCGCAATCAACCCGAACATTGAAAACATACTCAGCGCTCGTCCCATGACGATGTGTCCGATAACCGCGCCAATAGCGCCGAACGGAATGACCGACATGATCATGAGAGGTTGCATGTACGAATGCAGCGGAATGGCTATCAGTGCGTAGATCAGAAACAGCGCCACAAAAAGCGCCATCATTATCTTTGCCATAAAATCGACCTGATCCTGGCTTGACCCTTCAAGTCCGTATTTGACGCCTGGATAACGAGACAGCAATTCTGGAATGAATTCCTCAGACATCGTCTTGATAACTTCCTGGGGTTGAACCCGTTCAGGATCAAGGTCCGAAGAAACGGTAACCGTTCGCTCTCGATCCAGGCGTGATATACGCGAGTACCCTTTGCCAAACGAAACTTCCGCGACCGAGTTGAACGGCACCTCGTCACCCTCCGGTGTGCGTATACGCATATTTTCCAGATCCGCAACAGAACGGCGTTCTGAAAGTGGATATCGCACCATCACGCGCAACTCGTCTTTACCCCGCTGAATGCGCTGCGCTTCCTCGCCGTAGAAAGCCTGCCTGACCTGCCGCCCCAGCGACGACATGGTCAATCCCAGCGCTTCGGCCTCCGGCTTGATCTTCAATTTGATCTCGTCGCTACCCGACGTTGCTGAATTAGTAATGTCGAACAAGCCCTCGTAGGTTACCAGCTCTCCAGCCAGTTCCTCGGCAGCCGCTTCCAGCGCTTCGTAATGAGAGCCACTCAACTTGAAACTCAGCGGCGACCCGCCACCTATATGCCCGGCCGCCCGAAACTTCAGCTCTTTCATGCCTGGAATTTCGCCAACCTCATCGCGCCACAACTGTGTGACTTCCTTCATCTCATACGGGCGGTCTTCTGTGAAGGGAATCTCAACAAACATTCGTGCGCCAGTATCACCACTGGTAAACACACCGATATTCTGGATGATTGGCAACGAATCCGGATTTTCATCAACGAATTTTTGATTCAGCTCAAGCAGCGAGCCCTCTACGCGGGCAATCGCAGCATTTCGCACATGCGGCGCCGTACCGCTCTGCATTTCAAGATCGACCTGAATGAAATCCTGGGCAAAGTCGGGAAACACAACGACGCGTGCGATACCGCTGGTCATCAGACCAATCGTCATTATGAAAACAGCGGTGAAAATGGTCAGTGTCAGTCCGCGATTATCGACTGCGCGTTCCAGCCAGGGTTTGTAGTGGTCTTTGATTAGCCGGTGCAGGCCGTGTTGTACGTGTCGCTGTATCTTTAAGAAAAACCGTGGACCCCTCTGACTCCAGTGAATCTGCCGCTGTGGATTGAATAAATCATCCTCATCGACCGGTGGAATACGTGCTCGCACGAGATGCGCTGGCAATATCAATTTCGATTCCACCAGCGAGAATGCCAGGCAAAGGATCACAACCAGTGACATCGCTTCAAAAAACGGCGCGACAACACCGCCGATAAACATCATCGGCGCGAACGCTGCGATCGTTGTCAGTACTCCGAAAGTCGCAGGTATTGCAACGCGGTGCGCGCCCTGAATAACATTGTCGAGCGTATGTCCGTCCGCACGTATTTTGGTATAAGCACTTTCGCCGATAATGATTGCGTCATCGACGACGATACCCAGAACGATTATGAAGCCGAACAGACTGATCGTATTAATGGTCACCGGCCAGCTTGGCATTATCCATAGCGCACCAAGAAACGACACCGGCAAACCTACGATGACCCAGAACGCCACCTTCATGCGCAGGAACAATGACAGCACGACAAAGACCAGCAAAGCACCGGACACTATGTTGTTTTGCATGCGATCCAGACTGCCCTCCAGATATTTCGGCAAGTCGATCCAGACGTCCATGCGAATGCCTTCGGGCAATGTCGCGCTTTTTTCTGCGATGTACTTCTTAACAGCCTGCGCGGTTTCAATTTCGTTTTGCTGCGAGCCCGCTACAACCTGCAATGTCGCCGTAGGTTGCCCATTAAAGCGCCCATAACCATCCGACTCGATGAAGCCGTCATTGATCGTCGCGATATCGTTTAGTGTCAGACGCGTGCCGTCGGAGAATGTACGCAAGACGAGCGCACCAAAATCCTTCCCGCTATACACCTGACCTTTGGTACGCAGCAGGATGTCGCCGCCTTCAGACTTGATGGTGCCGCCGGGCATATCGATCGATGAATTTCTGATAGCCAACGAAATTTCACTCATCGTCAGGCCATACTCACGCAATGTCTGCTCGGAAACTTCAATACTTATTTCGTACGGACGGTCGCCAAAGTAGCGAATGCTGTTCACGGATGGTAGTTGCAGTAACTCATCACGAATTTCATTGCCCAGCGCCTTGCGTGTCAGTGGCGTCAATTCGCCATTGAGCGCAATCATGACGACCGGGTTATTCACTTCCTGCTTGTAAATGACCGGCTTTTCAGTCAATGCCGGGAATGTAGATATCGCATCGATACGCGTCTTAACATCGCTCAAGACCTGTGTGAGGTCCGAGTCAGGATCGACCTCAATGGTGACACTTCCTGATCCCTCGAATGAATTCGAACGAATTCGCTTGATACCTTGCAGATCCTGAATGGCCTCCTCGATCTTGATGACCACGCCTTCCTCAACTTCCTGCGGCGCCGCGCCAAGATACGGCACATTCACCTGGATCAGGTTGAGTTCAAATTCCGGGTTGGTTTCTTTGCGAATATTGCTGACCGAAATAAGGCCTGCGACGATGATCAGTATCATCAACAAATTCGCCGCCACATGATTGGCCGCAAACCACGCAATGATTCCCTTTTCCTCTGTTACGCCAGGAGCACCCATGATCAGTCATTCGCTCCGTTGATTCGAACCTTCAGTCCATCGATTGCCGATTCGAGGACGGTGCTCACTACTTTCTCACCGGGCTCGGCGCCGGCGGATATGTAAACGTAGTCACGGTCGGAACGAACAATGTCGACATTCCGAATGACCAGTTCGTTATCGGCATTGACGAACAGTAATTCATCCGTACCCCTCACAACGCCGCGCGGCACTCGAACGATATTTTCGGCCAGAGCGCCCTGTATCGCTGCGGTGACAAAGGTACCAACCGGCAATGAAATACCGTCTGCATGCAGTTGGTACGGATCCGTTACTCTTGCCACTGCGTAGGTCACTCGACTTTTCTCGTCGACAACACCTTCGGTGCGCACGATATTCGCCGCCCACTCGACCTGCCGCCCCTTGCGCGTCGCCGATAGCAATACCGGCGGGCCTTTCGATATGCCAGAGTCAGTAATTTTCGCTGCGTCCGGCAAATCAACGTAGGCGAGATCCATATCGGTGAGCGGCAATCGAATCTCAGCATAATCGGTTGCGAACACGACTCCGAGCCGGGTTCCCGTACTAACGAATTGCCCCAGGTCGGTTTCCTTGGCACGAACCATTCCTTCGTACGGCAAACGTATCGACGTTCGTTCGAGATTTCGTTGCGCCCTGACACGCCCCGCCTTTGCAGCAGCAAGCACCGCCGTCGCGGATGCCAGTTCCGATTCTGCCCGATACCCCTGACTTCGCAATTTTCGTGCACCTTCGTATTCGATAGTGCGTTGTGACACCAGAGCATCGGCTTGTTCCAGCGCGACCTCATAATTAGTGGGGTCGATTCGCATCAACATCTCACCGGACTTGAAAATACCCCCGGCGACGAATTTCGGTGAAATGCTCACTATCGTTCCGGATACTTCAGCACTAAGAATCGTTTCGGTCTTCGGGCGTACCGTTCCCTGGCTGTGGATCTCAAAACTGGCCGTCATGTTTTCAAGAACGATCACTTCGACCAGCGGATCGAGCTCTGCCCGCTCTTTTTTCGGCGGTGTTGACTTCATGTTGGTCAAAACGAGCGTGACACCGACCGCAAACGCCAAAATGAGCGATCCGATCAGGATTCGAACAATTTTCCTCAGCATTCCTGCTTTTCCCTGTGCTTAAAGTTTTGTCGGTTCTGGTGAGCGCATATTCTGAGCCTTTTCGACAGCAAATTCAGTCATTTCCTGTAATCACGACAAAAAAACCAGAATTGGCTCATTAACGCCATTCATGGCCAATTTTTGTGACATAACTCCCTGAAATTCAGGCCCATTCAACCCAAACTGGCCGTTCGGAATGGCCCTTTCAGAATTCGGCCTCATTACAGCTGATCGGATGGTTATGTACGAGAAACACTTTGGACTCAAGAAACGACCGTTTCGTGCCAACGCGATCGGCACCGATGTTTTTGTCGGGCCGCAATTCGCCACGACGATGGCGGGAATCAAGAAGGCGCTAAATAGTAACGACTCCATTGTAACGGTCACAGGCCCCGTAGGCTCAGGCAAAACGACCCTCGTCAATCGTGCGCTCGAATCGCTCGATGGGAACTGGAAAACGGTTGTCGTCGCGCGCATGCGACTGGGTAGCGACGACGTGCTCGAATTGTTGCTTGATGAACTTGGCGTGCAGGAAAAACCGAAAGGCACTATTCAAAAATTCGCCCTCTTTCGACGCAATCTTAAAGAACTGGCGGCAAACGACACACGCGTGATTATCGCGATCGAAGACTGCGTTCGTCTGGGCGTCGATACGCTGGCCGAGGTCGAAGCCTTGACTGCAGCCGACGCCGGTGAGTCTGAAGGCACCGGCCTTGTGCTGATGGGCGATGAGACGCTGGACCCTATGCTCCGAGAAGTGCCACTGGCACGCGTTCAGCAACGGGTTCGACAACGGCTGACGACAGTTGGACTGCCGGTGGCTGAAGTACGCGGCTACCTCAGACACTGTTTCCGGCTGGCTGGTCGTGAGTTCGAGCAGGTCTTCGAAGCGAATGCAGCCGCATTGCTGCATCACCTCAGCAAGGGCATTCCACGTATCGTCAATAACCTGGTGGAATCCGCCATGACCGCCGCCACAGATCAAGACCTGGATCAGGTTCCGACGTCTTTGCTGGCCAGGGTCGCCGAGAATGAGTTCGGATTAAGCGCCATAGAATTTGACATCGCGCCGCCACCGACTACAGCACCGGTCGTCGAATCCGCCACACCCGCAGCACAAGCCGCGCCCGAGCTCGCTGATGAAGTCCCCTCAATAGTGTTCGCGGAACCCTGCGATGACACGGCAGAAACTCCCCCGGTCGAGGCGGAAATACCCGAGCTTATTCAGGATACGCTGCCGAATCTCGCCATTCTGGCGCCGAAATTCGCCGAGTCAGACGGTGATGACGTTCCCGAGTGGGACCGCGATCCGACAATGGCCGAGCTAAAGCCTGATCTTGACGCCCTTGAGCAAGCGATGGCATTCGCTCAAAGTGACGACCCGAACCTCGTTACCGACGATGCCGAGCCATTGCCTGAGCCAGAACCTGAAGTACCCGAATTGATTCCCGAGATAACGCTCGACCACGCTATCAGTCAACGGATCGAGAGCAAGCTGATCGATGAACCCGGAGAGATAAGCGCACCCGAAACTGAAGACGTACCCGCTGCAGCGACAGATACGGATGCACCGGCCCTCAATTTGGCACCAAGGCAGAATAGGCAAGCCGATGCAGAGATCGAAAAGATCGCCGCGGACCTGGCCAAAGCCAAGTCTATCGAAGACGTCGATGACAAGATGGCAGAAACCCTGTTTGGCGATGAGATCAACTTTGTCGCCGCACAAATTCTTGCAAATCCACCTTCTCAGGATCCCGCGAATGACGAACTCGACGCGGCCGTCGCAACGGAGCAACCCGTTGCTACCGGGAGCACCTCCCAGGATTTTGAAGTAACCCTCGAAGCTCCGAAGAAATTCGATGACGCTGGCATGGACTTGTCGGCATCACAACGTTTGAAAACTGTTCGGGCACTGAACGCTGATTTGAGTCCTTCGACCTGTGACCCGGAGCCACAGCCTGAAATCAGTCCGGAACCGATACCATTCTCGGCACCGGACTCCATTGAGGACCAGATCAACATCTCAATGACGCAAACGCAAAAAGCCCTCAACATCACTCCACCGGTTATCGATGACGATGACGATGATGAAGTATCCAAGAGTGGATTTTTCGGCCGCTTCAAGCGCTCTTGATCCAGCTCGTCATCGTCCCGTCTTCGACCAATCTGTCCATGGCCGGAGCTTCGAATTAAGGGGCTATCAGCCGCAATTCATTGAGCTACTGAACAATTTTTTTGAAGATTTTGACAGCACGGTCGTAATCAGGCAGTTTCTCTGCTCATTCGGGGGGGGCGACGGCCGCAACGATGCGTTCGTCGAGGGAAGATCAAGTGAAGGATTTACACTCCGGGCTGGATGCCTGGCGTTACGTCATCAATTCTGATTCAAGACGGAATACGGTCGAAAGCTGTCTGCCACTGATACTCAGTGCTGTCGGGGCGCTTGGCGTGTTGCCGTTTATCGTTCTGCGATACCTGCAAGGCGAGTGGCTCGCAGCGATCATCGATGCAGTGATTGTCGTTGGCTTTGTGGGTCTTGGCATTTATGTGTACCGTACCCGGCGCATCCGATTCGCAAGCATCGCTATCTCCTGTATTTGTATCGCGGGTGTTATTTCGACCGTATATATTACCGGGCCGCATCAGGTGTACTGGGCATACCCGGTACTGGTTTCGGTTTTCTATCTCGTCCGACCTGTTGAGGCCATCGCATTGGCGCTCGTCACTGTCGCGGCGTTGCTTCCCAGCCTGATCAACGACGTTGACTCACAGTCAACGCTAACCGTACTCGTTACTATTGTCATAATGAGTTCTTTCGCGTTCGCATTCACCCTGATTACCAGCCGGCAACGCGAAAAACTGATTCAACTCGCGACCATTGACCCGTTGACCGGTGCCGGTAATCGTCGTCATCTCGACAACAAGATCAATGACGTTGTGAACGGTTTTCAACGGACCGGTACAACAGCATCGATGCTGTTGCTGGATCTGGACCACTTGAAGAAGGTGAATGATAATCACGGGCACGTGGTCGGTGACCAGATTTTGAAGCGAATAACGGAGATCGTCAATTTACGAATTCGCGTGACCGACAGTCTGTACCGCATTGGCGGCGATGAATTTGTCGTGATCCTGGAAGGCCAGAACATTGCTCGGGCAACACACCTTGCCGAACAGCTCAGAACCCTGGTTGAAGCAAACGAATTGATAGCAGACCGATCGGTCACCGTGTCGGTAGGTGTTGCTGAACTAAAAGAGAAGGAATCCGCAAATGACTGGTTGCATCGTGCGGATGAGGCTCTTTACGGCGCGAAACGCGACGGCCGCAATTCTACGAAACATGCGGTTTAAGGGCCCTCGGCCAGTTTCGTATTCATCCACCGCAAAACAATGTCTTCAAGCATGGCCAATGGCACTGCACCGTTGCCAAGCACCACGTCATGGAACTCTCGCAAGTCGAAATCATCACCTAGATCGTGTTCTGCGATGCGGCGCAACTCCCATATCTTGAGTTCGCCGAGTTTGTAAGCCAGCGCCTGACCGGGCCAGGAAATGTAGCGATCAACTTCCGCACGAATATTGCCCTCGGACAGCGATGTATTGTCGAAGAAATAATCCATCGCTTGTTGACGCGTCCAGCCTTGTGAATGCAATCCGGTATCCACCACCAGTCGACAGGCACGCCACATTTCGTAGCTTAGCCGGCCGAAGTGTTCGTAGGGTGTCTGATAAATCCCCATCTCTACGCCAAGCTTCTCAGAATACAATGCCCACCCCTCACCGAACGCACTAAAATAGAGATTGCGGCGAAATTCCGGAACGTCTACGAGGTCCGCGGAAAGCGCATTCTGATGGTGGTGGCCCGGGACAGCTTCGTGCAAGGTCAGAGCCGGCAATTCATACAACGGACGTTGATCAAGTGCGTAGGTGTTAATCCAGAATGCACCGCCGTGGCGCGCGCCCGGTGGTGTACCGTGGTAGGCACCGGTCGTGTAGTTGGGCGCTATCTCGTCCGGTACCGGCACGATGCCGTACGATTGCCGCGGCAACTTTCCAAAGTACCCCGGCATCACGTAGTCGATGCGCTTGGCGATATAAGCGGCTTCTTTGAGAAGTTGTACTTTGCTGGATGCGTAGAACTGTGGGTCGGTCCGCAAGAACTTGCCAAACGCTGCGAAGTCAGCATCGAATTCCAGCTCTTCGATAATGGCATCCATGTCCTCGCGAATCCGCTTCACTTCGGCGAGACCAACCTGATGAATCTCGTTCGCAGTAGCATCTGTCAGCGTTGTGTATCGTCGGATATTGAACGCGTAGTATTCCTTTCCCTCTGTGAGGGCTTCTGCGCCCACCGTATCACTCGCGCGGTACTCGTCGCGAAGAAAGCCTGCCAGATTGTTAAACGCCGGCAATACTTCATCGCGAATAACCGTCCGGCCCTGATCGCGCAAACGATTTTGATCCGCTTTGGAAACACGGTCGTTCATAGCGCCGAACGGATCAAAAAAACCACTGTCTTCAGGACGGTCTTTTACCTGTGCCTGGATAGTCGGCAATACGCCATCAATGACAATTTGTGGCAGGACAAAGTCACTTTCCATACCGACCCGCATATTGTCGATGTTCTCAGTAAAATAGCGAGGGATGTCTGACAGTCGCGCGATGTAATCCTCGTAGTCTTTAACACTCGTCATTGCCACACTGCTACTTGCGGTCAGTGCGTTCATGAAAAACCCGGAAAACGTATTGAACGGAATCCTCGAAAGATTCAGCTCGTAGTCACCAATTGAGTCCTCAAGAATCCACTGGAACAGCTCAAGGTTGGTGCGACCTGGAACGCTTAAGGCCTCGCCATCAATGTCCCGCGTGCGATGCAGGAATGCCTGCTCCGCTGCCATGCGCCTGAGATGATCCGCGTGCGTGGTCGCGGGCATTCGGTCATTAAAATCGTTGACTCCGACCGACGTCGCTCCGGTTGGGTCTTCGCGAAGTGTGTATTTCCAGTGTTCTGCGATTATTTGGTTGAGTTGCTGCTCGGCCGTCGATAGCTCGGCATTCGAATCGCTCGCCACGAAAGCGATAGCCATGATAAGCAAGAGGGACACAGTCCGGTATCGATTCATGAACTACCCTTATTCGACGGGCGTTAGCGATTTGAGGCGAGCGGCCTCAAATTCGTCACCAGCATTCCAGGTTGGCATCTGATCTGCATTCGCGATCGCAAGACCCGTCCAGTAACCCAGTGTTGCATCATCAACCATGCCATCAAGATTCCATCCTGGATCGTATTCATCCGACGGCTGGTGGTAGTTCACCTCGGTGTAATGATCCTGTTGCTGCCGTCCCCACTCAGCTGGACGGTCGACGAAATCGGTACCGGTATCGAGATACATGGCCGGTACTCCGATTTTGGCAAAACTGAACTGGTCCGAGCGATAGAAATAACCCTTATCAGAAAACTGATCGGGCTTCACAACACGTCCCTGCTCTTCGGCGATCAGGGTGGCGATCTGATCAATCGAAGACTTGCCAAGGCCGATGTAAGTCACATCATGAGTATGTCCCCAGACATTGCCTCCATCGTAATTGATGTTTGCCGCGATCTTGCCGGGCGCGAACGTCGGATTCGCTGCGTAATACTCAGAACCGAGTAAACCCTGCTCTTCGGCACCGACCAGTGCGACAAGAACGGATCGCCGCGGTGCCTCAGGCAGGGATTTGATCGCCTTTGCTATCGCCAGCGTCTGAGCAACGCCGGTCGCGTTATCGAATGCACCGTTATAAATCGCATCACCGTTTTCATCGGGCTTGCCGATACCCAGATGATCATGATGGGCGGTGTAAATGACGACTTCGGACTTGAGCTCGGGATCACTACCCGGAATCAGGCCAAGTACGTTTCCGGACTGCACACGATTAATATCAACACTCATACTAATCGAGGTCGTAATTCCCAATGGCACCGGTTGGAAATCACGGTTGTAGGCTTGTTCGCGTAACGCATCCAGATCCATACCTGCCATCGCGATCAAATCTCGCGCTGTGTCTTCGGTCACCCACGCGGACACCTGGGTCCTTGGCTCGTCACCGGCTGGTAATTCGAATTGCACACCTGTCCAGGACGTTTGTACTACCTGGAAGGGGTAACCTGCTGACGGTGGAGTATGAATAATGATGGCGCCGACGGCCCCCTGACGCGCAGCGCTCAGATATTTGTAGTCCCAGCGGCCATACCAGAGACGAGTTTCGCCGCCAAATAATTCGGGGTCCCAATCCGGATCGTTGTTCATAATGACGACCACTTTGCCGGTGAGATCAACGCCCTTGAAGTCATCCCAATTGTACTCCGGTGCCTGAATCCCGTAGCCAACGAATACCAGCTCGGCATTTTCGAAACCGGCACGCTCCTGCTGCACACCACTGCTGACAATAAATTGATCCCATTGCTTCAATGTCATCGAAGATCCGCGTCCCGAAAACGTCCATTCATCCGGCTGTGACGCATTTACGCCGACAAGATCAAACGGCTGTTCCCAGCTACCGTCTTTACCGCCAGGCGTAAGGCCCAGCTCCACTAACCGCTCGATCAGATATTTGCGCGTCTTGTCATCACCCCGACTGCCCGGGCCACGACCCTCATAGCTGTCTTGCGAGATCTCTCTAATAATTTCCCGCATGTAATCAGGCTCAATTTGCAGTGACGCTTGCAGCGCCGCCTGATTACCGCCGTCGGCTTCAATGGCTGCCGCTCCCGGGTCAACAGCTGGCTCCTTCTTGCTACAGGCGATCTGCAAGCTGCTCAACGCGACCAATACTGCAATAGTCAGGGTCTTCAATGGATTTTCTCCGGCTGAATGAGTTGGAACATTTTGAAATTCCGCGGCGTTAACGACGTCTTACAACAAAGACCTCGAATCGGCCATCTGGCCCGATATACCACGAGGCAACCGTGCTGGTAATACTGACTATGACGGCACCAAAAAGTGCGGACCAGAATCCGGAAACCTGAAAGTTATCCAACATTGCCGCAACCAGGCCGAACATCGCTGCATTCACGACGAATAAGAACAAGCCCAATGTGACGACGGTGAGCGGCAGCGTAAAAAAGAACATCAGTGGGCGAACAAAGGCATTGACCAGCCCCAGAAGCACTGCCGCGAGTATGAAATTGCCCATACCGTCAATCCACACGCCCGGGATCAGCCTGGACGCGATGAACAATCCCAGCATGGAAATGAGCGTACGAATGACGATGCCTTGCATGCAGCTATTATGACATTAGTATCAACACATAGTCCTGATCAGTTTGCTACTATCCCCTCGCCGCGCCCGTAGCTCAGTTGGATAGAGCGCACGGTTCCTAACCTTGAGGCCGCAGGTTCGAATCCTGCCGGGCGCGCCATATTTGTTCGGTCCTTGGCAAAGAATGAAATACGAAATCAGAAATGCAACGCCCGCAGACAGTAAAATAATCGCGAGTTTCAATTCCTTAATGGCCGAAGAAACAGAGGGGCGCCCGTTGGACCCCAATATCATCGGTCCCGGAGTCCTGGCCCTGCTGAATGACGCTGATAAGGGTCGTTACTGGGTCGCTGAAGCCAATGGCGAGGTTGTTGGCCAGATCATGGTGACCTACGAGTGGAGCGACTGGCGCAACGGTTCGCTCTGGTGGATTCAGAGCGTTTACGTACACCCGGACCACCGCCGAAGCGGGGTGTTTTCTGCGCTGTATCATCGCGTGGAGGCCATCGCTCAGAAAAATGATGCGTGTGGACTGCGTCTGTACGTTGAACACAACAACGAGCGAGCGCAAGAAACATACAAGGCGTTGGGCATGATCAACCCCAACTATCTGGTTATGGAAACTATTTTCGGAGAATCGAAATGTTAGAAGCTGGAGCGAAGGCCCCTGAATTCTTGCTCAACAACCATGAAGGCATTGAGACGTCGTTATCTGACCTGTTACAGAACGGCCCGCTCATCCTGTATTTTTATCCGGCCGACTTCACACCCGGCTGCACGAAAGAGGCCTGCAATATTCGTGATATCCATAACGACATTCAGTCTGTCGGCTTGCAGGTCGCCGGCGTCAGCCCGCAGGACGAAGCGAGTCACCAGCGCTTTCGAAAAGAACATGAGCTGCCATTCATTCTATTGAGCGATCCCGAAAAAGTCGCGATCAGGATGTATGGCGTCGATGGGCCCTTCGGTGTTGGCGTTCGCCGCGCGACGTTTCTGATCAGTCAGGATCGCTCGATCAAGGACGCGATGATGGCCGACGTACGTATTGGCCGGCATAAGGAATTCATCGAAAAAGCGGTCATCCTCAGAGAAACCGCTGGACTTGGATCGGGTTAGTCACCCTGAACGGTAACAATCACGCGCCTTGAGTGAGCGGCATGGCGGTGCTCCCAAAGATAGACACCTTGCCAGGTACCCAGCGCGCAGCGTCCGCCAGAAACCGGAAGATTCAAATCGGATTGCGTCAAAATGCTGCGCACATGCGCCGGCATGTCGTCCGGTCCTTCGGCATTGTGCTTAAACGTCGGGTCACCATCGGGAACCTGTCGTGACATAAAGGTCTCAAGGTCTCGCATCACATCCGGGTCTGCGTTTTCCGAGAGTATGAGTGAGGCGCTGGTATGGCAAATGAAGACGTTGCACAGACCAGTATCAATTCCGGATGCTGCGACAGCCCGTTTTACTGCATCACTGAGATCGTAGGTACCACGACCTTGCGTCTCGATCCGGAGTTCTTCCCGGGCAATCACTGCGCCGGTACGTACGGTGCGCCGTAGCGCAAGCGGATTGTTTTCGTCTTGCCGAACCACGGAATAGAGACGATATAAATATTGTCGTACTCGTCTTCGTCAATCTCCGGAACCTTCTTGCTGGCGCCTATACTACCGATCAACACAGGTACTGTATTGCTGTGGCCAACAACGAGCACAATTTTCCCCTTATGTTCCCTGACGATCTCATCCATGATGGTTTCAGTGTTCGACGCATCATAAGACGTGATAGGCACATTCAATGCAACTGCGACCGGTTGTACCGTCTCTTCCGTACGTCTGAAAGAGGTCGAGTAAATGGCATCAACACCCGCTACGACATCAGCATCGACTAATTGTCGGGCCAATTCCGAGGCGCGCTGTTTTCCGGCCATGCTAAGTGGAGGGTCGTCAGCCGGAGCCGCCGCCTTCTCTGCATGGCGCACAAAAATGACGGTCGTCGTAGCCTGCGACTCAAAAAACCACGCGAGACCAACGGCGATAGCCGTGTAAATAATGATTATCTGGGCACGGCGTCGCCGACGTCGGTGCCGACGATCTTTTTCTGACTTGGATTTCTGCATGGAGTGCGACTTTACTCGTCCTCGCGGTCGTCGGCAACGATCTGATATTCACCCTCTATGACACCGCCTGTCGTGGTGCTACTCGTTTCACCGCTTGGCGGCATCTGGCCCCGGAGCTGACGTTTAAACCACCACACACGAAGGCCGATAATCGAGGCCATTATCAGGACAACACTGCCAATGATCACAAATGCAAAAAAACCCAATACCACTGACGCACCGATGGCCAGCGCACCAACGATAATTACGAAGATGTTCGCGATGGGATTTCCTGCCGGAAACCCGCGATTAACTGAGGAATATTTCAATCCGCTTTCCTTTCCAGACGTTGCATCAGTATGGGGTCATTGCTGATGAACGCAACCATCACGCTACGGAAGGTGATTTATAAGCATTTTCTCTTTTTTTATCAACAAGTTCCAGTCACTACTTAAACTAACCCTTACTATCAAATCATGCTTCTTCAATGACTCGGACCGTCATACCGGGCAATCATTTTGACTATTCTCAACAAACAGTGACTGTACGGGTTGAATCCTCCCGGCGCTGCAAGCACAATGCGCTCCCGCTCAAACCGACTTGGGAGAGGTGGCAGAGCGGTTGAATGCACTGGTCTTGAAAACCAGCAAGGGTTAATAGCCCTTCGTGGGTTCAAATCCCACCCTCTCCGCCATATTCAAGCAAGCCCCTGCTTTCACAGGGGCTTCTTGCCATTTGGCCGACGAATTCGCAGAACTACTATTCCCTAGCCCATCTCGCGCAATAAATCTTCCAGGTTCGCCTCAACATCTTCTACGAGAATAGCGCCATCCTCATCTGTCTCTAGGCTCAACAGGCCCGGGCTGGAGACCTCAAGCTGTTCGATGGCTGCGGCCTGCTCCTGATAATTCTTCAGCAGCTTGCGCGTCTGTTTCACCAACTGCTTTTGTTGCAACGCCTGACGAATAGTCGCCTTGAGATCAACTGCGTTGCACGGTTTGGTAAAAAAACGGTAAACGCCGGCCTCGTTGATGGCCCTAATCGTCGCTTCAAGACTCGCCTGGCCGGTCAGGATTATGCGAATCGTGTCCGGATATTTCTCTCGAACGATTGTCAGAAACTCTGACCCGCTCATGCCCGGCATTTGCTCGTCTGACACAACAACATGAATGCGTTCCTTTGCAAGTAGCTCGAGACCGGCCTTGGCCGAATCAACATTGAAGGTTTCGCAAGGCTCGCGTCGCATCGCACGCACGAGCGCCGCGGTTACGTGCGGCTCATCATCTACGAAGAGAATCTTATATTTGCTCATACGACCAGTGCTCCGATTTTCCAATGGTGTTGCTTGAGTGAATGTGTACGCTTCATCAACGAAGCACCTTGACGCGAAATGGTTCTACGATTCCCACGCCTTCCGAGATGCTTCGAAGCCGAACCAGAATGGAGTGAGTGACCTCCTGCCCGCTTGGCATCAGTCGCATACCGTTGGCGCTCATCATGTCCTCGTCCAGAATCATGCCGAGTACCAGTTGCGATGCCGTCATCAGTTTTGTCTCAACCTGATCCTTGTCGATATTTATCGACGGCAGAACCTTCCTCAGTTGTTCGGGAAAAATCTCCGTCTTTTTTTCCAGCTTGCCGACTGCCGTCATCGCGGAGTCACCCGCGGCAATATAGTCATCGAGATTCGTTGCGGCCCGCAAAATGAGCGCACCGAGTATTTTCTTATCCCACTCCGTGACGCACGCCGGTAACGTCGCAAGGTCGAAGTCATGCATTTGATTTGAGATCATTTCCGCTACGCCTTCCAGACGGGGAATACTGGCCAGTAATTTTCCAGCCAGCTGCGGGTGCGATTCATACAGCACCTGGTCCTCGGCAGGCAGGCTTTGGCCGGCATAGATTCTGGCCAGCGTATCATTGGGAAGCGTAATGCAGCCTATCTGGGACAACATAGAGCCCAGTCGAAACTGCCAGTCACTGTTCATCTTCAGCGCCGTCGCTATGTCGTTCGCATAACGCTGAATTCGTGCGGCTCTTGAAAACGCGGCCGGGTTGATCATGCCCAGAATTTCGGTTAACACCCTCACCGCGCCACTGAGTGTTTGCTCCAAAAGTTCACGCTCGGAGAGGATCAGTCGATATTGCGCAATGCCCCCCTCCACGGCCGCCAGCAGCGCGTCGGCCGAGCAGGGCTTGGTGAGAAACCGAAAAATATGACCGTTGTTCACAGCGTCGATAGTAGACTCAAGTTCAGCCTGACCACTCAGGATCATGCGCACGCTGTCAGGGCTGGACTTTCGAACCTCCGCGAGAAATGCCGAACCGTTCATGTGTGGCATGCGCATGTCGGAAACCACAACAGCGTAGGTATCGTTCTCGCGAACCTTTTGCAATCCTTCTTCACCGCTGTTCGCCGTTTCAACGTCTACTCTCTTACGCAGCTGGCGGCGAATACCGTCAAGGATATTTGGTTCGTCATCGACAAAGAGAACCCGTTCGTTCACGCTGCATCCTCCGCGTCGTCTGAGCAATCCTGAGACGCTTGATACCAGGCTGGCCAACAGTCGATTACACCGGCTCTCTCAAGGAACGGCACATCGACGTGTAATGACGGCTCATTCGGATCCACGCTGCTATCGTTAAGCGCCAGACGACTCGATACGTGAGCAATGCCCAATACACCGAATTCTTCGGAGGCGCTTTCCGAGGGTCTTTCGTGAAATGCAACGGCCTCAACCACTGTGTCCGGCAGGCCCCACAATCCAAGCAAATAGGCACCGACCTCCCCATGAGTCGCGCCCATTAACTCCCTCTCTATGTCGGGTCCGTATCCGTCTTGCCCACCCGTTTGTTCCAGTACCTTCGAATACTCTTCGGTTTTTTCGGTCACGAGTACCAATTTTCCTACGTCCTGGAGCATGCCTGCCAAAAACGCTTCTTCGGCCATCTTTTTCGGCGCTCCCTGTTGTCTGGCTACGACTCTTGCCAGTGCCGCGCAGCGCGAGCTAAAACTCCACTGCTTATCGATATTGAAGCCACCCGTTTGCAGTTCCTTGTAATGAGAAAACACACCGTGGCCGAGAACCAGTGTGCCGAGCGTTTCGAGCCCCAGAAAGGTCGCTGCCTGGTCAGCCGACGTCACGGGACTCGCGATTCCAAAAAAAGAGGAATTTACTAATTGAAGTATCTTCGCCGTCATACCGATATCTTTGCTGACGATATTTCCGATATCGGTCAATGATGAATCGGGATCTTGCAAGCAGGCGACAACTTCCTGATAGGTTGCGGGCATGGTCGGCAACTCTCCCATTCCGGATATGAGTCGCCGCAAATCTTTATTAGCAACCAGAGATTTTAGCGCGTAGGCTCGTTCGATGGTTTTCTTCAGCGTTTCGGCTTCGCAGGGTTTGGCCAGATACTGATGCGTCGGCCCAACTGATTTCATGATCAGTTCGGGGCTCGAGTGTCCGGACAAGATTATTCGGATCGATTCAGGTGCTATTTTCTTTACTTCCGTCAGTACGTCAGCGCCGTCCATCCCAGGCATCTTCATATCCGAAACTACGATATCGAATGGGGCTTCCTCAAAAACTCGCAACGCCTCTTTGGGCTCCGAGATGAATTCCATATCCCATTCATGTCGCATGCTTCTCATCGTGCGCTTTAGCCCCGCGAGAATATTGGTGTCATCATCAACAAAAAGAATGCGTCTCACCGTTTTGTACCTCCTCAGGCGGCCGCTTCCGCGGACGATGGGTCTTCGATGGGAATGCGAATCGTGAACGTAGTGCCCTGCCCGGGCGCGCTATCGACCACAATGGTTCCGCCGTGTTTTTCGACGACCACCGCATGTGCAATGCTCAGGCCCTGGCCGGTTCCTTTGCCCACCTCTTTGGTGGTGTAGAACGGGTCAAAAATTCGTGCTTTAACATCCTCCGGCATGCCGGTTCCGGAATCTCTAATACGAATTTCCGCCCAATTATCCAGTTTGTGAGTGCTCACCGTGATGGTCCCTTTGTCCCCGGACGATTCATCCAGCACCTCGGCGATAGCGTGCGCTGCATTTACAATGATATTCAGAACCACCTGATTCATATCTCCAGGCAGGCAGTTGACGTGTGGCAGACTGGAATCCAGCTCGACATTCATATCAGCGACATATTTCCACTCATTGCTGGCGACAGTAATCGTGCTTTCGATCGCTCTATTGAGATCCGCCATCGTTTTTTCCTGCGACGGATGTGAAAACTCTTTCATCGCGTTGACAATCCTGGATACCCGGCTCACACCTTCAAGGGACTGTTCGATGGCCTTGGGTATTTCTTCTTTTAGATAATCCACATCCGCATCATTTAAGGCCTTCAAAATCCGCTCCGTGGGGACCGAATCGTGGCCAGCGCCTGCGAGTTCCTCCATCGTGCCGATCATCACCCCAATGTCGGCATAGGCCTCCTGTAGAAATGTTGTGTTATCGCCAACGTATTGCGTAGGTGTATTAATCTCGTGCGCGATACCTGCGGCTAACTGTCCGATCGATTCGAGTTTTTGCGCCTGGTTGAGCTGTCGCTGCATCTCCATCGTCTCGGTGACATTGCGTCCGATATATACGTACCCCGAGACAGACCGATCTTCCCGGGTAATAGGGGAGAAACTGCAATCGTGTTCGAGTACAGCGCCGTCCCGCGATGCACTCTGCATATGACCGGACCAGGCGTCACCTCGCGAAATCGCAGCTGCAACGGCTGCATTGATTTCGTCCCCCGACCGCTGCCAATCCATCCCGTTACGATCCTTGCCCAGTAACTCCTTCGCCTCATAGCCGAATTGACGCTCAAACTCCGGATTGACGTACTCAATCGTTCCATCGGCTGCCAACACAACGATGCAGTCGTTGGCGTGTTCTACAACCGCGGTCATGCGTCTGGAATTTGCAATCCACGCATTCTTTTCAGTGAGGTCCGAGATGATTGCCGTATAAAAAATACGATCATTACGCTCGAACTTGTCGATCAGCAAACTGACCGGGAATGTTGTGCCGTCACTGCGGCGGGCGGCTAATCCGCTGTCACGTCCCTTACCCATAATTTTTGCTTCGCGTGTCTCGTGATACCGCCGCATTTTTTGATCGTGAGCTGCTTGTTCCTTTTTGGGCAATAGCCGACTGACATTCATGCCTAGCATGTCAGCGTTTTGGTATCCGAATACTCGTTGCGCGGCTTCGTTCACAAAATGAATCTCGCCCTTTTCATCGCTGATAACGAACGCATCTTTCATGAGCTCGATCGCCGCAACATAGCGTGCTTGCAGCTCTTCCTTTGCACAGATTTCCTCTCGCAGACCTTCTGTTCGGCGAATGACTTCCGCCTCCAGCGTATCCTTCAGCCTGTTCAACTCACCCACCTGAGCGTTTCGAGAGCGAATAATTTTCCTCAGGTGTTGGTCGACCGCCATAATGGATAGCGACATCATCATCACCAGCATTCCTACGAACCAAAAGCTGCTGGTCATATTTTCTATTGTGTGCCGGGCTCCTGTTATCTCTTCGAGCAGACCGTGGATATGCCAGAGCACGATCACGCCACACGCGAACGCCACTAGCATCGTCAGGGGGACCACCCGCTTACCCAAAGCACGCATGACAGGATTCTTGCGCCGATCCGACTCATAGCTCTGCTTCATTCGAGTAATCCTTTTGCCTACGCGTGCACAGGCACAACATAATGCGATTCGATACTGATCATATCGTCAGCCAAAGCGGTAACTTTAGCGGCCTCTAAAGAATCTGCGCAGAACGCCGCTATAAGGAGTGAATACCCACTGGTCGTTGCATAAACAGCCAGCGGGCTTTGTGTCGCCACTCCAGGATATGAGGCAAATTTGGCCAGCACTCCAATAAACCAGGCGTCGGGACAGCTACCCGACAAGCAGTCATTTCGACAATCTGCATCTCGGGTTCTCGAAACAGCACACGGCGATGATGGAGCCAGCAAGATCGTCGATATTGCTGTTGTTGCACTTATTTGCGCCAGCGTTGTTTCAGTGATACTTGAGTCGGTTGAGTCGCTCCAAGCGCAGTACACTTTGTATTTTTATCGGTTTGAAGTTTTCACTATTTCCGCATTTTCGATCGAATACGTTTGCCGTGTCTGGAGCAGTATTGAGTTACCGGCTTATCGCGGCGTGTCCAACAGTCCTTTCATTGCACGTCTGCGTTTCATGTTTTCATTCCACGCAATTATTGACTTGATAGCCATCTTGCCTTTCTACCTGTTGACATTTGGTCTGCTCAACGGATTGGACATGAGATTTCTCAGAGCCGTGCGGCTTCTGCGTGTGCTAAAACTCGCGCGCTATTCAAGCGCACTCAATATGTTGTTTACGACCATTGCAGAGAACAGTCGCTCTCTGGCGGCGTCGTTCTTCATATTACTGACGATCATGCTGTTGGCCGCCTCCGGTATCTATTACTTTGAAAGGGATGCCCAACCGGTCGACTTCGGTAGCATTCCGGCAGCTATGTGGTGGGCATTTGCCACACTAACAACCGTTGGCTATGGCGACGTCACGCCGATCACAGTCGGTGGCAAGGTCTTTGGCGCACTCATCACCGTAGTCGGCGTCGGTATGGTTGCGCTGCCAACAGGCATTCTTGCCTCGGGCTTCGCGCAACAACTCAATATTCGCTCAGACAAATACAAAAGCGAGGCAACCGAGGCGCTGGATGATGGCGTGCTGACGAGTAACGAAGAATCCCATCTGGAGGAGTTACGCCTGGAGCTAGGACTTGGAAAACACACTGCAAGTCAGATTCTTGACGCGAAGAAAGTGCAATTGGCCCTTAATAACGAGCACGGCCGATTTTGCTCACACTGTGGTTCGAGGATTTCCAGTTCTGATTAGGAAGCCGGCCATTGGTAACCGGTTAGTGGGTAATCGCATAACGGCGAATTTTTTCAACCAGGGTTGTCCGCCCTATGCCAAGACTCGTAGCTGCTTTTTGTACAACTCCTTCGCTATCTCTTAACGCATTTTCAATGGCATTTTGCTCTACCTCAGACAGATATTTTTTCAGATCGAGACCATTGTCCGGGAGACTTGTCAGAGAACCTGTTTGAGCATTAAACGTCGAGGTATCAGGTATATCGCTACTCTGTCCGGGCTTCAACGGCCAGGGCAGATCCGACTCATCGATCAATCCATTGGGATGGACGACCGCGAGTCGCTCTATCAGGTTCGAGAGCTCACGAACATTGCCCGGCCAGGCATATTCGAGCAAAAACCTCATGGCGTTATCTGCCAATCTAACGCCTACACCATTATTCCGACGCACTCGGTCAATCATTTCATCGACTAACGGCGCGATATCATCGCGACGATCGCGTAAGGGTGGGATTTCGATCGGAAATACGCTGAGTCGATAATACAAGTCCTCCCGAAAAGAACCCTCCTCGATTCGCATTGGCAAATCTCTGTGAGTAGCCGCAATCAGTCTGACGTCTATCGGGATGCTCTTGGTACTCCCGAGTCGCTCGATAACCCGCTCCTGAAGCACACGTAACAACTTCACCTGCATGGCCGGTGGCATATCGCCAATTTCATCGAGAAACAGCGTCCCGGCGTTTGCCAGTTCAAAACGACCCGTTCGCGATGAAACCGCCCCGGTGAACGCTCCGCGCTCGTGCCCGAACAGCTCGCTCTCGAGCAAATCCTGGGGTATGGCCCCGCAGTTGACTGCCACGAACGCACCTTTACGTCCGGATTGCTCATGCACCTGACGTGCGATGACCTCCTTGCCCGTGCCAGATTCACCTGTGATTAGTACCGTGGCCCTGGTTGGAGCCACGCTGTCAATCAGTGAACGAATAGCGAGTGATGCGGCGCTCTCACCAACCAATCGGCAGTTATTGCTATTATCGGGAGCATCATTTCGATGCTGTCCGGTCGATGCCCATATCTCATCGAGCACGTGGCCAAGTTCGTCAAACCGCACCGGGTAGTGCAGTTCGTGAAATCGGGCCCAGCTAAATTGCTCTGTGCGCTGCATTAGCTTAACTGCCCACCTCACTCGCAGACACCATTACGATCGGCGTGTTGGGATCAAACTCACCAACGTCAACAATGACTCGATCGATAACATCCTGTTTGAGATCGTCGCCCAGAAAAATGGCCGCCAAACGGCAGTCTCCCAGTCGCTTGCGCCAGTTGTCCGGTCCGGAAATACGGACCTTTGGCGCGTCCATGAATTCCATTAGCTCTTTGAGGTTTTGACCGCGAGCCTCGCTTCCCTCTATGACCATGATCAGGCGTTCACCGATCATGACATCGACCTGAGGATTCGTATTTGATGCCAGAGGTCCATCGAGCTTCGACGGGAGTATGCGATCTTTCCGGCCCGATTTCGTGATATTGCTTCATATTTGTTCGATTTTTCCCATATTACGTTTTTGCGTAACACCCAAATCGTTCAATTTGTCGCCAGCGCTCTCATTGCGCCATTAATCTTCACCGAAATTTCCGTCCCTGAACCGTAACTACTTGATAATTCATAATTATCGGTCGATATTAGCGTTTTTCACGTTTCTTTGCAAACGATGGATTTTGCTTTTTTCTAAGTATTTACTGAGACTTACGAATCGTCGCGGCAATCGACTGCCAAGGCAGTTATTGGATGGCCTGCAGAAGGTCAACGACGCGCTAAAGGTTTGCGCTCATACGTCGATACCCCGGAGAACGAGCATCTTTGTTAATGAATTCAGCCGCTTTGATGATGACATCGGGGCAGGAGTGTTTTGGAATGAACTTCGTACGTAATTTATTTGCCGACACAGCGCAGGAGGAGGAACGGACCCTGACCAGCAGTAACGACGACGAGATTACGGACGGTGCACTGGACACTTTGGAGTGTGTAGTTCGGACAATGGGAAGCGAGTCCTTCCCGCTTGAGGACGAAGCCGATTCGTCTGATTTTGCGGGGCAATGCGATGAGTTTGCGAGGCACATTGAAAATGGTGCCGCCGTGCCATCGGCCGATATTAGTCAGTCATCCGACGGTGCGCGTGAGTGGGGCCAGGTCCGGCGATTCTTCATTGACCGTCGCCAGAACGAGAAAGAATTTGTCACCAGTCGAGTACAGAACTATCGGACCTGTGTTGAAGATCTGGTTTCGGGACTGCGCGATATAGGTCAGCGCGATCTGGATACCGAGCAATCCGTCAAACAAAGTCTCGATGTCATAGACCGTGCGGTTGGTAAAGGTGCACTCCCGGAAATAAGAGTGGCGTTACAGAAATCGATCGAGAGTGTCGGCAAGACATTCACAGAGCAGAAACGGAGTTACGAAAATCAGATTCGGGCTCTCAATGACCGCATGTCAAACCTGCGTAATGACCTGGTGGTCGTTCGCGAGGAAATGAAGCGCGATACGCTGACAGAGGTCTTTAACCGTGGGGCGTTCGATGCTGCGATTACACGGAGCGTCAATAGCTACTTCATATTGAAGCAACCAATCACATTGGTGATGCTAGACATCGATAACTTCAAGTTGATTAACGACAAGTGGGGACATTCTTCAGGCGACGACGTATTACGGTCTGTCGGCGAATGTCTGGAACGATCATTTATTCGCAAGAGTGACATCGTCGCCCGCTACGGGGGTGACGAATTCGCCATTATTCTCAATGACACCACAGCCGCTCAATCGAGAAGCCTTATTGAGCGCTTCTTCGATCAGATGAAATCGGTGCCAGTGCCCTACGCGGACAAATGCACGACCGTAACCTGTTCTGCGGGCTATACCGAGATCGCGGACGCAGATTCCGTCGAGTCGCTCGTTGTGCGGGCGGACAAAGCCCTTTACCAGGCCAAAGCGGCTGGCCGCGATTGTGCAGAATACTTACCGGCGATCGCAAAATAGTGATCATTGGCCGCTTATTTGGCATCTGAACTCTAAAGAGCCGGCGAAGTCTGCCGATAAGTTGTATAGCGCTATCGCATTCTCGTATCCCTGCCGGCCCACCAGCCACGGTAACGAGCGTCCGAATGAACGGAGGAAATGAACTTGGATCTGGCGACACTTATTGGCCTTTTCGGCGCATTCGCCGTCGTATTGACGTCAATCATGCTTGGCGGTTCCGCGAGTACCTTCGTCAACGGGCCGTCGCTGGCCGTAGTTCTTGGCGGCACCGTGATGGTCACCATGATGAAGTTCAGCCTCAGTGAGTTCCTGGGAGCCGCTTCAATTGCGGTTAAGGCGTTTTTGCACAAACCCTCTTCCCCCGAGCAACTCATTGAAAAAGCCATTGAGCTCGCCAAGACGGCCCGCAAGGGCGGATTACTGGCACTGGAAGATGCCGAGGTACCCGATGATTTCATGAAAAACGGGCTGGGACTTTTGATTGATGGACATCCGGCCGATGTCGTCCGTTCGATGCTGATGAAGGACAAGAATCTGACACTGCAAAGACACAACGACGGCCAGAGTATCTTCAAAGCAATCGGCGACGTGGGCCCCGCAATGGGCATGATCGGAACACTGATCGGCCTCGTACAGATGTTGGCGAACATGGATGACCCAAAGCAAATCGGCCCGGCCATGGCCGTTGCATTGCTGACAACACTGTACGGAGCGATCGTCGCAACCATGTTCGCACTGCCCATTGCCGACAAGCTTGGCGTGCGTAGCCGGGAAGAAAATGTCAGCAAGTCATTGGTCATCGACGCGTTACTAGGCGTTCAAGGCGGTCAAAATCCGCGTGTGATTGAGAGCATGCTGGAAACCTACCTGCCCAAATCCAAACGAACCATCGAAGAGGACGAGGAATAGGATGACTATTTCCGGAAGACATCATGTCTGACGAGGCGCCGGAAGCACCCGAAAGCCGGAGTATCCCCGCCTGGGTGATGACGTTCGCCGACCTAATGACTTTGTTGATGTGTTTCTTCGTTTTGTTACTCGCATTCTCAGAGATGGATGCCGCGAAATTCAAACAGCTGTCTGGTTCCATGAAGGATGCCTTTGGAGTGCAAGCTGAAATCGAGGTACGGACCATTCCGAAAGGCACTAGCGTCGTCGCCCAGGAATTCAGTCCCGGCAGGCCGGAACCGACAGCGCTGAACATGATCAAGCAATTTACTATCGATTCAAACAAAAACACGCTTGACGCAATGAACCGCGAAAAACGTGATAAGGATGATACGGAAGAACAGGCCCGTAGAATTCGCGCGGCTCTCCAAAACGAGATTTCGGACGGCGATGTTGCCGTCAAAACCGAGGGTATGAAGATAGTCATTCATATCCTGGAAAACGCGTCATTTGAATCGGGTCGTGCAGACGTTCGGCCGACATTTATTCCGGTACTGCGAAAAATAGCCGGGCTTATCGATGAAAACAGTGGCTCGGTGATGGTCTCCGGACATACTGACGACGTGCCAATTTCAAACGGTCGATTCCGCTCCAATTGGGAGCTATCCACTTCCCGTGCGGTGTCTGTGGCACACGAATTACTGCAGGCTTCCGCACTCGATGATGATCGATTTGTGGTCACCGGACACGCAGACACGCGACCGGTTGCCGACAATATTACGATAGAGAATCGCGCCAAAAATCGCCGCGTCGATATCAGCATCGTACGCGGTAACGATCATGACGTGCTGCAAAAACTGAGTATCACTGAGGAACTGGTAAGTTCGACAGTGATGGAGAACCGAGACGATGAATAGCGACCCGAAGACTGATCACAACGTGGATGATCGACGCTCCTTCCGTATCAAGGAAACGGTCTACCTGAAATGCGATGTTATTAGCGACCGCGAATTTCACGACGGACTTGAGCGCCGGAAAATGCGCACTCAGGGCAGCGACGGCTTGCGATCCGTATTACTGGACCTCGACACACGTCTTGACCAAAAACTGTATTTAATGCGAGCCGAAGCGAGTCCGGTTGGAGAATGTCTTAGCATTTTGAACGAGAAAATCAACGCCATCATACAACAACTTCCGGAGATGCGAGAATCCAAGTCCGAGCTCGCCCAAACCACGCCCCTGACCTGTGCCGTTGGCGCCGACGGACTGGCTTTCCCTTGCGCAGAAAACCATGCCATTGGCACAAAGCTGTCGCTGCGCTTTCTACTCGAGTCTGACAATCGATACTTCGAGACATTCTGTCAGGTCGTGCGCCACGTCGACCCACCCAGCGACAAAGATGTCGATCGACCGTTCGGAATTGCCGTTGAGTTTCACGGCATGAAGTCCGCCCAAAAGGAGTTCTTGATCCAGCATCTGTTCGATCGCGAATCAGAGACATTGCGCATGCGGCGACTCGATCTGGACGCGATGCAGGACTAAGCATCCAGCCTTCGGACTTTAACTCGCCTCTGCAAGTGACTGCTGAGACGACTGCAATTTGTCGTTGTAAGCCTGCATGATCTCCGCTAAGGAATCCGAGCTAACGCCCAGCCTCTCAAAATGCGGATTCTCGTCGAGGTCCGGCGGGTTGGCGTCGCCCGCATCAAGCAACAGCTCTGCGACGTAGATTACATCGACCAAAGTCGGAGTGAAATTCGTTCGCTCGACGAAAAACTCGGCTGGATCCACCGATTCGCAAACGGTTTTCGGAAAACCCCAGGCTTCGACAATACTTTTGCCGGTCGGCCCGCGCCATTTATCGAGAACCGACCGTAAAGACTCCGCATCACCAAGGAGTGTCGGGAAATCCTTTGCTTTGGTGAGAATGTATAGCTGACCCACATCGTGAAACAGCCCGCAGAGATACGCGGTTTCCGAACTGACTTCCTTGCGCCGGCTTGCGAGTACATGCGCCATTGTTGACCGCTTCATACTTCGTGCCCAGATGCTGCGCAACTGCGGCGCGATTTCTTTGTGCTGTTCGCCGAGCAATAGTTGCTCTACCGCCATCGAGACTGCCGTATTACGAACCAGCTCAAATCCGAGGCGACCGATCGCGACGTCGAGTGAATCAGTATTCGTTCCGGCCCGATTGTGGAGTGCCGAGTTCGCAAAAACGAACAAACGTGAAACCAGAATGGGATCGACCCTTATGAGGCTACCGACTTTTTCGAAGTCGCAACTGTCCTCTTCGAGAAGCAACTGAATGCGGGTAACGACGTCCGGTAGTGATGGCAGGCTGATCTTGTTTGACCCAAGCTCTCTGGCCAGCAGGCTGACAAAACGGAATTCTTCTTTGTCGGTCATGGCGTTTCCTCCTATTGGACCGTCGTGTCGACACCTGGCATAGCGTGTCCACCATGGAGCTTTCTCATTAGTCGGGCCTCGCCCGTATTCAGCCCACATCCTTTGGTCAGGTCTTCGATACTGGCTCCGTGCCTGGCCATGCGCACCGCGTGTCTGAGCGGCAATTTGTTGGGTAGCGGTTGCACCGGTGTCCGCTCCCGCTCACAGAGTTTCGCGACTGACCTTTGCAAGACAGCGATTTCGTGAATAATCAGTTTGCTTTGCTCTTGCTGTGTGGGACACCGCATCTGAATTGCGGCCCCATTCGGGCTATTCCAGAATTTCGCGGATTCTCTAAACATGCGCCTGAAGCGTACGATGGTCAGTACAGCCGCCGCCAGTAATACGGAATTTGCGATTAGCAGTGCATAGAGTGGAAAATTAGCATCAATCATCATACGTACTCATCAATTTGTGGTGCGATTTCATCATCATCCGTCTTGCTCTTTTCCGGAGTCGGCCTGTCCGAGTGACGCTTGCCGGATTTGCGATCCTTATTGATCGGCTGGACCGGTTTAACCGGGTATGTCGGTCTGACAGTCTTGATTCCAGATAGTGGGTCGGACACAGCTCTTACTCCCTCATGAAATATCTACAGCGGCACGCAAGCGAATCAACGCCTGCCCGTGAATCTGACATACCCGTGATTCGCTCACGCCCAGTACCTCGCCAATTTCTTTCAGGTTCAGTTCGCGCTCGTAATAGAGCGACATAACCATTTGCTCGCGCTCGGGCAGCTTTCGTATCGCCTGCGCAACCTCCTCACGTAACTGACCATGCTTAAACGCCTCTGCCGGCGTATCCAGGTTAGATGCGGGTATATCGCGCCCATAGCCAGGATCATCCAGCGATGCGTCGAGACTAAAGAGACGGCAACCTGCCGTGTCGCCTAGAATGTCATGGTATTCCTCGAGTGAAATGTCGAGCCTGGCTGCGATCTCTTTACCGCTAGCGGCCTGCCCTGTTTCCCCTTCGATCTTGCGAATAGCTTCGGCGACCATCCTTTGCTTTTGATGCACCGATCTCGGTGTCCAGTCGTGCCTGCGTACTTCGTCCAGCATTGCGCCGCGTATGCGAATTCCCGCGTAAGTATCAAAACTCGCTCCTCGGGAAGAATCGAAATTGCTCGCGGCCTCAAGCAGGCCAATCATGCCCGTCTGCATCAGGTCGTTGAGCTCTATGGTTGACGGCAAACGTGTCACAAGGTGATAAGCAATGCGTTTCACAAGCCCAATGTTTTGGGACACCAGTTCATCGTGAGATTCGTAACTTAACGGCACAACATCGGTATAGGCGTTCATGCGACCCCTCCCGCCCTGTTCGAATTCGAATCGAGGAGTAGTCGTTCAAAGAAGAACTGAATGTTGCCGTTGACGGCGCCTGGCGTCCGACCGAGATTTACGGCCGTCGCAATCTTTTGGAATGCTTTACCGGAATCGCTGTTCGGGTATGCGTCAACCACTGAGCGCTGTTGCTGAACGGATTTCTTTAGCCACTCGTCGTAAGGAATGTTGCCAAGATGGCGCAGAACGACGTCGAGATATTGATCTGCTACTTTGCAGAGCTTGTTGAACAGTACCCGACCCTGAGGTTCGTCCGCTGTCTGGTTGGTAACAATTTCGAAATGGTTAATCCCGTAGTCGCGGCTGAATACCTTGATGAGTGCATAAGCGTCGGTAATCGAGGCAGGCTCATCGCAGACGACAACAACCGCCTGTTGCGCGGCACCGACAAATCGCGCCACGCTTTCTGATATTCCAGCGGCTGTATCAATGACGAGCACATCGGGTTGGTCAGATAGATCTGAAAAAGCCTGGATGACCATTGACTGAGACGTAGCCGGAATGTCGATCAGCGACCTGGTTCCAGAGGACGCCGGGACGATGCGTATGTTTTTGGGTCCACGCAGAATGGTGCTATCGAGGTCGACTTCACCGCTGAGGACATGCGACAAATTGAAGCGCGGTTGCAGACCCAGTAAGACATCGGCATTTGCCAGACTAAGATCGGCATCAAGCAACATGACGTTAAGATTCAGCGCTCCCAGCGATACAGCCAGATTGGCGGCGACATTCGTCTTGCCAACGCCACCTTTCCCGCTGGTGACCGCGATGACCTTTACCGGTGCGCGGTGCATTGCCTTTCGCAGGCTATTGGATTGCGATGTACTAGCCATGAGACACGCTCGCTTTTGCATAATTTTCGGCCATGGTCCTTTCATTGATCCTCGGACCGCTTGCTTTCATGCACTCGACCGCTTTCGTCACAAGCCATAATCTCTTGCGCACAGCCGCATGCAAATCATCGGGAATTCGCTGTCCGTCGGAAAACCATAGTGCAGACAGGTCGTTGCGTATTAACGCGCTGATCACGCAACCGAGTTGGCCGGATTCATCGATTTTCGAAACCACCGCTCCGGCCAGCGGAACTTTGCTGAACTGCCGGATCGTTTCGTCCAGGGCCGCTTCCTGACTGGCAGCAGACAGCGTTAGATAAAATTTCACTCGGTTAGTGTTGCTCCCATAGGCCGCCAGCCGACTGGACAAATCTCTGTCCCGCTGGCTCATGCCTTCAGTGTCAATGAGAATTAATTTCTTGGAGTGCAGTCGATCGAGCAATCCGGACAATTCTGCGGAGGTACTGGCCGCATGGACGTTGACGCCGATGATATGGCCGAATGCCGTCAAATGTTCTTTCGCACCAATACGATAGGCATCCGCGCAAATCAGCGCAATCTCGTCGCTGCCATTGGCCATCGCATAGCGAGAAGCGATCTTGGCAATGGTGGTTGTCTTGCCAACTCCGGTCGGTCCTATCAAGGCAACAGTGCCGCCCTTGCTAATCAATTCGCTTTCCCGTGCGGGAACCAGTCGCGCAAGCTCAGCTAATGGAGCTCGCCAGGCCTGTTTCGCATTCTTTATTGGCTTCAGACGATCGACGACGATATTCGCCACGTCGGGAGCAATCCCGATGCGCGCCAAATTGCGTAAAATCTGTGCTCTCATCGGCGACCGTTGTGCGCTGTCATTCCAGATCAACCCCGACAATTGCGACTCAAGCAGGTCCCGAACCGACGATATTTCGGTGCGCATGGCGCTAAGAGACTGCATCGTCTCACCGGGAATCTCGATAGGGCTGGCATCGTTGGCCGTTTTTGGGGGATTGACGGGCCGCAGATCTGAGGCGATAACGTTGGCACGCGGCTTCTTCGTGGCTTTTACTGCTGGCTCAGCGATGCGGCGAAACTCCGCCGCAGTTGGTTGCGATCCCAGAGCTTGCTGGATCAGAGCCTCGTCGTAGTCGATAGCTGCAACCACCTCAATGCCTTCATCGACACGTCGATTCGACAAAATGACTGCATCCGGTCCCTGATCAGCGCGCACGCGGCGTAGCACCTTGCGCATATCCGTATCCAAATACCGTTTAATTTTCACGGTCCATCCTCCACAAGTGGATCCTGTATTTTCGCTCGTTCACTTTTCCAACCACTCTCTGCATCGTCCTGATTTCCTGATCAATCAACTAGCCAACGGCCGCGACCATCTGAATGCGTTTCTCATCCGGAATTTCGTCGTAAGCCAATACCGACAGATTACGAATACCGCGCATCATGCGTGCCAGCCAGGGGCGTAAATTCGGAGCCACCAGCAAAACGGCCGGTTCACCGGCGATTTCCTGTTTCTGGGCTTTTTCTGCAAGCGTTTCATGCAATCTCTCTACTATTCCCGGCTCCAGGCCTTGACTGGCGCCTTCCTGAGTAGATTCATTCAAGATTCGTTCCAACTCTGGGTCCAGTGTCAAAACAGGTAGCTCAGACCGCATTCCTGCGACGTTCTGGACGATCGTTCGACCGAGCGCGACGCGTACATTGGCCGACAAAACGTCAGGATCCTGACTTTTCGTTCCCTGCTCCGCCAAAGTTTCGGCGATTTTTCGAATATTTCGGATGGGTACGCGTTCTTCGAGCAGATTCTGCAATACGCGCGCAATGACGCTGGTCGGTAATACCTTGGGAGTCAGGTCCTCGACCAGTTTCGGCGCCGAGGCGCCAAGCCGGTCCAGCAACTGCTGAGTCTCTTCGTGGCCGAAGAGTTCATGAGCGTTATTCTGCAATAGCTGACTAAGGTGGGTTGCGACAACTGTGGCCGGGTCGACCACAGTAAAACCAAGCAATTGAGCTTCTTCACGCTGCGCCGCCTCAATCCAGTACGCCTCAAGGCCGAATGCAGGATCCGTCGTTTGCAGACCGTCGATTTTCCCAAATACCTGTCCGGGATTGATAGCGAGCTCTTTGTCGGCGTGAACCTCACCTTCGCCGATCGGGACACCAGCCAGCGAAATACGGTAGGCGTTGGGTGCCAGATCCAGATTGTCGCGGATATGCACGGCCGGGATCAAAAAGCCCAGTTCTTCCGTCAACTTCCTGCGCACGCCTTTGATGCGGACGACCATCGCGCCATCGCGCTGTTTGTCCACCAGTGGTATCAGTCGGTATCCGACCTCCAGCCCGATCATGTCCAGCGGATCGACGTCCTGCCACCCGATCTCGGGTACGGCCGCCTCAATATCGGGCAGTGTGGGTTTCTTGACGGCGTCTTCCGGCGGAGTTCTTGACAACCGATAAGCAGCGAAACCGATGATCGCTGCGAATGAAAGAAAGGCAGAATTCGGCATGCCCGGAATCAGGCCAATAATAGCCAGGACGATCGCCGTTACGTACAGAGTTCGATGGTCACTGAATAATTGCAGGAATACCTGCCTGCTCATGTCCTGTGACCGCGACACACGAGTAACAATGATAGCCACCGCACTGGACAGCAGGAGTGAGGGTATCTGGGCTACCAGGCCGTCACCGATCGTCAACAGGGTGTAATTTCGTACTGCAACGGCGAAAGTCAGATCGTGTTGCGTTGTGCCGATTATCAAGCCGCCGATAATGTTGATGAAGAGAATCAGGATGCCGGCGATGGCATCGCCGCGAACGAACTTGCTTGCACCGTCCATGGAGCCGTAGAAATCGGCTTCTTCACCAATTTCCCGCCTTCTTTCTTTTGCCGCTTCCTGATCGATGGCACCGGCATTTAGTTCTGCGTCAATCGCCATCTGTTTACCGGGCATGGCGTCCAGGGTGAATCGTGCAGTGACCTCTGATACCCGGCCTGCGCCTTTCGTCACGACAACGAAATTTATGATCACGAGAATCGCGAAGATCACCAAACCCACCGCGTAGTTACCGCCGACGACAAAATCCCCGAAGGCCTCGATAACCTTGCCGGCCGCACCGGTGCCGGTGTGTCCTTTCAACAACACGACACGCGTGGATGCGATGTTCAGGGCAAGTCGCAACAGGGTAACGACGAGCAATACGGTCGGAAATACTGCAAATTCCAACGGTCTGGCGACGTAAATCGCCGTGAGCAGGATGGCTATCGACAACGCGATGTTAAATGTGAACAAAGTGTCGAGCGCCATCGGTGGCAATGGCACCATCATCATTGCCAGTATCACCAACAGCAATAATGGCACGCCCAATCCTCGGCTGAATTCTGCTACAAGTCCTTTTCGTCCTGTCATCGCCATTTTCAATTTTTCCTGCTATCCCTGTGGAATCTGTTAGTACTGACTTTCATCAACATCCGGCACTGGTGGCTCAGGCCAGCCAGTGCCATTTTTCATAGCCGCATTAATCTGCATCAGATAGGCGAGTACCTGGGCGACAGCGGAATAAAGCCCCGGTGAAATCTCCTGCCCTATCCTGGTACTGCGATACAGTGAACGCGCAAGCGGCGGTGCCGAGAACAACGGCACGTTATGCTCTTCAGCAACCTCCCGAATGCGTTTCGCCAACAGGTCTCTTCCTTTGGCGATAACAGTCGGTGCGCCCATTGAATCTTCTTCATACTTGAGCGCAACGGCGAAATGAGTCGGGTTTGTTATCACGACGTCTGCGTTGGGCAAGTCATCCATCATGCGTCGGGTAGCGATTTGCTGCTGTAGCATGCGAATCTTTGACTTGACCTCAGGTCTGCCTTCGGTCTCTTTAAATTCGTCGCGAACCTCTTGTCGCGTCATTTTCATTTTCTTCTGAAAATTCCAAAGCTGAAACGGAACGTCGGCCAGGGAAATTGCTATCAGGCCCGTACTGACAATCAGTAGAGAGATACTGGCGATTTTCATCGCGTGCGGTACCGCAACCGCAGCGTTCTCCCTGCCGAGCGACAATAGTTCATCAACCGACCACCAAAGCCAGGTGAGAGCGATGAACGCGACCAGCAGGAACTTGGCCAATGACTTGATCAGTTCGTTCAGACTGTTGGCGCTGAACACCCGCTTCAGTCCCTTGATGGGATTAAGCTTTTCGACCTTGAATGCAACGGCCTTCATACTGAAGGACCATCCACCAATTGCGGTCGCGCCGAGAAAAACAGCTGCCAAAAGAATAACAGCGAACGGCATCAAGCCGCTGATGGCGCCGCCTGCATAGGCAGAAAAAGCTTCGGGCAAATACCCACTGTCGAATATGTCCGCGCGATCGATTTGCAGAGCTTCGCTCATAGCCGATCGAATCTTCAACAACATGGGTTCAACCATGAATATGAGAGTTGTGGCGCCCGTGAGCATTACACCGGTCATGGTCAGTTCACGCGACCGTGGCACATCGCCTTTTTTGCGCGCGTCCTCAAGGCGCTTCGGCGTCGCTTGTTCGGTCTTGTCCTGTTGTTGTTTTTCGTCGGCCATTAGTTAGTCCATTGCGCCAGAGGAATCATCGGCCAATTAATTCCGGCAATTTCTCCAATGCCGCGACAAATGAAATTGCTACGTTCTCCTGCAGACCTGCCATGTTTAGAAAAATGACCACGAAGCCCAACAACATGGCGACTGGAAAGCCAACTGCGAAGAGGTTTAGGGTCGGAGCCGCCCGGCTCATCACCCCGAACGACAGGTTCACGACAATAAGTGCCGTAATGGCCGGGAGCGCTATTTTCAACGCGACCACAAACACCTGCGACGACCATGCGAGCATCGTCTCGATCGCCGGGCCGCTCAGGCCACCCGTCGCAATCGGCAACAGGTAAAAACTCTCGGCGACCAGCTCGATCAGAGACAGGTGACCGTTCATGGAGAGAAAGGTGAGCATCCCCAACATCAAGAAAAGTTGTCCCAGGACAGGAATATTCACGCCACGCGTCCGGTCCAGGAATACGGCGAATCCCAGGCCCATGCTCATTGCTATCACCTGGCCCCCGAGCGCGATCGCATCGAACACCAGTTGCACGCCGAAACCCATCGCGACGCCGATCGCGATTTCCTGAAAAATGGTGATCACTCCCAGGAGACTGATAATCTCCGGCGCTGAATAGCCTGGCAACACCGGCGCCATTACCACCGTCAGAGACATCCCGACCAGCAGTCGTGCTGTCGTCGGTACGAATGTACTGCCGATCACCGGCATGACCATCGCAAATGCGCCGATTCTGACGAACGGCCATAGATACTGCATCAGGTGATTCAGTAACGCCGTTATGTCGATATCTACATTCACTGGATTGACTCGCTTGCATATCTGTACCCAAAATTACTCATTAAATTATGAAATCAGCGATGGAATTCTCTGAATCAGCTGAACCGTGTAGTTGGAAATGACGTTGAGCATCCAGGGACCGGCAAAAACCAGTGCCAGAACCAGCACCAGCAGTTTCGGAATAAAGCTCATGGTCATTTCATTAATCTGAGTCGCCGCCTGAAACATGCCCACCAACAGGCCAACAGCCAGTGCTGAAAGCAGCATCGGCGCCGCGATCAACATCGTGACCCAAAGCGCTTGTTGACCAATCGTTGTTACTGTTTCGGGTGTCATACATTCATCCTTGTCACGTAAAGAAACTCCTGGCGAGCGTGCCAAGCACCAGTGCCCAACCGTCGACGAGCACGAAAAGCATGATTTTGAAAGGCAAAGAAATGAGCATCGGCGATAACATCATCATGCCCATCGACATAAGGACGCTGGATACAATCAGGTCTATGACCAGAAACGGAATAAACACCAGAAAACCAATTTGAAACGCGGTCTTCAATTCGCTGACCATGAATCCGGGCACGATGATCGACATCGGTGCATCCGCTGGTGATTCGATATCCGTTCTTCGCGCTATTTCTGCGAACAGGCGAAGATCACTTTCGCGTGTCTGATCCAGCATGAATTGACGCACCGGCTTGATGCCCTGATTGAACGCTTCCTGGGCCGTTATCTCACCGGCGATGTAGGGCTTGCCCGCGTCTTCGTAAATATTGTCGATCACGGGCGACATGACGAAGAATGTGAGAAACAACGCGACGCCCAGCAATACCTGATTCGGAGGTGTCTGTGCGGTGCCGAGTGCCTGCCGGAGAATCGACAGGACGATGATAATTCGAACAAACGAGGTTGTTGACAAGATTGCTGCCGGCAATATCGTCAGCAACGTCATCATCACCAGAATCTGGATGCTCAGGGAGTACGATTCACCTTGTACCGCATCACCTGCCAACGCCAATGCCTCGGCCTCGGTCTGTGCAGTGGCGATCGGCGCCAGACAGAGCAGTAACAAAATGATCAGGACGCGCTTCATTTGACGGCACCCCGGAATACTGAAGTGAGCCGCTCGGCGAACTCAGATTTTCCTGACCTCGCATTGGCGAGCGCGACGGGTTCGTCAAACACGTGCAGGGCCTGCATACTGGCCGCGGTGATGCCAACGACGATTTGCTTTTCGCCCACTTCAAGCAGAATGATCCGCTCTTTGGCGCCCAGTGATTGCGATGCAACGATGTTGAATACATTGCTGCTGCCACCGCGAATTCTCTGCATACGTGCGTAGAACCAGCCGACGATGAATATGGCTGTAATCACCAACAACAGGCTGGCACCGAATTCGAGTGCGACGGGAATACCCATGGCCGGATCGCCCGGTTCCGGTACCTGCACCGCCGGAGCTGCTACAGCTGTTAGTGGCAGCAACAAAAGCGCCAACAACCAGGTCCGCCTTTTCAGATTGGTCACAGTCATTTCAGGGCCCGACTCCACTACGCAATTTGTTCGATGCGTTCTGTCGGACTAACGACGTCTGTCAGCCGCACACCGAATTGATCGTCTACGATGACGATTTCTCCGTGTGCGATAAGTTTGCCGTTAACCAGCACATCCATCGCTTCAGTCGCCTCGCGGTCGAGGGCAACAACAGAACCCTCAACCAGCTTGACGAGATCACGAATGGGCAGGTCGGTCGAACCAACCTGCAGTGACACGTTAACCGGCACTTCAAGTACCAGATCCAGATTGACATCAGCACCCGCCGCGCTGCCGGAAACTCCGTCGCTATCCAATTCGTCCGGCGCATAATTTTCCGCAGATTGTGGAGCGTCTGCTGCCTGTTCCGTATCGGGATTCGTTGTATCAGTTGCCATTTTTCGATCTTCCTCTGTGCATGCTCTTGTTAATTACGTAGCTATCCAAGCGGTTGTCTCAATCGCGTTCCGGCCTGCGTGAACGCCGAATATGCCCTGCAGCACCGGCACCTCACCCGCAGCAACCACCGCTTGCCGCGGGTTTTGTATATTGATGATCTCTCCGGGTTGCAGACCGGCAATCGCACCCAGTGGAAGCCGCGCCTCACCAACCGCAGCATCTAGTCGAACACTTACATCCGGCAGACGCTCTCGGATTGACCTCTCCCAGCGCCGATCTTCTGCGACGTCCCGGTCACGTTTTTGCCCGTCGAGTACCGGCATCAGATTTCCGATCATGCTTACAGGCAAGAGCAGCGTGAATGCTGTTGACGCATCACCAAACTGCATAGCGAAACGGCTGCCGATTACCGCATCAGAATCGCCAATACCTTCGACGAGCGCGGTGCCTATTTTGGTACTTTTCCGCTCGGTGACGATCTCGATTATCGGTTCCCAGATATCCTGGAACATTGTGAGGACGGCATTGCTGAAGAGCCGGCAAACCGCGAGCTCGCCTGGAGAAAAAGTGCCACTGGCATTCATGATGACGTCATTGCCAGCACCACCGAAGAAAGCTTCGACCAGTTGACTGATTGCAGCGGATTCGAGAATGAGTAATCCGTTACCTTCAAGCGGCGCAGCGGTGAAAACCGTGACCGCCGATAATTCCGGAAAACGACCGCATTGATCGCCGTAGGTTCGGTTCGATACGGGTTCCGCGGTAATCCTTGCTTCGCAATTCAGGACCGACCCGCAGTAATTAGCTACGCGTTTCGCGACCTGTTCATTCAAAATGAACAGGCGCGGGTAACTGTTCTTGCGGATTCGGGAGCGTGCTGCAAATTCGAACGGCTTAACATCGGCGTACTTCTGACCGTCACCGGACTGAACTTCAATCGCTCCGGACGATACACCGTCGAGCAAAGCGTTCTTTTCTTCGTCGGTTAATACGGGCTCTGTCATGATGAGTCTCTATTCCCGTTACTGGACAATAAGACTGGTGAAATAGAGCGCTTCGACACTGTCATCGCCGACCTTGTCAAGCATGATTTGCTGTATTTCGGCCAAGCCATCGGCCAGCAATTTTTCCTTGCCCTCGCGCGTACTAACGTCTTCGTATCGCGCGGTGCCATAAATCAGGATCAGGTTGTTACGGATGACCGCGACATGCTCGCGCACCGAATTAAGCAACTCCTGATCTCGGGCCATCACTTCCATGGTGATTTGCATGAAATGCGCCACACCGGCAGAGTCTTTGACATTGACGACCAATGGCGGATGCAGGTTCACGTACAACGCAGGCTTGCTCGGCTCGGCAAATTCCTCCCCGACCTCCTCGACCTCCTCGCCAGCCACCTCTTCCGCGTCCGGTGATGCAATCATATTCATGACGGCCGGACCGGCGACAATGCCGATTCCAATCAACGCGATCGCAACACCGACAAACATCAGTTTCTTCATCATTCCGCCGCCGGATTTCTCCTCGGCTTCCTGGACTTCGCTTTCTTCTTCGGCCATGAGTTGCTCCAATGTGTTCCTAACATCTAAGATGCAATCCTCGTGCCAGCTTTTTGTCTTATTTGTTTATCCCTAATATTCAATGTGTTATAGAGTTTTCCTCAAGTCCGATATACAGTCGCGTCAGAAAAATGGCGTTGTACCTGAGTGGTTCGTCCATTGGCTCCGGCGGCTTTTTGACGGTCGTTCTTCCCTAGACGAAGGTATCGACCAGGCCCTGCGCCTGACGCGTTTGAGCCGCGTGTGGTGCGCTATCGTCCAGCGACGAATCATCAGTCGCGAAGCCGTTCTCTTCAGTCACTTCCTCTGCATCGGAGCCATTACCTTCCTGCTCGACGCTGTGCTCCTCGACGCTCGTATTACCCAGTGTGAGGCCGTTTTCGCTGAGCAATTCACGTAACCTGGGCATCGCCAGTTCTATCGCGTCGCGCGCCGCCAGATGCTGTGCTGTGAATGAGACGTCAGCCGCACGGTCATCAACCGATACGCGGATCGTAATAGGGCCCATCTCGGCGGGATTCAGTCGAATTTCGGCCTGCTGGATCTTCTGTCCAGACATGAACATCACTCGATCACCGAGAGCCTCACCCCATGCAGGGTCGTGCAATGGAATATCAATTGGGCTTGGCATGACGGGTGTCGCGGGTGCAGATGGCGTCTGTATGAACTGACCAATACCGAGATGCGTTGCGGTCACGGCGGTGTTGGCCGATGCAGCATTGAAGGACTGTGCCTGGGAGAATCTCTGCAATCGGTCGGTGACCGCGGCCAGTGGGCTGGAAAGCGCAGCGGATATCGACGGTCGCAACTCTCTCATGGCATCCAGATCGGGCGTCATCGCTGGATTGGACGGAGCCGCTCTGGTGTCCAGGAGCGTTGTCCGCAGAGTTTTGTTCGCTGGCCCGTTGGCCCGGCGTATCTGGGTTTCGTTTAACGGCATCGTCGAATCCGTAGTCGCCGGTTTCGGCTGCAAAATATCGCTGGCGGCCAATGTCGCCGAGGACCGCAACTGTTGCGCGATCGGCTCGGCGGTCACTTGTGGTGGCTGGGCGTTAGCCGGCGTTTGATTCTGCACCCGGGCGGCTGCCTGCATCTCGAACGGTATCTGCGGCTGGCTTCCTGTCGGTGACTGAAGCGCGTATTGCAGGGACGCATTGCTTGCTAATGGCGCGACGCCGGCCGTTCGCGTTTGGGCGAGAAACGGATTTATGGCGCCATTCGTATCAGGAGACTGCACAACCAGCTCAGCAATGAGCGAAGGGCTGCTGCCGTCCGGCGGCAAGAGTTTGCCGACCTCCGGCAAACCCCGGCCTTTTTCCGGGAGCAACCGGGACTCCGGGACCGGTAGCGGCTGATGTAACAGGCCAGCAAAGCCTTCGGTCGTCGATTCCGTGTCCGACATATCCTGTGTCACTGTCGCGGAATCGCTTATAAAAGCTGAAATATCAGTCAGTTGTAGTTCAATCGACGGCAGCATGTAACATCCTCATTTGAGATAATTTCCTGATCCTGTAAGTACAAGAGCAAGATGCGTGCCAATCAGGTCAAATCACATTCGACTGTGCGTAAACGGATTTTAGCCGTAGTAAATATCGGATTTAGCGGGGAGCTCGTCGAGTTCCTTTTGCAGCGCTCGTTCGATCTGCGAGTCTTCTGCTGCGTGATAGCGTTCGAGCACTCGTTGCAGTGAATCAAGTCGTCGCCGTTTCGCCATCCAGCGGTTGCGATGTGCATCGACATTTTGCTCGCCATTGAGCACGAAACCCTGTTGTGCGTTAACCGCCTGATCCAGTCTCGACAGAAAATTTTGATAGTCGTGCCAGCGAAGTGCACTGTAACTGGCACCAACACACGGCGAATTGCTATGACCGCGCCGATACGACGTGAGTTCTTCCAGACGTCCCAAAGCCTGATCGAGTTCCCGCTGGGATTTGCCCATTTCGATGCACTCGCTGCGTTCTTCCATCGAGGCAAGCGCCACGATTTTTTCCAATCGACTTGAGCGCTTCTTCATTTCAGTTGGCTACCGCGACGGCATCCGTTTCCGTGGGCTCATTCGTATCCTCCAACAGGCTGTGTAAGTCGCGGATACTGGCAGCACTATCAACGCGTTCGTGAACGTGTTGGCGGAGAAAACGAAGCACGGCCGGCCAGCGGGCGATCGCATCGTCCACTCGCGGATCCGTACCGCGGCGATAGGCGCCGACGGCAATAAGGTCACGGTGTTCCTGATAGACCGAATAAACCTGCCTGAAACGCGATATAAGGTCCTGGTGTTCTCTGCTGACTATCTGCGTTAGCGCACGGCTGACCGATGCCTCTATGTCAATCGCCGGGTATACGCCAGCATCGGCTAAATGCCGCGACAAGCTGATATGGCCATCGAGAATTGCTCTCGAAGCATCGACGATCGGGTCATTCAGATCGTCGCCCTCGGCCAATACGGTATAAATTCCGGTGATGGAGCCCTTGCCGTCAGCACCGTTGCCGGCGCGCTCCACCAGTTGCGGCAATTTCGCGAATACCGAGGGTGGATAACCCTTGGTGGCTGGCGGCTCACCAATAGCCAGGGCGATCTCGCGCTGTGCCTGGGCAAAACGCGTCAGTGAATCCATTAGCAACAATACGTGCAGGCCCCGGTCACGAAAATACTCGGCGATAGCTGCAGACAACCATGCACCGTGCATGCGCATCAGAGGCGTGTCATCCGCAGGTGTTGCGACAACCACCGCCTTACGCATACCCTCCGGACCCAATGCCGTATCGATAAATTCGCGTACTTCTCTGCCGCGCTCCCCGACCAGACCGACGACTACCACGTCAGCGTTCGTATTTCTCGTCATCATGCCAAGCAGCATGCTCTTACCGACCCCACTACCTGCAAACAACCCCATGCGCTGCCCCCGACCGATGCAAAGCAATGAATTGATGGATCGAATACCAACGTCGAGCGGCTCCCGTATGGGTTGCCTTTCCAGGGGGTTAATAGGTGTCCCAAAGAGCGGCACACTTTGTTTCCGGTCGAGTGGTTTACCTTTATCGAGTGGCTTACCACTGCCATCGAGTATTCGCCCGAGTAAATCGTCGCCGACGTTCACCTCAGGTGCACCGCCAACCGGAATCACCCGGGCATTGGGCACGAGGCCCCGCATCTCTCCGGCGGGCATTAGAAAAAGGCGTTCACCCGCAAACCCGACGACCTCCGTTTCGATACGTCGGCCGTCCTGTGCGACGACATCACATCGGCCTCCGACCGGTGCAGAGCAACCCTCCGCCTCCATGGCCAGTCCGATGGAGCGTCGCAGGACTCCCTCCACGACCAGTTCTTCAGGAGCTTCCAACGCCCTGTCCAGATAGGCGCCAATGCGCAGTGACCGTTCCAGATTGCGATTCGGATCGGGTCCTGCATAAGATTTCGTTTCATCAGTCATTATTGACGTTCATCTCCGGTTATCCCATTGATGACTTCTCGGAGCCGTGTCTCAGCCTGCGCGTCGATCTGTGAATTCGTTGTTACGATTTTGCAACCACCGCGACTGACCAGTGGATCCTCAACGATGGACCAGGCGCCTTCTCCCCCGGTGCTTGAGAGCAACTTTTCTACGAGCCCTGCATCTTCGGGATGCAAATGCACATTGATGTTCTTGCTTGTGCCCGGCAATAACTTGATCGCGTCTCGCACAACGCCGACTACGTGACCTGGATCAATTTTCAACTCACGACGAAACAATTGTCTAACGACAGTCATCGCTAACTCAACGAGTTGTTTTTCGACCGTCTCGTCCATTTGGTCGAAAGGTCGTGCGAGAGCACACAAGAGTTCGTCGAATCGCTCCGCTCGTTTCTGCACCTCCTCATTTCCCGCACTAATTCCTTCCGCATGCCCGGCTTGCCATGCTTCGTCATAGGCTTGTTTCTGTAGGTCCTGCAAGCGACTCGCGGTCAGGAAACCCTGGTCGGCGACACCGTCGATGGACGGGGCAGCCCACTTTTGCGGACTCCCGCTCTCTACCGGGGCCTCGGCGAGGGCATCCTCAGACAAATTCCTCTCCTCCCTGACCAAGTTGAATGTCGCCCGCATCGGCGAGTCGCCTTAGCGCATCGAGGATTTCCTTTTGTGATTCTTCGACTTCGCTGAGTCGGATGGGTCCACGTGCTTCCATGTCTTCACGTAACAGAGTACCGGCTCGCTTCGACATGTTGCTCAGGACTTTGTCACTAATCTCCGGGTCGCACCCTTTCAGTGCGACGACCAGCAGGTCATTGGAAACTTCGCGCAACAAAGTCTGGATTCCGCGGTCGTCGACTTTGAGCAAGGTCTCGAAGACAAACATCTTTTCTTCGATGCGAATGGACAGCGCTTCGTTCTCTTCCTTGATTTTCTCCAGCACCGCGTCACCATCGACGGGGCCCAGTGCGTTGACAATATCCGCAGCAACCTTATCGCCGCCAACCGTTTCGGAACCACTGAGGTCCTCACCTCTCGACTTGCTGGCAATGAGATGTTCGATTTCGGCCAATGCACTCTGTTGAATATCGCTGAGGCGTGCAATTCGCATGACGACTTCGGGCCGTTTTTCTTCCGGCAATAATTGCAGCACCTGAGCGGCCTGCTCGCTATCGAGATAAGCGACGATGATCGCTACAATTTGCGGGTGCTCATCATCAATGATTTCGACCACTTCCGCAGAGCTCATCCACTTCAACGCATCAAGACCCTTGGCGCCCGATCCGGTCATTATTCGATCGATAAATGCGTTCGCTTTGCCAGCGCCAAACGCGTTACTCAGCACATTTCGAACGTACGTTTCTGTTCCAACTGCAAAATTGTCCGGATCTTCGACGGCGGTGATAAAAAAATCCAGCACCTGATCTGCATCATTCTTTGATACCTTGTCCAGTGTCGCCATCGCGGTACCGAGAAGCTGCACCTCCTTCGCGTCCATAAACTTGAGAACTTCTGATGCCTCGGCTTCGCCGAGTGTCATCAGCAGCAACGCGGCGTTTTGAGTACCAGTCATGCCGTCTTCGGTATCACTCACCGGTCTTCACCCATTTGCTGACGATCTGCGCAACACGCGCCGGATCGTTGCCTGTTATGTTTTTTGCCGCCGCTACTTTCTCGTCGAAATTAGGTACGGGGAGCGACATTTGCCCAGCGGATACCTGTCCCGCCTCTGCCCCCATTAGTACCCCACCGGCCGCCAGATATTGACCGCCCGCAGCATGGCTGCTGATCAGGCCCCGCAACATCGGGCGAACCAGGCCAAATGCCAGTGCCAGCACCAACGCAGTACCCAGGGCGAGTTTGGCCGTATCCATCAGCCCGGGTTTTTCCCAAAACTTCGGCTCTTCTGCGGCCGGACCTTCGGGTATCGCACGAAACGGCGCTTTCATTACGATCACCGTGTCACCGCGAACCTCATCGAAACCAACGGCCTCTTTTACAAGCGCTCCGTATTGCTCAATGTCTGCGTCACTTAGCGTCGGCTGGCCCGTATCACTTCCATCCTGCGGGCTGTCATCGACAAGAACGGCCACTGACAGCTTTTGAATTTGTCCCTGTTCCGGGCGGATGCGACTGATCGTGCGATCGAGTTCGAAATTGCGGGTACTGCTCTTCGTAGAGTCCAGCGCAGCACCATCGCTACTCGCCACATTCGCTCCGGCTGACGAACTGACACCGCCTGTCTCCGGCGGTTGATTACTGAGCGCTCCCGGCACGCCCTGCGCGGCCGAACCGCTGCCACGGCGCTGCTGTTCGCTGATTTGCTCGCTGCGAATCGCTGACTGTGAGGGATTGAACGACTCACGCGTTTCTTCCGTTACCGTGAAATCGAGTTTCGCTACAACCTCCGCCTTAACACGGCCCGGTCCGACCAGTGGCGTTAACAGATCCTCAATGCGTCGCTTATACAATTCCTCAAGACGTTGCGCGTGTTTGAACTGGCTGTTCACCTGTGCGTCAACCATCGGGCTGCCCGCCGCGCTAAGAAGGCGACCGTTTTGATCGATCAGCGTCACATCGCTTGTCGATACATTGGCCACGCTTGCGGCGACGAGATGTACGATCGCGGATGCCTGATCGGGTTCGAGTTCCCGGCCCCGATAAAGCTCCAGTAGCACTGACGCACTGCCATTGCTCTTGCTGCGAATAAACGCAGATTGCTTCGGTGTTGCGAGGTGTACTCGAGCATCCCGAACTGCTCCAATGTGCGAAATCGTTTGCGCCAACTCGGCTTCCAGAGCGTGCTGATAACGTGCGCTCTCCATGAACTGGCTGACGCCAAAACTCGATTGGTCCTGCAACATGTCCATGCCGGCACTGCTACCCTGCGGTAAGCCCTGCGAAGCCAGTTCGAGCCTTGCGTCGTGGATGCGGGACTCCGCGACCAGCACAACCCCGGACCGGGTATCCAGGTCATATTCAATACCGGCACCGCGGAGCGCCTCAGCGACCTGGGCAGCATCTGCCGTATCCAAATCGCTATAAAGCTGTGTGTACGCCGGTGACTGCGACCAAAGCACCACCGCGAAGCCGGCAGCAACGGCCGCTGCGACTCCGAGTAGCAACAACACCTGCCGAACTGCCGGTATGCGAGCAACACCGCTCAAACTTAAATTGCTGATCGGTGTTGCTGTTGATTCGATAACTGCCTGATTCTCCATGATTCAATTCCAATCCCTAAGTTTCTTATTGCCTTACACAGGCATGTTCATTATTTCCTGGTAAGCGGTAATCAGTTTGTTGCGAACTTCCGTCATCGCTCTGAATGACAAATCCGCCTTCTGTGAGGCAACCATTACCTCGACCAAGCTCGCATCACCGGTGCCATTTTCGAATCCCGTCTTCATTTGTTTCGATGCTTGCTGTGTTTCGTTGACTGAATCGAGCGTGTTTTTCAACAACTCACCAAATTTCGGCCCGTCCATTGGTTGCGGCGTGCTGGTCGCAGGCACCTGCAATTCTGCGTTCAGCGCTCGAATCTGATTCAGAAGCTGGACTGTATTGATGGGTTCCATTAGTGAGTTCCTACCGTTTCTGTTCGCGTGTCCGAAGCTGAATTGGCGTCAATAAATCCCTCTTCACGCATTCGTGCCAGCTTGTAACGCAACGTCCTGGGACTGATTCCCAGCGACTTAGCGACGTCGACGCGAGTTGCATTCTTTGTATTTATCGCGTCAATAATTAATTGGTATTCACGCACCTTTAAATCGTCCTGCAGGCCTGTTGGTGGATTGAGCGCATCCACTGGACCGTGATTATCGTCTTCAAGAACGAGGTCCGTTGCCGAAATCTCCTTGCCCTGCAACATGATCAATGTGCGTTGAATAGCGTTTTCAAGTTCTCGAACATTGCCGGGCCACTCATGCGCGAGAAGCTTTTCCTCGGCACTGCCCGATAGCGTTGGCAAAGTCGTATCCGCGGGCGTATGTTTTCTAACGGCGAGTAGTGCGAGCGGCAATACGTCGCCTTTGCGTTCACGCAACGGTGGTATGTGTAACGGAAATACATTCAGTCGGTAGTAAAGATCTTCCCGGAATTCTCCATCCGAGACCCGCTGGCGCAGGTCCCGGTTTGTGGTCGCGAGAACCCTCACGTTGAGGGAGATCAGCTTGCGGCCACCGATACGCTCAACCTCTTTTTCCTGTATCACTCTGAGCAGTTTCGCCTGTAAACCGAGATCCATCTCGGAAATCTCGTCAAGCAGCAACGTACCGCCTTGTGCTTGTTCGAATTTTCCAGGGTGTGCGCTACTCGCGCCGGTAAACGAGCCTTTTTCGTAGCCGAACAATACGGCCTCGAGCATATTTTCCGGAATCGCCGCGCAATTAATTGCGATGAATGGCGAGTCACTGCGTGCTGAATTCTGGTGAATATAACGAGCGATCACTTCCTTGCCACAACCGCTTTCGCCGCTGATAGTAATCGTGGCGTCCGATCTGGCCACGCGCTGCGCCACCCGCAAGAGTTCGACTGTCCTGACGTCGGCTGCCACCGGCTGGCCACTGCTCGGTAGTTCCTTCAGATGCCGGTCAACGATCGTCTTAAGTTCATCAATCTGAAATGGCTTCACCAGGAAGTCGACGGCTCCGTTTCGCATGACATCGACGGCGCTTTCGATAGTGCCGTACGCAGTCATCAAGACCGCAGGCAACGCCGGATGTTGCTCGCGAATTTTGCCGAGCAGTTCGTTGCCGTCCATTGGATCCATTTGGATGTCACTGACCACCAGACCGATGTCTTCGCATTTGAGTATTTCCAACGCCTCGCGACCGCTGCCAGCCGCAAATACCGGGTGATCTCCTTCCCCTAAGGTGTCCAGCAAGGCATCACGCAAAATGGCGTCATCTTCGACGATGAGTACGGCCGCATGGCTCATTAATTTTCTCCACCGGCCGGCAAACACAATGCAAATGTCGATCCGTGCGTACCCGAATCGACGAGGACTTCACCGTCATGCGCTTCGGCGACCGCACGAACGACAGCCAGACCTAACCCGGTACCCTGAGGGCGGGTCGTAAAAAATGGCTCGAAAATTTTCTGCTGGATTTCCGCCTTGATGCCGTGCCCATTGTCGCTGACTGCCAGGCATACTCTGCCTTTTATCAGCTCCGCACCGAGCTCAATCCGAACTTTGTCACCGCAGGCCTGCCGTGCATTGTCAATAAGGTTACTCAGCGCGCCGCGAATGGCGTCACGGTTTCCTGTGACCGTTAATTCGCTGCGTAACGCCGCTATGTTGAGCGCTTTGTCATCTTTGCGTGGTTCTATTGAATCGAGAATGTCGTGAAACAATTCACTGACTCCGAACGTCTCACCGCTGCGTCGCGTGCCGCCTGCGTAAATCAGCATGTCGTCGACCATCCGAACCAGTTCATGCAAACGCTCACTGACTTTTTTCGCCAGTACTTTCTCGTCCTGCAGTCCGGATCCAATTTGACCGACATAAAGTAATGCCGAAGTCAGTGGTGTTCGAATCTGGTGCGCAAGTGACGCGGTCATTTCGCCTATTGAGGACAGTCGCTCACGACGCTGCAGGAGCTCCGCCAATTGGCGACTTTCGCTCACGTCGGTCAGTAACAAAATTTCACCGGGCTCCGTTCCCAGCGATCGCCGGGAAAGATTGAACCACCGTCCATCATGCAGTCGCAGATCGCCATCTGTCGCGTCAGTCGTGCAAAATTCGCGGCGCGCTATTTCCGACCAGGAACAACCCAACAGCGGCTGGTTTAACAACTTATTCGCTTTGTTGTTCGTCTCCCGTACGATGCCGCCGCCGTCTATTACGAGCACAGCGCCGGGCAAGGCCTCCATAGCGCCCATCATGCGGTTCCCAAGCCGTTCTCTTTCGACAAACTCGCGATGTCGCGCGAGCTTCGAAATCTTCAGCTCCTGCGTCAATGTATCGACTTGATCCTGCAATCCGATATAGGACGCATCCAACAGACAAGACCGCTGGTTAATCAGCTCATAGGAACGCCCTGCGGGTTCGCTGCTCGTCGTCGCCAAAATAATTCTCCTTCAGTAATTCACGTCGTTGAGTATGAATAAGCAAGATGCGTGCCAAAACGCTATCTATTTATTATTCAATGACTTAGGAGATTAGGGCTATTCGTCAAACGTCAATATTCTGACGGATTATTGGCAAAGGCAGATCAGCCGGGCTTGCGCGTTTCTTACGAGTGAATCTCGTAACGGGATAGTTTCTCAACCAGTGTGGTGCGTTGCATCGACAGAAGACGTGCTGCTTTGGCGACCACACCGTGACAGGACGACATCGCTTTTTTGATCAGGTCGCGTTCGACGGCTTGTAGATGCGCTTTTAGATTCCGATTGGTCACTGGCAGCGGTTCGACCTCGTCATCGACCTCATTGTGGGTTTCGCGATACTTCGCTGGCAAATCCTCCAACGAGATCTCGCCGTTTGGATGCAATATCGCCAGCCTTTCAACCAGGTTGGAGAGCTCACGAATATTGCCAGGCCACGAGTAGCCCGCGAGCGCTTGCAAGGCAGCGGGACTGACACGCAGCTCGCTGTTGCCCTCGCCCTGATGCTGCAGGAGCAACTCATCCAGCAAATCCGGTAGATCGCTGGAGCGTTTTCGCAAGCACGGCATTTCGATCGGGAACACGTTCAGACGATAGAAAAGATCTTTGCGAAAGTCTTCTCGTTCAACGGCTGCCGGCAGGTCGCAATGAGTCGCCGCAACGATTCTCACATTTGAAGTCTGAACTTTATTGCTGCCAACGCGCTGGAAACACTTTTCCTGTAATACCCGCAGTAACTTGACCTGCATGGGTAAACTCATGTCGCCGATTTCGTCAAGAAACAGGGTGCCACCTTCGGCCAACTCAAAGCGCCCTGCCCGCGTATTAATGGCGCCGGTAAATGCGCCCTTCTCATGCCCGAACAATTCGCTTTCAAGCAAGTCCGCCGGTATGGCGCCACAGTTGACCGGTACGAATGGCCTGTCGGCCCTGTCAGATAAGTCGTGAATTGTGCGAGCGACCAGCTCCTTCCCGGTGCCGGATTCCCCGGTTACGAGGACTGTTGTATCGAAATCAGCGACCTGCTCGATTAGCTCCCGGATGTGCCTGATGGGACGTGAGCTTCCGGTAATGCGTTGCCGTTTCTCTTCGCCCGAATAGCGTCCTGCACGACGTAATAGTCGATCGACCTGCGAATGCCGAAGCGGCATGTCGATTTTCCAAACAGGGCGCGCCAGGCGGTCTTGCGAAAATTCACCGATATTTGCATCGTTATCCAGCAACAATATCGGTAGGTGGGGTTGTTTTTTGGACAGTAATTGCAACGCGCGACTTAGTTTCTTGCTGGATCCCGTCTCGCCGACCATCATTGCTATACCCGGCTGCGATGCAATCTTTTCTATTGAATCGCTGGCATCTGCGACGACCGGGTCGTAGTTCATGAAGCTGAGGCGATTGCTAAGCTCGGCAGAACGTTCTGAATTTGTATCCAGAACCAATACCTTGCTTGTCGTTGGAGTCATTTCCACCATGCCTGCGACCTTCATTTGCGTTATGTAAAAGCAGTTTCTCAGGTGGCAATCATTCTAGACAGTTTGCGGCGATGCGATTGTGATGGACGTCACAAGAATCATCACCTTACACGCAATATATAAAATAACCCTCAGGAAGATCAGATCTCCCGCGCAAGGCTCCGGGTGGCTTCGTAGCTGGCCGCCGCCCGCCGCCCGGTGCGTATCGTCGTCAGCTCCTCCCCGATGGACTCCTGATGCACGAGCGCGCGTTCGCTAATGTGATCAACATGACCCTTTATGTCCAACAGAATCTTGCGACGTTCCTGTTCTGGAATTCTCGCAATAAGGCCCGGCAGTCCGTGCAGGAGCAACTCAATTTTCTCCCAGTCACCAGCGTCAGCCAGGCGCTCGATCTCTTGCATTCGCGTTTCGATCTGTTCACACGAATGGCGACCTTTTTCTGTACTTGAAGGCGCAGCCAGCATAATTACTCTCCGTTATCGCACTATTATTTAGTTACTCGTTGACCTCGGAGGAGATTGCATCCCAAGCCTCTTTGAGTTCACGCATCAATCCCGATACCTCGTCCAGCATCGCCGGATCGTTCTTGAAATTGGCTTCGGTCAAACGCTTCATCATATATTCGTACAAAGCATCAAAGTTTCCGGCGATCTTCGCGTCCGGTTTGTGATTCAGGCTCGCTTGCAAACCGCAAATGATGTCAATCGCATCACCAATATGCGCCCCTTTTTCGGCCACTGATTCGCACTCCATATGACCGCGTGCCAAGGCGATTTTGGTCAGTACGCGCTCCATCAGCAGCTGAATCAATCGATGAGGGGTTGCCTCCTCAACTTCACTGCTGACGCTGATTTGCTGGTATTCCCGTGCCGCTGCCGGACTGCCTGTATTCATCATGTTCCGTTCCGTGATTAGTTGTTGTTTCTGTTTGTCGTGAATCCCGGCAAACTCGCAAGTTGCTGAGAAAGGAAATTGCTGGTCGAACTGAGCTGACCGAGCAAAGCGTCCATCGCATTGAATTGCCGCGTAAGACGCGACTCCAGAGAGGTAAGCCGCTGCCCTAACGAAGTCCGATCGTCGGTAATACGTTCTATCTGATCATTGAGGCCATCTTCCCGAGCCTCCAGCACACCGTCGCTCGACAAATAGCTGTCAACGACATCGTATATTCGAACAGCGTAGCCATCCGTCGCGGAAAACAGCTGTCCAAGCTGACCAAAGTCATCAGTCATGATAGCCGTTAGCTTGCTGCCGTCTACCGTGAGCTTGCCGTCAAGCTGCAAGGCGATACCGACTTCACTCAACGTGGAAAAGCTGGCATCAATGTCAGAAACGACATTGCTCAATTCACGCCTGACCTGGCTTTGAATCGCGCGCAGCGTGGTATCGCCGAACAACGGACCAGCCACCTGCGTTTCCGAGTCGTAGCTGGCGAGTTCGCCGAAAACGTCGACCAGGTTGTTGTAGCTGTTGACGAATTCGTCAACCGATTTGCGTGCGGCAACCTCATCGTTCGCCACAGTCAGCTCTGCGGTTGTGCCTGGATCAGCGGTCAGCAAATTGATCGTCACGCCCTGAACGGCACCGGTAATCGTATTGGAAGTTCCGGCCACATCGAACCCATCGATGCGTATCAATGAATCCTGTGCGGCGGTCGATTCCGTGAGTGATGTCAAAAGGTTCGGTGGATCGTATTCAAGCGCCGCCAGTCCACCGTCACCACCACTCTGTGTGACCGTTATGGAATTGGCACTACCGACGTTGTCACCGGACAAGATGAGGTAGCTTCCCGAATCCGCATTCACGATCGATGCACTGACGCCGGCGTTATCGGCCGCAGCGTTTATTGCGTCCCGAATGCCGGCGAGTGTGTTGTTAGTGCTGTCGACAACGATTCCGAACGTTTCGGTGCCAACCGTTATTTGCAAGGTCCCGGTACCAACGATGGTTGTGGATTCGGCGAACACGCCGGAAGTCAGTTTCTGAGCCTCTGCCAGCTGCACGACCTCAACCGAATACTTACCGGGAGACGCAGTACCGTCGGCGCTTACTGAATAGGGAGCACCTTCTGCCGAACTTGCTTTGCGCGCAAGAAAGCTGTCGATGTCGCGTAAACTGTCGAGCGCTTCTCGAAATTCAGACAGGGATGACTTCAAAACACCAAAGGCCGACAGCTTGGCCTGTACCCGTGCTTCCTGTTGTCCTAGTCGCGCTACCACCGGTTGACCCTCTGCCGCAACAAGTTGCTGCACTATTCCGGAAATATCCAGTCCGGATCCAATACCCGTTGAAATGATGCTTGCCATGTCTGTCTCTCAATGCGTCGGTTTGCGGAGATACCACAGTGACTTACAAGAAACGTGCCAAATACTGCCGGCACCCTTTGCGATCACTTCATACGTGCTCATCGAACAAGCGAATTGCCAATTTGCCTTCCGACTGCAAATAGCTGGATACTTTTTCAGCCGGAATTTGCCGAATGATTTCGCCGGTATCGGTATCCAGAACCTGTATCACGGATTTTCCTGTCTTCAGGTTCACCTGGAACCTGAGATCACGACCAATACTCAGAGATATTGCGTTGAGTTCCTCTACGATTTTCTCAATGGCCGGATTCTCATGCGACTTGCGTGCATCGCTATCTTCGCGCGGTGTATGCAACGGCAATACCTGGCCGGTTGTCGACGCTTGCTTGCCGCTATGTTGCGTCGCTTGCCTTGATTGATTGCCGCGTTGCGATTCACGGGGTGCTGTCGCGTGCGCAGTGCCCAGATTCATGATCGGTAAAACAATCGTGTTACTTTGCTGAGACATATCGAGCTTCCTGTAACTCGACTGGGCGGCTTCCATGCCGCCCTTTTATCGAGATACTACTTCTCAATTTACTCTTACTGCAGCAAGCTTAGTGCGAGCTGCGGTTGAGCATTGGCCTGCGCCAGAACCGATACACCGGCCTGTTGCAGAATTTGTGCCTTGGTCAACGCCGCTGTTTCTGCCGCAAAATCCGCATCCTGAATCCGGCCTCGTGCTGCCGCCAGGTTTTCGCTGACTGACTGCAGGTTGGCTATAGTGGATTCAAAACGGTTCTGGATAGCACCAAACTGACTGCGCAGGCTGCTGACCGAGTTGAGGGCAGCATCGACGCGATTGATCGTCGTGTTGGCGTTAGCAACGGTGGTGACGGCGGCTGTGTTCAATGCCGATGCGCCAAGTGCCAAAGTCGTTCCGGTGAAGCCGATTCGGGCCGGGGTTGTACCACCGATAACCAGCTGCTCTGACGCCGTAAGGCGAATTGAGCCCACAGCGGTAGCGGTTGCATTGGCCGTAAGATCGAGCCCGTCATTGACACTGTTGTTCAACGTGTCATCAGTTACACCCAGACCAACGTTTGTAGCAACACCGCCATCATCTTCTGCGATGATGATGTCGCGACCGTCAGCTGCGCTTAAGGTCACGCGATTGTTGGCGCTATCGAATGAAGCCGTCACGCCCGTTGCCGAACCATTGGAATTGATCGCCGTCACAAAATCCGTGCCGGTCAGGTTCGTTGTCGAGAAGTCACGTGCCGTATAAATCGCCTGGCCGTTAATCGTCAGGTTGTATGCTGCATCGTCGACTGTGGCGAAATCAAATACCGCTGTAGTATTCGCTGTAGCCGTGAGCCCGGATATTCCCGATGAGTTAAGCGCCTTCGCCTTGGCTTGTGCACTACTTGCGGTCAGGCCTGCAGCAGCACCTTCAGCGACTGAAGCAACTACAGCACTAGCTTGACCGGCTCCAATCGCGATCGTCAGTTCACCGGACCCAATCGCGCTTCCATCCACACCTGTGGCCTGCTGTCCAACAGCAAGTGTGTTATCGAACGTTGTGCCACCGACATAGTCCGCTGTCTTACCAATGCTCAGAGTACGCAAGCTCGTGTTCAAGGTGACACTAATGGTCTGGCCAACGTTAGCGCCAACCTGGAAGGCCGCGTTACCGAAGGAACCGTCGAGCAGTGTCTGATCGTTAAACGCCGTCTGCGTCGCAATACGATCGATCTCTGCCAGACGTTGCTGAACTTCCTGATCGAGTGCTGCCCGATCCGACGACGAGTTCGTGGCGTTGGCCGATTGCACAGCCAGTTCGCGAATTCGCTGCAAGTTGTTCGTCAGCTCACCCAGTGCTCCCTCAGCCGTCTGTGCAAGAGAGATACCATCATTAGCGTTACGAACCGCCTGATTAAGTCCTCGTATTTGCGTTGTGAAGCGCTCGGAAATTGCGAGACCTGCCGCATCATCCTTTGCGCTGTTAATTCGCAGGCCCGTTGACAGTCTTTCAAGTGACTGGTTAAGCAAACCTTGCGAACGACCTAAATTTCGTTGCGCGTTAAGCGATGCAACGTTGGTATTTATAGTCAGTGCCATTTTCCTACTCCTGGTTAATAAAAATGCCGGTCTGCTCTTGCCGCCGGTAGTCTTTGTCTGGGGCCACGAATATCCATTCAAGACCGCCGTTCACAGTGGTTATCGGTGGCTGTCCGAAATTCTTGAGAGTTTTTTTGTAGAAATGCGACGCATCGGGCGAGCCGCACCGACAGGCTTCGCTAAATCTTTAGCCCTTGATTGCGAAACTGTGATGTGTACCGCACTGGGGCGTTCACGCTCTGAATAGCGTGCGAAATCACCGCAGGAAATTGAATAGCGACAGGCTTTGCGTTCGGACGAAGGATTGCTGAGCCGCTTCCAGCACACCTAACTCAAAGCTCAAACGCGACAACGCCTCCGCATAATCGAGGTCCTCGAGTTCGCCGATCATCTCGTGCAGTGTCAGCGCAAAGCCGTCGTTGGCATCTGCCTGGTTCTCTATCGCCGTCAACCGCGTACCGACTTGTGTTCGTACTGTCAGAATCCGGCCAATCGCCTGGTCAATATTCTCCAGACCCCTGTTTATGCCATTATTCATCTCGGCGCGGGAAACCTCGTCGTTAGAGCTTGTTTCGACGGCTGCGATCAATTGTTGAACACTGGTGAATACGTCTTGCTGGCGACTTGCCGAGGCGACAAATTCGTCTCCGGCCGCCGGACTACCCTTGATGGAAAACTCTATGCCCCGAAAACCAATCGATTCACCGGGCGAGTAGCCGCCGGCCGCGATCACCGCGTTCGATGCGTCGAGCACTTCGTAGTTCGCCGGATCGATAAAACGTACTGTGTACGGAGCGCCATCGTATTGAGAGGGATCGACTACGCTGCCATTTCCAACCACTCCGGATCCTGTATTCGTGAGGGGCGTATCGACAACGAACGTGCCGTTACCTTGCCGTATCTGGAAAAACACGTCTGCGCCCGAATCGCTATCCGCTACTGAGCGCGTTTCACCGATCTGAATCTGTCTTTGCCCCTGATCGCCATTGTAAGCATAGCTACCGGCGCTCACCACTACCGGAGTTGTCTCATCAAGATTACCGGCAAACAAGAATCGACCATTACCGTCCTTTTGGTTAGCCAGCCGTACAAGCTCATCAAGGTGCTGACGCATCTCGATAGCAATCATTGATCGGGATTCGCTACTCTGCGTTGCATTATTGGCTTGCAGTGCAAGCTCTCGCACGCGTTGCAAAACGTCATTCACGCCCTTCAACGCCACCTCTTCATCCTGCAATCGGGACGTCGCCATGTTGCTATTGCGATCAAACTGGTCAAAACGCGACAGCGAGTCGCGCAGTTTCAACGCGCGTGACGCAGAGACCGGATCATCGGAAGGCGACAGGATTCGTCGGCCGGTGGCGATCTGTTCCTGCGTTCGGGCAGCTAAGGACTGCAGCTCCTGCATTGAGTTCAGTCCCTGACGAAACATACCCATTGTGGAAATTCGCACGCCTATCTCCTGGTCGCGTTAATCAGACTGTCGAACAGCGTGCCGGCAACGGCCACTACCTGAGCCGCGGCCTGGTACGCCTGTTGAAAACGGATCAGGTTCGCCGCCTCTTCATCCACATTGACGCCGGACCGCGACAACTGAGCATTTTCAATGTTATTCAGTACGACACCCTGCGCATCTACATTTGACTGTACCTGGCGGGTAGCGCTTCCGACGCCGGCGACCAGTTGTCCGTAATTCTCGATGATGCTGATGCTCCCGCCATCCATTAGCCCCGCGGTTTGTACGTCGCTGAGCAACCGTCCATTACCGTTATCACCGGATGCGCCGAGGTTTGCTTCGAGCGTAAATTGGTCACCGACCTGCGGTGCGCCACTGATCGTGAACTCCGAGCCGTTTATCGTGATCGGCGCGCCATCCGTATAGGCGAATGCGCCAGCACCATTGATCGTATACGTTGACGGTCCGGTGAACTCAATAACCGCACCGGAAAGAAATGCCGGATCGCTGGCATCAATTGTCGTCGGGCCACTAATCGAGGCATCACCTAAGTTGCTGAGTGCGCGCGACGTGCGTGTCGGTGCTGCCATGGCAATGGCTTGCGGGTCGGTAATCACCACACTTAGAGAAGACGCAGCGTCACGGGCAGGACGAATCATGACCTGATCACCAGCCGCTGGTGCGCCACCCACCACTATGCTTATTCCCTCCGCCGTAAACGGCGAGGCCGCTGTGCCCGTACCGCTCAAGGGCACGGCCTCGCCGGTAAGGGAGCGAGTCAGACTGTAGCTGGCACCGTCGTAGCTCAGGACGTAATCTTCACCCGTCATCGCCGAAATATCGGTAACAGATGCCACGGTTGTACCACTTCCTGTATTCGCTCCGGACACCAGGGTCGTTGGTGCACCGATTCCGAAGAAGTCGCCTCCCAATGCATTGCGCAGGTCCATGCCTGCCGCGTGCTGAGAATTAAAACTTTGTGCGAAAGCAACCGCTGTCTTGCCTAATGACTGCCGAGTGGGATCCAGCATTTGACTGCGAAAATCGAGCAGGCCGCCCAAAGTGCCACCAACAAGGTTGGTATCGAGTCGTGAATTGCCAGCGACCCCCTTGTAAACGACCTCGAGCCGGGTCGGGTCGAAGTTGCTACCTTGCGCTGCAAGCTCTCTCGCTTCCGAGCCAATGACCAAAGACTGGCCCGAGCCGATAAAGATGCTCAAAGAGCCGTCATCCTGCTTCGCCGTACTAACGGATACTTGTTCTGCCAGTTTGCGGACCAATGTGTCGCGCTGATCCAGAAGGTCGTTGGGTTGCGGATCACCGGGACCTCCCGATCGTGAAATTTTGGTGTTCAAATCGGCAATTGCCCGGGCAAAAAAATTGATATCTTCAACGGATTGCACGACGCGCTGATTGATCTCAGTTTCCGTCTCCGCAAGCCGCTGATCAATTGCACGAAAACGTTGCACGATGCCATCCGCTTCACCTAATAGAACCTGGCGGGCCGTGACAGAGCCAGGATCGTTCGATACGTCCTGCACTGCACTGAAGAATGACTGCAGACCCTTATTCAACCCCGTGTTCGGATCTGCGAGCAATGAATCCAGGCGACTCGACAAGGAATTTATTGCGTCGAAACGCGAAAAGCTTGTCGTCGCAGTATTCAGTTGCTGCCCAAGCAATGTGTCGTAAATACGTTTTATCGCCGAAATTTGCGTGCCGGAACCGATGAAGCCAACTCCGTTGTTTACGCCGGGACGAGATGTAAACTCAGCCACCTGGCGGCTGTATCCCGGCGTGTTTGCGTTGGCGATGTTGTGCCCGGTTATTTCCAGCGCACGCTGAAAGGCCTGCATTCCGGATAAACTGGTTCTCAATAAATCTGGCATTGAATTTCCCTGACGTCTACGTAACTCATTGCGACGCAGCCGACCTGCGGTCTGTACTTATCGGCGTACCCGCGTCAATCTTTAGGCCACTCAGTGCTGCCTGCATCGTTTCGCCTTGCACGACCCCGTCAATTTTGCGGGCGTAAAATGGATCGGTGGCATAGCCTGCCTCCTGCAGCGCTGTAGCAAATCCTGAGGTATCGGCACCGTGACCGCTCACGCTTTCATAGCGCGGGTTTTGGGCGATCAAATCGACATAATCATCGAAGGTCGCTGCGATATCGGGATAGGCCTTAAATCGTTCGACGGATCGCCGGGCAATACCATCGGTGTACTCAAGTGTTGGTCGCGCGACGCTGCTACCGGTCCAGTCGCGGCCCGCTTTGATGCCAAACAGGTTGTAGCTGCTCGCACCGTCGGAGCGTTCCATAACGTGCTCTCCCCAACCGGTTTCCAGTGCCGCCTGCGCTAGCAAGGCTTCCGGTGCAATATGCAACTCCCTGGAGACGCGTTCCACATGCGGCCAGAGGTCGCGAACGAATGCATCGGGACTCGCCCACATCGGCGCATTATGGTTTTCTGAGACACGCGGTGGCGCGGATACGGAAAAACTCTCTCGCGTCGCGGGCACATTGCCCGATTCACCACCCAATTGCCGCACCAGCATATCCGCCAGGCCGATACCGCGGCCACTCGACATCTCCAGCGCAAGTTGCTGGTCCATCATGCCCTGATACATCTCATGCTGATCGCTGTCACCAAACAGAGGATCCGCGAGTTCACTCGCGCGCATGTTTTTCAGTATGGTTTGCATGAAAAGCGCTTCGAACTGACCTGCAACTTCCCGCAGCACGGCCGGATCATTCTCCTCGGCACCCGCACGGAGCGTGGAGAATTGTGTGAAGTCCGTGATTGCGGTCGTCATGGTCTCATTCTCAGATCACGATCAGCTCGGCCCGTAAGGCCCCCGCCTGTTTTAGTGCTTCAAGAATTGCCACCAGATCGCCCGGAGCCGCGCCGACACGATTCACAGCCTGCACGATCTCTTCCAGACTTGCGCCCGGCTTAAAGAGGAACATGCTCGACTCCTCCTGTTCAATGGATACCTCCGAATTCGGCAGCACTACCGTTTCACCGGCATCCGAGAACGGTGCGACCGGTTGGCTCGCGAAGGGCTGTTCGCTGATGGTGACGACCAATGAACCGTGCGAAACAGCAGCAGCGGTTACACGCACGTTTGACCCAATTACAACGGTTCCGGTTCGCGAGTTAATAATTACCCGCGCCGATGCGCTGCCGGGAGAAACTTCCAGATTCTCGAGATGTGCCAAAAACGAGGTGCGGTGCATAGGATCTTGTGGCGGGCGAATATTGACAGAAACTGCATCGATCGCCAGCGCGGTTCCCTCGCCTATCGATTTGTTAATTTGCTCGGCCAGGCGATGTGAAGTCGTGAAATCGGGGCTGTGCAGGTTCAGTACAATGAATTCTCGTGAGTGAAAGTCTGTTGCTACGGTACGTTCGACCGTGGCACCGTTCGGAATCCGGCCGGTACTTGGAATGTTAACGGTCACACGTGAACCGTCATTGCCCGTTGCGCCAAAGCCTCCAACGACGAGATTGCCCTGGGCGATCGCGTAGACATTGCCATCGGCCCCGCGCAGGGGCGCCATCAATAAGCTACCGCCACGGATGCTTTTGGCGTTACCGATCGAGGCTACCGTTACATCAATTTTTTGTCCGGGCTTACTAAAGGCCGGTAAATCGGCGTAGATGGAAACGGCGGCGACGTTCTTGAGTTGCAGGTTCGTCCCTGGGGGCACCGTGATACCGAATTGTGTCAGCATGTTGACGATGCTTTGCACCGTGAATGGCGTCTGACTGGTTTGATCGCCTGTGCCAGCCAGACCCACAACGATTCCATAACCCGCCAGTTGGTTGTTTCTGACTCCGGCGACACTCGCCAGATCCTTGACACGCTCCGCGTACGCGTTGCTGCTCAGCAACAAAACGGCGGCGAACACGAACCAGCACGTGAGTTTTTGGATATTCTTGTCCGGCATCATGGCAACAACCTCAAAATGGATGAAGGATCGATTGAAAAAATCGTGAAATAAAGCCCATCCGGTTAGCTGCTGCCAGCACGCCTTTGCTGCTATAGGTGATGCGTGCATTCGCTACCTTGCTGGATAGCACCGAATTGCCGGGTCCGATGTCATACGGACGAATGATCCCGGACAGTTGAATAAACTCTTTGCCCTGATTGAGCGTCACCCACTTCTCGCCACGGATGCGCAGGTTTCCGTTTTGCAGTCGTTCAACGACCGTGACAGTAATATCGCCCTGCAGACTATTGCTCTGGCTACTTTCACCGCTGCCATCGAAATCATGCTCACCGCTCAGGCTGCCGTCGAACAGCGGTATACCGCCCCGGGTGATGGGCCGACCAAAAATTGTCGGATTGGTCATCGTTGCCTCGGTCGACTTCGATGTCTTGGTATTGGCATTTTTTGACGCCGCCGTTTGCTCGACCAGGTGCACGGTAAGAATATCGCCAACCCGGCCTGCCTTCAGATCTTCGAACAGACGAACCTCTGCGCCCGACTGGTATATAGCGCCGCTACTGGGTCGTTCATAGAATTGTTGAATCGGCGTCGGTGGCAGGTAGCTTTCCTCCAGCACGATTGGTGTGCTGCATGCACCGAGTGACAAAGTAACGAATATCGTTATCGCCGCGCCTGCCTGTCGCAATCTGTTAGTCATCGTCTTTGCCATCCGTTAGATGTTGTTATTCAGGTATTGCATCATTTGATCGTTGGTCGAGATGGCTTTCGAGTTCATCTCATACGCACGCTGCGTCTCGATCATATTCACCAGTTCCGATACCACGTTCACATTCGATCCTTCCAGAGCGCCCTGTACCAGCGAACCAAAACCATTCAGGCCCGGTGTACCTGCTTGCGCCGTGCCACTGGATGCTGTCTCGATGTAGAGATTTTCACCGATCGGCTGCAGACCAACCGGATTGATGAAGTCCACGGTCTCAAGGTTGCCCACTTGTGAGGGTGCTGCCTGACCGGCCAGTTGCACGGAGACCACGCCGTCGGTGCCGATCGTAATGCTCTGCGCACCGTCCGGTATCGTGATCGAAGGTTGTATCGAGTAACCGCTGGCGGTTACGAGCTCACCCTGTGAATTGCGTTGAAATGTTCCGTCACGTGAGTAAGCCAGGTTGCCGTCTGGCAACAAAATCTGGAAAAAACCGCGTCCCTTGACGGCAACATCGAGTGCATTTCCCGTCTGCAACATGCTGCCCTGAGAGAATAGTTTTTCGGTCGCCACAATTCGCACACCGGTGCCAAGATTCAATCCGGACGGCAGTTCCGTGTCCTGCGATGTCTGGCCTCCCGACTGGCGTACGTTTTGATACAGCAGATCCTCGAAAACGGCCCGGCCCTGCTTGAAACCCGTCGTATTAACGTTGGCCAGGTTGTTCGAGACAACCGACATTCGGGTCTGCTGTGCATCAAGTCCGGTTTTCGCTATCCACAATGCTTGATTCATTTCTTTCTCCTAACACCTGCAGGCCTGACTAGCTGACGCGCATCAGGTGTGCTGCAGCGTCTGCATTTTCCTTCGAAGTCTTAATAACGTTGACTTGCATTTCGTACTGGCGAGACAGCTCGATCATGTTGACCAGCGTCTTCGCGATATTCACGTTGCTTTGTTCCAGCACTCCCGATGTCAGCCGAACACTGGCGTTTGCGTCGGCAATTTCATCATCCGGTAAGCGAAAAAGTCCGTCGCCGCCCTTGGCCAACAATCTCGTGTCGGGATCCACCAGTTTGATTCGATCGACCGTTGCCAGCGTTTCCGGTCCCTGCCCGATCGGTTGCACGGAGACGGTGCCATCGCTGCCAATCAGCAAACTGCTGTTGGGTGGAATAGCTACCGGACCCGCGTTACCGATTACCAGTCGACCGGATCCGGTTTCCAGCAGACCGCCTGAGCCGATGCGCAAATCACCAGCGCGCGTGTAAGCTTCAGTGCCGTCGGCAGCCTGAATCGCGATGAATCCCGGTCCCTGGATGGCAATATCCAGATCGCGCCCGGTACTAGCCACCGCGCCCTGTGAAAAATCGGTGCCGTAGGATTCGACCACCGCATTGATTCGCGAATCAACGCCCGGACCTTCGATTGGTGCAGAGCTGAATGAATGCAGATCCGCTCGAAACCCGGTCGTCGATATATTGGCCAGATTGTTACTGTTAATGGCCTGCGCATACTCCGTTTGCTTTGCGCCGGTCATTGCCAGATAAATCATTTCGTCCATTAGCGTTCCCTGAATTCAACTTCATTAACGAATGTTGATTACCGTTTGCGTTACCGTGTCGGCTGTCGAGATCATCTGCGCATTAGCCTGGAAGTTTCGTTGTGCGGTAATCATCTGCACCAACTGCGCGGTCAGATCCACGTTCGACGCTTCCAGAGCACCGGACTGGATATCACCGAATGACGCAGTACCCGCTTCGCCGAGCAGCGCGTCACCAGAGCTAAATGACTCGCCCCAATTGGTATCACCAAGTTGTTGCAGACCCTGTGGATTAACGAAGTTCGCCAGTGCGAGCTTGCCAAGTGATGTCGATTGGCCGTTCGTGAATCGGGCGAATACCACACCCTCGGCATCGACACTCACTCCAGTCAGTCGTCCGGTCGTGAAACCGTCTTGCGACAGGGAGTTCACACCGAATGCATTACCGAACTGCGTCGCCGTACCGAAATCGAGCGTCAGGTTGATATCGGCGGCACCTGTCGCCGGCGTGTAGGCGGCCAATGCCATCAAGCCACCAGCTGGCGACACCAGCGAGCCGTCGTTGGCAAAAACTATCTGGGTCGCACCGGCGATCGGCGTGCCGTCAATTTCGACCTGAGTATTCCAGGTATTTGCAACAGCGTCTTTAATGAAATAGGTCGTTTCCGTATGCGCGGCACCCAGCGAGTCGTAAATGGTGACCGACGTCGTGTGGTTGAAACTACTCGGATCCAACGGGTCGAAAACCGGATTCGCCGGTACCGGAGCATTGGCCGGCAGATTCAGTCCAAGTGCTGCGCGGGTGGTCGCTTGCGGTGGATTTGCACCGGTAGTCAACTGCAGGTCCTGCGGTGTGCCCGTGTTAAAGAGGCCCGCACCCGCGAAAGGATAGGCCTGTAACCTGTGCCCCTGCGCGTTTACGACGTTGCCCTGATTGTCTACACCAAATGCACCAGCCCGAGAATACAAACGCGAGCCGTTGTCGCTCAATACAAAAAAACCTTCTCCGGCGATCGCCAGATCCAACGCGTTATCGGTAAAGTCGATATTGCCCTGCGTAAACTGCTGTGAAATCCGCGACAGGCGAACACCGCTTCCCGACGCGCTGGAGCTGACACTTTGTGTGCCTACCGCGAATACTTCTGCGAACTGAGCACGCGACATTTTGAAGCCGGTCGTGTTGACGTTGGCAACGTTGTTCGCGGTAACTCCCAGATCGGCAGAGGCCGCATTAAGTCCGCTTAGTGCTATTGCAAATGGCATGATTCTGTCTCCTGACTACTGATTCAATTCTAGATAATTTGCCTGACCTGACTGAGCGGCAGGGTATCGCCGCCTGGCAGATTGAGCGTCATGCCCTGGCCGAATCGGCCGAGCGTCACACTTTCGATGCTCGATTCCAGCAATGTTTCTGCGTTCTCAACGTTGGCACCTCGAACGACACGTGTGGTCACCAGGTAGTGAGCGCTACCGGCAACCTCGCCCTTGCTATCACGCCCGTCCCATGTAAACCGGACCATGCCGGACTGCTGCTCGCCAAGATCGATTCGCTGAATGAGTTCACCGTTGATATCAGTGATATCGACCTGCACGCTGCTGGCGCTGGAGCTGAGTTCCACCGCACCCGAGATGCTGCCATCGGGTGCAAGATAGCCAACGTCCGTACTGGCCAGCACTTTATGCCCAACCAGGTTCGCCGCCTGCAACGCCTGCTCATTTTGCAGTGAGGATGACAGCCCGGAAAATCCGGCATTGAGTGACTCAATACCGCTGACCGTGCTGAACTGCGCCAATTGGCCCAGGAATTGACCGTTGTCCATCGGCTCAAACGGGTCCTGGTTTCGGAACTGGGTGATCATTAAGGTCAGAAAATCCTCCTGACCAAGATCCGAACGCGATTCCTGCGTCGGTGGTGGGGCGAATAATCGCGCATCGTTGATTCCAGCGGTTTCGTTCATCGTAATTCCCGAGTCTCTTTATTCGTTAAGATCTAGCGACCAAGTGACAAGGTCTGCAGCAGCAGATCCTTGGTTGTATTAATTAATTCCACGCCGTTTTGATACGAACGCGACGCGGACATCATGTTGACCATTTCTTCAACGGAATTAACGTTGGAAACATAGACATTACCGTTCTCGTCAGCTTCCGGATGGTCCGGCTGAAACATCACGTTCAGTGGTTTGTCACTTTCGATGACGCCTTCAAGTCGAACTCCGTTGATTCCGGTCTGATTATTCAAAGTATCGCCAAAGCTCGAAAATACGGGTTGGCGGGCGCGGTACACATTCTCGGGGTCGCCGCTGACGCTACCTGCGTTCGCGAGATTGCTGGCGGTTACGTTCAGGCGCACGGACTGTGCGTTCATGGCGCTACCGGCGACATCAAATACATTAAAAAGTGACATTATTCGCTCCCTCTGATGGCATATTTCAGCCCGTTGATCTGACCGTTCAGAAACGACAGACTGGCGCGGTACATCACGGCGTTCTCTGCGAACGCAGCTTGTTCGACGTCCGTCTCGACCGTATTTCCGTCAAGGGTCGGCTGCATCGGTATTCGGTACTGAACTACGGCGCCCACTCGATTGGTGGTCCATGCATCACGATGCAACTGGCTGGTCTTCGTCATAGGCAGCTGCGTAGCCTGGGTGCCTTTAAGCACACTCTTAAAATCAATGTCGCGCGCTTTGTAGTTCGGCGTGTCCGAGTTGGCAATATTCGAAGACAGGACCTGATTACGCAGCGCGCGAAACTTCACGGCTTGTTCGTGCTGAGCAAATGGCTGAATTTTCATCGTCTTCATAAATCCGTATTGGTTCCTGACTAGGTCTATGCAAAGCGCGTGCCAGAAAAGGAAAAGCGCATTTGTATGGGCTTTGGCATTCATTTTTCCGGACTGCGGCAAAATATTGCCGCATCTACGGCAAGCGACAGCCCCACGTTTACACCCACCAAAAAGTACTGGCACATGAATTGCATAGTTCATGAGGAACAATTATCGGGAGTCAGAATGCAGGCCAGCAAACCAGACGAAACCGCGACAGATCGTGCGCTGCCCAATCGAATCGCCAAAGAACCGCTATGCGAGGATCGGATCATTGCCGTCGGATATTTGACGCCGGCCCGCCCGATTCGCCGTTTGTTTGACGTTTCGCGGGCAAACGGAAGCGCCATCATTACGATGATCTTCTTGCTGGGGAGTAATTCCCCCGCCGCGTTGGCCACGGACACCGGTTGGCACGCGGTTGAAGATATTACGAGAACCGCCGAGATCTTTGTTCGTGATTTAGTCGGCACATCGGACGACCGAATAACACCCGAGGCAGGCCGGCTGGACAGCAGGCTGCAACTGCCCAAATGCAGTCAGAGCCTGACAGCATTTCAACAACGCGGCGCTAAAATAACAGGGCGTACCATCGTTGGCGTGCGTTGTAGCGGCAACAATCCCTGGAGGATCTATGTACCCGTAGATGTCGTCGTAACCGAGTCCGTATTGATCGCCCGGCGAACACTCCCGGCAGGACATACTTTTTCGGTGGATGATGTAGTCGCCGAACAACGCGATGTATCCCGTCTCGTTGGTGGCTATTTGTCTCAGCCGCAGAATCTGGTTGGCAAGCGGCTCAAACACTCCCTGATGGCCGGACGCATTATCACACCGTCCATGTTGAAGGCACATATCATGATTCACCGCGGTCAAAGCGTCACCATCATGGCCGGAGGCGAAGCGGTCAATATTCGCATGACAGGCGTGGCGCTGTCCGACGGTGCTGAAAACCAGCGAATTCGGGTCGAAAACACAGGATCCAGGCGGGTGATCGAAGGAGTTGTACGATCACCCGAACACGTGGAGGTACTGATCTATTAAGGACAGTATTTTTTTAACGCCGGGCCTAAAGTTACCACCATTTCGGTCGATACTAAGGTCTGGCAACAATGAATGTTGAGGTTGTAAATTATGTCAAATACGATAAATCCGGTAGATCAGGGCATGCACAACAAAATTAGTGACAAATCAGGCGAGACATCAAGCACACAGAAGCTGGAGCTTGCTGCGCCTCCTGTGCGTCAGGAATCACGCGATGAGTCACGTTCCGGTGACACGGTTCAGTTAACCGATAGCGCCAAGATGCTTGAGCGCGCTGAGAAAACGCTGGCCGATGCTCCGGTGGTAGACAGTGCAAAAATTGCCGCCGTTCGTGCCGATATAGCAAATGGAGACTATTTCATCGATGCGGACAAAATTGCAGAAGCATTACTCCGAACTGATATGGAGCTAAGCAAATGAGCTGTACCTCGGCCGAAGATACTCGTTCCCGGATTACCAAAGTACTGGATGACAGTGTTAGTTGCGCTCTCGATCTGAAAGTAATTCTGAACGAAGAAAGGCAGGCGCTGGAGGACCGTGACACTGAAGCGCTGAATACCGCGGCAACAACCAAGTTAGCTTTGGTCAGCAAATTTGCGAAACTCAATCAGTCTCGCGGTGTGGTCAGCGAGAAGGCCGGGTTTGGTAATGACCCCGACGATCTGGACGCATTGGCTGCCTGGTGTGATGACGATCTGACGATCACTAGTACGTGGCAGCAATTACAGGAAATTGCAAGCGAGTGCGACGTCATAAACAGAACCAATGGCGCGATCATTCACTTGCGCCGACAGCAAATCCTCGATGGATTGTCGGTACTCCGCGGCGGCGAAAATGAAACGAGTACGTATGCCCCGGCTGGCGCTGCAGAACACGGTGTGTCCGGGCGGGCAATCACAGAAGCCTGATACAGGCCCAGGGAGTCGACAACATGCTAATCGTAAGCCGGCGCGACGCGGAATCCATCTTGATTCGCCCCGCCGACAACGTTGACCCGAACACGACGCTAGCGGACCTGTTTCGCGACGGACCCATTGAGATCATCGTTTTTTCTGCGGGTCAACGCAGTGTCAAAATGGGTGTGCAGGCACCACAACAACTATCCATTTGGCGTAAAGACGTAGCCGTCGCATAAGCTCCGACGAACCAGCCCCAGTCCCTCCAGTCTCACAGTCCTTTCTTGGGCGGTACTTTCGAATGGTGTTATTATGCGGATCTTGATATTCACGTAACTCGTGATCAAAGGAGCTTCACACATGCAAGACAATCTGAATTCAGTGGCGCCCGTTTCCAACCTCGCGGTTGAAGACAGGTCCGAGTTTATCTGGAAATGTTACGCCCACGTAGTCGGCGCAATTCTGGCTTTTGCCGGAATTGAGGCTTACCTGTTCTCATCGGGTATCGCAGATCGAATCGCGATTCCAATGCTAAATAGCTGGTTGATCGTAATTATCGCTTTTATCGCAGTGAGTTGGGGTGCAACTCATTTGGCGCATCGACTCGAATCGATCACTTCACAGTACGCGGCTTTCGGCGTATTCGTGGTCGCCGAGGCGCTGATTTTTGCGCCGATGTTGTGGATGGCCATGCAGATGGACCCCACCGGCGGCATGATTGAGAGCGCGGGGACCGTCACGCTTTTCGGTTGTGGTGCTTTAATTGCTACGGTAATGATCACCCGCAAGGATTTTTCATTCCTGCGCGGCATCTTGGTCTGGGGCTTTTTTGTCGTTCTGGGACTCATCGCATTTTCGATGATTTTCGGCGCGAATCTCGGCACCTGGTTTTCGGTCGGCATGATCGGCTTCGCGGGCATTGCCGTGCTCTATGACACGTCGAACATCATGCATCACTATCCGAAAGATAAGTATGTAGCTGCATCCATGGCTTTGTTCGCTTCGATCGCAATGATGTTCTGGTACATCCTGCGCCTGTTCATGAGCCGCGACTAAGTTCACCAAGAACAACGTTCAACAAAAAGGGGTCAGAGCCCAAAAGGGGCTCTGACCCCTTTTCGCATTCGTGTCAGGCGATAACTTGCAGGCCGCCCATATACGGCTGCAGCACCGCCGGTATCCGGATGCTGCCATCGTTGTTTTGATTGTTTTCCATTACGGCGACTAACGCCCTGCCCGCCGCTACGCCGGATCCATTCAAAGTATGAATCAGCTCCGGCTTTCCTGAGGCCGGATTGCGGCGCCGCGCTTGCATGCGTCGTGCCTGGAAGTCATTGTAGTTGCTGCAGGAGGAGATCTCCCGGTACTTCTGCTGACCGGGCAGCCACACTTCGATGTCGTAGGTCTTCGTCGCACCGAAACCAACATCGCCGGCACAGAGCGCGACAACCCGGTACGGTAGCTGCAATTTTTGCAGGATGGTTTCCGCATGCCCCGTTAGTGATTCGAGCGCTGCCATCGAATCATCGGCGATGACGAAATGCACGAGCTCGACCTTCTCAAACTGATGCTGGCGAATCAAACCACGCGTGTCCTTCCCGTAGGAACCCGCTTCAGATCGAAAACACGGCGTGTGTGCGACGTACTGTTTTGGCAGTTCGTCGGCCTCAAAAATCGCATCCCGTGCCAGATTGGTGACGGGCACTTCTGCCGTTGGAATCAGGTAGAACGGTGTCTCAGTTTCGGTCTTGAACAGGTCTTCCTCAAACTTGGGCAACTGGCTCGTGCCAACCAATGCCTGCTCCTGGACGAGATACGGAACGTAGGTTTCTTCGTATCCGTGCTCCTCGATATGCGTGTCGAGCATGAATTGAATCAGCGCGCGCTGCAGTCGCGCCAGCGGACCCTTCATCACCACAAATCGCGACCCTGAAATCTTGCTGGCCGCCTCGAAATCGAGCATGCCGAGGCTTTCACCCAGCTCTATGTGGTCACGGGCGTTGAAGACGAGTGCAGCCGGCTCACCCCAGGACCTGACCTCGGCGTTGTCGCACTCATCGGTACCGTCGGGAACGCTTTGATCGAGCAAATTTGGTAAATCCAGTTCGATATCCCTGAGTTCTGCCTGCACTTTTTGCAATGCCGTCTCGCCGACCGCCAGCCGGTCGCCAAGATCCTTAACTGCGGCGAGTAACGGCTCAATGTCCTCGCCTTCTGCTTTCGCCGCACCAATACGCTTCGCACTTGCGTTGCGCTCGCTTTGCAGCTGCTCAGTCTCAACCTGTAATGACTTGCGACGCTCTTCGAGTGACAGATAGGCACCTGCATCAAATTCATAGCCGCGGCGGGCCAGGTTAGCGGCAACGTCGGTGGCGGATTGGCGAAGTAGTTTCGGGTCTATCATTGTTTCTGCTTGCTTTGTTGTTCCTGGTTACGTCGCTCGATTTCATCGAGCTTTTCGCGAATCCGTATCTCCAATCCGCGTGGCACGGGATGATAATACTTAACCGCGTGCATGTCGTCGGGAAAGTACTTTTCCCCGGCGGCGTGGCCACCGCCCTCATCGTGCGCATAGCGGTAGTCTTCGCCGTACCCAAGGTCTTTCATAAGGCTTGTTGGCGCGTTGCGAAGATGCAGCGGTACCTCTAGCGATCCCTGCTCCCTCGCATCCGCCATCGCGGCTTTGGCGGCCTTGTACACCGCGTTACTCTTCGGAGCGCACGCGAGATAGACAACCGCATGCGCGATGGCCAACTCACCTTCCGGGCTACCCAGTCTTTCCTGCGCCTCCCAGGCATTCAGGGTCATCTGAAGACTGCGTGGATCGGCGTTGCCTATGTCTTCCGATGCAACCCGTATCAGGCGGCGTGCTATGTACAACGGTTCACAGCCACCGTCCAGCATCCGCATCAGCCAGTAGAGCGCGGCATCCGGATCGGTTCCGCGTATCGACTTGTGCAATGCCGATATCTGATCGTAGAAATATTCACCTTTCTTGTCGAATCTTCGGCGACTGCCAGAAGCCACTTCCTTAACAACATCCTCGGTGATCTCGCCGGCATCGCTGAGATCAGCCGCGAGTTCCAGCAAGTTAAGAGACCGTCTCGCATCACCGTCAGCCGCGGTTGCAATTAATTGAATGGACGCGTCACTGATCGAATGCGCGCCCGCGAGTCCACGCTCCTCGTCCGCCAGCGCCCTTCTCACGATGTCCACGAGATCTTCGACCTCAAGCATCTTCAGCACGTAGACACGCGCCCTCGATAACAACGCATTATTCAGTTCGAATGAGGGATTTTCGGTGGTCGCGCCGATAAACGTTAGTGTGCCGTTTTCGACGAATGGCAAGAATGCATCCTGTTGCGACTTGTTGAAGCGATGCACCTCGTCCAGGAACAGAACCGTACTGCACTGATGCATTTGCCGGTGCTGCTGCGCTTCTGCAACCGCGGCCCGCACATCTTTTACGCCGGCCATTACCGCCGACAGTGCTATGAAGTGCGACTCCGTGGTCGCTGCTATCATTCTGGCGAGTGTCGTCTTGCCGGTTCCAGGCGGCCCCCAGAAAACCATTGAATGCGCGCGCCCTTGAGTAATCGCCCGGTGCAACGGCTTGCCCTCGGCCAACAGATGAGCCTGCCCATAGAATTCCGGGAGCGATGTAGGCCGCATCCGGTCCGCCAATGGACGTTCGATGTCGGTTTCGTTGCTAAAAAGGTCAGTCAAAGTCGGCGCTTGGCTAGTCGATTCTCGGCTCGCAGACACCAGCCTCCAATGCCCGCGGCTCCTATCACAAGACCGAGAATTATACCGCCTGCATCGGCGCCAACGTCGAGCCAGTCCGCCGTGCGATAGCTCACCATTCGCTGGCAGGCTTCAATACCCAGTCCAAACGCCAATAATCCAAGGCCGATTTTCCAGTAGGAACGTTGCCGGTAAAGCCCCGTAAACCATAACGATAGCGCCAGAAACGTAAGCCCGTGCAACCACTTGTCGATACCTTCAAACCAGGACAAGGCCTTGAATCGGTCATCCCAGAACCAGACTGCGGGCATCAAAGTCGCGGCAAGGACCAGTAACAGGATGGCCAGGCTGGCCACTTGCCAACGTCTGGCGTAGCGAAGCGGCAGCATCTCTAGGGCGGCGCCGCGGTATCGGCTGCCGCGGGCGTACCCACCCGGTCGACGCCGTCCGGAATCTGGAATTCAAACCGGGCAGCATCAATCGGTTCATTCAGGACCACGTCATGCAATGCAACGATCGTAGTCTGTTCGAGATTGTCGAAAAAAATCATACGTCGCAGTTCATTGTCGATGAAACCCAGCTCTACGTGATTGAACCCGCTGTTCTTGTCCTTAGGCTCCAATCGTACCCAGGTTGTAATCTCTTCCAGCGTGGTAGCGCCAAAATCGAATTGCTCGAGCGCGTTTTCCGATCCACCGAGCAGCAGCGCCGGCGTATTGGCCAGCGCTTCAGCTTGCGGCTTTACGGTGACTTGCTCGAGATCGAGATCGTAGCTCCAGATGTTAAGACCATCGGCGATCAGCCATTGTTCGTACGGTTCGGAATACGACCATCGAAATCGGGTCGGCCGGGCGATCTCAAGCGTGCCGCTGGTGCTCTCAACTATGTTTCCATCCGCATCGATCAATGACTGTTCGAAGTTGCTTGCAAGGGTAATGACATCGGTCAGAAAATCGTTGACGAGCTTCTCGCCAAGATCATTAATGTTCGACTGCGCCTGCGAACCGCTTGCCGTCATTGAGAGCACCAAAAGGAGAACGATTTTTTTAGTCATCTTTTGCCGCTGTCGGGACCAGTATTTCTCGTGAACCATTTGACTGCAGTGGGCCAACCATTCCTGCAGCCTCCATCGCCTCAACCATTCTCGCAGCTCGGTTATAACCGATCTTCAAGCGGCGTTGTACGCCAGAGATTGAAGCTTTTCGTGTTTCGAGCACGACCTGGACCGCCTGATCGTAGAGTGCGTCCTGCTCGGAATCCTCATATTCCCCCGGTTTGTCAATTCCGGTCAGACCTGGCGTTGGACCCGACGGAGCTTCCAAAATTTCATCGATATAGCGTGGCGCCGCACTTTTCTTCAGGTGCCTGACCACTGCATGAACCTCATTGTCATCGACGAACGCACCGTGCACACGCACCGGCAGTGATGTGCCGGGCGGTAAGTACAACATGTCGCCGTGTCCCAGCAGGTTTTCGGCACCCATCTGATCCAGAATTGTGCGCGAGTCCACCTTGGCCGATACCTGAAACGCGATGCGGGTCGGAACATTGGCTTTGATCAATCCCGTTATCACATCCACCGACGGTCGCTGCGTCGCAAGAATCATATGAATGCCGGACGCCCGTGCTTTCTGCGCCAGTCGTGCGATCAATTCTTCGACCTTTTTGCCGACAATCATCATCATGTCGGCCAGCTCGTCAATAATGACGACGATGAACGGCAACGGCAGCAATGTTGGATGCTCTATCGGTTTGTCTTCGTCAAAAAGATCGGGCGGCTTGAATATGGGGTCTTTTATCGGTTCGCCCGCGCTGATCGCATCCCGTATTTTTCGATTGTAGCCGCCAATATTTCGAACGCCGAGTGCGGACATCAAGCGGTATCGCCGATCCATTTCCGCCACACACCATCGCAACGAATTCGCAGCCTCCTTCATGTCCGTCACCACTGGTGCCAGCAAATGCGGAATCCCCTCGTACACCGACAGTTCCAGCATCTTCGGATCGATCATTATCAATCGCACATGCTCGGGCTGTGTTTTGTAGAGAATGCTCAGCACCATCGCATTGATACCGACCGACTTACCCGAACCTGTCGTACCGGCGATCAGCAAGTGCGGCATTCGTGCAAGATCGGCAACCACCGAGTTCCCGCCGATATCCTTGCCCAGCGCGAGCGTCAGCGGAGACGCGAGATCATCGTAGGCACGCGATTTCAGGATCTCGCCCAATGTCACGAGTTGGCGATTTTCGTTCGGTATTTCCAGTCCAACGAATGACTTCCCCGGTATGACCTCAACGATACGCACACTGACAACTGACAATGATCGCGCCAGGTCTTTCGAGAGATTCGCGATCTGACTAACTTTGACACCCGGTGCAGGGTCGAGCTCAAAACGCGTAATCACAGGACCCGGTGACACCGACTTCACTTCGACATCGATCCCGAAATCCTTGAGTTTCAATTCAACCAGGCGAGACATCGCCTCCAGCGATGCGTCTGAATAACCCTTTTTCTGCTCCGGTGGGTCATCCAGCAGCGATAATGGTGGCAACTCACCCGCTGCCGGCGGATCGAATAGCGGCACCTGCCGTTCTTTTTCTGCCCGCTCGCTGGGTTCCAGCGTCGGCAGGATGGGCTCGATTCTGGGTTTGGCTCGATTCGCTTTCAGCTTCTTCTCGATTTTCGTGACGTCCTGGCGGGCCGCTGCGCTGCGGCGGCCTTCCGCTTTGTCGCGCAATTCACTCAGCTTGAAACGCGCTTTTTCGAAGCCGATCAGCGACCAGCGTCCGATACGGTCCATCACGCTAATCCAGGAAATGCCAAGAAACAGCGACAAAGACGCGACCCAAAGACAAAACAGCAAAACGCTCGCGCCTAACAACTTCATCAGACCCTCGAGCCAGCCACCGAAGGCCTGACCAATAATGCCTCCAGCCGACGCGTTAAAGCCCACGCCCGAAAAATGCATTTTTGACAAAGCACAGCTCGTCAAGAGAGTGGCGATGAACCCGGCAAATCGCAATCCGAAGTCGAGCCTGGTCAATTCGATCTGCGTTTTCTCTTCTCGGTAGAGCATCCAGCCCAGGAAGAAAACCATGAGTGTGAACAAATAGGCCGGGCGGCCAAATCCGGTAAACAATAAATCAGCAACCCAGGCCCCGACTCGTCCGACGCCATTGCTCACTGCATCGCTGGTCGTGGTCTGAAACGGTCCCGGATCGGCGGGGTCATACGTGAACAACGCGAACCAGAGAATCAGCGCCATAGCGCCAAAGACGTACAACGCACCTTCTCGCAAGGCTCTGTGCACCTGCGATGAAAGACGTGCTTCTGCCGGTTTGGCTTTCGTGGCTCTTGCCATAAAGATTCAGTTTTCCCTACACTAGTCTCGAAGATAGTCTAAGAGACTTTGGTTCCGCATAAAACTTGCCCGCATCTTAGCGCTTGAAAGTCGCCCCTTGAAAGCTGCATCAGGGAACACACTTCAAGGCCTTCTGCGGGCGATTCTGTGCTTCATCTTTGTTACGGATAAATTATACATGAGTGAATTGAAACATTGCCGGGTTCTGATCCTCGGCTCCGGGCCTGCAGGATACGCCGCCGCCGTGTACGCGGCACGCGCCAACCTGAATCCCGTGATGATCACCGGAATCGAGCAGGGTGGCCAGTTAATGACAACCACGGACGTCGATAACTGGCCCGGTGACGTCGAGGGACTGCAGGGACCGGAACTGATGGAACGCATGCTGCGCCACGCCGAGCGTTTCAATACCGAGATTGTCAACGACCACATCCACACCGCTGACGTCTCCACGCGCCCGTTCCGCCTCGACGGAGACCGCGCCACCTACACTTGTGATGCGCTCATCATTTCCACAGGCGCGACGGCGATGTACCTGGGACTGCCTTCCGAGGAAGCTTTCAAGGGGCGCGGCGTATCTGCCTGCGCAACCTGTGACGGCTTCTTTTATCGTGGCAAACCGGTCGCTGTCATAGGTGGCGGTAACACCGCCGTTGAAGAAGCCCTTTATCTGAGCAACATTGCCTCCAAAGTCACGGTCGTTCACCGCCGGGACGAACTGCGTGCCGAGAAGATCCTGCAGGACCACCTGCTGGAGAAAGCACGCGATGGCAACGTTGAGATGCGTTGGGACAGCACACTCGATGAAGTCCTCGGCGATGACGCCGGTGTCACAGGTATGCGAATTCGCAATACCCGGGACAAAGCCGAAACCACCGACATCGACCTCGACGGCGTTTTCATTGCCATTGGCCACAAACCCAATACCGACCTCTTCGACGGCCAGCTCGATATGAAGAATGGCTACATAACGGTGAGGTCCGGCATTTCCGGCGATGCTACCGCCACCAGTGTGGCGGGCGTCTTTGCAGCCGGCGATGTAGCTGACCAGGTGTATCGGCAGGCCATTACCTCTGCCGGCGCGGGTTGTATGGCCGCTTTGGACGCTGAAAAATACATCGACGCACTGGACGACCAGGCCGCTGCGGAAAACGCAGCGGATTAAGATTTCCTGTTACGTCTCAGGTGACGGCTTATGCGATAAGCTGTCCGGATGAAGGTCACCGTCCACGACAGCATGTCCGATATCTCGCGCGCAGACTGGAACACTCTGGCAGGCGATGATTATCCGTTTCTGCGACATGAATTCCTGCAACTTGCAGAAGAATCCGGTTGTGTGGCACCCGACAATGGCTGGTCATCGCGCCATTTGACGATCTCTGATGGCGGAAAATTGCGCGCCGCAATGCCGCTTTATCAGAAAAGCCACTCCTGGGGTGAGTTCGTGTTCGACTGGGCCTGGGCAAATGCTTATGACCAGGCAGGTCTGAATTACTACCCGAAACTCGTTTCTGCCGTGCCGTTTACTCCAGCACCAAGCACGCGGCTATTATTACGTGACTCCGACGACGCCGAGGCGGCCGCCGGATTGCTGCAAGCGGGTGTGACCCTGGCAACCGATTCGAATTGTTCATCCTTGCATGTGCTTTTCCCGTCTTCCTCGGACTTACCACACCTCGAGAAAGCCGGCCTGCTTATTCGGAAAGACTGCCAGTTCCACTGGCACAACAACAACTATCGTGACTTCGACGAGTTCCTGGCGACGTTTACCTCCGTCAAGCGCAAGAAAGCCCGCCGGGACAGGCGCCGTGTAGCAGAATCAGGCATTCAGTTTCGCCGCGTAAAAGGTCGGCAGATCGACGCCAGTACCTGGTCGGAGGTCTACCGGCTGATCAGTCGCACATTCATGCTTCGCGGCTCGATGCCCTACTACAGCGAGTCTTTTTTTCGCGGTATCTCGGAACAAATTCCTGAGGGAATCCTGATCGTTATGGCCGAACTCGATAGCAAACCGGTCGCTGCTGCCGTGTTCTTCGAAAGCAATAGTCACTTGTACGGCCGATACTGGGGCAGCGATGGCCATTACGATTCCCTGCATTTTGAAACGTGTTACTACCAGGGGATCGATTACTGCATCGAATCCGGAAAACAGATTTTTGAGCCCGGCACGCAGGGCGAACACAAAATCAGTCGCGGATTCTCGCCCGTTTCGACCTGGTCGGCACACTGGCTGGCTCATCCGGAGTTTTCCAGCGCTATCGAAAACTACCTCGGCGAGGAAGGCAAACACGTTGACCGTTACATTGAATCTGTAGACTCGCGCACACCGTACAAAGAGCACGATGACCCGTCATGAGCAATAATCGAGTCCTGTGGCTCAGTCCCGACGACCCGCCCGATCGTTTCCCACCGATAAGCGCAGCGTTGCATGAGCCTGATGGCCTCCTGGCAGCGGGCGGCGATTTGAGCACGGAACGACTACTGTTTGCTTATCGCAACGGAATTTTCCCCTGGTATGACCAGGGCCAGCCGTTGCTTTGGTGGTCACCTGACCCACGCTGTGTGTTTATGCCCGGAGATTTCCATATTTCGCGGCGCCTGCAGCGCGAACTGCGCCAGTCAAGCGCTGAAATTCGTATCAACACAGCGTTTTCCGAGGTGATCCGTGCCTGCGCGGGACCTCGCAGATCAGAACAGGGAACCTGGATCACAACCGATATGATCAAGGCCTATGAAGTCCTGCACAAAAGCGGTTGGGCCCACTCAGTCGAGGTTTGGCAGTCTGACGAACTTACGGGAGGGCTTTACGGCTTGTGCATCGGTAAGGCCTTTTTCGGCGAGTCAATGTTCAGCCGGAAGTCCAACGCATCAAAATTATCCCTGAATTACCTTGCCGATCGACTCTCGGCGGGCGATCTCGAGTTACTCGATGGACAGGTCGTATCGGGTCATCTATTGAGTCTCGGCGCACGAATCCTGCCGCGTAGTGAGTTTCTGGACCGCCTCAAAACGGCCTGTGACCCGGCCGTAGCATTCGGCCACTGGCCGACGACTCTTTAGATTAGCGGTATAGCGCATTGCAATACCAGCGCCGTTTCTGCACAATTCGCCGGCCTTTTAGCACTAGAGAGAATTAAGTCCCTTGGCGAAAGAAGAAGCCATTCAAATGGAAGGCGTCGTAACCGAGACGCTCCCCAACACGACTTTTCGAGTTGAACTCGAAAATGGCCACGTTGTTACTGCGCATATCTCCGGAAAAATGCGCAAGAATTACATTCGTATTCTGACGGGCGACAAGGTCACCGTTGAACTGACACCGTACGACCTGAGCAAAGGTCGAATCATCTACCGCGGCCGGTAGTGAAACTCAAGTACTAGTCTTCCGGCAGGTGCTCCAGTTCCTTGAGCACCGGATCCGCAATTAACTCCAGAGAGTCGTCTTTACCGACGATGATTTTCACGTGTCCGCCTTTCTCGAGGCTACCAAACAAGAGTTCCTCCGCCAGCGGCCGCTTGATCTGCTCCTGAATGATCCGCGCCATCGGTCGTGCACCCATCTGCGGGTCGTAGCCACGCTCGGCAATCCAGTCGCGAGCGGCATCATCGAGTTCCAGCGTCACATTGTTGTTGTCCAGTTTAGCCTCCAACTCGACAACCAGTTTGTCGACAACACGCTTGATCGAATCGATCTGCAGAGAATCAAATTGAATGATGGAATCGAGTCGATTGCGAAATTCCGGCGAGAACTTTTTCTTGATGATCGACATGCCATCCGAGCTGTGGTCCTGCTGGGTAAAGCCGATCGAAGCACGGCTCATTTCCTGGGCGCCGGCGTTGGTTGTCATCACGAGAATGACATTGCGAAAATCCGCCTTGCGGCCGTTGTTGTCGGTCAGAGTTCCGTGGTCCATCACTTGCAGTAAAAGGTTGAAAACTTCGGGATCTGCCTTCTCTATTTCATCAAGTAATACAACAGCATGTGGGTTTTTATTAATAGCTTCCGTTAACAAGCCACCCTGGTCGAATCCGACGTATCCGGGCGGAGCGCCTATCAGGCGAGACACGGTATGACGTTCCATGTATTCGGACATGTCAAAGCGTATGAGCTCTACGCCCATAAGCAACGACAACTGACGAGTGACTTCGGTTTTGCCTACACCCGTTGGCCCCGCGAACAGGAACGTGCCGATCGGTTTTTCTTCATCCCGTAAACCAGACCGCGACATCTTGATAGCGCTACTCAAGGCTTCGATCGCCCTGTCCTGACCGAAGATCGTCAGTTTCAGATCTCGTTCCATGGTGCGCAACGCATCGCGATCCGATGACGAAACACTTTTTTCCGGTATTCGCGCCATTTTCGCGACAATCGCTTCGACCATTGGAACCGTCACGCGCTTGCCCCGTTCTGCGACAGGTTTGAGACGCAAATTGGCACCAGCCTCGTCCATAACATCGATGGCTTTATCCGGCAGCTGGCGATCATTGATATGCCTGACAGCCAGTTCAACTGCGGCCTCGAGCGCCGAATCGTCATACTGGATGCCGTGGTGATCTTCAAATCGAGACTTAAGACCTTTAAGGATCGCGACGGTCTCTTCGACGCTCGGTTCCGGGACATCGATTTTCTGAAAGCGGCGTGCCAATGCGTGATCTTTCTCGAATATGCCACGATATTCGGAATAGGTGGTTGAACCAATGCACCGAATCTCGCCGTTAGCGAGTACGGGTTTGATCAGGTTGCTGGCATCCATCACTCCGCCGGACGCCGCGCCAGCACCTATAACTGTATGAATTTCATCGATAAACAGGATCGAACCCGGGTCCTCCCGAACCTCTGCAATGACGCCTTTCAAGCGCTTTTCGAAGTCGCCCCGATATTTAGTGCCTGCTATCAACGAGCCCATATCGAGCGCGTAGATGGTGCTGTCCGATAACACCTCGGGCACGCGCTCTTCGACGATCAGGCGCGCCAGTCCTTCGGCCAATGCCGTTTTGCCGACGCCGGCCTCACCGACATAGAGCGGATTGTTCTTACGACGACGACACAGGATTTGCACCGTTCTTTCGACCTCGAGCTCGCGGCCAATCAGTGGGTCTATCTTGCCCTGTCGCGCGAGTTCGTTGAGGTTGCTCGCGTACTTATCCAGCGGCGACGATTCGGGCTCCGACTCAGCGTCGATTTGTGTGTCAGTGTCCTCACCAGTGCCCTCACCCGGCACTTGTGGCAAGCCGTGTGAGATGAAATTCACGACATCGAGACGTGAAATGTCCTGCAGACTCAGGAAATAGACCGCCTGAGACTGTTTTTCGGAGAAAATCGCCACGAGAACGTTGCTACCGGTGACCTCCTTCCTGCCGCTCGACTGCACATGGAAGACGGCACGTTGCAGTACACGCTGAAAACCCAGCGTCGGTTGAACTTCGGTTTCGTCCTCATCCGGCAATAATGGCGTCTGCTCATCGATACATTCGGTGAGCTGTCGGCGTAATTCCGGAATATTCGACTCGCAGGCCTTCAGTACCTCGTGCACGGACGGAATATCCAGCAGCGCCAGCATCAGATGCTCAACCGTCATGAATTCATGACGATGGTCTCTGGCCCTCTGAAACGCCTCATTCAGACAAAATTCGAGCTCGCTGCTCAGCATATCCGGCCCTCAATACCCATTCAGGATTCTTCCATAGTGCACAGCAACGGATGCTGATGTTGATTGGCGATCCCCATGACCTGAGCCACCTTGGTCTCAGCGATGTCGTGGTTAAATACGCCGCAAATACCTTTACCCCTGGTATGCACCTCAAGCATGACCTGGGTCGCCCGTGTTCGCTCCATACCGAAGACCGATTCGAGGATATCCACAACGAATTCCATCGGTGTGAAATCGTCGTTAATGAGAACGACACGATACAGCGGCGGCGGTTTTACCTTCGGCGCCGCCTCTTCGACGGCCAAATCAAATCCGTCGTGGGGTTCTATGTCGCTTGGTCGTTCTGTCATAACCTGGTTTGCGGACAATAATTCGCTTAAAAGTCAATAATCTGCTTGTTCGTCTTGCAGTTCAACCCGTATTATCGGGTCGCTGCGTTTGTAGCCTATTAAGGTACCTGAGATAGCTTCATCGAATATGAATTCAAGAGCCAACTGGTCGAATTTTACCGAAATTGACGGCGCTGCCGTTAACAGGATCTTACCGCCATTGGTAAGCTATACACTCGTCGTGCTGATTGCCTGGCAATTTGCAAGGATGATCTGGATGCTGGTTCCGGGCAGTGCCGCCGGCGTAACGGTTCCCCTGCCCGATTCGCTTCCCCGGTCCGCGCCCGCATCCGGTCATTCCGCCGACGTTATCGCGATTGCAAATTCGCACCTATTTGGCATCGCAGATGCCGAGCAAGCGGGACCCGCACTGGTCGCCGCGCCCGACGACGACCTCGCCGATACGCGACTTGTTAACCTGACGCTCAACGGGACGGTCGCGTCTGATATTCCCAACTATGCCGTCGCGATCATATCGGACGGCGGTAAGGATCAAATGGTGTATACGATCGGTGACTCGGTTGGCAATAACGCCTCTTTGCATGCGGTCTATGCAGATCGGGTCGTTCTCAATGAGAAGGGTGCGCTCACGAACCTGAAGTTGCCCAGTGATTTCAAGGACACACCCGTCGGCAATGTGCGCCGTACGCCGGCATCGCCGCGACAAAGCGTCAGTAACACCAAGAGCATACAATCCGTCGTTGCGCGGAACCTGACCAAACTGACTGACGTCATCCGTCCTACGCCTTATAGAGTACAGGGACAACAGGTCGGCTTCCGCGTCTATCCAGGGCGTGACCGCCGGCAGTTTGCGGCGTTGGGACTGCGTCCCGGTGACATCATCAAGGACATTGATGGCCAGTCGCTAACTGACGCCACCCGGGCAATGCAAATTTTTCAATCGCTGGGCACCGCGGAACAGGTCACTGTGACCGTCGAACGTAACGGTAATACTGAATCACTGACTCTAAAAACCAGCCAACTCGACCTGAGTGGCGAGCAAACCAAATGACAATAACTGAAAAAACGAAGACCCATACTGCTTTGATGTTACTCGCCATACTCGCCTTGCTGATATCGCCCGCAACTCTCGCGCAGGATTCCGGCATTTCACTGAACTGGAAAGACGCCGATATTCGCATCGTCGTTGAAGCGGTCAGCGAAGCAACCGGTAAGAATTTTATTCTCGACCCGCGTGTCACCGGCAAGGTGAACCTGTTGTCATCCGCGCCAATGTCCAAAGATGCCTTTTACGAGGCGTTTCTGTCGATTCTCCAGGTTCATGGGTACGTCGCGGTCGAAAGTGGCAATTTAATCAAAATTCTTCCCGATGCAACCGCGCGACAGTTCCCCAGCCAATTCGGCACGGCGGATGCGTCAGGCCCCGATGACATGGCCACGCAGGTCATACAGGTAAAGAATGTTGGCGCGACACAGCTAGTGCCAATATTGCGCCCACTGATCCCGCAATACGGCCATATGGTTGCGCATGCGGGCTCGAATATGTTGATCATTTCAGATCGTGCCGCGAACCTGGCACGCATGGTCAGCATTATTCGTCGTATCGATATGGCCAGCGACGCAGAAATTGAGGTAGTCGCATTGCAAAACGCGTCGGCGACGGAAATTGTTCGCATTATGACGGCGCTGACCCAGACACAGCGATCTGACGGCGTCCCTGTCACCACCAGCCTCGTCGCCGATGCCCGAACGAATAGTGTCCTGATCGGCGGCGACAAGTCCGCCCGGCTGCGTTTGCGTACACTGATTGCTCATCTCGACACTCCTCTGGAAGATGGTGGTGACACGCAGGTACGCTACCTGCGCTACGCCGACGCAGAAGACCTGGCCACAAGACTTCAGACGCACTTCACCAATCAGGCGGCCGGCGCTGCGGGACAGGCGGCTGGTGCGGTCGCCGCCGATTCCGTCAGTGTTTGGGCGGATACGCAAACCAATGCGATCGTCGCAAACGCACCACCAAAAATGATGCGTTCGTTGATGCAAATCGTGGACAAGCTCGACATACGTCGTGCCCAGGTCCTGGTCGAGGCGATTATCGTCGAGATCATCGCTGACGAAAACAACCAGTTCGGCACGACCTGGGCCATCGAAGGCAGTGGTAGCAATGCGCCCATCGGCGTTACGAACTTTCCCGATAGTGCCGGTGTTGTGCAGTTGGGTACGGCCGCTGCTGGCGGTACCGCCAGCCCAGATCTGATCGGTTCAGGCATTACACTCGGCGTGGGGCGACTGTCGGACTCCGGTGTGAGTTTTGCTGCGATACTGAACGCCGTCAAGGGTGACGCGAACACCAATATCATTTCGACACCGACGATTGTTACGACCGACAATGAAGAGGCGACTCTGAACGTTGGCCAGGAGGTACCATTCGTCACCGGCAATTTCACGAATACCGGCGGCACGGGCGGTTCGGTTAACCCGTTCCAGACCATCAACCGGGAACAAATTGGCGTCAAGCTTTCCATTACTCCGCAAATCAATGAAGGCGACTCGATGGTTTTGAAAATCTCTCAGGAGATTTCCAGCATCGCTCAGTCGGCGGCTGGCGCGGTTGACCTGATCACCAATCAGCGCATCGTCGAAACCACAGTCATTGTCGATGACGGCGAAATTCTTGTACTGGGCGGCCTTATCGAAGACACCTTGCTCGAAAGCGATCAGTCCGTTCCCGTGTTGGGAAAAATTCCGCTGCTCGGCAATCTGTTCCGGTCACGCAAGACCGATAAAAAGAAAACCAACCTGATGATTTTTATCCGTGCCGAGATCATGCGCGATTCAGTAGAGACGGCATTCCAGACCAATGCAAAATACAACATGATTCGTGACCTTCAAAAAGACCAGGCGTCAAATGCCATCCAGCTCATGCCCGGCACTCCACGACCCGTCATACCGCCATTAAACGATAGCGCAAGCGATGGAAACGAATAGCGAAATTGTGATGGCTGCGGAAGACGATGAGATCGAAGTGGCTCGTCGGGTTCTGCCCTTTTCGTTCGCGAAACGCCATGGTGTGTTAATCCGCAATGTCACCAGCGATCAAGGTGAGGCGGTCTACCGAAGCGGAGCCTCGCCACTCAGTCTCGCCGAAGCAAGGCGATTTGCCGGTGTGCCGCTAACATTGTCGCGCGTATCCGTGGAAGTATTCGATTCATTACTGCAGGAATCCTATGAACAGGACTCGACCAATGCAGCGCAAATGGTTGACGGTCTTGACGAGGAATTCGACCTGACACAGGTCGCCCAGGAGCTTGAGCCATCCGATCTGCTGGAGAGTGACGACGACGCTCCGATCATTCGTTTCATCAATGCCGTGCTGACAGAGGCGATCAAGGAAAACGCCTCGGATGTGCATATTGAGACTTATGAAAACCGGCTCAGTGTAAGGTTTCGCATTGACGGTGTACTGCGGGAGGTCTTGCAAACCCGACGTGCACTCGCGCCACTCGTCGTATCGCGCGTCAAGGTAATGTCGAAACTGGACATTGCCGAGAAGCGCTTGCCACAGGACGGCCGTATTTCTTTGAAAATCGCAGGTCGAGCTGTCGACGTTCGTGTATCGACTATGCCATCAGGCCATGGCGAAAGAGTCGTGCTGCGCTTGCTCGACAAGCAGGCCGGTCGGCTCAATCTGGCAGCACTCGGTATGGACGAGGTCGCCATGAAGGCTGCAGATGAACTCATCCACAAACCGCACGGCATCATTCTTGTAACGGGACCGACAGGCTCCGGAAAGACCACGACGCTGTACGCCGCACTTGAACGCATCAATGACAACAGCCGCAACATCATGACCGTCGAAGATCCGATCGAATACCTCATCGATGGCATCGGCCAAACACAGGTCAATACGAAAGTAGAGATGACATTCGCACGCGGCCTGCGAGCGATACTTCGCCAGGATCCGGACATTGTGATGGTCGGTGAAATTCGCGATCTGGAAACTGCGGAGATCGCCGTACAGGCCAGTTTGACCGGCCACCTCGTACTCTCCACATTGCACACCAATACCGCTAGCGGTGCGGTAACAAGACTGCGTGATATGGGTGTCGCGCCATACTTGCTGTCGTCCAGTCTCATTGGTGTTCTCGCACAACGACTTGTGCGCGTTCTGGATGACGAAACGAAGATTCCCTATACAGCGTCGGACTACGAGTGCGAAGTTCTCGGCGTCGACCCATCCAATCCCCCGACGCTTTACAGAGCCGGTACGGGCGGCAATCGCGGTTTCGTTGGCCGTACAGGCATCTACGAGCTGATTTCGGTCGATGATCGCATGCGGGAAATGATTCACGACGGTGTCAGCGAACAGGAACTGGAACGTCACGCTCGCAAGTCAAGTCCGAGTATTCGTGCCGACGGGCGCCGCCAGGCCTTACTCGGTCGCACAACGCTCGATGAAGTCCTGCGCGTTACGCGCGAAGATTAGTAGTATTACTAAATGGGCGCGTTCGAATATGTTGCAATGGATCAAGCTGGCAAGCAGGCCAGGGGACTGCTCGAAGGTGACACACCGAAACACGTCAGACAGTTATTGCGTGACCGCCAATTGTTACCCGTCAGCGTCACTGAGGTCGCCCAGAAAGAGGCCCGTCGGCAACGCAGTTTTTCGTTTCGCAAGGGAATCTCGTCCGCGGAGCTCGCGCTAGTAACGAGGCAACTGGCTTCATTATCGCAGTCCGGAATGCCGCTTGAGGAATCGTTACTGGCCGTATCGCAGCAAAATGACAATCCACGCACCAAAAGCATACTGCTGGGTGTCCGTGCGAAGGTCATGGAAGGTTATACGCTGGCCGATGGACTCAGTGATTTTCCACAGGCATTTCCTGAACTCTATCGGGCGACCGTCGCGGCCGGTGAACAATCCGGGCACCTGGACATTGTCCTCGAGCGCCTCGCCGATTACACCGAAGCCCGGCAGGAATTGCGCCAGAACATCACCAACGCAATGGTATATCCGGCCGCGTTGATCGTCATGGCAATCGCCATTATCAGCTTCATGCTGGCAACCGTCGTACCAAAAATCGTGGGAGTATTTCAGAGTACGCAGGCGGAGTTACCGGGCCTGACACGCGGCCTGATTGCGACCAGTGACTTCCTGAGAGACCACTGGCTAGTGTTGATCGTGGGCATCATCGCTTTGGCGTACGGAGTGTGGCGCATCCTGCAGGAAGACGGTCCCCGTCGCCGTTATCACCGATTCTTGTTGCGCATGCCGATCACCGGGCGGCTGACTCGCGGTATTAACACCGCACGTTTCACACGCACACTGAGCATTCTTGCCGGCAGCGGCGTGCCGATCCTCGAGGCACTCAAGATCGCGGCCGAGGTCATCGAAAATTTACCGATGCGCGATGCCGTTGTTGAAGCAACCATTCGGGTCAGAGAAGGCGCATCGATCAGTAAGTCGCTGGCTATTAGCAAGTTGTTTCCGCCGATGATGATTCACCTGATATCGAGTGGTGAGGCGGGTGGCAAGCTGGAAGAAATGCTGGGTCGCGCCGCGGCCGGTCAGGAACGGGAAGTCAATGGCCTTATCGCCACATTACTTGGTATATTGCAACCGTTGGTGATCGTTCTGATGGGTGGCGTTGTATTGACGATCGTACTCGCTATTTTGTTACCTATTTTTGAGCTCAACAACCTGATTCGATAATCAGCCTTTAACCCGACGAGGTATGCAATGACTGGCGACATTGATGAACCTGATGACAAGGATCAGGTAGCAGAGGATTCCTCAACCAAGGTCGCGGAGGATGAAATCGATCTTACTGCTGACGATGACATCATTGATGATTCGACGGCGAAAATTAAGGTCGATGAACTGGTCGCGAAGATTGATGCCGAAGACCCGAATGATGCAGCCCACAATCGCGAGGTTCGAAAGAAAATCGAGGCACTTCGTGATCAGCAGGATGACGAATTCGGCAGTACTTACAACTTCAATCTCGACGAAGATTTATAACTCGGGTTAACGGAAATCCCGGGAATGCACGCTGAGCCCACCGAGCATATCGGTGTGGTCGAATAGTCGGCGTGCAATAACATGAATGACCTTCCCTTCGATCTGTAACTCACCCGCTATTCCCAGCAAGCGGGCACTTAATAGTGCCGAACGAAATTCCTCTGCTATTTTTTTCCAGACAATCAGATTGATCTGCCCGGTTTCATCTTCCAGCGTTACAAACGTGACACCGCTCGCTGTTGCAGGGCGCTGCTTGGTAATAACCAGCCCGGCAACGTTGATACGCTGACCACTATTCATGCTGGCCAAATGCCCGGCCACCGCGTAGTCATAACGATCCAGGTGCCGTCGCAACAAACACATCGGATGCCGCTCGAGCGTTAAGCCGGTACTTTGATAGTCGGCAACGATGTTCTGGCCTTCGGTCGGTTTCTTTAAGAGCGGCGCAGCTTCATACCGATCCATTGACTGAAATAAGGGCATCGGTTTCTCCGCCCCCGCAACGGCCCAACGTGCCTTGTGCCGATCGCCAGACAGCACACGTAATGCACCCGATGTTGCCAGCAAACCCAGCTCACGCCGGTCGAGGTGCGTTCTTTCAAGCAAATTCTGTACCTCCTCGTACTGAGCATTTTCACGTTCGGTAACAACTCTTTGCCCGGCTTCTTCGGAAAGGCCCTTAACCATTCGCAAACCAAGCCGTAAAACAGCAGCGCCCTCCTCACCGACCTCCAGACTGCAATCCCAGCTACTCTCATTAATATCGACAGCACGTACCTCAACGCCGTGACGGCGAACATCCTGAACAAGCTGTGCGGCCGAATAAAAACCCATGGGCTGGCTGTTCAACAAGGCACAGGTAAACGCAGCGGGCGTATGACGCTTCAGCCAGCACGATACGTAAACGAGCAATGCAAAACTCGCGGAATGTGATTCCGGAAAACCGTATTCACCAAAGCCCTTGATCTGACGAAATATCTGCCTCGCGAAGTCCTCGTCGTAGCCACGTTCGCGCATGCCGTTAATCAGCTTGTCTTCAAACGGATCCAACCCGCCGCGTCGCTTCCAGGCGGCCATCGCCCGCCGCAATTGGTCAGCCTCACCCGGCGTAAAACCGGCCGCAACAACCGCAAGTTGCATGACCTGCTCCTGGAAGATCGGTACACCCAGAGTCCGTTGCAATACGCCCTTAACCTCTTCGCTGGGGTAATCGACCGCTTCCTCACCATTTCTGCGACGTAAATAAGGATGCACCATGTCACCCTGAATCGGGCCAGGCCGGATGATCGCAACTTCTATAACAAGGTCGTAGTAACAACGCGGTTTAAGTCTTGGCAACATCGCCATCTGGGCACGTGACTCGATTTGAAATACACCCATCGTGTCACCGTCGCAAATCATGTCGTACACCAGTGGATCTTCTGCCGGGACTGTCGCCAACGTGTAATCCCGGCCATCAAAATCACGAATCAGATCAAAACTGCGTCGAATAGCCGTCAACATTCCCAGACCCAGAACATCGACCTTGAGAAGCCCGAGATCTTCCAGGTCATTCTTCTCCCACTGGATCACCGTACGATCGGGCATCGCCGCGTTCTCGATGGGTACGAGTTCGTGCAACGGTGCATCGGATATAACAAAACCGCCGACATGCTGCGAAAGATGCCGCGGAAATCCCATGATTTCACCCACCAGGTACATGAGACGCCGGATAACCGGGCTACCGGGATCCAGGCCAGCTTCAAGAATACGGCTGTCATCAACCTTGCGACCATCCCACCACTGCATCGAACGGGAAAGACGACTGACCTGCAGTTCGCTTAAACCCAGCACCTTGCCGACATCACGCAATGCACTGCGCGGGCGGTAAGTAATGACCGTGGCCGCCAGTGCAGCACGTTCCCGGCCGTACTTGTTATAGATGTACTGGATGACTTCTTCACGGCGCTCGTGTTCGAAGTCAACGTCTATATCAGGCGGCTCGTTACGCTCCTTCGAAATGAAACGCTCGACAAGCACCTGCATGCGTCCAGGATCAACCTCTGTAATTCCCAGACAAAAACACACGGCCGAATTTGCAGCTGAACCTCTTCCCTGGCAGAGGATGTTTTTTGACCGGGCAAAAGCAACAATGTCCTGCACCGTTAGAAAGTACGATTCGTATTGAAGCTCTGCGATCAGTTTCAATTCGTGTACAACGAGAGTGATGACTTTGGCCGGAGTACCCTCCGGCCAGCGACGCCGCATGCCCGCCTCGGTGAGTTTTCTAAGGTAAGAGCCCGCCGTCTCTCCGTCTGGCACCAGCTCGTCAGGATATTCGTAACAAAGTTCATCCAGGGAAAAATGGATGCTGTCGGCAATACGTACTGATTCCGCCAGTAAATCGGCGGGATACGCATGTGCGAGTACGGCAAGTGAGCGCAAATGCCGCTCACCGTTGGAGTACAACGCGAAGCCGGCATTATCGACCGTCGTGCCGGTACGAATCGCCGTCACGGTATCCTGCAATATACGGCGTGCGCGAACGTGCATATGAACGTCACCACTGGCTACCAGCGGCAATTTCAAGCGCCGGCCTTCGTCACGAAGCCTGTCGAGTTGTTCTCGCTGCCGTCCGTCGGCCAGCAACTCAACCGCTATCCAGAGTCGATCCCGAAAGGTTTCCCGTATCCAGTGATCCTCCACATCGAGCACCAGGTCCCTGTCCGGAACCCATAACACGAGGCAGTCAGGCAGGCCGTCTTCGAAGTCGAGTCGAGTCAGTTCATAAAGCCCTTTTGCGGCTGCACGGCGTGCCTTGGATATGAGCTGGCAAAGTGCTGCGTAACCCTTGATGTTTTGCGCCAGTACCACCAGTTTTCGGCCACTGCGCAAGCGTAACTCGGAACCGACAATCAGCTTCTTAAGCCCGGCCTCCTTTGCCGCCGCATGCGCCCGCACGATGCCGGACATCGAGCATTCATCGGTGATGGCGAGTGCTTCGTAGCCAAGTGCTGCTGCCGTCGCTACGAGTTCCTCAGGATGGGAGGCGCCGCGCAGGAACGTAAAGTTGCTCAGCGCGTGCAGTTCGGCATAGCGGCAGCTTACGGGTATCGGGTCATCCAAAGATGCCATGCAGATACCAGTTCGGCGTTCGCTGCCGGTTACGAAACACCCATAAACGTATACCTGCACCATTAATCGCCGTGTAATAGTCGCGCGAGATGCCCTGCTCATCCCACCAGCCCGTCTCGAGCCGTTCGGGGCCCTCCAGCAGTGTCAGACGGCATCCCTTGTGCAACGGGTAACCACTGTCTGCCGGTAACAAAGCGGGCTCCGGTAACATCCACAGCGGACGTTTGATGCCATCTCTTGTGTTTAAAGTGCTGTTGGAACCGTCCGACAAAGGATTTTGCACCTTCCATGCGTACTCGGGACGATGCTCAGCAACCATTGTTAATGCATTCACTGCCCCCCCCCCGATACGCGCAACAAGACGCTCTGCCAGTTGCGCTATGGAATAACGGCGTCTTTCATTTCCCGCCTTGGTATCGAAGCAAAGGCGAGCCGTCTCGGCCTGCAGTGGCTGTGACAGACCGCTCTGTAAGCGCACGGCAATAACAGCTTCCTGAAGACGCACAGACTCGAAGCGAATCTTAAGAAGATCAAACCAGCGATCGGTAGAGCGGTCCGCAAACGCAGAACCCAGTCGCAATTCTGTCGCTGTACTTTTGAGGTGAAAAAAACTGAAACACAAGCGCTGTGTACCGAGCTGTCGTGCCAACAGAAATTGTTCATGAGCTAACAACAACTCGCGACAAACAGGGAGCAACAACTCGCGATCCGATTGCTCTTCGAGCATCTCGTAATCGGCACAGAAACGTTCGGGGGCACGCCATGAGTCGCGTGGGTCCGGCAAATGGCCAAGGGCACGATCAAGCTCGAGTAATCGTTGGCTACCAAAGCGTCGGGCAAAACCTTCGCGTGGCAGGCGCAAACAATCGCCAATATTTGTAATGCCCATACCCGCCAGAGATTCACGTTGTCCTGCCGGCCAGTCCAGACAAGCCAGTGGCAACTTGCGCAATGCGGGCCCAAGATTTTCTTCCGCCCGGATACAGCTACGCCGGCCGGCCCTTGCCAGCCAGGTCGCAGCCAGTGGTGTGGGCGCTATTGCCATGGCGGCAGAAAATCCCTGGGCAGCCAGCCCTTGTGACACTTGTCGCCGCAGACTGGGCAGTCCACCGAACAATCGCAGGCTGCCCGCTATCTCCAGTAGCAATACATTCTTTCCGGCAATGCTTACAAATGAGGAAAAGCGTTCCAGCCAGGTTGCCAATGCTTCGAGCACCTGCTGCTCACGAACCGGACTGCGTTCCTCAAGCCGCAGGGCTGGTAGTAGTGCGAGTGCTGCATTCGCCGACTGACCCGGCATAATCCCCGCCGCTGTAGCGGCCGCATCAGCCTGCAATACCCTGTGGATACCGTGCTGCTCTTCGACGATTGCCAGACCCCTGTAGGAGGCCGTCTCACGGCCGACCGATGTCGCGCGTAAGACGCGCTCGTACGAGGCCGTCTCACGGCCGACCGATGTCGCACGTAAGACGCGCTCGTACGAGGCCGTCTCACGGCAAGCCTCCAGCGGAAGATTGGGCAGGCAGATACAAAACCACAAACGCTTTACCTGCGTTGGCGCGACCGATAATGGCTTTACCGGTGGTACCGATTCCGCGAATGGCAATACCTGCTGTTCTGCAGCGGGAGTCGGAGCGGTGTCCCGTAGCGTGACGGGTGATTTCCATGCTCGTGGCATGGCTACAGAAGACTGTCTAAAACTGTCGGGCGTCCACCACGACTCTTTAAGACATGAACACGAGTACCCTGCCCCGTGGATTGCAGCTCCAAACGTAATGCCGCTGCAGAAGGTTGCTGTCGTGCATTCAGTGGACGAAATGCAATCGCCCAGCTATGACCTTTTTCGGCAGCCAGCTGCAAACGCCGGCTGGCCTTATCATCGAGTGTGTCGGGCCACAATAATACGGCCGCACACGTACCCGACGATAAGGCCTGTTCGGCAGACCATAGCAACTCGCTGTCATCTTTTGGTCGCACGATAAGCATGCGAGATAAATCGATGCCGCACTGCTGTAATGCCGGTGCATACGGTTGGAATGGAGGGGCTATCCAGGCAATCCAGCCGGGTTCGGTGTGTGCGCCGGAATGATCGTATTGAGCCTGCGTTTCTTCAGTGCTGAGCCGTGCCAGTGCTGGCATCAGCAAACGCAGTTCACCAATACCGTATTGCCCGATTAAAATTTCAGTCAGTGCCTCAAGTGGCCAACCACCCCCGGGCAAACAACGATCGAGCTCAGGATAACCACTGGCAAGCCCGGATCGGGCGTCGACCTGGCGGCTGCCACGCCAGACTCGCGGGTTTTCGAGTAGCTTCTCCAGACTCACTTTGCAAACTCATCAATGCAGCGACAAGCCATCACGAATAATACCGACGACCACACCCTCAATGACCAGCTCCTGTTCCTTCAGGTCAACCAGGATGGGTTCAAAGTCTTCGTTTTCCGGCAATAACGACACAATCGAACCCTTTTGCCGGTAGCGTTTAACCGTCACTTCGTCATCCAGCCGCGCAACTATGATCTGCCGACTGCGAACCTCCGGTGTACGGTGCACAGCAACGAGGTCACCATCGAGTATGCCGGCGTTCTTCATACTCATCCCCTGTACGCGCAACAGGTAGTGCGGTTTGGGATTAAACAACTGCGGATCAATTCTGTAATGTGCCTCGATATGCTCCTCGGCGAGGATAGGGCTGCCGGCAGCGACCTGGCCCACCAGCGGCAAACCCATCTGATCGCGCAGGGAATCTTTCAGCTGGATGCCACGCGATGTGCCGGGGATCAGATCCAGCACGCCTTTACGCTGCAGTGCCCGCAGGTGTTCCTCAGCCGCATTAGCGGACTTGAAACCAAGTTCGCGGGCGATCTCAGCGCGTGTCGGCGGCATGCCCGTTTCATAGATAACATCTTGAATTAATTCGAGAATTTGTTTTTGTCTTGGGGTTAGTTCGCGCATTTAAGCAGTTCCTGTATGTATTCACAGTATGCTGGGATTATATACAGTACTTCGCATAGTGCAAGTACCGTAGGAGCACGCCCTGCGCGCGAAACGCAGCTGTAGGAGATTCTATGGCGATTAGCGATAGGCGATCTCCTTTTTTATGAAGGATTGCTGATTGGTCATCAGTGTGAAGGCGATTCTAACTATTTTTCGGGCAAGAACGACCTTGGCAGCGATCTTTGGCAGCCCTTTGTT
>JAJFKR010000026.1 GCA_021773095.1 Woeseiaceae bacterium | reverse complement strand
CCATCACCACGGATCGCTGAAAGCGCGACTTTGGCTTTGAAATCGGCTGAAAAATTACGTCGTTTGGCCATCTTCTGAAATCCTCTTTATCCGGCCGGATTCCACCTTATAGCACTGTCCGATTTTGGGGGTCCACTTCTAGGAGACTATCGGAAGTCGCATAACGATCCAGCCATCCATGTTTCTTGGCAAGTGAGCGTTCCACTAAAATTCCGCCGTTAAAACCGGTATCCATCATCAACCAAATGTCTTTTTCGTCGTTCAGGCGAACCTTTACGATGGGGGAGGTCCCCGAACGGTCTTTTCGTGACGTCACGTTACTCAATTTCCTTAGATCAAGGCTATCGCGTGTAATCATCCGCATTCGTTGATTGGGGTAGTCGAATTGAAAAATAAACAATTTAAGAAAACCGGCGCCAATGATTAGCTGGGTATCCGGCGATCCTAGATCGATCTCAACGAGGTCGTTAAAATCTAATTCCGTGCCGAAGATTTTGACGGGAACGCTTGGGTAGCTGTTGCGGTAGGAGGTCTTGTTTACACCAGCAATCTGGACTTTCCGGCCCTTGGGAAATGTAAGATTTTCGGCGTCGAGAAACAGTCTGTTGATTGCGTTGATCTCGGCGCCCGTATCCAGAAGTGCATGCCCGGAAACACCGGCAATCTCAGTATCCACTAAGAGCTGGCCGTCATTAACCTCAATATCTACCCATTCCGTGACCTCTGCAGCAGCTAAATGCGATAAGAGCAGACAAAAGGTCAGGATGTATCCACTGGCGCACGTTGATACGCGGCAGTAAAGCCGTGATTGACTCATTTAATCTCCCAATTACGCGATCGCGATGCAGCAGATCACCAGTCACCACGACAACCGTTTCTTATTTATGTTTTCAGTTATGGAGCCACCTTAGCATGCACAATTACCTAAGGTCGATACGTGGTGACAGAGATTCCTGTATGAATTACTCCTTGGCTGGTACACTCGCCCGGCTTATTTTAGGGGCGCATAGTTCCGGAATTATTAAGGTTAATTGACCGGCTTTGCGACCCCGAACGATGCAGATGTTGGCGTTAAGGGTGGTGTTCGATTCCGACCCTCGCCTCAGTTTACACAGGCTTGCCCGGGTGGCGGAATTGGTAGACGCAACGGACTTAAAATCCGTTATCCGAAAGGGTGTGCGGGTTCAAGTCCCGCCCCGGGCACCAACGAAAACAGAGACTTGTTTGCGCAAAATCCAACCCTACGAGACCCTGCCTGCAATCTGGGAAACAAAAGGGACGATCGGTGACAACCAGTTAAACGGGGTCACAAACAATGGTGACAATCGTTGCGCGCAAAACGTCGGGCGGACAGATCGTTCAGCGTGTCTGAATCCGTCTTCAGGAATACCTCGAGCAAAACGCGACGTTCAAGACGCAAAAAAATGCTAGGCATCGGGCGAAAATTACCGAGGCCGCGATCAGCGAGGGTAGGCGCTGGACAGCCGCTCGAATTGGTTTATGGTTAGGTCTCGATCGTATCAGGGGATTACGATTGCCCGAAATGCTACGCACATTTTTTCGCCTTATAGCGAACCGGCATAAGCGATTTTCCTGGTTGGTGCATCTAAAAAGAATCATGACATTAATGGAGATCACAATGAAACCGAATCGCACGATTTTGGCGTTGTTTGTCGCTCTATTGGCTCTCCCGCTGGTAGCTGTCGGCCAAGGCGAAGAGGCATCGAATGGGGTGGCCTCGAACGACGAGACGGTCGAGAACAGTGCCGTTGTTAGCCGGAAATCCAAGTCCAGCCTACGTCGGGAGGTTTTCGAGGCCGAGGAGGACTTCTACTCGATTTTCAACAATTTGAACGACGACAAGGATTTCGATGTTCGTTGCCGCTATGAGAAGGCGACAGGCACCAACATCAAGAATCACGTCTGCCGTGCAAGGTTCGTTTCAAAAGCTTTTGAAAGGCATGCTCGTCGAAACCGCAATGACATGTCTCGTGCGGCAAATCAGAGCGCCGATCCCATTTTTGAAGCGAAAACGCTCGAGTATCAGAAGAGGATGGAGGAGTTGATGGCCGCCAATCCGGAATTGCAAGCCGCGTTCGACCGGTATAACACAGCGCGAGTCCAATTTACGGCGCATCGCGAGGAGAACGTCAGAAACTGAGGCTTAGGCCCAAAATTGCATGACGCTGGTGATGAGTACTAAGGCCATATCTGGCTTGAGTCGAATGACACAGATCACATCCAAAACCACTACTGGTTAACAAATTTGACCAATACTTTAGCGGTCGCTGGTTTAATTCGTCCCGAAATGCCAAAACAGTTCTTCAATATCCGCAATGCGGTGCAGGGAGAGCTCAATTGGCCTCAATCGCAAAAGACAACGTTGACTACCGATTACTGAATCGTCTGAGCAATCTCGTGATTTGTAGTAGCTGCCTGCGTCTTGGAAAGGTGACACCGGTACCCCAGGTGATATCGGAGCGACATTCGCTGACCAACGAATGTTCGAGTTGTCGTGAAGAAAGTGCGAGTCGAACGGATTACCAGCGTGCGCTCGGAAAACTACTGACGCTGACGCGCTAGGCAGATTCTGTCGGTCGTGCATCGCGGTCAAAGCGATGCCACAATACGCCGATGGCTAAACTCTATTTCTATTATTCCTCGATGAATGCGGGTAAGTCGACCGCATTGCTGCAGTCCAGTTACAACTACAAAGAACGCGGTATGAATACGCTGATTCTCGCGCCGATGCTGGACGATCGTTATGGCGCTGGAAAAGTCACCTCCCGCATCGGTATCGACGCCGCCGCGACGGTATTTCGTCGTGAGGATGATTTGTTCGCGCTGGTTGAGGAAACACACAATAACAATCCATTGCACTGCGTGTTAATCGACGAAGCTCAGTTCTTAACTCGGGACCAGGTCTTTGGACTCAGTGATGTTACTGACAAGCTGAATATCCCGGTACTCGCTTACGGACTGCGAACCGATTTTCAGGGCGAGCCCTTTGAGGGCAGTAAGTATCTGCTCGCGTGGTCAGATAATCTCAAAGAGCTTAAGGCCATTTGTCACTGCGGTAGCAAGGCGATTATGGTGCTGCGTATGGATGCAGGTGGCAACGCCGTTACCGAAGGTTCACAAGTCGAAATCGGTGGCAACGATCGCTACATTTCCATGTGCAGAAAACACTTCAAGAAGAATTTTTACGCTTGATGGTTTGACTGTAGCTCAGGTCTGGATCGTCGGCAGATCTTCAGTTGCGGCCGGTAGTAGCGCCGTATTTTCCTGAGCCAGCAAATTCCGCATATCTTCGAGTGTCTTCATGATCGCCGTATCGGCAAATTCGTCACCGTCGAGTTTGCCACGGGAAGTGGCGCACGGGTCATGGAACTTGATGTGGTGATGGCCGAGCGTAACGACATCGTCGTGAATCAGGACGTGATTTGAAACGCGTTTGGAATTGACGAAGGTACCGTTGGTGCTGTTTAGGTCCATCAGAAATGTTGCAGCGCCGTGCCGTACCAGTAACGCGTGATGTCGACTAACAAAACGACTGTCGATAGAAATGTCGTTATGCTCCGAGCGACCGATCAACGCCCGTGATTTTTGCATCGTCAGGTCCTGCATGACACTGCCGTTATTCGTAACGACCAATCGCGGAGGTGCAGGCGGAATGCTAACGTCACGTTCAATGTTGTTGTTACCATCAACCGCCCAGGTTCCTGTCGGCAGAGCGGGGTGCTCTACATTCGTAATCGCGACGGGCAACGTGTCCGTCTCGGCCAGCGCAAGCAGTGCGACACGGTCCGCGATCCCCGGCCAACCGGCCGATGCGTGCCAGATATCCCTGCAAACCTCATCAGGAAACAGGAATTCCGGATAGAAACTGCCCGCAGCCCGTAACTTGCCGTGCAAATACTGTTTGGTCTCATCCCGGTTCATCGGTCGAAGATGGAAGTCGTGCATTACGCGCTTTGCAATGGGTGCCATCGCTTGCGCCATCATTATCGATTGCAAGGACCGGTCGCTGACCAAAATCATCTTTAACGCACTGGCAGCGCGAATGCGCAACTCGGCCAGTTCGCACAGCGCCCGAAGTGCGCTGGGGTTAAGCTCGTGCGCGTTTTCGATAATCAGCAGCGGCGCATCATGCGAGGCCGCCTGTTGCAAGGCGAAGACACGGACCAGGCCCAGCAATTCGTTAACAGAACTCAATTCCAGGTCGTAGCCAAACTGTCGTAGCACTGAGATCAACAAATTTGTCGTGTTGAGACCCTTACCGTCAATAACGGCAACCGAGCATTCTTCAGGAAGTGACTCGACGAATGTGCGAATCAGTGTCGATTTGCCCGACAATCTGGGGCCTTGCAGCAAACACAGACCGGTCGGGTGCGCGTAGGTGTCCTCCAGCATCTCGACAGCGGCGACTTTCGATGCATACGGTAAAATCACCAGTGGTTTCCCGTGAGTCGGGAACGGTTGTTCTGAAAGGCCGGCTGCGCCTAAATCCATAAGTATTAACTCGCTGGCAATTAAGTCGCGTTAAAATGGTATTGTCAGGTTGCGGTCTCTTCTTATATTAAATGATGACCGGACCAGCCAGTCTACGGTTCGGGTTCGGTTCCTGCAAACCGATATTCAGTAACTTCTTATTAGTCAAAAACACACAGAGTATTAGTCGAATTGACTTCACTTTGCCGATATAACCAGCTAAAAAACAAGGAAGTTTTTATATGATTTTTTTGACGTCTGCGGATCACGAAAGAGCGTAAGGTATTGACTGCAAAGCTATCAGCTAGTGAGCTCACGTTGATTCGCGGTGAAACCTGTCTGTTTCAGGACTTGGGTTTTGCGCTAAATCCGGGAGAACTGCTACTACTCGAAGGTCAAAACGGCAGCGGCAAGACCAGCCTGATGCGGTCGATTGCCGGCCTGTTGAGCCTTGAGACGGGTGAAATTTTCTGGAATGACGAACCGGTGAGCCGGCAACGCCAGGAGTTTCATGGGTCGCTCGTGTGGCTCGCGCACCGAACCGGTCTCAAGGGTGACCTGACGTTGGTAGAGAACTTGCGATTTGAGGGCATTCTTCGCCCACAGGCCGATGTCGATCAGGGCGCAATCTTCGAGAGACTGGAAATCTCAAGGCTCAAAAGTTTGCCGCTGCGTTCTCTTTCGGCAGGGCAGCAAAGACGCGTTGCACTCGCCCGGATGTTACTGGCGGACGTGCCGCTCTGGTTGATGGACGAACCATTCACCAACCTCGACCGTGATGGCCGCAAGTTGGTTGTACAATTGGTTGAGGAGCATCTTGAGGCGGGTGGAATGTGTGTCATGGCTGCACATCAGGACATTGATATCAACGCTACAATCAACCGGGTGGCTCTCTGATGACATCGACGAACCCACAGCAACCGGGTATTTTCGCCGGTCTTGCTGCCATCGCAAGACGAGATATTTTGCTGGCCTGGAAGCGTCCGGGCGACGTGCTGAATCCATTGTTCTTTTTTGCGATGGTTTGCACGCTGTTTCCACTGGCGGTAGGGCCGAGCGCAGAACAGCTGATTTTCAGCGGGCCTGGCGTACTTTGGGTCGCCGCCTTGCTCGCCACATTGCTATCGCTCAACACCCTGTTCATGTCCGATCATGAGGACGGCAGCCTCGACCAGATGCTGGTCAGTCCGCAGCCGTTGCCCGTGCTCGCACTGGGAAAAACACTGGCGCATTGGTTAATCAGTGGCTTGCCACTGGTGTTAATCTCGCCCTTGCTGGCTTTGACATACCGGATGCCTGGCGATGTTGTCGGAGTACTGATGCTGACCTTGCTGTTGGGCACGATTTGCCTGAGCCTGCTGGGCTCGATCGGTGCCGCACTCACGGTTGGTTTGCACACAGGAACAGCGTTGTTGAGTCTTCTTATTCTGCCACTCGCAATGCCGGTTTTGCTGTTAGGTGCCAACACCGTGTCACTGGCGGCGGGGAACGACATTTACGCGACCGGCATTTGGGCATTAGGCGCCTACGCCGTTGCTGCATTATCATTGGCGCCGTATGCCACGGCCGCCGCCTTACGGATTAGTAGCGAGTAAAATAAGCTTATGTGGAAGTTTTTTCATCACCTGACTTCGCCGCCGCATTACTACCGGGTCGGCGCAACACTCATACCGTGGCTGGCTATCCCTGGTTTGGCGCTCATCGCCTATGGCACATATGCCGGTTTGTTCCTGGCTTCGGAGGATTATCAGCAGGGGGACGCATTCCGAATCATCTACGTTCATGTACCAGCCGCGTACCTGTCTATGCTGGCCTACGCATTCATGGCTTTTGGCGGCGGTATAGGGCTCATATGGCGCATGAAGCTGGCGCATGCAGTGGGTGCGGCAGCTGCGCCGCTGGGTGCAGCGTTTACCTTTCTTGCGTTAGTCACCGGCGCAATCTGGGGGCGGCCGATGTGGGGAACCTGGTGGGAGTGGGGCGATCCAAGGTTAACGTCGGAATTGATACTGCTGTTTCTCTATTTTGGATACATGGCATTGCGCTCGTCCATCGATGATACGGCCAAAGCCGATAAGGCGAGTGCGGTGTTGGCGCTCGTCGGGGTGGTCAACGTCGTCATCGTTCACTACTCGGTTGAGTGGTGGAGCTCATTGCACCAGGGACAAACACTGTTCAAAAAGGGTGGACCGGGAATGGATGCCGATATGCTCTATCCGTTATTGGCGATGATTTTCGGATTCACGCTACTTTTTGGTGCGTTACTGGCGCGCCGAATTCGTACAGAAGTGCTATTTCGCGAGCGACGCACTCGCTGGGTCCGTGAGTTGGTCCTCGCACCCGAAGGAGGCAAGTAATGGACGCATTAGCGATGGGTAATTACGGTCCCTACGTATGGAGCTGCTTCGCGCTCACATTTATCGTAATCGTATTCAGCGACTGGCGATCACGGGTGCGACACAAGCAGGTCTATCGTGATATCGAAGTTCGCATCAAAGCGCTTGAGGAGCGTCAATGAAACCAAGACAGCAACGTATGCTGGCCGTAGGGCTGGCGATTGTGGGCGTCGGCATTGCGGCGGCGCTAACGTTCCGTGCATTCGATGAAAATATGATGTTCTTCGTCGAGATCTCCGACGTCGTTGCCGGAGAATATCCTAAAGAACGAAATTTCAGAATTGGTGGCCTGGTCGTCGAAGACAGCATTGAGCGTGAAAAAGGATCGCTTGCCATGACTTTTCGCGTTACCGATATGCGATGTGAGGTCGGCGTCGAGTACGAAGGTGTGTTACCGGATCTGTTTCGCGAAGGTCAGGGTGTAGTGGCACACGGGCGAATGGGGAATGACGGCGTGTTTGTCGCCGATAAGATTCTCGCCAAGCACGACGAGAACTACATGGCACCGGAGGTCGCAGAATCTCTGGCGCAGCATGTCGACGAGAAGATGCAGCCCTTGCAGGAAGTCGGCACGGAGTGTGTTTCAGGATGATTCCTGAGATTGGTCATTTTGCGCTGATCCTGGCGCTCTCCCTCGCGGTTTGTCAGGGTGTGGTGCCACTAATTGGTGCACAACGCAATGACGCGGCGATGATGTCAGTGGCGCGCACAGCTGCTTACGGGCAATTCCTGTTCGTCGCCATTTCCTTCGGCTGTCTCATCTGGGCATTTGTTCACGACGATTTTTCCGTGCTGTACGTTGCAAACCATTCGCAGTTGTCTTTGCCAACCATGTACAAGGTGTCGGCAGTCTGGAGTGCGCACGAAGGATCGTTGTTGATGTGGATATTGTTGCTCGCCGGCTGGACCATGGCGGTCGCACGTTTTAATTCCGGAATGCCCCAGGTACTGGTTGCCCGGGTGATTGGTATTCTTGGACTACTGGCCGTCGGATTCCTGTTATTTGCGCTTCTGACCTCCAACCCGTTCGAACGATTAATTCCGGCGGCGATGGATGGCGCTGATCTGAATCCCCTGCTTCAGGACCCGGGCCTCGCGATTCATCCACCGTTGCTTTACGTTGGCTATGTCGGGTTTTCCGTCGCATTTGCGTTTGCGATAGCAGCGATGATCAGTGGCGATCTCGATCAGAACTGGGCACGGTGGACGCGGCCGTGGACTGTGGTCGCCTGGCTGTTTCTTACCCTCGGTATCGCGCTCGGTAGCTGGTGGGCCTATTACGAACTGGGCTGGGGCGGATGGTGGTTCTGGGATGCGGTTGAAAATGCGTCCTTCATGCCCTGGCTGATCGGTACGGCGTTGCTGCACTCACTGGCCGTGACCGAACGCCGGGGATTGTTCAAGAGCTGGACATTACTGCTCTCGATTTCGGCATTTTCACTGAGTCTTCTCGGTACCTTTCTTGTGCGCTCGGGCATTATTGTTTCGGTACATGCTTTTGCGACCGACCCGACGCGCGGATATTTCATTCTGGCGTTCCTCGGCATTGTCGTTATCGGCGCGCTCGCACTCTACGCGTGGAGAGCGCCCGCACTTGACTCGGCCGTCGGATTTAGTCCGTTATCACGAGAGACGTTCCTGCTCCTGAACAATGTGTTGCTGGTCGTTGCGACTACCCTGGTGCTGATGGGTACGCTGGCACCACTGATTGTTGAAATGATAAACGGCAGCAAGATATCCATTGGGCCGCCGTGGTTTGAAGTGGCATTTCTTGTGCCGACGATTCCGTTGGTGTTATTGCTGGGACTCGGCATGCACACGGCGTGGCGCAAACAGAGCAAGGATCCGCTGATCCGATTGGTACGGCTGCCAGCCATCGGCGCCGTCATCATCGGAATTGTATTGCCGCTGATGTTTTACGGTCGCACCAGCGTGTTGTTGATCGTCGGCTGTGCAGCTGCAGTCTGGATAGTCGCCACATCACTAATACAGCCACTGCGGTCGTGGCGGCGCAAGGCCGGCGCAACCGCTATCACCCGGTCCGCGCTGGGCATGTCGATCGCGCATCTGGGGATGGGCTTATTCGTCATCGGTGTGACGATTGTCTCCGCTTTCGGTGTTGAGTCTGATCGCGCGATGCGGCCTGGCGAGACGCTTGAGGTCGCAGGTCTTGAGTTTGAATTGCGTGAAGTCCGCGAGGTGGAAGGACCGAACTACACCGCCATCGAAGGTGTTGTTGAGATTCGTCGGGAAGGTGACTTCATCGCTACAGTGAGACCGCAAAAACGACAATATCGGGTGCAGAAAAACTGGATGACCGAAGCCGGGATTCATCCATCGTGGAATAAAGATCTTTTTGTTGCACTGGGCGACCAGCTCGGTGAAGGCGCGTGGAGTGTACGGATACAGTACAAACCGATGATTCGATTTATCTGGCTGGGCGCATTGGTCATGGCGCTTGGCGGCCTGATCTCAGTCACCGACCGCCGCTATCGAAAGGCTCAGCAATGAATCGATACCTGTTACCGCTCATTGCCGTCGTCGTTCTTATTCCTATTTTCATCCTGGGACTGGAAAGTGATCCATCGCAGTTGCCGTCACAATACATTGGCAAACCCGCGCCGGATTTTGATCTACCGACCTTGAGGGACCCCGAAAAACGGGTCAGCACCGCCAACTTGAGTGGTGAAGTTTCGCTCGTTAATATTTGGGCGACCTGGTGTGCCGGTTGTCGTGCAGAGCACGATTTTCTGATGCAGCTAAATCGCGACCAGGTTATTCCGATTTACGCTATTAACTGGCGCGACAAACGTCCGGACGCAAAAAACTGGCTGGCACAGTTGGGCGATCCGTACGTGGCGTCCGGATTTGACGAGGATGGCCGTGTCGGAATCGATTGGGGTGTGTATGGAGCGCCGGAAACGTTCCTGGTGAATGCCGAGGGCTACGTGCTTTTCCGATACCCAGGGCCATTAGACTCCGTGGTTTGGGATCGTGAATTCGCACCGCGAATTGCGGAGCTGAAGAAATGACCAAACGACTAATTATCGTTCTTGCTACGTTGTTGTACGCACATTCGGCCCCGGCCATCGATACGGGTAAGGCATTTGACGATCCGGCATTACAGGCCCGATACGAAAGGCTCATAGCCGAAGTTCGCTGTGTAACCTGTCAAAACCAGAGCATCAAGGATTCGAACGCTTTTATCGCGGCTGATTTGCGGCGTGAAATACAACGCCTGATCAGCGAGGGAAAATCCGATGATGAGGTCACTGAATTCCTCGTCACTCGCTACGGCGATTTTGTGCTTTATCGACCGCGCATGTCCGGCAAAACACTGGCGCTCTGGGTCGCGCCATTCGTATTCATATTTTTTGCAGGATTCGCGATTGTCAGGGTGGTGCGCCATCGCATGACGCTACCGGTCGACGATGAGATAACAGATGGCGGATCAGCACAATGACTTTGTGGGTCGTATTGACACTGTTGTGTTTTCTGGCGCTGGCCTTTGTCGTTTGGCCGTTGTACCGCAGCTCAGGGCGACTCACGCCGGTATTGGTGGCGGTTATTGCCCTCACGGTCGGGCTATCGGCCGCGTTATATCACCGTATTGGGCAGCCCGGTGTGCCGTCGGGTGCGGGCTCCATGCCGGCGGTCGACGACATGGTTGTGACGCTTCAAAAACGACTGGAAGACACCCCGGATGACGTCGACCGCTGGATTCTGCTCGGACGATCGTTTCAATCCATGCAACGATACGATGAGGCGATTTCCGCTTTTGAGAGTGCACTTGAGCTGGAGCAGGGTCAAAACGCCCGCACGATGGTAGGACTTGCAGTCATCTTGCTGGAGAGTCAGGGCGGCGAGATGTCGGACCGCGCGTCAGGTCTGTTCGAAAATGCGCTGGCGTTGGAGCCAGACAATGCGAATGCACTGTTCTACGGCGGTGGGGCCGCCGCCCGTCGGGGCGACACGGCGCTCGCGGCAGATCGCTGGGAAATCCTGTTGGGACAAGATGCACCGCCGGAGATTCGTGACCTCCTGCAGCGCAAGATCAACGAATGGCGAGGTCTGCCACCTCCAGTGGCAGCGGCAGAATTATCGAGCGCGCTCGTATCGATCAACCTGTCGATTTCGGCAGCGGCTTTGCAGCAATTGCCGTCGGAGGCCACTGTCTATGTCATTGCTCGTGATCCGGCACAACCTTCGCCGCCGATCGCGGTGACACCGCGGCGCCTCTCGGAGCTGCCGCTGCGTGTCTCATTGGGCGATACTGACGCGATGGTGGCTGGCCGCCCGTTATCAGGTTTTGCGGAAGTCGAAATCGTCGCGAGAGTATCAGTCTCGGGTAGCCCGATGGCCCAATCAGGTGACTGGTCCGGGACATTGCTTATCAATACCAATGATCAACAGGCGGTTGATCTACTTATCGATCAACAATTACCTTAGCGACGGAGCTCACTATGTCGGAGCCAATTGAAGCGGCGGACATGTGTTTCGCCTGCGGCAAAGAAAATCCTATCGGTCTCAAGATCAAGTTTACGGTCGACGGCAATACGTGCACGGGCGAATTTACGGGCACAGAAAATCATGTTGGCTGGAATGACACGATACATGGGGGGATCATCTATTCTGCGCTGGATGACGTCACAGCCAATGTCCTGTACTGGCAAGGCCGAAAGGCGCACACAGCCAAGTGTGAGATACGTTATCGTAAGCCGTTGCTGGTGGGTGAGACGGTTATCCTCAAGGGCTGGATAGAAAAAGAAAAAGGCCGTTTGATAATTCTAAAAGCCGAAGCACGACTGATTTCGGATGATGCGGTCATCGCTGATTGCGAAGCAAGTTTCATGGATTCGAGATAGGAAATTATTTTTATGGCGTTACCCGGGTTGCTGGAGGGAAAGCTTAGAGTCCCGCTGATTGGTGCTCCGATGTTCATAGTTTCGGGGCCGGAACTGGTAATCGCCCAATGTAAAGCGGGCATTGTCGGTTCGTTTCCGGCACTCAACGCCAGACCGCCCTCAATGCTTGGCGAGTGGCTTGTGCGAATAAAAGGTGAACTCGGTGAATACTCCGAGGCCAATCCGGGAGAGACGGTCGCGCCTTACGCTGTTAACCAGATTGTGCACGCGAGCAATATGCGGTTGCGCGAAGATCTGGAAACCTGCGTCGAGCATCAGGTGCCCATAATAATTACAAGTCTCAGGCCACCGGTAGATGTCGTAACAGCAGTGCATTCCTACGGCGGCCTGGTTTTCCACGATGTAATCAGTTTGCGACATGCCCGCAAAGCGATTAGCCAGGGCGTCGATGGCATCATTGCAGTTTGTGCCGGCGCCGGCGGCCACGCGGGGACCCTAAGCCCTTTTGCACTGGTGAAAGAAATTCGCAAGGAGTTTGACGGCGCGATCATACTGTCAGGTTGTATTACGAATGGCAGGGACGTGTTGGCGGCTAGGGCAATGGGTGCGGATCTCGCGTACAGCGGAACTCGCTTTATCGCTTGTGATGAGGCGAACGCAGATCCCGAATACAAAGCGATGATTATCGAAAGCAACTCATCCGATATTGTCTACTCGTCATTATTTTCAGGAATCCATGGCAGTTATCTCAAAGGCAGCATCGCGAATGCCGGCATGGATCCCGATAATCTGCCGCAAGGATCCAAGTCAGACATGGACTTTGCGAAGGCGAGCAAATCGGATACGAAGGTCTGGAAGGATATCTGGAGTGCCGGACAAGGCGTTGGCAATATCGACGAGGTTCTTCCGGCCCTGGAGATAGCGGTGAAAATTGAGCGAGAGTATGAGGAAGCTCTTGCAGAGTTGAACGCTGGATAATGCGCATTGTTCTTTATTCGTATCTGTTCGTCGCCGTTGGCGGCGCATTCGGCGCGATGGCGCGCTTTGGACTCAATGTGTTTTTGCAGCGCGACGTCGAATACCCGTGGGGGACGCTCACGGCTAATCTGCTCGGCTGCCTCGTGATGGGTATCATTGCACAACTGATTTCGGGCACCGCATGGTTTAACGATGCGGGTATTATTCCTGATCAATATCGATTACTTTTCGCCGTTGGTTTTTGTGGCAGCTTCACGACCCTGTCGTCGTTGGTACTCGAGATGAATACGATGTTGCAGAAAAACGAAATGTTTTATTCATTTTCGTACTTCGTCGGTACCATGATCGGTGGCTTTGCCTGTTTTTATATCGGCGTTATGTGCGCGCGAATGCTGCTGCAACTGCAGAGCAGTTAGTCAAACTGCGCATTCCTCAAGCAGTCGTACAATTCGCTCTGCCCAGTAGTTATGTTCTGGCTTCATCAGAACAGATCGCAAACAGGTGATCGACTCGGAATTGCGTTCAATGTCAGGCAGCCAGAAGTGCGTCAGCGAAACCGGTAATTCAATCAATGCAAGATGCAGGTTTGCATCGGCAGCCTTCATAAATATTTCGCGGGAGCGCTCACTGCTCGCCGTGGTAGTTGGTGCATTAGGTGCGTAAACAACGATATCGAGTTCGGGTGGCATTAAGGGTGTGAACAGTTCACTCGCGTTCAGCCGGGCATGGAAGTTTCTTGCAGCTGCCAGGCATTCGTCCAGTTCGGCGCTGAACTCGCCATTCCTGACCAACGGCAACAAGCGTTGTGTCGCCCACAGTGCGACGGCAGAAGCTCCCGGCCTTGAGCACTCGAGGCTGATCTCCCCAAGATGCAATTCCGCCGAACTGAAGTAGGTATACGGTGAGCCGTGTTTATAGAGGCTGCCGACGGATGCGTCCCGGAAAAGAATACAGCCGCAGCCGTAGGGCTGCAGGCCGTGCTTGTGAGGATCGATCACGATTGACTCGACGTTCGTCAAGGCGGCAAATGCCTGGCTTGTTTGATCGGCAATACCGTTGGCAAGCGCAAAATAACCGCCGTAGGCCGCGTCCGCGTGGATCCGGAAATCGTACTGCTCACGAAGTTTCAAAATTGCGGGGAGAGGATCGACAGCGCCCAGCCCGGTATTACCCATCGTGACAACGACGGTACCGACATCGCCTTGCTGCAGTAAATCTTCAAGCGCCGCGATGTCCATGCACCCGTCGCGTGTCACGGGTACGGACGAAAACTCGATCCCCAGTACCTCGCTAATCCGGCTGTGCGTGTAATGAGCCTGAGCTGATGCAATGATTCGTTTCCCGGGGTGCAGACGTTCAGCAACCCACAGAGCTTCGAGGTTGGCCATTGTGCCGCCACCCGTCAGATGGCCCAGCAGATTGTCCCAGCCAAAGACGGCACCGAGATCGACGATGCATTCTTTTTCCATCGCCGAACTCGCACGTCCACCATCCAGTGCGTGGTTATTCGGGTTTATCCACAGCGACATTGCATAAGCAATCCGGGCAACAGGGTGCGGCGGTTTTAACATTTGTCCGGCGTATTGCGGGTGGAAATAGGGGTAGTTATCCTGCATGCGCTCGGCGACTTCGCTGAGAACGCTCGCAATAGCCGACTCGTCAATCACAGGGCTGAAATCGGGTAAATCCGAAAAGCCCTCCGCGAGCTGGTTCAGTGCTCGCTGTAGCAATTCCAGTTCGCGCTTATTGATCATCAAAGGTCCGAGTTCAGGTTAAGATGCGCACATGGATCTAATCGCACTGGCCGTTCCGTTTTTCTTACTTGCCTTGTTGCTGGAGCTGGCCATTGATCGATTCAGGCAAACGGGATATTACCGCAGCAACGATGCCATCAACAGTCTCAGTGCCGGCATCCTGAGCGAGTCGACGGGTTATTTCAGCAAGTTGTTGCAATACGCGATCTGGGGAATTGTGCTCAGCAAGTTCGCGTTATTCGACTGGCAGCTCAGTTGGTTCGACACTTCACTGCAGGGAGTCTTGTTGTGGATTCTCGCGGCCGTACTGTGGGATTTTTGCTACTACTGGAATCATCGCCTCGGTCACGAGATATCGATTCTCTGGGCCGCGCACGCGGTGCATCACCAAAGCGAGGAATACAATCTTACGACCGCACTTCGACAGACCAGTAGCAGCTTTCTTTTTAGCTGGATATTTTACGTTCCGCTATTCCTGATCGGTTTTCCGGCGGATGTTCTGATCACGGTGGCTGCAGCGAATCTTATCTATCAGTTCTGGGTGCACACCCAATTCGTGAATCGTCTGGGCGTTCTCGACCGAATTCTCGTGACGCCGTCTAACCATCGCGTGCACCACGCACAAAACCAACGCTATATCGATAAAAATTACGGTGGCATCTTCATTCTCTGGGACCGCTTGTTTGGCACGTTCGTCGAAGAGTCGGACGATGACCCTGTGATCTTCGGTGTACGTAAACCACTGGCCAACTGGAATCCGTTCTGGGCGAACTTTCAGGTCTACAACTACTTACTCTTCGACGCCAGGAAGACTCACAGGTGGCAGGACAAGCTCGGTATCTGGTTTCGTCGTACGGGATGGCGGCCCGCCGATGTAGCGACGAAATTTCCGAAAACCGGTGTCGATCTTGATGAATTTCGAAAGTTCGATCCACCGCTATCGCGCACAAGACGCCGTTACGTCATGGCGCAGTTTCTGGTCACGATTGTGGCGTCTTTGGCTATTGCGGATATGTTCGCTACACAGGGCGGCCAATTCGTGCTCGTTCCCTGCCTGTTGCTGTGGACAAATCTGTACACACTGGGTTTGTTGAATGAAGGTCGGCCGTATGCGGCTCGCTTTGAGTTACTCCGATTACTGCTTGTCATCCCCATCGGCTTTTATGCGATGAACAATGTCCTCATAGTGATAAACCCGCTGATCGCTGGCATCCTCACGGCCTACGTCCTGGGATCCACGCTGTGGCTGACGATGGTTCCTGACTCGGAATGAGCCGACGAGTAAGCGTTCGCCCCAGCGAGGCGCGCAGAATTGCCCTCGCGGCGCAGGGTTTCGACCGTGAGCGTCCTGGTTCTGCCAATGATGTGCGACATTTTCGGCGTGTGATGGCCGACATTGCGGTGCTACAACTCGATTTTGTCAATGTGCTTGTACCGGCACATTTCCTCATGATCTGGTCGCGACTTGGGTCGTATGACCGAAGTCGTTTTGAAGACTTTCTCTACGATTCTGGCGAGTACATCGAACAATGGGCACACGAAGCATCGATCGTTGCCAGCAGCGACTGGCCGTTGCTTGCCCATCGCAGGAGAGAATTCCAAGCGTGGAAAAACAGTCCTCTCAACAAAATGCCAGACCGCCAAAAGTATCTTCGCAATATTCTTGAGGTTGTGACTATCCACGGTGTCACGACGTCCAATGACCTGCCGACCGTTACAGGACCGAAACGAAAACCGGGTGACTGGCATCGATCAATTCCACGTTCAGCACTCGAGCTCCACTTCGGTACCGGACGTCTCGCCGTGCGACGACGCCTGAAGAATTTCCAGCGCGTGTACGATCTTCCGGAACGGATTATCGAGGCCGGTCACTTCTCAACGACAGTGCAGAAAAAAGTTGCACAACGTGAGCTGCTTCGAAAAGCATCTGTTTCACTCGGAGTCGCGAGCGCTCACGACCTCGCTGACTACTACCGTATGAGCGTTGGCGATGCGGCACCGCGAATCCGGGAGTTGGTCGAGGAGGGAGCCCTGATCGAAGTCAATATTGATGGCTGGTCCGATTCGGCCTACCTCAATGCTGGATCGAGATCGCCGCGGAAAATTCCAGGCCAGTCATTGCTGTCACCCTTTGATCCGGTTGTCTGGTTCCGGCCGAGGGCGAAGCGATTGTTCGATTTTGAGTACCGCATTGAAATTTACGTGCCCGCGTCCAAACGACGGTGGGGCTACTATGTGCTGCCGTTCCGGCAGGGTGATGCACTTACAGCTCGGGTGGACCTGAAGGCGGATCGTAAAGCCTCAATTTTGTGTGTTCAGAACGCGCATCTTGAACCAATGGCCGATCAATCCAGCACAATTGACTCACTGGCGAAGGAGCTCCGCGCGCTGGCGAACTGGTTGAATCTTGCGCGCGTATCAATTAACAAGGCCAACGCTTTCGAAAGAGCGCTGGCCCGTTTGTTTTAAAATATGCTTATTCGTCCGATTGATTGCGACTCGGGCCGTCGCCCTGGCTTCGATTGCCGTGTCGACCCTTGTGATGACCACGGTGATCACCGCGACGTTGCTCTCGTCGTTCGCGGGCGGCAGCACGTTCCTCATCGCTCATGGACTCCCAGCGTTGGCGCCGTTGGTCTTGTCGTGCCCGACGCCGATCCTTTGCAGCGGCTCGTTCCTCATCCGACATGGATTCCCAACGCTCCCGCATAGCTGCGCGATTCCGGTGCCGGACACGACCTTCCCGCCGCAGAGCGCGTTGCTCGCGTATGGCCTGTTTTTCCTCTTCAGGCAATGCGTCATATTCGGCGCGCAATCGGTCCCGCATGGCGGCCCGTTCGTCACCTGACATGCTTTCCATGAAGACACGCCGATCTTCCGGAGTCATGGCTCGAATATCGCTGCCGGACTGTGCCGACGCCGCAACAGGCAGTAGCAAACTCAGGCTGGAAACCAGTAGGAACTTTTGGATCGTATGCATTGGTGATCTCTCCATTAATACCGCGTTACTATAACAACGTGTTCCTTTTCAGACGGTTGACCTATGTTTCCACGACAGGCTCATATTCTGGCTCTACTCTTGGCGATCGGTGCGTCGCTGCTGCTCGCTTGTGTTTCGCCGCCCACGCTGATATCCAAGCACGCTGGAGTGCCTGTTGGTGTTGACCTGAGCGGAAACTGGCTTATCCGCAAGGATTCCGGAGCCGCGCCGTTATCTGGGCATAGAGAAGCCAGAGAGCCACTGGTCCCACTGGACAGAGTGAAGCGTTCCCGTCGCAAACGCAGCTCAGGTGGCGTATCTGCGCAGGTTTTTCTCGAATTCGGTGAGTCCCTGAAGATAACTCAAACCTATTTCGGGCTGTTTATCAGCTATGACCGATCGGTAGTTGAGGAATATACATACGGCGAGAACCGGATTGTCTCTATAGGGCCGATCGAGGCGATGCGAGTTTCAGGCTGGGAGGGGACAGCGTTCGCGGTTGAGACGCTGGACGACTCAGGAAGCGTACTTTATGAGAGTTGGCATCTGGAGGAGGATGGCACGGTTCTGGTCAGGGACATTCGAATCAGCCAAGGTGATAAGGACCGCTTCGTCCAGCAACAGGTCTTCGACCGGCAGTAGCCTACATAAAACGGGCGGCGACTCTTGAGTTAGCCTGGCGGGAAGGAAAGGCCTTCTTCGGAGCCGCCGCCCTGGGTTCTACAGGTCGTCCAAATTGAACCGGAACAGGTTTTGAATGCCGTAGGTCGCGAGAGCTACACCATCAAGAACGCGCGGTTTGAATTTGAAGCGTTGCGCCGCTTTGATTGCTGCGGCGTCAAATACACGGCTGGATGACTCAATTACCCTGGCGTTGGTCACCTGACCATTCTCTGATACGTCAAATTCAACCACGACAAATCCTTCCAGTTCCCTGGTGATTGCTATCATTGGGTAAACCGGAGCGACCCTCACCAATGCGACCAGCGGGCCGTCGGTATAGGCTCCCGATATCGGAATCCCGCCGTCGGTCTGTGGCAGTGGGGGAGGCGTCAGATACACGCCAACCGGCCCGGAATCAGAGGTGTATTGCGGTCGTGGTGGTGGTAATTCGGCTTGTGTCAGGTCTTCGCGGGGCGGAATCTCCTGTCGGGGTTGCACAGGTGATTCAACAATCTCGGGAGTAAACGGCGTCAGGTAGGATCTGGCCCTTGCCTCGGTTTGGGCGCCGGGCTGCAAAGTAATCAGCAGTTGCATCACGAATAGCAAGGCGAAGGTTATAAATGTGCCGGTTGTCACGGCGGAAGCGTACCGGGTAAACATCATTGGTCTCCTCGTTTTCTCCCGCTCGGTGTTATGCCTTGAACTACGAGGTATAATACATGCCTAGAACCACAAAGTAACCCTTGAAATACCTTTTAGTTCGAGGTATTGTCGGGGAATGGCACAAAGTAATCCTCCCTTCATGAGCGGCGTCCCTGAGCTGCTGTTACTCAGGCTTCTTAACGAGCAGGAGATGTACGGTTACGAGCTGGTTCGGTCGATCAGAAAGGTGACCGACGAAGCAATTTCGCTGGGTGAAGGTGTTATCTATCCCGTGCTACACAGTCTCGAGCGCAACGGCTCACTGAAATCCAAACGCAAGGCGGTCAGTGGCCGCACGCGCGTTTATTACAAGCTGACTCGAAAAGGGCGTGACCGCCTGGAAAAGCTCCGCAATGACTGGAGCCGCATTCAGGGTGGGGTTGCATCAGCATTGGAGAGCGGAGCCAATGCGTGAACCGGACTTCAACGTTGTGGCAACACGCTTGTTGAAGAGTGGAATAGCACCGCGCCACGCACATCGGACGATTAACGAGTTGCGTGATCATTACGACGATCTCGTGGATGCCGCTGTTGATGATGGTGCGAACAGCAAGCAAGCACGCCGCAAGGCGGCAGCCAAACTGGGAGCGATGGACGATTTCGTTGCTGCAATGGCGTCGAGACGTGAGCTTAAGACCTGGGCATTTCGCTATCCACGCGTTGCCGTCGTTGTTTATCCGCTGGCTTGCCTGGCTGTTTTGCCGGCAGTTCCGGTATTCGCGGGAATCGCGCATCGAACGGCATTGATGCGTTGGGGCGTCAGCTTGTTGGGCGCAGGACTGGTAACCGCGTTGATGTTTCTGGTTATGCAGTTGTCTATTATTTTCGGCTAGTCTTCTCAGCCAGTCGTGTATTTCACAAGCGTCGCACGAAACTTGAGTTTGTTTTTTCGGTGCTGTTCGATCACGACAGGCAAATAGCCCAATTCCTCGACACACCATAATGTCGTGATTCGCGACGATCCCTCTTTCTGGTGTCGGACGCCGATAGCCGTAAATTTACCGGCCTTCGTTTTTATTTCTTTTTGGCCCGCAATCGACACATTGGCATTTCGCATTTTGTCGATGTCGAACAAAACATACTGGCCGTTCGGCTCTCCATTCAGCAGGTCGTACATCAGGGCGTACTGGATCGACACACTGTCGTGGGCGACGCCCTCGAGTTGCAGAGAGACTTCTTCCTCACCGACCGTGCCGCTGACTTTGTTCGTAGTCCAGTCGAAGTTTAGATCAACGTCAGGTTCCTTGCGGATGGTATCGACCGACTGAAACCGAACCGGCTTTACGCCGTCCGCTGTGGGTGCGAACTCAGAGGTGACGTCCATGCTGCCGCGAGTAATCAGCCGGGACATGCCCCTTGGTTTGATGACGTGGCGCGCTACATAGCCATTCTCGGTTGCGCGCAGCTCGGTGTTGAGCTGTCCGCCAACGATGGAGATTCTAACTTTGTATTGCGCCGAATGGGGCGTCAGAGCGGTCTCAGCGAAAACCCGGTCGACAGGGGCCGCCGCCAGCAATAATGTTATCAATACTGTTGTCAAACTCATCAGGCGCATGCACAGGCCTCCTTAACGGCTCTGCAAAGCAGTCTCTGACTCTGCCATAAGTGACATGACTGCTTCCTGAACGACGATGCGGTGGGCCTCAAGGCCGTCCAGGGGGGCATCCGCCGGAATCGGGTACGGTGCACCGATTGCGAGCACGATGCGTGCGAAGGGCTTGGGTATCATGAAATCGTCCCAGCGGTTGAGATACCAGGCGCGGTCGGCCGCGCAGCCAATTGGAATGACGGGTACACCAGCAATTCTGGCCATCAGGATCGCGCCCAGTTTGAATTCGTATTTCGGGCCCCGGGGTCCGTCGGCTGTCGTAACGATCGAGAAGCCGCTTTTCATCATGTACTGCATGTCACGCAGTGCCAGTGCACCGCTTTGATTCGCAGATCCACGGATCACTTCTGCGCCCCATGCACGAGCAATCCGCTCCGGCACTTCGCCATCCACTGAACCTGAGACAAGAAAGCAGGCTTTAAAGCCACGCCGAACCCAGGAGCGAATCAGCGTAGATCCGACGACATGATGCTGATGCCAGTAACAAGGGGCACAAATCGCCTCGCCGCCTATGTATTGCTCAATGTTCTCGGCTCCTATGACCCTCTCAATGCGGTACGTCGCGGTTAGCAGGCGAATCAAACCGCGCAACAGGGGAAGACCCAGAAAATAATAAAGCCTGCGGGCGCGGCCCATCGTGCGCCGCGACGCTGTGCTGCGGCGCGACTCCACGGAGTCGAAGTCTTTTCGAGGCGAATTGCTCAAAACCTGGCCTGTGTCGAAATGTTGGATATTAGCCGGGCAGGGCGGTGGACCGCCAAGCCGGGACAGAGTTTGCAGTATCGAATCTGCGCCGGTCAATGTAATATTGCGCCTGCTTTTCAACGCGATACCGTCGAATAACCCTCCCATGACCTCCGCAGCGCGAAATATCAGGAAACCACCGGGTCCCGAAGAGTCGGTAGCACTGGGCATTGATCCGGAGACGCTCACCAGGCTCTTGGATCTGCAGCGCGAATACGGAGATATGGTGAGTATGACGAAGCCCAACGGTCGCCGCGCGTACTTTATCAACGATGCGGCGGAGGTTCGGCGCATCCTGACCCGCCGTCACAGCAAATACCACAAGGGACCGGGTTTCGAACGGGTCAAAATGCTGCTCGGCAACGGGTTGATCGTCAGCGATGGGGACGTCTGGCGGCGGTCCCGTCGCATGATTCAACCGGCATTCAGCCGGCAGAACGTGCATCGTTTGATGAAGGTAATGGTGGGCTGTTGCGACCGTCGCGCCCTGCATTGGGCCGAGCTTGCGGCAAACGGTCAGACCTGCAATATCACGTCGGAGACCTCCGACTTTGCGCTGGAGCTGATATTGATCAGCATATTCAGCAGCGACTACGAGACGCGTATTCTGACAGCAGGCGATAATCCGTTTGCATTCCTGAGCCGCGATTCGACTCGCGATCTCAGTGTGGTAATGAAGGTTCGCCAATTGCGGGAATTGTTATTGAGCATCATCGAAGATCGCCGTGCAGGTCGGGGATCGGATGAATTCGATTTCCTGTCCATGTATTTGCAGGCCACGGATAAAGAAGGCAAGCCGTTTTCGGATGCCGAGCTGCTCGACGAACTGATGACGCTCATCGTCGCCGGCTTTGAAACCTCAGCCAACACTCTGAACTGGGTCTGGTACCTCATCGCAAGGCACCCCGACGTTGCGGACAGGCTGATCGTTGAAGCGCAACAACACTTGCCGAACGTATCGGCTTTAAGTCCGGATTCGCTCGCCGCCATGCAGTACACACAGCAAGTGCTGGAGGAGGCGTTGCGCTTGTATCCACCCGTGTGGCTGTTCACGCGTCGATCGCATGAGCTGGATGAGCTGGACGATTTCGATGTTGAGTCGGATACCGACATCTACTTGTCACCCTTTATTTTACATCGCACCGGACATTACTGGCCTGACCCGGATCAATTTGATCCGGATCGATTCGCGCCGACCGATAAACCCAAAAAGGATCGACCGTTTATCCCGTTTTCGCTGGGGCCACGTCGCTGTCTGGGAGAATACTTTTCGTTCCTGGAAATGAAGGTTCACCTTGGCTTGTTGTTGCCGCGGTTTCGAATGGACGTGGTTGAAGCAGCAGAGCCCGAACTCGAACTCAGCATAAACTTGCGAGCTAAGAAAGACATATTCATGAAACCCACGGAACGATAGAAGCAACATGGAGCTCTACACTACATTGACGGATTTGCTCGCTGACGTGCGCAGCAAAGACCGTGAAATTCGGTTTATCGATGGCGAGACCGACGAAAGCACTGTGAAGTTCGCGGATCTTTGGGATCGAGCGATCGCCTTTTTGGGGTCCTTGCAAGCACGCGGTATGACATCCGGTGATGAGCTCATCATCTTCAGTAAATCGAATGAAAGTTTTGTGATTGCTTTTTGGGCTGCCGTGCTGGGTGGTATGGTTCCGGTTCCGGTTGCGGTCGGAATAAGTGACGAGCACCGGCTGAAGCTGTTCAGAATTTTGTCGCAACTCAGGCGAGCAACCCTGTTCACCGAGTCGGATCTGCTTGCCCGGCTTCTGGAGTTTTCCCAAAAACGCGATCTCGCTGAGATCACGGCAACGCTAAATACCAGGACCACGCTGATTAGCGATGTCGATCCGGCGACCAGTGGCGTGGTTTACGAATCCACACCCGATGACACTGCCTTTATCCAGTACTCGTCCGGTTCAACGAGTGATCCGAAGGGTGTCGTGCTGACACACCGAAACCTTTGTACAAATATTCGTGCGATCGTCGAGGCATGCCAATGGAATGAGGACGACCAAAGTCTGAGCTGGATGCCGTTGACGCACGACATGGGACTCATTGGCTACCATTTGAGCGTCCTGGGTGTCGGCATGAATCATGCGGTGATGGACACCAATGTATTCGTCCGCAGACCGCTGCTGTGGATGAAAAAAGCGCATGAGCTACGCGCGACGCAGCTCTGTTCGCCGAATTTTGGTTACAAACATTTCCTCAAGCTGTTCCAGCGCAAGGGCTTGCCTGACCTTGATCTTTCTTGCGTGAGGCTGATCCTTAACGGTGCCGAGCCGATCTCCTGGGAGCTTTGTGAGGAGTTTCTGGGCGCATTGGCACCGCATGGATTGGAGCGCACGTCGATGTTCCCGGTTTATGGTCTTGCAGAAGCCACGGTTGGCGTTTCGATCCCCACGCCCGGTGCCGAGTATTCTCGTGTAACCATGGACCGGCATAGCATTCGCGTTGGCGATGCGTTTCGTGTAGTCGCGCCGGATGATGACGACGCGGTTAGTTTTGTCCGTGTTGGCCAATCGATTCGAGATGTCAGCATTCGTATTACAGATGAAAACGACGCGGCGCTTGCAGAGGGCACAGTCGGAAATATTCAGCTGCAAGGCGGCAGTGTGACGGAGCAAATTTACGGTGACGAGTCGGCCACAGCGGAAATTTTCACCGATGATGGCTGGTTACGAACTGGCGATTGCGGCGTGTTCGTTGACGAGCAACTGGTCATTACCGGGCGGCAAAAAGACATCATCATCGTCAACGGCCAGAACTATTATCCGCACGACATCGAGGAAATCGTCGCGCGGCTTGATGGGCTGGACCTCAATAAGGTTGTGGTTGCCGGAGCGACGCCAAAAGGCGGGCAGACCGAGGAGTTGATCTCCTTCATTCTCTATCGTCAGGCGGTGGAGGATTTCGTACCGATGATTCAGCAAGTGCGCGATCTGATTGGCGAACAGACGGGGCTGGAGGTCGACAGGGTGATCCCGGTTGCGAGAATTCCAAAGACGACCAGCGGCAAGGTGCAACGAGCCAAATTGCTGCAGGCCTATTTTGACGGTGAATTTGACGAGGTTATTGGTGAATTACACCCGACCGCTGCCCTCGAGGTCGATACTGACGGCGATCCGCTGATTGCAGAACTTGAAGTAATTTGTCGGGAGTTTTCTAAAGATAGAATAATAGGGCCCGACGACAATCTGTTCGAAGTTGGCGTAAGTTCGCTGACACTGACAGAAATTGTCCTCGCGATTGACGAAAAGCACCCGGGGAGACTCGATATCAGTGATTTATTTGACTACCCAACGCTCAGGCAAATCGCTGCATTTATAAGGGAAAATTCATGACCTACACTCGTATCGCCGGAATCGGCAGTTTTCTGCCCGAAAAAGTGGTCAGCAACCAGGATCTGGAAAAGACGATGGATACGTCGGATGAATGGATTCGGGAACGTACGGGAATCAAGCGTCGACACATAGCCGGCGCAGGTGAGACTACGTCGTCGATCGGATTGGAAGCGGCGAAAAGAGCAATGCAGGACGCCGGAGTAGGGCCGGAGGATATCGACCTTATCATCGTGGGCACCTGTACTCCGGACAAGCTGTTCCCCTCTACGGCCTGCATTATTCAACGGCAACTTGGCGTCAAAGGTCCGGCGGCCTTTGATGTCAATGCCGCTTGCAGTGGCTTTGTTTACAGCCTGGATATGGCCAACCGGTACATCAAAACCGGTGGCGCGACTACTGCGCTCGTTATTGGCAGTGAGACCTTGTCAAGAATTACAAATTGGGAAGACCGGGGAACGGCCGTGTTATTCGGTGACGGTGCCGGTTGTGTCGTGCTGCAAGCCAGCGAAGAGCCGGGGATCCTGGCGACGCACATTCACGCCGATGGGCAATACGAAGATCTTTTGCAGGTTCGCAGCGGTGTGTCCGTCGGTTATGAGAAGACGCAGAGCGGGGGTGCCTTCATCGAGATGAAGGGCAACGCAGTTTTCAAACGTGCGGTGGCGACCTTCGACGCCATGGCGAGGGAAACCGTGGCGGATCTCGATGGCGAACTGGGTGATATCGACTGGTTTGTACCTCATCAGGCGAACATGCGAATTATCAAGGCAGCAGCTAAAAAATTGGGGCTGCCAATGGAGCGAGTGATCGCTACCGTGGACGAGCACGCAAACACTTCGGGGGCATCCATTCCACTTGCGCTCGATCAGGCAGTACGAGACGGCAGGATAAAGCGCGGCGATACCTTGCTGTTTGCGGCGTTTGGCGCGGGCTTCACCTGGGGCTCAGCGATGATTAAATATTGAATAATTGCTTCAATAATTATTCGAAATAACATTAAAGTTATATCATAACTAATTGAAAAATCACTATTACGCAGTTTTTTTCAATTGCTGTTAGACTGTCCTCGACCGCAAAATCACTGCGGCGAAAAAAATAAAAGACTCTAATAACAACGAAGCGTAAAGGGGAATTTCATGGGTGTAGGAAAAATCATTCAGCTAGTTGCTGTTTTGGCCGCAGTGGTTGCGGGACTTTGGAGTGGCTTTCCGGAAGCCGGAATGGTCATCGCAATTCTTGGTGCAGTAGGCGGGTGGTTTGTCGCCGAAGAAGATCGTCAGCGACTTCTGATTGCAGCCATCGCATTATCCGTCGCAGGCATCAGTGGCGGACTCGGCGCTATCCCGGTAGCTGGTGAGTACATATCCAGCGTAATGAGCAGCCTGGGTAGTCTTTACGGTGCTGCTGCAGTAGTGGTAATTCTCGTTGCGGTGTACGAAAAAGTAAAACCCTGACGGGTCATCAAACAGGTTATTTGCCTGTGATAATAAAGGGGCTGCCTCTGTCGGGGCAGCTTTTTTTTCGGCCCTGCAAGCCAAAGGTGACATAACATCATCAAAAAGCGGTTTTCACGAAAATTTAGTGTGACGCAGTTCACATTTGGCCCGTATTACTGTCTCTATACTGCGACATACCAACTGTCTCATAATGGAGACAGGTAAATGACGGACAGGAAACATGGACAAGGACTATGAAGACGTTCCGCTTTCGCAATCGAACGTCTCATTGAAGCTCGCGGACATTCAGAAACGATGTTCACAGCTCATCGATGACCCGGATAATCTCCATGGCTTGTCGCTGGAAGATGTTGCGTCCGAGCCCGATAACAATAATCCTTACAACCGCGGTTAGCGACTGCGCGATTTCGCGACTGCATCCTGGTGCAAACGGCGCATCAGAATCAAACGCCATATCCAGATCGAAATAATCAAAATTGCAGCCAGGGGCAGTGCTGACACCGGGCTCTGCAATACAAGAAAGTCGTAGATACCGTGCAACAGAGCGGAGACAAGAAAGCCCGAAACCAGCGCGACGCCAATCGGCACTTGCCTGAGCCACGATATCGTAATCCAGTACGCCCAAATCGACGCAAACAGAATGTGCACAACGGGACTTGCGAATCCACGCGCGGCAGTCTCGAGGGGTGTCAGGTAGTCGAGGTAGTGGATATTCTCCGTGGCCGCATATCCAAGACCAATAAATGACGCGTAGACGATTCCATCCAGGGGTTCGTCGAACGCCTTGAAGCGAAGCACTACCAAAACAAACGGCAGCAACTTGGCTAACTCTTCGATCGGCCCGATCGCCAACAGTGCGAATGCCAGGAGACCCATGGGGTTTTCGGCGGCAAGGGCCAACGCATCGAATCGCAAACCCAGAGGTTCCAGACCGAGATACAGAAGTTTCGAGATGCCAGCGGCTCCAATGCCGAACAAAAAACAAAGAGCGAGATTCAACGGTGGCTCCGGCAGGTGCCGATCTTTGTGGTGGTGATACGCCGCCCAAAAAATTACAGGAAGCGCGATCGGCAGCATTAGCAGTGTTTGTTGCATCCGGACATTATCCAGATAAGCTGCTGAATCCTCCAATAGCTCGTCACATCAGGGGTCTTTCCGCTGAACAATGTATTTCTATATGTCGTTGCCGTTCTGATCTGGGGTTCAACGTGGCTGGCCATTGAATTTCAGCTCGGGGTTGTCGAGCCGGAGGTTTCGATCGTTTATCGTTACTTGTCGGCGGCAGGGATCTTATTTATATGGAGTAAAATCCGGAAGTTACCACTGGTTTTTAATCTAAAAGCTCATCGTTTGTTCGCTTTGATGGGCCTGCTAATGTTCTGTTTGAACTACATTCTGGCGTACCGGGCCCAGATCTACATCACCTCCGCTTTATCCGCAATTGCGTTTTCATCCATGTTGTGGATGAACATCATTAACTCGCGGATATTTTTTGGTGTCCGGGTGGGGCTGCGCAACTACATCGGTGCCGGCCTCGGCATAGTCGGGATTATTGTGTTGTTTGGTCCGCAGGTCAGCGAAGTATCGTTATCGGACGGTGTGTTTTATGGCTCGACCCTGGCGGTCGCCGGTGCCCTCATGGCGTCGTTCGGGAATATGGCCTCGCAGGCTGCGCAGAAGATCAAACTGCCGGTTGTGCAATCCAATGCCTGGAGCATGTTGTACGGCGGCCTGCTAACCGGCGTGATGGCTCTGGTACGGGGGCAAGCCTTTACATTTGACGCGTCAGCCGGGTACGTCCTTTCGCTGGCTTATTTGACCGTCTTCGGCTCGGTTATCGCTTTTGGTGCGTATTTGACGCTGCTGGGCAGGATAGGTGCGCACAGGGCAGGGTACGCCACTGTCATGTTTCCGGTGGTTGCATTGATTCTGTCGATGCTCTTTGAAGAACTGGCACTGGATATGACGGTGCTCGCCGGCTTCTTGCTGGTCCTGGGCGGTAACCTTCTCGTACTGACTGTCGGCCGGCGAACCTAGTGCGGCCGGTGTTCCATTTTCTGCGTATCGGTCAGAACGGTCACTTCAGAATGTCTTGCTACGCGTTGGCGTGCCTGATACAGCCAGATCGATCGGCCCAGACAGGTCAGGCCGAGCAGCATATAGGCTGAGAAAAGTCGAAAATCCGGCACTGCTATCAGACCGAATATCACAAGGAGCACGCCCATGATCATCCAGAATAGCGGGACGCGGCGGTAAAGGTGGTCGGGTAGCAACATGATGGATCTGCCTGAATCGATATTCACTGGCAATTTTGCAGTCAATTCCGGCCAGAATCCGGTACCTGGCGCACATTTTTGAAAATAGTGTGGTGAGTATCAATCCACCTTGACAGCAAGCGTGTCGTGGTGTCCTGAGATTAATGATCGCAAATAAAACGATATGTCAGCCAGTTCCTTGAAGCCTGCCGATTTTGCCGCCACGCCTTTTTCATCGTTAGTTACTCCGGCAGGCGCCGCGAAGGCCTCCAGACTTTTGTGAAAACCAATTGTGAAGACATCGATATCGGACCCGGCCGCCCGATGAAAAATCATATTTGTAGTTTGACCGGTCGCGGCGAGATAGGTGTTTTCCATGCGGCGCTGCTGCAATAGTTCGGACGATTTACCGGCGGCAGCCCTGAACATCTCAATATGAAAAAAGTTGTTTTCGTCGAAGGCGTGTTGAATCGTTGCGAACGACGGACCGTATGCAAAGTTATCTTCGGCGAATGCGACCAACGCCCTGCCTTTTGTCAGCAAGTCCGCATACGACAAGACCGCCTGTTCGCGGTGCTCGATCGCCTCGTTCTCATAGTAAGTACCCCAGCTTTGCATCGGAGCAATGATGAGTAAGTCCCATTGGTCTCCCTGCGAATGCCGCATTACCAGTGGTACCGGCGTACCAGAATCTACAAAGTAGTCCGTCGCTTTCAGCGCTTGTAACCATAACAGCAGGTCTGACAATGACCCTGTCTCGGCACGTACCGTCGTCACCTTGTAGAGATATTTTCCTTCCAGCTCATCGGCGCACAGCGGGGAGGTGAATACGGTGATGATCAGGATTATGAGTATCTTGTACATAGAGTCTGGATCCAAAGAGTCAGAAGCAGAGGATGGCGACTAGTCGCCAGACCGGGTCGGTCCGTTTTGCAAGGCGTCCCTGGTAAGGGCAACAATAAGCTCGATTTCTTTGGCACTTACATCGAAGACAGGCGTAAAACGCAGCGACCGTTTGCCGCCGTGGATAACGCCAAGGCCTTTCCTGCGCAGATAGTCTTCCGTGCTATTTGCGCCGTAGGTCTTGTAACGAGAGGCTAGTGCACAGCTTGCCAGCAAACCGGTTCCCTGGGCACTGGTGACGCCTGCGTCGGTCTCGTCACCTAATGCAGCCAGACCTTCGACCAGCTGGACGCCGCGAGCACGAATATTTTCGCGCCGCTCATCATCGAAGGAATCAAGAACCGCTACGGCGACATCAAGAGCTCGCGGATTACTGGTCATTGTGTTGCCGTACAGGCCATTTTTGTAGGTCGCAGCGGTGGCCGCGGACAGAGCAAGCACCGAGAGCGGGTATTGCCCTGCGTTCAATGCCTTTGAATAGGCCTCCATGTCCGGTGCCTCCAGCTCCTGGAATCCGGGGTAGTCGACGATGGACAACACGCCCTGAGCGCGCAGCCCGGCTTGAATCGAATCGACAAGGAACAACGTACCGTGCTCGCGCGTTAGCTCTCTGGCACGAGCATAAAATGCCGGCTCGACTGGCATACCCGGATTGCCTTCGCCCATGACCGGTTCCATAAAAAACGCTTCGATGAATACGCCGTCGTCTGCCGCAGCAGAAAACACGGCTTCAAGCGCCTCGATGTTATTCGGCTCGACCGTGATCAGGTACTCGCTGTCACGGTATGACGCCAGATATTTTCGATAGGTGTTCGCGCACGAGTCAGAGAATCGCGCAGGGCGGTCTGTTCTGCCATGAAAACTGCCTTGCAACGTCAGCCCACGAACCTTGCAATCCTCGTACCGGGCACCTGGGTCGGTGAGAGTTCGTGTATTTACTTCGACAAACCGGTAGGCCAGTGAGTTTGCCTCAGAACCACTGTTGAGGCAGAGGAAACTGGCAAAGGGCGTGCCGCTTTGTCGCGAACGCCCGATCTCGCGATTCAGACGGTCGACAAACTCGATCTGACTCACGCTGGCAGTCATGATATTGGCCATGACTTGTGGCTGATTCATGGCGTCCAGGATGGCCTCTGGTGCATGACCGAGCCCCAGCATTCCGTAGCCGCCACAGTCGTATATGACTGCACCCTTCAGGCTTACAACCCACGGTCCGGCACCACTTGCGGCAACGTAGGGATTGACCGCGTCGTCGGCGTAGAAGTTTGTCAGTCCGCCGTGTGCACGCTCAATTTGTTCGCTCTCGCCTAGCGCGAGAAAGTCGGCGTGAGATTCCTGGTACTCGAGAAAGCTTGCGTACGCGCGCTCGATGGCCAGCGACAATTCGCGGTAACCACTCTCGAGGAAGTCACGGATCACCGATTCAGATAAACCAGTCGTTAACTCAGTTCCGCCAAATTCTCGCATTTCCTTGAGACGGGCGAGATGCGGTTCAATAATGCTGGTATCGACTACGTGGGCCATGGGATAGATCCGTGCAGGTTAATCGCGAACTATATCAAAAGAGGCGCTTTCGGTTCGCCAAAAGCAACACAAGAAGTGCGAACAAACCCAGGCCGCCACCGCCGCCGCCGCCCGACGGAGGGGGAGGAGGGGTAGTCCCACCGGCTGTAGTCGGTGTCGGGTTCAGACCCGCTGCGCCTGCACTGTCAACCGTCGAATCAATGACCGATATTGTGTTGACGATAATGAGATTGGCATTGCTGACCGGGACGTTGTTCGCAAAATCGGTACTGCTGTAGTCTTGTAGTGGCAGCTCGTTTAGCGGCGATGCAAAGGCGAATACCGGCAGCGCTTCAAGTGCGTCGATAATGGCCATGCCGTTACCAGTCACTTCACCAAAAACCGTAAAACCGCCGTTTTGGCCGTCGAGATTTCCCGCGTTGTTCGCGACATTGATAAACCACTGGCTTGTCGCACTATTGGGATCACCACCCAGCTTCGCCATGGCAATCGTGCCACGAATATTCGAAAAGACCGGCTCGTTAACAACCGGCGGATTGGTAGGAATAGCAGTGACCTGTGCATTGACGTCGGTCACAAATCCGCCGCCTTGCATGATAAAACCTGCAACGGAGCGATGGAAAATCGAATCAGTGTAGGCACCGGTTTGAACATAATTTACGAAATTGGCCACAGTAGCCGGTGTCGCGTTGTCGTAGAGATTGATATCAAAGGATCCCAGGACAGTGTCGACGCGAACGATTGTCGCATTGGCGTTGTTTGGTAGTGCGGCTGTAATTGCAAGCAGAAACGCCGCCGCAATGACGAGCGAATTGGGTCTAACAGACATAGGATTTACTCAGTTATTATTGAATGGTGGGATGACGCAGCCGGCGATTGTACACAGGTAGCCTAATGCTGACAGCAAATTGCTAGACTTGAGACTGTTTCCGGAAGAGAGAATTCCATGAGATTACCAATGAATTTCATCCTAAATGTAAGGGCGCCAATTTCTTCGGGAACTGGCGGTCAATTGAGAGGACTGTGATCTACCGCTACCTGCTTTTGCTTGTACTCGCCGGCTGCGCATCGACGGGTTCCAAACCATCGCTCGTTGTACTCGGTGATCAATACCTGGCTCCGCGCTCGTATGAAGAGCATCGCGCGCAACAGCAGATGTTCAAAACCCCGGCTGGCGAGATTGCCTATACCGACCATGGCGATGGAAAGGTTTTGTTACTAATACACGGCGTGCCGACTTCATCCTGGTTGTACCGGAAGATAATGCCGGAGTTGCAGCAGGACTTCCGGGTGATCAGCGTGGATTTGCTGGGATACGGCAGTAGCGCGAAACCGAAGGACGACGGCGGTATCTACAGTGCCGTTGCCCAGGCACAGCGGATCCAGGCTCTGCTAAGTTCTCTGGGAGCACAAAAATACGCGATCATGATGCACGATATGGGAGGGTTGGTCGCTTGGGAGTTACTCCGTCTTGCACCGGAGTCTGCCAGTGAGCTCATTGTCCAGAACACGATCGTTCGCAAAGACGGATTTAATAGCCCTGACATTAAGCCCGGCTTCATGGCCAGACAGCTCACCAGGGCCTACTCAAATCGAATGACGAGTGCGGCGATTTTGGACCTGTCATTTCGCAACCTGGGTTTGGGGGGCGAATACCAACTGTCGGAGGCGGAGTGCCACGGCTACGTAAAACCATTGCAGGAAGGCAGCAGCCCGGCGCTGTATTCGTTTTTCACGCAACTGAATGAAGAACTGTTTGTACACCTGGCAAGCAACAGCCAGTTATTTGATGACTACCGGGGTAATACGCTCATCCTTTGGGGTGGCGAGGACGATGTTCTAACAACGCAGCAGATTCCGTTCCTGAGTGAACACTTGCGAATTCCGGACGAAGATATACACATTTACCCTGACAATCAGCATTTTCTGGTAGAAGAAATACCGGAGGAGGTCGTAGCCCAGGTTCGTGAATTCTTAAATCGAAGTTCACCCGTCATGTCATACGAAACGTCGTTGAGATCGACAAATCGGCAGTGGGATTCCGAGGAATTGTAGATGTTAAGACCTCCGAACACGGTACTCGCCGAAAACGACCAAGCAGAGTCTGTCGAACACATTTTTGGGAAGTGGCAGTCGGTAGGCGCAGCACGAATGCCATACATCGCTTTTTAATCATCGAATTTACAGTAACTCGCGTCTGTGCTATCAGCCTGTCTGCCGTTTTTCCAGAGAATTTGCAAGGTCATGGCCGGTGGCGCAGGCCAACGTCCAGCCGAGCATGCCATGACCGGTGTTGAGGTATACGCCTTCGGTTGCGGTAGGTCCGACTAACGGCTGGTTATCTGGGGTCATTGGCCTGAAACCACCCCACTCGCCGACGGAATTTGCATCATAATCTGCGATCTCCGGGGCGAATTTACGGGCAGTACTTAGCAGCGTGTGCACTCTGTTTGTATCCGCGTTTGTCCTGAACCCGACAATATCAGCAAATCCTGCTATTCGAATATCGTCTCCCAGCCGGCTGTATACCATCTTGTTCTCAAGATCGGTAATGCTGACAGAACTTGGTTTTTCTCCAAGCGGTAATGTCACGCTATAACCGCGCATCGGATAGATGTTCGCCTTTATGCCGATGGGTTTGAGAAAGCGGTTACTCCAGGCACCCAGGCAGACTACAACGGCATCAGGCTTGAATGTGCTGCCATCCGTTTCCACCGAATAGAGCTTACGTTTTTCGACTCTGATTCGATCGATCGATGTATCGAAACAAAACTCGATATCATGGTTGGCGGTCAGCCATTGACGAAGTTGCTGCGTGAATGTCTCAGAATCCCCGACTTCGTCATCTTCTGAGTAAACAGCAGCGATACTTCGGCTATCAATGTGCGCCAGTGCAGGTTCAATTTTCTCGGCCTCCGCTAGTGTTATCACCCGCACCTTGCAGCCGTGTTGTCGTTTGGCTGCGCAGACTTCCTCGCTTGCCTTCAATTCTGATTGACTGTTCAACAACATCAGTTTCGTTGCCTTGCGGAATGAAAACTCGAACTGTACGCGCGATCGTAACTCTGCCAGCAGTGCCGATGAACGCAGTGCCATTTGCAGCACCGCCAGTGTGTTTGAGCGGGCAGAATGCGATGAGCACTGTCGCAGGAAAGCCCAACCCCAACGAGCTGGTAAAGCATCTAATGGAGGTTTCACCCGAAATGCTGTACTGCCGCCAAATATAATCGGGAACAATTTCGGCAACATCGCGGGACTGGCCATGGCGTCGGTGAAGCTATAGGAGAGCTGTCCACCGTTGCGGCCGCTGGAGCCGCTTGCCACATCACTGGCGCGATCGACCACCGTCACGGTGTGGCCACGTTCGGCCAGATAATATGCAGTTGTAACGCCGACGACACCAGCACCCAAAACCATTACATGCATAAAATTCCCCCAGTCTAGATTGACTAAAAAGATTCTATCCAGTCGTGGCCGTGGGTCTCCAATGAACATGTTTTGGCATGGTATAGCGTAGGTCTATGTAGAGGCTGAAATGAAAAGCAGGAAAACTGGTTGATATCCCACTCCAATAAAATTTCTTGCGGTTATACTAAAGCGACAAGATCATGTATCGCTCATCGGGATAAAAGTGCGTTTACGCCATATCGAAGTTTTCCATGCTGTGTATGTCGCCGGGTCCATCACGGGTGCAGCCAAATTGCTGAACGTCTCCCAGCCATCAGTCAGCAAGGTCTTGGCGCACGCGGAGCAACAGCTGGGTTTCCCATTATTCGATCGGGTGAAAGGTAAGGTTATACCGACCCAGGAAGCGGAGCGTCTGATAAGCAATGCCATCGACGCCTACGATAATATCAGCGAACTTCGCCGCATCTCGGAAAACCTGCGTTCTTCAAATACAGGTTTGATTCGGATAGCGATGACGCCCGCTTTTGGCATTGATCTGGTGCCGGCTGCGATTGCCTCGTACATGGATCAACACCCCCAAATCTGTTTTGAAATCGAAACCCTGTACTACCAGCAGGCGGTACGAGCATTGAAGCAATCGCGGGTGGACATTGGCATTGTGTTTGACTCAAAGGCGGTTCAGGGTATCAGCGTTGAGCATCTGGCAATTACCGAATGTGTGGTGCTGGCCCATAAGTCAGTGGATTTTGGTGACAAGCATCACCTGACCCTTAAAGATCTCAATGGCATGCCTTTTATCAATATGAATGCCCGCAGTCCACTGGGGAGTTTGCTGGCCAGCCGTATGGAGGCCGATAAAATTCAATTCAAGAATGTCGCGCAGGTTGAAACCTACCAGATGGCCAAAGCGCTTGTCGCCAATGGTGCCGGCGTAGCAATAGTTGACAAGATTACGGCGCAATCAACCGGACACAATGACGTTATTGTTTGGGAACTGCGGCCACGACTGCAGTTCAACATTTCTCTAATGCACGTAGAAAACCAACCTCTTTCCGTTTTGGCACTTCGGTTTATCGAGCACTTAAAAACCTCAACGAAGACATTCCTGGCGAGACCGTGCAACTAGAATCGACAGCTCTGCACTGATAAAGGCGGCCGAAGAGCAGTTCAATTTATGCGTATAGGTTATACGTCATGCTTACTTTGGTATTTGACCTTCTTGAAGCAGGCGAATTAAATGATCCGAGTTATGCTGGTTACCGGGCATCAGTGGATAGCCCCTATTGAAAAAGAATATTGCTGGGTTGACAGCATTTTTTCGCGTCGGCAGCGCGACGGGCCGAGGGTTTTGATAAATGAGAATACGAAGAATAGGGATATTGGGATTTATTTCGCTGTCAGGCTTGGCGGGCACACTGGCTGCGTGCAACAACGTACCTCCTGCCTATGACTTATTGATCCGGGGTGGAAGCATAGTTGACGGTTCTGGTACGCCTGCTTATGAAGGCGATATCGCAATTATCGATAACGAGATCGTCAAAATAGGTGACCTCAATGGAGCCGATGCCACTCGTGTCATCGACGCAACTGGCTTGACCGTCACACCGGGCTTCATAGATCTTCATTCCCATGCAGACCGAAACATAAGGGATAACCCCGGGATTGAAAATTTTCTCCGCCAGGGTGTCACCACCGTCCTGGCCGGCAATTGCGGTACCTCGCCTGTTGACTTCAATGATTATTTCCAATCAATTGACGATACCGGAATTGCGTTGAACCTGGGACTCCTGATCGGTCACAATGCGGTGCGCAGAGAGGTCATGGGCAATGTCAACCGCGCGCCCTCAATAGAAGAACAGACGCAAATGGAATCGCTTGTCAAAGCGGCGATGGATGCGGGCGCGTTTGGTTTATCAACCGGGCTTATCTACGTGCCTGGAACCTATTCTGAAACAGAAGAGGTCGTTTCACTCGCCCGGGTGGCGGCCAAAGAAGGTGGCATTTACGCAAGCCATATAAGAAATGAATTTGAGCTGATAATCGAGGCGATTGAGGAAGCGATCGCAATAGGCCGGACGGCAAATTTGCCGGTGCACATTTCTCACTTCAAGGTGGCTGATAACACCATGTGGGGCGACAGCACCATTACATTGGGGCTGGTGGCGGCCGCGAGGGCAGAAGGTCTGGATGTATCGATTGACCAGTACCCCTACACAGCAGGAAGCACCGGGCTGGCCAATGTTTTCCCGACCTGGGCCAGAGCAGGCAGCCGTGAGGATATGCAGGCCCGCCTGGACGACCCTGAGACACGGGCCAGAATAAAAGCCGATACGATCGAGAAACTTTATGGCGCCAGGGCGGCCGGTGACCTGTCCCGTATTTCATTGGTGTCTTTTTCAACCCACCCGGAGTACGCGGGAAAAACCATGGCGGAAGTCACCGTAATGAACGGCCGCGAACCCACTATTGAAAATGGTGCTGAAGTGGCCATGGAAATTCTTTATGAAGGTGAAGGTGCCGCTATCTATTTCATGATGGTTGAGGAGGATGTCAGGCGTATCATGCAGGCCCCTTTCACCAGTATCGCTTCTGACGGTTCGGCGGTAGCTTATGAAGAAGACCTGCCGCATTTACGAAATTATGGAACATTTCCAAGAGTGTTACGCAAGTACGTAAGAGAAGAGGGCGTTTTGAGCCTTGAGCAGGCAATACATAAGATGACGGCGTTGCCCGCAAGTTACATCAAGTTTGAGAACAGAGGTCTACTGGCGGAAGGCATGATTGCGGACATCAACGTTTTTGATCAGGATACGGTGACAGATCATGACGATTGGTCAAATCCACATCAATACGCCAGTGGTTTTTCTTACGTGATCGTCGGTGGTACAGCGGTGATTGACGAAGGCACCAGGACTGGACAATTTCCGGGGAGAGCGCTCAAAAGAAATAGTCCATGACAAAGCCCAGGCCAGTCTTCATCGCCGATACCTGTATTGGCGGCCTGTCAGTCATAAAGTCAATGTTGAAATTCGGCAGCACGAGTGATGCTGTTTTTTTGGCGGACTACGAGGTTAATCCTCTTGGGCTGAAAAGCGACGCTGCAATTACCGATGTAGTGCATAGATGGTTAGGCCTGGCTGAACAACACTCAGACACACTGGTTATGGCATGCAATACACTTTCTATTCGGTATCACCAGTTGTTTAGTTCAGAAATGCCACCTTCCGGACTGAAGCATATCGTATCAATGGTGGATTGCTTTGCAGCGATGGTGAGGATAGAAGCGGGCCGCCTGGCAAACAGGAAGGTGCTGGTCATCGGAACAGCGTTTACTGCGAGCCAGTCTGTTTATGCCGATATTCTGAGTGCCGCCTTACCGGGCGTTCGTGTGGACACAGTTGCTGCCACTGAACTGGAACGAAGTATTGCACGGCTCCAGCCCTGGGAAGGCAGGGGAAATTCCGTGCTAACAAATGAGCTCAGACAGGCCATTCAAAATGCCGATATCGCCGTGCTTGCATGCACCTGCTTTCCCATGGTGATGGTCGAATTGCAGGCTCTTTTTCCAGCGGTAATTTTTCTTGATCCGGGTACCTACTGTTCGGGTCTGCTTAAAGAATCTGTTCAAACGCAGCCCTGGAAGATATCTGTAAAGGTCACGGGGACAGCAGTGTCCGAGGCGTGCATTGCTGAGTTTGCAGAATCCTATCTTGACCAGGCTTCAATCACATCGTAATGCAACACGTCGGGTCTTCATCCACTTTGTAAGGAGCCAATAAATGCTACATTTAGTGATCGCTGCTGGGCTTATTCTCGGACTCATGGTCGGCCTTGGGGCCGCCGCCACTGGAAATGATTGGCTGCTCACGCTTGCGCATGGCTCTGCGCCGTTTGGCACGGTCTTCATGAATGCGATCAAGATGGTCGTGATTCCACTGGTCGTCTCGGTTATCTTCACGAGTATTGCGCGGCTCGGCGACCCGCGAAAGCTCGGCCGTATTGGCGGCCTGACGATCACCTATTACTGGCTCACAGTTATCCCGGCAATCGCCATTGGCATGGCGACAATGACACTTGGGCTGCAATTCATGAGCGATATCACCATGCCGCAGACTGAGGCAATGGATGTTGCCGAATTGCAGGGCATTGTCGATTTTCTCATCTCACTGGTGCCAGCAAACCCGTTTGCAGCTGCCAGTAACGGCACTATGCTGCCACTGATTGTTTTCACTGCTTTGGTTGCCGCCGCCACCGGGACTCTGTCCGCTGAACGTCGCGAGCGATTGATCAACATCGCCGACGACATCAGCGAAGCACTGATAAAACTCGTTTGGTGGATCTTGTACACGGCGCCGGTCGGCGTATTTGGTCTGGCTGCGCCGGCCACGGCGCAGCTCGGCTGGGGTCTCGTGCAGTCTCTCGGCGTATTTATCATCTGCATCTTCGTAGGGCTGGCATTTTTTCTCACAGTTGTCACGCTACCGCTCGTATATTTCGTGGCGGGTATCGGGCCTGTTCGTTACCTGAAGGGCACCTTTGGAGCAGTGTCCGTTGCGACTTCTACAACCAGCACCGCCGCCGCGATACCCGTCTCACTTGGGGAGACCACAAAAAATCTCGGGGTGTCGACGACGACTGCGGATCTGTTGGTGCCGCTCGGTGCATCAATGTACCGGCCCGGGAGCGCACTGTTTCAGGGCACTGCAATTGTCTTCCTGGCGCACTTGTATGATGTGCCGATACCGCTTGCTGCAATTGGGGCTGCAATATTTGCAACATTTCTGGTATCACTAACCGTCGCGCCCGTGCCGTCGTCGGGCGTGGTCACTATGGCGCCAGCTCTCGATGCCGTCGGAATCCCGGTAGCAGGACTCGCGATCATACTCGGCATTGATCGGATCCCCGATATGCTGCGCTCAATAGTCAATGTGTTGGGCCAGATCTCAGCGGCCGTACTCGTGGATCGTTGGACGGGCGATGAGCGGAACCGTCCGGAGAGCGATAATCAATCGGCCGATGCCTATACAAATTGATAGGGCACGTCGCCCCCCCACTCCCCTTCGTTTCGAATGCTTGCCTAGTTGCGGTAGCGTTCAACAATTTCGATCGTACGTCGGATTGCTGCCACTGCCGCCTCGTGATCCTGGGAGAAATTGATGCGAAAGCAGTCCATCGACTGCGGTCCAAATTCCGTTCCGGGTGTCACGCTGACACCGGCCTGCAAACGCAACGCCTTGGTGAATTCCAGAATACTTAATCTTATTTTGGGTATTCGCGGGAAAAGGTAGCTGCCACCCTCGGGTAGACGGGTTTTAAACCCCTCCGCGGCACACAGTTCAGCATAGATGTCATCGCGAATGGCCTGGTGCAAAGCGACTCTCTCCGTCATCCAACCTTCTGGTTCTGAAAACCAGCCGGCAAGAACCGCCTGGCAATATCCGGCAGCACGAAGGGAAACAATCGCCTGCAATTTTTCCATGCGGTCGATCATGCGCGAAGAGCCAAAAGCAACACCCAGTCGAAAGCCACTGAGCGACTCAGTTTTGGATGGGCCTATTATCGTGAGCAGGTTCTCGGTGTTCATCATGCCCAGCCCATGCAGGTGCGTGTATTCTCCGGCGTCAAAAATCTGCCGAGAATAGAGTTCATCGACAATGACGTTCACGCCGTATTTCTGAGCGAGGTTTGCGATGGCAATTACCTCGTCGCCTGCGTAGACCACACCGGTCGGGTTGTTGGGATTGGAGAACAGGAACAGTTTTACACCACCGCGAAAACAGTCCTCCAGACGCGAGAGGTCAAGCCCACTGGACTTGCTGGTTCCGAGATAGTCCATCTTGATGGGAACCAGCTCACCGTCGAAGAAATCGACAAGCTTGCGGTTTGCAAAATAGTCTGGCTCGACGATTGCAACCTTATCACCCCTGCCGATATTTGCGCCCGTGGCCAGAAATAGCGCACCCTGTGTACCGGATGTCAAAATGATCTCTCGATCGGCATCAATCGGCGCGCCCGTAAACAGGGCCAGTTTTTCCGCCAGCGTTTCGCGGATTTCTCGCTTGCCACGATAGGATGTGTAGGCCTGTTGCGCACCTGTTTGGAAGCCTTCCACAAAAGTGTCCAGCGATCCGGGGATCGGTGGGAATGCGTTTACATCACCATGGGAGAAATCGACCGGAGTTCCTTCAAGCCTTGCGCCCGGCAGGTCCTCTGATGCGGTGTGTTGTCGAGATTCCTGACCAGGCGCGCTGTCGACGCCCAGTCTGTCAAACTTATCTTCCAAAATACTCACTTTGATATATACAACCCGTTGGTTTGCCGCAGATCTATACGCGATATCAGTGTCTGGCAAGCCTACCTTTGCTAACCACTGCAGAAATTCGCCTGCTGTTGCTAATGTCAGCCAGCGGATCCGCATCAAGCAACACCAGGTCGGCTTTCATGCCTGTCTCGATTGTGCCCATTTCGTCCAGCAGTGAGAAGTACTCGGCCGGCTTCACAGTGGCCGCGCCGATAGCCTCCAGCGGTGTTAGCCCGGCGCGAACCAGCATCTCCAGTTCCGAGTGCAGGCTGTAGCCTGGTATGGACAGACGGATAGGTGTGTCGGTGCCTGCTGCGATCGGTACGCCCTGAGTGTGCATTCGCTCGACCAGGAACATGCTCCATTTCGCGAACGTCCGTGCATCTGCGTTGGCATCAGTGGCATCGTACGGTCGTTCCGCACTCTCAGCACTCCAGGCAGCACGCGCGTCCCCGGGAATTCTTGACAGTGCGTCTTCCCAATCGTCACGTGTGTACGGAGGCATGATGCTTATGCCATTCAGGCGCAACGTCGGCACCTGCGTCGTCGACTTCAGGGCGGCAATAGTCTGGTCGCAGCGCGCTTCGTCATAATTGCTGACTGCCAGTATCCGTTGCAGGCTGTGTAGTGACGAGCGAAGTTCGTAACCTGAGAGGCCTTCCGGATTTTGTAGCGCTGCAAGCCGGGTCTCGTGGAGTTCCGGTGCGTTGCTCGCACAATCCAGTTCGATGTTGCGCAGGTGCTCGATTGAATCGACACTGGGCCCCGCAATGCTAGCTCGCATGGATAAGGGCACATGCGAGTCAATGGGTAATTCGAGTTCGTTCGCCGCCGCCACCATTGCGGCGAAAACGTCGGCGCTTACCAGTTCATAAACCTTAATAAAATCGACACCCTGGGATTTCAGATCTGCGATCGTCGCCCTGGCGTCATCCGGTGTAGCGTTGCGAGTACCAATTTCCGGCCTCGAGACGCCGTCGTAGACGACAAAGTTGCCATCAAGCAACGGCCCTGAAAAAAATACGCGTGGCGCCAGCGCTCCTTCTGTTCGCATTTTTTCAACAACCGGCAAAACCTTGTGCATCAGGCCCCCGGTGTCACGAACGCTGGTAACTCCGTACGAAAGAAATAATTCCGGCATGCTCTCCGTAAAGCGATCGTCATAGGTCAGGTGAACATGAAAATCCCACAATCCGGGTATCAGGTATTTGCCACGGCCATCTATCGAGTTGGCTACCGCCGTATCCGTATCACTGGACGTGACGGCAACGATTTCATCGCCATCGAAGATAACGGTCTGGTGTTCGCGCACACCATTGATTGCATCAATCACTGTGACATCGGTTATCGCCGTTCCGGTCGGTGCCGGTTGTACGCAACCGGCAAAAATGACTGCAAACAGTAGAGGCGCAACAGGAGAATTTTTCACGCTATGGTTGTCCGTCTTCAATCGTTGCATTCAGCAGCGCATTAAAAATCAGCTTATACGTGCCACGCGACTGTCCGCGGAATTGCGGTCTAAAGCCAAAAATGATTACCTCACCATCACCGTGTGGGACACGCACCACCGCCGACTTCCCGGCGATGAATTCTTCTCCTTCGGCCCAGCCACTCATCAGTAATTCTTCCTCGGCGTAGTTTACGATGCTGTCAAACAGAACCGATTCATCGAATGTCTTCATCGATTTGCCGCCACGAGTCACTTCTATGCAATAGCGTTGGTTGAGAAGGTCGTCAGCACAGCCAGTCTGGCTTAATGAATCGAACGTTGCGCCCTTCACGAAGTTGGCGGCAGTTTCTGCACTCATGCCATAGCCCAGGACATCGCTCGTATCGACACTGATTCGAATCAATGAACCGGGAATAGAGAAGTTCTCCGCTGATGCGCTGCCCACGATATTGCGAACAGGCAGGCCGAATTGTTCAATTGCGAATTCCGCAGCGTTACCAAATGTTAGCATCGTGCCTCCGCTGCTCACAAAGCTTTGCAGCGCATAAGCACCCTCAAGGCCGATACCGCCTGTGTATTCATCGGGCATACTGCCTTGTGAGTAGCCCGTAAGAATGCTGCCGACTTTGTCCTTGAACAACACTTGTCCATCCGGATGCGGCATTATGATCGCGTCGAGACCTGACAGGTCTCCCGATCGGATGTCGTCATCCGACAGCGATACCAGGTCGAATTCGTAATCTTCGATAACCCAGCGCGTCCAGCCCTCGTCCATTGACGCGACATAAGATTTGTACATGCCCACCTCGGGTAATCGTAAACGTGACGTTGCAATTGACGGCTCGGAAGACAGGCCTGTGAAATCCAGACCAAGTTCGCTAGCCAACGCAGTTACTTTGTCTGCCGTCTGGTCTCCACTCTCGATGACGAATGTCCCGGCGCTCATGGTTGTTCGTCCGGCCCGAAAGGATTCACTCGCCCATGCGACGTTTTCGCCACTCGCCATCAACCGGTTGACTGCTTTGATGCTGGCATTTGTCACGTGGCTGAGCGCGTAGCCAAAGTCTGCGTTGCCTCGGATCGTGCCGGCCGGTACCGGAGCTGACCCCGAGAGGCGTTTCGCATCGACATCAATAACGTCCTCCAGATAGTCGACCGTGACATCCATTTGCAGTGGCAACGTCCAGCCAGCAATATCGTAAGGTGGTTTGATCGAGCCGGCGGGATCGAGCCGCGTATCAGGGTAGGTCTGCTTTTCGAGAAGATCGACAATGTATGGCCGGAAAGCTTGCGCTGCGCTGATGATGTACGACCCTTCGGCATAGCGATTGCCATTTGCACGAAACGGTTTACTGGCACGATCAATTTCAATCCCGCCTTCGTGCAACAGATTGACAAGGTTGCGTGCCTCATCGTGATTCGGCTGGTCAGCCGCGATGACATAGCTGCGGATACCGGTTTCACCTTCGGCAATTGCGTCGCGGCCCATGCGGTAAATGTTGGTCTGCCATTTGAGGCTGGAATCCGATGCGGCACGCAGCACAGCGATCGATCCGGTGATCATGAATTTGACCGGCTCGCTGAAATGCGATTCACCGCCTGGCCACGGGTAGGAATAGTCCACTCTTGCATCCGGAACACCGCTGAGTTCCTCGTCGACCTCAATTCCAATGGCGCTCGGATTAGCCCGCGCTGCAATCGTCTTGGGAAATATTTTCGGATCGTAGAATTTTGGTGACGGTGAGCTATGACCGGTTTCAGTCAGGATGCCGAGCATATTGTGAAAATAGGGCACGGTACGCATGCCGCCGTTCCACCACATCGAATAGCCAGCATCCGAAATGGCACCGGGCATTTTGTTCAGCGCAAATCGATTACCCATGGCGCTGCCGATTTCATTGAGTCCGGTCATGACACCGGGGTGAATGAGAGGATTCAAGGGATCGGAGTAGGGCGGAATGACGATGCGGGCGTATCCAGGGGAACTCTGGTGCTGGTCGTAGATGATCTGCGGATACCATTCGTTATAAATAACCTGTGCCACGGCCTTTGATTCCGGCATGTTATTCATGAAGAAATCACGATTGTTGTCGTGCCCCACGTAGTGATGATAGAGCTCAGGTGGGCTGGTCTGTTCGAAGGGAGTGTCGAGCTGGCTTTCGTACCACTTGCGCACGATCTCGAGGCCATCGGGGTTCATGATTGGCATCAACAGGAGAATAACGTTGTCGCGAATGGCCTTCATCTCTGCAGATTCTTCGGTAGCAACTCTATGAGCCAGCAGGGTGGCCATCTGACCGTGCGCAAGTTCAGTCGCGTGCAGACCCGCATCGATCCAGACAACGGCCTTACCTTCACCAGCGAGTTGCTCCGCTGTTTCAGTATCGATTCGTGCGCGCGCCAGCTGCTCGCTGATTGATCGGTAGCGCTCGAGATTCCTGAGATTTTCCTCACTGGAGATCGTCAGTACGTAGAGCGTTCTGCCGAGCGGCGTCTCACCGATCTCCCGAATCTGAACCCGGTCGCTTTCTGCGGCGAGCTGCCGGTAATACGTCTCCATCTGCTCGTAGCTGGCGAGTTTGTAATCGTCGCCCGGCTGGAAGCCGAAGAGTTCTGCCGGAGACTGCGGAGCCGCATGCGATGCAAGTATGGGCAACAGGATCGCGATGACTGTTAGCAGGAAACGGGGATATCTCTGGAAAGTATTTCTCATCATCACACCTGTCTTGTTGATATTGGATTACGATGAAATGCGAGGGAGTCGGTGACTACTGTGCAGCGGCCTGTTCTTCGCTCAATTTCGCCTGTGCTTTCGTCAACAAGGTGTCAAGCCATGAGGTGAAACCGTCGGGGTCGACGAACGGATGTGGCGCTCCTTCCTTTCGCTGCTTCAATAAATCATAGCGCGCGAAGACTTCACCGGAACTCTGGTGATTAGGAATGTTAACTTCAATCCCCTCCATTGCCTGAATACGTTGCACGCTATCAATATACATATTGGCGCGCGCCACCCCGCTAAAATTCAAACCGACGCCACCGAACATGAAGGCCTCGTGAGGATAACCGTTGTCGTACACCGTGAAGCGTGTCGATAGAACGCCTGGCGTATGCCCGGGCGTCTCAAAAAAATGCAGGCGGGTGCTCCCCAAATTCAGTGAACTCCCATCGCTGGCAGTCAATTGGCGTATGGGCTTGCGGTATTCTTGAAAAACCGCCGGTTCGTCAGTCATATTCCAATCGGCGCCGGTCATAATCACGACCGCACCAAAGTCCTGTTGTATGCGCCTGGCTCCGCCAATGTGATCATAGTGGGCGTGGGTAACAATGACATAACGAATATCATCTGGGTTCAGGCCCAATTCCTCCATGCCGTCTGTGACAAAATCCGTTAACTCACCATAGAGGGAATCGAACAGGATCAGGCCCTGGTCTGTTTCCAGAACCCAGGCGGACACCCATTTGGCACCAACGTAGTAAAGATTGTCGAACACCTGAAATGGTGCGACTCGCTGCACTACTGGATCATCCTTTGGTGACAGTTCCTGTGCATTCAGGGGATTTGCGGTGAGCGACAGATACAAACCAAACCCGAATGCGAGTATTCCGTTCCTTACCCCGTCCATTCTATATTTTGTATCCTGTTTTCCTTGCCACGTAATGTAATTCGACTGCTTATTGCAGGCCAATACTATTATGGGCGAAACCTATAGCCTATTCGCATGAGTTCAAATGCTGAACGCCACGAAATGTGAACCCCCCAAATCTGTTAGAAACTTGCCTGCCGTGTGGCAGAAATCCCACGTGGCATGGGCTTCCCTAAATCCCCGCAGGCGGGCTGCAATGCTGGGACTGGTGAATTTTGCCGCCACCCATATATTTAGGTTATACGTTACGTCAATTTTGGTACTTGACCTTCCCAGCGCAGGCGACTTAAATCAACAATACAACAAGCACAGGGGGCGTTTCGCATGAAACAAACAGCTAGCAACAAATTTCTACTTTTATCATCCACACTGATATTCTTGAGTTCGCCGGTATTGGCTCAGACATCAGACGATGATGGCCAGCTCGAAGAGATTATTGTGACTGGTACGCACGTCAAGGGGGCCAGCGTAACCGCAGCCTTGCCGGTTACTATCTTTAATAGTCAGGATATTGAAGCGCTCGGCAGTTTTGACGGCGATGATCTTATTCGCTCACTGCCAGGCCAGGGCGAAGTTAATTTTCGCGACGACAACGTCAATACGGTCAATAACGCGCGCGGCGATATTTCGTCGATCAATCTACGCTCAATGGGGCCCGGTAACACACTGGTGTTGTTGAACTCCAGGCGTGTGGTAAGCCACCCCGGCACACAAACAATAAGCCTGGTACCTGTGGTGGTTGCAAACATGAATGCCCTGCCGGTTGCCGGTATTGAACGGGTGGAAGTGTTGCTTGATGGCGCCTCGGCACTTTATGGTTCAGATGCCGTTGCGGGCGTATTCAATTCAGTTCTAAAAACTGATTATGAGGGGTTCAGGGCTTCTTTTCGTGGCTCAGATGCAACCGGCAATGGTTTGAATGAGCAGCAACTCACGCTGAATGGCGGCAAGACGTTTAATGATGGCGCAACCAATATATCGTTTGCAGCCAGTTTTTCTCAACGCGAAGGACTGATGTCAAGCGAATTAGCATTATCAGCCAATTCAGATCAACGTGCTTTCCTGATCGGAACCCCTTTCGAGGGTGATACCTCCTTTGATAATCGCCATACACGAACCGCCTGGGGTCAATTCACACTGCGTACCACAAGCGCTACCCGTGTAAGTCAAAACGGTGAGACCCTGACAACTTCCGGCGGAAGATTCCACATACAGCCGGATACGTTTTCCGGGTGTCGCGGAACCACGGCAACTGATTTAGCTCAAGAAGGCATCTGCATTGATGACAGCTCCCTTGATCGTGATTTAAGGCACAACCGTGGTGCTGACCGTTCACTAATCTCAGACCGCGACCGGGTCAATGTATTTGCTTTCCTTAATCATGACTTTGGAAATGGGACTGAGCTATACGGAGAGGTGGGTTACTACCGCGCCGAGAACGAAACGACCCTTGAAGCCATCACACCGATTGGCAGTGGTGATATCGTGGTGCCGGCCAACAATTACTGGAACCCGTTTGGCCCTGTGACGTTTTCTGATGGCACACCCAACCCCAATCGTTTACCCGGCCTGGAAAATGTTCCAGTTGAAGGCTTGCCCGTATTTGTTGACGGTGCCCGCTACCGCTTAACCGAACTGGGTCGGCGTACTCCAAACATTGTCAATACGTCAGCTCGTGCCCTGCTTGGCTTGCGTGGCGCATTCGGTGAATCGGGCTGGGATTGGGACAGCGCCGCCTTGTATTCGCGTGCCAGAACCACGGATGTTACTGGCAACCGGGTATCTTCAACCCGATTTGCCGCGGCTCTGGACAACGAAACACCAAATGCATTCAACATGTTTAACGGTGCGGATCCTAATAACCCGAATCACCTGGATAGCACGGTCAATCCGCAGAGTGTCATCGATACCTTCCTGATTGATGTTCGGCGGCAAAGTTCCACCGAGCTCGCGTTGATTGATTTCAAAGTATCCAAAGGCGATCTCTTTGATCTGCCAGCCGGATCAATCGGCGTCGCATTGGGCGTCGAAGCGCGCTATGAATCATACGATGAAGATCGTGGTCCCAACCTTGATGGTACCAATACCTTCACCAATCCTGTTTCTGGTCTTTTTACTGCCAGTGATGCTATGGGTAGTTCACCAACACTTGATTCTGACGGTTCCCGTAATGTCCAGTCGGTATTTGGTGAAATTTTGGTGCCGTTGGTCAGCGAGGATCAAGGCATTCCGTTAGTCAGGAATTTGAATCTGCAACTGGCCGGCCGCTATGAAGATTTCTCCGATGCCGGCTCCAGTGGGTTTAAGCCCCGTGTTTCCGGTAGCTGGTCTATAACCGACTGGGCGATGGTCCGTGGTTCCTGGGCAGAGGGTTTCAGAGCCCCGAATTTGCCGCAAGTCAATGAGCTGGGCGTTGTGCGCACAAACACTCGCGAAGACAGTATTTTTTGTGAGGCCGGGGTGCGTAATGGTACGTTTGTCGATTTTGCCGCTTGTGACGGGTTTACGGAGGCAACCGAGGAACGGCGGACGGGTAACCCGGACTTGACCCCAGAGGAGTCGACCAGCAAAACGGTGGGTTTAGTGATCGATCCACAAGACCTCTCTGGCGCCTTCAGCTTTCTGAATGGCTTAACGGTTACCGTTGATTGGTGGGATATCGAGCAAACCGATGTCATTGGTATATTCGGTGGCGGTAATCATGTCGATCTTGATTACGCGCTGCGTGTACAAGGTTTGAGTAACCCGGATGTAGTCCGGGCTGATCCAGACGTAGACGATATCGCGTTTTTTGCCGGAACCAACATCGACCCGGTTGGTGAAATCCTGTTTATCAAGGACCAGTATCTAAACTTGTTGCCACGTCAATTCAAAGGTGTCGACTACGCTGTTTACTATGATTGGCTTGATACCCCGGCGGGAGATTTCAATCTAAAAATCAACGCTTCGAATTTGAAGAATTTCGATGTAGAACCAGGTCCTAAAGAAGGTATCATTCTTGCGGCGATTGAATCAGGGGCCATTGACAGTTCCGTAACGGTGGCGGGTGCAGGCAGTCTGCTGGAGAGAAACGGTGCGCCGGAATGGCGCGGTCTGGTTACTTTTTCCTGGCGCCATCCGAGCGGTTTTGGGGCGGGCTTGTTGGGAAGTTATATTGGTAGCTATATCGATACCGGCGCTGGTCCTGACGCCAATGGAAACCCGCATCGAGTCAAACAGTGGGTTACAGCCAATGTGTATGGTCAGTACGAGTTTCAGGCAGACGACGGTTTCCTGTCGGATGCAAGAATTCGCCTTGGTGCAAATAACGTTACCGACGAAGACCCACGACAAGATGATGAAATCAGAGGCTGGAAATCCAGTATGCACAGCGGCCGTGGCCGGGTTGTCTACCTGGATTTAAGCAAGAGCTTCTAGTCCCGACAGTTAGGAAAGATGGGGTCGTTTGGCCCCTGGTACTAAACAGAAAAAGCCCGGCCTGCCGGGCTTTTTCTCATATGTCTACCCTTTCAATAGAACTTAGCGCCTGGCTCGAAAGACGGGACGTACCAGAGCAAGTAATCGATCCACTCCTGCGGAAGATCGATTTCGAAATACGCGCCCGCAATGATCGGCAGGATTGCCGCTGAAACGCCAGCGCCGAGGTGTGCTACGACCGCGAAAACACCCAAGAAATAGTACGGTATGAAGTAATAAATGAAGGGTGGACCACTCAACACAGATGCCGGCCAGTAAAATGTTGTGTCCAGATCGAAGTACAATCGGGTCATGCCCAGTGAAAAAAGATATTGCACCATGAAAATGAAAACGAAGCCAGCAGAAACACTTCGATCACAGGCTGTCTGTACACAATCCGAAATGCCGCCTGGACGCTGTTATAGGTAGCAATACCGAATATTCCGCTCAAATGCGTTGCCAAATGAATGGCAAGAAATAACGCCAGAACAATGGCATTGAATTTGTGGATTGTTCTCATGTTCATCGCCGGTGAATTGGAGCCTGTATTGTGGAGGAACCAATTTGCGGGTAACCACCATCTTCTTTGCGCCGCTGTCATATGTGTAATCTGGTTGGATCTTGCGATGAATGCCAAACCCGCAATATCCTCAAACTCGAACCTGCATCTTCATAGTAGATGACATAGCTGTCGACGGGAAATGACCGCACATTTTTGGTTACATCAGGTCTTGCTACTCCCATTTCTGGCTGGCTCGCGATTAGCTCACACAGGTCTTGTAATTTTTCTACGTAGGCATCGGCCGCGTCGGCGCCACGATCGTCCGCGACCCGTACCCATGCCCCGAGTAGATCTGCTTTGGCCGTTGGCTGATACTCGAGGGCCTTCAATTGTCGGCATCACGCTCGGCCAATGTCTGGCGACCCTCGGACTTGATTGCATCAACAGCCGACTGGTCAAAAGGTTTGCCGAGGCCTTGTGCGTACTGTTCGCGTGCCTCGTTGATGGCGGCTCGCAATGAATCCAACTTCGCCCGTTCGGATAGTTGAAAATCTTCGTACGATTGCACCACCGCAAACGGTCGGCCGTTCTTTTCAATTGTCACAGGACCACGTTGTGCATCATCAATTAATTGACCGAAGCGGTTCTTGGCTTCTTTGGCAGCAACTGTCTTCATGATTGGCCTCTCGCTGTAGTAGCTACTGTAGGCACTGTAGGCGATCGTACATTGATAGTCAATCGAACATTCAATGACAGCCAAATCCAGCGATTATTTCGCCGACAGTGCTGCCGGATTCTTCAGGCGTTTATTCGCTTTGCTGAAGCTCTTCGCGTTCGGCCACTTCCTTTAGATTTTCCATTACGTTTACGAGTTCCCTTTTGAACTTCCCTGCCAACAGCGAGTACATGATAAATTTCAGCCCACCCTTGAAAACCACCTCGTGCGTGAACGTCGTACCGCCATTGCTATCCGCTTCAAAATACCGTTTTAGTTCGATTACCTGGAAGAGTGGAATTCTCAGGCTTTCCGTGAACGATTCGAGCTCTTCAAATTCAGTCAGCACAAATTTGGTCTTCGGCGCTCCGTTTGCCTTCAGATAACCGATTGCACCAGCGGAGAATTTGCTGTCGCCCACCAGGTACGAATACCGAAGTTCCGTATCGAATTCCTTCCAATTCTCTACGTCTGACCATAGCCTCCAAATAGTGTTCTTGCTGGCGCTTGTATGCACGGAGAGCTTGAACGAACAGTGCGGCAAAACCTTGACGTCATCTTTGGTGAGCGTAGCTGCCGTAGTTTGAACGGGCACGCCGATGCCGAGAAGAAACAACAAGACCGCTAACTTGTTCATAGACGTATCGGAATCTCTGCGTAGTGGGGGAGTGGGTGTTTCGGCGAATCCCTTATGAATCCCGGTCGCGAATTACCCTTTCTGCAGGGTCAAATATTGGCGTAACTAATTGCCAAAGAATTGAACCACTCCGTCTGTGCGATCACGTCTGTCGTGAGCAACATGGTCACGAAGTAGGCCAACAGAATTGCAAACGGCCATCGTGACCGACCATACCACCATTCGCTCGCTACCAGCACAGCGGTGACCATAATGAGCGTGACGACGGATGCATAGAGGGCGACGTCGAAATTAGGCACAAGATTTGGCGTCCCATAAATATAGGTCCGCTCCAACGCTGCTTCGAGTGGGATAATTGCGGTGCAGGCCATCAACCGCAGGTGAAGCGGAATATCGCGCCGCCTTGATCGCTAGCCCAAGGAAAACGCAAAACAGCACCAGCGCAGTAAAATCGATGTAGAAGAACTTAATCGCCAGCAGGGGGGATCCCGTCCACTGTGCCGCCGTCGCCAAAGAGCATCGTCTGGATCACCCAAAGCCCGCTCAGCACCAAAGTCGCCGCAAGCGTGAGCGAAAAATAGCCCACCGCGCGGTGATGTTTGCGCCAGTCACTCTTGATCAACGATGCCTGGATAATTGTCAGCAGCATCCAGGCGATCGCGCTGATCCCATGTATGACGATGTGAGTTTAAATGTTGACTATTGCTGAAAAGAAACTGGGCCAGAACGACACGAATGTGATCGCGAAGATTGCGGTGAACCAGATCCACCATTGCTGCGACCAGCGAGGCAGGGGTCTACGTATCACCGGCCGCCTTCTTTTCATGGCTTGTTGCGTATTTCCTGCATTGCTTGAACTTGCGTCAAGTCGTGAGGATTGAGCACTGTGCAAGCGATTTAACGCACTCGAACGACGCGTGCCTTGAGTAGGAGTGGGCAAATCGGCGTAAGCTGGACCCTTTGTCAACGCAGATTACAGATGTCCCCATCCTAACCAGTTAGAAATGTCACAGTTAGTCAAGAATACCGTGCTACTTTGGTGTAGTGCTCTATCGGGCAGCTCAAAGCAGGCACTTTGCGGTACTGAATATGCTGCGGCCCTTGGGGAGAAGGGAATATCCGGTCGTCGGTGGGAAGTCATCGACCACTGTACGCTTGGCCCATTTCTCCGACAGCATGGATTTCAATCCGAGCGTGATGGCCCGCGGTGTCGCGTCCGGAAGTATCAGCTGAACATCTTTGAATCGGCGCACGTCGTCTCCAATTGCGACAACGAGCGGTAGGGTCCACTTTCGGTAAGCAATGTCTTCTTCACCGCGCCGCTTGACAACGTCCCGCAGTAACCGGCATTCGTCACCTATTGCGAGCCCGGCATCCGTCAGCAGGTATTCAGGGCGCATTGGATGTCCGTGACCGGGATTCCTCGCAACCAGACCAAGTTCTATCAGATCATTCAGGGATGCGCTAAGCGATGCTCGGCCAACATCCAGTGACTTAGCCAAAGTTACGAACTTGGCGCCTGATTGTCGATGAAGCTCGGCGATGATCGGAATGTTCCATCGATGGTGGACCAATTCGACCAAAGGGTCGAGTCGTTGCATATTCAGATCATCTTTCACTTGACGAATTATATATTAACTATAAAATAAGAACCACTTTCTCTTTAGGAGCTTTCTCTATGTCTGCAATAACCGACTATGCAGGTGACCTGACGATCTCAATGCCTGTCTCAGATCTCGACAGGTCCATCGCTTGGTACGAGAGCGTATTGGGCTTTTCCCTGCTTTACAGGTTAGATGATATGGGCTGGTGCGAGATGGCCTCCGCGGTACCGGAAGTCAATGTGGGATTGAGCGTTGTGGAGGCCCCCCGTCCCGGAGCCGTGACGCCAACATTTGGTGTCAGGGACATCGCAGGCGCAAGATCTGCGCTGGAGGCGGCTGATGTCCGCATTGACGGAGACATTCTGACGATCGAAGGTATGGTTAGCTTGCTGACGTTCTTTGACCTGGATGACAATCCACTCATGTTATCGCAAGACCTTCGGGCAAACGATTGACGTGCCCTCCATATTGAAGATCGTCGCAATCGTGGCGATGCTGGTTGCGGCTCCCGTGATGGCACAATCATCAAATACCGAGCACACCTTCAAGCTCGACAATCCAGGTTCGACACCGCGGGCAACCCTGAGAGACATGAGTTGGCTGGTAGGTGCATGGTCCGGACCTGCAATGGGCGGAACAGCAGAGGAGGTCTGGAGCCCACCGTCGGCAGGAACCATGGTTGGAAGCTTCAAGCTGACGAAGGACGGTGAGATCCTGTTCTACGAATTCATGCTCCTCGTAGAGGAGCAGGGCTCGCTAATCCTGAAATTGAAACACTTCAATGCCGACTTCACGGCGTGGGAGGACAAGGCGGACTACATCAGGTTTCCGTTCATCAGGGCCGACGATGATGCTGTCCACTTTTCAGGATTGAGTTTCTATCAGGTTTCACCGGACGAGTTACACGTCTACGTCGCGTTGCGGGATGGTCAGGATGTAGAGGAAGAAAAACTCATCTATATTCGGCGGAACTAGCTCAGACGAACAGCGAACTATGATTGCCTGGATGGCGTTCGCTGAAACGTCAAGTTGGCATCACTATTGGAAGAATATAGCCGTGTCGATGATACGGAAACCAATCATGGGGATAGCATGTGCAGATTACGAGTGGCCATTCTGCCCTTGGCTTTGTCAGCTTGTTCGCCGCCGGATAACCCAACAGCCGGGCTTGTATCAAGCGCTCATATCGAGCCCGCACTGTCAGGATATGAGGGACAATATGAGTACGAGAACAACTCGACGCTTATCATTGTTCGCGGCCCAAACGACCAGCTTCTGTACGCTTCGATCAATGGGGCGCGCTATCCGTTGAGTCCCGTGAGGAAAGATGTCTTCCTGAATGCCGGTGGCGTAGAGGTTGTGTTCGTTCGCGGCGATAATGGCGAGATTATCGGGTACCGCGAGAACCGCTCTCCGGATCCCGAAAGTAATCCCTTGTTCCGTATGCTGGATAGAAGCATTCGTCTTCCATCCTCTATATGGCACGCTCGTCCTGAAGGAGCACCGCAACAGTATGCGTATCGGGCTCCTGACGATACAGACGATGGAATTGCTGTTGAATCGTCCGGTACTGATGATCCATTAATTGAACGCCTCTCATCCATGACAACGGAGATTTACGCAGATTCATATCCCGGTGTTGAAAGTGTACTTTTGTATCGGGAAGGAAAGCTCGTATTTGAAGAGTACTTCTATGGATTTAATCGCGACACGCTACACCAGCAGCGATCCGCGACTAAGACGTTGATGGCATTGCTGCTGGGCGCAGCGCTCGATTCTGGACTCATATCTTCCACCGATCTGAAGGTCTTGCCTTTTTTCGATGAATACACAGATCTGCAGCATGTCGATGACAATAAGCGTGCGATGACTATTCACGACTTGCTGTCTATGCAATCGGGCCTTGATTGTGACGACTGGGCTCGGCTCATGCTCGATTTACCCATGATAGACGCGCCGGGAGGAAAGGGCTCGTATTGCTCCGGGAATGTGATACTCATCGGCAAGATTATTGAGAAGGTGGTTGGCATACCTCTCAAGGAATATGCAGACAGCGTTTTGTTCGAGCCGCTGGGCGTTAACCACTATCAATGGGACTTTCGCCCCGACCTTTCTAATGTCGAAAATTATGCGCAGGCCTGGCTGAGGCCCCGTGACATGATGAAAATCGGAATCCTGCTGGCGGACGAGGGCATGTGGGAAGGACAACAAGTCGTCTCTGCCGAGTGGATCGCCCGGCTGACCTCAAAACAGTCCGAGATAAGCAATACACCCTACGGTTATTTCTTCTGGCGGCGCTACCTGATCAGGAGCGGCCAACGCGTCGAGATACCCCAAATATCCGGCAACGGTGGGCAAAAAGTGATTCTGCTTGGCAAGCACAACACCATTCTTGTTTTGACCGGCGGTGGTTACAATCAACAATCACACACCAATGACCTGCTTTTGAAATTTGTTCTGTCTGGCTTTTCGCCCAACTCGACACATAACTGATCGCCTCCGGATAGCAGTCGGTCGTATCTTGTTGCGTCGACCGATGGAAGTCGCCACGCGTGTCGGTCACTGTGCTGCGTCCCGCAATCGGGTGTCGATCCTTTATAGAGATGTCACAGTCAATCGAAATGACTATTAACCTGGCCTTGGCGACTGACAGCCCGTATCGATCTTTGTTGGCCGGTTATGTATTGTTTTTTCTTGATCTCCGTGAGAATAGCACCTAAACGTTTGTTGTCGACAATAGCGGCTTGATTAACGTGCCGCACTTTATCGAACATCCGATAAGGCAAGCGTTTACCTTGATGCCGTATCTCGATGCGTCCATCGGGAAAATCGTAAACCTCGACCTTTTTCCGTTTTAGGCCGGCTGTATAGTCGTTGGGTTCGAGTAAGAATCGAATACGATCGTATTGAAGTGTGAGACTGTTAGAGACGGTCCGCTGCTCCTTCACAATCAATATGGTCTCCGGATCCTCGTGATCTGCAGTCGGCCGATGCAGGTCCTTATCGTTAGCCGCAGGCTTTGCAAATCGCCGGTTGAAGTCTTCGACAAACTTCGGCAAATAATCATTCGCTGTGGCCATGTCATCGATACCTTCCAAACGAAGTTCTTTTACGAGACGGTCCTGCAGCGTTAGGCTAGCCCGTTCGACACGACCTTTGGCCTGACAGGTGTTGGCACACAGAATCTCAATGTTCAGTTCCTTCAGGGCCCGACCGAACTGAGTCATGTTGTCACCGCCCAATGCGCCCTTGGTGTTTACACGAAAAACGCTGTGCTTGTCACTGTACAGCGCCAGTGGCTTGCCATGCCGGTCAATATAGAGGCGCATCGCACGCATGTAATCGAAGGTGCTTTCACTTTTTGCAAACTGTAAATGCATGAGTCGACTGGTTGCATCATCGATGAAAACGAGGAGGGTGCACTTTGGTCCTCGATCTTCGAACCACCAGTGCGGTGAGCCGTCAATCTGAATCAGCTCGCCCACACATTCTCGTCGATTCCTGGGCTGGTACACGCGCTTGTTGTGCTGTCTGCGGGTCGTCCAGAGCCCTGCAGTGATCATCCACTGTCGGAGGGTCTCTCTTTGCCAACAACCAGTTGATGACGTTCCAGAAGCTTCTCGCAGGCCAGAGTTGGTCCGAAATCATGATAGTGCTCGCGAACCAGTTCTACGATCTGATTTTGATAGCCACGCGGATACTTGCGGTTGCTGGGCTTACCACGGCGTTTTGATACCAGACCAGCGGCACCATCGGCCGCGTATCGTAGCAACCAACGGTGCACCTGGCGTCGGCTGACACCGTGCAATTTAGCTGCACCAGTGACGCTCAAACGCTTTTCCTGGATCTTACGTACCGAATCTAGTCGGCTTAACTCTGTCTCACTCATGATCACCAGTGACATAGGCTTGTCCTTTCGCTTTGCTCGCAGACCGCGAGTATGCTCAGAACAATCAATTGTCTTTCAAGTATTTACCGGGTGCAGGGACCACCAAGAAATACCAGGGTGTGACATCTCTAACTGGCCCAAGTGAGACATTACTATCAGGCCCTTACACCCTTTATGCGCATAATGTATATTATGTTAAATCGCATATCTATTGGCAATCGCTGATACGATGCACCCTGTGAAAATGCCCTCTCTCCACATCTTGCTGCTCCTGCTCACAACGACCACCGCGTTGGCCGATACGGAGTCACGGATTCAATATCTCGCTAATGAGGGTGTCGCAGTATTTCACGAACAAACCACGCTCCTGTTTGATCCAATGTTTCGACCCGCAGACACGTATTACGCTTCGGTACCCGAAGAAACACGCGAGGCGATCATAAATGGGTCTGACCCCTTTGAGGAAATCGCCGCCGTCTTTGTTAGTCACTACCACCACGATCATTTTGACCCGGCCGATATGTTGCGACTGATGACGCAACATGAAACGACCCGACTCTATGCCCCGAAACAGGCTGTCGATGCAATGCGCGCGATTTCCGGCAGCGATCAGGCCGATATTTTCAAACGTGTCACTGTTCTCGATCTTTCCTACGGCGATGAGCCAAAATTGATGCAAACCGGAAATATAGAAGTCGAGGGGTTCTTCATCCCGCATTCCGGCTGGCCAAACAGGCATGCGGACGTCGAGAACATCGCTTTTCGCGTCACTATCGATGATGTGGCGACTGTTGTGCATTTTGGCGATGCAGACGCACAAAGCGAGCATTTCGCTCGTCACCTGCGTCACTGGGAGGAAAAGGAAGCGGGCGTCGCCCTGCCACCCTACTGGTTTTTTGGCCCGGGTGATGGGATCGACATACTTGAGACCTATATTCGCCCGTTGCGATCAATCGGAATTCATGCCCCGGCTTCGTATCGGAACAAAGAAAATATTCCCGAGGAATTGCGTGACTTTGATCTGTTTACCGATCCCGGCGAGTCACGCGTCTTGAGAATTCATAGAGCAGAGCCAGCAAGACCACGCCAAGGATGTCGTCCAATACGGCGGCGCCCAGAACGATTTGCCCTTCACTGGAATCCTGTCGGCTCAGGTCTGCGAGCACACGCACGGTGATTCCGATACTCGTTGCCGTCATCGTGCCACCAATAAACAGCGCAACCAGAAGTGGCAAATCAAAGATCCAGTAAGCGAGCAAAAATCCGAAGAGCAACGGCAAAAAGAAACCGGGCAAGGCAACGACTACGGCCTTGGCACCGCTTCTTGCGAGCCTTTTGATGTCGGTATCGAGCCCTACCTCAAACAGCAGCAGGATGATGCCGATTTCGGCCAATAACCGTATTGCCTCGACCGGTTCGATCCAACCCAGGAGACTTGGCCCAAGCAGGACGCCAGCGAGAATTTCTCCGATAACCGGTGGTGTCTGAAGCCGGGAAGCAATTTCCGCAAATACACGCGCCATCAGCAAGATGACCAGCAAATGCAAAAAGAAAGTATGGATTTCCATTCACTTCCCTGCGGGCCTGCTCCGGGCCTAATGTCGCGAGGCGCATACGAGGTGGCAATCTTACGAAATCACGAATAGTCTGAAAATTGGGGCAAGTACGCATCACAGGGAAGCGTACCTCGGTGCCAGGCCGCGAAGTGCGTTCCGAATGCCCTGCTCGAATGCCAGTACCGCCGAGAGCAGGATGGGTTGCCAGAGTGTCATAATGCTCGTATCAACCCCCTATCGATGTGTAACTAACTAAAGCAGAATGATTCGTTACCTACCATTATTCGTTGGTCTAGCGCCCGTCATTGGAGTCACAACGGCCTATTGGCTCAACCAGCAGGCCGGCATCCTTCCCGCTTGCATGCCGTTGCTGGATGGCTGCACGTCGATCAGCGCGACGGGGCGCTATCTACCCGGCAGCATGCCGTTTAGAGCTGTATTGCTCCCTCAGGCCGCCTTTCTCGTGATTTTGTGGTGGATGGGTGTCGAGTGGCTAAAGCAAGTCGTGCCAACGTCTCGCCGTGGGCGGGCCATTCTAATCAGCGGTGTCACCGGTGCCGTAGCGCTGGTTATCTACGTAACATTTCTGGGCACCAAACAGCCGTTTTATGAATTCATGCGGCACTTTGGCGTTTATTTTTATTTTCTGGGGACGGCCCTGGCACAGATTTTACTGACAATTTCGATGCCGAAATCCCGGCTGCGTACGGCAATGTTAAGCGTCATAGCAACGCCGTTCATCCTTGGACTTTTGAATTTGTTGCTAAAGTCCTTGGGTATTGGACCGGACAACTTCCAAAATCGCACTGAATGGATTTCGGCGCTGCTGATGCAGATATGGTTTGTGCTGCTCTACGCTGCGTGGCGAAAATCCGGACTCACGATTGCGGTTCGAACGGGTCCGCCCAGCGTTCATTAGTTGTTACGGACTTATCTGTCAGCGACGAAAGAAACTCGATGAGGTCCGCGCGTTCGGTATCGGTCAATTCAAACCCGCCAACGAACTCGGACTTGAACGGGCTCAAGCGACCATCGCCGCTGTTATCCCCATCCTCAATCAATCGCCCGCCACGGGAATAATGATCGAGAACGTCTTCGATCGTGGCGATGCTGCCATCGTGCATATAGGGGGCCGTCAGCAGGATATTTCTGAGCGATGGCGCCTTGAATCGCCCCATGTCGCGTACTTGCCCGGTCATGTCGTACAAACCGGTGTTGTCCGGGGGGTACGCACCGGTTGCATTGATGTTGTACAGCCCGTTGTTGTGGAATCCAACCTGATCGATATTTGAATTCGCGTGCGTGCTGCTATCCGTAAAATTGAAGCCACCGTGACAATGAAAGCATTCCACTTTTTCGGAGAAAAACAATTCCAAACCTCTTTCCGCCGATGGCGACAGAGCCGTCGCTTCACCCGCGACATATCGATCGTACGGTGAGTCATAGCTGACTATCGAGCGCACGAACGAGGCGATTGAGCGCACAGCATTCAGCACGGAATATGGATTCTCATCATTTGGAAACGCGGCTCGGGCCAGCTCTCGGTACTTCTCGTCGGACTGCAGCAACGCACCAATTTCAGCCTCCCGTCCGGCCATTCCCATTTCAACCGGGTTGTCACCCAGCAACGGAGTGAGTGCCTGATCTTCCAGCCGGTCCAGTAGCGGGTTCGCCCAGGTCAGGCGGCTGGCGTACGCCGTGTTGACGAGGCTCATCGAACTACGCGGATGCACAACCCCTGTTGAACCTACCGCCGTAGATTTGCCGTCCGTAAAAGCCAGTTCCTGAAGATGGCAGGTGGCACATGACATCGTAGTGTTTCCCGACAAACGCGTGTCGTAGAACAGCCAGCGGCCTAACTCGACTTTTGTCTCCGTCATCGAATTGTCCTGCGGCACCTTCGGCGCCGGGAATCCGTCGGGCAAACGCCAGTCGTAAGTGGCGGATCGTGAAAGGTTTAACACCACTGCAATAACGATGATGAGGCCGCCGCCGACCACTCCGATTAACGGCTTCAATGTCGCCTCTGAAACACGCGTTGAGCCCGCTGATGCGTCTCGCCTTTGAATGCCAACCCTAAAGACTCAAACGGTCTTGCGCAGGTTGATTCTGCCGGGCTGGAAGAACAGTCGTCTCGCACGCCATCGTCCAGATCGACACCAGTAAACAGCTCAGCCAAATCGACTGTGATTGTATTGGTGTCTGCTGAAAAGCCGGGTAATTCGACGCTTACACGATTGGGAAAATGGCAGCCGGTAATGTTCTGGATGGTGCCCTCGCAACCGGTACTGCCAAGGTGAATCCAGAAGCCGTCGGTCGCATTGGAAACCCCCGCACGCAAGAACTTGTATCCCGAGCGCCAGTGCCAGTGCATAGCAGCCCGGTCGAGCGGTGGCTGCGCGAGCAGTGGATTTGCGTGGTTCAATTCGAACGGTACACCGACCGAGAATTTCAGCGCGACAAACTCGCCAGCCACTACCGTGCCCTTAATGCTCGGGTTCATGTCAGCAGTACCATTGCTGCATGCCTTGTTACCGCTCTCAAGGTCAATAAGGGCGACGCCGTCTTGCTGCCAGCGCTCGTCGGGAGTCAGCGTGACGTTGTGCTGGACTCCGTTCGCATCAAGCAATATCACATTGGATACGAAGAATCTGAGGTCGGTCAGAGCCATATCGGCGCCCTCGCAGCGGAGCGCTTGTCCTGCCCATGAAGCTTCAAAATCGACGTGCACGGGAATGCGTTTCGCGGAGCACGCGCTCAGGCAGATCAGGAATATGGCGAGCAGTAGGTAGCTAGCTGGATGCTTTGCCGGTCGCGTCCGATACGTCGTCATCGTCATCGATGTCGGCATCCGGATCCTGCTGGTCGGGTATGAAAGAATAATCAAGAACTCCGGTCGCTATCATATCAGTCGAAGCCTGAGCGACAGACAGCTCAGTCTCGACCTCGCGGATCTTAGCTTCGGCATGAACGCTTGCGGTGGCGCGATCCGTAAGTTCGGCGCGCAACTCGCGCGTTTTCAAAACTGAGTCCTTTAGGTCCGACGATACTTTTTCAATCTTGGATTGTTGGTCGGTAATGACATTATCACGTCGCTCGAGTCCGATGGTCGTTTCTTTGAGCTCATCTTCGAGCTTCTCCAGCGTCGTTCTGGAATCGCTGGAATCGGACTGTGCAATTCGTAACTCGGCTTCCAGACCGCGAATTCGATCATCACGCGGATCGCGTTTCTTTGCGCGACGACGTGCGGTCAGGTTGCTGGTGATCGCAGCCAGAATCCAGCCCAGCAGGAATGTCCCACCGGCGATGAAGATCAGTTCATTGGGGAGTTCTACAAACATCGCATCATGATTAATTGATTTCGTTGATCAATAAAGGACCGAGTTCTCAATCCTGACAAGGGTCAATCGTACGTTGAAGACCATGGATGGTCACTATTAAAAAGACAATATATCAATATTATCTATAAAAACAATGGGTAACAAACGGTTTTGAATGGAAAATAGCACTACTGAATTACCGATGACACCAATACTGCTCCGATTGCTTGTCCAGGAAACTCTCGGCGGATGCCCCCTTTAGCATCGCCAGCGTCGATAACATGCCGGCCTGCGTACAAGTATCCGCGGCTACGGTGATGGATGACGCGGCCTCCTCGACGGGCCAGCCCGTGCGAGGATCGATCACATGCCCGTAACGAACGCCGTCCCTTTTCAGGAAGCGTCGTGCGTCGCCACTGGTCGCCAAAGCTCCCTGGCGTAATTCGATCAGTTGGGTTGCTTCGCCCTGCTCAACGGCTTCAATTCCGACGGTCCAGGCTTTTCGTGCCTGTGGTGGTCCGGTCACAGCGAGGTCGCCACCAAAATTTACCAGGAACGGTTTATCACTATCCGCCCGAAGAATATTGACGGCGCGATCGACCGCGTATTCCTTGCCGATGCCACCGAGGTCTATTTCCATATTCCCAGGCAAGGTTAGCACCGGGCTTTGCCAATTGCCCTTGTCCCAGCCGACATGGATCAACAGAGCCTCAACTTCAGGCCTTGCCGGAATATTGTCGCTGCCGTCAAAGGTCCATGCTCCGCGGAGTACCCCTGACGTGATATCGAATGCGCCTTCGCTCAAAGAGAACAGGGTCTCGGCGAAATCCAGTAATTGTGCGGTCTCGCTATCAACTTCGACCGGTTTGCCGTTTGCTGAATTGATTTGATGAATGATGTTTCCGTCAATATATCGGCTGAGTTTTTCTTCGATTCGCCACGCTTCCGCAGCAACAATCGCTGTCATCATTTCCGCGTCTCTTGACGATTCAAGCTCGCACAACAGCTCGCAGGGACTACCCATAGCCTGAAACCGGCCAGAATAGCCGTGCTCTAGTACTGCAATGCTGATTTCGCGGTTTATCTCTTAAACCGGTAACTGAACTGGGCGATTATCGCATTCAGGTCAGGATAATTGTTACGAGCCGCCTGATTCCCGATGATCTGACCGCCAGGAATCGATCCGGATTGCTGGTAGAGCTCAACCCTCACACTCATGTCATTATTGTCGCTGGTTTTCCAGCCGAATTTCAGGCCTGCTGTCATCGCGTCAAAATCGCCAAGCCGGTAATCCGACGACGCATATACGGGCAAAGGAGCTCCATCAATAATGCTAAGGCGATAAAACTCGGCTTCTGTCTGCGTGTAAAAGCGCAGGTGCGGTTCCAGGTATTTGTCATTGCCGACTGGCCAGCGATAGCGGAGATCGATCGTGTGCGAGTCTATTTCCCAGTCGTCGGTCATGTAGCGGTAAGAGGCATCGAGCACATTGCCGTCCATGTAATACTTGGCCTGCGTGTACAGGCTTTGTTTGCTGCGGTCATTGGGGCGGTTTTCGAACAGGAATTCATGCGAAGGACCACCACCGGGTCCGGCAACGCGGGAAATCGTATCACCGGTTGTTGCATCGACAACGCTGAGTATCTTGAAAGGGTTGTTTAGATAACCGCTCTCATTACTGAAAGAGTAATTGGCCTGCACTACAAGATTCCGCGAGATGACTTGCGATACGCCGAGCACGACATCCACGATATCTTTATCATCTGTGCCGAGGTGGTTACTCAGATCTCCAATATCGAGTAAAGAGCTTAATGGAATCGGCGCACCACCTTCAGGGTCATTTTCGTCGCTTGCGACCGCAAATCCAGCCGAAACCGTCGTATTGCGTTTATTAAAGTCCTTCGAGAAGCGCCCGCTCAGACCAAAATGCAGGTAATCGTACTCTTTGGAAGCGCTCGCGCCGATATTCACCTGGCTCGATTCACCCACAGGTTGTTGCCAATTGGCAGTAATTGCGACCCGCGTATCCCGAAACTCTTCATCCAGTGGGAGCTCGCCCGCGGGAACCGTATACACGGAATTGCCCGATGCGTTGGTAATTGTCTGTGGGCTATCAAGTGGTATGGCGCCACTCGGCGATGCGCCGGTTAGCCCGTCGATAGTGAGCCCAAACGTAAAGACTCGATCATCGGTATAAAGTCTTCGAATGATGGCCTTCAGGCTGAATTCCTGAACCCGGTCTTCGTCCTCTCCGTAGTACAGCAGCGACGTGTTGATATCCCAGTTTGGCTCTTCCTGCGCGTCCACGACGGCCGGAATTGAGGAGCCCAGCAATCCGCACGTTGCTGTCGCGAGAGCCACTGAAATCGAACGTTCTTTGCTTCGACTCATTGCCAGGCCCTCAATTACATCCGCATCCGCCGCCACCGAATCCGCGGCCGCCGCTGGATGCCTCTTTGCTGAAATAAATGTGATCATCCGTGGCCGCTTCAAGAGCGTCTGTCGTCAGCTGCATTTCGTCTTTCGCGAGAACGTCACGTTCCCAGGGTTCAACGCCCATCGACGTGCAAGCACTGCAAATCAGTAAAATTCCGATCGCCAGAACAGTCTTCATTTTTTGCTCTCAAGTTTCAGCGCAGCCACTATCGTGGCCTCGTATTCATCTTGTTTCCTGACCTTGAATCCGGCATGGCGGGCGACGATCTCGCTGGCTCTGTCCAATATGATCGAAGTAGGCATAACTTCTACCCCGTATTCTTTCGCCAAACGTCCTTGTGGGTCGTAAACGATATCGAATCGTGCGGGGTACTTCGCCAGAAACCGGGCTGCGTCATCGGCTGAACGGTCAACATTAACGGCGATTATTACCAGGCCGTGATCCGCATATTTGTCATGCATCGCGTTCATCCATGGAAAAGAACGGCGGCAGGGTACGCACCAGGATGCCCAGAAATCGATGATTACAACTTTGCCGCTGTAGCTCGCGAGATTCAAATTGATGTCGGCAGTGGCCAGCGGCGCCCACGCCAGTATTGTGCAAACAAGCAGGAGTTTTTTCATTGATGACCTCTTGCCAGATCCGGAAAATCCGTGAACAAGCCGTCTATAGAGAGTTCGTCGATTGTGAAGCGCAATAGTTCCCCAAAGGAGTCGAAACCGGGTGGCAAGTCATCGCTTCGAAACGTAAATGGATGCACCGCCAGCCCTTCTTTATGTGCGTTGGACACAAGTCCTGAGTCGTTGATCTGATCGTCTGGGCCACGCCGGTACAAGCGGTTGATCCATGGACCGATCCCATCCACTGTGTTCGCGAGACGCTTGAGTCCGGGAACGCTGCAGAGCTGGTCATAGTCGGTCTCCGCCTCACCCCATTGGTTATCACCAATTAGCTGAATGAGCTTCAGCTCACAATGGTGGATCTCCCTGATGCGAACGAGTTCGCGGTCGTCAAAGCACTGAACGTAGACCGGATCGCCGTGCATGTTGTAGTCAAAATCTCGCAGCACGTTCAAAAACAATGCAGTGATGTCCACGCCCTCTTCCCGGTGCCAGGCCGGACGTTTGATCTCGGGGTATATGCCGACCGGTCGCCCTTCGTTCGCTTGCAGATCTGCGATGAAAGTGAGTTCTTCGGCGAAAGTTTGTATCGGGTAATTTTCGTCGCCCGGCCGGGAACGACCCGGATACACCGGTGTTCCGTCGGCCTTGAGTCGCTCGTGCACGCTCAGTTGTTTGATTTCGGCCAGAGTAAAATCGCGGACGTAATAGCGGCCATCCGCGCGTTTGCGAGCTGGGAATATATTCGCGACATTGCTGACACGGTCAAGGTGAACGTCGTGCAACACTACGAGCGCGTCGTCATGTGTCGCGACAATATCCTGCTCGAGATAATCGGCCCCCATGTTGTAGGCGAGCGCTTTTGCGGGGAGTGTGTGTTCCGGGAGATAACCCGAAGCACCGCGGTGGGCGATTACGACCGGTCTAATCGGTGGGCCCGTCCGCGTCGAAACCCGGAAAGTCTATGACCTCCCATCTGGATGTGTCCTCGCCGCGTGCCTGGCGGAGCAGCGCATCGGCCATGTCCCGATCATTCCATCCAATGTGCTCCTGGCAGCGCTCAACCATTTCCGGCGGTGTTTCGGAGACGGTGCCAAACGGCCGGATTGCAATCATGCCTTTATGGTTGGCTTGAGCGACATCCATTATGAAGTCGACGATGTCAGGTCGTTGCTCGTACAGGCTGGACAAAATAAATAATGCTTCCGCAGCTTTGATTTGCTCGATCAACTCATCCTTGATCGCCTGTAATCCACCCGACGCGGGAATACTCTCCGGCTTGCTGACGTTAATGTAATAAAACCGGTCAACGCCCTCGAGAAACTCGAATACGCGCAGGTAATCATCGCTCTCTTCAAACACATGCGTTGCAAAGACAGTAATCGGGTTGTTTTCAGACACCTGTTCCTCCTCTGTACATTGTACGGCCCTAGTCTAGCGAATAAAACGACGGTACGCGCGCATAGCACTGTAACGGCCGATTCGGTATCTTAGGCAACGCATGCGCCTCCTCCAATACAATATTAGATACGCCGTCGGCGGTGGTGCCAGCATGCACATGCCTTTGCCCGGTGCGGGCTACGTGCTGGGCAATCAATCCGTATTGCCCGACATCACCAAATTCATAAAGTCCGTCGATCCGGACATCGTCGGACTTATCGAGGTTGACACGGGCTCGATTCGCAGCCGCAAGGTTAATCAGGCTGAAAAAATTGCGGCCGATCTTGGTATGAATACTTCTTACGAGACGAAGTACGGAGAAAAATCGATCAACCAACTGTTGCCGATTGTGCGCAAGCAAGGCAATGCATTCATGGCGGCTAGTCGCGTGCACGGCGAAAGATTTCATTACTTCGACACCGGCATTAAGCGACTGATCATCGAGCTCGAACTAAAAGACTACGCGATTTTTCTCGTCCACCTGTCGCTCAAGTATCGCCACCGCCATTTGCAGATGCGCCACCTTTACGATTTGATCGCGACCACCAAGAAACCCGTCGTTGTCGCCGGTGATTTCAATACCTTCTGGGGTGAAAATGAGATTTATCTATTCATGAAAGCAGCCGGTCTGACATCGGCGAATAAAGACAGCCTACCCACCTACCCCAGCCGGTCGCCTCGTAAGGAACTCGATTTTGTGTTGTATCAGGATGGCATTGAAGTGACAGGATTTGAAGTTCCGGATGTGCGCTTGTCCGACCATTTGCCAATAATTTGTGATTTTGAGCCGAGATAATTGAGTAACATAAAGCCATGACGATCCAGCACTGGAAAACCGAGACAGACGACAGTGGCATAGCCTGGCTGTGTCTCGATACAGCGGATGCGAAGGTCAATGTCCTTTCGTCCGAGATATTGTATGAACTGAACCAGGTACTTGAGCCGATGATCGAAGACCCTCCGGCCGGGCTGGTCCTGTGGTCAGGAAAGCACCGCAGTTTCGTCATGGGTGCGGACATCAAGGAATTCACCAAAATTGAATCGATCGAGCGCGCCGAGGAAGTCGTGCGCCTCGGCCAGCAGTTAATGGACAGGGTTGAAGGCTTGCCTTGTCCGACTGTCGCCGTAATAAACGGCTTTTGTCTCGGTGGTGGGCTCGAACTCGCTATGTCCTGTGATTATCGAATCGTGTTCGGCGGTGACAAGAAAATTCTTGGGCTCCCGGAAGTGAAGCTTGGGCTGCATCCCGGGTTTGGGGGCACAGTAAGGGCGGTTCAAATCAGTGGTGTGCGAGCGGCCATGCAAGTCATGTTGACGGGAAATCCGATCGCGCCGGGCAAGGCCAGGTCAATCGGGCTCGTCGATAAGATCACGAGCGAAGAGCAATGGCGTACGGATGCGGTGGAAATGCTCCGTTCAAGGCCAGCCAAACAACGGGCTCCGTTGCTTGATCGTTTGTTGAACCTCGGTATCGCACGTCCAATGGTACGCAACATGCTGCTGAAGCAAGTGCAGGGAAAAGCGCGTAAGGATCACTACCCTGCTCCGTATGCGATGATCGATATCTGGACGTCAGATGCCGCTTCGCCAACCACCGGTTATAAGGCAGAAGCAAAAAGTTTCGCCACTCTCATGTGCTCAAGCGCTTCCAGGAACCTGGTGCGGGTTTTCTTCCTGCAAAACAGACTGAAAGGCCAGGGAAACAAGACGGACGCGAAGGTTAAGCATGTACACGTTGTGGGTGCCGGAGTAATGGGTGGCGATATCGCTGCCTGGTGTGCCCTCCGCGGACATACTGTGACGTTGCAGGATCGCGAGCAGAAATTTATCGACCCAGCGATGCAACGTGCAGCGAAGTTGTTCTCGAAGCGTGTGCGTGATGATGAAAAACGTGCGGCGACAGCAGAGCGACTGCGCGCGGATGTCGGTGGCGAGGGTGTAGCAGAAGCAGACCTGATTATTGAGGCGATCTACGAGAATCTGGAAGCCAAACAATCGCTCTACGATTCTTTGCAGGCCAGCATGAAGCCTGGCGCATTGCTGGCGACCAATACCTCGAGTATTCGGCTCGAAGAACTTCGTACCGGCTTGCGTGACCCGCAGCGATTTATCGGCTTGCATTTCTTCAATCCCGTTGCCATGTTGCCGCTCGTTGAGGTGATTCGTTGTGCGGATACGGATCAGGATGCACTTGATACAGGATTCGCATTTACCAAGGGCCTGGGCAAATTGCCGTTAGAATGCGCAAGTTCGCCGGGATTCGTCGTGAATCGTATTCTGGCACCCTACATGGGAGAGGCCATGTATCTCGCCGAAGAAGGCGTGCCGTTAGCCGAGATCGATAAGGTAGCCGAGGCGTTTGGTATGCCGATGGGGCCGGTCGAGCTGGCAGACAGCGTCGGCCTGGATGTCGCCCTGCATGTCGCGAAAGTGCTTGGAGCATCGGCAAATCGGCCGGTTCCAGGCACGTTACAGGAATTGGTCGATAAGGGCTCTCTGGGACGGAAATCGGGCCAGGGTTACTATCGGTGGGAAGATGGCAAAGCAATCAGACCGGCGAGCGAGAGCGCAGACTTACCCGCTTTTATTGAAGATCGCCTGATACTCCCAATGGTGAATGAAGCGGTCGCCTGTTTGCATGACGAGGTTGTCACCGACCCCGATCTGCTGGATGCGGGAGTGATATTTGGCACCGGCTTTGCACCTTTTCGCGGCGGACCGCTGAACTACGCCAGAGAGCGCGGTACGACGGCTGTTGTAATGCGCTTGAATGAACTCGCAAAAGCGTATGGCGAGCGATTCGAGCCGCACAGTGGTTGGTCGGAGCTGTGACAGGCGTCACAGTCGGCCATGAACGCCCAATTAAACTGTGCGCCGCTTCACGCTGCTTGCACCGAGCGGTTCCAGAAGTCATTGAATTAACGGTAGAATGCGCCCTAACGGAGCCTTTGCGCTTCACGAGCGAAATTCGAGTGAAAACAGGATGAATAATGGCAATTGAGCAGGTAAGCACAGAGCTGCTCAGGGGATTCTCTCCGCTAGACGGCCTGAAAAGGGACAACCTTGCTGCGCTCGCGCGCAAGGTGCAGATCCGTGAGATGTCCCCCGGCCAGTTGTTGTTCAAGGAAGGCGATACAGAGAAGCGCACGTTGTATGTTGTCTCTGGCATCCTGGAGCTGGTCGATCAGGCGAAGGTCGTTGGCACCGTAGAGGGCGGCAGTGAGCTGGCGCGGAATCCCGTCGCTCCGGTTTACCCGAGACGGGTCACCGCCAGAGCCAGAGACCGTGTCCAGTTCATCTCCATCGATAGCGATCTCCTTGACGTTATGCTGACGTGGGATCAGACCGGGACCTACGAGGTTTCAGAACTAGCCGGCAAGTCAGACCAAGGCAATGAAGACTGGATGACGATGCTGTTGCAGACCAAGGCATTCCACAAGATTCCACCGGCGAATATTCAGGCGATCTTTATGCGTATGCAGCAGATCAACTATCGGACCGGCGACGTCATCCTCAAGCAAGGTGCGGAGGGAGACTATTTCTACGTGCTGATTCGCGGATCTGCGCTGGTCACGCGCGAGACACCACTTAGCAAGGAAGGCATTAAACTCGCCGAGATCAAAGTCGGCGATACGTTCGGTGAGGAAGCGCTGATCTCAGACGCGAAAAGAAACGCTACCGTGACAATGCAGAGTGACGGTGCTGTCATGCGTCTCGGCAAGGATGACTTCAAGAAGCTGCTGAATGAGCCGATGCTGGATTGGGTGACAATGTCAGAGGGAGAGGAAATTATCCGCGGGGGTGGGCAGTGGCTGGACGTCAGACTGCCCAGCGAATTTGAAAACCAGCACCTGGACAGCTCGATCAATATCCCGCTGTATTTCATCCGACTGAAAATCAACACGCTGGATCACAGCAAGAAATACATCGTTTGCTGCGATACCGGGCGTCGTAGCTCGGCCGGCGCTTACATTTTGAGTGAGCGTGGGTATCAGGCTTATGTGTTGAGGGGCGGCATTAACCACGAGCGGTCGTGATTCGCGCGGCCACCTACATCGTGTGCGTAGGTTTATCTCCGCCGAGTGCACCGGCCAGGTAGTTCTCGATTTTCTTTTGTGTATTGCCCTGATCCTGATCTGAAAATTGCACTCCAATGCCGGTAGTTCGCTTTCCCTGTGCGCCTTTTGGTGTCATCCAGATAACTGTACCGGCGACCGGAATCTTCTCTTCCTCGCCCATCAGATTCAGCAACATGAAGACTTCGTCACCCAGACGGTAGGAACTATTCGTGGGGATGAACAGTCCGCCGTTTATCACGTAGGGCATGTACGCAAGATACAAGGCGCTCTTGTCCTTGATAGTCAGTGTCAGCAGTCCAGGTTTGCTCATTTTGCCCTTTCTCGTGTTCGGCGAGCCAGCATCAGCTCCATGCCGTCGTTGGGTGGCGTGAGACCGCAATCCTTCAGGCCACTCGCCCAATCGATCAACAAGCCCTCAATGGTCAGTTGAACGTTATACGATCCGCCGGGCTGTCCCCGCAGTCGATTGATTATGTCTAAATAGCAGAACAAATTTCGCCTGTCCATGCGTCGCAGCACAGAATCGTCAATTGCCAGCCCCGCCGCGGTCTCCCGGCCGGCTGAGTTTGCCAAAACCGCCAGCTTGATTTGTTGTGCCAGCCAATTGAGAACGAAGCCGGTATCAAGCTTTGCCCAGCGGGCGGCGACTTCGACGGCAGATCCCTTACCCTGCCCCAGGACCTTAAAATCCCGTCCCATACTGGTGCTGACTTCAAGGTCATCGAGAGCTACGACAGCGGCCAGTGGCGCTCCGCCGGACATCCGCAATGCGTCTGTCCAGGCCGCTCCAGGTTGCAACCTGTCGAGCCACTGCAGGGCCGCTAATTCGGCAGGAACCTTGATGTCGATACGTTGGCAACGGCTGAAAATGGTTGCGGGGAGCTTCCCTGCCCGGTCGGCGACCAGCACCAGCAATGTGTCGCCCGGCGGCTCCTCGAGGGTTTTTAACAGGCTGTTGGCGGCGTTGACGGTCATCTCACTGGCCGACTCTATGACCGCAACCTTGCCATGACCTTTATAGCTGGTGAGATTGATCTCCGCCACCATTGCTCGTATCTGGTCGATGCCAATGGTTCTTTTGTCCTCCGGCGTCGTTATCCAGCGGATGTCCGGGTGCTCGATGACATCGAATGGATAAACCGGCAGTGCGTGCATTGGGTTGGGTTGCAAGCGTTGCTCGGAAATCCAGGCCGCCGCCGCGCGTTTGCCGACACCGACAGGCCCCGTCAGCAAAACCGCATGTGGCAAACGACCCTGTTCGCTGCGATCCAGCCATGACTTCGCGAATTCACTATGCCAATTTAGTTCCATAAAACCGTGAGTTATCTCTAGTACCTAATGTAAACTATTATTGATTAGTTGTTGCACGAGCATGCCTACTTCGGCCTGCACTTCCTGCAGGCTGCGGGTCGTATCGATAACCACAATGCGATTCGTCTCTTGCGCTGCGAGATTCAGATAACACTCACGAACGCGCTCAAAAAACTCGTGCTTTTCCTGTTCGATGCGATCGGGAGCGCCTCGATTACTGACGCGGGCCATACCCACCTCGACCGGCGCGTCCAGCAGAATCGTCACATCCGGATTAACGTCTCCGTGTACCCAGTCTGCCAGGCTGTTGATTGTTGTCATTGGCAGGCCGCGGCCCGCGCCCTGATAGGCACGGCTCGAGTCGCTGAAACGGTCACAGACCACCCACTTTCCGGCCTGCAGCGCGGGCAGAATAACGTTGTTTACGTTTAGAGAGCGGGCTGCGAACATCATCAACAGCTCAGCGATTTCCGGTATCGGCTCATCACCGTGGTCCTTTAGTAAATTCCGAATATCTTCGGCGACCGGCGTCCCTCCCGGCTCACGTGTCGTCAGTACATCGAAACCAGCATCCTTGATTTTGTCGACCAGGACTTCGATATTGCTGGACTTGCCAACACCTTCTATACCTTCGATCGTGATAAAGCGCCCCCGATCCACCTCAATGGCCCATCCGTCGTTTTTTTCGCAGACGCATCAGGTATTCAGCCACCGCCGCATCGTGCTCGGCTTTGGTCGTCGAAAACTTGTGGCTGCCATCGTCCAGACCGGTTGCTACAAAATACAATTCCTCTCCATCCTCAGGATTTAACGCTGCGTTAATCGCCGCTCTGCCCGGCATTGCGATGGGCGTTGGCGGCAGACCGTGACGAGTGTACGTGTTGTACGGCGTATCGGCCTTCAGATGTTTGCGCGTCAGATTGCCATCGAATGCAGGGCCGATGCCATAAATTACAGTGGGGTCTGTTTGCAGGCGCATGCGCGTATCCAGCCGGCGTGCAAAAACTCCGGCGATTTTGGGCCGCTCGTCAACTCGCGCGGTTTCTTTTTCGACGATGGAGGCGAGAATCAGGGCTTCATACGCTGTTTGCACCGGCGTGCTTTCCTTCCGTCCTGTCCACTCCTCCGACAATACGGTTTGCATTAGCGCATAGGCCTGGGTGAGCAATGCCCGGTCACTCGTATTGCGGGGAAAGCGGTAGGTTTCCGGTAGGAACAGGCCCTCAGGATGTGTTACCCCGGCACCCAGGGATCGCAGCAATGCGGGCCAGTCCTCATCCGTCATTGTAGCTCTGACCGCGCCATTGGCGTGCAGCGCCTGCAGCACCTCATGGTAGTTCCAACCCTCGATAATCGTGAATGCGTAGAGCCGGACTGCGCCTTTCGTAAATTGATCCAGTAATGATCGCGGTGTTGAGCCGGGTTTGATCAGATAGTCGCCCGCTTGAATCGCCCCTGCCTGGTCGTGCCAACGCACGTAGAGCCGTAACCACCGATCATTGGAGAGCAATTTTCCGGTAACAAGCCTGCTTGAAACTGACGCGAAAGAACTGCCCGCAGAAATTTCAAATTCGATACCTCCCTCTGGCACTGACAGCGGAGTATCCATGAATTGATCGATCTGGTGATTAACCGCCAATACCAGGGCAATCACAACCAGCAGCAGCGGTGCGCCAGCGAGGATGAGTCGTTTCATCAGCGACATTCGGTGATGCCGTTTTCGGCCAGGATCGACATTACTCTTCGGGTTGTATGACCGACAGACCATCGCATATCCGCGCAACTTCGTACTGGCATCACGCCGAACTGACTGTTCGACAAGAAGACCTCATCGATATTTTCTAATTGGCTCAGGTGCAGCGGCTGAACAAAGGTATCGATACCCTGCTCTTTCGAGGTCTCAATAACATGCCGGCGCATTACGCCCTCGACGCCACAGCGATCCAGCGACGGCGTCGAAATCACGTTATTGGTAACGAAGAACACATTGCTCATAGTACCGCAGATAATGTTGTCATCAGCGTCCATTGTCAGGCCCTCGAATTCGCCAGTATCCACGAATTCGGAACGTGCCAAAACCTGCTCCAGTCGGTTTAGAGTTTTTAGTCCGGCGACAGGCGAACTGGATGCCAGGCGCGTTTTGCACAGAGTTATCGCCAGACCCTCGTGGTAAGACTCTACCGGCGGCGGATAAGCAGGGAAAATACCAAACAAAATAGTCGGTGAATCGACCATTTTGCGCCCGTAGCCGCGTACGCCGGTCCCCGCCGAGACTATAATTTTCGCGACGCAATATGCCAGCAACGCCTGACTTTGTCGCAACGCTTGCTCCAGACCCGAAGACAACTCGGCTTCCGAAGGCATCTTTATTCCCAGCACGGCACAACCTCGGGTGAGCCGGTCCATATGGTATTGCCACAGCCGTGCCTGGCCGTTGCGAATTGCGATTGTTTCGAAAAGGCCGTCACCGTATTGAAATCCGCGATCGCTGACTACGATTTGCTCGACGGGCTCACCTTTTAGAAACCAGTCAGACACGCTGAAACGCCCGCAGCATGCCTTCGGCCTTGGCCCGAGTCTCATCCAGTTCGGCTTGTGGCTCCGAGTCGGCAACGATACCGGCCCCGGCTCGAAAGCTTGCTTTGTTGTCGCGTTGCACCATTGTGCGGATCAGAATATTCAGGTCCAGGCTGCCATCACGATTAAGATAGCCGAAGGATCCCGTATAGGCACCGCGTGGCGCAAGCTCCAATTCATCGATGATCTCCATACAGCGAACTTTAGGGCATCCGGTGATCGTGCCTCCAGGAAATACGGCCGCGATCGCCTGGCCGGGTGTCACTCCGCTACGCAGCCGGCCACGGACGTTCGAGACAATGTGGTGCACATGTGCGTAGCTCTCGAGCACCATCATTTCGTCGACTTCGACCGTACCCGCCTCACAAACCCGACCCAGATCATTGCGTTCAAGATCGATCAGCATAATGTGTTCGGCGCGCTCTTTGGGATGTGCGAACAACTCGCTGCACAGATTTTCATCGCTGGCGGCGCTGTCCCCTCGCCGCCGGGTACCCGCGATAGGACGCGTAGAGATTATTCCATCACGAACGCTGAGGAGCCGCTCGGGCGACGATGAAATCAATGATGTACCCTGCCAGCGTGCGATTCCCGCAAATGGCGCAGGATTGGCGGAGCAAAGTGACTCGTAGATGGACTCCGAAGTCGAGTCGTCCGATACTGTGACGGTCCATTGTCGCGACAGGTTCGCCTGATACACGTCACCGGCTTCAATGTATTTCTTCGCATTCGTGACTGCTGCGGTGAACTGTGCGGGTTGGTCTTCTGTAACTCCAATAGCGCAAGACGCCGGCGCCGTGTCTTCGTTGACCCGTCTTGCGACATCAGCATATATTTCTGCAGCACCCAATTCGCCCGGATTCTCGCTTACGAGCATGCACGATTTGATCCGGTGGTCGTAGATAATGGCTGCTGGACAACGCACAGCGAAAGCCGTGGGCAATAGCGCATCACCGCGCAGTCGCAGACCCGGTTCGACTTCTGCCGCGAGTTCATAGCCAAGATACAAGAACCAACCACCCGCAAATGGCAGCTCGCCGTTACCGGCAATAACGGGCTCCTCCGCCCACCAGGTGTCGAGTGCGCTTAGGAAACGCGTTTGTTCGCCGGTGGCGCGCCCGCTCAATTCGCCAATTCTATCCAGCGACAGGTACTCGCCAGGCATTGCGAACAAAATATCAAAGCGTCCAAGCTCACCGCCGCGAGCGGTGCTCTGTAATAAAAAGGGATATCGATCAGGAAACGCCTGATTGAGCTTCCTGAGCTCATCAGGACCTGAAATCCCGGACAGGACCTCAGTCAAATGCTTTTATAACCAAACTTCCGTTTGTGCCGCCGAACCCGAAAGAGTTGGATATCGTTGTGCGAACTTTCGCGTCCCGCGCAACATTCGGTGTGTAATCCAGATCGCACTCGGGATCCTGATTTTCCAGATTAATCGTCGGTGGAATCACCTGATCGCGAATCGCCAGCGCGCAGAATATAGCCTCTACCGCCCCGGCGGCACCCAGCAAGTGTCCCGTGGTCGATTTGGTTGAACTCACCGTGAGATTTCTGGCTGCATCACCAAAAGCACGTTTGATACCGTTCGTTTCACCGATATCGCCGGCTGGCGTTGAGGTGCCGTGAGCGTTCAGATAATCGATATCGCTCACATCAACGCCCGCATCGCGGATTGCGGCCGTCATGCACTTTCGGGCACCTTCGCCATCAGCGGGCGGCAAGGTGATGTGGTAGGCGTCGCCACTCATGCCGAAACCCGTGACCTCTGCATAAATTCGAGCACCACGTGCTTTCGCATGCTCCAGTTCTTCGAGCACGATACATCCGGCGCCATTGCTCAGGACAAAACCGTCCCGGTCAATATCGTAAGGCCTGCTTGCACCCTTGGGATCGTCATTACGCGTGGACATCGCGCGTGCCGAACAAAAGCCGCCCATAGCCAGCGGTGTCGTCGCGTATTCGGAGCCGCCGGCAAGCATTACCTCAGCATCACCGTGTTCAATGCTTCTCGCAGAAAGCCCGATGCAATGCGTTGATGTTGCACAAGCGGTGACAATAGAGAGATTCGGACCGGTGATATTCTGCATTATGCTGGCCTGACCTGAGGTCATATTGATAATACTTCCCGGAATAAAAAACGGCGACACCTTGCGTGCGCCACCTGCCAGCATCTTAGTGTGATTGTCTTCGATGGTCTTGATGCCACCAATTCCGGCACCCATGGCGACGCCAATTGTGTGACCGTTCTTTTCCGTGATCTCAAGACCCGAGTCCGCAATCGCATCCATAGCCGCTGCAACGCCATAGTGGATGAACGGATCGTTTTTACGCTGATCTTTTTTCGACAGATACGAGTCGACGTCAAAATCTTTGACGACGCCGGCGATCCGCGTCGGGAATGTAGTGGTGTCAAAGTCTTCTAACAACACCGTGCCGGATACACCTTCGCAGACGTTTGACCAGGCGTCTTCAAGTTGACTACCGACCGGAGAAATTATCCCCATGCCGGTTATTACAACGCGTCTTTTGCTCAAGGTAGTTTCGTCTTGATAGGGCAGGAATGCCGTGTGCTGCTAAAGAAAAATGGCGCGGCGGCAAGCGCCGCGCCGACAGACTTAGTCTTTGCTCTGGCGAGCGGTTACGAAATCGATCGCTTGCTGAACGGTGGTTATTTTTTCAGCGTCCTCATCGGGAATTTCGGTTTCAAATTCCTCTTCGAGCGCCATTACCAATTCAACGGTGTCGAGCGAATCAGCGCCCAGATCATCCACAAATGAAGCATCGTTTGTTACCTCGTCTTCTTTGACTCCGAGTTGCTCGGCAACGATGCCTTTAACTTGTTCTTCGATACTGCTCATAGTCTTTATTACTCCTGAAAAGACTCAAAAAATTTGTTTTGGCCTGCCATTAATGGCGTGGAAAATAGCCCGCAAACACGCTCGAAAATACTCTAAGTCCTTGATATTTCAAGGGGAGGTTCGCTCGTGGGGGGCCATTGTATGTGAATAAGTTGTGGCAATCCATAGCCGATCAGTCCATCACCATGCCGCCGTTGACGTGCAGTGTCTCGCCCGTAACGTAGGCGCCTGCCCGGGAAGCCAGAAACAGCACCGAATTGGCGATATCGCCGCCCGCTCCGAGGCGGCCCAACGGCACTTGCGACAGCATGGCCGCACGCTGTGCTTCGGGCAGGTCTTTGGTCATATCCGTATCGATGAATCCGGGCGCAACGACGTTAACTGTGATGCCGCGAGACCCTATTTCGCGCGCCAGCGACTTCGAGAATCCGATCATGCCCGCCTTGCTTGCAGCGTAGTTCGCCTGACCGGCATTGCCCATCACCGCAATCACGGACGCGATATTAATGATGCGGCCTTGCTTCGCTTTCATCATGCCGCGCAGGCAAGCCTTGCTGACCCGATACAGTCCAGTGAGGTTGGTCGCAATAACGTCGTCCCACTCCTCCTGCTTCATTCGCATTAGCAAGTTATCTTTCGTAATGCCGGCATTATTCACCAGGATTGAGGGGCTGCCTTCATTGCCCTGGATATCCTTGATGGCTACCTGCACGGACTCATCGTCGGCAACGTTCAGGACGATACCGCGGCCACCATCTGCCAGGGCGGCATTAATTCCATCCGCCCCACCCTGGCTGGTCGCTGTGCCGATAACCGTAGCACCGGCGTTCACAAGTGCCTCCGCAATCGAAGCACCTATGCCACGTGATGCGCCCGTTACGAGAGCGACTTCGCCGGCCAGTGCGTCCGGACTAAAAATACTTGTCATTGCTGATTCCTGATTGGTTGAAACGCGAAAGTTCGTTATTCGAGTAACGCTTTTTGCAAACTGTCCATTGAGTCGATGAATGTCGCGCGGGTGCCCCGGTCTATGCGACGACACAGTCCGGTCAGTACTTTGCCCGGACCGCATTCGATAATGCCGGTGGCACCGGCTGAAATCATGGCATTAATCGTTGTTACCCATTGCACGGGACTGTGTACCTGTCGAGACAGTCTTGAACGAATATCGTCAGTGTCGGCATAGGCCTTGCCATCCGTCGCGGCGATAACTTTCATAGTGGGTGTCTTGAAATCTGCCCCTGCCAACGCCTCTTGCAGCTGTTCACCTGCCTGAATCATCAGGGACGAATGCGATGGAACGCTGACTGGTAGCAACAAAGCCCGTCGTGCGCCGGCGTCCTTACAGCGATTAACAGCGTTTTCGACAGCCTCTTTGTGGCCGGCAATAACAACCTGTCCGGGCGAGTTGAAATTCACAGGTTCCGCAACACCGATAATTGAGGCCTCGTCGCAAGCCGCGATGACACCGGCATCGTCGAGTCCGATGACAGCAGCCATTGCGCCCACCCCCGCCGGGACCGCGTCCTGCATGAGTTGTGAACGCCGAATGACAAGGGTCATGGCATCAGCGAAGCTAATTGACTCAGCCGCTACCAACGCCGAGTATTCGCCCAAACTGTGGCCAGCAAGCTGCTCGGGGGCAGCACCGCCCGCAGCCAGCCAGACCCGGTAGGCTGCTGTTCCAGCTGTGAGCATGGCCGGTTGAGTCACGACCGTCTCCGCCAGCCTTTCGGCGGGTCCGTTCCGGACCAGCGCCCAAAGGTCATAGCCCAGAATATCGCTGGCTTCCGAGTAGGTTTGTTGTACAACCGGAAATTCGGCGGCCAGATCCGCCTGCATACCGACCGACTGCGATCCCTGGCCGGGAAATACCATCGCTTTGTTCAAAACCGTCTCTCCGTGCTGTGCGTCCACCGCCGCGCATTATATCGACTTATTTCGAAGACTGCGGCTCGGCCCTGAATTTGGCCAGCAATGCCCCCAGAACGCCTCCCAGGGCCCCATAGAGGTGTGCGTCAACCACTACTGGACCTCCGGAGGTGGCCTCAGACCCTGGAACCGCGCCATTCATCTGTTCGTAGCCAATCTTGGCGACCAGGAGCAACAACAGGACTCCTGTTTCCACATCCATACTGCGAATCCGCCCGATAATGCCCGCGATGAGCAAGCCGTGCAGAACGCCGGACATGCCGACGTACCAGTACAGCTCAGGATTCAGATACCAGAAGGCGACGTCAATGGTCGCAACAGTAATCAATGTAATCTGGAACCAGGTCGAATTCGCATAGCTGTCGCCAATCAGAAACCATACCAGCAGCAGGCCGGCACCATTCAGAGCGAGGTGGGACCAGCCCAGGTGAGTCAGATGGCCACTCAGGAATCGCCAGGCCTCTCCCTGCCCGATCCAGACTCGATCGTAGCGCAGCCATTCCTGCCCAGGCTCACCGGTCAGCATGATGACTATTGAGCCTCCAATGATGAAGGCCGGAATTGACCACGAACTCAGCCAGGTGCTTTTGTTGCCATGGTTTATTTTGTGTAACCCCATGTTTGGTATACTGACGTTTAAGTAATGAGCGAGTCAATCTGACGTTTTGGAGCACAGAGAGTGACGGAATTGCAAACGCTGGGCCACCGACAGGACGGTTTTACCCTGATCGAGATCATGGTTGTCGTAATTATCATCGGGATTCTTGCCGCAATTGTGGCACCGAACGTGATTGGCCGCGTCGACGATGCTCGAGTCACCGCCGCCAAATCGGATATTGCGACGATCGAAGGCGCGTTGAAGATGTATCGGCTGGATAACTTTTCTTACCCGGAGACACAGCACGGACTCGACGCGCTGGTAACAAAACCGAATGACCCTGCCATTCGGAACTGGAACCCGGAGGGCTACATCGAGCGGCTCAGTAAAGACCCATGGGGCAACCCCTACCAGTACCTGAATCCGGGAAGTCACGGCACCATTGACATTTATTCCTTTGGGGCCGATGGAAAACCGGGTGGCGATGACACAGCAGCAGACATCGGTAACTGGGATCCTGATCAGTAGCCTCGACCTGCCCGCCAAAATGCACTCTCGAGTTCGACAGACCGGTTTTTCGCTCATTGAAATAATGGTTGTTGTCATCATCGTCGGCATCGTTATCTCAGTGGCGACCCTGTCTATCGGCATTCTCGGCAATGACCGCGAACTGAAAGTTGAGGCCGCGCGTTTTATGGCACTGGCGGAGGTAGCTCAGGAAGAAGCCTTAATGCAAGGGCGGGAATTTGGCATCGAATTAATGACCGCGGGTTATCGATTCGTGGAATACGACGCATTAACCGGGCAATGGGCGGACGTACCGGGGGACGATACCTTGCGACTGCGGGCGCTTCCGGAAGAGGTCGAGTTTGAGCTTTTTCTGGAGGGCAAGCGCATTCTGCTGGATGACGATCCAGCGACATTTGACGATCCGAAAACCAGAGCCACTCGCGCAGCGACTGAAATCTACGCGCCTCACTTGTTGATCTATTCGAGTGGTGACGCAACGCCCTTTGATTTGCACATCCTGCGTGATTACGACGACCTGAATATCGTCCTTCGCGGTGATGCGCTCGGTGCGATTGAAGTCGTTAATCCGGATGAGGGATAGGCGATGAAGTGCCGCACCAGCCGCGGATTCACCTTACTTGAAGTCATGGTTGCGCTCGCGATTGTTGCGCTGTCATTAACGGCCGTTGCCGCCAGTATGAGCCAGATGATCAACTCCGCCAGTTCGATGCGCGACCGCACCTATGCCAGCTGGATAGCGCAAAACCGAATTGCAGAGCTAAGGCTCGCGCCTAAGACACCCAATGTTGGGGCCACCAATGGCGAAGTTCAGTATGCGAACACCGATTGGAGCTGGCGTGCGGTGGTTTCCGAAACCGGTGTCGATGATTTGTATCGTATTGACGTTTCAGTGTCGTTGGCGGACCGCGACGGCGTTATCCGGACGGTGACCGGGTTTGTCGGCCCACCGGGGCCCGCAGGGTTGGCTAATCAGGTCTGGATGCAGTCGCCAGCACCGGGCCCCGCATCCGGCAACACATCATGAACTTTCGCGGTTCAAAAGGTTTTACATTAATCGAAGTGCTCGTGGCGATGGTGGTGTTTGGTGTACTGACCATTCTCGCTTACATGTCTCTGGGCCAGACTTTGGCTAACGCCGATATGCTGACCGAGCGAATGCAACGATTGCAATCCGTGCAACGCACGATGCGTTATCTGAGTAACGATCTTGCGGCGGCCTCGCCTCGCCCGGTACGCCACGAACTCGGTGATTCGTACAGGCCGGCTGTCATGGTGTCGGTGGCCAATGATTTCGCGCTCGCTGTCACACATGGCGGCTGGAGTAACCCCGCGGGACTGCCGAGAAGTACGCAGCAACGCAGCGTTTATTTGCTGGAAGACGGCAAGTTGTTTCGCGTGTACTACAACGTCCTTGATTCGACCTTTTCCAATAATGCAATTTCGACTGAGATTCTTGGCGGTGTGGAGCGTCTTGAATTCCGCCTCCTGCAGGACAACGGTGATCAGACCAATCAGTGGCCACCGGCCGGCGTACGGGGAGCGTCGGCCGAGCGCTTGCGGCCACGTGCCGTTGAAATCATCCTGACGCTCGAAGGTGAAGGTGAGATCCGTCGAATTATCGAGGTCGCATCGTGAACACGGTGCGTAGAGCTCGTGGTGTTGCCCTGATTACGGCGATGCTGATCACTGCGTTAACTGGTTCTCTGGCGGCCGGTCTTGCGTGGAACAACGCGCTGGATGTACGCCGAACGATGTCACTGTTGTTTCATGAGCAAGGGATGCAAGTCGCACTCGGTGCCGAGTCCTGGATTCGCAACATACTTCGTGACGATAGTATCGATACGCAAACGGACCACCTCGGAGAGTTATGGGCGAGCGAATTGCCCGGACTACCGGTCGACAACGACTCCGTACAAGGTGCCGTCACCGGAAAGCTCGAGGACCTTCAGGGACGCTTCAATGTCAATAATCTTATCGACCGAAACGGTGATATTGATCAGGCGAGACTCGAGCAGTTCCAGCGTCTGCTGGTTATTTTGGACATCGATCCAGGAATTGCCGGCTTGGCCGCCGACTGGATCGATGCGGATCAGAACGCGAGTTTCCCGGACGGTGCGGAAGATTCTATCTACACCAGTCTGACACCACCGTATCGGACTTTTAATCGCTCGCTTTCGAACGTAACGGAATTATCAGCGCTTGCGGGCATGGATAAGGCCAGTTTTGACCGATTGTTGCCACACATAACGGCACTGCCAGGCGTCGATACGGCCCTCAATGTAAACACCGCAACCGCCGCCGTATTGCAGTCGCTTGACGCCAACATGGATGCAAGTATCGTTGAGAGCTTGATATCGCAGCGCGAAGAAAGTGGTTTCGACGACATCAAAGCGACCTTCGGCACGCTGGTGACGAATCCGGCGATAGTGCTTCGCCTGGAGGGAAGCAGTCGATTTTTTCAATTGAAGGCGGTCGTGCAGATTGATACCGTGCGTGTCACCTACTACAGCTTGTTGTTGCGCGAGCCCGATGGTGGCCCTGTGATAACAATTCTACGCAGCCTGGGAACCATTTGAGCATGTCAGAGTACGTTGTCATACGGCTAGCCGCTGAAGACCAACCGGTCGAGTGGGTTCTGGTTGACAGTAATGGTACTCGTCGCAGTGGGATGTCGAGTGGCAGCCTCGAGCAGGCGGCCGCGGCGGCAGGTGATGTTGCTGTAATCGCGCTTGTTCCAGCGGCCGATGTATTACTGACATCGGTCAATATTCCGGTAAGGTCAATATCCAAAATCCGTACTGCGCTGCCTTTTGCGCTTGAAGAAAACCTTGCCGACGATGTTGACGAACTGCATTTCGCGACAGGCGAGCGCCAGCAAAACAATCGGCTGCCTGTAGCGGTTGTTTCGGACGCGAATATGTCGGGATGGCTGAACAGGCTCAACGATGCAGGTATCGAGCCCGCAATATTGGCGGCAGAGAATCATGGCCTGGCGAAAATTCCGGGCACCCTCTCGGTACTGGTCGATGACAGGACTGTCATGTTCAATGACGGTGCCGATGCCGAATTCAGTATGCAGGATGTGAAGCCCAGTGATGTGTTGGTCCTTGCGGGGCAACTGGGGGAAGCACAGGAAGAGGATGGCGAGAACCCGGGCCATTTGCTGGCCTTTTGCACGGCCGAGCAAGACGAAAATCTCTCGCACGACTGGATCGCATTACGACACGAACTGCACAGCGTTGACGTCAACGTACTACCCGACGGTGTATTGCCCAAGTTGGCGGTCACTGTAGCCGCCGGTCACGGCATTAATCTCCTGCAAGGCAATTTCGGCAAGAAGACCGAGTACGGACCTCTGCTGCGACCCTGGAAGACCGCAGCCCTGCTGTTGCTGGGACTGGCGCTTGTCGGGATGGCGATGAAGGGCGTCAGCTATTACCAGCTAACGCGGGATGAAGTGACACTGCGAACGCAATTCAATGCTGAATATCATCGCTTGCGGCCTGCCGACACGCGAGAAATAATCGATCCCGTCGCAACGGTAGAGTCGTTACGCCGTGGTGCCGGGGTATCGGCCACACCACAAGTATTCTTGCCGAGCTTGCGTGAGCTCGGTGCAGCGCTTGCTGCTAATTCGGATGCCACGATCGAGGCCATCAGTTACAGGGCCGGTGTGATCGACTTACGCCTCACTGCTCCGGACGTCGCGACGCTGGATAATATTCAGAAGGCCATCAGTGCGTCCGGCCGATTCCAGGCCTCGATTCAGTCGACGGCGCAGGTGGCTGACAAAATAAACGGCCGAATTCAAATCAGGGAGGCAGGTTCGTGAAGGACTGGTTTGACGCACTGGATAGTCGCGAACGACAGTTCGTGTCCATTGGCGCCATTGTCGGGTTATTCGCGCTCGCCTACGGATTGGGGTGGGCGCCGCTGGATAAGAAACATACTGAACTCAAGACAGACGTCGCGAAGTGGGAGTACTCGCTCGCGCAGTTGCGACCGATTCGCGCATCGATCGCTGATGGCGGGCGAGCTTCATCAACTCCCCGGGCAAACAACCAGCAGTCGCTCATCATAATCGTTGACCAGACCCTGCGCAGCCGCGGACTGGACCGGTACCGAAAACGCAGCCAGCCAACGACCAGTAACGGAATTCGTATTGAGTTCGAAAACGTCGCCTTCGATGAGCTGGTCGTGTGGCTCGGTGATCTGAGTGAGCAGTATGCAATGCATGTGCAGTCGGGAAGTCTCTCCGTTGGAGCACAGGTTTCTCCGGGACGCATTAATGCATCGCTGACGCTGGAGCGTGCTCTTTGATTCGCTCGATACGCGGTCTTATTACGGCCTTCGTGCTTACTTTGATACTGGGACTCATAATTCTGTTCCCGGCTCGAGTAGCGATCGGATGGTTTGTGCCTTCCGCAATAAGCATTAACGGGATCAAGGGGTCTGTCTGGAACGGTAGTGCAAAAGAAGCGGCTGTGAATGGCATTTATTTGCGCGACGTCAAGTGGAGTCTGCATGGACTTCGGCTCTTGACCGGCAAACTTTCCTACAGCGCCGAGGCTACGCCAGTGGCCGGTTTTTTTGTGTCCGACATTAAAGTCGGATTCGATGGCTCGTTGTATATGTCAGACTTGACTGCGGCATTACCCTTGGAGTCATTTGCCGACTCCTTTGGTGTGCCTGGATTGGAGGGCGGCGCGAACCTGGCGTTCGAACGGGTTGATATTGTCGATGGATGGACCATCGCCGCCAAAGGTACAGTACAGCTCAACAACCTGGTCATCCCTATCCCCGGGATCGGACGGATGCCTATTGGTGGCTACGAGGCCGACTTTTTCCCTCAAAATAATGGCATCGCCGCAAGCATCGAAGATACTGACGGTGTATTGGATATGGCAGGTAGTCTGGAAGTCAGGAAGGATCGATCGTACAAGTTCTATGCTTTGGCAAGTGCAAAACCCGAAGCCCCGCAGGAGCTACGCGAGCAACTGCTGCGGTTACCACCAGCCAATGATCGTGGGCAACGAGAATTAAGCGAGGAAGGCGTCCTCTAGACCGGCACCTCTACAAACGCTTGTAACAACGGAAAGTACAATGCGCATTTGACGTTGGCTCTGGACCAGTCCTTGTAAATTGATGCGTATCGAGCCAATTGCGCATGATACCGATCGGCTTCGACTTGCAGGAATCCCTCAAGATTACCGCCTTCGTGTGAACTGGTTTTATAGTCAATAATCCAGTGTGTGTCCTCGTCATCAATCCGCACCCGATCCAGAACCACGGATACCAGTTCATTCTCCACAACACCTGTTAGCGCGAGCTCTGCATGGCCCCGTCCTTCGAGTATCCAGTTGCCTTTCTCATCGCCTAACATTGCGGTTACGGCGCTTTCAACGCGAGTCAGGATTGGCCCCGCTGCGTCAGGACTGATGCCGGTTTCTCGCAGCCATCGGGATGTGATATCGCGCAGATTCAATTCGTCGGCATGCAGCTTGCCGCCACTCTCTTCGGCAATAAGCTGTAACCACCTGTGAACCAGCGTGCCCGCAATTCGCGCGTCGCTACCGACCCAGTAAAACTCTACTTTGGTTTCTGCATCAGTGGTTTCAACTGCTGGCACGTGCCCCGACAGCAAGGCGACCTTCGGCAATGTCCACGGTGCAGAGAAGCGCCGTAACTTGGGTGTGGCCCAAACGGACGATCCGGCATCGGCAACGGTGATATCAGCGCCTTCAAACTGGCGTGCAAATTCGGTGTAAACGGCCGGCCAGAGCAAGTGCAACAAACTGTCGCTTCTGGCGGGCTTGAACGATTCCCCATCGGCAGCGACTGCCGTATTCCCCATGAGGTGTAGTGATTTTCTGGCGCGGGTGCAGGCGACGTACAGCAGACGAGCCTGCTCGTGTCGATCTTTTTGAGATTCTGTTAGTTCGATATAGCGATGCACGGGATCATTATCGATCTCAGCACGTGGGCCAACCGGGCTGATGACCTTTTGCTCTGTACCGTGTTGCGCCGGCAAATCGAACCAGGACAAGACGCGACGATCGCCTTTGCCCGGCTGTCTGCCTAGGCCAAATAACAGGACGTGATCGAACTGCAGTCCCTTCGCGCGATGCATGGTCATAATTTGCAGGCGGGCGTTGTCGTTATTCGAAACGCGCTCCAGATCCAGAGTCGACTCCAGTTCCCCGACATCGATTAAGGTTCCGGCCCGCTCCAGACCACCCAGTACGTCCAGATAACGGTAAACATTTTCAATCGCATAGTCGTCATCAAGCGCACCAGGACCACCGAGCGCAAACCAGACACGCTCGATCAGGTCACGCAGGCTCTCTGAACGTCGTGGTGCCGTCAGTTGTTGCAGCGACTCCAGCGAAGCCTTGATAGCTTGTTGGCCATAATCAGAGAGAGCGCACAAGCGTTCTTCGCTCTGCAGTAACTCCCAAACGGTACTGCTTGTATCGTTTCGGACCAGGGCATGCAGATCAGACCACTGTAAGCCAATCCACGGAGCACGCAGCAAGCCCAGCCATGCGATGCGATCGCCCCGATGGGCCGCCGCCCGAGTCAATGCGAGCACGTCGATGATTTCCGGCAGATCAGTCAAACGATCGATCTCGACGGCCTGGTAGGGAATTTCGGCCGATCGTAATTCAGCGAGCAGTTGCGGCAATTGAGTTCGGCCCCTGACGAGGACGGCCATCTCATCGCCGGGATTTGCGTCGAGTGTGTCAGCTATTACACGGCAACCTTGTCTGGCTTCGTCATCTGTGTCCGAACCAAACACCGCATGCGTGACACAAGTCCCCTGCCCCTTTAGGTGATCGACCGGAACTGCCTCAGAATAAGAGACGGCGCCACGCAATGGATCGTCCGTCGCGGCAAGAATGGTTGGAAACACCGTATTGAACCAGTCGACCAGCCATTCGCCAGAGCGAAAATTACGCCGCAGCAGCAGAGGTTCGAGCCGGATGTGGCCAATGCCGAAATTCTGTGCCAGCAGGAACTGTCCAACCTCTGCATTCCGGAAACGATAAATCGACTGCATCGGATCGCCGACGCAATAGAGACTGCGACCGTCATCCGGTTCCCATCCACCGGTCAGCGTTTCCAGCATTCGATATTGCGCAGCCGAGGTATCCTGCATCTCGTCGACCAGTAAGTGCTTCACCTGATAGTCGAGCAATAACGCTATATCGCCCGGGTTCTCCGCACTCCCAAGGGCGGCGCCCGCACTCAGCGCGATATCGACGTGATCAGCAATGCCCTGCTCGTTAAACAGCCGTTTCAGTTCAGTAACGGCCAGGGGCAACAGACGAAATAATGCCAGCAAGACCTGCCATTGCTCATCGGTGTACTGAATGGGCGGCAAAGAAAGCACACCGTGCAAACTCTCGGCCAGTTCAACGTCGTCTGCAAGTGTCTCAAGTAACGCATGCATCTTGTCCTTACGTGGCTTATCGCCGGACGGGAATCCCTGCCGCTTGTCGACCCTCTTTCGGAAATCGCCCTTTTGCGTCAATAGTAATTCGGCGATGCCCCGCCACTGGCCCATTGCAGCGACCGTCGCCTCCGGTGGCTGTACGACTCCCTTGAGATCGCAAATGGGACTGGTGGTCGCTCCCGAGTCAATCATGTTGACTGCGGCGTGGTCGAGCAGCTCGTAAAGGTCGCCATACAAACTGGTATTTAATCCGGCGGAGGTCCTTAGCAGATGTTTCGATACGGCGAATTCGAGACTCCCCTCGAATTTCTCCCTTAGTAACCGGGCATCCGAATCAGACATTGATCCGCTGCCAACAAATGGCAGCCATTGATCTCGTGTAGCCAACATTTGCGAAAGGTACGAGGCGTACAACCAGGTGTTGTTATCGACGTGCCGCAGCACCTCCACCGTGGCGACCTGCATCGCTCCCTTCTCGGCGAGCCAGTCCAGTGTTGCTATCGATGCCGATTTGAGAATAGCCAGCAGTTCCGCACCGACGACCACACGAGTACCCGTACCCGGCGAAGTCAATGGCTTTGCTCTCGCGATGGATGCGTTCAATGCATCGAGTGTCAGGATACGCATCCGGCGAGGATTGCCGATCAAATTCCACTGCAGAGCCTCACTTTTCTCTAATGCCTGACCCGCGAGCTCGTAGGTCCTGCGCTCGTGGTCTGCTTCGGGTTCATCGGCACTCTTTCGTCGCCGTAAGGCTTCCAATACACGCAACTGCATTTCGGCTGCAGCTTTGCGCGTAAATGTAATGGCGACGACTTCCTCAGGGTGTTCGACCACCGACAACAGGTTCAGATAGCGCTGAATCAGGAGTTCTGTCTTGCCTGACCCGGCAGGAGCCTGCACGATGAATGAGCGTGTCACGTCGAGCGCGTCGATACGTGCCTGTACGTCGTCCTGCAGGAGTTGCTCATCCATTGTCACGGCGCAGCTCCGTATATCGGGTCAGCAGGTTCAACGGCCTCGCGGCCGTGATGCCCTGCTCGATATTGATTCGTACATCGCCACTCGACATTTTTTCGCACGCTGCAAAAATCTCGCCTTTGATCTGCTGCAACAAGTCCGGCCACGCATCGACATCGGTGTAGCCCAGCCCGGCTCCGTCAAATGCTATTTCTCTACTGTCCACATTGACGAGGGCCAGGGCCGAGACCGGTGCCTCCGTCGCAGCGGCATAGACGAACAACTGGATTTCATCGGCCTCCTGGTTTCTGTTGAGCAAGCGTTTTCTGGAACCGGTTTTGTAATCCAGTATCGCGATCCCATCGGCCTCTCCACCGACGCTATCAATGCGATCAAACCGCAGCGGCAGTCGAATGTGTCCCGCAACAAATTCGAATTTACCCTCAACACCTGCGATCTGAAATTCATCGCGCGAGCTATCGAGTGCAACGAATTGTCGTACTAACTCGGCAATACGCCGACGTTCCAGCAATAAAAGCTGCTGCAGGACCGCATCGACATTTCGCTCATGGCGCGCGAACGCAAAATTCACAGCAGCTTCAATGCGATCCGCCAATTCTTTGTCTTGCCAGCCACGAATGGTGCTGCTGGACGGTAAGTCGATGTACAATTGATAGAACGCCTCGTGGATAAGGTTGCCACGCATCAGTGCCGGTATTCCGACGGCTTGCGGGTAGATCACCCTGGCCCCCATCCGCCCAAGAACAAAAGCAGTGACCGGATCCTTGAGTTGACTTTGAATGGTCCCGGCCCCGCCCGATATTCTTTCTTCAGCGGTCACTGGCGGTACAGCATCTTCCTCGGCTTGCAGGCTCGCTCTCGTCGTTAGTGTTGCCGCGTACCAGCCCGGATCGGCAGCCGAAATATCAGTCGTCTCCGCGTATTGCGACAAGAGATCACTGGCTGTTTGCTCCGCGTCATCATCAGTGAGCGCGTAACTGCAAACGACGTTTTCACTGCAAGACATTAGACGTGCGAACATTTTCTCGGCGTAATGGAGAGTATCGGCCGCGGTGCAATCGGGCATATCGTTGTCTTGCTGCAAGTGCCGCGATATCAATGCCGATGGCATACCGGCAGGCGGCCAGTTGCCAGTCGTGACTCCTGTTACCCAAAGGGCATCGAATTGTGCACTGGATGCTTCGAGTGGCCCCATCAATTGCACAGCGGCGGCCGTCGATTCGGGCTGAAAAATAGTGTCTCCCGCCATCAATTCGAGCCTGGCCACAGCTGCACCGGGTGCCATTTTCTTACTGACCAGGCCAAGTCGGGCGAACTCATTCAGTAGCTCGCGCCAGCGGTTAATGAGTTGAAAATCAGTACTGTCCAGCGGCCCCTGGCCAGGCCAGGCCAGTGCCCGCAAAATCTCGTCGACCAAAACGACCCATTCGGCGGGTGGTGCCTGCTGCGGCAACTCTCGTCTTCGTTTGCTAAAAGCGGCCAGCATTCCCAACCAGTCGCTGACGCTATCCTCGTCATCCCGACCGCGTAATTCCGCCGTGATCATTGAAGGCGACCAGCGGCGCTCTGGCAACTGTCGTAGCCGCAGTTCCAGTCGACTCCGTCCGGCAACTATCGAAGTCCCTGTTAGCGGAGAACGCAGCAGCAAACCCACATCCGTTGACGACAGGTCTTTTACCAACCAACGCAGCAACAACAATGCAACGGCGATCACCGGGTAGTCGGAAAGTCGGCGGCCATACGAAACATTCAACGCATCAAAAAGTGATTTATGATCGTGTTGCCAGCCCGGCGTCAAGCCCTCACGGACGCGACGTGAAATGCCTTCGGCATCCTTGTCGAGGCCGTTCGCAATGATCGCTATCGGGGCACCCGGATTCTCGTCGACACGCCTGCGTGCCCAGGCACCCGCCGATCTCAATTCCGCTGTGGCGTTTTCGAATGATTGCAATGAACACTTTGAATGCTGTGGAGGTTCCGGTGAGATGCTGATATCGACGCCGGACGCCTGCAGCGCTTCCTGAATAGCAAGAATAATGGGTCGCTGGCGATCAAAGCCAACGAAGCAATGCTGGCCAGGAAAGTTGATTTTTCCATGGGTGACACAGTCGAGTACCAGCGCACCAAGTCCCGCATCATCGACCCAGTTCTCACGTTCCAAAATACCCAGATAACGACCGGCCACCGACGCAAAAAGCCGCTGGTCATCACTTTGCGCTGACCGGGCGACCTCCGTTATGGGCACTTGCCAGTCAGCCAGACGTTGCCACGTCTCTCGCGACAATCGAATAAGCCCGGACATACCGGCTTCCGACTCATCCAGATCCTTGCGCAGGCATCGCTCCCACAGAAGCTGGCTTTGCTGCGCGTTAATTCGTGTTGGCAAACCTCCTTGATCCTGCGCGGTGCTCAGCGAGATGCTGAGCCAGTCCTGCCAGTTGTAAATCTGAGGGCTGCGCCACGCCTTGATGCCGGCGCTCAGTTGTTCCTTCGCATAGTGATCGCCCAATACCCGGGCAAAGCGCCGATTAGCGGTGACGACTGTCCCGGAATTATCCAGTGAAGCGGATAGCCACTCGTACATGGGTCAGCAGTGTTGCGTAAGACACGCATCGATACGGTCGAATACAACACTGATCGTGTCCGGGTCCGGCAATGTTGTGATTCGAAAATGATCGGTGTAGGGGGTATTGAAGCTGCTCCCGGGTGCGACCAGAACATGGTGATTTTCCAGAAGGTCGAGTGCAAACGCCTGATCGTCAAGTACTCCGTTAAAACGCTCATCCAACCTTAGAAACGCGTACATCGCACCCATTGGACGTTCGAGATTCAGGAATTTACTCGCCGCCGCTCGCTCTATGACGGCTTGTCGCGACTGATACAGTCGACCGCCCGGTGTCACCAGTTGCTCTATGCTTTGATGACCGCCAAGGGCTGTCTGTACGGCCCATTGCCCCGGGACATTGCTGCAAAGACGCAATGCAGACAAGAGCTCCATGCCGTGGATATAGTCTCGTGCCTGCTCAAGGTCTCCGCTGAACACCACCCAACCGACGCGGTATCCGCAGGCACGATAAATTTTGGAAAGACCGGAAAACGTCAGGCAAATAACATCGGTGGCGAGTGTCGCCATCGGGATGAATTCGGCTTCGTCATAAATCATTTGATCGTAGATTTCATCGGACATTACGACGAGGCCGTTTTTTTCCGCAAGACGAACTATGTCCGCGAGCGTCTCGCGATCGTAAACTGCACCGCTTGGATTGTTCGGGTTAATAACGACGATCGCTTTGGTTCGCGCATTGATCAGGCTGCTCATATGATCAATATCTGGCAGGAAACCGTTTTTTTCATCGCAGCGATAATGCTGAGCCGTACCACCGTTCAACGCAACGGCGGCACTCCAGAGCGGATAGTCCGGACTGGGAACGAGAACCTCGTCACCCGGATTGAGCAGAGCGCGTAACGATAGATCGATTAATTCGCTGACCCCGTTTCCAATGAAGACCTCATCCGCCGTCACGCCCTCAACGCCGCGGTCCTGTTGCTGCATCACGACGGCTTCCCGGGCCGGAAATATCCCCTTCTGATGGCAATAGGGTTCGGCCTCGCCGAGATTTTCGATCATCGCAAGCCGCATCGTTTCCGGCGTTCGAAAACCAAACAGGCCCGGATTGCCGATATTCAGCGAGATTATTTCGTAACCACGCTTTTCAAGCTCCAACGCGTGATTGGCGAGCTGTCCGCGAATCTCATATCGGACGTCCTGTAATACTTCACTACTTTTCATAGGCATAGCGGGCAAGCTAGATGACTTCACTCTGTCTCAATGTTTCGATTTCGGCGTCAGAGTAACCTAAGCAATCACGCAGTACCTCATTTGTGTGTTCCCCCAACAGCGGTGGCGCTTTCTCATAAGCAACGGGCGTACTGGCAAATTCGACAGGATTGGCAACATAGGGGACCGAATCCTCGGCTCCATTTTGAATACGGCGCACAAGATTTCGTTCGATAGAGTGATCGTTTGTCAGCACTTCTTTGATGTCGTTGACTGGACCGGCTGGCACGCCCCCGGCCCTTAATTTCTCCAGCCAATGCGTCGTAGTGCCTTGCAGTAATCTGGATTGAAGCTGTGCAATCAGCTCATCTCGATTGTCGATGCGACTGCTCATCGACGCGAAACGCGCGTCATCTGCTACCGGCTGCATATCGAGCGCCTCACAGCAGCTTGCAAACTGCCTGTCGTTGCCCACGGTCAGCATTAAGTCGCCATCACTTGTAGCGAACGCCTGGTAGGGAACAAGATTAGGATGTGCGGTGCCCATACGTACGGGCGTTTCGCCACCAATCAGAAAATTCAGATTCTGATTGGCAAGCCACGCAACCTGACTGTCGTAGAGTGGGACATCAATGTGCTGTCCCTGCCCATTCTGAGCTCGGGCGTTCAATGCGGCGAGAATCGCCGTTGACGCGTACATGCCTGTCATGATGTCGGCTATTGCGACACCAACCTTTTGCGGGCCACCGGACTCGTGTGCGGGTGGCCCCGTAATGCTCATCAGGCCCGCGGAAGCCTGAATCATCGCATCGTAGCCAGGTTCCTCAGCATGGGATCCGCTCTGACCAAACGCCGATATCGAGCAATAAATCAGTTGTGGATTGAGCGCCAGCAATTCGTCCGGACCGAGCCCGAATCTCGCCATCGTGCCAACCTTGTAATTCTCCAGCAGCACGTCGCACTCACGAATCAATCCCTTAATAATCTCCTGGCCCGCGGCTACCGAAATATTGACGGTAACCGAACGTTTATTGCGATTTGTCGAGAGGAAGTAGGCGGACTCCGTCCCCAGCCAGGGTGGGCCCCACTTTCGAGTGTCGTCACCGGAGCCCGGTTTTTCGATCTTTATGACATCGGCACCATAGTCGCCGAGCAACTGTGTTGCCCATGGACCAGCCAGTATCCGGCTCATGTCGAGAATTCGGATGTTGTTGAGCGGCGCGGACATTGACCTACCTCCAATAAAAACCCGGCCAACTCTTACAAGTTGGCCGGGCGGGTCCGCACGGAGATTGCGGATTGCGTGACTCAGTTGCCCGACGAATCGTCTTTGGCAGCTGGGTCCAGCTCTTCTACCTCTGCGCCTTTTACCTTTCCAGGCGCAGGTGTTTGTTCTATTTCAGGCCTTTTCTTGCCGTATTGGATCAGGAGATACTCATGATCCTCCGGACTAAGCGCTCGAATGGAATCAATCCGAATCGAGTCATTTTGCATACGTCCGTCGAAAATCACCTCACTAAATCCAGCACAAACACGTCCAGTGGGCGAATTGAACGCGATGCCCCAGGAAGACCTGAGTCCGTGGGCTCGTCTACTCAACGCTACATGGTACTTGCGTCGCCCTGACCCATCGATGATGAGGTTCGATTCGTCCAGAACGCTGTATCCTCGGATACTTGATTCGAAGATGCAATCGTGCCGGGCGTTAGTTGCCCTGTCCTCACCGCTATCATTCCCGTTCTGGGTACCCGCACATGCTAATAAAATGCTCGAAATAGCGAACGTAATAATCTGTTTATAAAGCATATTATATTCTGCAATAAATAAACCAAGGGCGCTTGAACCGATCAAGTATCTGCTGGGTATTGCGCCCTGATCTGATGATCCCGTGGACTAAGTTTACGCCAAATCCGCAATGATTTTGATCCGTATCGACCGTATCCCTGAGCGATCGCCCCGCTTGAATCAATAATTCATGCGCTCCGGGATCCAACCTGGATCCGTGGTTCGTGCTATCCGGCCACTACCGTTTTGTGCAGTTTTTCTTTTAGCTCAAGCGCCCTGATTAGCGGTTTGTCGTGCAAAAGTCGGAGATCCCAATGTTGGTGAAAATTCGGCCTTGTGCGCGGTAATTGCCTATTGGACAATACCGGGCCGCGGAGTAGATTCGCAACACCGGCACTTGGGAATAGGAGCATTAGAGTGGAAAAGATTCTGGTTGGCCTGAAACGCGTCGTTGATTATAACGTCCGGGTTCGCGTCAGGAATGACGGTAGCGGAGTTGAGACCGATGGCGTCAAGATGAGCATTAATCCTTTTGACGAAATCGCCCTCGAAGAGGCATTGCGGATTAAAGAGCGCGGTGAAGCCTCTGAGGTCATCGTCATTTCGGTGGGCGGTGTTGACGCCCAGCAGCAATTGCGTACCGGCCTTGCGATGGGAGCGGATCGCGCCATCCTGGTCGACTCCGACGACTCAGTGGAACCGTTGGGTGTTGCCCGGATTTTCAAAAACATTATCGATCGGGACGAAATTGACCTCGTCTTGTTGGGTAAACAGGCAATTGACGATGACAACAGCCAAACCGGGCAAATGCTTGCGGCCATTTGGGGGCGTCCACAGGCAACGTTTGCGTCCAAACTCGATCTGGATGGAGACACGGCAAAGGTCACTCGCGAGGTTGACGCCGGTCTTGAAATCATTGAGGTCGATCTACCGGCAGTTATCACCGTCGATCTACGCCTCAATGAGGCGCGCTACGTCAAATTACCGGACATCATGAAGGCGAAGAAAAAACCGTTGGAAGTGATAGCAGTGGCCGATCTCGGCATTGATCCGGGACCGCAAATCAAAGAACTGTCATTTGAGGCACCTGCGGAGCGGGAACGCGGTGTAATGGTGGATGATGTTGCCGGACTTGTTGCGGCACTAAAAGAAAAAGGACTGGCGTGATGTCAAAAATTCTCATAATTGCGGAACACGATGGTTCCACTCTTAATCCAGGCACAGCGAAAACGGTCACTTGTGCGGCCAGCATCGAGGGCGCAGAGATCGATATCGTAGTTCTGGCGTCGGCAGCCGCCGCTGTTGCAGCTCAAGCGTCCAGTCTTGAGTTGGTTACGCGCGTGTTAACCGTTGAACGTGCGGAAAACGAACACCCGATTGCCGCACTACTCGCCCCGCAAATTGCGGCGATCGCCTCTGGCTATTCACATGTATTCGGACCCTCGACAACGTTCGGCAAGGACTTGATGCCCCACGTTGCCGCATTGCTCGGTGTCAACCAAATCAGCGACATCATGAATGCAGAGAGCAGCCATACATTCAAACGACCGATTTATGCCGGTAACGCTGTCGCAACAGTAGAAGCTCCGGGCGATAGTATTGTCGTCGGCACGGTGCGAATTGCCTCATACGCCGCGGCCAAGGGAGGCAATGCAGCGGCAATAGAAAGTATTGATGTGGCGGTAGATATACCGCCCCATACACGGCTCATTGAAGTGCTATCGGGTGCTTCGGATCGACCCGATCTTCAAACTGCGGCGAAAGTCGTTGCAGGGGGAAGGGCCCTGGGGAGCGAAGATAATTTTAATCTCATCTACAAACTGGCCGACAAATTGGGAGCAGGCATTGGAGCGTCGCGCGCAGCCGTGGATGCCGGGTATGTGCCCAATGAACTGCAGGTCGGTCAGACCGGCAAAATTATTGCGCCGGATTTATACATTGCAATCGGTATCTCAGGTGCAATACAGCATCTTACGGGCATTAAAGATGCCGGGACGATTGTCGCCATCAACAAGGACGAGGAATCACCCATATTCGAGGTGGCTGATATTGGCCTGGTGGCGGATTTGTTTACTGCCGTACCCGAGCTGACCGACTCCCTGGACTGAAAGGCGTCGAAAATGCCTGCCTCGCGACCCTGGCTATAAGACTTCGAGAATAGCTTCGGCCTTACTGACTTCGAACTGGCCAGGCGCCTCCACGGCGACGTGCGTTGCTACGCCGTCGTCGACGACAATGGCAAAGCGCTGACCGCGCATACCCATGCCAAATCCGGATGCATCCATCTCAAGGCCCAGTGCCTCTGCGTATTCGCCATTACCGTCAGCAAGCATCATAATGTTGTCACCGACGCCGCGATCTTTGCCCCACGCATGCATCACGAATACATCGTTGACGGCCATGCAGGCAACTGTATCGACCTCTTTGCCCTTCAATGCATCGAATTGATCGACAAAGCCGGGAAGATGATTCATTGAACAGGTGGGCGTAAAGGCGCCTGGAACCGATATCAAAACTACCTTCTTGCCAGCAAAAAGAGCGTCGGTCGAGATTGCTCCGGGTCCGGATTCCGTCATGATGCCAAAGGCACCTGATGGCATTTTGTCACCTGCGGTTATAGTCATTTCAAGCGCTCCTGTTTGGGTTACACCACACTAGTACTCATTTTCGCCGACGTGTACGACGAGGCCATCCAGTACATCGGATACTTCTATCTGGCAAGTTAGCCGGCTGTTAGCTTTACGTTCAAATGCGGCGTCCAGCATGCTGTCTTCCATGTCATCCAATGGTGCCAGTTTATCAATCCAGGCCTCGTCGATGTAACTATGACAAGTCGCGCATGCACAGGCGCCGCCACACTCCGCCACTATGCCCTCTATGTTGTTATTGATGGCACCTTCCATCACCGAATAGCCATTTTCGACCTCGACTTCGTGTCTTGACCCGTCGGACGTTTGATAAATGATCTTGGGCATTTGCAGTATTCCACGGCGCTTTTGCGCACGATATTAAGGGTGTTGACCGAAACTGGTCAACACCCTCGTTTAGTTGCTCTTTACTTTCGAAATCAGGCTCGCGAACTTTGTGCCCTTCTCGCTTCGATTTCTTTGCGCTTCTTCTGCGCCGCTTCTTCTGCGAGTCGAATCTGCCTGTTGCGTTCGATTTCGGCATCTATGACTCGAATCCACTGACCCGATGTACGTTGTGACCGAGGAGTCTTGGCCGCCGCACGAAAGGCGGTTTTCGCATCGCCGTATTTGCGCAGGTTATAGAGGCACATTCCCAGCGATATTTGAATGTTATCGGGGCTCTTGAGCCCGCCCTTTCGAACTGCATTCTTCGCCGAGGCAACACAATCGGAATACTCGCCGACATTCAAATAGGAATTCGCAAGACGGGCATCAACTTCACCGTTCTTGGCTAAAGCAGCAGCGGCCTTCAGGGCCGGAATAGCCTTAGTATCTTCCATTGCCAGCATCCAGCTCTGCGACAGCAAGCGATAGTTTTTCTCATTCTTCTCGACGGTGCCATTATCGATTTTTTCCTGAAGAAGCGTTGCGGCTTTATAGGGAACCTCAGCCTGCAAGTAAAGCTGCGCCATCGTGACAAATTCTGTGCCTTTCTCCAGCATTCCCTGCGTGAAAGCCGCGTCGTAGGCATAAATCAGCTTCTCGTCTTCACCCAACTCCGTAAAGGCACCTGCAAGAGACTTCCAATAGCGGGCCTTGGGCCATGTTTGCAACAAGATCTTTTGAATATCGCGAACCTTCCTGTAGTTTTCCTGCTGGAAATACGCGAAATTCAACAGCCCCCACCAGTCTTCTTTCACTTCTAAATTGCGCTTCCTAGCAACGTCCATCGCATTTTCAATAGGTTGCACCATGGCCTGGTACTGGTCCAGGTGATAGTGGATCTGAGCTTTGAGAATAAAGGGCTGCGGTGCCGGGTTTGTCTCCAGCATGAACCAGCGATCCAGGGTGGATAAAGCCTCCGAGTATCGTTCTTCGACCGTAAGGAGCTGCGCCATAGTGAATGTCGTTTGCTTGGCCATTTGCGGCTCAAGACTCGGGATCGCGAGCAGTTTCTTATAGGTCGCAATCGCCTGGGGCATGTTCTCCATGTTGTAATGCACAAAACCAAGGTAATTCAGGACATTGGCTTGTTCGTATTCCGTTAACTTATCCGGGTTATACAAGCTGTTTAAGGTCCTGAGAGCGGATTTATAATCTTCCTCATCAACCGCTTCCTGGGCTTTCGTGATTCGTTCATAGACTTCTTTGCTGACGGCCTGAGCCTGCTTGGTTTTGGTATCGTCGTCCTTATCCGCCTTATTGGCCCTTTGAGCGGACGCGGTACCAAATGCCAGCAATCCCGCCAGCAGCAGTACGCCCATCTTTAGTAAGATTCCACGATCAGTCTTCATAACTCTATACATCCTTCTGGATAGATTCCCCGCCAAGGGCTATCAATTGTCCTCAGTCTTCAAGCTCGAACGATATACGTGTCTTGACGCCCACCACTTCAACGGGCACCCCGTCAACCACTCGGGGTTTGTACTTGAATTTCAGTACCGCTCTCGTGGCAGCGCGCTCGAACAAACTACTGGTCGACTGCAAAACGATCGGATCTTTCACCGTACCGGCCGTCGTCACTGTAAAAGACATGTCGACAAAGCCCTCCAGTCCGCGCGACAGTGCACGTGATGGATAAACCGGCGCTACTCGAACGATCGGCAAGTAATCGCCCTCTGCGATATTCATACCGCCCGGGCCACCGATATCCGTGTTAGCCGTGATCGTCGGTCGACCGACGTCGATGGTCGGCGCGTCCGGATCAATATTGTCCATATCCTGCGGCGGCGTTTCGGGCGGTGTTTCGGGTGGTTTCGGTGGTTTCTCCGGGGTGAGATCCTGCGTATTCAGGTTTTCGTTTCTTTTCACGCGTACGAAATCGAGTTGCGCCCGCTCTCTCGGTTTGGTTAACGCGGTTTTACCGGATGCGATCAGCAACTGCATAACGAACAGCAAGCTGAGCGTAACGACCACTCCGGTAACAATTGAAATTAAGTAGCGACCCATCATGGTCCTGTCTCCTCAGCGGCTCACGCCGCCGTTTCTAGTCGTTGTCCGACGCTATTGCCACATTGGCTACTCCGACATCCTTGGCGGCTTCGAGAATGGTCACCAACACCTCGTTAGTAGACTCCTCATCCGCCTGAATCACGATTGAACCCTTCGGGTTCTCCGAATGAAGCCGCTCGATCACTACTCGCACGTCACGAGGATCTCGTTCCTGCTTGTCGATCCAAATTTCGTCATTGGCGCTGATAGCGATCAAAATTGCCGCGTCTTCCTGAGAATCGGCTGTCGCAGTGTCCGGACGATTCACCTGAATACCGGCTTCCTTGATGAAGGTCGCTGTTACGATGAAGAAAATAAGCATAATGAAAACAACGTCGAGCATCGGCGTGAGATTGATTTCTTCGCTTTCCTCTTCGTGTCCGAATGCACCTTTATTTTTTCGCATGAGACATGTCCTTAAAGATCCCGCTCATTTCGAATCCGCAATGGATATGTTGTAGACATCAGCGCTGCGTGATGAGTCCATAACCGTCACGAGCATCCTGTTGGTCGACCTTTTGTTCGGTTGAATGACCACCGAACCCTTCGGGTTTTCCGCGTGTAGACGTTCAATATTCGCTCGTACGGCACGCGGATCGATGATGCGCCGATCGATCCAAATGTCGTCATTCGCATCAATAATGATGAGGATATTGGCATCCTCCGGCTTGGTCTCCGTGACGGGAGCATCCGGCCGATTGACGTCGATTCCCACTTCCTTGACAAACGATGCGGTGACGATGAAAAAGATGAGCATGATAAAAACGACGTCGAGCATCGGCGTCAGATTGATTTCATCGCCATCGTCTTCCTGCTGCCCCATAGAAAAGTCATGTTTTGACATTGTCTATCCCTTAATGGTCCATGGTGAGCGAGTCTTCAAGAAACTCAACCTCACGAGTCGCACGGCGTGTTAATAGTGTGACCAGCAAGACACCCGAAAGTGCACCAACCATTCCCGCCATCGTTGGCACGGTCGCCTGTGATACGCCTGCAGCCATCGCACGAACATTACCCGATCCGGAAACAGCCATAACCTGAAACACACTGATCATGCCTGTAACCGTGCCAAGGAGCCCGAGCAACGGGCAAAGTGCAACAAACGTCTGTATCAGACTGATGCCCTTGTTCGTCGCTTCGCTAAACTGCGAAATCAACAATTCGCGAATCTGGTGTGCGTTCCAGGACTTGCGTTCCTGTCGACCCTCCCAGTTATCATGAATCTCCTTTGACATTTCCTTCATTGAAGTGCGAAAAAACATGATCCGCTCAACAATGAGAACCCACATCAAGAAAATGACCACGGCGATGCTCTTGAGCACAACACCGCCGAGATTCATGAAATCGCGTATGGCCTCAAAACTATCTATAAGCCAATACATGATTACTCCTTATCGGCCTCAGCCATTACGCTCCGAGTGCTGGGCAACAATACCGGCGCTCTGAGATTGGAGGATGTTGATGATCTTGCGACTCTGACCGCTGACGACCGTGTGCAGCAGTACCATCGGAATAGCAACAACCAGGCCTAATACCGTCGTCATCAAGGCTTGAGAGATACCACCAGCCATCATTTTCGGATCGCCAGCACCGTACAGCGTGATGACCTGGAAGGTCTTGATCATGCCGGTAACGGTTCCGAGCAGTCCCATGAGTGGCGCAACTGCAGACACGACTTTGATGAACAACAGGCCTTTCGTCAGTCCGGGCATTTCCTTAAGCGCCGCCTCACTGAGTTTGAGTTCAACCGTTTCGGTATCTGCCCCGCGGTTACTTTCGTACGCTGCGAGAACGCGGCCCAGCGGGTTATCGGTACTGGCCGTTTCACGTTTGAGCTGAGCAGCAACCCTGCGGCTGTCGCCTGACAGACCGAACCAACGCCAGATGGCGATCAGCAGTCCAACAATACCTAACGCAATAATGCAGTAACCAACGATGCCACCTTGTTCGATCCGATCTTTGATCGTCGGTGACTCAACCAGCAGGCCGAGAATCGTGCCACGGGTTACGTCCACACCAAAGGTGACCGGTCCACTGTCAGCGTCAATCATGTCACCGGTTGTGCCGGTGTACCGGGATTCCGGCTGGCGAGCCAGTTCGGTTAGCGTGCCTTCCTTGGAATCGTGCTTGAGGTAACCGTTTTCATTGATGATGTTGAAGGATCCAATCCGGATGACATCCATCTCTTCTTGTTGGCCGTCAGCTTTCGTAACGACATTGCTGAATCGAACAACACGTCCGGACTCTACGATTTCCTTTTGCAGCATAGCCCAGAGTCTTTCGATATCCTCAATGGATGCGAGACTGCTGGCACCGGCCATCTTACTACCCAATTCAACCAGGAACTCGCCACGATTCGGATATTGGATATTGGTCAGCGAGGTATTGAAAACACCCTGTGTATCCCCGGCAACAGTCTGCAAAACACCAAACAGCTCTTTCAGGGCTCCGAGTCTCTCGTCGAGAGCCTGTCGCGCCGTGATAATACGCTGTTGGTTTTCTTCGAACTGCTGCTCGAGTCTGGCGCTGACGTTCTCCTGGCGAGTGCGCTCGGCGCGTGCCTGGTTCAGTAGTGATTGCTGGCGGTTCTGCGATTGTTTGAAAGCGGCTTCGCGCTGGCGTGCCTCTCGTGAGTCGCGTGCCTGCCCCTGTTCGATCAGGCGGAGAAGATCGCCCATGCTGCGCGCGTCATCTCCGTCCTGGGCGTTTGCCGTTGTCATTCCGAGACTTAAAAGTCCGGCGGCAATTATTAGTGTCAAGCGTTTCATTTATGATGCCTCCGCTGCTGGAACCGGGATACTGATTAATTCCGGTGCAATCAACTGGCGAGCCATACGCAGGCCCTTGCGAATTTCGTTGCGTGCCGAATCATCCATTACCCACTGGCGCGCTTCGTTGTCCCAACGACCGGTTACCCGTGCATCGTCAGACTGGAAGTACAGGCCGATTCGGCCAATTCTCAGCATATTGAATGAACGCGTTACACCGTCAATCGTTAACGACTGCGTAAAGTGCTCGGAAGTCCAGCCGAATTCATTCTCGATCTGGTAGGCCTCCATGACCTTGCGGAATTTTTCCGCGACGGAAACGTCGGAGCGCTCCATGATCCCTTTCAGACCCGCTACACGCTCGGTGCGCTCATCCATCAGGAACGGCACATCCAGATTAATGGACTGTTCGAGCCCGTCAATCATGCGTTCCATCAAAGGGAAGATCTGGCGATTGATTACGTCAACCTGATCCATGGACAAACCAATGTCTTCCAACGTGGCCTGTTGACCTTCAACCTGCGCCCTCATCAGGCGGTTGTAGACTTTGAGTCCGTCGATTTCCTTGTTTACAGCCCTGTACTGGTCTTCCAGTGAACGTGTGCCTTCAACAACACTGTTGATACGTTCCTGAGATTGTTGTGCCAGATTTAACCGACGTTGATCAGCTTGAAGAACCTGATCGACGGTCTGGGCGAAAACGCTGCCGGAAACTGCGATAACCGTAGCTGCGAAAAACGCAGCGGTTAGGCGCCGACTGCTGCTGATGCACCTTTTCATGGACGCTCCTTAAAGGTCTTATGTTTTAGTTAATTTATAGGAGAGGGATGCAACGTATCCGTTGAATACATGCACAAATGTAAACCGAAAATGCTGAATGCATCTCCAATTGCGCACGCGGCCCTCTCCACCTTCGCCGCGCGGCGATAATTTTTTGGAACCCCTTGTTATCTTTCTGTTCGTTGGCATGCCCAGAAATTCCATCTGAGATTTTCCCGCCATTTATTCCTTTTGGATTGAAAGGTCCCCTTTACTCTGGGGCCAAGAATAACACATGGTTTGCAGATCGCCAGCCCAACAACTACATAAGATTTGAGACACTTAAATCAAAGCCAGGTGCATGCCAATTTCTCCGGCAGCGCTATTTGCCGTGCCCGGTCTCGCGTCGCTGGAGGGCGAGTTATCGCAACGCTTTTTTGAACGCTATATATAAGTGTTGTCAGCGAGAAGGTGTGAGAACTGAAAATTAGTTTTTTTTTAAAGAGTTAGCATCGATAGTTAATGCATGCTCTTTAGTAACACGCGTAACTGATTATTCAATGGTTGACATCAAAACCGCCTTACAACATGATTCGGCGTTATGACTGCAACGCAAAAGACACCTGTGCTTCGACTTTCTTTGCTTCTCCCTGGGAGGCAGAGCGGGTAGCGCGGATCCAGTCATCGGACAACGTAAACCCCGCATCCCAAAGGATAGTGGGGTTTTTTTTAGCTTCGTATCAAGGCCAGAGACCAATCATGCAAATGTACTCAGAATCAGATGTTGATATTTCCTGCCTGACCGACCGTCAGGTTACCGTACTCGGCTACGGTAGCCAGGGTCGCGCTCATGCATTAAACCTTAAGGACAGTGGTTTTAACGTCGTCGTCGGATTACGCTCAAGTGGTGCCAGCTGGGCCAAAGCAGAAGCCGATGGCCTGACCGTTCAGGAACCCAACGAGGCCGTCAAAGGCGCCGCTATCGTGATGTTCCTGACACCGGACATGGTACAGAAGAGTCTCTACCTGTCTGTCATCGACGACATCGACACCGGCACCCTTCTTTTGTTTGCGCATGGATTTGCGATTTATTACAAGCAGGTTGAACCGCGTGCCGATCTGGATGTGGCTCTGATTGCGCCGAAAGGCCCCGGCGGGCTGGTGCGGAGGCAATACGAGGAAGGTCATGGTGTCCCCTGCCTCGTTGCTGTGCACCAGGACGCAACCGGCACTGCATTGAAGACGGCTTTGGCCTACTCAGCCGGTATTGGCGGCGCTCGCGCCGGCGTTATCGAGACGACTTTTGCGGAAGAGACGGAAACCGACCTGTTCGGTGAGCAGGCCGTGCTGTGCGGCGGCGCCACGGAATTGATTGTCGCGGGCTTCGAGACCCTTGTTGCAGCGGGTTATCAGCCAGAAGTTGCCTATTACGAGGTCATGCACGAATTGAAACTGATCGTCGATCTTCTGCACGAAGGCGGTTTGCGAAAGATGCACAAGTTCATTAGCGACACAGCGGCCTGGGGCGACATGGTTAGTGGCCCACGGGTCGTCGATGACGCGTCGCGAGCGGCGATGAAAGCCATATTAACTGACATTCAGGATGGAACATTTGCACGCAACTGGATCGCCGAAAGCGAGAACGGCATGCCGGAGTTCAAGCGTATGATGCAGGCGGATCTGGAGCACCCGATTGAGACAGTAGGCGCCGACCTGCGTGGTCGCATGGATTGGCTGGAAGAGTAATTAAGCGCAGCAAAATCAGAGGAAAGGGATAATGCTGGACAGAAGCTCAGAGAACAGAATACGCATTTTCGACACCACGTTACGTGACGGGGAACAAGCCCCCGGCTGCAGCATGACGCTCAGTGAAAAACTACGTGTTGCAAAAGCGCTTTCCGAGCTCAATGTCGACATTATTGAGGCCGGTTTTCCAGCCGCATCGCCCGGTGATTTCGAATCTGTGAAAGCCATTGCGGACCACAATTTCGGTCCGGTTATTTGTGGGTTGGCACGTTGCAATGCCGCGGATATCGAAAAGGTTCATGCGGCGGTTAAAGGCGCCGACCGTCATCGTATTCACGTGTTTGTTGCGACCAGCGCGATCCATCGTGAGCATAAGCTCAAGATGGCCAAGGAAGAGATCATCAAGAGCGCCGTTGGTGCGATAAAGATGGCGCGTGAATTGTGCGTTGACGTTGAGTTTTCACCGGAAGATGCATCGCGAACCGAGCTGTCGTATCTGGCTGAAGTCGTTTCGGCGGCGATCGAAGCAGGAGCTACGACAGTCAATATACCGGATACGGTCGGTTACACGGTTCCCGCGGAGTTCGATCAGTTGTTTAGGTATTTGAAAGAACACGTTGCCAGAATCAACGAGATCACACTTAGCGTTCACTGCCATAATGATCTGGGCATGGCTGTAGCGAACAGTCTTGCGGCTGTTGGCGCCGGCGCACGACAGATTGAATGTACCATCAACGGCATCGGCGAGCGTGCTGGCAATTGCAGTCTGGAAGAGGCTGTGATGGCTATCAAGACGCGTGAGGAATTCTTCGGGCTGCAAACCGGCATCGATACAACCCGCCTGTATCCAACCTCGCGACTGGTCTCAAATATTACCGGCATGCACACTCCCCGGAACAAAGCGATTGTGGGTGAGAATGCGTTCGCCCATGAAGCGGGCATTCACCAGCACGGTATGCTGCAACACGCATCCACCTACGAGATCATGCGGCCGGAAGACGTCGGACTGAGTAAATCCAATCTGGTGCTTGGCAAACACAGTGGTCGCCACGCGTTTCGTGAACGCGTAAAGGATCTTGGCTTCGAGCTTGATGATTTCGAAACCAATCGCGCGTTCCAGGATTTCAAAAAATTGGCCGACAAGAAAAAAGACGTTTATGACGGTGACATCGAGTCAATCATTATGAATGCTGACAGTGCAACTTCCGGCCCATGGACGTTGCAGTCTTTGGAGGTGCAAACCCATACTGATGAACCGTCTACCGCGACAGTAAACCTGGTCGCTGAAGATGGCGCTGAAGTTTCCGAATCCGCTCGCCGCGACGGTCCGGTAGCGGCCGCATTTCAGGCCCTGGAATCTGCGACGGGTGTTGAGATGGTATTGCGAAATTTTGAATTGCACAGCACTTCGATCGGTGAAGATGCTCAGGGCGAAGTCACGGTAACCGTGGATATAAACGGTCAAAGTTACCGTGGACAGGGGGCCAGCGTCGATATCGTCGAAGCCGGCTGTCGAGCCTGCCTTGAGGTCATGAATCGAACACTGCGGCGTCGGGAACGTGGCGAAATCGCTGCTGCTGATGCCACCTCAACTCACGCATCGGTTTGATTTTTTTCAGGAACCCCTGTGAGCAATCCACGTACCCTCTTTGAAAAGGTCTGGTCAGACCACATCGTGGTCGACGAGACGGCCGATACACCGGCCGTGTTCTATATCGACCTGCATATCGTGCATGAGGTCACCACGCCACAAGCTTTCTCTGTGCTGCGCGCGCTGAATTTACCGGTTCGAAGGCCAGACCTGACATTGCCAACTCTGGATCATTCCACTCCGACAACGCCAGTATCGACTTTCAAGGACTTGCTGGTCGCTGGTGAAGGTGCTGCCAATCAGGTGCGGCAGATGCAGCAAAATTGCAAGGATTTTGGTCTGGACTTGCTTGGTTATGGCAGCGGACAGCGTGGCATCGTTCATGTGATCGGACCTGAACTCGGAGCGACTCAACCGGGCAAGACCATCGTTTGCGGTGACAGCCATTCCAGTACACATGGGGCCTTTGGAGCACTGGCCTTCGGGATCGGCACTACCGAGGTAGGCCATGTGCTGGCGACCCAGTGTCTGTTGCAACGCAAGCCCAAGACGCTCGCGATCAATATCGATGGCAAGTTACCAGAGGGCGTGACTGCGAAAGACCTGATTCTCGCGATCATTGGCAAAATTGGGGTGGATGGCGGAACCGGCCACGTTATTGAGTATCGGGGTGAAGTCATACGAACGATGGACATGGAAAGCCGGATGACGGTCTGCAACATGTCGATAGAAGCCGGTGCGCGCGCTGGAATGATCGCCCCCGATGAGACCACCATCGAATACCTGCGTGGTCGTCCGCGAGCACCACAAGGCGATGATTGGGATGCCGCCGTTACACGTTGGCAAGAGCTGCGAACGGATGACGGTGCGAGTTTCGATCAGTGCGTCACACTGGATGCCAGTGAGCTTCAGCCCATGGTAACGTTTGGCACGAATCCCGGCATGGTCGTCGGCATCAACGATCCGGTGCCAGCCAGTGACGATGTGAGTTTTCAAAAAGCCCTTAGCTATATGCAGCTAGAGTCCGGCAAGCCGATGACCGACAGCGCCGTGGATATTGTTTTCGTCGGGAGCTGTACCAATGGCCGTATTTCCGATATCGAAGCAGTGGCAAGAATTCTACAGGGACGGAATGTAGCAGACGGTGTCCGAATGATGGTCGTGCCGGGCTCCGAACAGGTCAAAAAAGAGGCGGAGCAACGTGGCCTCGACCGGATTATCACGGCCGCTGGTGCACAATGGCGAGAGGCGGGTTGCTCGATGTGTATCGGCATGAACGGCGATGTCGCACAATCCGGTCAACTCACCGTCAGCACCAGCAATCGCAATTTCGAAGGGCGGCAGGGTGTCGGAGCGCGCACAGTACTGGCAAGTCCGGCAACGGCCGCCGCTTCAGCCGTCGCCGGCCATGTCGCCGATCCCAGGACCTACTCATGACGCCGGTGAAAAAAATTAAGTCACGGACCGTCGTACTCCCGACCCGTGATATCGACACTGACCAGATTATTGCTGCGAGATTCCTCACGACCACAACTCGCGAGGGGCTCGGTGCGAATGCATTTCACGACTTGCGCTATAACCTGGATGGCAGCGAGAAGCTCGATTTCATCCTGAACCAACCTGAGTCCGGCGGCTGTGGGATCCTGATTGCAGGCAATAATTTCGGTTGCGGCTCATCGCGCGAACATGCCCCGTGGGCCTTACTCGACTACGGTTTTGAAGCGGTAATTTCAACGGAAATTGCCGACATTTTTCGCAACAATGCTCTCAAGAACGGGCTGTTGGCCGTTGTCGTCAATGCCGATACCCATCGATGGTTGCTCGATCATCCCGGTGCCGAGCTTGCTATCGACGTCGAAGCCGCAACAATTACATTGCCTGACGGGACTGTAATTGAATTTACAATTGATGGTTTTGCGCGCCACTGCCTGACAGAGGGCATTGATCAGATGGGTTTTTTACAAGAACACGCCGCGAGCATTCAATCGTTTGAGGAGAATCGCAGTTGGAAGCCGTAATTACATTATTGCCGGGCGACGGGATTGGACCGGACGTCACAGCATGTGCTACGCAGGTTCTCGAAGTGGTTGCGACCCAATATGATCACAATTTCAGGTTTGATACGCAGCTAATCGGTGGCGCCGCGATTGATGCGGCCGGTGATCCATTACCCACTAATACGATTGCGAGCTGCAAGTCGGCCGATGCCGTTTTTCTGGGCGCTGTTGGGGGACCCAGGTGGTCTGACCCCAACGCAAAAATCCGACCCGAACAGGGACTGCTCAGGCTTCGGGCGATTCTTGGTGTTTTCGCTAATATCCGCCCCGTAAGAACCTATTCAGAGCTGGCGGGTGCCTCCCCTCTTCGGCCGGAGTTTCTCGCAGGGGTCGATATGATCGTCGTCAGAGAGCTGACCGGCGGTATTTATTTCGGGGAGAAAACACGTGATGAAACATCGGCGAGCGACCTGTGCACCTATACGGTCAGCGAGATCGAACGCATTGTTCGTGTTGCCGCGAAGCTGGCATCAGGACGCCGCGGAAGGCTGTGTTCTGTAGATAAGGCGAATGTCCTGGAAACCTCGCGCTTGTGGCGTAACGTCACAGACAGAGTCATGCCGGATGAATTTCCGGATATCGCAGTCGAAACACTGCTGGTTGATGCGGCGGCGATGCATTTGCTAAGTCGGCCTGCGGATTTCGACGTGATAGTTACCGAGAACATGTTTGGCGATATCCTGACAGATGAGGCATCGATGCTGGCTGGATCTTTGGGGATGCTGCCATCTGCATCGCTTGGCGACTCGTCTGTAGGCCTGTATGAGCCGATTCACGGGTCCGCGCCGGACATAGCAGGCAAAGGGATCGCAAACCCCTGTGCGGCCATTGCAAGCGTCGCTCTGTTGCTGCGTCACAGTCTTGGTCTTGCGGCTGAAGCTACCGCCGTTGAACGAGCGATCGACACCGCCATCGCTGCCGGGTTGAGAACGGCCGATATTGCGGCGGCCGACGAATCACCTGTTACTACGAACGAAATGGCTGCAGAAATTATCCGCGGCCTGTAGTCAGAAAGCGACCTTATGCAAAGGCAGCAACAACTGGCGATTTCATCTGCACCGCTGCAGCTGCATTCAATGCTACGTGCAAGTCCGCCACCAGATCCTCGCCACTTTCGATGCCAACAGACAGGCGAATCAGGTTTTGGCCAATTCCGGCTTTCGCGCGGGCTTCCTCGCTGACGGGGGCGTGCGTCATGGATGCCGGGTGACAGACCAGACTTTCGACACCGCCTAAGGATTCGGCCAGCGAAAAAAACTTCAGGCTCTCGACAAATGCACGAACCTCCTGTTCTCCGCCGGCTATTTCGAAACTCAACATGCCACCGAATCCTCGCTGTTGCCGCTTGGCGATTTCATGCCCGGGGTGTGTCTCAAGTCCAGGGTAGTAGACCTGATCGACGAGATCGTGCTCATCCAATACCGTTGCCAGCAAACTGGCATTTTCTTCATGTTGTCGAATACGTGGATGCAGCGTTCGAATACCCCGCAAGGTCAGGAAACTGTCAAACGGTGCGCCCGTTATGCCGATGCAATTGGCCCAGTACCTGATCTGTTCCGCTAATTCGTCGGTCGCCGCAACTACGCATCCACCAACAACGTCACTGTGCCCGTTCAGGTACTTGGTGGTTGAATGGATGACCAGGTCAGCGCCGAATTCGATTGGGTTTTGTAGTGCCGGCGACAGAAAAGTATTGTCGACGGCAAGTAGTGCGCCAGTATCTTTGGCGATACTGGCAATGTTCTCGATGTCGACAATGCGCAGCAACGGATTGGATGGCGTTTCTGCAAGGATTATCTTCGGTCTGCAAGCAGCCGCTTTGTGCAGCGCCGCCGTATCCGTCTGATCAACAAACAACACATTGAACAAACCCTTCCTGGATTGCTGCTCAAACAAGCGAAATGTTCCGCCGTAGCAATCATGCGGAGCGATGATCGTGTCACCCGGTTCGAGCAACTGTGTCAACAGAGTCAATGCGGCCATTCCTGACGACGTCACCACCGCTCCTGCACCGCCTTCAAGCTCGGTCAGCGCATCCGCTAATGCGTCACGCGTCGGATTGCCGGAACGGGTGTAATCGTACTGCCGGGGTTCACCCAATCCCGCGAAAGCGAAATTCGAAGAAAGGTGTAATGGCGGTACTACCGCACCGTGTTGTTTGTCGGATTCAATAGACGCACGTACAACTCGGGTTGCTTTGCTTGCTGAGAAGGTCATTTTCGGTCTCCGCTTCAGTGTTCCGTAATGGCTGGTACTTCTGCTCATCGGAACCCCGCGAAGCCCGCAAGGGAGGGTTTGTACTGCCCTTCACCCGCGTACGGGATGTTGCAGTTACCCTCATCATTCGATGCGCTCAAAAAACTGAGCAAAGCATCGCAGGAGTTGGCACCTTTTCAGAATGGTTAGTTCTGAAGGTTGCCCCGGTGTCGTCGGGCCTATCCCTCAACCGGTCTCGATGAGTTTCGCAAAGTCTATGCGCGATTGTTATCGCAGGTCAAGGACTTGTTCGCGATTATTTTAGTAGCGAATGTAACCATCACCTGGCAGTTGCTATTTGGTGTTGCTTGCACTAATGTAATAACGTGTTAATACATTAGTGCAAGCATGAAACCCAATAGAAACGAGACAGAACGACAGCAAACACGCGCCGAAAACGCGTTGTTCAAGGCAATAAACACATTGGAAAATCCGCAGGAATGCCGTCTTTTCTTCAAAGATTTGTGTACACCCGCAGAATTGCAGGCCCTGGTCGATCGATGGCAGGTTGTCGAATACCTACAGCAAGACCTGCCCTACCGAAAAATCCACGACCTTACCGGCGTTAGCGTCACTACGATTGGGCGGGTCGCCCGTTACCTTACCGATGGCTACGGCGGCTATCAAACCGCGATAGACCGTAACGCTCACTAAAGGAAGTCCAATGGATCAATCCGAGCAACGCATAAAAATTGCGGTGCAGAAAACCGGCCGGCTCACAGACCATTCCATCGGTTTGCTGGAGCGTTGTGGATTGAAGGTCACCAAGAGCAAGGATCAGCTCATCTGCTACGGCGAGAATATGCCGATCGACCTGCTGCTGGTCCGCGACGACGACATACCCGGCCTCGTCAGTGACGATGTTTGCGATTTGGGCATTGTCGGGCTGAATGTGGTTGAGGAGAAGCGGCTGCAACTCGAACAAAGCGGTTCAGAGGGCTTGTTCAAGCAAATATTCGAACTCGATTTCGGTCACTGTCGGTTGTCCATTGCGGCGCCGGAAGGTGCGAACTACAAGGGATCAGAGTCACTGAATAATTCACGAATTGCAACGAGTTATGTTGGCCTTTTAAGAGATTACCTGAATAAGCACGAGATCGACGCTGAACCGGTGTTTTTCTCGGGTGCCGTCGAAATTGCCCCGAAACTGGGCCGCGCTGATTTCATTTGTGACCTGGTTTCGTCGGGCGGAACACTGGTCGCCAACGGGCTGCGCGAAGTCGCTGTATTGCTGCAAAGTGAGGCGGTAGTCATTCAGACACTGGCACCGCTCGGTGACGAAAAACAGGCTCTTGTCGATAAGATCATTCAGCGTCTCGACGGTGTACTGAAAGTGCGTGATAGCAAGTACATCATGCTGAACGCGCCGCGTTCTGCTTTGGACGATATTCGGGCTCTGCTGCCTGGGTCCGAGGCACCCACTGTAATGCCACTTGAAGGGAGCAATGATAAAATCGCCATTCACGCAGTCTGCCGCGAAAACGTGTTTTGGGAAACACTTGAAAATTTGAAGGCGGCGGGTGCCAGTAGTCTGCTGGTCCTGCCGGTCGAGAAGATGCTGCCCTGACCATGAGTATTTCCATCCATCAATGGGCGGATCTTGATGAGCAGCAAAGAGGCAAGCTGCTGCATCGGCCCGCGGTTTCACAGGATGACGCTATTCGCGGCGGCGTCGAGCGCATTATCGCTGCGGTACGAGCCCATGGAGATACCGCGCTGACCGACCTGACGCGCAAATACGATGCTGCAGACATTGCCGAATTCAGGGTCTCTGCTGCCAAAATAGCAGCGGCGAGCGACCACCTGAACAGCAAGCAGCTGGACGCGCTCGATCTCGCGATCGCCAATGTTCGTAAATTCCACCAACAACAGGGACTGACGCCGGTCTGTGTAGAGACCTTGCCCGGTGTACGCTGCGAGCGCATCGGTCAACCGATCGACTCCGTGGGATTGTACGTTCCGGCGGGCACCGCCCCACTGCCCTCCGCCGCGATCATGCTTGCAGTGCCGGCACTCCTGGCGAAGTGCCCAAGAGTCATTCTGTGCACGCCGCCGCGCCCCGATGGCAGCGCCAACCCCGCCGTGCTGGTCGCGGCGTCCCGTGCGGGCGTGGCAGAAATTTATACGCTGGGTGGCGCGCAGGCGATTGCCGCGATGGCCTACGGAACTCGGTCTATCCCGAAGGTTTTGAAAATATTCGGCCCCGGAAATGCCTGGGTAACAAGTGCGAAGTCCATCGTTAGTACAGATCCTGCCGGTGCCGCAATCGATATGCCGGCCGGTCCGTCAGAAGTTCTGGTCATTGGTGACGTTAACGCGTCTGCGGAATTCGTAGCTGCGGATCTGTTATCGCAAGCAGAACACGGACCGGATTCCCAGGTTATTTTTATCACGCCGGATGCCTCACTGGCAGCCGCTGTAGCCGATGAAGTCAAAGCCCAGCTCAAGGAACTAACACGCGCCGAAACGGCTAATGCAGCGCTGCACAATTCCAGAATCATCGTAACGGCGGATCTCGATACGGCCATCAGTATCAGCAATCGATACGCCCCGGAGCATCTGATCCTGCAAATCGACAATCCACGTAGTGCCTTGCCGCAAGTTCGCAATGCCGGGTCCATATTCCTGGGTCGCTGGACGCCGGAATCTGTTGGTGACTACTGCAGTGGCACGAATCACGTCCTGCCAACTTACGGATATGCCGCAACCTACAGCGGTCTTGGCGTCGAGCAGTACATGCGGCACATGACAGTGCAGGAGGTCAGCCGTGAAGGACTTCAAAATCTTGGTGACGCTGTCATGACCCTTGCCGACCTGGAAGGGCTGGCGGCCCACCACGCGGCTGTTAGCCGACGGCTGGGTAGCAAACCATGAGCATAATCAAGCTTGCGCGGCCCGAAATTCAGGCACTGTCAGCGTACAAGGCTGCAGCGCAGGTAGACGATACTGTCCGGCTGAATGCGAATGAGTCCCCACAAGATACGTCAATCGGAAATTTTCGGCGGCCGCTAAATCGTTATCCGGAAGTTCGTCCACGACGGCTGCAGGAAGCGCTGGCCGCTCGATTTGGCTGCGCCACGGATCAGTTACTGGTTACCCGAGGCTCCAGTGAAGCGATTGATCTGATCATTCGTACGTTTTGTCGCGCGGGTCGCGACAATGTCGTCATACCGTCACCATCATTCTCGATGTACGCGCACTATGCCGAGGTGCAAGGGGCCGAAATTAAAGAGGTGCCCGCACTGGCCGAACGGGATTTTCACATCGACGTCGACGCGCTCCTGGATGCCTGCAACGAAGCGACAAAGCTGGTATTCATCTGCTCACCCAACAATCCAACCGGTACGCCGATTCTGCGCGATGATGTCTTACGTTTGATTCAGCAACGCAGCGAAACATCGGCTGTCGTCGTGGATGAGGCGTATATCGAGTTTGGTGACCAAGCTTCAATGATCGACCTGCTCGATGAATTCCCAAACCTGCTCGTTCTACGCACCTTATCCAAGGCGCTTGGCTTCGCCGGCGCACGTTGTGGCGCGGTGGCCGGATCTGAAGACGTTATCAGCATGTTGAACGCGGTGCAGGCACCTTATGCGCTGGCTACGCCCGTAGTTGAATGCGTCGAAGACGTTCTGCAGGCAGATCAGCTCGCGTTAGCTGAGGAATCGGTCCGGGAAGTCGTCGCCGAACGAGAACGCCTGATCGCCGCCATCGACGAATTCGAATTTGTCCGCAAGGTCTGGCCGAGCGATGCCAATTTCTTCCTGATGCGCGTTACGGACCCCGCATTTATCCTGCAGCACTGTATTGCACACAAGGTCCTGTTACGTCACTTCGATGGCGATTTATCCGATTGCATCCGTATTACCGTGGGCAGCAGGGCCGACAATAATCGCTTGCTACAAGCACTAAGAACCATGGTGGAAAAATAGCATGGCGACAAAGGTACTTTTCGTCGATCGTGACGGCACTCTGATCGAAGAGCCTGCGGACCTCCAGGTCGACTCGGTAGAAAAGGTGCGTCTTGTGAAGGACGTGATTCCTGCCATGCTCGAACTGGCACAGCACGGCTATCGTTTTGTCATGGTCAGCAATCAGGACGGACTCGGCACCGATTCCTTTCCACGAGACCAGTTCGAGGCGGCGCAAAATCTTGTATTGCAGTTATTTACAAGTCAGGGCGTGAATTTCGAGCAGATTTTCGTGTGCCCGCACCGACCGGAAGAAAACTGCGAGTGTCGTAAGCCACGTACTGGCTTGTTGACCCAATACCTCGCCGCCACCAATATCGACCTGTCGCTTTCGGCTGTGATTGGGGACCGGGGCACTGACATGGGTTTGGCCGAAAAAATTGGTGTACAGGGATTGTTGGTGAATACGCCAGATAAGGATTCGATGACATGGAAGCAAATCGTCGAGCTTCTGTGTCACTCGGAACGCGTCGCGCGCATTGAGAGATCGACCAATGAGACCAGTATTTCAGTCGCTGTCAATCTGGATTCCGCCAATACAATACAGATCAACACCGGCATCGGCTTTTACGACCACATGCTTGAGCAAATTGCCCGACACGGCGACTTTGGGTTGGTCTTGCAATGCGATGGTGACCTTGAGGTTGACGAACATCACACGGTCGAAGACACCGCGATTTGCCTGGGTAATGCGTTGCGCGAAGCCCTGGGCAACAAACTTGGCATTGGCCGTTATGGATTCTTGCTCCCTATGGACGAGAGCGAAGCGAAGGTTTCGATCGACCTGTCAGGTCGTGCTGCATTTCATTTCTCAGCGGATTTTCCGCGCGATCACGTTGGCGAGCTGTCAACCGAAATGGTTGAGCATTTCTTTCACTCGCTGGCTGAATCTCTGGGCGCCGCATTGCATATTGAGGTCCGCGGCGAGAACACTCACCACATGATCGAAGCCTGTTTCAAATCCGTCGGGCGCGTATTGCGGCCAGCGCTGGCGCGCAGTGGTACCGAATTGCCGTCGACCAAGGGCACACTTTAATGGCTGATGTCGCCATTATCGACAGCGGCGGCGCCAATATTGCATCGCTCCTATTCGCTTTCGAGCGTTTGCAAACGAATGCAGTTCTTACCTCTGAAGCGGATGTGATTCGCAGCGCGCAGCGCGTCTTGTTACCGGGTGTCGGCGCCGCCCGGGATGCGATGCAGCGTCTTAGGAAATCGGGTCTTGTCGACGTTATTCGCGAGCTCGAGCAACCGGTGCTCGGTATTTGCCTCGGCATGCAGCTGCTGTGTGATGCTTCGGATGAAGAGGACGTTGAGTGCCTTGGCGTCATCTCAGGCACCGCCAGGAAGCTTACTGCGACGACCGAAAATACTGTACCCAACATGGGCTGGTGTTCAACCGGTATCCGTTCAGCACACCCGCTGTTGGAAGGTATCGAAGATGAAAGCTACTTCTATTATTTGCACAGTTATGCCCTGCCCGTTTCAAGTATTACTCTGGCAACCGCAACCCATAGCGACGAATTTTCGGCGATTATCAGTGACAGAAATTTCGTCGCCGCGCAGTTTCATCCGGAGCGCTCCGCGGCGGTTGGGGCCCGACTGTTGCGGAACTTCGTGGAGTTCGGGAAATGAAAGTCATTCCCGCGATCGACCTGAAAGAGGGCAAGTGCGTCAGATTATTCCAGGGCGATTTTGACAAAACCACTGAGTACTCTTCGAATCCGGCAGCAATTGGCCAGCGGTTTTCCGCATTGGACGTCGAAGACCTGCACATTGTCGACCTCGATGGCGCTCGTACCGGAACGCAGCACCACCAGAGCGTTGTCACCGATATCGCTGCTCAATCCGGCCTTGCGGTGCAACTTGGCGGTGGCGTGCGTAAACGTGATGACGTTGCCCGCTGGCTGGATGCCGGGGTAACGCGCTGTGTTGTTGGGAGCACAGCAATCAAAGATCCTGAAACCGTCCAGCAGTGGCTGCGCGACTTCGGCACCGATGCGATCGTATTAGCGCTGGACGTCAGGCTGGGCCCATCAGACGCACCTATGCTGACCACTCAGGGTTGGTCAGAGGAGTCCGGCGTTTTGCTCTGGGACTGCATCGACTCCTACTGTGAGGCCGGCGTACAACACGTGCTCTGCACCGATGTATCCCGTGATGGGGCGATGAGTGGCCCAAATTTTGATCTGTATGCCGAGATGCTCGAGCGATACCCTGATCTTAAATTGCAGGCATCGGGGGGGATCCGGAATATTGACGATCTTCGCGGATTGCGCGACCTCGGTGTCCCTGCCGCCATCACAGGTCGGGCGCTTCTGGATGGAGAAATAACGGCAGCAGAGGTGGCATCATTCCGACAAAACGCATAATCCCCTGCCTTGATGTCAAAGATGGCGTGGTCGTAAAAGGTGTGCAGTTTCGCGATCACCGCGTTGTTGGTGACATTCTTGAACTCGCCGAACGTTATTGTCACGAAGGGGCCGATGAGCTCGTCTTTTACGACATCACGGCCAGTCCGGATGGCCGTGGCGTCGATCGAAGCTGGGTCGCAAGAATCGCCGCTGTTCTGGATATTCCGTTTTGTGTTGCCGGAGGAATCCGCACGGTCGCAGACGCAGAGGATGTACTTAACAAAGGCGCCGACAAAATTTCGATCAACTCACCTGCCCTTGCAAACCCAACGCTTATTACCGACCTCGCCCGTAGGTTTGGTTCACAATGCGTTGTCATTGGCATCGACAGTCGTGAAGAACACGGCCGCTATTTCGTGTACCAGAACACCGGCGATCCGGACAAGACATCCGCAGCGCAGCGTCTCACCCTGGATTGGGTTGTCGATGTTCAAAATCGCGGCGCCGGCGAAATTGTGCTGAATTGCATGAATCGGGATGGTGTTCGAAGCGGCTACGATATCGCACAGCTAGTCGCAGTCCGGTCACACTGCACCATTCCCTTGATCGCATCCGGCGGTGCGGGTGAAATGCAGCATTTCCAAGACGTATTCGATTCAGCCAACGTTGATGGCGCTCTTGCCGCGAGCGTATTTCACGGTGCCGAAGTAAATATCGGCGATCTAAAACAATTTCTTGCTGCCAGGAACGTCAGCATGCGTATTTAAGGATTCGACGTGAGTATTTCAGACATTGCATTTCTCGAAGATCTCGAAACGATAGTCAACGAACGACTCCAGGATCCCACTCAAGGTAGCTACACGGCTCGCCTGGCAAGCTTGGGCATGAAGCGGGTTGCACAAAAAGTGGGCGAAGAAGGAGTCGAGCTGGCGCTGGCAGCGGTAGCCGGTGACAAGAATGAGGTCGTTGACGAAACGGCCGATCTTCTCTACCACCTAATCGTCCTGTTGGCTGCACAGGACCTGAGACTCAAAGACGTCTGCGACCGGTTGCGAACGCGACATGCGGGCACCTAGCACCTTCAGATCACGATTTCCTCAGCAACATCGCGTCGATTGTATTGCGAGCTCATGACGTATCCGTAGGCGCCGGCGTTCGCAATCAGGATGACATCGCCTTCGACGGTTGGCGGTAACAATCGGTCGCTCCCCAGGCGGTCACCGGTTTCACAAATGGGTCCAACGATAGTGACCGTCTCGCTCGGCGCCTGCTCCGCACGCGAGAGATTAACAATTTCATGATAAGAACCGTACAGTGCAGGTCGAATTAATGAATTCATTCCCGTTCCGACACCGATATACCGCATTTCACCCTTGCCCTTGGTTTGGGTGCAGCGCGTTAGCAGCACTCCGGCTCTTGCAACCAGATATCGACCCGGTTCAAGCCATAATTCAAACTGCGGGTATGTACCGCGAATTTCGGCGAGGGTTTCGTCCAGCCGGCTGAGATCAAAAGGCTTATCACCCGGTTTTTCAGGCACGCCGAGACCGCCCCCCAGATCGATTGTTTTCACACTCGGAAACCGTTCTGCGATCAACACCAATTCACCGGCAACGCTACGCCAGTTTTCGGGATCCAGAATACCACTCCCACTATGAGCGTGAATGCCGACAACCTCGGCGCCGGCCGCATTCACGAGCCTCGTCAGCTCATCAATTTCAAATCGGGGCACACCAAATTTCGAGTGCACACCCGCTGTTTTTACGTGTTCGTGATGACCGCGTCCCTGCCCCGGATCGACTCGAACAAATAGCTGTTTGCCCTTAAACAATTCAGGCCATGCCTGCAATGGATACAGATTATCCAGCGTAATTTGCAGTCCTTTTTCAAGTGCCCATGCGTACTCATCCCGCGGTGCGAAATTCGGCGTAAAAAGAATACGTCCAAGGTCAAAGTCCGGGATGGTTTGCTCCAGCCATTCGACTTCGCCCGGCGATACGCACTCGAAATCGACACCGGTTGCGCTCAGGGTTCGCAGCAGATCGGCGTTGAAATTCGCCTTAACGGCGTACAGTACGCGATCAATGTTTTTCAGGTTGAGGAGACCGTGCGCCGCCTCGGCAACACTGTCTTTATCATATACGTAGGCGTTCAGTTGTCCATCGGCCAGTTTTAACAGTTGCTCGCGTTTACTCATCCACCACGTGTCCGGCGCACGCACCGCCGGCTCATCGCTCGAGAACAGCCGCTCCCAACTACTGCCAAACACAGTTGACTCGCCTTTTTTTCGAATGATGATCGAGTGCAGCTTGGATACCAGTCTCGAGCCCTGTTGTTTGTCAACAACGAAGCTCAGATTCAGGTCATTCGCCGCCTGCGACATTAGGTGTATCCGTTCTTCCTCGAAAACCTCAAGCGCGGGTGCCAGGCGAGGAATGATCGTCCGAATCTTTCGGCCGACAAGACTAACGGCAGAACAATTCGAGATCACTCTAACCCGGCAAAGCTTTTCAAGATCATCGACAAGCGATTCTTCAACGTCGTCTGGCAGCATGCCGTCCGATGCATCGATGGACACGGTTACGTTGGTCTCGGATGTTGATACCAGATCGATAGAGACACCATTTTCGCTAAAAGCCGCGAATGCTTTGGCGAGAAATCCAACCTCGTGCCACATGCCGACGCCGTCCAGCGAGATCAAAGTCAATCCGTTACGGATGCATATCCCTTTGACTTGTGGTTCAACCTCTTCTGTGACCGACGAAATTACCGTACCAGCGATATGCGGTGCCGTGGTGCTGCGAATAAACAACGGTATACATGACTCGCGGACCGGCGTGATGCAGCGCGGATGCAGCACAGCACTGCCGGCCGAAGCGAGTTCCTGCGCTTCGTCGTAATGCAGGGCAACCAATAGTCTCGCTGACGGAACAACGTGCGGGTCGGCCGTGAACATTCCGGGTACGTCGGTCCAGATCTCCAGCCGGCGTGCCCGCAGTTTGGCGGCGAAATACGATGCCGAAGTATCGGATCCGCCCCGGCCGAGCAATACCGTTTCTCCATTCTTGTTTCTGGCGATAAAACCTTGCGTAAGAATGATTTTGCTGTTTTTTGACAGTGCCGACTGCAATTCGGTATCGGGTGCAAATTCACAGGTCGCCGACAGATAGGCAGTTGCAGTTTGGCGGTTGCTTCGAGATCGACTTTTGAGCAGTTCCCGCGCATCGGCCCACTGCACCGGCAGCGATTGGGATTTAAGATAGGCCGCACCAAGACGTGTCGCCATCAACTCACCAAGGGCCATTATCCTGACGCGAACTCGAACGCTGACTTCCCGTACCAAGCGCACGCCGGCGACCAGTTGTTCCAGTTCGTGCAGTGTGTCGTCGAGCATTTCAGGCCCGTCCAACCCCAATGCTTCGGCCAGCGAATAGTGCTGGTCGCGTATCTCGCCGAGTGTATCGACCGGATCATTGGCGACGGCGAAATTCAAGACATTTTCGAGCGCATTGGAGACGCCACTCAGCGCGGAATGCACGACCAGGGGCCGCAAACCCATATCCAGCCGCTGACGCAGAAGCGTAGCTATCGTCCGCCAGTTGTCGGCGGTCGATACACTGCTGCCACCAAATTTCATTACCACCCAGGATGACTCGGCAACGTTGCTGGGCGCACCCAGTAGTGCTCCGTCTTCAAATTTTGCTTCTGTGACTGTCGAACTCATTTTTCAGCTCATGATCCTGACAAAAAAAAACCCGCTAGGGTTGTCCCGGCGGGTTTGGTGACAATGTCCGAACTTTATTAATTAGCCGGTACAGTTGCCATTCGCACCCACGCACCTCTGGCGCGCCGTGATTCTTATGTGTTTTATCGCATCGAGATCATCGATGCGCTGGCACAATCCGTGGATGTCGTAAAAAATCATCGTTGGAGTAGAGCCGACATCACCGCAAAGGTCAAGTCTGACGAGCATTTGAGCGCTCTAATCGTCCCAGGGAGGCGGAATCGTGACCGCACCCTCGGATGCTGAAGACACGGCGCCACGGTATTTCGCCAATGCCCCGCGTCTGACCGGTGAAACGGGTCGCTGCCACCGTGCTCGCCTCTCAGCCATCTCATCATTGCCGACATCGATACTGATTTCCTTTTGCTCGGCGTCGATACGGAGCGTGTCGCCATCTTCAACAAGAGCGATTGGCCCGCCAACAGCTGCCTCCGGTGTGACATGCCCGACGACAAAGCCATGACTACCGCCGGAAAAACGGCCGTCCGTTATTAGGGCGACATCCTTGCCAAGTCCCTTACCCATAATCGCGCCTGTCGGGCTTAGCATTTCTCGCATACCCGGAGCACCCTTTGGACCTTCGTAACGGATCACAAGAACATCCCCCGCCGCTATGGTGTCGTCGAGTATGGCCTGCAATGCCTCTTCCTCGGAATGAAATACACGCGCCGTTCCCTCGAAATGCAGACCTTCCTTACCGGTGATTTTGGCAACCGCACCCTCCGGTGCGAGATCGCCGTAAAGAATTGCGAGATGGCTGTCCGCTTTAATGGGGTTATTGAAGCCGCGGACTATATCCTGGCCTTCAGGATAATCCTCGACGCTCACAAGATTCTCTGCCAGAGTTTTTCCGGAAACAGTCATGCAGTCGCCGTGCAACATGCCCTTGTCCAGCATGCGCTTCATCAACGGCTGGATGCCACCGATCTCTATCAGCTCAGACATCAGATACTTGCCGCTCGGTCTCACGTCGGCAAGAACCGGCGTCTTTGCGCCAATACGCGAAAAGTCGTCCAGCGACAATTCAACCTCGGCCTCACGCGCTATCGCCAATAAATGCAGCACTGCATTGGTCGAGCCGCCGAGCGCAATGACGATGGCTATCGCATTTTCAAACGCCTCCCGGGTCATGATGTCGAGCGGTTTGATGTCTTCGCGGATCAGGTTCATTACCGCTTCGCCAGCTCGATGACAGTCGGCTATTTTGTCATTTGAGATGGCTTCCTGGGCCGAACTGTCCGCCAGGCTCATCCCCAAAGCCTCGATCGCCGAAGCCATCGTGTTCGCCGTGTACATGCCGCCGCAGGCACCCGGCCCTGGTATCGCTGTTTGTTCAATTTCGAGTAATTCGGCTGCAGTTATGTTGCCGCCGGACCGGGCCCCAACCGCCTCAAATACCGAAACGATGTCACGCCGTTTGATACCTGGGCGAATGGTCCCGCCATAAACAAAAACAGCCGGTCTGTTCAGTCGAGCCATCGCCATGACGCAGGCGGGCATATTCTTGTCACAACCTCCTATTGCGACAAGACCGTCAAATCCTTCAGCACCGGTAACGGCCTCGATAGAATCTGCGATTATCTCGCGTGAGACCAACGAATAACGCATGCCCGCTGTTCCCATCGAGATGCCGTCGGATACGCTAATGGTATTGAATATCACACCTTTGCCGCCGGCATTGTCCGCACCTTTTGCGGCTTCTTCAGCGAGACTACCGATGTGCATGTTGCATGGCGTTACCATGCTCCAGGTTGAGGCGATTCCGATTTGTGGGCGTTGAAAGTCATCTTCTTCAAATCCCACCGCTCGCAACATTGCGCGACTGGGTGCTTGCTCATCACCATCGACAACGACGCGTGAGTAGCGGCGCAAATCCTTGTCAGTCATTGTTTTACTGTCGCTCCGTCCGTGCTCCGCCCAAGGCGTTACCTGCGCGGCAGTCTAGCAGCAAATCAGCGCGATTGCGGTTCGTCGTCCCGGATCAAAACGACAATGCTACGATTGACATCGACCGCTGGCGCACCGGGTATTCTGGAAAGCTCAACGACGAATGTTTCATCACCTTCCACTTTGACATCCTGAACCAATGGCACCAATAGGCGAGCGGACCGCTGGCCGGGACCGAAAGTGATCGAATTCCCGCCGGGCGCGAAATAATCTTCACCTTCTGTTGCAGAGATATCGCTAACAGTAAATTCTATGACGAGCTGCGTACTATCCGGATTGAAACGGACCAGATCGATCTGCACAGCGGGGTCCGATTCCCTGATCGACGTCTGGCTCGCTGAGAAAGCGATGGTGTTTCGCGGTACACGAGACTCAAAAGCCCGCCGATCGTCATCTTCCAGAGTAATATTGACGATTGCCAATTCGGATTCGGCAAACTCAACCTCGCGCAGGCGAAGCGTTGATTGTTGATCGGCTTCCCGTAGCGGATCCGATGCCATCGTTATTGTCACCCGACCGCGCGCCTGCCCCGCTGGAAAATGTATCAGACCCGAATTCGACAGCGCGAACTGGCCTGCTGACCACGGCGAACGGCTGCCGCTAAATCCCACTTCCTCCAGACGCAAGTTCAGCGGAGTTGCCAGGTTTCTACCGCGTACAAAATCGATGATGAAAGCAGCTCCGTCTTCTCGAATAGCAATATTGACAGGCTTGGGTGCTCCGCCACCGGGTGAGAAAGGAATAATTTCGGTTGCTGGCGGCAATGCCGAAAAATTGACCAGCATTGAGTCCGGCCCCATCACCGGTGCGTCAGCCTCGGCCGGTTCGACCAATGGATCCTCGACCAACGATTCTTCGACCAATGGTTCCTCCACCAATGGTTCCTCGGTCAATACTTCACCGCCTTGCGCTGCAGCCCCGGATGCAGCCGATCCGGTAATCGTGGCTTCCTGTGCGGCGGGACTCTCTTGCTCGACAAGCGCTAATTCCGCTTCAGGGTCGGCCGCTGAAAGCGCAGTATTGACTTCGGCGACTATGGCCGGGCGGGAGTCCTCTACAGCGAATTGCTCTATCAGTGGATCAAGATATCCGAGTCGATATCCCGCCGCTGCCGCCAGTGCAGCGATGAGCAGCAGTGCAACAAGCCATTTACCAGTGTTCGACTTGTCTTCGAATTCGACAAAACGATCAGGCTCCTCGATAACAAAGGGTTCGTTCTGGTCTTCATCCAAATGATCTATAAATTCACGTACCGAGCTGAAACGCGTCACGCGCGAATAGGCCAATGCCTTCTTGAGCGCTTTCCACTGGCTATCGTTCAGTCCTTTCAGTTGCTGCGGGCTCATGCCTTCCTGCGACGCCTCCGCAGCGTTACGTGGGCCGAAAACGCGATACCCTGCGATCAGGCGATACAAGAGACAGCCAAGCGAAAATACGTCATCAGCAGCAACTGGTTCTTCACCGGTCAGGACCTGCATACTTGAGTAGGCTGGCGTCAACCCGCCCAGGACGCCCGGATCGAATTCGAGCCCCAAATGCTGCTGTCGAACGCGCGCCACGCCGAAGTCAAACAACTTGGCATCGCCATTGGGCATGATCATGATATTGCCCGGCTTGATGTCCGCATGAACTATGCCTCGGCTGTGTGCATAGTCGAGAGCATCCCCGATCTGGCGAACAATTCGAAACGTGGCCTCGGTATCGATGACCGACGCGTCTTTAGAATCCAATAGGTCGGCAAGCGTCCTACCTTCCAACCATTCCATGACCAGGAAATAAAGGTCGTCATCCCTGTCCAGGTCAACAAATCGGACAATATTGGGGTGCACCAGGCAACGCCCCTTGGCGGCTTCCTGCTGCAGTGCGCGCAGGGCCTGGCCATTTTCAGAGAGTTCCGGCGACAGTACTTTGACGGCAACCCAGTGATCCTTGCTGCCGGCTTCGGCCAGGCGTCGATCCATGGCTTTGTACACCACGCCCATGCTGCCACCCGATATTTTTTCCTGAAGCATGAAACGATCACGCAACAAAGACCCGACCTGAACCCGGGACGCGGATGAAGCTTCAGGAATGAATTCAGACGGAATAACGGTGGTTGCTCCAAATGAATCATCGCCCGCCGGCTCTGGTTCGACCGGAGGCGGTGCAATCGGATCGGGTAGTTGTCCGGCCGCCGGCATCTGCTGTTCGGTAGTCGGGCTGGTCGCCACGTTTTCAGTCATATAGCGGTCCAGCATGGATTTCACCAGCTGGAACGTTTCCTTGCGCAGCTCGCCCGCGTCGTAACGATCCTGCAGGACCCGGCGAATTTCCGCCTCACTGTTGCCAGTGCTCGCGAGCAAGTGTCCGATTCCATCCTGGATATCGGCAATCATGTCCACATTGTTGGCCGTGGTCTTGAGCTTGTCGTCGAAGCTCGCCAGCTGATCCGCGAAGGTGTCACGCACGTTTTTTGATTCTGCACTCATAATTCATTTGACATTTTATAGACTGGATTCCCCCGGAACCCGGAACTGGTCGTCAAATTACCTTGCCCGGATTGAGTATATTCTTCGGGTCCAGAGCCCGCTTCAGCGTCCGCATCAATGCGATCTCACCCTCGCTACGATATTTGGGCAGATACTCCCGCTTCAGCGACCCAATACCGTGCTCAGCGCTAAAGCTACCACCCAGCTCGTCGACGAGGTCATAAATCGCCGTTGTAACGAGCGTTCCATCCTCCGAACCCTCCGGCAGGGCGACGTTGTAGTGCAAATTGCCGTCGCCAACGTGACCAAACGCCACCAGCTGAGCATCCGGAACCAGGTCGGCGAGCAACGCTTCGCCTCGTTGCAGAAACTCCTCCAAACGAGAAACCGGTACAGAAATATCGTGTTTCTGTGCTTTGCGTTCCGCGCGCTCCGCCTCGGCAATGGCATGCCGCATGTGCCAAAGCTGTTCAGATTCTGTCGAGTTCTTGGCAATAACAGCATCGGATAGCAGATCCGCCTCCGCTGCACGGATGAGCACGGCTTCCAGGCGCTCTTCATTACCGCCAATCGCCACGTCCATCAACACGTACCACGGTGCGGTGTCCTCAAGTGGCATTTCGGTGTCTGGGATATGTTTCACGACAAGCCCGAAAACGTACTCTGACACCAGCTCAAATGCCTCGATAGCGTCGGCAAATTCTGCCCTCAGGAAAGACAGCAACCGCACTGCATCACCGGCCGAATTAATCGCCACTAACGCAGTGCTTATGGGTCCGGGTTGAGGATAGAGCTTCAATGTCGCTGCCGTGATGATTCCGAGCGTCCCCTCGCTGCCAATAAACAGTTGCTTCAGGTCATAACCCGCCGTGTCTTTACGCAGCGACCGCATGCTACTGACTATGGACCCATCCGCCAGCACTGCCTCCAGACCGAGCACCTGTGCGCGCGCCGTTCCGTAGCGCACTACGTTGATACCGCCTGCATTTGTCGAGAGATTTCCGCCGATCTGGCAGCTGCCCTCGGCGCTAAGGCTCAGTGCGAAGTACCGGTCAACGGCGATTGCCGCATTTTGAATCTTCTCGAGTATGCAGCCGGCCTCAACCTCCATTGAAAAATTGTTGGCATCGACGGCTCTGATCGCATTCATACGAGCCAGTGACAAGATGATCTGCGTGCCCGATGCATCCGGAACAGCACCGGCACACATACCCGTATTGCCCCCTTGCGGAACGATGGCAACGCCAGCATCTGCACAAGCTCTGACGAGCGCAGAAACTTCGGCCGCACTGACGGGAGAAATTACAATTGGCGTTGTCCCTCGAACCATGCCACGCCAGTCCGTCAAACGTGACTGGATGTCCCCGGGGTCTGTCGTCCAACCCTTGGGGCCAACGATATCTTTGAGTTGCTCAAGCAACATTGTTGAATACGGCCTGTTGAGAAAATGTCGCCCAGTCAATATTGCTACCGCACATTACCAGGACGACTCGCTTTCCCAGCAAGGAATCTCGTAAGGGTCCGAGAAGAGCTGCGGTCGTTGCCGCACAAGCCGGTTCCACCGCGATACTCATGGACTGAAACAGAAAGCCCATTGTTTCGCGCAATTGCTCGTCATTGACCAACGTGAGCCGGTCAACATTTCTTCGAGTTAGCTCGAACGAAAACGGCAGTGCGAAAGGTGCGCCCAGACTATCGGCGATCGTCGTAACCGTATCGATACTTTCAGGTTTCCCGCTGGCGAAGCTGCGGTGCATTGAATCGGCACCTTCGGGTTCAACACCGATAACCTCGGCCGCTGGCCGCAGTTGCTTTACTGCATTAGAAATTCCACCGATTAGTCCACCGCCGCCGACCGGGATCAGGATCGCGTCGAAAGCCTCAACCTGATCGCATATCTCGAGGCCAACTGTTCCCGTTCCGAGTGCAATAGAAAGGCCTTCAAACGGGTGCACAAAGTACCGTCCCTCCTCGTCCCGGATTTGTTGTGCAACTTCAAATGCCTGGTGAACGTCATCGGCCATAACCACTTCGGCACCGTATGCTTTGCAGGCGGCAACTCGGGACGGGTTTGCTGTTCGAATCATGACGACCTTCGCCGTAGTACCCACCGCCTGCGCAGCAAATGCCGTCGCAATTGCGTGATTACCGGCGCTGACCGCCGTCACACCCTGTTTATGTTGTTGCTTCGTAAGACCGTGCAGAGTGGCCAGTGCGCCACGCGCCTTGAACGTTCCGGTGCGCTGCAGGAACTCAAGTTTGGCAAATACACGGGTTCGATTGCCCATCGCGCTTTCGATGGCGGGGCAGCGTATTACAGGCGTACAGAACGCCTGCTCGGTCAAACGGTCGCGCAAAGCGCGGATCGCCGCAATATTAGGTCCGGAAGGAGTCATTTGTTATGTAAAATGCCACAATGCGTATTGACATGCGCTGTTTATAAGAGTGAATTAGTTTATTCTGGCGAACTGTGGCAGAGAATCCACCTTCGCGAAAGTTGCTTCGAGCCAATGTATGGAACTAGATGATCTGTCGCAATCCGGGATTCGACGAATAGCCGACTATTCGCCGTATCTTGATCAGTTGGCCGGCCTTGCGCAGCAAATGGGTTTGCGTCAACGCAGCAATTTGACCCACGTTGAGACCGCACTGCGCAACCACTGGTCTCTCGGTCAAAATAGTATTTTGAGCTGGGCGCCGTCGGATCAAAATATTCTTATCCTGGTAGTGCCGCACTACGCAATTGCCGAATACACATCGGCTCGGGACGGAGCTATGCCGCCGCGGGTCTCACCTCGATTTATAACCGAGCTGATTTCCGGTGATCGCCAACTTTCCATCGAGCAAATGCAAAAGGTTGCGCGACTCCTCGATGTCGAACCGACAAACATCCCGTTGCGTGTACCGCTTGACGGCAGCGAAGTAGAGACAAAGATCATCGAGAAGATGATTCGAAAATACGGCATCAATTATGTACCCAGCCGTGCCGTGACCTTGTTCGACATTGTTGGTTTCAGCCTGCTGACACCATTTGAGCAAATGACACAATTGAACAGTCTGTCTTATTCCCTTAACTCGGCGCACGCGAAAATGCTCGAGGCCGACGTTGATATCGATTTCGCCCGTTCTTCAAGCGGCGACGGATTCTACATCTGGAATCGCGATGAGGGGCTCGAGGCAAGCGTGAACCTCTATCATTTTATGCACATCGTGCTGGCCGACAACGCAATTGCCAAAAGCAAGTCCGCAACGAATTCCGTGCCCCGCCTTCGCGCCTGTTTTCATGTCGGTAGTTGCTACGAATTCCATCAGGCTGAGGGGTTGAATCCGACAACGCATGATTTTATTGTCGGAGACGTGACCATCGAACTCGCGCGCATGATTGATGCGGCACAGCCCGGTCAGATTCTGGTCGGAGATTTCATGGCAGACATTGAAATCGAAAATGACAATGGTGAAGTCACCGTGCAACCCAACGTCGATGCCGTGACCTTCCTGCAGCGTGCACAAGGCAATCTATCTCGGCTTAGTGGTATGGAACTGTCCGGTGAGCGTGTAACTGCAATCAAATGCTATCTGACCGGTGAAAATATGGGTTCCGGACAGTTCAATATTCGACGCCTCACCATCAAAGACAAACACGGGCTGTCACGTGTTGCGTTTAATGCCAAGGTGAATATCTACCGGGAATCCGCGCAGCCGATTCTTTTGGGTATTCAGGACAAGAAGTTGCTCGCCCCGACTGCCGCCTAATCCACAGCAGCGCGGACAATATCGATTGTCGCACCGTCACTAAGGCCTTCCGCACCGCGAATCACGACTTCATCACCGGCAGCTAAATCACCAAAAACCTCGATGAGCGCTCCGGCCCCCAACCCGACGACGACTTTGACCTGGCTAACCGCCGATTGATCCGTCACTTTGAAGACGGATGCGCCTTCGCGGCGCAGAATAAGTGCGTCCCTTGGAACAGCCAGAACCTCTTTAGCCTCCGCTGTCGGCATGCTCAAGCGAACGCTCTCACCCACAGTCCAGAGTTCCGGGGTGGCATCGAGACGAATCTCAAACATATGGGATTGTGGATTTCCGAATGGCACGATCGTACGAACAGGTGCATCGCCAGTGCGGTAATCGTTGCTGATCGAGAGCACGTCGCCTTTCTCAATAAAGTTAACCGTGCTCAATGGTGCCCTGGCAACAATTTCCAGTGAGTTTGGATCGACCAGCCGAACAACTTCATCGGCAGTCGTCAGGCGTTCACCCAAATTCCTCAGTCTCTCGGTAATCACACCGTCGAACGGTGCCCGGATTTGTGTGACGTGCATCGCTATTTGAGCGTATCCGAGTTTGGCCTGTGCGATTCGGTGATCACTCCTGGCAATCGCGAGATCCGACGCTGTTTGGTCCAGTTGACTTTTTGCGGAAAGATTCTGACCCGAAAGCTGTTCCAGGCGCTGCAACTCAGACTCAAGGAACGTCACTCGCGCCTGCTCCCGCTCGACCAGGCTCTCTGCCTCCATCTCCCGAATCTTGAATGTGAAGTCCTCTAATCGGGCCACCGTATCGCCCTTGGAGACCTCTGTTCCAACTTCTGCAATCCAGGTGAGCTTGGCCTCCAGTTCGGCGGCCAACCGCGAGTCGTAGCGACTCACTACGGTTCCCGGGACCTCGACCGACGGTGCCAGCATTTGCATCGTCGCGTAATCAGTCACAACTCGTGCCGGCCCCCATTCCTGAGCAACACTATTAGTGCCCGTGATACTCAGAAGAATGAGCGTTGCGAATCTAATTTTGTTGGAGTTCCTGATCATCATTCAGCCCGCAGGCACGGCGTCGTCGGCTGGAATAGATGCCGCACTCACAGTTTCCCCTAATCGCAGCAGGCTTGGAAGAAAAATAAGCGTGAATACAGTGCTAACCGCCATGCCACCGACGATTACCGCCGCGAGTCCGCGATAAACCTCCGAGCCAGGACCCGGGATCAGGAGTAACGGCAACATCCCAAATATACTGGTCAATGTGCTCATCAGGATCGGCCTTAAACGACGTCGAATGGCCTGCTCAACCGAACTTCGGCGATCCAGGCCCTCACGCTCCGCGACGCGCGTTTGGTGTACGAGTAATATGGCGTTGTTGACCACCAGACCGAGCAAAGTGATAAAGCCGATCATAGTCAAGAGGTCCATCGGCAAATTCATGATGCGCAATAAGCCAACGCCACCGACGATTGCCAGCGGCAACGCTGCAATAACAAGCGAACTATCAATGAAGGATCGAAACAAGCCACTCATAAGCAAATACAATACGATGATCGCCAAAGTAAAACTCTGCGCCATATTAGCCAGCGCGATCTGTAGGTCATCCGCGCTACCGTAGTAGCTGATTTCTCCGTCACTGGGCAAATAGCTCATCAATTTGGGCTCTACGGACTCTTTTAATATTGCAATCGTCTCTTCCAGCGATACGCCTTCGGGCGGAGTGACAACGAGCGTCAAAGCTCGACGCCGGTCAACGCGTCTTATTTCGATGGGCCCGGCGGTCCGTACCATGGTGACCATCTGATCCAACGATTGAATCCCACCGGCTGGCGTCGACAGCGGTGTCGACGCAAGTTGCTCGGGACTCGACCACTCAGGAGCTCGCAGTACGATATCCATTCGTCGGTCGCCATCGAAATAATCGCCGACATAAACGCCATCGCCCAACGCACCCACCACTGTGGACATCTGTTGGCGACTCCAGCCCGCTTCAGCAATCCGGCGTTCGTCGGGCAACAGTCGCAATTCGGGCTCCGCTATATCGACGCCCGGTACCGGTCTGGCCTGAGCACCCGGAAGATATTGGGCGACCAGCCCAAGGCCTGCGCGTCCCGCCGCAAGCATTGCATCCATGTCGCGACTTTGAATATTCAGTTCTATATCGCCGCCGCTGCTCAGTCGATCGAAAATACCCCACTGTTGAACAAACGCCATCGTGTCTGGGAAACCTGCAAGAATCTCGTTGCCCAATACGTCAATGAACGCACCGGAGTCTCTCGGGTCGATCGTCCTGCCACCTACAAATGCGTTAGATCCGAACATCCCCATGAAGTACACCTGCAACTGCGATTCGGCACCTTCGTGCAAATAAGGTTCCATTCTCTTGGTTACGACGTCGACGAATTCTTCTTGCCCGGCGGAAACGCTTTGACCCGGTGGCAAGCTGACAAACGCAAAAATCCAACCTTGTTCGCCCTTCGGCAGGTAATCCGCGGGCGGTATCAATAACCAGGTCAGAACTACTGCGCCGGCAAACAAGCCCCCAATCAATGATCTGCGGTTTCGACGGCTATCCGTGATGGCCATTATTTTCTTCGTTGCCGCGTCCCACCAGTGACTATGCGGATCGCTGAGTTTGGCGTTCTTTAGCCACTTGGATGCCGCTGTCGGAATAACGGTAACGGCGATAAAAAGTGATGCGGTAACAGCAACCGAAATAACCAGCGCGACGTCCGCAAACAATTGGCCGGATACGTCTTTCAGAAAAAGGATTGGCAGGAAGATGACGACCGTCGTCGCAGTAGACGCAATCAATGCGCCCCAAACCTGAGTAGAGCCCATAACGGCAGCTTCCTCAGAGGGCTTGCCTTTCTCGCGCAATCGAACAATGTTCTCGAGCACAACGATCGCCGCATCCAAGACCATGCCCGTCGCAAATGCCAGGCCAGCGAGCGAGATCATGTTGAGCGTTCGACCAGTGACCTGCATGACCAGGAAGCCGGTAAACAATGATATCGGGATGGCCAGCGCCACGACACAAGTCGCCCGAAACCGGCGCAAAAACCACCAAAGCACTCCAACAGCCAAACCGATACCAAGCAACAGGTTGGTTCTCAACATCGTAATTGAGTCTTTAATGTAGACAGACTCGTCGTAGCTTTGCGTTATCTCAATTCCTTCACGAGCTAACACGCCGGTGCGAAGTTCTTCTACGGCGGCCTTCAAGTCATCCATAACGTTCAGGACGTTGACACCCTTTTCCACCTGAGCGTTGAAGGCGATCGAGTCATGGCCGTTGTGCAACATGAAACCCGACGTGTCGCGCATGCGAATTTCAACCGTTGCGATATCCCTAAGACGAATTGGATTGCCGCCTCGCCAGTCGAGCACCATCTCCCCGAAATTCTGCAAATCGTACTGGCCCGCATAACGCAGCGTGTATTGTCGCCTGCCGATATCGCTGCTACCGCTCGACGTATCGGTGTGATTGCCGGTTAATTGTGCAAGCGCAGGTATTTCTACACCCAGCGCCGCAGCTTCATAGGGATCAAACGCGATTCGAACCTCGTTATCTCTACCGCCGTAGGCGTTCGAGTTTGAGATGCCAGGAACCCGTTCAATCCGTGCTTGCACGACTTCGCGCATGAAATCGCTATAGCTCGCTATTGGACGTGAATTGCCTTCGGCCGTCATCAATGAAAACCAGGCAATGGCAGCACCGAAACTGTCCTGGCCGGCAAAAATCCTTGGTTCGGTGACATCACTTGGGTAACGCGGCACCTGGTTCAATCTGTTGATGACTTCGATCAACGCGCGCTGCAAATCGGTCTCGACCGAGAACATCAGGTTAATGCTGCCACTACCGCTCGAAGCGGATGAATCCATTTTTTCGAGGCCCGGCAAGCCACGCAAAACATCTTCCTGCGGTTCGATAATCTCTGATTCAATTTCCTCAGGTGCGGCGGACCGCCAACCGGTCGTTATTTGAATGAACGAGCGCTCGACATCGGGAATCATTTGCACCGGCAATCGGGATAAGCCGATAGCGCCCATCAACAACACGAGAATCACTGCCGCCACGACAGCAACGGGATTTGATATTGAAACCCTGGGAAGATTCATGCGCAATTTACCGGATCTGGTTCAGTAAAAATTGGTCGGGGCGAGAAGATTCGAACTTCCGACCCCCACAACCCCATTGTGGTGCGCTACCAGGCTGCGCTACGCCCCGACCGTGTTGATTCGCGCGTATCACGCGCTCCTACAGAGCGCATACCGCGCGCTTGTGCAGGGCGGCAATGATACTTGCCGCGAGTAAGCTTGGGAAGTTAAGATTTCAGCGGCGCAGAATCTTAAGAACTTGTTCAAGTTCCGTGCGTATCTGTTTGATTATCTGTTGACTTTGAGTTACATCAGACTTGGCGTTTTCGCCCGTGAGACGCTGACGAGCACCACCGATCGTAAATCCCTCGTCATACAGGAGACTTCTGATCTGTCGAATGATCAAAACGTCCTGACGCTGATAATAGCGACGGTTGCCCCGTCGTTTAACAGGTTTTAGTTGTGGGAACTCTTGCTCCCAATACCGAAGTACATGCGGCTTAACCGCACACAGATCGCTGACTTCACCTATCGTAAAGTAGCGCTTACCAGGTATTGGAGGAAGTTCGTCGTTATTCCCCGGTTCCAGCATAGGCTTCCACTCGGGCCTTTAGTTTTTGTCCTGGCCGGAAGGTCACCACACGTCGAGCACTAATGGGTATTTCCTGTCCGGTTTTCGGGTTTCTGCCAGGGCGTTCTTTTTTATCCCGAAGGTCGAAATTTCCAAATCCGGAAAGTTTGACCTGCTCCCCAACTGCGAGTGATGCACGCAGCTCCTCATAAAACATATCGACTAACTCGCGGGCTTCTCTTTTGTTCAAACCAAGCTCATTGAACAACGACTCGGCCATATCTGCTTTTGTCAGTGCCATCCGGTTTAATCTCTTAGAACTGCCGCGAATTGATCTTCCAATTTCTTGACTGCTGCGGCCGTTACGATGTCCGCATCATCGTCAGTAAGGGTGCGCGATGTTTCCTGCAAAATCAAGCCTATTGCGACGCTTTTTCGCCCAGCTTCTATCCCCGCGCCCTTATATATGTCAAATATCCTGACATCTTGAATCAACTTTGGCGAAGTCGCCGCGACAGCATTTACGATTTGGTCGGCGTATATTTTGTCGTCCACAATGACGGCAATGTCACGACGAATCGCCGGATATTTTGATATCGGAGCAGCAACCGGAGCACTGCTTGACAGCGATTTTTCCGCATCCAGCTCGAACAGGAACACTGCTTTTTTCAAGTCATAATTCTTCGCAAGCCTGGGATGAAGTTTGCCAAGCACACCGATCACCTCATTGTTGCGAATGATCTCTGCTGTCTGTCCGGGTTGCAACGCAGCATGTTCTGCAGCCTTAAAATGACACTCGCCAGCATGAGTTGCCAGTGACAGCAACGCTTCAACATCGGATTTAATATCAAAGAAATCAACGCCTTCTGTCGCACTTCCCCACTGCTCAGGCCGTACCGGACCGGCTGCCAGACCTGCAATACGGACAACTTCGGTATGTGCACCGAGCTTTCCGTGAAATGATTTGCTGGCTTCGAATAAGCGTATCCTGTCCTGTTGCCTGGCACTGTTCGTGGCAGCCGCAGCAACCAGTCCCGGCCACAATGAAGCGCGCATGACTGACATCTCGGACGAAATCGGGTTACTCAAAACGAGCTCGGATGCCGATCCCGTGAAAGCTGAGTTGGCCGTCTCATCGACGAAGCTATAGGTCACTACTTCCTGATAATCACGAGCGATCAAAGTGGCGGCGGCCAGCCCGATATCTATTTTGGACTCGGTTACCGTTTCGAGCGGCGCCTCTGAAAATGCAGTCGTCTCTGGAATCGAATCGTAACCGTGAATGCGTGCAACTTCCTCAATGAGGTCAGCTTCAATCGCGATATCGAATCGATGACTGGGGGCCGTGACGTTCCAGCGACCGTCTGCGGGCGCAATTTTCATCATCAAACCCGAAAGAATTTGTTCGACTTTGGCATCATCAATTTCCAGACCCAGTAGTCGTGTCAGACGATCTTTTCGCAGCGCGATTTCGCCCCGAACCGGTAAGTGCTCTTCGATAATTTCGTCAACTAACGGACCTGCATCACCGCCTGCAATTTCGAGCAGTAGTTGCGTTGCTCGTTCGATTGCTCTGCCCTGCCCGGCCGGATCGACACCGCGTTCGAAACGCAACGATGCATCCGTGTGCATACCGTATGCGCGAGCACGGCCCGCGATGAAATCCTGCGACCAAAATGCCGCCTCAAAGAATACGTCGGTGGTTTTGTCGCTAACGGCGGTGCTAAGCCCGCCCATAATGCCGGCGATTCCGATTGGACCGCTGTCATCGGTGATAACCAATGTATCGGCAGTCAACTCGACCTCATTTTCGTCCAGCAGCGTCACTTTTTCCCCGGATTTGGCCAGGCGCGGCTTGATTGGCCCCTGCAACAGGCCAAAATCGTAGGCGTGCAAGGGCTGTCCGAACTCAAGCATGACGTAATTGGTGATATCCACGACCGGTGATATCGCCCGCAAGCCGGCACGTCGCAGACGTTCTGTCATCCATACAGGTGATTCCGCACTCAAATCAATGCCGCGAATGACACGTCCGGCAAATCTCGGGCAACCGGATGGCTCGACCAACTCAACTGGTTGGGTATCCTTGATCGTCGCGGGAACTGCTACAACAGAGGTGTCTTTGAGCTCAGCCCCTGTCAGTGCAGATACATCCCGGGCAATACCGAGCACGCTGAAGCAATCACCACGATTCGGTGTCAGATCCAGATCGATTATCGCGTCAGGGAGCACCAAAAAATCGACTAACGGCGATCCCACTTCCGCATTCTGCGGCAATGACATGATGCCATCGGACTCGTCGCCAAGGCCCAGTTCAACAGCCGAACAAAGCATCCCGTTTGAAACGACACCACGAATTTTCGCTTTGCGAAGTTTCATTCCGTTCGGAAGTGTTACGCCAGGTCTTGCAAAGGGCGTTTTCATGCCTTGCACGACGTTGGGTGCGCCACATACGACATCAACCAGTTCATCACTGCCGTCGTTCACATTGCACAAACTGAGTTTGTCCGCATCCGGATGCTTGCTGACTTTCAAAACCTCTGCAATCACTATGTCGGCTAAGCCGGCACCATCAAATTCGATGCCGTCTACTTCGTGACCGAGCATCGTTAACTGATGGCTCAATGCCTCAGTATCAAGCTCGGGATTCACCCATTCACGTAACCAGGATTCTGCAATCTTCATCGTGATTACCTGAATTGCCCGAGGAAACGCAGATCGTTCTCAAAAAACGTCCTGAGGTCCGTTACGTTGTAGCGCAACATTGCCAAACGTTCGATGCCCATGCCGAATGCATAGCCCGTGTATTTTTCTGAGTCGATGCCGGCACTTTCGAGTACGTTTGGATGCACCATGCCGCAACCCAGTATCTCGAGCCATTTGTCGTCACCCCAACGCACGTCCACCTCGGCTGACGGTTCGGTGAACGGGAAATAGGACGGACGAAATCGAAGCTCTGCCTTGCGTTCAAAAAATGCCTCAACAAACTCGTGTAATACCGCCTTCAGATTCGCAAAACTGATGTTTTCATCGACGACCAGGCCTTCGACCTGATGAAACATCGGCGTATGCGTCTGGTCGGAGTCACATCGATAGACCCTGCCCGGCGCTATGATTCGGATCGGCACACCTTCGGTGACGATAGAGCGAATTTGAACCGGCGAAGTGTGTGTGCGCAGCAGATTGCCGCCCGGCAGATAGAACGTATCGTGCATCGCTCTTGCCGGATGGTTCTCCGGAATGTTCAGTGCCGTGAAGTTGTGATAATCATCTTCGATTTCCGGGCCCGAACGAATCCCGAAGCCGGCGTTGGCGAAAATCCGTTCGATGCGCGCCTGGGCACGCGAAACGGGGTGTCGACCACCGATTGAAGAACCACGACCCGGCAACGAGACGTCGACGGCGTCGGCAGCCAGTTTCTCTTCCAGCGCAGCGCTGTCAAGGGATTCGCGACGAGCATTCAGTCGTCCCTGGACCTCCTGCTTGGCCCTGTTGATTTCCTGTCCAACACCTGAGCGCTCCTCCGGCGGAAGCTGGCCCAGAGATTTCAGGCGAGCAGTGAGCTCGCCCTTCTTGCCCAAATAGGAAACCCGGACCGCGTCCAGTGCCGCAAGATCGGTGGCGTCGTCTATTTCAGACGTGGCTTGATCGATTAGCTCGCTGAGTGCCTGCATTTTGAGGATTCTCGAGTCGGGTGCGCGTCGCCGCGCCCAACTCAAGATTCAATCAGGCAGCGGTCTTGAGTTCGAGACCAGCCTTGGCAGCCGCAGCGATCGCACCAAATGCTTCAGGATCGTGTACGGCGATGTCAGCCAATACCTTGCGGTCAACCTCTATCTCCGCCTTGTTCAGTCCGTTTATAAGACGGCTGTACGACAGGCCATGCAAACGGGCTGCAGCATTGATGCGGGTGATCCACAATGCGCGGAACTGACGCTTGCGCTGACGTCGGTCGCGGTATGCATATTGACCGGCTTTGATAACAGCCTGCTTGGCTGTCTTGAATAATTTACTACGCGCACCGTAATAGCCCTTCGCTTTACCGAGGACTTTCTTATGGCGGGCTTTGGCGGTTACGCCACTCTTAACTCTGGCCATCTCTCAATCTCCTCTTAACTATAAGGGAGCATGCGGCGCACGCTCTTTACGTCAGCTTCATGCACCTGCA
>JAJFKR010000025.1 GCA_021773095.1 Woeseiaceae bacterium | reverse complement strand
TAGCGGACTCCTCCTGGTAGGGACATTCATGTTTTCACACCCGAATGTTGGCACATTGCGATGCCGAGAAAACTTGGAGGAGTCCATTTCATCACTGCACTTGCAAACCACTCCCGTCATCATTCTTGCATCCGCAAGAATCCCGCCGTACGCTGAGTTTCAAGTTAGCTTAAACGTTAGGTTCGCAATGGGAGCACTCTCAAAAAGAGCATCAACCGCTATCCGTTTATCGGTAACGTACTTCTTGCTATTGACGTCTCTCGGCGCATACGGTTTTGAAGATATGCTCGTTCATCAGCATCAACTCGCGATATCTGGAACATTGCCAGCCCCACATTATTCGATAGAACTTGAAATCGCTTTGGATCCGGAAACAGACGATGCCAAGATCTTCCGTGTCGCAATCGGCGGAACTCCCAAAACGCTGAGTGAAGCCAACCTGGCGAAGCTACGTGATCTAGAGCTGGGAACGCTGCGGGTGACACACGGAATGCACCGAACTCCGGACAGTCCAGCGACACCGATAGCTGACTACCTGAAAGACTATATCGTGATCCGCATTGAGCTCGGTAAACGATATCGAATTGAGTATCAGAGGGACGGCAAGACTCGCTACCATTGGGGCCGAGATACTGTTGAGATAACGTTACAGGTGGGAGAAGACACTGGAGTGGTCATTCTTCCGCTGGCTGAACCTTATTAGGGAGTGGAACCTCAGGAGCATTGCAACCTAACATTGCGCTGCACTTGCAAACCACTCCCGTCATCATTCTTGCATCCGCAAGAATGCCGCCGTACGCTGGGTTTCAAGTTAGCTTAAACGTTAGGCAGCGCTAATGACTGATGTAGAGTCACGTTCGGAACACAGACCTTATCAAACAACTTTTTCCTTTGGTGCGCGCTGCGACAGCTGTGGATGGCGCCTGCCGTTATTTCACAAGCCATCTAGACGCTACCGAAAAGCCTTCGATTGTCCGGAATGCCGGGCAGTTCTTGACCTAACTGGGGCCACTAAGTCGCGTCACCGGTTGGCGATGATATTGCTCATACCTGGGATTATTTGGTTTTCATTCAGTGGTTTCGATACGACCAACAAATTTAAGATCGCCGGTATTGCCGTTGTTGCAGCTATTGTCGAATATTGGTTTGAGAGATTGAGAGTTGTTGGTGACTCAAAGAGTCCAGATCAATGAATTGCGCACCGCAGCCTAACAATGCACTTGCAAACCACTCCCGTCACCATTCTTGCATCCGCAAGAATGCCGCCGTACGCTGGGTTTCAAGTTAGCTTAAACGTTAGTGTGCGTTCCGGCCATTCACGAAAATTGAGTGCGGAGAGTGAATGATTGCAGGCATTCTCGGTTTTTCGCCGATGATTTGAGTCGGAAACACCGCCACAATATTTGTTGAAGCCCTCTTTGACCTTTGCTGGCATCTGCTAGCGCGACAATATTCCTTCCATCTTGTCTTTCTCAACAGCTTTGCCACACGCGTTTGTTGGCCGCCGCAACCGGGTCTTGGCAGTCGCAAAGAACTGCGGCAGTAGCGACCAATATCTTATTTTCACCGGTGCGCAAGATTCAAACATTTTGTGTCGGCAAGCGGTGGTCTTGGTTGAGAGAGCACCGTCCCCGGCCGCTCATCCAGCATCTTCCAAGCCGGGTTTCGAGTCTTCGAGTCCGTGCAGCTTCGAGAATGCCAACACGCTCACTAACAATGCGCTGCACTTGCCGCTCCGACTCCAGGCGTGAACTTGCTGACGCAAGTTTCTCGCCTTATGCTAGGCGCAAGTTAGCTTAAACGTTAGAACCTAGAAAGATCGTCGCAAATTTGTGATTTCGAGCAATATTTCGACCTTGCCCCACGCAGGTGATCAGGCGTAGAATACAGTCATTCATCCCGCGTAGTTCGGCTTCGCGGCGCCTGTAGGCCCCGGTCTGCGGGCATTTTCATTTCTGGGGCCAATAATTCGAGTCAATGCGTACATAGACGGCTTCAATTTGTACCATGCCGTAAAAGAATCTGGCCAACGGCATCAGCAGTGGCTCGATCTTCGCTCGTTGTGCGAGGTATTCGCTCCGAAGTCCCATTTTTCGCTGGAGGGCGTATTCTATTTCAGCGCTTATGCGACCTGGCGCCCGGACGCATATCGCAGACATCGAGAGTATGTCGCAGCTCTGGAAGCCACAGGCGTCATTCCGATTCTCGGCCAATTCAAAGAAAAAAGCCGAGGTTGTCATAGCTGCAAAGCTCGATGGAAAACCCACGAGGAAAAAGAGACCGATGTAAATATTGCGCTCCAAATGCTCGATGATGCATATAACGATCGGTTCGATAGAGCGCTGCTTATTTCGGCTGATTCAGATCTTGCTCCACCGATTCGAATGGTACTAGAGCGATTTCCGAAAAAGCAGGTGCGTGTTCTGACGCCCGTAGGGCGTAATCATAGTTGGGCGCTCGTTAACGCTGCCGGTGGACTAAAGTGCGCGAAGAAAATCAAATCATCCCATCTGCAAACCTCATTGTTGCCGGAGACACTTGTGGGGCCAGATGGGGTTTTGATTGCTACTAGACCACGGCCGTATGAACCTCCGAGGTAGCAGCCTTCTAACAATGCGTCTTGCAAACCACTCCCGTCATCATTCTTGCATCCGCAAGAATGCCGCCGTACGCTGGGTTTCAAGTTAGCTTAAACGTTAGGCGTCAGCATCACCATTTCCATAAGTCTTGAGGGAGTACCATGGTCAAACCGACATTCTTTGATCCCTCGGCGCATATAGTCGGACTTGATGACGACCTCACCGCGTCGAAAATGCCAGAAAGGCCGGACCCGCCGGTTCCGTTTTCCGGAGTAACTTTCGGCGTGGCGAAGATGTCCGAGAATTCACCACACGGTGGCGAGATGCACCCCGACGGTGACGAAATCCTCTATCTCATATCTGGCAGAGTCAAAGTTATCTTTCTTGACGACGATGAACAGGACGCCGATGTAGGGCCTGGAGACGGTTTGGTAGTTCCAAAAGGAATGTGGCACCGCGTTGATATCATCGAACCAAGTCAGATCGTTTACCTAACACCCGGGCCGAATAACCAGTTTAGGCCCGTGCGAAGTGACACCTAACAATGCATTTCTTGCGTCCGCGAAGCCGCCGCCACTATTGAGCGAAGACAATAAGGTAAATAAAGGGGTCTGCCATGTTCGTCGGTCACTACGCTGCAAGCCTGGCGCTTAAAAGGTTCGAAAACAGAGTGTCGCTCGGGGTATTGTTCCTGGCGGTTCAGTTCGTCGATATCCTGTTTTTTCCGCTTGTCTTGTTGGGTATTGAGCGAGTAAACATCGTTGAAAGTTTTACGCAGTCCACTCATTTCGAATTGGAATACATGCCGTTTACGCACAGTCTCGTGGCATCCACACTCTGGGCCATTGCAGCCTATGGGCTGTTCCGGTGGGTAGTGGTGAAGAAGCAATCGGTGGCAATCGTCGTCGCTCTGGCCGTTTTTTCACACTGGTTACTGGATTTGATGGTGCACACGCCGGATCTGCCGCTCTGGAGTGATACTTCAGTCAAGTTGGGTTTCGGGCTTTGGAATAACGCTATAGCGACTTACGCTCTGGAAGCCGTAATTCTGCTAGCGGCCCTTTGGGTATACCTCCGATCAACGTCTCCGATGACAGCAGTGGGAAAGTACGGCATGACCGTCTTCGTGATTTTCTTGCTCCTGGCTAACATCGCAAACATCTTCGGCCCCTTTCAGGGTGACAGTAAGGTGGTTATGGCAATATCCGCCCTCGCATCCTATTTCGTGTTTGCCGCGGTCGCGTATTGGCTGGATACAAAACGTCGTTAGCGAGCAAGGCCTGAGAACAAATGATTCGACAATATGAAACGAAAGATCTGGAGACGCTGATCGAGATCTGGCGTGCGGCCAGCGAAATCGCTACATCATTTCTGCCTGCGGATTTTCTCGCCGGAGAACCGGACAATATTCGGAACGTCTATATACCCAACGCTGAAACCTGGGTGTTTGAGGCTGACAATACCGTCATTGGGTTTGTTGCTTTGATCGGCGACGAGGTAGGTGCGATATTTGTTCATCCCGACTCACAAGGACAAGGTGCAGGACGGGCGTTAATGGATCACGCGGCAACCTTGCGCGAAACTATTTTCCTCGATGTTTTCAAGGAAAACGTAATCGGTCGTCGTTTCTACGATCGCTACGGTTTTGTTTTCGACCACGAATACGTTCATGAACAAACGGGGCACGTTCTGATTCGGCTGAATTTGCCATAGCGCCTAAGTCCACACTGAGCACACCGGGTATCCAATGGAAGAGATAACAATGCAAGTCACAGGCTCATCCCCCGATCCGTACGAGATGACCTTCATCAAAGATGGCGCAAGCCTGACAGCACTTTGTACCTGCCCTGCTGGCAGCTTTGGTAACTCCTGCAAACATCGTATCGCCATCCTGGACGGTGATGCTGACGCGGTTGTTGACGATGACAAAAATAAAGTAGCAACCGTTGTCGGGTGGTTGGCCGGAACCGACGTTGAAGCGGCACTACATGAAATGCGTGCCGTGGCTGACGAACCGGTCGTGACAAAAGAATCACTGGCTGCCGCCAAAAAGAAACTCGCAAAGGCAATGAACAGCTAGTGACAACCCACGTCTACTTCGACCTCGACGGGACTCTAACCGATCCATTCGAGGGCATTACGCAATGCATTTTGTACGCGCTCGACACGCTCTCCGATCTTCCGGACATTATTATCGATAAGAATCGCTGATCAGCGACGCAATTGCGCTGATGTGTTCCGGGCCCATACGACAACAGCCGCCAACAATTTTTGCGCCCGCGCCGATCAATTCACCAGCGACCACCGCGCAATCACCGGGCGTGACCGCGCCTGACCAGCGGTTGCCCGCAACATTGTAAGTCTCACCCGAATTCGGATACGACATGACAAACTTGTCCGGCGTTGCGGCACGCAACTCACGAACTAAGGCCGGCGCGTACTGTGGTGGCGTGCAGTTGATGCCAACGGCGACAACCGTTGGGTGATCCACAAACAGACTGGCCACCTCGGCCAGGTTCGTGCCATCGCAGATTTGCCGCTCGTTACGGCAGGAGAAACTGATCCAGGACGGTGTTTCGCATTCGAGCAGCAACTCGGCAAGAACCTCTGCTTCCTGACGGGAAGGAATGGTCTCGAGAGCAATGACGTCTGCACCGGCGCTATCAAATAATTTGAGCCGGGCACTATGAAAGTCGCGCAGCACCTGCGCTGAAACACTGTAGTTACCGGAGTATTCGGAGCCATCGTGCAACATCGCGCCATAAGGGCCAAGACTTGCTGCGATTGCAACGTCAGAGCCCGCCTCTTTGCGGGCTCGCTTCGCCAGCACAACCGATAACAACATCAAGGCATCGGCTTCGGCGACCGACAGTCCGTGTTTTCCAAAGCCCTCACGACTCGCCTGGTAGCTGGCCGTCGCCAGGCATTCGGCACCAGCTGCCAGATAGGCAAGGTGTGCAACGACAATCGCTTCAGGATTCGATTGCAGCAAAGACGCCGACCAGAGCTCATGGCCGATATCACAGCCCTGTTTCTCCAGTTGAGTCGCCAGACCGCCGTCGAGTAGTAGCGGCTGATCGCGCTCCAGGAGGCGGATAAAAGTTGAATCTTGCGTCCGCATTAGTACCTGCTAATAAGGGCCCGGTGGCGTTGCCCCTCGCCGTGGCGGGAACCAGAACGGCTTGTCGACGATCCTCGCTTTCGCCATGGCGCGATTCCAGTGCATCTCGCGTTGATAGTAAACCTCAACCCAAACCGTATCACCCGGCTTGCCGTGCGGTGCCAGCACCGTGCCTATAGCGATATTTTGTTTGCACACCGGCGACCATGCGGCAGACGTCACAAACCCGATTTCATCTTTATTGCCCTTTTCCTTAGCGAAGATGTAGGAATGATGCGCGGCCTTGTTGCCGTCAATATCAAGCTTTACCAGCTGCCATTTCGAACCATTGCGCTTTTCTTCAGCCAGCGCGCGACGACCATTGAAATTGGGTTTCTTGAAGTCAACCAGCCAGCCCAGACCGAGCTCGAACGGTGATCGGGATCGCCCTGTACGAATGGTTTCGTCGGCCGGCAAAAACTCCTCATACGGTGCAAGATATCCCGCTTCGATACGCGCCAGCTCCAGTGCCTCTGTTCCGATCGCTCGAATCTTGTGCAGCTTGCCGGCTTCGAACAACGCGTCCCAGAGGTCCAGCGCTTTAACCGGATCCATCCATAGCTCGTAACCCAGATCTGCCGTAAAACCTGTACGCGACACCATCATCTCCGCGCCCTGAAAATCGACGTGCATCAGACCGAAGGGCCTCAGCGCATCGAGTCCTTGAATGCCCATGTTATTGAGTACGCTGAATGATGTCGGGCCCTGAACCGCCAGCGCCGCGATGTCCTCCGTTTCGTGAACGATCGACACATCGAAGCCGATTGCGGCTGCCTGGAACCACGCGAAATGGCGCTGCTGCGAGCAAAGCCGGTACTCGCCCTCGCGCAGATGGAAAATCGTTCCGTCGTCTATCACCTGACCCTGATCATCGCACCACACGGCATAAGCCACTCGGCCCGGCTTAACCTTCGCCATGTCACGGGTCACCAGTCGGTTCAGGAAGTCGAGTGCATCGGGACCTGTGATCCGGTACTTGGTCATCGGCGAGAGATCAAATACGGCCGTGCCGTTGCGAATGGCGAAGTATTCCATTTCGGAGCAATACAATGCGTCAGGACTCGAATACCCTTTCCACTCGTGCCACTGATTAACGGTGTCGAGCTTTTCGACGCGTGGGTAAAACGGCGTTTTCAATCGCCCCTGGTGAACGGGCTCTCTAACAAGACTCATGCGGCTTTCTCCCGCTTCAGGATGGTCCGCGCTGCATTTCGACCTGCGGCACCACTAACGCCACCACCCGGATGTGTACCAGCGCCGCACAAATACACGCCATCAATCGGTAATCGGTATTGCGCGGCGCCATTCACGGGTCGTACAAACAAGAACTGATCCAGCGTCAGCTCGGCATGATGCCAATGGCCACCGGATATGTGGAATTCGCTTTCGATGTCTGCCGGTGTCAGCAATTCACTGGCCGTAATGCGCTGACCGATGTCCGGCATATATTCGCTCAGTGTAGAAATAATCGTTTGCATGAATTCAGCTTTCGCCGCCTCATTCCAGCCACCCTTCAGGGCATAGGGCGCATATTGCACCACGGCCGACATGACATGCTTTCCGGTCGGGGCGAGAGTCTCGTCGCAGAAACTCGGAAAGGTAATTTCTATCACCGGATCCGGCGAGCTCTCGCCGTACTTGGCCGGATTGAAGGCACGCTCAACATAGTTCTCATCAGGTGCGATGACGATGCGCTCTGCATAGTCTTTTTTCGACAGGCCCTTTATCGCGGGCAGTCCGTCCAGCGCAAGATGCAGCTTCGCGGCATTACCTTTGGCTCGAAGGTGCGTGATGCGACGCGCGAATCCAGTTTCTGCATACTTCGCTCCAATCAGGTTCAAGACGGTCGTCCTGGGGTCTGCATTCGATATCACCATGAGACTGTCGAATTGTTCACCGGAAACCGTCTCGACGCCGGTCGCCCGACCGTTATCGATAACGATGCGTTTGACCGGCATTGCCGTTCGAATCGTCACGCCGGCATTGCGAGCGGCGTGTGCCAGTTCATTACTGACACTGCCCATGCCGCCCGCAGGAATCGCCGCACGACCGTGGTCGCCGGCCAGTCGATACAGGTAAGTCAGTATGGTATTCGGTGATCGCGGACCGAGGTGCGTCCCGAGCACCGCGTCAAGACTGATGGCTCCCCTTAGAAGAGGATTCTCGAAGCGCTCGGTAACCTCATCATGAATATTCATTCCGATCAGGCGCAAAAACTCCTGCATCTCTTCCCTGCCGAGCATGCGCATGTCGAGACCGAGTTGCCCGAGCGTGAAAAGATCTTTGAAATCCTTTGTTCCCAGGCGCGGCGGCGGCTTATTGAAGAACTTCCGTAACAGGTCCGAAAAACGCGTCATGCGTTTACGAAAGCGACGATACTGTTCGGCATCTTTATCGGCTACGCCTTCGACACTACCTGCTGACAAGCGAATGGGCCTGGCATCTGCACACAGCGCGATCGTTGTCATATCCTCACTGGCCAGCCTTGGCGAAAGCTTCAGGTCCTTCCGAACTTCGGGCTGCAACTGATACAACAAATGTGCACAGGCCGATACCGAGTAGCCATCGGCGAACTCGCGCGTAATCGCCGCGCCACCGACTTGCTCGTTCGCTTCCAGCACCAGCACCCTCTTGCCAGCCCTGGCCAGCAATGCCGCACACACCAGACCGTTGTGGCCGGCGCCCACTACGATTGCATCGTAACTGTCAGTCATCGCCAAAATTCTCCGGTACGGTATTGGGACGTTTGAGATCTCTCAGGATCTCCCGTGCAGCGTTCGCCCCCGGTGCCGCCATGATGCCGCCGCCCGGATGATTACTGGAGCCGCACATATACAGGCCATCAACCGGCCCGCGGTATTGCGCATAACCTGGAATCGGCCGGTTAAACAACAACTGGTCCATCGTCAGTTCGCCGTGGAATATATTGCCTTCGGTGATGCCAATCTCATTCTCGATATCCTGCGGCGTGCGAATTTCGGCATGCAAAATGAGATCTTTGAAGTCGGGACTGTAATTTGCGATCTGATTGATAACGGTTTGACCGAACGCATCCTTTTCTTCACTGGTCCAGTCCCTGCCGTCAATCTGACGCGGACAGTACTGTACAAAACAACTCATAAAGTGTTTGCCCGGCGGTGCCATCGTCGGGTCGCTCAGCGTTGGAATTGTCATGTCGAGGTACGGATCCTTCGACCACGTGCCGTCCTTCCAGTCGTCGTAGGCGCGCTCCATGCGCTCCATCGAGTCGATGAAATGCATATCGCTGTGATACAGAGAGCTTCCCTCAGGCAAGGCAGGAAAAGTCGGTAGGCCGTCGAGTGCAATGTTGACCTTGCCGGATGAGCCGCGAATTTTGAAGTTTTCGACGCGGCGATAAAATTTCTCGGGTAGATCCTTCTTGTCCATGCAGGTCAGGTAGGTGCGTTTCACATCCATCGCAGATACGACAATATTCGCTTTGATTTCGTCGCCGTTGTCCAGCGCAACACCGACCGCTTTGCCGTTCCTGACGATAATTTGATCAACGCCTGCCTCGGTCCGCAGTTCGCCGCCTGCTGCCTCGAGTGCTCCCGCAATTGCTTTGGCCACAGCGCCGGTGCCACCTCGGGCGAAACCCCAGGAGCCCACATTGCCATCGACGTCACCCATGTAATGGTGCAGTAAGACGTAAGCGGTGCCCGGTGAATGTATGCCGAGTGCCGTACCGATAATGCCGCTACCCGAGAGAGCCGTTTTGATAACGTCGGTCTCGAAATATTCGTCAAGATATTCGGCGACGCTCATCGTCCAGAAGCGAATCGTTTCATACATACGATCCTCTCCCATATCCATGAACTTGCCGCCAATTCGGGCCAGCTCTTTCAGGTCTTTCGGTTTGAAAGAGGTGGGATCGGGCGCTGTGCTCAATAAGAAGTCACGAATAAAACGACATTGCCGCATTGTGTCAGCCGAATATCGTTTGTAGGCATCCGCGTCGTGGCGTGAGAATCGGGCCATCTCACGGTATGCGACTTCCGGGTCGTGGTAGGAACCGTAATAGTCGCCGCTTTCCATGAACTGTACCGAACCGCCATACGGCGTCACCTGCAAGCCATGCTTGTGCAGCTCGAGCGAGCGATAAATTTCCGGTCGTAGAAGACTGCAGACGTAGGAACAATTCGAATACCACCAGTCCTTGTAAAGATTGCGACTGACCGTGGCACCACCGATGTAATCGTTTTTCTCTACGCAAACAACGTCAAGTCCCGCCCTGGCAAGAAATGCGGCGTTTGTCAGACCATTGTGTCCGGCACCAACAACAATTGCGTCATAAGTTTTCATGAATGTGCCGGTCCTTATGAGGTTTCCACAAAAACCGGCGCCGCGAGTGTTTTCAAAAAGGCCTCGATTTGCCCGAGCTCCCTTTTGTCAAGACCGAGAGGTTTCGCTTCGTTGTGACCGATCATCGCATCCGGGGCTTCGTTGTAGTGATTTAACACGTCAGCAATTGTCCCAATCTGGCCCTTGTGCATGAACGGTTCAGTATTTTCAAGATTGCGAAGTGAAGGTGTCTTAAAAGCGCCGATCAACTCGACACCCGTACGAGCAAAATCCAGTTCGGCGCAACGTAATTCGACATCATCACTATAAAGGCCACGGCAATTGAACTCGTTCGCCATCACCTCCCTGACACCGGCGACTCGCGCCGTATCCGGCACATCGCCGGGAAAACTGATGACCCCGGTATTGTGAAATTCGTGATTGGTGAAAAGCGGACCGTTGTGACATTGCATGCAGTTCGCTTTACCAATGAACAACCGTAATCCTCGAACTTCATCATCACTGAATAACTGTCTTTGGCGATCGGCATCGTGATCGACTATAGCCTGCACATACTCGTCAAAACGCGATTTTGTTGGCAGGACGGTGCGTTCGAAGGCGGCGATGGACTTGCCAATGTTCGCGAAAGCTGTGTTGAGCATCACCGAATCTGAATCCGACCAGTCAGGCAAGGCACCGAATAGTGATTCGTAGGTAGCGCGATACTCGGGATCATCCGTAATCAGGTTTACAACCTGCGCGCGGCTCGTCGCGTGTTCGTTCGTATCCTCGAGTGGCCCCAGCGCCTGCGACCACTGGCTGTCTCTGCGGCCATCCCAAAACTGCCAGGGGCTATAGGCCGTGCCGACAATACTCGGCGTATGGCGAGCGGTTGTGCCGGTAGCCTGTGCTTTTTGCAGTCCATCGGTGAAGCGGAGTTCCTGCTGGTGACAAGTCGCACAAGAAACATCACCGTTTGCGCTTAGACGTGCGTCGAAGAACAGTTGCCTGCCGAATTCTGCCGCTGCCGGGTTATCCGCAACGGCGTTACTGGGATCCGGCGGTAACTTTGGCAACGACTCAAGCCACAGTGACTGCAGCACAGCGACCTCGGACTCTGTCCAGTTTGACGGCGATGACGACCATTGCTGACACGACACGACGCTGATGGCGGCGAATACAGATACTGTCGCGAATCTGAACAAGCCTGACTTCACAGTTGCAGTGGAATCGTGATTATGGAGATGCCACTGTCAGTCGTAATGCTGACGACGACTTCCCAGTATCCACTCATGTGAAAACGCATGCCGTCAAGTTTGTAATCACCCCCGCCTAACTCTTCTGTCACCCGCGGTTTCGTTGGCAAACCATGATCATGCTCCGGCATGCCTCCTTCAACATCGACGATCGCACCTTCAATTTCGAGCCCGGCGGAAGTTTCGATATGCAGAATCCAGCCGTGCATTTTATTGATCGCGAGGTCGCCATCCGGTGTCGTGTACGTAACGATCAGGTCATCGGCGAACGACTTCGGCGCAAACATCAACAAACAGACAATGGCGCTCGCCGTGGTCACCGTTTTGTTTCCAAACCAGCGCTTCAACCGACCGCTCATGAGCAAATACTGAAGTTGAATCAAAACCAGCAGACCTATGAAAAATGGCCAGTAGCCCAGGCCGGTGAAGCCCACTTCAAACGGGAAAACGGCCGCATACACTTTGCCGGTTTCCGGGTGTTTTGCCGAAACAACACCAATGAAGTCGCCCTCTTCGATGAACTCATAGTTAATCATGTAGACGTCGGGCTCGACGGCCGGCGGTCGATAAAAGACCGTCGCGCTTTCGAGGTCAGAAATTCCGTCAATATCCTCAATTCTCGCGAACCGTCCTTTGCCGGTCACATCGCGAATGATTCGAAAGTCGACTGACATATCTGACAAAGAATCGTGCTGGTATTCCATAACGAACACGCTTTCCGAGGCAACAGGAATGTCTTCACAATACTGCTCGTGGCCGGCAACACGCGGTTGATAAATCTTGAAGTGCGCACGCAGATAATTGACCTTCATAACGCACAGATCACCCTCTTCTACAACACCACCGTGTGCGGACGCATGCTGCTGCACGAACAGGACGGTCAGGCAGAAATACAGGCAAATACCAGCGATACGGTGCACAATCATGGCCCCATTCTACCCTCACAAGGCACCTGCCCGAAAGAATGACTTTGATCCTAAGCATCGCCGCGCTACTCCTTGGTCCTTTGATTTACGCAGCGGCTCGTGACAATCAAACAGCACGTCGCGTTCTCGACGCTCTGATCGTGATAACGATTGCGGTGATCATCGCTGTGCATATTATTCCTGCCGCAATCCAGCACGGCGGAACTCTGGCGGTCACTCTCATCGTGCTTGGAATTATTTTCCCGGTGCTGCTGGAACGATTATTCAGAAAGGCTACGGATGCAGCGCATCTGGTGATTGTCGCTATAGCCGCTATGGGCCTGTTGATTCACGCCATTGTTGACGGCATCGCGCTGCTGCCGCAGAGCGGTACCGGCCTTGCCTATGCCATCATATTGCACCGACTCCCTGTCGGCATGGCGCTTTGGTGGGCGATTCGACCCAACTTTGGCAAGATCATTGCCATTGCTGCGTTCGCGTTGATCAGCCTGGCGACCGCGGCCGGATATTTTATCGGCGATTCCATTATCGAACTCGCAGAAGCGAGAACCCTTGCCATGCTGCAGGCCTTTGTGTCCGGATCGCTGATCCACGTGGTCGCGTTTGGCGTACGACACAAACACAACTAAAGGCAGAAAATCTATTCGAGATAGTGTCCGCGATAGAAGATTAGCGGATCGGTCTTGTGATCTTCAAACCTCAAAACCCGGCCGACCAGAATAGTGTGATCGCCACCATCATAGCGGTGTTCGACCTGGCATTCAAAAACAGCAGAATAGGCTGGCAAAATCGGCACTCCCTCGATGCCTTCACTGCAATCCAGCCCATTGAATTTGTTGGCTCCCCGCACCGAAAATTGATCGCAAATGTCGCGCTGTTGCATGCCGAGCACGTTCACCGCAAAATGCTCTGCCGCGACAAAGCTATCGAAGCTCTGTGCGTCCTTCGCGATACTCCAGAGAACCAGTGGCGGATCCAGCGACACAGAATTGAAGCTGTTGATCGTAATCCCGGCTCTTGCACCGTTCTCGTCGACTGCCGTCACCACCGCAACACCGGTTGCGAAGCAGCCCAGCGCCCGTCGATATTCGACCGGATCTATTTCATTCGATGACAACAGCTACCCTTTTTCTATCGAAGTAATTGTAAGAAACCGCCAGCAAACCACCGGCGATCAGGTGCCATACACCCCAAACTGCCGCTACGGCTGCCGCACCGCCGACGCCTTGTAGCTGCGCCAGCAATATAATAAGCGCGAGGCCGGAGTTTTGAATTCCGACCTCGAAGGTCAGAGCCCGGCGTATCGACGAGTGTCTCGTCAATATCAGTCCAACGACGGCACCCGTGGCGAAGGCCGCAGTATTGTGCATGATAGTGACGCTGGCGAGCAAACCAACGGCCGGCCAGAGCACCGGGTAAAAATAGACGATTCCGTACACGATCGTAGCACCAAGCACCGCGGCTCCTGCAACCGTGGTTCTTTTTCGAATACGCTCCGCCACGTCGGGTGCCCGCGCTGCGACGAGCATGCCGGCGGCCAGCGGTATTGCGAGCAACAGAGTGGTCTGGCCGATAAACAGCATCGGGTTTACGTCCAGCGAAAGCAGAAGTTCGGCGGTTGGCGCATAGGCCTGTGCCCAGAACAACGTCAATGCTGGCGTCAATAGCGCCGCCAGCATGCTCGATGTGGCTGTCAGTGCGACTGACACAGCGACGTCACCACGAGACAGGTAGGTCAGCAGATTGGACACTGACCCGCCGGGACAACACGCCACCACGATCATACCCAACGCTATGGATGGCGGCGGTGATATCAGGTGGATCAGGCCGAACGTTACGAGGGGTAGCAACACAACCTGAGCGATGACTCCGCCAATGTACAGCGACGGCCTGGCTGCAAGAATCCGAAAATCCTGCACGCGCAATCCAAGCGCCACACCAAACATGACCAGCATCAGGGCTAGTGCAACACCCGTCTGGCCCAGTGGATCCAGAACGATTCTTAGATTGTCGAGCGCTTCGGTATCCATTTGACTCAGCTAGCCAGGCGGTTTGTCCGGCTGCCGCGGCGGTACGGGCGAGAAATAACCAACGACCAGCAACATGACTCCCACACCCAGGAATGAGACGATTCGTGCAACCGTACCGGTATTGCCAAGGTCAATAGTAAAGAGTTTCAAGACGACAATTGCCATCAATCCAGCACCCGCCATCCAGACACCGCGATGCACCCGCTTCGTACCGAGCACCATTCCACCAAGCCCCAGTATCGCCCAATATATTGACAGCGTACTCTGCACGCCGACGGAGCTCATTAACGCTTTGGGGTACCAGGCGACACCTGTCGTGTGATGAAAAATACGAACGACGGCAATCGTCGACAGTAACAATGTGACAGCACCAAGAAAAATACGCGGCGCGTTTGAGTTTTCCGCCAGCCCCCACTGCTGACTTTTCTTTTCAAGTTTCAGTCCGTACGCAATCAGCGCCACACCGATTATCGACAAGATATCGAAGGGATTCAAAATCGGGATGTATGGTACTGGTGCGGGGTCGCCCGGGTTGTCTATGCAGACGGTAATGACCAGCATCATGTATCCGAGGACCAGTAACAACGCTGCCACGAAATAAGCATCCGGCTGTTTCGTAAACGGCCAGCGACGACTATCGTCACGTCTTCGTTGCTCGAGTAGCAGTGCAAAAGCGGCGCATGCGACGACCAGCAACGCCGCGCTGCCCGACCAGACATCGTTGGCAACAACGCGCTCAATCTGCCATGAAACTTCGATGGCGAGTAAGCCGACGAAAAATATAACGCCCCAGCCATGCGCGGCCGCTACCGCCCGACTCCTCTCACTCTCGTAGCAATAGAGTATCCAGACATGAGTGGCAATCGCGACCAGCCAGCCAAGAATTCCCAACCCTTTGAAGAAGTGGTTGTGTTCAATCAGATAGGCGAGCGCGCCAACAAAAAGAGCCGGCAGCAGGGCGAGCGACACGCGGCTGTAGGCGACCCATGCGAAACGTTTTCCGCCATAGGCAATGGCGGCCAAACTTAAGGACCCGAATAACAACAGCGCATGCAGTTGATAGTTGCCCCACACCCGGTCGAATATTTCCGCCGAACCAGCGCCGAACCACCAGACAAGCCCCCACGCCAGGAGAACTGGCGATGCGAATTTTTGCCAGTCACGGCCGCGGTCATCGCTGTGCAACATGCGCGACGAATACAATGATGAAATCGCGATCAAAGCACCGCCCATGAAGTTTCCGTTGAGTACCGGAATACCCAGATTGTCAGTCCAGCCATAGCTCAGGAATTCGGCGCCGCCGGCGAACGCGAGTGCCGTTCCTGTCAGTTTGGCCAGGGTCGTATTCTGTCGAACACCAATCCATACGAGAGCCGCACCCTCGACCACCCATGCGATCGCGGTCCACCGATCATCCAGCGCCAGTGGAATTGCAATAGTGCCAAATGCGACCGCGAGTCCGACAAACGCTTGTGTCAGCAACTCGAAGCTTTTTTCACGCCTGCCCCGCAACCACAAAGCCATCGCGGCATAGAAAGCGGCGACAACAGCGGCGCTGATCGCAAGCCCGTACTCGGTGTCGTTCAATAGCTGCGTCTGTAGCGCGAATGAGAACGTCGGCGTGCCGAACAACAACGTGCCATCGACATAACCCCGCAGTTTCGGCGTCTGCCGAAAGGCGAACAAGACCGCGATAATCGTGTAGAACAGGAAATAAAGAACCAGAAACGGCTCCGTCGTAGCAAATAGCTCGGGCACGTAGTACTGGTAACCCCACAGCGTGCCGACACCGAAAGTAAATCCAAATCCAATGATATTGAGTTCGCGCCAGGCTCTGTACCAGGCGACGCCCAGGATGGCAGCATTCAGAATCAGGTAATAACTGAACAATCCAACGTGATCACCGCTGCCCGTCGAGACCAGCAACGGTGCGAGAAAGCCACCCGTTGTTCCCAATATGGCAAACGCCCTCGACTCCTGCCTGATCGCGAGCACACCGGCGGCCGCCGTGATCAGTATCAGCAATCCGAACGCGACGGCTGGTGGCAGCAAGTCGTGTAGTCGAAACGCTGCAAATACGGTCAGGAAAAGCATGCCGATACCGCCGCCCTGGATGCTCAGGGCAAACACGCGATTCTCGTCTCGCATGCGCCAACCAAAGGCCAGCAGCAAAGCTGCGAAAACGGCAACACCCAGATAACGGACGCTCATGGGTATTGAGAACAACTCATTATCGACGGCGTACTTGAGCAGGAAAGCGACACCGAAAAAGGAAATGATGACGCCGACCTTGACCGGCACATTGCCAGTCGTCAGCCAGCGCTTCGCAACCTCGACAGCGTGCTCGCCCATTCCGGGCCGGGAATCCGCTAGCGGCGCTCGCTCATGGACTACTGTTGCGGGCTCGGGCGTTTCAACTGCTGCCGGCTCGGGCGCTTCAACCGGCTCAGGTTCGTAGATCGACACGCGTTGCGGTGTAACGAAGGTCTTTTTCGCTACTTCGGCCGCAGGAGCCGTGGCCGCATTGCGCTGTTCGAGAGTGTCGACACGATCGACCAGCTGCCTGATTTTCGACTGTGCCTGCAGTAGTCTGTGCAACAACCAACCGACTGTCATGCCGATCAGGAAGCCGAAAGTCGATCGACCCTCAGACATTAAAAAAACGCCAGCGACTGCGCCGATCAATCCGAAAACGAATCCCATTTTAGTTACCCCGATATTCGTCAAAGAACTCGAACATCAATTGTGACGCCCCCAGAGCTCACAACTGTAATATAGTGAGCATAAACAATTACTACTCTCCCGGCGGGAAAAATCAGTGAACAAATTATCAGTAAACCTATCAATCGGCGTGGTTACCGCTCTCTTTTTGTTGACTGCAGGCTGCAGCGAGGAGCCGGATGACGGTAATGCTCCGTTCGAAAGCCGCTACACAGCCCTGTCTGGCGAGGCGACATTGCTCAAGGGTGCCACGGTGCTAACCGGCAGTGGCGAGCGCCTTGATGGCGCTGACGTACTGTTTAGTGACGGCAAAATCGTTGCTGTTGGCGCGGACATCGCTGCCGACGGTGCGGCCGTCGTTGCGGCAAACGGCAAATGGGTCACGCCCGGTGTGATCGACGTGCACTCACATCTCGGCGTCTATCCTTCACCTCATACAGCTTCGCATTCAGATGGCAACGAAGCGACAGCGCCAGTCACCGCAGAGGTTTGGGCGGAACACAGTGTCTGGCCACACGATCCGGGCTTCGTCACCGCTCTCGCAGGTGGTATCACCTCGATGCAGATTCTTCCCGGTTCGGCCAATCTGATCGGCGGCCGCAGCGTCACTGTAAAAAACGTTCCCGGACGCAATGTCATGGACATGAAATTTCCGGGCGCACCGTATGGCATGAAGATGGCTTGTGGCGAAAATCCCAAGCGTGTTTATGGCGGGCGTGGGCAGGCACCAAGCACTCGCATGGGTAATGTTGCCGGGTATCGCAGCGCATGGATTGCGGCTGCAGATTATCGCGACAAGGTCGCTGCCGCGGAGAACGGGAAAGGTGAGGCGCCGATGCGAGATCTCAAGCTGGAAACACTTGCGGGCGTGCTGAACGGCAAAATCCTCGTTCACAATCACTGCTATCGCGCTGATGAAATGTCGGTCATGCTCGATATAGCGAAAGAGTTCGGCTACAAAGTGACGGCGTTTCATCACGCCGTCGAGGCGTACAAGATTGGCGACTTGTTAGCCGAAGCCGACACCTGTTCTGCCATGTGGGCCGACTGGTGGGGTTTCAAGATGGAGGCTTATGACGGTATTCGTGAGAACGCCGCTCTCGTCGATAAAGCTGGCGCCTGTGCCATCATCCATTCTGACGACAGTCTCGGCATTCAGCGCCTGAATCAGGAAACGGCAAAAGTCATGGGTGCCGCAGCGCGAGCTGGAGTTGATGTTCCACCAGAGCGCGCTATTCGGTGGATCACAAGCAATCCCGCTAAGGCACTCGGTGTTGCTGATGTCACTGGCACTCTCGAGGTCGGCAAAATGGCTGACGTCGTCGTTTGGAGCGGTAACCCGTTCAGCGTTTACACCAAAGCGGAGCGCGTTTACATCGATGGGGCGCTCGCTTTTGAGCGTGGCAACGATGCCGTTAATCCGGTAACCGACTTTAGCCTGGGAACGGCAGCGTCTGCAGGAGGTGCAAAATGAAATATCTGATCTCATTATTGATCTCAATGCTGATCGCACTTTGCTTCACATTAGCGGCTGCTGCGGAAACCATCGCAATCGTCGGCGGGAAGGTTCACACCGTTGGACCCGAGGGCACGATCGACAAGGCTACTATTATTGTTGTTGACGGGAAAATCCTATCGGTTGGCTCAGGAATGAGTGTGCCCGATGGCGCAACCGTCATCGATGCGACTGGCAAAATCGTCACGCCCGGCTTGTTCAGTCCGCTTGGGCGACTTGGGCTTGTAGAGGTCAGCAGCTCTGCGGGTCCGAATGATGCGGCTCAAATCGGCGACCAGTTCACGGCCGGCTTCGACGTTGCAGATGCCTACAACTCACATTCAACCCTGATTCCGGTGCAACGCATCGAAGGCATCACACGAGCCGCGATTGTACCCGCACCCGGATCTCCCGATGATTTCGGCAATATCGGACACGTACTCTCCGGCCTTGCGGCAATCGTTAATCTCGGTGACGACAACGCTTTGGACAAGCGCGGAGCAGCGATGGTTGTTTCTCTTGGTGAGTACGGCAGTTTCTTCGCAAACGGCAGCCGTACGGGTGCCTGGCTGATATTGCGAAACGCACTTGAAGAAGCGAGCGACTACCGCGATCACAAAGGTGATTTCGAGCGTGGCATGCGGAGGGATTACCAACACAGCATTGTAGATCTTGAAGCACTACAAGGCGTGATTTCGGGCGCAACGCCCATGCTCGTAAGCGTCGACCGTGCAAGCGACATCAAAGTATTGATAGCGTTGACCCAGGAGTACGGCCTGAATGCGATTATCTCTGGTGGTGCCGAAGCGTGGACGCTGGCAGACGAACTGGCGGATGCAGATATCTCCGTCATTCTCAATGTCACTGACAATCTTCCGGGTAACTTCGATCGCATCAATGCACGTCGAGGTGGCGCGAATGTGCTAGCCGCTGCCGGTGTGCGCTACGCACTGTCCGATGGCGCCAGCCAGTCGCATAACGCTCGTAACATCACTCAGTCTGCGGGCAATGCCGTTGCGGATGGCCTGGACTGGGATGCCGCATTGCGGGCAATCACGTTGACACCCGCCGAGATTTACGGCGTTGCGGAATCTGTGGGAAGCATAGAGACCGGCAAGGCTGCCGACCTTGTGATCTGGCCTGCCGATCCGTTTGAACTGACGACCTATGCTGATCAGGTTTTGATCAACGGTATCGTGATACCCATGGAAAGCCGGCAGACAATGTTGCGCGATCGCTACCTGCAAATGGATTCGGAAAAGCCGCCAGCCTATCGGGACAGATAGGACTACCAGTAGAACTGGTTTCGTCTTTCTGCTGCCGGGGAGCTCGTTAAATTTAAGGGCGGGATGATAGCAGCCTTCCCTCATGCAGCCACAGCACGGTATCGGCCGCCTGCAACATGAGATCGCTGTGAGTAACGACAAGCTTGGTTGCGGGCAGTTCACACAACGCTGCAATCACTTTCTTTTCCAGTTCGCAGTCCAGACCGCTGGTGGCCTCATCAAGCAACAACAGTGCCGGCCGCCTGTAAAAAGCACGAGCGAGAAGAATGCGTTGCACCTGGCCGCGTGAAAGTGAGGATCCGAGATCGCCGATGCGTGTCTCATACCGCATCGGCAAGGACTCGATATCATTGGCGATGCAGGCTGCCACTGCTGCTTCTTGTATTCGCTTCTTGTCGAACGAGGTATCAAACAATGCGATGTTCTCCGCGACGGAGCCTTTGAGGAGACTATCGCCCTGAAAAACCACGGCCATCTGCGAGCGCAGCTCCTTTGGACTCCAGTGATGAGCGGGATGTCCACCGATGAATATCTCGCCGCCCGTCACCAGTTCGTGCCCGGCAATAATTTGCAACAGCGTACTTTTGCCAACACCGGATGGCCCCGCTATCGCCGTAAGCCCCGACTCACGTATCCGGGCCGTGCAGTCTTTTAGAATGGCCGGCTCATCTCTTGAGTATGAAAAAGCGACATTTTTGAGCCTGATGTCACCCAGAGGACGATCACTCCCCGTGCCATCCAGTTTTTCTTCTTCGCTAAAGACGATATCCGCAAGCCGATTCAGTGGCACCTCGAGTAACTTGTACTCAAGAATCCGATCAACAATTCCACAACCTCGAGTCGTGAACATGCCAAGATACGCCACATACGCCGACATCATGCCGATACTGATCTGACCATCGAGACCCCGGATTGCGAGCAGGTACACCGTCACAATGCGAGCTCCCTGGAACAGCACCTGACGAACAGCGCCATCGACGACCTGCAAATTGCTAACACGAATACGCGTATTCGTTGCATCAGCAAACAGGTTGCGCCACTCCGATTCCCGGTTCGATTCACCGTTTGCCACTTTAATTGACTGGACCGCGCGGAGTGTTTCCAAAAAATGCGTTTGCACTGACGATTCAGCCTGCGCTATGTCACTCGATAACCGCAGACTCAGCGAGAAAATGAGAATTCGCCAGCAGCACCACAACCCGAGTGCCAGGACCATGAGTAACGTGAGTCTCGGCTCGTACAGGGTCATCAGGCCGATTATCAAAACAATGAACAGGGAATCGAGAATCAACGCTGGAATTGATTGCACCACGAAGCTCTGGATGCGGCCCAGCGATTGCACGCGGTGCTGAATATCCCCGAGCTCACGATTTCGAAAAAAACGAATCGGTAGTTGCAATAATCGGTGCAACACGCGCGTCGTCAAATCAAAGACGGTTACATGACCCAAATAACTGAAGGTTAGCTGCCGCATCACGTTGGCCAGCACGTGAATAACGAGGAGAACCGAGAATACGGCCACCAGGGTATTCAAAAGTGGGCCATCGCCTTTCGAGAGCACCTGGTCTATGACCACCTGCAAATAAAACGGTGCCGTCAGCAGTAAAATTTCACAGACTAACGCCAGCCCCAACCCAGCCAGGAATTGCCGACTCAGATTGCCACCGCTCGAAATCAGGTCGCGAAGTTTAAGTCGCGACGGTAGTCTTGATCGCCGAATTCGTGGCGCGGACATCACTTCAAGCGCAATACCCGTAAACGCGTCGCGCACTTCGGCCGCTGATTCTGTCACCACACCCCTTGCAGGATCGTGCACGACGATACGGTCGTCTTTAACTGATTTTAAAACGACGAAGTGGCTAAAACGCCAGTGCAGGATACACGGCATGCGCAGATTCCTGAGCTCTCGAAAATCGCAGCGCAAAGCGCGTGTAGACAGTCCGAGACCGGCACAACATACGGAAATGCTGGCGAGCGTTGCACCCTTTAGCGAAACGGAATGCTCGCGTCGCAGATTGATCAGATCCGTCGACACACCGAAATACGCGGCAATCATCGCGACGCAAGCCAGCCCACATTCGGTAGCGGTCGCCTGCCGAACTACGGGTAGGTTTTTCCTGCCATTCATATTGAGCCAGGGTCGTCGTGGTACGTCGCCCGCCATCTACCCTGTCGTGCTGCGACCGAAGCGCAACGGCTCCAAAAGCCAATCGAGAAAATTTCTCTTTTCCAGAACGATTTCTGCCGCCAGGAGCATACCGGGCCGCAGTCCGGCGCTGCCGATGCTGGTACTTATCGCCGTGTCATGAATTTCGACCTGAACCTTGTACGTTGCCTCAGGTATTGGAAACGGACGTGGAATCTCGCCCGGTAAAACGACGAAATTCGATACGCGTTCAACCCGCCCTCTGAACGTACCGAATTTCTGTCTCGGAAATGCATCGTAGGAGATTTTGACAGTCTGGCCAGCTTGTATAAATCCTGCTGCCCGTGACGGAACATAAACTTCTGCGGCGAGATCCATTTCCTCCGGTAGCACCGTCATTAGTAATTGCCGTGGTGCGATGGAGTCACCCGCATTTATCTCGATCGAAGCAATGACCCCGGTGACGGGGGAGGTCAGTACGGACATGCGGGTTGATTCCTGCTCTGCGATTTGCCGGGATAACTGCATTCGTCGCGCCCTTAGCGTAGAACGCTGAATTTCCGCCAGCACGGGCATACTGTCCCGCCGTCCTTGCAGCAACTCACGCTCTCGTTGCTGGCTGGCAATGTCCTGCTCGAGACGTCCAAGGTCTTGCTGCATCACAGCGACCTCTTCTCGCTGTCGAAGTACATCCCATTCGGTCACCGCACCACTGGCAACGACACGTTCAATTCGGCCTAATTTTTCACGGCTTAAGCCAACGCCCTGTTTCTGGTCATCACGACGCGAAGAAAGGCTTATGACGCCTATATCGAAGGCTTGAAGTTGCCGCGCCAGTCCTGCGACCTCCATATCCTGCTGCTGCTGCGACAGCTCCAGTTGCGTGTCGACCTCGCGTATCTCTTCACGCAATTGCGAGAGGACTTGCTCACTCTTGCCATTGCCATCTGACAGCGTTGAGTCCATCGACAGATAGATGAGTGGCTCACCTTTCTTAACACGATCGCCTGGCGTGCGGGTTACTTCCCTAACGACTGCCGCAGTGCTGTTCACTATCCTGGCCACACCGGATTTGGAAATCAACCAGCCGCGAACAGACTCTTTGCGAGAATATTCTGCGTTACCGATGAAAAGCACTGTGGACAGGAATAGTGTGGCAAGCAAAACATTCAGCCATAACCATGGGTGTGGCATCAGGCAGATCGGGCGGCCCGGTATCTTTTTTGACAAGGACTGGACTGCCTGCTCGCGAAACAGATTTTCAGTGTGCACTCCGCTCATGATTCGATTGTGAATCAGGATCAATGTGATCTTCAAAACACGAAATCGTGTAGTACGAATAGAAATAGCCGCACAATGTCAGATTTGAACGCGACCAAGGCCAGCCTGAACCTCTTTGACGTAGTCAGGGAAGCGGTCAGTTAGCCCGTATTCTTGAGCATAGCCTTCCCATCCGAGCAACGCACTTTGCACGTCTGTGATAATCGTTCGGGCCTTGCTTCCTGAAATATCCAGACGATCTGCAACCGCCAGAACATCCGCTTTGGTGATGAGCTTCGATTTCTGATTGACCGTGATCTGGTGGCCATTCGCGAACCAACCTTTGCTGTTGGTATAAACGTTGTCATAAGCAGGAGACAGCGACCACGCACCATTCGTCTCCATCATGAGAGACAGGTTCTTGCTGTGATCGTCATAATTGTGTGCGAGGACGTTGAAGATCATCTGTCGGTACGCTCGCAGTGTCTCTCCCGCGCTGCCGGTTATTCGCTTTATGGCCGTTAGAACATCAACGTAGTCGAGGCTTTGTTGATCGTTATGGTCGTTATGCAGCAAAGCTGAAATCGTTTGCACGTGCTGCCTGGTTATTTCTTGTGTCTTGGTATCAACGCTTCGGTCGAATCGCTTCACAAGAAAATGAAACATTCCTGAAGATTCCTCGACGTAGGATGTTTCGGGGACATCGATACCGGCATCGCTCGCCAGGAGAGAATAAATGTATTCCATTCTCTCGTAGGGCTGTGGCTGACCTTTGTCTTCCTTGGCCAGCCCATCGAATTTCAGCAGCCAATGACCGTAACCATTCCTGGTCGCCTCTTCGCGAACCGAAAACAGGCCGCTTTCTCTGTTAAACAGGATGGCCGCTTTCGCGCGTGCGCCGCCGGCGGTGCCGCCAAAGCTATAAACCCAGCTTACTTCCCTGGATGGGCTGTCGTCACTGAGGACCTTGCGCGATTCGTCCCATAACGTAAACAGCTCGATGTTAGGATCGCCCACTCCGCTGGTCAGGCTTTGCGCTGGTGCGAATCTGAGTGCCCCGAAGCCTCTTTCACCGATATAGGCGAGTTTGTCCAACGGCGTGATGGACAGCGGATCCGCGCCGATCGAACTATAGTACTTCTGTATTACTTGCGTGCCGTAGTAGTCAGGAATCGAATCGCTTATCAAACCGGGAAGGCCGGCGAACGAGGTGTTGTTGAGACGTGAAAAACTGTACGTTGCCCGCTTCGTATCCATGTAAAGAGGTGCGGGCTGCATACCGGTTTTCTGAAATTCTTCGTCGTACTTGAAAACATACTTGCCATTGTCTTGCGCCAGAAAACCGAGCGTGTGTTCGTACAGGTAAATTTTGATTGCCTGAGTCAAGTCGCTCTACTCTTTCTCGAAACCCGCTTTCGCGACGGCCGCTGATCTCTCTCTTGTTCTCGCTCAAAAACCGCTTGCGGGTCGAAGTCCTGGGCCGGGGCAATGTTGCCAATCGCGTGGTGTTCGCCGAGCACGCGAAGGACTCGCAACAGACTGCTTAGCGATATTCGCCCGCTTTTTTCGAGGCTTTGTATGGTCGCCCGAGAAACAGCGGCTTTCCTGGCAAGCTCGATTTGCGAGTAGCCATGCGACACTCGGAGGTCTCGCAGGCGTGAGCCGAGGTCCATCAAGATTTGCGAGTCCTGCCGGAATGGAATTGCCATGTATCTCCCGCGGCCGTTGGCGCCGGATGACGAGATCGTCGATAACCCGAAGCTTACACGAATGATTCTCATAATGCCTAGAAAACCGTGCATTAATGTCAATTCACTGTATTAATGCATTGTTTTTCAGTCATTATATGGCGCTTCAACCGAACAGCGAAATCCCGTCACTTTGAAGGTTTGAGCTGCGAAAGCTGTGAGTGCCGCTGCTATCCTTCCGACATGGAGCATACCGACGTCATCATTATTGGAGGAGGAGCCGCCGGCCTCATGTGTGCGATTGCCGCGGGACAACGTGGCCGTCAGGTCATCGTGCTCGAAGGATCTAACAAGACCGGCAAGAAAATTCTGATGTCCGGTGGCGGCCGCTGCAATTTTACCAATCTTCATTCCGATCCCTCTCAATTTATCGGCTCGAACCCGCACTTTTGCAAATCCGCACTTAGCCGCTACACGCAGTGGGATTTTATTTCACTGGTCGAAAAACACGGTATCGGCTACCACGAAAAATCTTTGGGCCAGTTATTTTGTGATAACTCCTCGAAGGACATAGTCACGATGCTCGCCGACGAATGCGAAGAAGCAGGTGTGAGAGTACTAACGCAGTGCACCGATATCGCGGTATCTGCCAATGATGGCTATAAGCTGAACTGTAGCAAGGGCCGCTTCAGCTGCACCTCGCTGGTGATCGCGACCGGCGGCTTGAGCATCCCCAAAATGGGCGCCTCTGATTTTGGCTATCGTCTCGCCCGGCAGTTTTCATTGCGTGTTCTAGAAACCTCTGCGGGACTGGTGCCCTTCACGCTCACCGGCGTTTTGCACGACCTTTGCGGCCGGCTGTCTGGAGTGAGTTGCAAAGCTACCGTTACGGCGGGCAGCGCCCAGTTTACCGAAGACATTCTGTTTACACATCGCGGTCTCAGCGGACCAGCCATGTTGCAGGCATCGAGTTACTGGAGTCCGGGCGAAAGTATCGACGTAAACCTGCTGCCCGACGTCGAACTTGCCGATCTGCTTCTTGCTGCAAAGCGCTCACGCCCTAGAACCTCGCTGCGCGTCCTGCTCGCGGAGATGCTTCCGAAGGCATTGGCCAGCGAGTTGCAAGAGCTTTTTTGGCCGGAGCAGCGGGATAGAGCGCTCGCCGATTTCAGTGACGAGCATTTACGTCAGGTCGCAGGAAATTTGCAGTCCTGGTCCATCAAGCCCGCGGCTACCGAAGGTTATCGCACAGCCGAAGTCACGATGGGCGGCGTCGATACGGACGAACTCTCATCAAAAACCATGGAGAGCAGGCAACACCCGGGGCTTTATTTTATCGGCGAGATGGTCGACGTAACCGGGCACCTGGGAGGATTCAACTTCCAGTGGGCATGGTCATCCGGGCAGGCGGCCGGACAAGTCGTCTAGAAAGTAAGGCTTAGCGTCGCCCCGCCGGCATCGTTGCGACTCAAACGAATAAAACCGCCGTGGGCGATCATTACCTGACGGGCCAGAGCGAGACCGACGCCGGACCCCGCTTCCCTGGTTGTAAAGAACGGTACGAATATTTTTTTGGCGATCGCGTCCGGCACACCCGGTCCGTTATCGCTGACTTCAATAACAACGTTGCTACGTCTGTTCAGGTATCCCTTTAAAACGATCTTCGGCATTTTGACGTTCACCGTACTTTGCCATGCATTACGTAGAAGATTCAGCAACACGGGTTCGAGAAGATCCCTGTCGGCATAAACATCGAGCTCCCGCGGCATTACCTCAATCGAGAAATTCGCCCGGCTTTCCGGCCACTCGGCTTTGGCCAGTTTGCCAACCGTTTCGAAAAGGTCGCCCAGTCGGACGCGTTTTTTCTCCGGCGGCGCCAGTCTGGATATTTGCCGATAGCTGTCAACGAATTGCGTCAGGCTATCCGAGCGGCGGGCGACGGTGGCGACGGCGTCACGCAAGTCTTCAAGATCCTCACCCAGCGACTCCCCGGCTTTGTCTTTTTGCACAACATCATCAACGAACTCCACCGCTGTTCTGGCTAATGATGTAACCGGCGTAATCGAATTCATAATCTCGTGGGTTAGCACACGCACCAGATCCTCCCACGCCTGCGCCTGCGTCGCATCGAGTTCAGACTGGATATCCTGCAGAGAAATTAGCCGTTCGCTATTGCTGGAAATAATGATCTCTGTTGTAGCGAGCGTCAGGTGATACTCGATGCCCTCGACATCAAAAGTGACAAGCTGTCTCGCACCGGGAACAGCAGTAGCAACTGATTCGGCAAACCGAAAGCCGAACTTTCTGAGGTCTCGTAACGTCGTTACGTGTTCCGCACCAAACAAACGACGCGCTGCATTGTTTTGCAAGATTATCGAATCATCGCTGTAAAGCGTCAGCAATGGCACCGGAATGTGTTCAATAAGCGCCCGCAATCGACGTACTTCTATCTCATGGTCCGAACGACGCTCACGCATACGTTCGATTATCTCGGTAAACGCCTCGCCCAGCGCCTTGAACCCGGCGCCCTCTTTCTCAAAATTAAATCGCTGCGAGTAATCAGCGTACCTCGCTGCATCGAGGAATCGTGCGACTTCGCGATTGGTTCGACTAACAAATGTCCATAGCTCGGTGGTCAGAATAACCAGTATCACAACTGCGATGATCGTCGCGCTGTGGAGCCCCGGGCGTAACAGCATCCAGACAACAGTTGCCATTGCCACTCCGACTAACGACAGGCGAACAATCAATAGAATCGTAAAGCGTCTAAAGATCATGTTTTTCCATGCGACGGTAAAGCGACGCCCGGGTCAGGCCAAGCTCATTTGCTGCTCTTGATATATTGAAGCCATGTTTGCGCAAGGCCTTCTGAATCGTGTCTTTCTCCATGTAGTCAAGATTCAAAATTGTCGGTACAACGGCAACGCCCTGCTGATCCCTTGATGAATCGCTGTAGTCGAGCTGTAAATCGGCAGGTTCGATCACCTCGCCCTCGGAAAGAATAATCGCTCGCTCAACGGCATGTCGCAACGCACGAATGTTTCCCGGCCATGTATAGTCTTGCAATGCCTGTCGCGCGTCCGAGGAAAAAACTCGCAAGGTACCACCATACTTTTGTGAATAGATGGTGGCGTAGTGATCTGCGATCGGCAAAATGTCATCCTTGCGATCTCTCAATGGCGGTACCGTAATCTCGACCGTATTCAGTCGAAACAACAGGTCCTGACGAAAGTGATTTTCGTCCTTAAGTCTCATCGCTGGCACATTGGTCGCCGCTACTACGCGTACATCTATATCCTGCGACTCGTCTGAACCGACGGCCGTGACCTTGCGCTGCTCCAGTACCCGCATCAACTTTGCTTGCAGGTGCAATGGCAGGTTGCCAATTTCGTCGAGGAAGATCGTGCCGCCATCCGCTGCCTGAAAGCGGCCCAGCCTGTCTTCGCTTGCGTCGGTAAACGCACCTTTTTTGTGGCCGAACAATTCCGATTCAAATAAGGACTCGCTGATTGAACCCATATCAACCGTCAGAAACACGTGCTCGGATCGATTGGATTGGCGGTGTAACTCGCGGGCTATGAGTTCCTTGCCCGTTCCGTTCTCGCCAAGAATCAGCACGTTCGCATCAGTAGGGGCGGCGCGTTCCACGACGTCCATCACCTTCCTGGATTCTGATGACTCACCGATAATCTGACTGTCCGCGGCAACCGACTGTTTGAGCAGGACCTCGTTCGTCTGCCTCAACGTCGCCGTTTCTTTTCGGCTCCGGTGTAGTTGCACGGCCGTGGAAACCGTCGCAACAACTTTCTCGTTTTGCCAGGGTTTGGCAATAAAATCAGTCGCGCCACGTTTCATTGCTTCAACGGCAGTATTGAGACTGCCGTGAGCCGTGATCATGACGACGACTATCTGCGGGTCGATCTGCAGGATTTTTTCGAGCCAGACTATTCCTTCTTTGCCGCTAGACTCGCCTGGCCCGAAATTCATGTCGAGCAACACCACATCGAAGTCGTTTTCGGCGAGCAATGCGGGGATTTGCCGCGGATCGCTGCAAGTCGAAATGTCACCGAATTGGCGCCTCAGCAACAGGCGACTCGCCGTCAGGATGTCTTCGTCGTCATCGACAATAAGGATATTGCCAACAGTCATCGTATTCGCATCCACATAGTGTTCGAAATCGTACACTTAGTGTCCGCCAGCGTACAGTTTTGATGCCTGTTTGTTCGGCGTTTTCAAATAAAACAACCACTTACGAGTTGGCACGCTACTTGCTGTTTATCAGGTATGGATAAGATCAGAAAACTACAAAGCCAGACCCACTCCGCGGGAATGGGTATCTCCGGCCAGGGTATGGACCGCAAAGTCCAGAAGAAGGCACCACTAACGACGAAGGCGGGCTACGCAGCAGCAGCCCTGCTCGTTATCGCATTCGGCTGGTGGTTCATCGACACGCTCTCAAGCGGCCGCAGCCTGAGCGTCGACTCACAGCGAATCGAAGTGTCGCCCGTTACGGTTGGTACGTTCGAGGACTTCATTCCACTGCGTGGCCGGCTGGTCCCGAGGAGCACTGTCTACCTCGACGCAATTGAAGGCGGTCGTGTCGAAGAGATTCTGGTTGAAGATGGTGCGGTCGTGGAAGCCGGCGATCTCATCGCGGTGCTTTCGAACACCAATCTACAGCTCGAAGTGCTGGGACGTGAAGCCGCAGTTACCGAGCAGCTCAACAACATGCGTACGATCGAACTGCAGCTTGAGCAGAACCGCTTGTCGCACAAGCGCAATCTTGTAGAGATTGACTATCAGATCACGCGACTGGATCGGGCCGTTGCACGTCAAAAGGATCTGGTTTTGAGAGATCTTGCTTCACGTTCAACGATTGAAGAGCTGGACGATGAGCTGATCTATTACAACAACCGGCGCGATATTACGCTCGAGAGTCAGGCGACGGATACACGGATGCAGGAGCAGCAACTGAAGCAATTGCAGGAAGCTGGTGCTCAACTGGAAGCCGGACTTGGCTTCGCGAAGAATAACCTTGATGACCTAAACGTCCGTGCACCGCTGCCGGGAAAGCTGTCCGGATTTAATATTGAGATTGGGCAATCGATCCCGCGCGGCGGTCGGCTCGGACAGATTGATGACCCGAACGGTTACAAGCTTAACGTCAAGATCGACGAATTTTATCTCGGCAGAGTTGACCTGCAGCAAGCTGCTGTTGGCGAGCATCGCGGCAAAGACATTGATCTCACGATTTCAAAAATTTACCCACAGGTCAATGCCGGCCAATTTGAGGTCGACATGGAGCTTGCTAACGAACCCGGCGGTTTACGCCGTGGACAAACCATGCAGATTCGCCACACGTTGGGTGACAACACTGACGCGACTCTAATACCGAACGGATCTTTCTACCAGGATACCGGCGGCAACTGGATCTTTGTTGTGTCAGCCGATGGCAGTGAGGCTGTAAAACGTCCGGTTCGTCTGGGGCGCCGAAACACTGTATTTATTGAAGTACTCGATGGACTGCAGCCGGGCGAGCAGGTGGTCACATCACCCTACACAAGCTTTACAGACATGGACCGATTGGCGCTTAACGACGACTAGTCACAACGCCGATCATCCACCCGACAAAACAGAGGAACAACAATGCTCAAACTTCACAATATGTACAAGGTATACAGTACCGATGAGGTCGAAACGGTCGCGCTTAATGGCGTTAATCTCGAGATCGAACAAGGCGATTTCGTCGCGATCATGGGTCCGTCAGGCTGCGGGAAATCAACGCTGCTGAATATTGTTGGAATGTTGGACAACCCGTCGGATGGCGACTACTTTTTCTTCGACGAGAACATTGCCAAATACAACGAGTCCCAACGCAGCAATATTCGCAAGCAAAACATCGGTTTCATTTTTCAGAATTTTAATCTAATCGACGAACTTAGCGTCGCCGAAAACATTGAGCTCGCATTGCTGTACCACGACATGCCATCGGCAGAACGCAAGAAGCGCGTAGCCAGCGTAATGGATCGCATAGGTATCGCACATCGCTCGAATCACATGCCCGGCCAGTTATCCGGTGGACAGCAACAGCGTGTTGCTGTCGCACGTGCCGTCGTTGGTGATCAACCGTTGATTCTGGCGGATGAGCCAACCGGAAACCTCGACTCGGTACATGGCCAGGAGGTCATGGAATTGCTGCGATCGCTGAATAAGGAAGGTACGACCATCGTCATGGTCACTCACTCACCGGCACATGCCGACTATGCTCATCGTATCGTGAACCTGTTTGACGGCCACATCGTCACGGAAAATACGCGAGCCGCGTAACGGGGGAAATCATGCTCTGGAATAACATCATTATTGCACTTCGGAACCTGCGCAAGAACAAGGTTTTCGCGGTGATCAATATATCCGGCCTCGCGCTGGGCCTGACCATCTATGTATTCGGTGGCCTGCTTATCGAGTACGAAGAATCACATGACGGCTTTTTCGAAAATGCCTCTCGCATTTACACCATCGGGGCAACAGCGGCACCTGATCTGAATGTCGGTGTCGACAAGCTGAATTCAGTGTTTCCAGCAGTCGGTCCGATCGTTGAAGCCGAATTGCAGGACCTTGAGGCTGTCGCACGAACTATTGGCACCGAGTTCTTGTTGTCTACGGGTGAAGAGAGCTTCTATGAGCGGATCAGTTTTGCAGATCCGGCGTTTTTACAGATTTTCGACTTCAACTACATCCAGGGCGACATTTCGGCCATTGAAGACCCTTCCGGGCTCCTGATCACCGAGTCAATGGCGATCAAATACTTCGGCAAGACCGACGTGCTGGGCGAGGTCTTTACGTTCGACAATGAATTCGATTTTTCTGTTACCGCTGTAATCGAGGACGTTCCCCTAAACTCTCATCTCACCTCTTCGGTCATCGGTGGTGCGGGTCTTGACTTCGTTGTACCTCTCGCGGGGCTCAATCGAATGCGTGACTGGGATCTCGCGGGAAACTGGAACAACCTCTCTATTGGCAACATGACCTATGTCCTTCTCCCAGAAACTCTCGACTCGGCCTGGCTGCAAACCCAAATGGATGGCATTTTTGAACGAATGGTTCCAGAGGAACAACGAGGGGTGATTGCGGACTTTCTTGTTAACCCGCTGACCTACGCCAACCTCGCGATGTGGGACATGATGGGATTACCGATTGCTTCGGTAGTCGCCTTGCTCAGCCTGATGGTGCTTGTCGTCGCGTGCGTAAATTACGCTAATCTTGCTACAGCACAATCGTTAGGCCGCAGCAGGGAAGTCGGAATGCGCAAGACAATGGGTGCAAGCCGCAATCAGTTGCTCACACAGTTTCTGATAGAGAGTCTCGTCATAGCGACCGTCGCCATGGTATTTGCAATCGCAATTCTCGAGATTCTCATACCGCTGTTCAACAATTTTGCAGGCAAGAGTATGACACTGGATTACGCCACCACCTTGCCGTGGCTGTTATCGACGACGGCTATCGTCGGTGTATTCGCTGGATTATATCCCGCCTGGCTTATCACTCGAACGAACCCGATAGAGGCGCTTCGTGATATTGCCAGAAAAGGAAAAAAGGGATCTTTGATGCGGTCCATTATGATCGGCACACAGTTCGCGATCTCCGCGTTCATGCTTGCGCTCGTCAGCATCGTTTACATGCAGAACGAAAGCGTAAAAGAAGGCAGCTACATTTTCCCTCGCTCCGAAATTTACACGATCGACCGATTGCAGGTGGAAGGTATCAGCGACCGGCTTGACACCCTCAGGCACGAGCTCGAAGCATTGCCGAGTGTCGACAGCGTCGCATATTCCTCACAAGTGCCCTACGAACAAAACAACTCTTCTATGGGAGTTGCCTTACAACCCGGTGATGAGGCCGGTGAATTTATACTCATGAACCTTCGCATGTCTCCGGAGTTTCTGGACACTTATGATATTCCACTGCTCGCCGGCAGAAACCTGAGCCCGGACATCAACAACGACATCGCAAGTGAAGAGTCTGAAACGGTAAATGTTCTGGTCAACGAACTCGCACTTGCACAACTAGGCGTCGAAAAGCCAATAGACGCGCTCAACAAGCGCTTTTACACGCTTAATGGCGAAGAAAGAAATTACGAGTTCATTGTTGTCGGTGTTGTCCCGACGCAAAACATCGTCGGCTTGTTCAATAAGGAGAAGGCGTGGATCTACCAGTACTCGCCGGACTCACTTCGAATCGGCTCTATCCGAATTACAGGCGGGAACATTCTGGATACAGTAACGGCGATCGAAGATGTCTGGAACCGCGTTATACCCGAGTACCCGATCCAGGGACGCTTTCTCGACGAGGTGTTCGACGATATCTACAATGTGCTCCGATACATGAATATGGCGCTGGCCGGGTTTGCCTTCGTGGCATTATCGCTGGCACTGATCGGTCTGTTTGGCCTCGCCGCGTTCATGGCGGCACAACGAACGAAAGAGATCGGTGTACGCAAAGTACTCGGCGCAAGCTCAACACAAATCGCTCGACTCCTCGTCTGGCAGTTTTCGACACCGGTGCTCTGGGCACTATTGATCGCCTTACCCGCCGCCTTTTTCGGGTCCAGTCTTTATCTGGACTTCTTCGCTGATCGTCTTGAGTCGCCGGTCCCGATATTGATTGTCTCTGGCATTATCGCAGTGTTGCTCGCCTGGACGACCATCGCCGGGCACGCAATTCGAATCGCGCGATCAAACCCCATTCGAGCACTTCGATACGAGTAACCCTATTCATTCCCGACTTTAGTATAGTCAGTGCCCATGATCCGGGCACTGACCTTACTACTGGCGACCGCACTACTGACGTCTTGCGCAGCGCCTGATGAATTCATCATTACGATGATTGGCACCAATGACGTTCACGGTCAGCTGATTAGGTCGGAGAATCGCGGTGGGCTCGTCACGCTATCGGGTTACGTAAACGCTGTTCGGGATGCCCGCAAGCAGGACGGCGGCGGCGTGCTGTTAATTGACGCGGGCGACATGTGGCAAGGAACGCTGGAGTCCAACCTCTCGGAAGGTGCGGCAGTGGTCAGCGCATTCAATGCCCTGGGGTACACGGCTGCAGCCATAGGCAATCACGAATTCGACTTCGGGCCGCTGGGGCCACAGGCTATACCTTCGTCTGACCAGGACGATCCGGTAGAGGCACTAAAGCGGCGCGCCGCGGAGGCGAATTTCCCGTTACTGGCAGCGAACCTGATAGATACCAACACAGGTGCTCTGGTTGATTGGCCAAACGTATACCCATCTGTTGTTGTCAAAATCAACGGCGTAAAAATCGGCATTATTGGCATCATGGCGTCGAATGCGTTGCGAAGAACCATTGCAGCAAATGTTCGCGAGTTACGTGTCGCACCCTTAGTGCCCGCGATCAGGGAAGAGGCAACAAAGTTACGTGATGCTGGTGTAAAGCTGATTATTGTTACCGCACACGCCGGCGGTAGGTGCGCCGAGTTTAACGACCCCAACGATCTGACTTCCTGTGACCCGGCTGCCGAAATATTCGCGGTGGCAAGGGCGCTCCCGGCCGGTTTCGTCGATCATATTAATGCCGGTCATGTGCATGAGGGTCTCGCTCACATCGTCAACGGCATCTCCATTACATCCAGTTACTCGAGCACACGTGCGTTCAGTCGCGTCGACTTTTCCGTAAACCGATCCTCCGGAGCTGCGATCAGCCGGCGTATATATCCGCCGCATGCGGTGATTGCCGAAGCTGAATATGAAGGAGAGGTCATTCAGACTGATGCACAGGTTGCCGTCATCGCCGATCGCGCCACGCAAATGGCGAAAGACCAGAAAGAAGCGAAGATCGGCATTCGGCTTGAGACGCCGTTTACGCGCAGAGGTCATCCAGAATCTGCGCTTGGCAACCTGTTTACCCATGCATTGCTGGAATCGTCTGATGCGGATGTTGTTTTTCACAATATCGCCGGTGGATTACGTCAGGACCTGCCCGCTGGCGAATTGACCTTTGGCGACATTTACCAGCTGTCGCCTTTCGAAAACCGGCTGGTGATTTTGCCTTTAAGTGGCGCAGAACTCCGGCGAGTCATCGCCGCACAACTGCACCGTAAATATCATATCGGTATCGCCGGCATGCGTGTGACGATCTCATGCGACGGCAACGAGAACACCATTGCGATGCACTTCATTGATGGACGAGAGATTTCTGATAGCGACACGGTAAAGTTAGCCGTGAACGACTACATTGCGACGGGCGGCGACGAAATACTGACGCCGATCATTCCGGAAGGTGGATATGTGATCGATGAAAGCCTGCCGTTAGCTCGTGACGTTTTCATAAAGTGGCTGGTCAATCGTGGCGGTAGCATCAACGCCAGCGATTTCGAGACCAGCGATGATCCAACGTGGGGCTTCCTGGAGGATTGTGTTGCTATCGAAACTTCGGTAGCAACCCACTGATACCGGAACCGACAATAACCAATGAGAACGACACAAGATCCAGGCGTGGGAAAGGCCCGCCACCAAAGCCGTAAAGAGCGAGCAACGCAACGCCGAGACAAATCATCATGGCCCCACTGATCTGCCTGGCCGGCGCAGGGATCTTCGCGTCCGCAGGTCGAACGCGCCGCTCAAGCGGCGATAGCAATAGCGCAACCGGCAGCAACAAGACGAACAAGATCGAAATCCAGACAGGACGTGACCACCACCAGTCGCTGGTTCCCGGCTCGATTCCAAGTCCGAGCCCACCAGACACATACAATATCGCCGCAAAGATCACCATGACAGTGATGTGCCAGAGATAGACCGTCATGATCATGCTATTGATCAGCACCGTGGCCGTCCAGAGTCGCAATCCTTTCAGCGCACGACGCATAGGCTCCTCAAGCGCAAGAAGCAGACCGAACTGAAAAATACCAAGCGCCAGAAGCGTAACCTTCGGAGGCAAGGTGTTGCTCAGTCCCGGATCGGGCGAGCCCACCATAGCGAGTGGATAAGGCCCCTTTGATGTCAATAGCCACAGCGCTGCAAAACCGGCAGCCGAAAATAATAAACGTTTCGTAACGCGACCCAGCCGGTCATCGCGCCATGCGAAACCAAGGTGGTGCACCGCAAGCCAGACCCACAGGTAATTCGTCCAACCCAACCATCGCATCTCGGCCGCAAAAAATGCGACGTCCGTCAATGCAGCGCCCGCCGCAAAAACCAGGAACGAAGTAAATCCGAATCGTTGCCAGAACCTGTAGGCAACCGGTGCGAGGATAACGACGACAATGTAGATGGCGAGAAACCAGGTCGGTATCAGCGCGGCCTGCGAGACATATTGAATAACCTGCGGCCTGGCACCAAAAAACATCATCGCGACAGCAATGACCGCCCAGGCAATCAACAAAACAAGCAACGGTGCGACAAGGCGGTTGAGTCGTGCAGACAACCAGCCCGCATAACCAACCCCTTTCCGCTTCGCACTTTCCAGTGAGACCGCGTTGGAGTAGCCGCCAACGATGAAGAAAATCGGCATGACCTGAAACAACCACGTCAGCCAGTGTAACTGTGGCCGACCCGCGAGGAGATGGCCGGCCTCGATCTCGCCGTTGACGACGTAGGCTGTCGCGATCATCCAGTGGCCGATTATGACGACGAGAATCGACACTGATCGCAGAAAATCGACGTAGCGATTCCTCTCTTCCGGCGTTTGTGCCGCCATTTGACTTGCCTGAGACCAAATTTGCATGAGCGCGCCCCTAGATTGAGAAATAGTGTACTACGTCTCAAAAACGGAAATTTATTGATCGATTTGTCTAACTTTGCGGCCAATATCGCATATCCGCTCTCCTGATGCGTGCATATTGGAAGTCCAACGTTTTAGGAATTCCGCCATGTGGCTACCGACACCGGTTTATGAACGCATCCCGCAGTTCTGGTTCTTGATGGGACTGCTGTTCATCGCGAACGGACTGTATCTGGGGATCGACCTCACGATCTCGCTGGGTTATATCGCCGCTGGCCTCCTTTGCTGCGCCTTTGGTGCCGGCGTAATGATTGTTCGAAAGAGACACCGCGATGGCGGGTCTTCGAATACGGAGTCGACCGCATTGCTAAAATGATCTGACAGCAACTCACGGTATGGAAACGCCTCTTCATGAGGCGTTTTTTTTGGCCTCGCCAACGAGTATGCTGATTGTCATGACTGCTTGCCAAAAACTTTTCGTTGTGTTTTTTGTACTGATCGCAACTGCGCCGGTACATTCACAGTCGATCTCCGAGTGGATCGATGAAAACTGTGACGACTGCACAGCAAAAATGCTCGCGAAAACCGGCGTGTATGTACTTGAGAAAGGCGAAGAAGCACTCATCGGACGAGCATGGCTCGCGCAACATGCGAGCGAGTCGATCGATGTTCAGTATTTTATCTGGAGTACGGACAACGTCGGCATCCTTGCTGCCGAGCAACTGTTGAGCGCCGCGGAGCGCGGCGTCAAGGTTCGCGTACTTGTCGATGACCTGCTCATCGACGCTCAGGACAAAACGTTGCTGGTTTTATCCGCACATCCCAACGTGCAAATTCGTATCTACAATCCGAACCTTAGTGTCGGCATCGGGCTCTGGCAGCGCCTCAAGAATGTTGTGACGGATTTTCGCGAGATCAACCAGCGCATGCACGACAAGACCGCCATCTTCGACGGCATGGCGGGCATTACCGGTGGCCGCAACATGGCCGACGAGTACTTCGACTTCAACCAGGAATACAACTTTCGTGATCGTGACGTTCTTTTGCTGGGGCGATCTGTTGCGGCCATGAGTGAGAATTTTAAAGAGTTCTGGTCAAGCGACCTCGCCATTCCGGTTGAAGAGATTCTTTATGAGGATGCCGCCAAGATTTCAAGCGACGATATACGCCAGCGGTCACAACAACTCCATGCTTATGCCGATAGCCCGGCCAATTTCGAGCCCGAGATTCGAGAAGCCATCGATAATGCCGCGCGATATTTTCCGAACCTGTTGCAGGCAATGAGCTGGGAAGATGTTGCGTTTCTCAGCGATGTTCCTGGCAAGAATTCGGGAGAGTCCGGATTGGGCGGTGGTGGTGAATCGACAAATCGGCTAATCAAGGCTGTGAAGAGTGCGAAGAAGTCGATTCTTATTCAATCTCCTTACCTGATAATGCCGGAGGGCGGAATCGAACTGTTCGGGGCGTTGGTGTCGAGTGGTGTACGCGTTCGCATATCGACCAATTCGCTGGCCTCCACCGACAACATCCAGGCGTTTAGTGGTTATCAGGGCCAACGCGAGGATCTGTTGGAAGCCGGCGTAGAGTTATTTGAATTTATGGACGAGCCGAGTATTCGCAAACAATTGATTGACCGCTACCCTCGTATAGCGGACAACGATCCGGTTTTTGCCCTGCATGCAAAAAGCATGGTGATCGATGACAAAGTTGTGTTTGTAGGAACCTTTAACCTCGATCCACGATCGGCAAACCTTAATACGGAAGTCGGCATGCTGGTCGAAAGCCCTGAGCTGGCTCGCCAGGTCACCGAGAGCATCGAGCGAGATATAGCGGCTGGCAACAGCTGGCAAACCACAGAGGACTTCAACCCCGATTTCGTGGTGAGCCGGGGAAAACGCTTCAGGACCTGGCTCAATCAATTGCTGCCGATGGAGCCTGTCCTGTAAATTTGCTATGCTCCGCGGCCAAATCACTGGCTGGACAGCAAGAATCGCCGCCCGGCCCCAACCTCTGGTGCTCTCCCTTGATCTCTGCTGCAAATCTGTCGATTCAGTTCGGCGCTAAACCCCTGTTCGAGAATGTCTCCGTCACCTTTGGCAATGGCCATCGCTATGGCCTGATCGGGGCGAACGGCTGTGGCAAGTCAACCCTGATGAAGATCCTCGCGGGCCAGCTGGAGCCCAGTGTGGGCAATGTTTCTGTTGACCCGAATGCCCGGGTTGGTCAGTTGTCACAGGATCAGTTCGCCTATGAAGAATATCGCGTACTCGATGCCGTGATCATGGGCTACAAACGCTTGTGGGAAATCATGCAGGAGCGTGATCGACTGTACTCGCTGCCGGAGATGAGCGATGAGGAAGGCATGCTGGTCGCCGATCTCGAAGTCGAATTCGCGGAACTGGATGGCTACTCCGCCGAGGCGCGCGCTGGCGAACTGCTTGAAGGTATCGGTATTCCTGTCGAGCAGCACCAGGGCCCCATGAGTGCGGTAGCACCTGGCTGGAAGCTTCGCGTCCTGCTGGCGCAGGCGCTGTTCTCCGATCCGGATGTGTTGCTGCTCGACGAGCCGACCAACAACCTCGACATCAATACCATTCGCTGGCTCGAGGAGTTCCTGGACGGCAGCAAGTCCACGATGGTCATCATTTCGCATGATCGCCACTTCCTGAACAGTGTTTGCACACATATGGCCGATCTGGATTACGGCAAGCTACAGGTCTTTCCGGGCAACTACGATGAGTACATGACGGCGGCCACACAAGCGCGCGAACGTATGCACGCAGACAATGCCAAAAAGAAGGTGAAGATGGCCGAGTTGCAGGCATTTGTCAGCCGCTTTTCCGCCAATGCTTCAAAGGCGCGACAGGCAACCTCACGTGCGAGGCAACTCGAGAAAATCGAGCTTGAAGATATCAAACCATCCAGCCGCGTTAGTCCTTTTATCCGTTTCGAGCAGGACAAACCGCTGCGCCGCATCGCGGTGGAAGCAACGAATATCAGCAAGAGTTATGACGAGGGCCCGCTGTTTGAGAATCTGGACCTCACTATTGAAGCCGGTACCCGCCTCGCGATACTCGGGCAAAACGGTATCGGTAAGACAACACTCGCCCGCACGCTGTTACAGGAACTTGATGCCGACGAAGGTGAGATCAAATGGTCTGAGAACGCCCGCACCGGCGTTTTTGCTCAGGACAACGCTCCGGAGTTTGCGACGGACATGACCTTGTTCGACTGGATCACTCAGTGGCAGCCCAAGGGTGCGGACGAACAGTTGCTGCGCGGCACATTGGGGCGCATGCTGTTTTCAAGAGATGACAGCGAGAAATCCGTGAAAGTGGTTTCGGGTGGTGAACAACGTCGACTGATGTTCGGCAAGATTATTCTGCAAAAGCCGAATGTTATTGTCATGGACGAACCGACAAACCACCTGGACATGGAATCCATCGAGGCGCTTAACCTCGCGCTGGAGCATTATCCGGGTACGCTGATTTTCATAAGCCATGACCGTGACTTTGTGTCGTCACTGGCGACGCGCATCATTGATATGACTCCGGAGGGCATCGTCGACTTCCGCGGAACGTACGACGAGTATCTGCGCTCACAGGAATCCAACGAGAAATCCCGAGTTGCCTGAGTCAGACAAACCGCAGGAAAAAGTCGGCATTTTTGTCGATGTTCAGAATATTTACTACACCTGCCGCCAGGCCTATAACGGCAGTTTTGATTACAACAAGTTCTGGGCAGAAGTGACGCGGGATCGCGATGTAGTTTGCGCATACGCTTACGCAACTCATCGCGGTGACAAGAAGCAACTCCAGTTTCAAAACATCCTGCGTGCGATTGGTTTCACGGTAGAACTCAAGGCGGTGCTAAAGCGCCGCGACGGCACCACAAAAGCGGATTGGGATGTCGGTATAGCGCTAGATGTATATGAGGCAGCGCCGCAGTGCGACACAATCGTACTCGCTTCGGGTGATGGCGACTTTGGTATCCTGCTCGACCGAATCAGGGATCGCTTTAAAACGAAATCTGAGGTCTATGGTGTTCGGGCATTAACATCTAACCAACTGATCGGGCCGGCCAGTCGATTTATTCCGATCGATGAAAAGCTGATCCTGTAATTCGGGCGCTTGCTCCGGCTATGCCTTAGGCAGCGTCAAACCTCGCCTTGTTATCAGCCATCCATTTCTCGCCATCTTCCTTGGTCTTATTGGCGTCTTCCATCACGTCAGCGTGAACCTCAATGTAATGCGGATAAAGTGCCTGCATCCATTCCTCGAATGTTTCACCTTCTGCTGTTACTTCACATAAATCACACTTGAGCGTTTTCATGAGATTTGTCCGTCGAAGATCAGGAACAGAGAAAATACCACAAGTCCCAAACTCTCAAGTGAAAACTGCGTGTTAAGCTCGTCGTGAGCAACCGCTCTTGAGGTGACTGTTTTAATGGATCGACTGTATCGAATTATTCTCATCCTGACCGCTGCTGTAATCGGTGGGTTGATTCTGTACGGGATAACGCCAAGCCTGGCGCCGCATTTCGGTGACAACGTCGCCGCCCTGTGGTCGTGGTTTTTTATTTTCGTATCGGGTTTCGCGGCTCACCGATTGCTGCCAAACGTAAAGGGCCTTCCTGAATAATCAGGAAGGCCCGTCTGGGTAAATATTAGGAGCAACTAATCCCTATTACTTGAACGTGATTTCCCGCATCAAGTACTCGCCGGTAATTGTGCGAATATCCGGGTATGTCACAACTATTTTATCGGATAACTTCTGGTTTTCTTCGCCCCACTTCTTCATGAAGGCATCATAATCTGCCTGGTTCGGTTGCATGTCAGCAGCGTCTTTCATTCTTACGACTAAAATTACGTTGAAGTCGCCGCTGTTCGCCAGTTGACTTACGAAAATACTGTAACCTTCAATCTGACCCAACTCGACGGCCACATCATTCGCCGGTGCCCATGTTGCTTTCAGGCCCTCCAGGTATTTATCGATCATGTTGGAATCAACTTTGACCGTCGTAACATTTGAAATACCGGAACTGATGTCGTAGTCCGTCCAAGGATCGAGGTCGGCACTTGCAACACCTGCGAATCCTGTTAGGACAAGTCCAACTAGTACGTGTCGTAATTTCATTTTCTCTTCCCCTTTGTGTTGATTTTGTTGTTGTGAATAACTTCGCAGCAACGCCGCTTGCGCCGCGTTCCATTGACGCTGCATCGTACGTATTTATACGTATATTTGATAGGGTAATATAGGGATTAATACCTAGCCCGTGCAGGCGCGAAGACGCCGTAGCCTTCATGTGATCGGCGGGTATGCAGCGTTGTTGTAACAAGGCAGAATTTATGAAACCCGCCAATTTTTTGAATGAACTTGAACAGGTAGAGGATTACTGGTCACCGCGTGTCGTTGGCCGTGTGAACGATCAATTCATCAAGGTCGCAAAACTCAAGGGTTCATTTACGTGGCACAAGCACGATGATGAAGATGAAATGTTCTATGTTGTTAAAGGTCGACTGGTCATCGAGTATGAGAATACTCAGGTCGAACTGAACGAGGGAGATTTTCACGTCGTACCCAAGGGAACAATGCATAACCCCCTGGCTGACGAAGAATGCTGGGTTGTGTTGGTCGAAACGATCTCGACGAAGCACACGGGCGACGTGATTATCGACAAAACGAAAACGCTTGATCAGCAACTCGGCGAGAATTAGCTCCCGGGACACGATTGGAGAAAAATATGAAGTTATTGACGGTTCCGTTGTTAGGAGTACTTGTTAGTTTCAGTCTGCAGGTCTCGGCGCAAGAAGCTGGCTCAAAAAGCAATCCCCATGTTTTGACGGGACCCATTGCCGTTCTCGGCGCCGAACCGGGCGATGTCCTGGAGGTTCGTATCCAGTCAGTAGAATTGGCCATTCCATATGGTTACAACCGGATCGCGGACCCTGGTTTCCTTTCCGATGAAATATTCGTCCGAAATGTAAGAGCCATAAGATTGGATACGGAAAAAATGGTCGCGAACTTCGCCCCGGGAATTGAAATTCCGTTGCGCCCATTCTTTGGCAGTAGGGGCGTCGCACCTCCCAGGGAGGCCGGCAAGATTAGCAGCGCGCCGCCGTGGATACATGCCGGGAACCTCGACAACAAAGAACTTATTCCTGGTACAACACTTTTCATCCCGGTCCACGTTAGTGGGGCAAACTTCCACGTAGGTGACGGTCATGCGGCACAAGGATATGAGCCTGACCTGGCCCCGCGCCGAGACTCCAACCCACATAATCACGATGGGAACGGACCGAAACCTCACGGCTGCGACGAAAATCGCCCTCCGCGAAATGTTGCATTATTTGACGATAGAGAAAGGTCTGCCTGTCATCGATGCGTATCCACTCATGAGCATAGCGGTGGATTTGAGCATCACCCAACTTGTCGATGGCAGAAAAGGCGTGCATGCGATGCTGCCAAAATCGATTTTTGTTTCGGATGATTGATACAATTATTTATCCGGAGAGCGCTTGGCATTAATAGCACTTAACCCACTGTTTTGTAATTGTTTTTCGGTGTAGTACTGTATATACTTACAGGTACCGTTCCTCCACAAGGAAGTGCTATGAAATCCGCCACTGACCTCGCTCCGATCGAAGATCTCGATCGTAATATTCTCACTCTCTGTAAGCACATCAATGCCGCCACTTATGAGTTGCTCGTGCTGATCCGTGAGTTCGACGAACGCGCCGGCTGGCTGAAGTGGGGCCTTGAGAACTGTGCCGAGTGGCTGGCGTATCGGTGTGACTTTAGTATGACCACAGCCCTTGAGAAAGTGCGGGTTGCCCATGCCCTGAAGACACTGCCGGGTATTTGTGAAGCATTCGCCTCCGGGGAGTTGTCGTATTCGAAAGTACGGGCCCTGACACGCGTGGCGAATAAAGGCAACGAAGAGGATTTACTGGTGTTTGCTCTTCGTTCCACAGCAACCCACGTGGCCGAGCGATGCCGT
>JAJFKR010000024.1 GCA_021773095.1 Woeseiaceae bacterium | reverse complement strand
GCATTCATTGTCTGCCGGCTGACGCCAACGCGTTCGGCGAGATGCTTCTGCGTCATTTCGCCGTTCTTGAATCGATGATCTCGAATATTGTTTGACAAGCCCATGATGGATTGCACCTTCTCGTGGATTCGGGGTCGGCGTGCGACCTCGCGCCAAGTATCTTGGACAGATCCTGTGTCAGTTGAAATTGACACAGAGTCTGATCCGATTGACCGAGTCAAGTAGAGACGACATCGAGCCAGTCAAGCGCAGTTGCCACTCGGTCACGCATTCTTGACACTGCCGACGCAGTGTCCAATCTTTGATGCACGGGAATACGATTTGCCAGTCACATAAATGGACGGGACGTCGAGAAATGGTGGTCGGTCCTTTTGGCTCTTCATCCCAACCACGCAAATATCCCGCAATATTCTAGCGGACGCTCTAGGTGATGCCATCGGCGACCAGAACAGTTGCCGGATTATTCTTTACATACATAGTGGATCGACAGCGTTTGTGACTTGCCCTCGATGCTGAAAATTCAATGTGGAGCCAGCCACTATTACCGAGGGAGCCAAAGATCGGCCAAAATGTGTCTACTTGGTCGGTAGCTATTCACATGCTCGAAATAGAGCACTCGAGTCTGTCAGAATACGTAAAAGCGGACATTTCTACTTTGGAGAAAGAGGGCATTACAACTTTGGTCTTACAACAACTGTGCGTATAAGAGCCCTCAAGTTAAGAAGCACGAGGATTCAAATATTCTGCGGGGAGCGTGGAATTTCGTAGGTATTTTATGCGGATGTAAACCGCGCCCACAACAACCTGTAGAGTTAACATGAACAGCATCATATGCGAGGGCCGAATAGCTAGTCTCATCATGCTTAATAACCCGGTAGCGACCTCGAAAATGAACGCAGTCTTGCGCAAATAGCGCGTAGCTCCACAAACTAAATGAGTGATTTTCCTACCAACTGCGGTTTGAAATAGACAGCGCATGCTGCTATTGGGACCTGCTTTCTCGCTGCGCCATGTAGGCAATCAAGCCGAACAGGTTACGACGTTTACTTTAAATCACCAAGGTCACGCTTATTCGATTCAAGATGATGATGCAACTTCAATCAGTTACGGGAAGGGTTTTCGGTAATCGGAAATCTTACGCACGATCCCGTGCGCAAAATCGTTTGTAGAAAAATCTATTATGTCGCGAAACCATGACATTGACACGAATAAGCGTGGCCGCTAAAACATTCTGCCCCTATCTTTCGAGATAGGGTTTTAACCAACACACTCGACAATGGCAAACCTTTCGAAAGGGAGGGACGCAAAGCTACCGATCCTTGCGGACCAACAAGGGCAGCGGGGTTACCAGTGGCAGAAACCAACTCAAGTACAGCGAATGATCGCGTCCCACCGTCAATTGATCCGTCAAGACTTGAGTTTGCCTTGGCCTAATACGGACATCTCCGTCGGCTATCGGACTACGTAGAAACAAATGCTGACAGGCCATTTCAGCTAGAAGATGTTGCTGCCCAAATCGGAGTATCAGCGAGTCGCTTGTCTCATCTATTCGCGGAAAAAACAGGCTGTACTTATTCAACCTGGATTCGCAGCGAACGAGTCAAACGGGCAACAAAGCTCCTTCACAGTGACGATCAAACAATTCTACAAATCGCTTTTTCCGTCGGATTCGAGAGCGTTCGTACTTTCGAACGGTCCTTCGCAAAAGTCATGGGGGAATCGCCATCATCGTATCGACGAAAAGTCATTTCGCAGATTCTGTCGCGTTGATAGCTGAATTTGTCGTCTATTCAGCGCCTATCGTAGGGATTGATTGGCCACAACCTCCTACGCTTATTTCCTGATTCTTGTTTGGCGAGTTGCCGATCACACAAAGGGAATACGATAATGGTTTCAGCATGCGCAAATAAAGATTCAACCTGTCAAGCACAGCGGGTATCCATAGCGTGCAGGTTAGCATTTGCCCTACTTTTCGTGGTGTCTTGGTCGGGCGAGCCCGTGTCGGCAGCCGAATATGTAGGTGCTATCCCCGGAGACTTTTCTGTTTCACAAAACGGAGCTGCCGTTTACCGAATTCCGATTGACGTTCCAGACGCTACCGGCGGGTTGTACCCCAATTTATCAATCGTCTACAACAACCAAGGCGGCGTTGGTGCGATCGGTCACCGCTGGAGTCTTACCGGCGTCTCCAGAATATCGCGGTGCCCGAAGACGATTGCTCAGGACGGGATTGCCCGTGGTGTGGAATACGATTTGGAAGATCGCTACTGCCTCGACGGTCAACGTCTTGTAGCGATTTCGGGGACCTATGGTGTGGCGGGTTCAGAGTATCGCACCGAAATCGAGTCATTTCGAAAGATTGTCGCGGTCGGTACGTCGGGCAATGGACCAAGTCACTTCATTGTGAATGATCCAGATGGCACATGGCATTCGTATTCCGCCGCGGGCGGTTCCAAATTTGGGACTCACGGGTATTGGGCGAGGAGTACGACCAACGATCTATTCGGAAACAGGATCGAATACTATTACGTTGATGGAACCACCACTGGCGAGTTCCTGGTGGATCGTATTGAGTACACGAGTAACGGAATGCAGGGGCTCAGCCCGAAATACGCTATCCAGTTCAATTACGAGAACCGCCCGGTAACTGACAATCGGTCCGGCTACACCTTTGGTGTGTTGTGGTCATACTCACGGCGCCTGGATGAAATACGTGTTTATCGGATGGATGCTCAGGAGCAGATCGCCGATGTTGTTCGAGAGTACAAGTTCGGGTACCAAACGGGTGCTTCGGGAAGAAGTCAACTCATCAGTATTGAGCAGTGCAAGTATTTGGGGGTATCGAAATGCCTCCCCAAAACACTGTTCGAGTGGAATAATGGCAGCATCGGCTGGGACCCGGCGATATCGAGTGGGCAAAGCAGCTCCGGACACAGTGACGTTCGCGTTGGCGATTTCAATGGTGACGGGCTGGATGATCTATTCGTGGTCAAAAATGGCGAATGGCATATCCTCACCGCGTCGCAAGGAAGTCTTAATACAGCGATAGACACGAATAAGCTGGCCACTAACGCTCAATACACCAAACCGTTTGATTTCAATGGTGACGGAATGACCGACCTGTTGGTGCCCGCCAGTGATTCGAAGTGGCATGTCTACCAGTCAACGGGCACCGGCTTTACCGATATCAATACCGGCGAGTCAAGCACTGGTTACCAGAACAGTTACGCTCAGGACGTTGACGGGGACGGCATCGGTGATGTCTTGTACCTGTCCGGCACGTCCATCTATTTGCGCAAAGGTACCGGTACGGATTTGTCGACGACAGCGACGGTTGTCTTTTCAGACCCCCTTCTCGTAGGCTTCGTGGGGCAGCCAGACCGTTCGCCGCATCGCCAAGTCGATTTCGATAACGATGGTCGCGGAGACGTGCTGGCTCATCATTATGAAGTTGAATTCGATCCTGAAGAGGGATACACCGTTTACGATGGTTGGAACGCATTGCGCTACGATGGCTCGTCCTTCCGGAGTATCGGTCTGGGTCTTCCGAGCACTAGCGGCGCACCGATACCGGTCGATCTGAACAATGATGGACTATCAGATGTCGCGTATCGAGTTGGCAGCTCTTGGCGGCATTCAATTAGCACAGGTGACGGGTTTAGTACACCGGTAACTTCAGCCGTCACGAATACGAGCTCTAATGACGCAGTATTCGCGGACTACAACGGTGATGGAAGACAGGATTTTATTGGAAAAACGTCGACCGATCGCGTTGTACACCGATTTGACGGCGTCAGCTTCGAGTCCACAGGTATATCTATTGGTGGTCCACTTGATACGTATGCCATGCGCGTCAACGGGGACGGATCCGATGAGCTTGTTGGCATGCAGTCGAATGTTTGGCACGTACGCACAGGCAAGGCACAGCCCGACTTTGTCAACAAAATTACCGACGGCCTCGGCAATACGTTCGAACCCAATTACGACTCAATATTGGATATGGCAGATTATTTCGAGACGATAAGCCTGACCGTTACATTTCCGACTCAGAGGGTCACCAAGCCGCTGCATGTCGTGGATTCGTACACCGCCAGTGATGGCATCGGCGGAACATACAACATCAACTACAAGTATTGGGATGCTCTGACCGACGCGCAGGGTCGTGGTCCATTAGGATTCCGAGTGTTTCGCGCCATCGATTCTCGCAACGGAACTTACAGACAAACCTACCTTTTGCAAGGTTGGCCGTACACTGGTATGCGGGGATCTGAAGATTTTCGACAATCGGAATCCAATAATGTAGATTTTGTGAGGATTAACCGATGGTTAGGCCAAACGACCATTGGATCAGGAAGTTCGGCAAGAATATTTCGACGTACTGAGAAGACCCAAACGATCGAGTACGAAGTGGGCGGCGCGTTGAACGGGCAGGAGGTTCGAAAAGTCATCGGCGATCCGGTCTATGACACCAGTCAAGGCACATACGGCTCAGTTACATCAGAGACCGTTACAACGACATCGGCACAGGCTCCCGGAGAAACGTATACGACGACGATAAATTACCAATACGGCAACTTCACGACACCCTGGTGTCTTCGCTTGCCCACGCAGACTCAGATTACTCGAGTCGCTCCGGGTGCCACATCCAAGACTAGAAAAATAAACAGAACATTCAGTACTACGAACTGTAGCCTTCTAACTACGACGAATACGTCGGAGGCCAGTGCCGCGTTACAACTCAAAACGACGCTTACTTATGATGCCTACGGAAATGTCAAGACCGTGATCAACGATAGCGCCGATGGGGCTACTGCTGACCGGAAGACCGAGTTGTTTTATGACCAATGGGGACAGCATCAAGAACGACAAAAATCGTATATCGACAACGCAACTGACCCAGAGACAAACTTCACTTGGGACTACAGCCTGAATCAACCACTTTCGTTCCAAGATGCGCAGGGGCATGTCACTAGCTGGGAGTATGATGATCTTGGGCGCCGAATAAAAACAACTCGACCTGACGGCACCACATCCGATATTTCTTTTTCCGATTGTATCGATTGTTGGGTCACGGGACGCGGTCGATTCCTGATTACTCAAACAAATTCTGACGGATCGGACGCTAACGACTACAGAGACCGCTTCGGACGGAGTATCGGCGGGTGGTCCAGGCTGCCTGGTGGCACTACGTCAAATGTTCAGGTCGACTACGATCCATTGGGCCGAGTCAGCCGACAATACCAGCCCTGGGTTGGGGGAGAGTCATCGTACTCCGCTACCTACGCCTTTGACCTGCTCAGCCGACTAACTCAGATTAATGCGCCAATCAGCGAAGCTGTAACGAGCGGCGCCCTGTCGACGCTTACCTATCAGGGGCTGACGCAATCCATAACCAATGCTGATAATCAGCTGACCACCACCTATTTTGATCCGCTTGGGCGAGTGGAAAAGGTGACCGATGCACTAGACGGACAGACGACATACGAGTACACCGTATTCGATGAACTGCACAAGACCTTGGATCCGGCGAGTAACGTGATCACCGTGAATTACAGCGATCGCGGTGACAGGATATCGATGACCGACCCGGATATGGGTAGCTGGAGTTACGCGTACAATGTATTTGGTGAGCCGGCCAGCCAAACGGATGCCAAAAGCCAGGTGACATCGTTCAATTTCAACCAGCTCGGACTGATCACGAGCAGGATAGAGCCCGAAGGGACCACGAGCTGGAATTACTTCACTACTGCCGATCACAAGTTGTGGTCGCCCTCGTCCGTCACATCACCCGGCGGGTTCTCGGAAATTTACAGTTATGACACGCTGAGCCGGCAATCTAGTATGACCACCACGATTGATAGCATCGCGTATACGACGGACCTCAGCTACCACAGTACCGGCTCTGGCAAGGGCAAGCTGAAGCGCATAACGTATCCAACCAGTACTGCCGGTGTCCGGTTCAAAGTTGATTATGACTACGATACCTGGGGTCAGCTTGATAAGGTCAAGAATGGCGATACGCCATCCACGGTTTATTATCAACTGCACGAGACCGATGCGTTCGGCCGTGAGCGATTGTCAACTTCGGGCAACGGTCTCGACCAAGATCGGATCTTTGATCGCGCTAACGGATTCTTGAAGTCGATCCAGACCGGACCGAACCTGACATCAACTGTGCAGAACCTGAGCTATCAGTGGAATAAGCTGGGTGTTCTTGAACAACGAAAAGACGTTAATCAAAGCAAAACAGAGGGCTTTACACACGACAGTCTGAATAGACTGAAAACGGCTAGCCTGAACAGCTCATCGACCCTATCTGTAAACTACGACGCCATAGGAAACATAACTTACAAGTCAGATGTGGGGACGTATACTTACGGCGCCGGATCTGCGGGCCCGAATGCTGTTACAGGAATCACCGGCACTCGGCCCGGCAATTATACTTATGACGCTAACGGCAATATGACGAATCGCGTTGGCGACGCCATTACCTGGTATTCTTACAATAAGCCGAATCGAATCGATTACGGTTCCGACTATGCCGAGTTCACGTACGGTCCGGACCGAAGTCGCTTCAAGCAGGTTGCTAAGACGGGTTCGTCGACCGCGACAACCCATTACGTTGGTCGGCATTTTGAAAAAGAGGTAAGTGGCGGCGTAACCAGCTACCGGCACAATATTATTGCGGCAGGAACAACGGTCGCCGTCTACACCCGACCTTCATCAGGGGCTATTACCACTCGATACCCTCACCGTGACCACTTGGGCAGCGTTGTTGCATTATCCAACGAAACAGGTGCTGTCACAGAGCATTTCAGTTTCGATGCATTCGGCAAGCGGAGGAATACAGACTGGACTGCGGACACCACGGACCTGCAATTTGGTGTTTCACATCAGACAGATCGTGGCTACACAGGACATGAGCAATTAGACAACGTCCGTCTAACACATATGAATGGCCGGGTGCAGGATCCTATTATCGGCCGAATGATAAGTGCGGATGTATTTGTACCGGGACTGTACAAATCGCAAGCGCACAACAGATACAGTTACGTTCTAAACAACCCATTGAGTCTTGTGGATCCAAGCGGGTACTGGCCCGAGTGGCATTGGTGCGGCTTCTTGCGGTTGTGTCCAGGACCGGCACCGGGAGGCGTTGATCGTGCTGAACATCCGGGTAAGCCACCGAAAGAGCTATTGCATTGCAAAAACGACGCGTGCCTCTATTCTTGGAGCGAATTGCCCTGGTCGTTTGGTCCTTCCATTTCACAAATCTATTTTGATACGTTCGATCGGGATTTGGTACAATTTGACGAGGCGGAGGCAAATAATGAGGAGCAACTAGCAGGGTTGAACCGGGACTCCAGCCAAACGGGTGAGTCGGTGGAAGGCCGCGTTCCTGGCACATCATCCGATCCGAATTCAAATGCAGCGACCCCCGGCGATGGTTCTTTTGATTTTGGGATAATTACGAGTGCGTTGCGAGCAATTAGCTTGAATTCGGCCAAAGCGCTAAAAGACAGCGCGCTAAGTGCGCCGGCAGATCCGGCGGGTCGAATGCCCGCTAGCACTGCTGGGTGGGGACTTTTTTCTGCGTTAGGTAAGGCCTTCGGGTTCGCAAACCTTGCCTACGACACGGGTCGCTTTGCAAACGACGATTTGTCCGGTCTGGAATACTCAGCCAACAGTTCGGCGACTATCGCTGTGATGTACGGGAACCCCGTCGTGGCGGGTGTCGGAACCTTTTACTTTGTGGAGAAACTCGCAGTCAAGCGTGATCAATGGTTGCTAGAAAAATATCCAGAACTGCTCGATAATCCGTTGTGGGGTGCAAGTTACTAGGAGAAAATGCGGCGATGAAGACAACATTATCGAAACGATCTGGCTTTCTCGCAGCTTGGGCGATGTCGATATGGCTAGTTGCCGCAATTTATGGTGGACATATTCCAGCATATCTTCTAGGAATAATTCTCGTAATTCTCCCGGCCGCAATATCATTCGGATCAGTCTTGAAATTCTTGGTTGGTCGACAAAACGATATCGTCTTTGCCATGGTTTTATGCATTGCAAGCGGGATAATCGGATTTGGCATGTGGGGAAGAGGTAGCATATCTAGTTTGCACATGGCATTTGTTTGGCTACCAACATACCAGTTGCTCTTGTTGACCGGCGCATACAAAATGTTCTTGTGGTTGATCGAGAGAGAACCAGTCACAGTTGTGTTTGACCCGGCGGCAGGAAAATGGCCGGATAGGACATTCTTTATCTCCGTCACGGCGTTGCACGTGATTGTACCAGCGATGTTCTTAGCGAAAATGGACTAGTGGCGGCAGCCAAACTGTGGATTCACGCTGCTTCGAAGCAATGGATTGTTCACCGGATCCATCGGCAAACGCCGGTGCTGATAAGAATGTAAGTACGGTTGGCCCAGCTAGCGAGTCGGCGTTCTGGTACGGATTGGGAGGCGTTGGTCTTGAGCGTATTCCGGGGCAGGTTTCGTTTACGAATAGTAAGGGCATCTTCCTGAACCATTATGCCAATTGGCCGCAGGGAAATGGCGCAGTTCGCACCTACACGATAGGGAATATCGGAAAAGTCATTTCTAGATCGGCCGTACCGCTAGCAATCGGTATTGACGCGATAGGAGTTATGACCGGAGACGTGTCATATGGCAAGGCAGCCACCAACGCCGGATTCGCGGCATACGGATATTACGCGAACCCGTTCTTAGGCACCGCTTATTTCTCAATAGATCTCTTCTATCCTGGAGGCTGGCCACAAGCATTATCGGACCGCCAGGCAATTTTATTGGAGAATAGTGCTCTTGGCTTCCCGGCGCGCACTTCCGGATGGGGGGAATAGACAGCGATGTTGGAATTAAAGAAGATGTACGGTTATTGGTACTGTCAGCTTGAACGACTGTGCCTGTCGTTTATTCGTCCGCATTGATTTTGCTGGAGTTTTTCGGATCAGCCATTTAGCTTTGACAGATGATTAAATGGCTCGCAATTCTTCTACATTCCCTTCTTTCAGTTTTCCGGACTCACCGTGACCTGGCTTTCGAGAACCTGTTACTGCGTCAGCAGCTCGCAATCTTGATGGGGCAGGGATCTCGACCTCAACTCTCGAATGCCGATCGATCTTTTTGGGTGCTTTTTTCTAGACTGTGGCCTAGGTGGCGAAACGCCTTGCACATCGTCAAACCGGAGACTGTGATTCGCTGGCACCGAGAAGGGTTTCGTCGTCACTGGATACGAAAGTGCAGGAAGAAAGGGCGACCGGGGCTCGACCCGAAGGTCAAGGTATTAATCAAACGAATGAGCCGGGCTAATCCCTTATGGGGCGCACCAAGAATCCACGGGGAACTCCTGATGCTTGGCATCGACGTATCCCAGACAACGGTAGCCAAATACCTGATTCGAGAAAGGAAACCGCCGTCACAGACTTGGCGGACATTTCTGGAAAACCACGCCAAAGACATCATAGCCACCGACTTTTTCACCGTGCCAACGGCGACCTTCAGAGTTCTGTTCGTTCTGGTAATCCTCAGTCACGATCGGCGAGAGATATTGCACGCAAACGTTACCGAGTCACCTACAGCAGCATGGACAGCACGACAGATCGTCGAGGCTGTTGGCCTGGACAATACGGTGAAATACCTTGTTCGTGATCGGGACCGAAAATTCAGTGCGTGCTTCAGCCGCAAAGTCGCGTCAATTGGCCTAGCCGAAATTTTGACAGCGCCGGCCTCGCCCTGGCAGAACGCGTACGCGGAGCGAGTCATCGGCACGATCAGACGAGAATGTTTGGACCACGCAATCATTCTCGGCGAGCGGCACCTTCGAAGGACCGTGAAAAGGTACGTTACTTACTACAACAGCGTTCGCACACACCTGTCGTTGGAAAAGGATGCGCCGATTAGCCGGCTCATTCAGATTCCAGATAAGGGCTCCATACGATCACGTCCGCATTGCGGCGGATTGCATCACGAGTACTATCGCCAGGCTGCTTAGGATGAATAAACGATAGGCACAATCTGCGGTAACAAGTACAGAATCGTAGTGTTGATGGACTATACCCGACGCGGGATGCTGATTCGGTTTGTAGGAACACATGAGCAATACGACAAGATCGGGGATATTGAACATATTTGAGATTGATGATGAAACTGAAGCCTATAAAGAGTGATCGTGAGCTGAATCGTGCGCTCAAGCGTATCGATGAATTATGGGGTGCAAAATCAGGTACGCCGAAAGGCGACGAACTGGATGTATTGATGCTTCTCGTTGAGAGGTATGAAGATGAACAATTTGCGATTCCCACATCAGATCCTGTTGAAGCGATAAAGTTTCTGATGGAGCAAAACAGCCTGTCGCGTAAAGATCTGGAACCCTATATTGGCGCGAGCGGACGTGTGTCTGAGGTGTTGAGTAGAAAGCGAACTTTAACACTGGCAATGATTAAGAAGTTGCACGCAGGATTGAAGATTCCTTATGAAAGTCTTATTCACTAGATTTCAGTAATGACGGACTGATACAGATACAAGAAACCGCAGTCGGCGTTTCCGACATCAGCTATGCTTTGTTGTGCATTGGTATCGATAGCCCGGTCAGGAGTTCTAATCTCTCCGGGCGCGCCATTTTTTTCGAAATCAGATCAAGCGCAAATTGCCACCCGAAGCACAAGAGTCTCAGGTCGTCTTCCCCATAGCTTCAGCACCACGCATGATCATCCGCAACTGGACTATGGCGGCTTCGATGCGTCGATCGCGGTCCGCCGCAGGTGTGTTGAGCAATGCGATCCCGGTTGTGAACAAAATGGCGACTGCGGAATTTGCAGCGAGTTGCGGATGACTCAGCGGTACGCCTCTTTGCTGCGCATCCCAGACCAGGAAGTCCGCCAGATCACTCGACATCGTTACAAAGTGCTTCTCCGCCGCTTTGCGAAATGCCGACTCCCGGGCCATGCTCTCCTGCAGGATCATTCGCGACATGCCCTGGTTGCTAAAGATGTAGTCGAATAGCGTCTCTACCGAGGCCCTGATCACAGACCGGCCTTCCGATGCCTGTTCGCGAACACTGTGCATCAGGGTCAGGAGGCCCGCGGCATGTTCCTCGATTAGCGCCAGGCCCAGTCCTTCCATATCGTGGAAGTGACGGTAGAACGACGTCGGAGCAATACCGGCGAGTTTGGCGATCTCCCGCAGGCTCAGCGTATCGAAACTTCGTCCTGAGGCCAGCTCTGCGGTGGCCGCATTCATGAGGTTTTGCCGGGTTTCCTCTTTTTTTTGCTTTCTTCTCGATACCTTCAAGCCAAGGCTCCTTCCAGCGTCAGATTGGCCCTTTCGTGAGCCTTAAATTGCATCCTAGCAAATCTATGGTACAGTTGTGCGTACAAGTGTACGCTGAAATAATTGAGAGTCGGTATGACAACCTATAAAGCACCTTTACGCGACATGCAGTTTGTGATGAAGGACGTGCTGAACTACGAGAAGCATTACCAGTCGTTGCCCGCCTGCGATGAGGTCAACCAGGAGCTGATCGACGCAATTCTGGGCGAGGCCAGCAAGTTCTCCGAGGAGGTAGTCGCCCCACTAAACACCGTGGGCGACGAGGCCGGGTGCGAAATGCTGGAAGATGGCGAGGTCAGGACGCCGCCTGGATTCAAGGAGGCTTACCAGCAATACGTCGACGGCGGCTGGCCGTCGCTGGATCAACCCTCCCGATATGGCGGCCAGGATCTGCCTATGTCGATCGGTTTAACCGTTCGCGAGATGACCGGGACGGCGAACTGGTCCTGGGCCATGTATCCCGGACTCTCCCATGGCGCAGTGGAGACCATTGACGCGCACGGCTCCGAGGAACAAAAGGCGATGTTCATGGAGCCCCTGGTCAGTGGTCGCTGGACCGGCACCATGTGCCTGACCGAGGCACAATGCGGCACGGACCTTGGCCTCTTGAAGTCCAAAGCCGAGCAAGCTGAGGACGGCACTTATCGCATTACCGGATCAAAACTATTTGTTTCGTCGGGCGAACACGACCTCGCTGAGAACATCGTGCACATCGTACTGGCGCGCATGCCCGACTCACCGCCTGGTACGAAGGGTATTTCGTTGTTCATCGTGCCCAAGTTCATTCCCAACGAAGACGGCTCGATCGGTGAACGCAACAACGTGCGTTGCGGAGTCCTGGAACGCAAGATGGGCATTCACGGCAATTCGACGTGCCTGTTGAACTTTGATGGCGCAACCGGGTATTTGGTCGGGGAGGCAAAAAAGGGCCTGAATTACATGTTCACGTTCATGAACTTCGCGCGACTCGGCACCGGTTTACAGGGGCTCGCGCATTCAGAACTTGCTTTCCAGAACTCCCTCGCTTACTCGCGGGACCGCTTGCAGATGCGTTCCCTGACGGGCCCCAAGAATCCCGGTGGTCCCGCGGATCCGATCATCGTGCACCCCGACGTGCGTCGCATGTTGCTGACGCAGAAAGCGTTCGCCGAAGGTGGCCGCGCGCTGATCTATTTCGCCAGCACCCAGGGCGACATACTGACCATGTCCGACGACCCGGAAGCCAGGGAACTCGCCGACCACGTGCTCAGTTTCCTGACGCCCATCATCAAGGCCTTCCTGACGGAGACCGGGTTTGAAAGTGCCAACCTTGGCCTGCAGTGTTTTGGTGGGCACGGCTATGTCAATGAGTGGGGCGTTGAACAGAATGTGCGGGACGCCAGGATCGGCATGCTTTATGAGGGCACTACAGGCATTCAGGCACTGGATCTCCTGGGCAGGAAGGTTCTGGGCACACGGGGCAAGGCACTCACGCCTGTCACGAGCTTTATCCTGGACTTCTGCAAACGATCTCGAAATCGAAAGGAACTCCGGCCGTACCTGAAGACACTGATCCAACTCACCAAGCAGTGGAAGTCATTAACCCGAAAAATCGGTTTTGCCGCTATGCGCGACCGCGACGCGGTGGGCGCAGCCTCGGTCGACTACATCATGTTCTCCGGCTACGTGTTGCTTGGCGTTGCTTGGGCGGCCAGCGCGCGGGCCGCGTACAGGCGGCTGGAGCAAGGCACCACCGAAGAGGCGTTCTATCGCGCGAAGATCCAGACTGCGGAGTTCTATTTCGCCAAGATCCTGCCGCGAACCACCTCTCTGCTGGAAACGATGTCGGCGGGTCCTGACCCGCTCATGACGATGGACGAGAACCAGTTCATTTTCTAGGCGAACCTGATCAAAAACTTGGAGCGACAGAAATGATTTACTCGGGACAGGCGATAACCGTAAAGGCAACTGACGATGGCATCGCAGAACTCTGCTTCGATCTGCAGGGTGACTCAGTCAACAAGTTCAATGCGCTGACGGTCAACGAGTTGCAAGAGGCGGCTGCGGCAATCGCGGCCGACACATCGCTCAACGGTGTAATCGTCACAAGTGGCAAGCCGGTTTTCATCGTGGGCGCGGACATCACGGAATTCGCCGCGCAGTTCGGTGGGAGCGAAGCTGAGATAGCGGAAAAGATACTCAGGATTAACTTTGATGTCTTCAATGTTTTTGAGGATCTGCCGGTACCCACAGTGGCCGCCATCAACGGTATCGCCCTCGGTGGAGGATTCGAAATGGGGCTTGTTTGCGATTACCGGGTCATGTCGGAAACGGCACGGATCGGGCTACCGGAAACCAAGCTGGGCATCATTCCCGGATACGGTGGCACGACGCGCTTGCCACGCCTGATCGGCGCCGACAACGCGATCGAGTGGATTGCCTCCGGCAAGGAGCAGAAGGCGGAACAGGCCCTGCATTTCGGTGCTGTAGATGCGGTTGTTTCGCCCGAGTTACTGCGCGACGCTGCCGTGTCTCTCTTGCAACAGTGCATCGATGGCAAGCTCGACTACCAGGCGAAGCGGCGGGAAAAACAGGCACCGTTGAAGCTGAATGAGATCGAGGCCACGATGGTGTTCGAGACCGCCAAAGCATTTGTTGCCAGTAAGGCGGGACCGCACTATCCGGCACCGGTAACTGCCATCAAGGTCATGCAAAAAGCGGCAGGAATGAGTCGGGACGACGCACTGCACGAAGAAGCCAGGGGCATCGCGGAGATGGCTGGTACGCTGGCAGCGAAGAACCTGGTCGGCCTGTTCCTAAGTGACCAGGTGCTTTCCAGGAGCAGCAAGAGTCTGGCGAAGAAAGCCGGAAAAGTGGAGCGAGCCGCAGTGATTGGCGCAGGGATTATGGGTGGTGGAATCGCTTATCAGTCCGCGCTGAAAGGCACGCCAATCGTCATGAAGGACATCGCTCAGGCCGGTATCGATCTTGGCCTGGCGGAAGCCAGCAAATTACTTTCCAAACGACTTGAACGTGAACAGATGTCTGCTGCCGAGATGGCGGGCGTCCTCAACAAAATTCAGCCATCCCTCAGTTATGACGGTTTCGACAATGTCGATGTTGTTGTCGAGGCGGTCGTGGAAAATCCGAAGATAAAACACGACGTCCTGGCGGAGACCGAAGCGCACATTCGTGACGATGCGATTATTACTTCCAATACGTCGACCATTTCGATCACACATCTCGCCGCGCCCTTGAAGCGCCCCGAGAACTTCTGCGGTATGCACTTTTTCAACCCGGTGCACAGGATGCCGCTTGTCGAAGTTATTCGGGGAGAAAAGACGGGAGAGGAAGCCGTGGCCAGGACAGTCGCCTACGCACTGGCCATGGGCAAAAAACCAGTCGTCGTCAACGATTGTCCGGGATTCCTGGTGAATCGCATCCTGTCGCCTTATATCGGTGCTTTCATGGGCCTGGTTAGACGCGGCGTTGACTTCACACAAATCGACCGCGCGATGGAACGTTTTGGGTGGCCAATGGGACCTGCCTACCTGTGTGACGTCGTGGGCATCGACACGGGTGTACACGCCGGCGCCGTCATGGCGGAAGGTTTCCCTGACCGCATGAAGTACGACTTCAGGACCTGCCACGAAGTGATGTTCGAGAATGAGCGCTTTGGTCAGAAAAACGGGCGCGGATACTATGCATATGAGGCTGACAAGAAAGGGCGCCCGAAGAAGAGGGTCGATGAAGACGTTGCGGCACTTCTCGCGCCGGTCATCGACGGCAATGAGACGCTCAGCGATGACGCGATCGTTGACTCGATGATGATCCCCATGTGCCTTGAGGCTGTACGCTGTCTAGAGGACGGCATCGCCGCATCCGCCACTGACATCGACCTGTCCCTGATTTACGGACTCGGTTTTCCGCCATTCCGGGGCGGCGCACTTCACTACATCGACGACTTCGGTATCGACAAATTCGTAGCCAGGGCCGACGAGCTTGCGGCGGTAGTGGGGCCGCTGAAAAATATGTATCTGCCCACTGAAAAACTACGTGAGATGGCCGCCAGTGGCGACGCCTTCTTCGGACACGAGCTGCAAGCGGGAGTACAGAAATGAGCCTGAATCCGAGAGATGCGGTAATTTTAGATTTCGCACGTACGCCGATGGGGCGATCCAAGAACGGATGTTTCCGCCACACTCGTGCGGACGACATGTCAGCGGCATTGATAAACGGCCTGTTCGCGCGCAACCCCGAACTTGACCCTGCAGAAGTGGAAGATGTGCTCTGGGGCTGCGTCAACCAGACACTCGAGCAAGGCGTGAACATTGCGCGGATGTTGACGTTGCTGTCAGTCATACCGCACGAGGTGCCCGCGCAGACGGTCAATCGCCTCTGTGGCTCGTCCATGTCGGCATTGCACAGTGCTGCGCAGGCGATCATGACGGGGAATGGAGACATGTTTGTGGTCGGTGGCGTCGAACACCTGGGTCATATAGGCATGACTCATGGAATCGATATTAATCCCGCTTTGTCCAAGCATGCGGCCAAAGCTGCGGGCTCCATGGGCCTGACCGCAGAGTTGCTGGGCAAGATGCACGGCATCACACGCGAGGCTCAGGATGAGTTCTCTACCCGTTCACACCGACTCGCTCATGAGGCAACCGTAGAAGGAAGATTCGCCGAGGAAATTATCCCGATAGAGGGCCATGACGCCAACGGTTTCAAAGTGTTGGTGGAACAAGACGAGACCATTCGTCCGGATACGACAGTCGAGGGACTTGCTCAACTCAGGCCGGTTTTCGATCCAAAGAACGGAACAGTCACTGCGGGCAGTTCTTCGCAAGTAACGGATGGCGCGTCCTGCATAATCGTTATGGCGGCGGAACGTGCGCAGGCACTGGGTGTGGAGCCGTTGGCACGGATCCGCGCGATGGCCGTTGCCGGGGTCGACCCGTCCATTATGGGATATGGGCCGGTCCCATCGACGCACAAGGCGCTGAAGCGTGCCGGGCTCAGTATGTCCGACATCGATCACGTGGAGCTGAACGAGGCCTTCGCAGCACAGGCATTACCCGTGTTGAAGGATCTCGATCTGCTGGATGTCCTGGACGAAAAGGTCAACCTGAATGGTGGCGCCATTGCGCTCGGGCATCCGTTCGGATGCTCCGGGGCACGCATCACCGGTACCTTGCTGAACGTAATGCGACAGAAAGAAGGCACGTTGGGCCTTGCCACGATGTGTGTTGGACTGGGACAGGGAATTACTACTGTAATTGAGCGTCTGTAGTCAGGTAGGTTGTTTTAGCCACGTATGAAGTAGTGTGCCTCCCATAAATTCGTCCGCGTTGATTTTGCTGGAGTTTTTCGCATAGGTCATTTAGCTTCGTCAGATGACTAAATGGCTTTCGATCCTTCTGTATTCCTTTGTTTCATTGTTCCGAATTCGCCGTGACTCGGCGCTCGAGAACCTGTTGCTCTGGCAGCAACTGGCTGTCGTAAAGAGTAACGGCACGCGAGTGCGGCTAACTGCAGCCGACAGGTTTTTCTGGATACTCATCTCTAAGGTCTGGTCACGATGGCGAGATACACTGCATATCGTCCGGCCGGAGACGGTAATCCGCTGGCACCGAGAAGGATTTCGTCGTCATTGGACCCGGAAGTGCCGCAAACGCGGCCGGCCACCAATTGATCCAAAGATCCGCGGCTTGATCTGGCGCATGTGCGAATCTAACCCCTTGTGGGGTTCGCCCAGGATTCATTGCGAGTTACTGAAGCTCGGCATCAATGTCTCCGAGGCGGTGGTGTCCAAGTACATGATCAGAGACCGAAAACCGCCTTCTCAGACTTGGCGAACCTTCCTCGAAAATCATTCGAAAGACATTATCGCCAGAGACTTCTTCACGGTTCCGACCGCGACCTTCCGAGTACTGTTTGTCCTGATCGTACTCAGTCATGATCGACGAGAGATTCTCCACACCTTAGAAGGACCGTCAAGAAATATGTCGACTATTACAACGGAGTTCGCACGCATCTTTCGCTGGAAAAGGATGCTCCGAAGCGGCGGTCCGTTCAGATTCCCAAGCGTGGTGCTGTTCGATCACGTCGTCATTGCGGCGGTTTGCAGCATGAATACTATCGACAGGCTGCCTAGGAGTCCGCGCTGTAGAAGTTTTTCAGAGTCAACTTGACGATCAATTTCCGAACGTTGCTCATTATTGGATGTCCCTTTTTAGCTTTTCAGTATTGCCTTCATGCTAGCCGGAATAATCTTGTTGCCCGGCATCAT
>JAJFKR010000023.1 GCA_021773095.1 Woeseiaceae bacterium | reverse complement strand
CCCAGCTGCGGCTGGCTCTGGCACCAAGGTGTCGACGCGTTGCTCATCGTCGCTTGACACGGACGCGAAGCTGCATAGTTATGCACGGGGGTGGGGTACCATCGGTGACCGGTTCGGCCCGGGAACCGGAGAAGGCTGCCGTCGCCCAAGTGTCCGAGTCTGGGAGCTTTCGGGATGCATGGATATGCAAGGTGCTGTCGAGGCTGCGGAGCCGATATTTCGCACCGTGCACGCCGAGCCAAATGGTGCTCGGAGGCGTGCCGGGTCAGGGCCTTCCGAGACCGGAATCCTGGCTTCGTAGAGAGGCAACGCGAAGTCAGTCGTCAGCGACACGCGGCGAACTACCAGCCGGTGGGCCACCCGCCAACAGCTTGCCGCCAGTGCAATGAGACGTTTACGCCAAACCGCGTTGACCAGGTCTTCTGCTCGAGGAACTGCTCCAACAACAGCCTGGTCGCTACGGCGAAGCGCCGAACCTCGCAGGCGAAGGACAGAGCCGGACGGCGGGGTCTTGAGGTCGTCGATGGAATCGATGTCGGCGACGTCTTCGAACGGAGCGGCTGGATCTGTGGCCTCTGCGACGACCCGGTCGACCAAGACCTGCGGTACCCCGACCCACTCTCCGCCTCTCTGGATCACATCGTGCCCGGGCCTTTCGGTGGCCGCCACGAAGACTCGAATGTTCAGCTAGCCCACCTTGTGTGCAACAAGCGCAAGGGCAACCAGCTCATCTAACAGCGGGGGCTCCCGCACAAAGCGCGACGACGGCGCTTCCGTCGGTACTCCACACGGAGGTTGTGTCATGGCCGGTCGAGGCCCCGCACCGAAAGACCCGAGCGCTCGTCGGCGCCGCACAGCGCCCCTTCGGGGCGAGTGGACCGACCTGCCGGAGAAGTCCGGCGTCAAGCGGCCAGCTCTTCCCCGGTTCCGAGGCAAGGGCGGCTGGCCCGCCGAATGCAAGATGGCCTGGGATGCCTGGTGGTCTGACCCGGCGGCCTCGCAGTGGACGCCAGCCGATCGAGTGTCGGTGTACCGGCTGCTCGATCTCCTCTGGCAGTCGAGTGTCAAGTTGAGCGTCAACGCCGAGGTTCGGCTCCGTATGGATGGCCTCGGTCTCAGCCCCAAAGGCAAACGCGATCTCCGGTGGCGGGTCAACACCGATCCGGCCCACGCCGACGGCCCGGCTCCGGATGAACTCGCTGCCCGACGCAAACGCCGCGACCGTGTGAAGGCCACCGATGCCGTGGCGGGGTCCTGAGTATCCCGGCGAGTTCGCGACTCTTGGATATCAGGTCGCAGATCTGATCGAGTCGACGTGTGTCATCCCCGATGGCGACCACCAGGGCGAGCCGTTCATCCTCACCGACGAGCAACTCCGATTTCTGCTGTGGCACTACCGCATCGCCCACGAGCACGGCCGGTTCACGTTTCGCCGGTCGCAGCTGGTCCGCCCGCAGAAGTGGGGCAAGGGCCCGTTCTCCGCGGCGATCGTGATCGTCGAGGGGCACCCTGATGGGCCGGTCCGGTTCGATGGTTGGAACGCTGCCGGCGAACCTGTTGGCAAGCCGTGGCCAACTCCGCTGATCCAGTGCACGGCCGTTTCTGGCGATCAGACCGAGAACGTCTGGTCGTCGCTGGTGCCGATGATCGAGCTCGGCGACCTCGGTGCGGACATTCCCGATACGGGCGAGACCCGGATCAATCTTCCCGGTGGTGGCCGGATCACGCCGGTCACGTCGTCGGCTAGGTCCCGTCTTGGTCAGCGCATCACTTTCGCGGTGCAGGACGAAACGCACAGCTGGCTCGAGGCCAACGGTGGGCTCAAGCTCGCTGACACGCAGCGCCGCAACCTGGCGGGCATGCAAGGCCGGTCGATCGAGACGACCAACGCGTGGGATCCGGCTGAGAACTCGGTCGCCCAGCGCACGTATGAGTCGAAGGTCGATGACGTCTTTCGTGACTATCCGGATCCGCCGCCGGGGTCGTTCCGCAACAAACGCGAGCGGCGCAAGATTCTCAAAGAGGTGTACCGGGACTCTTGGTGGATCGATGTTGACCGGATCGATTCCGAGGTCGTGGAGCTGATTGAGCTCGGCGAGCAGGCTCAGGCTGAGAGGTTCTTCGGGAACCGTCAGACTGCGGATGCCGACCGGGCGTTCGAGCTGACCCGATGGAAGTCGCTGGCCGACCCGACACAGAAGATCCCGAAGAAGGCGATCGTCACGCTCGGGTTTGATGGCGCCAAGTTCGATGACTCGACAGGCATCGTGGCCACCGATGTGAAGACTGGCCACCAGGTGGTGGTCGGGGTGTGGGAACGGCCCGACAACGCCGAGCCTGGCTGGCAGATCGACGACGCCGACGTCGACGCTGCGATGACCGAAGCGTTCGAGCAGTGGAACGTGTTTCGGCTCTACGCCGACCCTCCGTACTGGGAAGACCAGGTCGCGAAGTGGGCCGGTAGGTGGGGCGAGAAACGGGTCATCTCATGGTGGACTCACCGTGAGCGGGCGATGGTGTTTGCTTTGCGGTCGTTTCGTCAGGCGATGAAGGAAGCCACGCTCACCCACGACGGCGACATTGCCTACGCGGCTCACATAGGCAACTCGAGGCGGCGGAAGTCGCGGGTGAAGGACGACAAGGGCCGGCCGCTGTTCACGATCAGCAAGAACCGGCCAGGGTCGCCTCTAAAGATCGATCTCGCCATGGCTGGTTGTCTGTCGTGGGAAGCCCGCCTTGATGCCATCTCGGCAGGGGCGCTCGAGGTGAAACGCCGCCGCACAGCGAGCTTCTAGAGGAGGTGTCACCAGTGCCAAGCACAGAAACCGATGCTCGGCGCTGGCTGCAGCAGCTCGAGAAGAAGCTCCGAGACCGCATCAAGGTCACCAAGGTCGCCGACAACTATTACGAAGGCAAACACAACCTCGCCTTCCAGTCCGACAAGTTCAAAAAGGTATTCGGCGGCCTGTTCAACGAGTTCTCCGACAACTGGTGCGAGCTGGTCGTTGATGCAGCAGAGGAGCGGCTCAACATCACCGGGTTTCGGTTCGGCGAAGACCCCGACGCCGACGAGCAAGCGGCCCGCATCTGGCAGGCCAACCAGCTCGACGCTCAATCTCATCTTGCTCACACCGAGGCGCTGATCGCCGGCGAATCCGCCGTGATGGTCTGGCCCGGTCAATCGGCGGATGATCTCCCGGTCATCACCGTTGAGCACCCCAACCAGATCTACGTCGCTTCCGATTCGGCCAACCCGCTCAAGCGGCTCGCCGCGTTGAAGATGTGGACCGACGAATGGACCGGCGACCAGTTCGCCACCATCTACCTCGACGACACCGTCTGGAAGTTCAAGCAGTCCTCCATCCGGGCCGCTGCCGCCGCCCAGACGTCAACCCCGGCCGAGATGATCCGGGCCGTTCGTCGCGACTACGGGCCCACGCTCGCTCCGAACTGGCAGCGCCGCGACGTCGTCGGCGAGAAATGGCCGCTCCCGAACCCCGTCGGGAAGGTGCCGCTTGTTCCGCTCATGAACCGACCGCGCATGCTCAAGCCGGGAGTGTCGGAGATCCGCAACGTGATTCCCGTGCAGAACATGGTCAACAAGCTGATCGCCGACATGATCGTCGCTTCTGAGCTCGGCGCGATGCCGGGCCGTTGGGCAACCGGATACCAGCTCGAGGAAGACGCTGAGACCGGTGAGATATCAGAACCGAAGATCTCCGACTACCTCAACCGGCTCCTCATCAACGAAGACAGTGAGGGTCGGTTCGGTCAGTTCAGACAGGCCGATCTGAGCGGGTTCGTCAAGTCGATCGAGATGGGAATTCAACACATCGCTTCGCAGTCCCGAACGCCGCCCCACTACTTCTACCTCCGCGGCGAGTTCCCCTCCGGTGAGAGCATCAAGTCAGCTGAGACCGGTCTCGTAGCGAAGGTGCGCCGCAAGCAGCGGCCCCTCGGCGAGGCATGGGAAGAAGTCATGCGGCTCGCGTTCGCAGTGTCGGGAGAAACCGAGAAGTCGCAGGTTGTTGAGGCCGAGACGATCTGGTCGGACCCTGAGTCGCGTTCAGAGTCTGAGCACATCGATTCGTTGATGAAGCTGAAGGCGCTCGGCGTGCCGCTAGCTCAGCTCTGGGAGGACGCCGGCTATACGCCTCAGCAGATCGCACGCTTCGAGGCGATGCTGGCCAAGGAACAACTTCTCAGCTTCGCCGACGTCGATCCTCTCGAACCCGTCGGTGACGACGCGGTCGACGGATAGTGGACCGGGTCCTCCTCGCGTACCAGGCGAGCCTGAACCGGCTGCGCCTCAGGTCCGCCGCTGCTGCTGTGCTTGTTTGGGACCGGCTCGGGTCATGGAACGAACGAGACGCGGCCCGGTTCGCTGACACAGTGATCCCGGTCGTTGCTGCGGCCCAGTCGCAAGCGGTCGCTCTCACCGACGCGTACTTGTCGATCCGGCTCGGCGAGCAGCCGATCGGGCTCGACACCGATTCGCTCATCGGCGCAGGCGCACGGCGGGGTGCCGCCCCTGAGGTCGTTTACCAGCGGCCATTCGTCGGGCTCTGGCAGGGCCTCGGCGAGCAGAAGGAATGGGCTGCGCTCGCAGCTGGTGCCCGTCACCGGATCGCCATGACCGCCCGCACCGACGTGCAACTCGCCGCTCGAGGAGCCGCGCAGCAGCGCATCGCCGGCGACCAACGAGTTGTCGGCTATCGGCGGGTCCTTACCGGGCTCGAATCGTGCGGGTTCTGCGCCGTGGCCACTACCCAGCGGTACCGCACGGGCCGGCTGATGCCTCTCCACCCGGGATGCGACTGCACCGTCGAACCCATCATCGGCAGTTCCGACCCGGGACGAGTGATCAACCGAGAACGGCTCGACTCGCTCTACGCAGAGGTCGAAGGATCAACCGACCGGTCGAAGCTTTCTCACATCACCGTCGACACCGATGGCAGGCCTGTTCTTCCGGATGTCGTCGAGATCGACCACGGCGAGCTCGGCCCAGTCCTAGCTGACGCCGCCCACAGCAACACGACCTTCTAGCGCCCACGGCGGGCGTCCAACCGCCGGCAACTCCCCACGGAGGAACACCCACAATGCGATCCACCCATCCCTGGTTTCTGCTCAACCGACACACCGACACCCCACCGGCGGCGCCGCCGGCGCCTCCGGCTCCTCCAGCGCCTCCGGCTGCTCCTCCCGCACCGGCGCCGCCCGCCCCCCCAGCCCCGCCACCGGCGGATCCGCCTCGGACCTTCGAACAAGCCGACGTCGACCGGATCGTCTCTGAACGACTCGCTCGCGAGCGAGAGAAGTACGCCGGTTTCGATGATCTCAAGACGAAGGCCGAGAAGTTCGACGAACTCGAAAAGGCGAACCAGACCGAACTCGAACAGGCGATCGCCCGCGCCGAAGCCGCCGAAACCGAGCGCGACCAGTTCAAAGGAACGATCACCGAACGCGACCGGGCCGACGTCGTCATGTCCGCCGCCCGCACAGCCAATTTCATCGACCCCACCCAGGCCTACGCCCTGATCGACCAGTCCAAACTCACCTTCGACGACACCGGCACCCCAACCAACGCCGCCGATCTCGTCACTGCTCTCGCCACTGCCTCACCGCACCTCGTCGGCACCCCGCCCCCGCCGCCTCCTGGCAACGGTGACGGCGGACCGAAACCGGCCGCACCAGTCGCCGACTACTCGACAGCCTCGCAGGGTGACTTCGCCAAAGGGCTCGAAGGATACGGGCTCCGCACCCGCACATGATCAAGATCTCCGTTCTCATCAATCAAGAGGGCGGCCACACCTCGATCCAAGTCGAGGGCCACGAAAACCACGCCGAACACGGACGCGTCTGCGCCGGTGTTACAGCGGTCACCAACGCCTGCATCCTCGGTCTCGAGGCCATAGCGGCGGCCTACCCAAACCACGCAAGCATCGAAATCCACACGGAGGACCACTGATGCAGAAGATCCTTACCCTCAACCGTCCGTGGTTCGCTCTCGGCCGCCACGACATCCGATCCAATCTGCCCGCCGCGTTGCAGGGCATCATGCAGGACGGTCTCCTCGACCGGACCTTCCAGGACGCTCTCGTCCCGGAGTTCCTGTTCCCCGGCGTCGCGACATCACGGCCATGGGCCGCGAACATGGGCGACACCCAGCACTTCACCCGCCGCGGTCTGCTCACCCCGCAGACCACCCCCCTCGGCGGGGTCGACCCGACCCCGGAGGCCTACTCCGCAGAGCGGTACTCGATGACGATGGACCAGTACGGCCACACCGTCGACACCAACATGCTCGAGTCGGCGATGACCCTCGCGTCTACGTTCCTCAAGGACATCCAGACGCTGGGCATCAACGCCGGCCAGTCGGTCAACCGCATCGCCCGCAACAAGCTCTACAAGGCCTACGCGGGCGGTCGGACATGGGCACCCGCCCTCGGGACTGCGACCGTTACCATGGTCGTCGACTCGACCGATGGTCTCGAAACGACCCTCGTCAACGGCATCCAGACAGCTGTGTCGGCCACCAACCCGATCATGGTCAGCATCAACGGCGCCGCCGCGGTTGCCGTCGATGGCGTGAACGCAGGGACCAACACCTTGACATTCAACGCCGCGCAGACCTGGGCTGCTGGCGATTCGGTGGTCGCAGCCAACGCACCGGTCTCGTACCGGCCCGGGGCGAAGGCATCCGCCGTCGATCTCACCGGCGCGGACGTGGCGACCTTCTCGCTGTTCCGCGACGCTGTCGTGCGACTCCGGACGATGAACGTTCCCACCCTCGGCGGCGCCCACGTGGCGCACATCGACCCGACCACCGAAGGCCAGCTGTTTGCCGACTCCGAATTCCAGGCGCTCTACCGCGGAGCGGTCGAGTCCCCGGTGTGGGGCAATCTCGCTCTGGGTCGTTTCGGAGGCATCGACTGGGTTCGCAACAACGAAGCGCAGACCCGTTCCAACGGCACCATCAGCTACCACGAGCCGATCGTGCTCGGCGCGGACGCGTTCGTCGCTGGCCCGTTCTCGGAGATGGGCAGCCTGCTCTCGCAGGTCCCCGAGGGGTCGTCGGTCGATGTCCAGATGGTTTCCGTCGGCCCGGCAATCCAGGTCGCCCGCATCATCCGGCCTCCCCAGGACCGGCTTGCTCAGGTCATCGCGTCGTCCTGGTCCTACGTCGGTGACTTCGCTGTCCCGTCAGACGAGACCACCGGTGACGCTGCGTCGTTCAAGCGCGGCGTCGTCGTTCAGCACGCCTGAGCCCCAGCAATCCCCCCGCTGCTACGCCTGCCTGGTTTCCCCCGCCGGGCGGGCGTAGCGGTGACCACCCACCACCGGAGACACCCCCATGGACACTCACCCGCTCGCCGACCCGGACACACAGGCCGAGTTCGTCACCTCCGCCAGCATCGGCGACATCAAGACCGCGCTCGCCGAACTCGACGACGACACCCGGCCAGAGGTGGCCCGCGCCATCTACGAGATCGAAACCAGCCGCGAAGACGAAACCCCACGCAAAGGGCTCGTCACGTTCCTCGAGGAACTCCTCGGAGCCAACCCAGCACCACCCTCAGGTGACGGCGACGGCGACGGCGACGATGCGGCTGACGGCGCCGACGGCGACACTCACCCGCTCGCCGACCCGGACACACAGACCGAGCCGCCCAGGGCTGTTCGGCCAGTCACGGTCGACCGCGACTGCATCATCAACCTCGACGGTCAACTACTCCGATGCAAGCAAGGCGACCGCCTCACCGGAGCAGCCGCCGCGTACGCGCTCAAGAGCGGGTCGCCGGTCACCGAGGTCGACGACGACGTCGAGGACTGACCGGAACCGACATGCTTGCTCAGGTCGCCGATCTTGCCGAGTACCTAGGTGTAGACGAGTTCGCCGTCGCCGACTCTGATCGGGCGGCGTCGCTGCTCGCCTACGCCACCGGGGAGATCAAACGCGAGACACGACAGCACATCGAAGCGGTCACCGGCGACCAGGTCGAGATCTCCGGATCGTGGGACCAGAAGATTCGGCTCCCGCAGCGACCAGTCAACGACGTGTCAGCCGTTTCGATCATCGATGAAGCCGGCACCGCTGAGGTGTTGACGGTCAACGTCGACTACCGGTGGCGGCGCAACGGCCAACTGATCCGGCTCACCGCGTTCCCCGCACAACGGATCAACACCCGGCCGACAGGCCGCCATTGGGGCGGCGACCACGCCTCCGTGCAGGTCATCTACGACCACGGCTATGCGACCGCCCCGTCAGACCTCGTAGGGCTGACGGTCGCCGTCGCAGCGCGAGCGTTCGACAACCCGACCGCGGTCGTGCAGGAATCGTTCGGCACCTACTCGGTCACCAACGCCCGCAACGCCGGCATCCGTCTCACCGACGCCGATCGCCGGTCGTTGCGCCGATGGCTACGACGCACATGAGCATCACCCGCCGAATCGACGCAGCAGCACGCCGCTCCCGGCGTCTGATGATCGACACGTGCACCATCACCCGTTCGGCAGGCGAAGGCACCTTCAACCCGGTCACCCTCGGCCATGACGCCACTCCGGCACCGACCGAGATCTACCACGGGTGCTGCCTGGTCCAAGTCCGCCGGTCCGGTGACACCGTCGACATCGGCGACCAGGACGTCACCGCTCACCTCTACGACGTGTACCTGCCACCCGAAGCGACCGGCATCGGAATCGATGATGTGGTCACGATCGACGAATCGGGAGACGAAGACCTTCGCTTAGCGACGCTGCGGGTCGTCGACGTCACCTCCGAATCGATGCTTCCCGCCCGCCAAGTCACCTGCCAACGCAACCTCGGCTGAACGGAGGCCATCATGACGATGACCGCCATAGGCCTCGACCGTGTCGTCGCCGATCTCGACAAAGCAGGTCTGACCATCGGCATCCGCGCCTCGAGGGTTGTGGTCTCAACCGCCGGCAAAGTCGAAGACACCCAACGGTCAACAGTGCGACGCCGGTCCGGCGAAACCGCCAACTCGATTACGTCGGTCAACGACGACGGCCGACGGCTCGGGCTCGGTGACCTCACCGCGGTGATCGGACCGATGGGCGATAAGGCTTGGCGATCCCGCCTGATCGAGCACGGCACCCAACGCCACGGTCCGTTCCCGTTCGTAGGCACATCGCTTGACCCGCACCGCGCCGGGTACCTCGCAGCGATGGCCCGCATCGCCGGAGACATCTGATGCTGCACCCTGTCACCCGCACCCACACCGACGCTGTTATCGCTACCCTCACCGGCCACATCGCAGGGCTCGGCATCACGCTCCTTGTGGGCGACGGCGAAGCGCCTCCTGTTGCGTCCGCCAACGATCCGTACCTGGTGGTTCATTCGTTGCCGGGCGGGCCGCTCGACGGCACCCTTGGCTCCCCAGACGCCGATGGGAGCCTGCTCTACCAGATCTCGGCGTGGGGAATCAGCCGCGAGCAATCCCAAGCCGCGGCTGATGTAGCCCGCAACGCCCTGTTCGACGACCCGATCGTCATCGCCGGCCGGACAGTGATGCGAGTCGGCCTCGACTCGTCGGGCGGCACGTTCCGAGACGACGACCTCGGCGAAACGCCTTCCCTGTACCAGACACCCGACCGGTACCGGATCCGAACGACCCCCACATAAGGAGGGGACACCCGCCATGCGATTCGTGGACATGTACCACCCCGAGCTCGACACGACCATCACGGTCGCCGAGATCTCGGCACCACACCACGCAGAGAACGGCTGGCAGTACGCCGACGACACCGTCGACGACGAGCCAGACGCACAGGCCGAAGACCTCCTGGTCGACGGCGACAACGACGAAGATCCCTTCCAGGAGGACTGATAATGCCCCGCCAAGTATTCGAAGAGCAGTACAAGGTCCACTTCCTGCCCGCATGCGCTGACATCAGCGCACCGACGCAGGCGGAGATCACCGCAGGCACCGACCTGTCCACGTTCGTCACCAAGGACGGCGTCCAGATCGGCACATCCAATCAGCGCGTCAGCGTCGGAGACATCTCGACCACGTTCGACGGCGAAATCATGGGCTCGTGGGGTGCCAACCTCGCAGTGTCGTTCTTCAAGGACGACACCACCGACACGGCCTGGACCACGCTCCCCCGAGGCACCGCTGGGTTCCTCCTGATCGCCCTCTTCGGGTCGACCGCAGCGACAGAGCCGGCGTACGTGTTCCCGATCGAGTGCGGCCAGCGAGAGCTCCCGACCTCAGCAGCGAACGAACGACAGTCGTTCACCGTTCCGATGGCCGTCACCGGCGCACCGGACCTCGATTCCGTCATCGCTGCCTGATCATGAGCGACTTCTCAGAGCTCCTCGCGCAGGCCACACCCCGCACCGAGCGGGTCACGTTGTGTCTGCGCGGGGACCTCACCGACAGAATCGATCAGCTCATCGCCGCCCACGCCCTCGCTCAGGCCGACGACGAAAACTCGAACAGCGCCAACGTCGCACCGGACATCGCCGAAGAGATCATTGGTCTCATCGAAGAGGCCGACGAGAACTCGGTCGATTTCGTGCTGCGAAGCATCGGCGCCCGGGCCTGGTCCGATCTGCTCGCAGATCACCCGCCGTCAGCTGATGACATGGCGATGGGACGCGATCACGACTCGCGGACGTTCCCGCTGGCAGCGCTGGCCGCGTCGATCACGGCACCGGAAGGCGCCACACCGGAGATGGTCACCGAACTCGAAGAGAAACTGTCCGCCGGTGCGTGGCAGCAACTCTGGACGGCGTGTCTCGCCGTGAACATCGTCGGCGGTGACATCCCAAAATTCGCGGGGCGCTCCGCCGTTCACGACCTCTCCGCCAACTAGCGGACTACTGCTGCCCTCGCGGCATCCCGAAATCGATCTTTCTCGGCCGGCCATGGCCGGAACCGAGCCAGCCGATGTGGCTCGACGAAGACCGCGACCTTGCCTTGGCGTGGCAGGCCGAAGAAGCCGAGAAATGCCCGGGATGCGGCAAACCCCACTCCGAGTCGTTCGATCAGAACCTCGAGGACGAATGGGTCGCTACCGGTCTGCGCTGCTTCGCGTGCAAGACGAAGGACCGCGAACGTGGCCGGTTCGTGGAGGGCAAGGCCGACACCGCCGGCCTGTATCTGACCGTCACGCGCCCCGACACACCCAGCTAACCGCCGCCCGGCCTCAAGGGAGATGGACATGGCAGACAAGTCCGTCTCCGTACGCCTCGACGCGGCAGTGGCCGGCTACCAGGCCAAACTCGCCGCCGCGTCAAGATCGACCCGTGATTTCGGCCGCGACGTTCTCGATGTCTCGGCCCGCAACGAACAGGCCTTCAACCGGCTCGGCACCGCGGCCGTTGTCGGCGGCGGAGCGATCCTTGCCGGGTTCGGTGGTGCCGCTACCGCAGCCATCGGCTGGGAATCGGCGTTTGCCGGGGTCCGCAAAACCGTCGAAGGGACACCTGCTCAGCTGGCAGCGATCAACGCCGGTCTGCGCGACATGGCCAAGACGCTGCCGACGTCACGGACCGAGCTCGCCGGGATCGCAGAATCGGCCGGTCAGCTCGGCATCAAGACACCGAACGTTCTCGGCTTCACCAAGGTCATGGCCGACCTCGGCGAAACCACCAACCTGTCCGCCGATCAAGCGGCCACGTCTCTTGCCCGCCTGGCGAACATCACATCGATGCCGCAAGACCAGTTCGACCGGCTCGGGTCGACTGTCGTAGCGTTGGGCAACAACCTCGCGACGACTGAGTCCGAAATCGTCGAGATGTCGCTCAGGCTCGCCGGCGCCGGTCGTCAGGTTGGATTCACCGAAGCCCAGACTCTCGCTCTCGCGGCCGCGCTATCCAGCGTTGGTGTGGAAGCCGAAGCTGGTGGCACCGCCCTGTCGCGGACCATGGTCGAGATCAACAAGTCCGTCGCCTCCGGATCCGACGAGCTCGACGTGTTCGCACAAGCCGCGGGAATGTCCGCCGCCGAGTTCTCCGCAGCATGGGAACGCGACGCCGCCGGAACTCTCAACCAGTTCATCCTGGGCGTGGGTCGGCTCTCCGATGCCGGCGTCAACGTCGACCAGGTCCTCACCGACCTCGGCCTCGACGGCATCCGAGTCGCAGACGCGATCAAGCGGATATCCGGCAACCAGACCCTTCTCACCGATGCCCTCGACCTCGGCACCTCGGCGTGGGACGCCAACTCGGCGCTGACCCGCGAAGCCAACCTCCGGTACCAGACCACCGAAGCCCGCCTCAAGATGGCACTCAACGCCGCGACCGATCTCGCAGTCGGACTCGGCACCAACCTCCTCCCCGCCATCAACATGTCGATTACGGTCACCCAGGGGCTCGTCTGGGTAATGGACTCCGCCCTTGGCATCTTCGACCGGCTACCCGGACCGATAAAGCAGGTCTCTCTCGGACTCGGCCTCTTC
>JAJFKR010000022.1 GCA_021773095.1 Woeseiaceae bacterium | reverse complement strand
GCCTCACTCGAGTCTGAACGATCAGACACCGAATGAGTTTTATGAGGGCATCAAACCGCTCTCACTGGCAGCATAATGACAATGTCGGAATCCACCTTAAAAACGCTGCCACACTGTCCAATCAATGGGGTCCACTTCAGTACGCTAGGTTTCAAGTTAGCTTAAACGTTAGGCAGCAGCATTTGACCTTGCGAGAAATCACGCACGTCACGTTTGGAATCGCAATATCTCTATGCGGGCTTTTCACTGCATTATCGGATGTGCTTTCCGTTGAGATACCTCACACTATCTTCTTATCTCATCGCACTCGAATTTTCGTAACGGTTCTTTTCCTGTTTTCTGCATACTGCCTTGCTTGGCGCTCATGGCGAGCCGATAGCTTTGGGTACATTGTCTCAGGCTATTTAGCCGCAGCGCTTGGAATAGTCACTGGGTGGATATTCGTGGCGGGCTTGGCCACATAGTGCAGCCTAACAATGCACTTGCAAACCACTCCCGTCATCATTCTTGCATCCGCAAGAATGCCGCCGTACGCTGGGTTTCAAGTTAGCTTAAACGTTAGGTCGCTTTCTAAACGATTTACGTGAATTTGATCGTTGACGCCGTTCCATCTAGCTTTTATCGTAACGAAATGAGCATAGACTCCCGAAAAATAGAGAAACAGGCGCAGGAACTCTCGGCTAAAGAGCGGGCCAGCTTAGCAATGGCCCTGATAGAGAGCCTCGACCAAGGTCAGGACGAAGACGCCGAAGCGCTGTGGCTCGATGAGGCAGAACGCCGTCTCGAGGATTACCGTATCGGACGAACAAACGCGATTCCGGCTAACGAGGTATTCGAAAGAATCGAAAAAGACCTGGGATGAAACCGGTTCAGTTTCACCCGACGGCATTTAAAGAACTCAACGCCGTGGCATCTTATTACGAAGGTAAACGGTCTGGTTTAGGCACCCTTTTTCTTGGTGAGGCCAAAAAATCCCGAGACAGAATCGCAGAGCTTCCCGGTGCCGCTCGGAAGGTTCGAGAGTCCATACGACGCCGATCAATTCATCGATTCCCATACTCTCTCTACTACTCTGTGGAAGAGGACGAAATCATAGTAGTTGCTGTCGCGCACAAACGAAGGGGGCCGGAATATTGGGAGAAACGACTGAAAGCAACCTAACAATGCACTTGCAAACCACTCCCGTCATCATTCTTGCATTCGCAAGAATGCCGCCATAAGCTGAGTCAAGTTAGCTTAAACGTTAGACGTCTCTCGCCTCTGATGCCATCCGGCACACGTTGTGGTACTATTGCCGCATGAAGCGTTTCAACTGGAACACGGAAAAGAACGAACAACTTCGCACTGAGCGCGGTATCTCGTTCGAAGAAATCCTGTTTCACATTGAGAATGGCGACATTCTCGATATCCTCGAACACCCCAATCAGGACCTTTACGAGGGGCAACGCATTTTCGTTGTTGCCGTGTCGGAGTATGCGCACCTGGTTCCTTTCGTTGAAGACGAGAAGGAAGTGTATTTGAAAACGATTATTCCGAGTCGCAAGGCGACGAAGAAGTATTTGGGTAAGTAAAATGGCAAAGCTGAGTAAAGAAGAAAAGGACATTCTTGAGTCTGTTGACGCAGGCGAGTGGCGTTCTGTTCGTGGCAAGAAGAAAGAGTCTGAACGATTTCAGGTTTATGCGAGAGAGACGTTTCGGAAAGATCGGCGCGTCAATATCCGGATGGCAGGCCGGGATCTTGAGGCGATTCAAAAACGAGCGATGCTCGAAGGCATTCCCTACCAGACATTGATCGCTAGTATTCTGCACAAGTTTGCGGCAGGACGCTTGGTCGACAAAGACGTCTAACAAAGCGCTGCACTTGCAAACCACTCCCGTCATCATTCTTGCATGCGCAAGAATGCCGCCGTACGCTGGGTTTCAAGTTAGCTTAAACGTTAGGCAGCAATCGAAACTTGGCCACCCATTGACATACTATTTATAGTATATATACTATTCTGTATATGTGGCAGATCTTCGAGCATCGCAATATTCAGCGCCGTGTCCGCAAGACGCCTAGAGAAATTCTCAAGCGATACGAGAAGTGGAAAGACATCATCGAAGTTTCTGGCCCGGCCGGTCTCCGTCAAATTCGTGGCTTTAATGATGAAGCTCTACGAGGAGACTGGAAAGGACACCGGTCGTCGAGACTGGGCGACCAATTTCGAGTGACATATCGGGTGGAGAAGGAGAAGTTATTTGTGATGGTCATCGATTTGACGGCGCATGACTATCGGAGGAAATAGACGTGAAAGATTTTAAACCAGCCAAACGCCATATTGAGGTTACGACCGGAGAGTCTGTTCGTATTCTTCGGGAGTTGCAGGAGCTCAGTCAGAACGAACTCGCTGATTACTCTGGAATCCCACAGTCGACTATTTCCGCGATTGAAAATAACCGTGTTCGATTGGGTGTAGAGCGTGCAAAAACACTTGCTCGTGCCCTACGGTGCCACCCATCGGTACTAGTATTTCCTGGGTGGGATGTTTCGGTGGAATCTGCAGCCTAACAAAGCGCACTTGCAAACCACTCCCGTCACGCTTCTTGCAGCCGCAAGAACCGCGCCGTACGCTGGGTTTCAAGTTAGCTTAAACATTAGGCGGCATTTAGCCGAGATTTACGCGTATCTCCCTATTGACGGTCTCATCGACAATGGGTGAATGAAAGTGAGAGACGTACTTCGAGTGCTGAAGCGAGATGATTGGGTCGAAGTTGCTCGGAGAGGAAGTCACCGACAACTCAAGCGCAGTACGAAGAAGGGTCGAGTGACTGTGCCTGGAAAACCCTCTGACGATTTGGCACCGGGAACGCTCAACAGTATCCTGAAGCAAGCAGGCCTGAAGGAGTGAATGTTCAATGCGCTACGCAATCGTAATAGAAGCGGCGGAAAGTAATTTTTCGGCCTACGTACCGGACCTGCCTGGATGTATCGCCACCGGCAATTCTGTTGAGGATACTGAAAGGTCCATTCGCGAAGCGATCGAATTTCACTTAGATGGACTTCGTGAAGACAACCTCCCGATCCCTCCAGCTTCGAGTCGTGTCGACTACGTCGAAGTTGCAGCCTAACGATGCGCTGCATTTGTCGCCGGGCAGTATCTGGCGCAAGCTAGCTTAGACGTTAGGCAGGATTACGCCTTATCCGAGGATTCAACGACGAGGCTCTTCGAGGGGACTGGAAAGGACATCGTTCCTCCAGGCTCGGAGAGCAGTTTCGAGTCATTTACCGAATTGAGAAGAAGGATCTGTTCGTGTTGGTTATTGATTTGACCGCACACGACTATCGGAGGAAATAATGATGAAGGACTTTAAGCCAGCGAAGCGCCATGTCGAGGTATCGATCGCCGAGTCCGTACACATTCTGCGAGAACTGCAGGAGATGAGCCAAAATGAGTTGGCTGAGTCTAGTGGAATTCCTCAGTCAACAATTTCGGCAATTGAGAATGGGCGCATCCGTTTGCGTATGGAAAGGGCGAAGACACTGGCCCGCGAGTTGCGTTGCCATCTTGCTATTCTGCTCTTTCCAGCATGGGATGTCGCCGTAGAATCTGCTGCCTAACAATGTGGTGCACTTGCGAACGCGACCTCCGTCACGATTCTTACTTTGGCATGAATCCCGCCGTACGCTGAGTTTCAAGTTAGCCTAGATGTTAATTGCCTTGTGAAATCCAGTACGCATCGATAGAATCGCGGCGCCCCAACGAGAAATTTTTTAATAACGCCCTGGGGGATCGGCTACCCAGGGGATCTGAATAGCCGGAAGATGTGTATATATGTGAGATTTGTAGAATACCCATCGCTCCACACACACCCTGCCACACAGTTCCAATTAAATCGCGTAGGAAGGTCTATCCCGCAAGACCATACGCCAACCAACTCATAGACCCATCCAAACCCGGCCAGCGCCGCAAAATTCACAGAGGCGACCCCGGTGGCTCGGGCTTTGAAACAGTCGTCGACGTTCGTGCCTGTCCAGATTGTAGCGAACAGATTCATCCACCCAGTCATAGCTCGTATTAATGCGCTGAATGTCGAGCGTATGCCAGCTCAATCTGTTTTTCGACTTGCTCTTGACTTGAGAGGTAGTGCTAACCTTTAGCGCAATGCTACGTACAAGAGCGGAATCATCCCGGTGAGCACATTAGAGGGTTATTACAGCAAAGACATCTTCTAGTTACTCAAGCTAGAGGATGAACAATGTCTGTAAAAAATAAGGCAATAGATCGAGATCGTAACGGTCGAATTTCCAGAAGGTACACTGCAAAGGTATCAAATCCGTTTCCCAGAGGGACTCCCGCTAGGCAACCGTAAGCCGCATCTGTATTACTGGTGAATGCTGCGCGTATTGGCGGCTCAAAGTCGGAGAGACGTATCGGCTAAAGGGGCGAGAAAAAAACATGGGTCACGCGCATTCTTTCATTATCTCATTCGTTTCATCTGCTAACGAGCTGCCGGTGCCGGCAGTATCCCAACTTCTGTCTGCGGTTCGGGTAGCGTCGGCCTGGGACGACGCGACGATATTTCCGGAAGGCAGTGTATTCCCGAGAATGAACTTGTCATGGCTTGAAGGTCGCGGCTATAACATTCACTGCTTCGAAGACCAGGTAAGTTTGGGAGATTTCCTTGTTAGCGATACTGAGATTTCGGATCCAGAAGTAGAAATCAATCTCGGTGGACAGGCGCTGGAGCTTTGGCCGAAGCAGCTGTTTGTTGCTGAGGAGCTCGCGGTCCGGGCAGTCAGTTTTTTCCTGGATACGGGAAAACGGACCCCGGCCCACCGATGGGTGGAAACGGGTGCTTTTCCGAGACGAGTAGTATGGGAAGGCCACGACCAGCGAGAAGCTTGGGAACATTCGCGACGGCAGGAACGTGATACCTAGCAACATCAATCTTGCACTCGCAAGAATGCCGCCGTACGCTGAGTTTCAAGTTAGCTTAAACGCCAGATAGCAATTTATGCACGCGGTAATATTCGACATCGACGGCACGCTCGTGCAATCAGTCGCTATTGACGAAACACTGTACGCCGATGCGATTCGGTCAATACTTGGGCAGATCAAGTTTCGACCCAACTGGGCTGACTATGACCTCGTAACTGATACAGGCATCCTTTCACAGGTAGCGGCGGACAATTCGGTTTCGGCACAATCTGCCGATATTCGCGAGATAGAGCGCGTATTTATTGAGAGCCTCAATACTCATGTTTCGAAAAACGGTCCGTTCCTCGAAGTTCCCGGCGCCAAAGCGTATTGTCAATCTCTCCGTGAATCCAGGAAGTACTCCGTTGCAATGGCAACAGGCGCCTGGCGGTCCTCAGCGCTCATAAAGCTCGAGTCAGCTGGATTTGAAATCGGCGTGGTTCCGCTTGCGACCTGCAACGATTCCGATGCTCGAACAGGAATTATGCAAAAAGCTTTGTCAAAGATAGGTTCGAGGTTCGACTCAATCACATACTATGGAGACGGACCGTGGGACGAGAAAGCTTGCTCCGAACTCGGCTGGAATTTCGTAGCTGTCGGTGCAGCCCTCAGCGGAATTGAATCGTACTTCGGCGAAAGCGTAGCCTGAATATTTGACTATATCGGACAAACAGTCCGTGTCTGAATAGAAGTTAATCTGGTTTGATCAAGTTGACACATCGATTGGCGACAGCGGCGGATGTCCCCGACATTACCGAATTGATGCGGATCTCCATTCTGGAGAATATGAAGTCATTTCTTTCCTCTGCGGAGCTCGAAGCGGCGCAGGAAACAATGGGCATTGATTGGACCCTGATCGAAGATGAGACCTATTTCGTCGTAGAGACTGTCAAGCACAGCCAACAACAATTAGTCGGCTGCGGTGGCTGGGGAAAACGGAAAACCCTCTATGGTGGTGATCACACCGCGGGGCGTGATGATTCCTATAGCAATCCCGCAGTCGATGCTGCCCGCATACGTGCAATGTACACGCACCCATCATGGACTCGCTGCGGCGTCGGAAGTTTCTTGCTTGAGCTGGGTGAGGCGGCGGCCCGCGACGCGGGGTTCAATACAATCGAACTGGGCTCCACCATCCCGGGAGAGCCACTCTACCTCGCTCGAGGGTACAAAGAGGTTAATCGCGAAACGCATATCGCAGCCAATGGCGCCACCAATGTTGTGATAAAAATGGTAAAGGATTTGTGATGTTGGCCATTCAAATCAGATCAACTGTGGAGTCGAGAGGCGCACAGCGTAGAATGAGTGTGACAGGAATAAGGAGTGCGGATATGGGCAATGGAAGAAGAGCGGGTGAGCTGATTCTTGTGTTTCTACCTGTCGGGCTGGTTATTTTATTTAGTGACGCGTGGGTCGGAGACAACCCGATCGCGCGTCAGGCCGTAATCTGGGTTGCGTACGTTGTTATGCTCGTAACCGTATACGTCATACTTCGAGTGCAAGGCACCAACTGGTCTCACCTCGGTGTGAGTTTCACTTTTGAAGGTTGGCGTACCGTCGGCGTAACCATTCGGCAGGCGTTGATAGTTCTTGTTCTCGCGGCAGCCGCGTTTGCGATCGGTGCGGTGGTTATGGCGAACATCGTTGGAATTCCGGAAGGCGCCGATTTGCAGAGTTACGACTACTTAAAGGGTGACCTGGGAATGTTGTTGTTGTCCCTTGCCGGAGTCTACGTCGTGTCCTCGTTTGGTGAGGAGGTGCTTTTTCGTGGCTATTTGATGACGCGCTGTGCCGAGGCGTTTAACGGCAGCCAGCTCGGCTGGCGAATTGCGATCGGTATAAGCACCGTAGTCTTTGCCCTAATCCATTACGACTGGGGAATTACCGGAATCGTACAGACGGGTTGTATGGGCTTCGTACTGGCGTATGCATACCTGCGCCTAAAACGAAACCTGTGGGTAAATATCGTCGCGCATGGCATCATGGATACAATGTTGCTGGTACCGTTGTATTTGGAGTGAACGATCTCATGAAAAAAGTCGCAATAGCGCTCGTCGTGTTCGTCGCATTCGAGCACTTGTTATTTCTGGCGCTCGAAATGTTCTTGTGGACTACACCGACAGGTATCAAATTCTTTGGGTTGACGCCGGAATTTGCCGAGCAGTCCAAGGCGATTGCAGCTAATCAGGGTTTGTATAACGGCTTTCTCGCCGCCGGGCTAATCTGGAGTCTGTTTCGAAAAGACGACGCCCTTTCCATCCAGGTCTTCTTCCTGACGTGCGTGCTGGTAGCAGGCATCTTCGGCGCTGTAACCGCGAAGGCATCCATTCTTTTTGTTCAGGGTGCTCCTGCGCTGCTGGCGCTCGCGTTGGTTTTACTCACACGGCGACGGGATGCCTGAGCGCCATTCACGCTATTATTCCCCCTATGAATGACGCACAAAGCCCGCTGCGACTACACAAGAAACACGGCAGCGGCCAGGCGAATGATGTGCTGTCCGGCGACGTGAGGCGTCTGATCGGCGCGCAATCAATCCGAAATGCAATCATCGCCGGATGCATCGTGATAATAATCTTCTGTGTGTTCTGGATCCTGTTGTCCGAGTTAAGCAACCGCATCTTTCCCTGGTTCACCGTCGTGCTGGGATTTCTGCTTGGGCACAGCATTCGACTGGCGGGCCGTGGTACGGACTGGCGCTTTCCAACAATCGCCGCAGCACAGGCGGTCGCCGGTGCGTTGATCGCAAATGTCGTCGTTGCCGCATCGGTGACAGCGGAAGGATTCGGTACAGGAGTAATTGACGTGTTGCGTGCTGTGACCAGCATGACGTGGCCGGTTTTTTTCGATGAGGTATTGACGATTGCCGACGGGGTCTATGCTGTAGTCGCGGCAGCACTTGCCGCTTTTTATGCGAACCGGAGACTGACGAGGTCGGAGTACTATGCTTTGAGATTATGGCGAGAGGAGCAGGGGCGTGACTGAGTCCCGGCCCGGATACCTGCCGAAGCGGGTACCGTCAGCTGGGCATCAGCAACGGGCCTTCATTTTTGATGCCGATACCCGTTAACGAGGCGAGCTGTGTCGCGACCAGCTTCTCGATATCCTGAACGGCGTTCGCAATACCGAGGAAGTACGCTGGCTCACGACGCAGTAAAGACCAGTCGCTCTTTTCAAGAACTCGAACGAGATGTGTAATGTTGTTCCTGATCGCGTCGATGTACGGGTTTTCTCCACCGTATAAGACTTCTGCGTAACGGTAGGCGCGATTGAATTTCGTGTTCAGACGATCTCGTGTGACTTGCTGATAAAAAGACGGCGTCTTCTTCAGCAGGTCTGTCCCGGATTTGTAACGAACCATGTACTCGCCAGGCTTCGCGTTTTCGATGGCGATACCGCCGACAACGAATTCCTTGTACAGTCGGTCACGACACTTTTCGAGATAACATCGATCGGCCATTTGTGCGATCAAATCGGCTGTACCGATCAGGTGTCCACAGATGATGTCGCGAGGATCATCGAGCTCAATGTTGTCGAGATCCAGTTCGTAGCCGGTGAAGTGAACAATCATGCTGCTCACGCCGACGTGCCTGGACATCCCAAGCTCCGGCAAGTAGCGGCGCAGAAAATCGGCGCTGCGTGACACATGGTAGAGCGTAAATTCAGCGCCGTTCGAAAAGTCTTTATCACGAACTTCGTGGCGAATGTAACCGGCGTCATGGAACAGCGCGGTCACGATGGCCATCTGCGCGCGGCTGGCACCCAGGCGATCGGGCGGTTCAACACTTCGCTCGTAGCTAACAATCAGGCGGGCGACAGCCAATGTCATATCCAGCGTGTGCTGCATGTCGTGGTAAGTCGTGTCGCATCCGGCATAGCCGGGATAGCGCCCGGTGAACAAGCGCTCGAAGTCGTAAAATGCGAGCCACAGTTTGTCGTACGACATGCCGGGAAAAGTCTCGGAGAACAGTTCGTGCACAGCGTTGCGTACCGAGGTGGGGCTACTAACCTGAACGGTGTTGGTTACGTCGTAATCGTTACGTCGGTCCTGAGACATTGTTCCCCGCTTTTTTCTTGCATCATACACTGCGGTTACTCGTCCCACAGGTCGATTCTGCAGAATATGTAATATCCGGTCTGGCCGGCTCAGACATCAAATTCTGCGACAACGGGAGCGTGGTCGGAAGGCCGCTCCCAGGCGCGGGGCTCCTTGTCGATGTAGCATGAGGTGCACTGTTTCGTCATTGCGTCGCTGGTCAGAATCAGGTCGATCCTCAGGCCGGCATTGCGACGAAAACCCGCGGCCCGATAGTCCCACCAGCTGAACGTTTTCTCCGGGTGTTCGAACTTGCGGAAAACATCGGTCAGGCCGAGGTCAATGAGGTCACCAAGGGCCTTTCGCTCTGCCGGACTGCATAGAATGGCCTCGCCCCATTTCTCGGGATTGTGAACATCCTCATCCGCAGGCGCGATATTGAAATCGCCGAGCACGACAAGCTTTTCGTGGACTTGCATTTCGTTCTCAAGGAAGCGCCGCAAGGACGCCAGCCAACCGAGCTTGTATTCATACTTGTCCGAGCCAACTTCCGAGCCGTTCGGAATGTAAAGATCAATGACGCGCACATCATCGATAGTACTCGCAAGAATACGCCGTTGTGGGTCATCGAGGTCCGGAAAATCGGTGACCGGTTCGATCGCGGGCATCTTGCTGATTACCGCAACACCGTTGTAGGTTTTTTGACCGCTGGCAATTGAGTGATAGCCAATGGCTTTTAAATCATCGCCTGGAAATTTTTCGGTTAGTTGCTTGATTTCCTGCAATACCAGCACGTCGGGTTCGTGGGCCTGCAGCCACTCAATGACATGCTGCTGACGTACATTCATAGAGTTGACGTTCCAGGTCGCAATTTTCACTTCGATTGAATTCCGTCCTGACGTAGTAGTGCATCGATAGTTGGTTTGCGGCCGCGAAAAGCGATGTAGGCATCCATAATGTCTCGACTGCCTCCGATCTCTAGAATCTCGTGCCGAAAACGCTGTGCCGTTTCGAGGTCAAAAATACCCACCTCTTCGAACGCCGAGAACGCATCAGCAGCCAGCACTTCGGCCCATTTATAACTGTAATACCCCGCAGCATAACCGCCCGCAAAAATATGAGAAAACGCGTGCGGTAGCCGGTTGTAACCGGGGTGTTCGAGCAGTGAAACTTCCTTTCGTACGTCGGCAAGCATTTGCAGTGCGCTTACCGGGCTATCAGGCTGGTATTCAGCATGCAGGCGGAAATCGAACATTCCCAGCTCAAGTTGGCGCAGCATAGCGAGCCCGGCCCCCGCAGTACGGCTTTGTTCAAGCTTGTCGAACATCTCTCGAGGCAGAGGGTCACCGGTCTCCAGGTGCGAAGAGCATTCGTTCAAAACCGCGTAATTCCAGGCGAAGTTTTCCATGAACTGACTCGGCAGCTCGACGGCGTCCCAGGGCACGCCATTAATACCCGCAACGCTGGGTATGTCGATGCGCGTCAACAAGTGGTGCAGCATGTGACCGAATTCGTGAAATAGCGTTACGACATCGTCGTGCGTCAGTAGAGAAAGCCCTGCGTCATCCAACGGCGGAAAATTACAAACCAGGTAACCGACAGGCAACGTAGTGTTGCCGTTAAGCTTTTTCCGGCAAACGCATTCATCGATCCAGGCGCCGCTGCGTTTGCCATTACGCGCGTAGATATCCGTATAAAACCCGCCGACTGTTTGGCCCTCGGAATTCCTGACGGAGAAATAGCGAGCGTCTTTATGCCAGACCGCAACATCGCTCACCTGCTCCAGATTGACGCCATACAGTTTTGCTGCAAGCGCGAACAGGCCGCTGATCACCGTTTTTGCGGGGAAATACTGACGCAATTCCTCATTGGAAACGGAGTACTTGGCCTGCTTGTACTTTTCAAGCCAGAACGCGATGTCCCAGGCTGCCAGGTCTGTTCCGGCGAATTCCTGCAGGTCGGATAATTCCCGTTCAGCCGCATCACGAGAACGGGCGGCGAGCTCGTGCAGAAACTCAAGTACCTCTTCGGTGGAGTTGGCCATTTTTGTTGCCAGCGAATATTCGGCGTAGTTGGCGAAGCCGACGAGATTTGCCAGCTCATGGCGCAACGCGAGGATCTTTTCGATGTTGTCGCTGTTGTCCCACTCCGGACTATCGCCCTGGTCGGAGCCGCGCGTTGACCAGGCGCGATACAGCTTTTCCCTCAACGCTCGGTTGTGCGCATGTTTCATGACTGCGTCATAGGTCGGATAGTTGAGCAGCAGCAGCCAGCCATCGAGTTGCTTCTGCCCGGCCTCGTCAACGGCCCGGTCCAGGGTTTGTTGCGGGATACCGACGAGCTCTTCGGCGTCCAGAACATGCATTGACCAGGCGTCCGAAGCGTCCTGTACCCTGTGCTCAAAATCTGCCTGAATCGCGGCAAGCTCCTGCATGATTTCTTTGAAACGACCCTTGTCAGTCTCGGGAAGGTCGACGCCAGCAAGATGGAAATCGCGCAGTGCGTGATCGACAGCGCTGCGTTGAGATTCGCATGCGTTCGCCGCGAGTGACGCGCCGACGCCTGCATAAGCACGTTGCAGATGTACGTTCTGTGATATATCGGTGCCGTGCTCGGTCAGTAAGGGCAGGGCCTGTTTGAAGGCTTCCCGCCAATCCTGTGATCCGAGTACACTTTGCAGATGAGTCACGGGTGACCAGACACGGCCGAGTTTGTGCTCCATCAGCTCGATCGGTACGACGAGGGACTCGAAATCAGGATTTGGGTTTTCCGCAAGCAGAGTATCGAGTTGTTCGCGGTTACTGGCTATGAGCTGCTCGACAGCTGGCAACACATGGTCCGGCTTGATTTCGTCAAACCGGGGCAGCGATGATATGTCGAGCAAGGGGTTGGACATAGAGCGCTTGAACTCCTTTTCAAGCGCCGCATATTAACACAGCGTTACTGGCGCTGACCGATGTATACGCCAGGAAAATTCAGGAGAATAAGGTGTCGAATAAATTTGATTTACTCGTTATAGGTGGCGGCAGTGGCGGGCTTGCTCATGCACAGCGGGCGGCCGAGTACGGTATCAATGCGGCCGTCGTTGAATGCGGGCCGTTAGGCGGCACTTGCGTAAATGTTGGTTGCGTACCAAAAAAGGTCATGTGGTATGCGTCGCACTATTCACATCTGCTGCACCACGCAGCAGATTATGGTTATGACCTCAGCGTCGCGGGACAGGACTGGAGCGCTTTAAAAGCGCACCGTGATGCATACGTTCTGCGCCTAAATGACATCTACAATACTAACCTGGATAAACGCGGCGTAACGTACATTGAAGGCGTCGCACGCTTTATTGATGCGAATACCGTTGCGGTTGGCGATAAGGAGTTCCAGGCCAGGCACATCGTCGTTGCAACCGGTGGCCAGCCACTAACACCCAACATCCCCGGAGCAGAACTTGGTATTACATCGGATGGGTTCTTTGAGCTGGAGGAGCAGCCCAGGCGCGTTCTGATCGCAGGTAGCGGCTATATCGCGGTTGAGCTTGCGGGTATTTTTTCGGGCCTTGGTAGCGAGACGCAGATCGTTGTGCGTAAGGATGGCGTACTGCGCGACTTCGACACAATGCTCGCCAGAGAGCTCATGGACGCCATGCAAAAAGGTGGTATCGCACTCGACACCGGCGTTATTCCGGCATCGGTCCGAAGAACGGATGATGGCCTGGTGCTCACGGCCGAAGACGGTCGGGAATTTGGCCCGGTTGACGTTCTCCTCTGGGCCATTGGGCGAGCGCCGAATACCGCGATGCTGGACCTCGACAAGGCGGGCATCGAAACCGATAACCGTGGTTTCGTGCCGACCGACGATCTGCAGGCCACCAACGTCGAGAATATTCACGCGCTGGGTGATGTGACCGGTCGTGCGGCATTGACGCCGGTTGCCATCGCGGCCGGCAGGCGTCTGGCCGATCGCCTTTACGGTGGCATGGAAGGTCGCCATCTTGAGTATCGATTAATACCCACCGTAGTGTTCAGCCATCCGACGATTGGCACCGTTGGCATGACCGAAGATCAGGCGCGCGAAGAATATGGGGACGACGTGAAGGTCTATACGTCTGGTTTTACACCGATGTTCTATGCGCTGGGTAAGGACAAGCAGCGCTCAGTCATGAAGCTAATCACGGCCGGTGACGATGAGCGGGTTATCGGTTGTCACGTATTTGGTGACGGTGCCGACGAGATGATGCAGGGATTTGCGGTCGCGATGCGTATGGGTGCTACGAAAAAAGACTTCGATGATACGGTCGCCATTCATCCGACGAATGCGGAAGAGGTCGTTACGATGCGCTAAGGCAGGCGCTCAGGCCGAGATGCTCATTTGTTTGAGCACCGGTCTCGTTTCTGGACGAACGCCGCGCCAAAGTTTGAATGATTCGGCTGCCTGCTCCACCAGCATGCCCCAGCCCATAACGGACTGTGCCGCACCGGCTTCACGCGCCCACGCGCTAAAGGGCGTTGGTTTGAGGCCGTAGGACAGGTCATAACAAAACGTCGATTTCGAAATGGCTGCTGCCGGATACGGAGGCGCCTCGCCTTTGAGACCTGCCGATGTGGCATTGATGATCAGGTCGTATGAATCGGAAACCGGGACATCGTTAAAGCGGCACGCGGACACCGGACCCGATCGGGAAAAGTGCTCAACGAGCGTTTCTGCTTTACTGAGTGAGCGGTTCGCGATAATGAGTGATGCCGGCTGCATTTCCAATAGCGGCCCAACGATGCCCCGTGTTGCGCCACCAGCACCGAGAACCAGAACATTTGCGCCCTTGAGTGAAATACCGAGATTCACGGCAAGATCGCGCAGCAAGCCGATGCCGTCCGTGTTGTCGCCGTAGATCTCGCCGCCATTGAAGGCGAGCGTATTGACCGCTCCCGCCGTGGCCGCACGATCACTCATTTGATCGACGAGCCGCGCGACCTCCGATTTATGCGGTACCGTGATGTTGAGGCCCTTGCCACCGGTGCGCTGGAACTGACGGACGGCCGTCTCAAGCTTTTCAGGCGACACCTGCAGAAGTTCGTATTGGATGTCTTGCCCGGTCTGCAAAGCAAACAGCCGGTGAATGACGGGAGAACGACTGTGAGATATCGGATAACCCATGACGCCGTAACGATCAATGGCTTTGGTCTCGGTTGTCGTGTCGTCCGTCAAGACTGCTCCGCGAGCCAGCGCGCCACATCGATGGCGAAATAGGTCAGTATGCCGTTGGCGCCTGCGCGCTTGATACCGAGCAATGACTCAAGCACCGTGCTGCGTTCATCGAGCCAGCCATTTGCCGCAGCGGCCTTTAGCATCGCGTATTCACCGCTAACCTGGTAGGCGAACGTTGGCACCTGATACTCGCTCTTCACCCGCCTTACGATATCAAGATAGGGCATTGCAGGCTTTACCATGACAAAGTCCGCGCCTTCATCGATATCGAGTCCGACCTCTCTGATGGACTCATCGCCGTTCGATGGCGAAACCTGATAGGTGTACTTGTCAGCGCCGGCAAGATTCGCGGTCGAGCCGACCGCGTCGCGAAATGGGCCGTAAAAAGCAGAAGCAAATTTCGCGGCGTAAGCCATTATCAAAGTATTGCTGTACGCGTGTTCTTCCAGGGCGGCCCGGATCGCGCCAATGCGTCCATCCATCATGTCCGATGGCGCAATCATGTCGGCGCCGGCGGCGGCATGGGACAACGACTGCTTCACCAGCATCTCGATGGTTTCGTCATTGAGCACATAGCCGGTGTCATCGATGATGCCGTCCTGGCCGTGTGTGGTATACGGGTCCAGGGCGACGTCCGTGATCACGGCAATCTCCGGCAATGCCTCTTTTATCGCGCGCACCGTGTTTTGCACCAGTCCGTCCGGATTGGCGCACTCAGCGCCATCGAGCGACTTTTGCGCAGAATCGATGACGGGAAACAACGCCACAGCGGGGACCCCAAGATCACGTGCGCCGGCCAGCTCGACCAGCAATTTATCGACGCTCTTTCGGCTGATGCCCGGTAACGACGGGATCGGTTCGACCCTGTCTTTGCCATCAAGCACAAAAACCGGGTATATAAGATCATTGACGCTGAGGCTGGTCTCCGCTACAAGACGCCGCACAGTGGCGCTGCTGCGGCTGCGACGCAGGCGAGTATTGGGGAACTGTCCGAGGGTCGATCGACTCATAGCTAGTCACATGAAAGCGGATTGAGAATAATACCGGGAATTTCTTATTTTCCCTATATTTAGCAGCGGTTTCCACACCTGATTCACAGTTTATAGCTGTTTTGGGCGGTCGCCGTAATAAAAGCCGAAGGGTACGGGTCATCTGGTATGAACAATAGTGATGCTACGCACGACAGGCGACAAAGGTTTGATCGGATCGTAGCGGTTTTTTACATGGATATGTACCGCTACGCCGCCTGGCTCTGTCGGGACAAGTCGATAGCGGAAGAAGTCGTTCAGGAGGCTCTGTTAAGGGCCTGGAAATCCCTGGATGCGCTACGGGACGACGCAGCGGCGAAACAATGGTTGCTGACGATCGTACGACGGGAAAACGCTCGTTACTTTGAGCGCCGTCGTCTGGAAACCGTCGATATCGACAATTTGACGGCGTCTCAGTCGGCACTAATAGCTGAGGCACCGAATGACGAGCTCAACGACCTCAGAGAGGCGATTTACGGGCTCGACGATGATTATCGCGAACCGTTGGTTCTGCAGGTCCTGATGGGCTACAGCACGAACGAGATTGCAGAGCTGATGGGGCTCAAACAGGGTGCGGTATTAACGCGCCTGCACCGGGCCCGATTAAAGCTGAAGGATGAAGCGGCGAGTGAGGAACTCTCATGAGCCATGATGAGCAAAATTATGAACTGTAATGACTACAACGAGGCGCTGACAGCAGATCCCGGATTCGAGGACGAATCGGGACATCTGGATAACTGCGCCTCGTGTCAGGCCTACAGCGCAGAGATTCTGGCTCTAAACGACAGAATTGCAACGGCGATGCAGATTGGTGTGCCTGAATTGACGATGCCCGAATTGCCGGAAATCGATACCGACAACGTTGTGCCACTGGCCGCTCGTCGCGCCCTGTCCAGGCCGGCCTGGTTGGCGCTCGCAGCAACGGTGCTGCTGGCCGCGTTTGTCGGCATACGGACGGCGGACATGGACACATTATCCGAAAACCTGGCAGAGCAGGTGCTGGCACATCTTGACCATGAGCCGATGGCGATGCGAGTGAGCAATACACCGGTATCGGATAGCCGTCTCGAGCGAACGGTTCCGGGAGATGTGGCCGTTATGAACCATGACGCCGGTCTGATCACCTATGCACAGTCCTGCATTATCAACGGTAAGACTGTTCCACACCTTGTGCTGCAGGGAGAGAACGGTCCTGTGACCATCTTGTTGATGCCCGATGAAAAAATTCGGACTGCGAGAGACCTGGATGGCACTGGCATTCAGGGTGTAATTTTGCCGGTCGGCGATGGCAGCATTGCCATTATCGGCGATCGCGAAGAGCAGCTTGAGCTTATCAAGCAAAATATTTTGGATTCAGTGACGTGGGGCATTTGAGCCTCTGTCGTCTGAAAAACGAGCGCCCGGTCTTGGGCAAAACCCCGTAGGAGAGAAAGAAAATGTCAGAGAAAAAAGTAATGAAGCCTGTAGCGTTAGCTGTAGGAGCAGCATTGGCCGGAACGTTCGCTATCAGCGGTGCAGTCAACGCAGAGTCGATCGACAGTCCGTTTGAGCTGTCTACCCTGAGTGTCGGTTACATGCTGGGCGAGGGCGAAGGCTCTTGTGGCGGCGACAAAGGCGAGAAAGAAGGTGAGGGTAGCTGCGGTGAAGGTTCTTGTGGCGGTGACAAAGAAGGCGAAGGTCACGACAAGGAAGGCGAAGGAAGCTGCGGTGAAGGTTCTTGTGGCGGCGATAAGAAAGGCGAAGCAGAAGGAAGTTGCGGCGAAGGTTCTTGCGGCGGCGACAAGAAAGAAGAAGCAGAAGGTAGCTGTGGTGAAGGTTCTTGCGGCGGTTCTATCTAAGAACGCCACACCTGGCTGGAAGTAAAAGAGAGCCCGCGCATTTGCGCGGGCTTTTGTGTGTGCTTTGCATAAGAACAGGTGCTGAGTTTCACTCTTTGTCCTGATACATTGAGATACCGAATAACAGGAAGAAAGAGCAGTGGCAAAAGCTGTTACACGTTGTAAGTGGGCCGAAGGTGTTGGCCTGAACTATATCGAGTACCACGATACCGAGTGGGGTGTTCCGGTATGGGACGATCGGGTGCAATTCGAGTTTCTTATTCTTGAGGGGGCGCAGGCGGGTCTGAGCTGGTCGACAATCCTCAACAAGCGTGATGGCTACCGCAAGGCCTTTGCGGAGTTCGATCCCGTAAAAGTCGCGCGCTTTACAGACAAGCGCATTGAAAAGTTGCTGGGCGATCCATCGATTGTCAGAAATCGACTGAAAGTAAATTCTGCGGTCACTAATGCAAAAGCATTTCTAAAGCTGCAAAAGGAATCCGGTACGTTCTGCGACTACATTTGGGGCTTTGTCGGTGGCAAGCCGATTCAATCAAAATTTACGCAGGATGGTGACATTCCTGCCACCTCGGCGGAGTCTGATGCACTGTCGAAAGACCTGAAGAAGCGTGGCTTCAAGTTCGTCGGCAGCACGATAATCTACGCGCATATGCAAGCGACCGGGATGGTGAATGATCACGTAACCGGTTGTTTTAGATATAAACATTGCAAAGCACTGAGTAAAAAGAAGCGCTGAGGTAACTTGCAATCGGCACCGGAGCGTTGGATTATCGGACGCCTCACAACAACGTGAAGCAGAGGGTGCACGATGTCTGACGAACTAAACGGCAAGCCGCCGACTTCCTACAACGTTATCGCTGGAGTATTTCTGGTCTGGAACCTGATTGGTCTTATGTTCTACTACCAGCAAATGACGCTCACACCCGAGATGATGGCAAGCATGGGCACCGAGATAGCCGCCTTTATGGACGCGACACCCATCTGGGCGAACTCCGCGTATGCGATAGCTGTTAACGCCGGGGTACTCGCATCGATTGCGCTTTTATTGAGAAAATCCTGGGCGTTTCCGTTATTTGTTCTGTCGTTCGCCGGCGTACTGGTCCAGGATCTGGATGCATTTGTTCTCAGAGATGTCGTTGCGGTCTTTGGTGGCAGCGCATTTTATGTGCCGTCGGCTGTGATTGTTATTGGACTGATTGAAATCTGGTATTCGCGCTCAGTTGCCGATCGTTACTATCGTTAACTCGGACAGTCCTTGTGGCGTGTTGTGTGAAATACCGCCCAGGTAGATGGTGTTGGAGATCAGGCCGCTCCAGTTGATGGTGACATCACCCGTGGTGCCGGCGCTAACGAAAGCGGGGCCGGACGCACTCATGTTGCCTTTGTCGTCTACGGCGCCAATCGACCACGCCAGCAATTGGTAGTTAGATCCGGGACCGCCCTGAACCTCATCCGTTTCGAAGCCGTGGACATAGACGCCATAAACGCCGGGCGCCGGGCGAAAAAGATTGAATTGCTCTTGTGATGTGGGCTCACCACTGACACCGATCCTGCTGCAAGAGCCGCCATCAAGGCCGCAGTAGTAAATATACAAATCCAGATCATCATCGCCGTCGGTGAGCGCGTCAAACAGGGAGAAGCGCAAGTACAGCTGATTTTGCGGCACTAGCAACACGTGCTCGGTCACGCCGTTGCTGACTCGACGCGTGAAGGTTTTGGTCGGATCGTTGTCGACAAATCGGGTCTGAATGAGCGGTAGATTCAGTCCGTGTACGCCCGGGTTGTAGCTGCCGTTGTAGCCGAACTCAACGGAAAAGGATGCACTGCCAGTGCCGCCAAAAGAGGTGATTTCCTCCGGCGCCGTAATAGACGCAGGCTTGATGGCCAGACTGCTGCGTACATCGTGGTCATCGCCATTCCACGTTATTGAACCAAACCGCCACAGGTCCAGCGGGCCGGATTCGTAGGTGAGCGTGACATCGAAACTTGCCGATTCGCTCGGGCCGAGGCTTAGCGCCGCAGGTGACACCACGACATTGACGCCGGGCGGCGAAACGATATCGACATTATAGGACTCAGCATCCTCGTTAACGTTGGTAACGGTGCGAGTGACGGTCTCCTGATTCGCAAGCCGTGAAATGGCTATTGACGCCTGATTAAAATCCCTCGCAAGAAAAGAATGGCCCGCAGCAGCAAGCTCGGTACAACGTGCTGACGTCACTGCGGGTGAGGCGGTCCCGCAGGCGAATGCGTCGTAGCCATCGTTGCTGACATCGTAAACGAGGCCGGGCTGAAGGGCGTCATTGGGCACTATGTGTCCACCGCCAAAGTCGAAAGGATTCGCGGCGACAACGCTGTTCTGTATTTGCAGGTTCTGACGAGCGCTGGTTATTAACGCGGACCGTATAGCCGCAGGTGACCATGCGGGATGCGCCTGGCGTAGCAGCGCGGCGACACCAGCAACGTGCGGCGTTGACATTGAAGTGCCGCTTAGATAGGCGAAGTTTTCCCCGGGGGTAGCATTCCCCGGCTCCGGTGTGAAACCGGCGATGATGTTGACGCCGGGCGCTGTGACGTCAGGCTTCAGGATGTCAGGGATCGGCCCGGGACCACGTGCCGAGAAACCGGCCATGATATTGCCGTTATCGGTCGTCGTCAGCAGGAAACTTTTTTCGAGTACGACGGACACCTCGTTGCCCGCATCCATCTCGGCCAATATGAGGTTGGCATCGGCCTGCCCGATCATTAACGCCGGAATATCGACGAGCCCGCTTGCACCAAACATGACGATCGGGTCGCCAGCGATGTTGTACACCAATACGGCAATCGCGCCGGCGTCCTCCGCGTTCTTCACCATGTCAGTGAACAGGCAACCCGACCGCTGCATTAACGCAATGTTGCCGGCAACTTCGGCGCCATTGATTAACGCCTGGCAGCCATCAGAGGTGATGCCGGGAGAGCCGGACGGCAACGTGTCATCACCGTCGTCGACCAGCACCAGTGTGCCCTCAATCGGCCCCCGATCCGACAGCATCGGCGAGAATAGTGCTTCCTTGATGGCGTATTTGCCTACGATGGACGGTGGCGCTGATACCTCAAACGCCTCTACCGCCGAGTTGCCGCTGCGGCTGGATGCTGCGGCCGTAATTACCCACGGAGCGCCCGCCGGGGAGCCGATCGTTGCCAGATTGGGACCTTCATTACCGGCGGCAACGACCGCGACTACGCCGGCTTTGGCAGCGGCCATAAGAGCAATATCGTCCGGAGCTGTGATTTCCCGCATTGAATTACCGACAGAATAATTAATGATGTCCACACCATCGGCCACTGCAGCATCAATCGCGCGTGCCAGATCCGACGTGTTGCAACTGGCGCGCGTCTCGGACGGGCGTAGCCAGCAGGCTTTGTAGACGGCGACACGCGCACGCGGAGCCATGCCCTCGACATCCCCGATCAAGGTTCCAAAAATCGAAGCGCTGGTGCTGTTGCCGGCGGCCGTAGTCGCGGTGTGTGTGCCGTGGCCATCGGCATCTCGCGGCGAACGGATCTCGTTCTCGTCAATAGGCCCGGTATCTTCGGCACCGTCTATGAACCATCGCGCGCCGATGAGTTTGTTATTGCAATTCGATTCATCGAATTGCTCGCCAGCCTCGCAGGTTCCATTCCAGTTTTCGACAGGCTCGAAATTCAGAACGTCGGACCGCTTGTCGAAACGCCGGCACAACCATTGGCCGAGTAAGGTCGACTCCGCCCAGCTGCTGCGGCAAGTGCTTGGCCTGTCAGCTTCGCGAGTGTCTTGCAGCGCAGGATGTCCTGGCGCGATACCACTGTCGATGACACCAATAATTACGCCTTCGCCATCAAGCGCTTGCTGCGTACGCAAACCTTTTGCACTGTCAAAAAGGCCGAGAAAGCCCGGGCTGTGGTTCGTGGCTAGTGGGCGGACTTCGTCCTCCCAGACCCTGAGAACCTCATCGAGAGCCTCAAGCTTTTGCGCCTCCGCGATACTCATACGGGCGGCAAAACCATTGAGCGCGTACTTGTAGCTGTAGATCTGCCGTACGTCTCTACCCGCCGAACGGAGTATGCGTTGCTGTTCCTGGCCAATCCTTGCTGTGTAGGACTGGATGCCGGCACTGTTTTTTTCAAATCGTGGCAAGGGTGCGCCGCTACTCGCAGTAGGTGCTGCGTAGGTCCTGGCAAGCGATGCATGGTGCTCGGCCGCCGATGGAGAGCTCAGCTGAACAATATAGACTTTGGTGGTAGCCGGGTCCTGGGCACCCGTCAGGTGTATGTTGTCCGGGCCTTTTATGACAGATTCCTGCTGTGCGCCAACACTGAGCGAGGTCAGTAGCAAGCCAAGAATGAGTGCGGTGTGGTTTTGTTTCACGTCACTATTATATCGACGTTAGTCGTTAACGTAGCCGCTCATTTCGTCGTCGCTGAATGCGACACCCAGGCCCAGAGCAATACGATTTACGAAGTTGAAGTAACCCACGATCAGGGTGATGTCGAGTATGTCACCGTCGGACAGGCCCTCGGCGCGCAGTTCGCCCAGGTCGCTTTCTGTCATGGCGCCAGGCGCGGTGGTTAGCTTCTCTGCATGGCGAACGATATTGCTAAGTCGAGGTTCAAGAGTTTCAAGCCCATCCGCCGACATAAGAAGGCTAACGACCTCGTCATCCTTGACGTAACGGCGCAATGCCTCGGCGTGATGATTCACGCAGTATTCACAGTCGTTATTTGCCGATACGACTACCGCAATCGCTTCCCGTTCGGCCCGGCTCAGGCCGGACTTGCCGAACATGATGGTCATGTACAATTCGAGATGGGCGCCCATCGCATCAGGATTAAGGCTGTGAACCTTGAGAATATTTGAGACCTTTCCGCGCTGCTTGATCAGCGCCGCATAGGTTTCTGCTAACTTTCCCTCGGCCTCACTGACTTCGACTTCTTCTATCCAGGACATAATTACTCACAACGGCTTGCTGATGTAGGCACAGAGGTTACCAAAAGAGAATATTGCCGTCAGGTTGAGAAAAGGTGCGATGAGCGCAAATGCTCTGTCATTTGATATCGTCGAGCCAGTCGTGGGGCTGTAGGTAATTGCGATACAAGTCTTCTTCCGGTGAGCCCGGTTCGGGATGCCAGTTGTATCGCCAGCGCACCTGTGGGGGCAGGGACATCAGAATTGACTCGGTTCGACCGCCCGATTGCAGACCAAACAGTGTGCCTCGGTCATAGAGGAGGTTGAACTCGACGTACCGACCGCGGCGGTAGAGCTGAAAGTCACGCTGCCGGTCGCCGTACGGATGGTCTTTGCGCCGCGCGACTATGGGTTGATAGGCCGCGAGAAAGTTGTCGCCGACGGACCGCAGAAACTCGAAGCTTTTCTCAAAGCCTGGCTCGTTAAGGTCATCAAAAAACAGGCCCCCTGCTCCGCGCGTTTCGTTGCGATGTTTGAGGAAGAAATAGTCATCGCAGCATGCTTTATAACGCGGATAAAGCTCCTCTCCGAACGGGTCGCAAGAGTTCTTGGCGATCTGATGCCAGTGCACAACGTCTTCATGAAACGGGTAATACGGCGTCAGATCAAGACCACCACCAAACCACCAAACCGGATTTTCGATGCCGGCCGTGAAGAAACGAAAATTCGCATGCGTGGTTGGAATGTAGGGATTGCGCGGATGCAGGACGAGCGACACGCCAACAGCCTGGAATTGTTTCCCGGCAAGCTCCGGGCGGTGTTTTGTCGCTGATGGCGGCATTTGGTTGCCGAACACATGCGAGAAACTGACGCCGGCCTGCTCGAAGACCGCGCCATTGGACAACACGCGGCTTTCACCACCGCCACCCGCGTCACGCGCCCAGCGATCTCTGACAAACGTCGCCTTACCGTCCGTTTCTGCAAGTTCCTTGCAGATTTGGTCCTGCAATCCTTGCAGATAGCTTTTTACCTGATCGATATCACTCAAACTATTGCACTCACTATTGGCGGGGCCGTAGTACTTCCCCGGTCGCGAGAATACGAATTTCCGATGGGCCCGAAGACGGCCCACAGTCAGCGGGGAAGATGTAGTCTACTAGACCTTCGAACTGGCGCCGAAGGTCGGCCTGATTTGCCGCTACCGCTTGCCCGCTGAGGTTCGCGCTGGTAGACACGATGGGTGACTGAACGGCGAGAGAAATCGCCTGAGCGACCGGGTTGGTCGTAATTCTGACCGCAACGCCGGTATTGTCACCACGAACCAGCGAGCTCACTGGTTTTGCGGCCGGAACGATCCAGGTGGTCGGGTTGTCCGGGTCCGGGTTGGGTAAGCGGGATTCAACCGGTAGCTCAATCCAGTCTTCGAGTTGCGACGCATGCGCGGTAACCAGTATGAGACCCTTGGCGGGATCACGTTGCTTGATACCGAGAATGCGTTGTACCGCCGCCAATTGATCGGGCAGACAACCGAGACCGAAGACGCCCTCCGTCGGATAGGCAATTACACCGCCACCGCGCAATATTTCCGCAGCCGTGTCGACAGGTGTGGTCATCGGGTGCCTAGCTTTTCTTTTTCTTCGCAGCTTTCTTTTTAGCGGCTTTTTTCTTGGCCTTCTTCTTAGTCACTTTTTTCTTGGCGGTTTTCTTTTTACCGCGTCGTCCACGGATCGGTGCTGCTGCGAGCAGCTCTATGCATTCTTCGAGCGCTAGTGACCTGGGTTCTCGATCTTTCGGAACGCGAGCATTCTTTTCCTTGTTGGTAATATACGGTCCGTAGCGGCCGTTCAGTACCTGAATACCCTCAGCCTCGAAGTCCAGGATGATGCGATTGGCGTCCGCAATGATTTTCTCGGCAATGAGTTCGAGTGCGCGCGGTAACTCAACCGTATATGGATCGTCTTCCTTCATGGAAACATATTTATCGCCGTAACGAACATACGGACCGAATCGACCAACGCTTGCCGAGACCGGAAGGCCGTCCTCCGTCTCACCCAGCTTGCGCGGCAGCTTGAACAGCTCCATCGCTGTTTCGAGGTCGATGTCGGTCATTTTCTGACCGGGACGCAATCCCGCAAACTTGGGTTTCTCTTCGTCGTCCTTGGTGCCTATCTGAACGAAAGGTCCGTAACGACCCATACGTACCGTGACCGGCTTGCCGCTTTTCGGATCGGTACCGAGATCCCGCGCTTGTGCAACCTGCTCACGAGTAACGGATGTTTCCTTGTCTTCGCAGAGCGCGTGGAAGGGCCGCCAGAAATTTTCCAGTAGCGGCACCCAGTCTTTCTCGCCCAGCGACACCAGATCGAGATCGTCTTCAAGGTTTGCCGTAAAATCGTAGTCAACGTATTGCGTGAAGTGCTCGGTCAAAAAGCCGATGACGATTCGGCCGATATCGGTCGGAATGAAGCGCTTGGCGTCCATTTCGACATACTCGCGATTTTTCAGCGTCGCGATGATGTTCGCGTAGGTTGACGGGCGACCGATGCCATATTCTTCGAGGGTCTTGACGAGACTCGCTTCAGTGAAACGAGGTGGAGGCTCAGTGAAATGTTGCTCGGGGCGCAACTCGTCGAGCTTGATTGTGTCGCCTTCTTCGATTTCCGGCAGCAGTCGATCGCCATCATCATCCTTGGCGTCGTCCTTACCTTCCTGGTAGACCGCCATAAAGCCCGGCTCGACCAGGACCGAGCCGTTGGCGCGCATGCGATGACCGGCATCGACCGGGCCGGCCGCCATTTCGATGGCGACCGTGTCGAATACGGCGGGCACCATCTGACAGGCCATGGTGCGCTTCCAGATGAGTGAATACAGTTTGAACTGGTCCTCATCGAGCACAGCCTTCAAATCGTCTGGCGTGCGTGCGACGGAGGTCGGACGTATCGCCTCATGCGCCTCCTGAGCGTTTTTGGACTTGGTCTTGAATGTTCTTGGCTCTTCCGGGACATTCTCAGCGCCGTAGCGCTCTGTAATGATGTCGCGAATTTCTGCAACGGCCACATCCGCAAGCGTGACAGAGTCAGTACGCATATAAGATATAAGACCGACCTGATCCTCGCCGGGCAAGGCGATGCCTTCATAAAGTTTCTGTGCGACACGCATAGTACGTTGAGTGTTGAAACCCAGTTTCCGCGATGCTTCCTGCTGCAGAGTAGACGTTGTAAACGGTGCGGTCGGGTTACGACGGCGCTGGCGCTTGGTAACGCTAACAACATTGAGCTCACCCGCTGCTGCATCCAGGATGGTTTTCTCCACCTCACGTGCTGCATCCTCGTTTTCGAAGCTGAACTGCTCAACCTTATCGCCGTTGTAGCTAACAAGGCGTGACGCGAACGCTTGTTCGTTCTTGCTAACATCGGCCTCAATCGACCAGTATTCGCGCGCCTTGAATGCCTCGATTTCAAGCTCGCGCTCGACGATCATGCGTAATGCGGGGCTTTGTACGCGGCCGGCCGAAAGGCCGCGCTGCACCTTTTTCCACAGTAATGGCGAAAGATTGAAACCGACGAGGTAGTCGAGAGCTCGACGCGCTTGTTGAGCGCCGACAAGGTCGCCCGAAATTTCGCGCGGATTTGCGACCGCATCGCGGACCGCCTGTTTTGTAATCTCATGAAAAACGACACGATGGACGTCTTTGTTGTCCAGGGCCTTCTTTTCTTTCAGGAGTTCGACCAGATGCCAGGAGATGGCCTCGCCTTCCCGATCCGGATCAGTTGCGAGGTACAGTGCGTCGGATTTCTTCAGCGCGCGCATGATCGCTTTTACATGTTTTTCGTTACGCTCGATGATCTGATACTTCATCGAAAAATGATTTTCCGTATCGACTGCGCCCTCTTTGGGTACCAGATCGCGGACATGGCCATAGGACGCCAGGACATCAAAGTCCTTGCCCAGGTATTTGCTGATGGTGCTGGCCTTGGCGGGCGATTCCACTATTACGAGGTTCTTCGGCATATTCTAATTCATGACCTTTTGTTCGGATTAACCAGTCCAAAAAACACAAAACCGCAGACTGTGCCGCGGTTTAATTACGTGCTTGGCAGCGAACTGTCAAGGAAATCGGAATTTCATACTAATGAATAGAGCCGGCCCCCTCCTCGAAAACGAGGTCCTCCATACGGGCATAAGCCTGTTCCTGACCGGGCTGACTAAACAACACCATCAGGACTACCCACTTGATTTGCTCGACATCAATATCCGCGGATTCGAGCGCTAAAAGGCGATCAACCAACAGCTCGCGTTGCGGTGGCGACAAGATTCCTGTGTGTTCGAGGTAAGTAATATAGCCGCGACAATGCGCATCGAGCCGCTCGTGCTCGAAGTCGTTGTAGATGCGGATGGCGTGCGCGGTCAGGTTGCCGTAATTCAGGCTCTCCTGATGGTCTGTTAGTCCATCTAGCCACTCAAGTGCGCGCTCAATTTCGCTGTCACCAAAACCCGCCCGCGACAGCTCGAGCCGCAGTTCATTCTGGTCGGGTTCGGGATCTTCTTCTGTATCGACGTAGGTTTCAAACAGGTACATCAGTACGTCGAGGACGTTTTCTTTCATGCTTGGAGCGGCTCCTTATCTTCAAGCAATTAATGCGTAGCGGCCGCCGGAAAGCGACTCAACTTCACCATGAAGCTCCAGAATCAGGAGCATGGAGGAAAGCTGGTCGATCGTCAATCCAGATCGGCTCTGAAGGTCGTCAATTGTCGTCGGATCGTGGCCGAGAATTTTCCTGAGCTCTGAATAGTCGTTGTCATTATCAGGCGGCGGTCGTTTGTTCGTCGTTGATTCCATTACAGTTTGCCGCAGGTGCTCGGCCAATGGCGCGAGCTCGGCGCCGATATCAGCGGCGGTTTCGACCAGCTTTGCGCCTTGGCGAATAAGCTCATGGCATCCTCGCGCCAGTGGATTATGGATAGAACCGGGCAGGGCAAAAACCTCTCGTCCCTGTTCGGCCGCCAAACGAGCAGTGATTAGCGAGCCGCTGCGCCTTGCGGCCTCGACGACCAGCGTTCCAAGCGACAAGCCGCTAATGAGTCGGTTGCGCTCCGGAAAGTGGCGTTTGTCGGGTGCGGCCCCCAGTGGGTATTCGGTGACGAGGGCACCGTTTTTTGTAATTTGATGCGCGAGCTCATGATTTTGAGCCGGGTAAACGCGATCGATTCCATGACCTAAAAAAGCTACCGTGCGTCCACCCGCCTGCAATGCGCCCCGGTGAGCGGCGGTGTCGATACCCTGGGCGAGACCACTGACAATAACGCAGCCGCTGCTGGCAAGGTGCCTGGAAAACTCGACGGCGTTTCGTATTCCACCGCGTGTCGGATTACGGCTGCCGATGATCGCAAGCGACGGCAGGTGCAACGCATCTCTATCACCGTTAACGAATAACAACAGCGGCGCACCCCGTAGCTGCGACAGCATTTCGGGGTATTCGTCGGTGCCGTGGGCGACGATATTATGCTGGTCTGACTCCAGCCATTGCCTTGCAGCCGCAAGAGCCCGGTCGTCGGGCGAGGAGATTGATTTGGCTTTCTTGTCCACCAATCCGGCGTCTCTCAATTGCTGCTCATTTTGCCGAACAATATCCCCGACTTCGCCAAAGCGCTCTTTGAGGACGAACAATTCGGCGACATTCACGTAAGCGTGCGCCAGAGTCAGCCATGCCTGATGCTTCATTGTCGGTCCTCAATGGAGACTGGAGCATAAGGATAGCGCAAAAAAAACGGCACCTGCTGGTGCCGTTTTTCGTCAAGATCGTAAATTTGTCTCAGGTGGGATTACGGACGCTGTCGTGAATGCGAATGGCATCCGTTGCTTCCATCACCAGGCCGTAGCTAATGCGGTCGTAGGTCTTGAAAACCATTATCGTGCCGGCTGCTTCGTCCGGAAGCCGGACTTTTCCACCGCGAAAACGGTCTTCAATTTCGCTGCCGGACTGGAATACCGATAAAACGTCACCAACGGACAAACCGTGACCGGAGCCGCGGTTCATGACAACAACCTGGTACTGACCGATCAGTGTGACGCCACCAACAACGTGGATAATTCGACCATCGATGTTATTGCTCGGTGCGCGCGGGAAAAAATTCAGCGGGACATCGACAGCGGCCGGAAGCAGTCGGTCACCGATTATCGCCTCCTGCACCGTCTTGGTCAGTGCGACGGTTGCCGGATCGCCGGTTCGTCGTAAGCTGCCTTCGCCAATCAGGATACCGTGGTAGCCGATCAGACGATTATCGTCCGGATCAACCAGCTTATCGCCGACATGAATGATGTTGTAACGCGCGCTGGGAGCGTCACCGGTTATACCGCGCACGTAAATTTCGTTACCGGCTGATGCAATCAGGTGATCACCGCGGGTCTCCAGCAAATACGGCAGCGCATCCGCCTGACCTTTTTCAAGCACAACACCGGAGCTGAGGAAAGCAGCGACATCCTCAAAAGGAATGCTGGTAACCGCTTGAGACAGCGGCGTGACGCGTGCCTGCGGAGACATGCGGTACGTCGAGGCGCGAACATTCGTAATGCGCGCCTGTCCGTCTATATAAATGAGTCCGAGGACGTCACCCGGGTAGATAAGGTGCGGGTTTTGGATATCCGGATTTACGTACCAGATCTCGGGCCAAAACCACGGATCCTTGAGGAACGTCGCCGCAATGTCCCAGAGCGTATCGCCAACCTGTACGACGTACTCATTGGGATGGCCTTCGGCGAGCGGTACGGGCTCGTTAATGCGTTCAAGAACCGGTTCGTAGGTTGCGGGCTCGGAGCTTGTCGATGATTGGCTGCTTTGCGACTGTGTTGTCGAGGCAGCGGACACCGGGTTTTGGGGGTCGTAGCCGCTCGCGGAGGGATTTGACGAACATCCGACCAGCGCTGCAGCCAGCACGACCGAGGTCAGCCGGAGGCTAATATTCAGGTTTTTCTTGCAGAGAGACATAATTCGCGGGTGCTCCATACATTAGTTTGGGCCAGTACTTTCTTAGCGTTGCTATACTATGTCGATCCGGTACCGCCGAGGCTGCCAATTACGTCACATTTTCGACCGCAAAATGCGCTCGAATTGACATAAATCTGCCAGCATTGTCTGACATCTTATTCAATAAAGTCAAACATTTAGGTAGCGTTTTGGGTAATTCACGCGAAATATCGCCTGATTACATATTTCTTAAGGGTCGATTTTGACCCAATGCGAGCCAACTGGCTTATGTCTAAATTATGGCAATACTGAAGATTCTGGAGTTCCCCGATCCCCGCCTCAGGACCCACGCGACCCCGGTCGCGGTTGTCGATGATGGGTTGCGCGTATTGATCGATGATCTTTTTGAAACGATGTACGCAGCGCCAGGTATTGGGCTGGCCGCCACTCAGGTTGATGTCCACAAACGATTGCTGGTAACGGACGTGTCCGTGGACAAGGATGCACCGTACGTTTTGATCAACCCCGAAATTCTTGAGAAGGACGGTGTAATTGTCACGGACGAGGGTTGTCTGTCCGTGCCGGGCTATTACGAGGAGGTTGAACGCGCCGAGCATATCAAGGTGCGTTTTCTGGATCGCGATGGCGCGGAAATCGAGCTTGAAACAGAGGGCCTGCTCGCGGTGTGCATACAGCACGAGATCGACCACCTGAATGGCAGGCTGTTTGTGGATTATCTGTCAGAGGCGAAGCGATTGCGCATTCGCAAAAAGCTCGAAAAAGAACGCCGTCAGGCTGCAGTTGTCGCCTAGGCGTTGGGCCACCAGACGTTGAGCATACCCCGCATAGTTTTTGCCGGTACGCCTGAGTTCGCGCGAGCGTCACTCTCTGCGCTGGTTGAGGCGGAACATTCTGTCGTCGCCGCTTATACGCAACCCGATCGTCCCGCGGGTCGCGGCCGTCGAATGACCACCAGCCCCGTCAAACGGTTCGCTGAGGATAACGACATCGCTGTCTTGCAGCCCGCATCCCTGCATGACGACGCGGTGGCGACCGAACTTCAGGCATTGCAGCCGGACCTGATGATTGTCGCTGCCTACGGATTGCTGCTGCCGCAAAGCGTGCTCGACATTCCCACACACGGGTGTCTGAATGTACATGCGTCCGTGTTGCCGCGATGGCGCGGTGCCGCACCGATACAGGCGGCGATTCTCGCCGGCGATGAAACGACCGGCGTGAGCCTCATGCGCATGACCGCGGGACTGGATTGTGGTCCGGTTTTTTCTGAGAGCGTCGTTACGATAGGCGCAAACGAATGCGCGGGAGAGCTGCATGATCGTCTTGCGGCGCTCGGTGGTGAGCTTCTCGTCGCCGGGCTGCCGGGGGTACTCAATGGTGAGCTCGTATCTTCCGAGCAGGACGAGTCGCGGGCGACCTACGCGGCAAAAATACAAAAGCAGGATGCCGAGCTTGACTGGGGTCAGACAGCAAGAGAGCTGCAGCGCCACATCCGGGCCTACAACCCGGCGCCCGGAGCCTTCTTTTTTACCGACAACGCAGTGCGGGTAAAAGTTTGGCAAGCGTCCGTCGTTAGTGGCATCAGTGCGACGCCCGGGTCGTTCGAGCAGTATGACGGTGCGGGTATTGTCGTAGCCTGTGGTCGTGATGGTCTCCGGCTTGAGTCGCTGCAGTTACCGGGCAAACGCCCTGTCCCGGCGCGCGAGTTCGTTACTCAGATCGATCTGCAATGACGAAATCGGCGGGGGCGAGAGTACGGGCAGTCGCTGCTGAGATCGTCGATGCGGTCGTTAGTCGTGGCCAGTCGCTGGATGCAGCAATCGCCGCTAACGAATCGCGGGTCGCGCCGGATGATCGTGCATTATTACGTATGTTGAGTTACGGCAGCTTGCGACATCACTGGCGATTGCAATGCTGGATCGACCGGATCGTCAGCAAGGCGCTCAGGAAGCGCGACCGGGTTATCAACGCACTGCTGGCAGTCGGCTTGTATCAGATTGCCGAAATGCGCATACCGGATCACGCCGTGGTTTCGGAAACGGTCGAGGCGGCACGGCACTTGCAGCGACCCAAACTGGCCGGGCTCGTCAATGCCTGCCTGCGGCGTTTTGTACGTGAAAGAATTGCAGCGTGCGAGCCGCGAGATGAGCAGTCCGAGTGGAATCATCCGTCCTGGATGATCGAAACAATACGCAAGGACTGGCCGGATGACTGGCAGGCGATTTTGTCGGCGAATAATGACCGCGCACCCATGTGGCTACGTGCAAACACGCGCGAGAATTCTGCACAGGAATACCTGGACCGACTGCGAGACGCGGGTATCGAGGCCGAACTGATCGAGGGAATTCCAGAGGCGGTTCGCCTAGCTGAGCCACAGGCGGTCCTGAATCTGCCCGGTTTTGTAGCGGGTGACGTATCCGTTCAAGATGCGGCCGCGCAGGTCGCGGCGAGCTGGTTGCTGTGCGATTCGTTATCCGAAAGGACTGCAGCTCGGGTGCTGGATGCCTGCGCGGCGCCGGGGGGAAAGACTGGGCATTTGCTGGAAATTGGCCCCGACGATCTCTCGTTGCTGGCTGTGGATAGCGAAGAATCGCGAATAGTAAGTATTTCGGACAACCTGCAGCGTATTGGTCGCGATGCAACCATTATCGCCGCCGATGCATCGAAACCAGAACAATGGTGGGACGGCGTGCCATTTGACGGCATTTTGCTGGATGCGCCGTGTTCAGCCTCAGGAGTGATCAGGCGGCATCCCGATATCAAGCTATTGCGGCGGGCGAGCGACCTCGCGGGTCTGGCGGTATCACAGCAGGCCTTGCTGGAGGCGCTTTGGACGATGCTCGCACCCAGCGGGACACTTTTGTACGTGACCTGCTCAGTATTCGCAGCGGAGAATGATGAGGTGACAGGGCAGTTTTTGGAAAGCCACGACGATGCGATCGAAAACGATGTGTTGCAAAATAACAACATCCACGATTTAATGCGTAGGAAGGCGTGTGGTTACCAGATTTTGCCAGGAACGGCTGGTCTGGACGGTTTTTACTATGCCGCCTTACAAAAAAGAAGGTTTCCTGAAGATACTGATGTCCCAGCCGAGCATTTTTGAACGTATTAGCTTGCCGCGTCGCCTTGCGATCGCGCTTATGGCTCTGCTCATGCTGGGTGCCGTGCTCGCACAGGATAAGGTAAAACGCGAAGGCTATTTTGAGGTGCGTTCGGCATCGACGCAGGCGGTCAAGGGCGTGCATACGCTGGACGCCAGGCTGCAACTGGTGCTGAGCAGTGAGGCATTGGCGGCGCTGGAGAGCGGCGTAACTCTGACCATCGAGATGCAACTGCAGGTTATTCGCGTGAAACGTTTTCTGGTCGATAGCATTGACGCCTCGCTTGCGGTTCGATATGAGCTTGAGTATCGGCCGCTGAGCCAACGCTACATCGTCAAGAGCCTCAACAGTGGAAATCAGGACTCCTTCGCAACACTCTACTCCGCACTGAACAGCCTGGGTCGTGTCCAGGGATTGCCCGTGATCGATGATGCATTGCTGCTTTCGGGCCGGACATACCGGCTGCGTCTGCGCGCGATGCTCAATACGCAGCAATACCCGGCAGCGTTACGACTCCTGTTTTTCTGGCGCGGTCAGTGGCAGTTACAAAGCGAATGGTTCGAATGGTTGCTAGAACGTTAAAGCGTATATTACTCACCTTGATGGGCGTGGCAGGCGTCACGCTGGTATTGGTCGCGTTGTTCCTGCTTACGCAAACGGTGCAACGGTCGGACGACTTCGACCGCCTGCAGGGCATCATTCTGGCAATCAATATTGCCGGCGGCATCATTCTCGTATTGTTACTGATCGGCAATCTCTGGCGATTGCTGCGTGACTATCGTGACAGCGTTCCTGGCGCGAAACTCAAAGCACGTATGGTTGGAATGTTTGTCGGCCTTGCGGTCTTGCCGCTAATCGTTGTTTTCTACTTTTCGATTCAATTTATTAATCGCGGCATTGATAGCTGGTTTAACGTGCAGGTCGAAGACGGCCTCGATAACGCAATGGCGTTGAGTCGCGCCGCGATAGAATTTCGCAAGCGCCAATATCTTTATACGACAACACAGGTTGCCCAAAAGCTCTCACAAATGTCGGACCGTCAGGTCGTTTTCGAGTTGAGTCTGATGCGCCGGGAAAGTGGCGCCAGCGAGATGACCTTATACGGTGCGAACAACCGGGTGCTGGCAACCAGTTCGGACAGTGCGGCCGGGTCATTACCGAAACCACTGACCGAAGAGGTTTCACTGCAGATGCAGCAGGACCGGCCGTTCGTAAGCCTGGAGCCACTTGGCACCGGTAATGCCGAAATTCGTACGGCCGTTTCATTTACATATCGCGCCAATCGCGTGCGAGAGCTGCGAACAGTGCAGGCGCATTTTCCCGTCGACGAACGATTGGGCAATATGATCAACAGTGTTGAAACGTCGTATTCGGAATATCAGCAACTGACGTTTTTTCGGGAGGACCTGAAGGACTTACTGACGGTAACGCTCGCCTTTATCCTGTTACTGAGTTTGTTAGCCGCGATCTACGGCGCGTTCGTGTTGTCACGACGACTGGTCGCGCCAATCCAGGACCTCGTTGCGGGCACGCGCGCCGTTGCGATGGGGGATTTCGATACCCGATTGCCGACGCCAGCGCGTGATGAGATCGGTTTTCTTATCAGTTCATTCAACGATATGACGCAACGACTCGCTACGGCTCGACGTGAAGCGACACTCAGTCAGGCGCTGGTTGAGGCGGAGCGCACCAACCTTGAAGTCATTCTGGCGCGCCTTTCGACTGGGGTGTTGGCGCTTGAGACGGACCTGAAAATACGTACGGCGAATCAGGCGTCGGGCTCTATTCTCGGTGTGGATCTCGAAGACCGCACGGGTGAATTCATTCGGGATGTCGCGAAAGGCACGCCGCTGCTGGAACAGTTTGTCGATGTTGCGTGTGTCCATCTTGATGCGGGAGAGACCGAGTGGCGTGAACAGATTGTATTGCGCGGTGAAGTTGGCCGGCGTGTGCTGACCTGTGCCTGTACGACGCTGCCGGGCGATGACGACAACGCCGCCGGTTTCGTCATCGTATTTGATGACATTACCGCGCTGTTGCAGGCGCAGCGCGACGCCGCCTGGGGAGAGGTTGCACGCCGTCTTGCGCACGAAATCAAGAATCCATTAACGCCCATTCAATTGTCGGCGGAGCGAATGCGCCGCAAGTACCTGAACACGATGGACGAGGACGAGGCACAGATACTCGATCGCGCTACGCACACGATCGTACAACAGGTTGAAGCGATGAAAGAGATGGTGAATGCGTTCAGTGATTACGCTCGCGCGCCGGATATGGATATCAGTCGTTTCGACCTCGACAAGCTGGCGCACGAAATTGTGGACCTTTACAGGGCACAGGAGAGCGGTGTCCGGATCATCCTGACTTCCGATCCGACGATGGAGATGTTCGATGGTGACATGGGCCGAGTACGACAAATTCTTCACAACCTGATTCGCAACGCAGTCGAGGCGCTTGAAGGCACTGTCGATGGGCGAATTGACGTGCAAATCGGTGCAGCCGAAATCGATGAAGTAGACGTCGTACAGATCAGGGTTGAAGACAATGGTCCCGGGTTCACGGCCGGCTCGGTGAGTCAAATTTTCGATCCGTATGTAACAACCAAACCGAAAGGCACGGGTCTCGGCCTGGCCATCGTCAAGAAACTCGTGGAAGAGCACATTGGGTCTATTCGCGCGAAAAATCGAATGGATGGCGGAGCCATGATCAGTATCCGCTTGCCGCTGAACGAAGCGGCCAGAGAAAAGATGATTGCCAGGGCGCCGGGGCGTATTGATAAAAGGAGAGAACAAGCATGAGTAATCCACACGTATTAGTCGTAGACGACGAGGCGGATATTCGTGCGTTGATCCAGGACATCCTGGGTGACGAGGGATATGGGGTGACCGTTGCAGCGGACGCCGGGGAAGCTCGAATAGAGCGCTCGAAACGGAGGTTCGATCTAATACTTCTGGACATCTGGATGCCGGACACGGACGGTATCACACTGCTTCGAGAGTGGTCCGATGGCGGAGATTTGAATTGCCCCGTCGTTATCATGTCTGGTCACGGCACCGTGGATACCGCGGTTGAAGCAACAAGGTTAGGTGCGTTCGATTTTGTAGAGAAGCCGTTATCGCTGGCGAAGTTACTCAGAACGGTAGAGGCCGCACTCGAGTCGGCGGGTCGGCAGTCTCGTGCGGCGACCAGCTTGCTACCGTCGTTACTCGCACCGATCGGTCGCAGCGAAATTATGCAGGCACTACGGGAGCGCGTGCAGCAATACGCACTTCACGACGGTCCGGTCCTGTTAAGCGGCGAGCAGGGAACGGGTCGCGGCGCTTTTGCTCGTTACATGCACGCACTCAGTCGGCGCACGGGTGAAACCTTGTCCGGTCTTACGGCTGCGTCAGTTACACCAAGCAATGCCGAAGAGCAGTTGCTAGGAAGTGAGAACGGCGGTGAAATTACAGCAGGTGCGTTCGAGCGCGCCGCGGGAGGAACGTTGGTCATTGACGGACTCTCGGACCTGAGTGGCAACGCGCAAAAAATACTGCTGGGTGTTATCGAAGATGGTCGATATACGCGGGTCGGTGGCACTGTACCTGTAAAGCTGGATGCGCGGATCGTTGCGACGGTCGCCGCAGATTATGAGGCGCTCATAGAGAGTGGCGAGCTGCGTCGCGATTTGGTTGCGCAGTTAAGCGTATTGAGTTTACGGGTGCCGCCGCTGCGAGAGTATTCTGAGGATGTACCCGAGCTGTTGACTTATTACGTCGACAAGCTGGTGGATGCAGAAGGCTTGACCTTTCGACGCTTTAGTGTCGCCGCGCAAAACCGCCTGCGAAACTACCCATGGCCCGATAACGTGCGCGAACTAAAGCACCTGGTTCGACGGCTGCTGTTGTTGGGCAGTGGGGAGGATATAGCGCTGGACGAAGTCGAAGCCGAGATCAGTGCGTTAGCTGCTGTGGATGAACCGCTCGTGAAGCAGGATCTGCTGGCGATGCCGTTGCGCGAGGCGCGCGAACATTTTGAGCGCTCATACCTGCAACAACAACTGGTGCTCTGTGACGGCAAGGTCGGGCAACTGGCGAAGCGAGTCGGTATGGAACGAACACACCTTTACCGCAAGCTGCGATCGCTCGGTGTGGATTTCAAGTCGGTGGGATCGGACGACTCGTAGGAGCGCGCCCTGCGCGCGACCACGTCATTGACCGAACGCTTTTGCAGCCTTTCAGGCTGCCGCTTTGCTTCGCGCGCGGGGCGCGCTCCTACGGTTGTCTTAAGTCGTGTTGTGGGACGTCACCCCTGTCGATCGGGAGTAGCTTCCCGTCTGGTAGGAATTGAAGACCCGGGTTACCGAAATCATCGATGCTTAAGCCCCGCATAAGGTTCAGCGCGCGTTGTTTGTTGTCGATGCTCGGTCCGGCAGGCCGTCGTTGCGCGGTCGAGGTGATCTTACCCTCGATAAACACACCATTACCATCCAGCGTGACGGTCAGTATCGGTGCGATACCTTTGATACCGGCAACACTAATGCCGTAGTAGGTTGCGAAGTTTCCCAGGCTGTATGCGATCAGTCTTTCCTTGTAACGCTCTACAGCGCGGACGACATGGGGTCCGTGTCCGACGACAAGATCAGCGCCGGCATCGACCACACCGCGAGCGAACCAGACAACGTCACCCCTCGGTTCGCCGTAATACTCTTCTTCCGCGAACGGGATATGCGAGGCGTCAGCGCCTTCGGCGCCGCCATGAAACGAGACGACGACGATATCGTGTGTCATCGCAAAATGCTCAACCGTCTCGAACGCAAGTTCGTAGTCGAGCATCATGTTGGAATTTTTGGTGACGGCATAAGCGAGAAAAGCAACGCTCAAATCTCCCGCCTGCAGGGTCGCGAAATCACCCTCTCGTCCCGAGTGATGCATGCCGCGCGCAGCGATGGCCTCCATACTTGTAGTGCGCCCCTCTTCACCGAAATCGCGCGCATGATTGTTAGCGAGACTCAAGACATCGAAGCCGGCGCTCAGGTAATGGTCGGCATAATGTGTGGGTGAACGGAACAAATAGCAGGCCGCCGGATTGCTGCACTTCTTGCCGGGTTCACCGCCGTCAATAAATACGCCTTCGAGATTGCCGAACGCAATGTCGGCTGCAGATATTACCTCGGTTACCGCCGTAAGGAAGCTGATGCCGTCATCGTCGGGCAAGTGGTCTTGTGGGTAGTCCGTGCCAATCATCATGTCACCGACCGCCGCTATATTGATCTGCAACCGAGACCGACGAGGAATCGGCGGTACCGCTTGCGGCTCGTCCATGGGTGGTTGAGTTGCGTTCGGTGCGGCCGGCGGTTCAGGGTCGGGCGATGGCGCGGGCGGCAGAGTTGAACAAGCCGCAAGCTGCAGCATCACCAGAGCGAACAGTAATCGGGTTGAGTTAGTCACCTAGCCGGATACGCATGACATCAATTTTCGCGGCTCTTAGCCGGCTTCGTGTCATGTTGAGTTCGTCGAGGTCGTCGATGGGGCCGACATAGACGCGGAAGTAGTCGCGATTGTTAACTCTTGCGCGTTGTACCCGGGACTCTATGCCGTGCAGAGCGAGTTCGGCACGACGGCGGTCGGCGTCGTTATGCGTAGAAAAAGAGCCCGCCTGCAGCAAGTACACGCCGGCCTCCTCGATCGCTTGTGGCTCTATGTCTTTGTTGATGTTCGGTGTCTCATCGGTGATGACCATCTCGAACGCTGGCAACAGCTTATAGAATTCGAATCGGTCCTTCGGTGCTGCGGGTTCTGCAGCCTCCGACGAGGGGCTTTCGCCATTCTCATCAACCAGGTCCTGCAGGCTGGCCGGTTGCCGTTCTGCTGCGACCACCGGCATCACAGGCTCACGGTCCTTTACGTACACGGCAAATGCCACGGACAGGCCGATCGCAAGACCGAATATCATCCATAACCAACCCGGATATTCTTGTTGTGTTTTGCGGCGACCGGAACGCCTTTTCTTGCGCTTCGCCATTACATTTCATCGGGCGCGGACACGCCGAGAATCGCGAGGCCACTCGCAACAACGATTTTCACCGCCGCATACAGTGCGAGCCGTGCATCGCGGAGATTGGCATCATCGACCAGGACCTTGTGGGCGCTGTAGCTTGAATGGAAATCACTCACCAGATCACGCAGGTAATGGACCAGCGTTTGCGGCGCGCGATTCTTCGCGGCGAGCTCGATGATTTCGGGATAGCGACTCAATGCTGATATCAGAGATTTTTCCTGTGTCGCGGTCAGTTGGCCAAGGTGGCCCCGTCCATTATCCTGATTCCAGCTCATCCCCGCCTCGCTCGCTTTTTGAAAGACGCGTGCGATTCGTGCGTGTGCGTATTGAATGTAGTACACCGGGTTGTCGTTTGACTGCGATGTCGCCACGTCCAGGTCGAAATCCAGATGCTGATCGTTCGAGCGCATAACGTAATAGAAACGAGCCGCATCGTTGCCGATCTCCGCACGCAATTGCCGCAGGGTGTCGAACTCGCCGGAACGCGTCGACATCTGCATTTTTTCGCCGCCACGATACAGCGTAACGAACTGCACGAGTTCAATCTCAAGGTCGTCGCCCTGATAACCCATAGCTTCGAGACCAGCTTTCACGCGAGCCATATATCCATGGTGGTCGGCGCCGAGAATGTCGATCAGATGATCAAAGCCACGCTCGCGCTTGTCGAAGTGGTACGCAATGTCGGATGCGAAGTAGGTTTTAACGCCATTCTCACGCACGACAACGCGATCTTTTTCGTCACCGAATTTGGTCGCCGGAAACCATGTGGCACCATCTTTCTTGTATAAAATGCCGCGCTCTTCGAGTACGGCGAGTGCATCGTCGATACGGCCGGTCCCGGTAAGGCTTTGTTCGGAAAACCACTTGTCGAGCGTGACACCGAACTCCGCGAGGTCGTCCTTTATGTCAGCAAGAATCGACTCGAGAGATTGTTGTCGAATGCGATCGAAACCAGTATCGCCGGCCAGGTGGACAGCTCTTTTCACCAATGCCTCAATGTAGGTCTCGCGCAATGCCTTGTTCGCATCTCTTTCTTCTTGTGTTGCGTCACTCGCATCTTCGGGGCCGTCCAGAGGCATACCGTCAAGCACAGCTTCAGCCGCAGGCATCTCAATTCCGCTGATATCGATTTCAGCCGCGATATCCTTTATGTAACCGCCGCGATAGCCCGCTTTAGGGAACGGAACCACCACACCGCCGGACTCCAGCCAACGTAGCCAGACGCTGGTGCCCAGAATATCCATTTGCCGGCCAGCATCGTTGACATAGTATTCGCGATACACGGGGAAACCGGCCGCTTCCAGCACATTGCCAAGCGACGCACCGTAAGCTGCGAGGCGGCCGTGGCCGACGTGCAGTGGGCCAGTTGGGTTCGCAGAAATAAACTCAAGCAGAATCCTGGGCGACTCTTTTTTTGGCTGCCGGCCATAGTCTGTACCGCTGTCCAAAATGGATTTCAGTTCAGCGTGAAATGCCGACGGGCTCAGATAGAAGTTAATAAAACCAGGTCCCGCAATTTCAACCTTACTTATCTCCGGGTTATCGCCCAAAGCATCAACAACGCTGGTCGCAATCTCGCGCGGATTCTTTTTTGCGGGCTTTGCCAGCCGCATAGCGATGTTGCTGGCAAAGTCACCATGGCTAGCATCGCGCGTGCGCTCGACGGTGCTGTCGACCGACAGGTCCGCCGTCGCTTCGGCGAGCTCCGGCAGTCTGGCGAGTGCGTCATTAACGAGATTTGCAACTAGGTGCTTCATGGGGCGATTGGGTCAGGTCTGGCGAGCCGGCAATTCTACCGGGTTATTGGCACTGGTAAAAAGAACTATCGTCGAAAAGTCCCGCTCAAAAAAGCTCAACCGGATCAACATCGATCGACCAGCGGACTTTGCGGGCGGACGGCTCGTTCTCGAGAAGTGGGCGCAGCTCCCCAAGTACCTGATGCAAAATTGACCGGTCACTGCTTTGTAGCAGCAGTTGTGCGCGATAACGGCCAGCCTTGCGTGCCATCGGTGCGTCCACGGGGCCGAGTACGCGTAATGACTGAACTCCCTTTTCAGCCAGGTGGCGCCGCGCGACCTCAAGAAAGCGGTGAGCATCACTTTTTCGATGGGCCGCTGAGCGCAACAGGGCGAGCCTCGTAAAAGGAGGCCAGCGTGTGATTTCACGTTCGGCGAGGGCACCGTCCGAAATTTTCCGGTAGCCACCTTCGATCAACGTTTTCCAGAATTCGTTATCCGGGAACGCCGTCTGTATGAGCACCTCACCAGCCCGGCTCTCTCGACCCGCACGGCCCGCGACCTGGATAATCGATTGCGCCATACGTTCAGCGCTTCGAAAGTCGGTGCCGAACAAGCCCTGGTCGGCATTGACGATGCCGACCAGGGTCAGCTTGGGGAAGTGGTGTCCTTTGGACAGCATTTGTGTCCCGACGAGAATATTTGCATGTCCACGGGCCGCGCTTTCGAGCGCCTTGTGCATTGCGCCCTTGCGCTGCGTGCTGTCGCTATCGATTCGGCTGATAACAGCGTCGGGAAAACGGCACGTCAGAGAGTCTTCCAGACGCTCAGTACCTTCCCCCAACGGTTTGACCACCTCACCGCACTCGCCACAATGTTCGTTGAGTTGGCGACACACGCCACAATGGTGGCAGCGCAATTGCCTGCTGCCGGCGTGTACTGTCAGCCGTGAATCGCAACGCTCGCAACCGGCTATATGTCCGCAACCATTACAGATCAATGTGGGCGCGAAACCGCGGCGATTCAGGAAGATCAAAACCTGACCGCCGCTATCCAGGTGTTTATGAATCGCCTCAGCCAATGGTTCGCTGATGCCGTCGCTGGCTGGCGTACGCACCGTGTCGATAAGCCTGAGCGCCGGTGGTATCGCCGCGCCGGCTCGCGCCGGTAAAACGATATGCTCGTAGGCGCCATCGCGGCAATGCTGCAGCATTTCGAGTGTCGGTGTCGCGCTGCCAAGTACGACCGGGATATCCAGGTGCTTGGCTTTCGCTATTGCGAGATCGCGAGCCGAGTAACGCAGCCCCTCCTGTTGTTTAAAAGATTGATCGTGTTCTTCGTCGACGATTATCAGGCCCGGATTCTTGAGCGGCGTAAAAATCGCGGATCGTGTTCCGACAACAAGATGTGCGGCACCGGATCGTGCCGCACGCCAGGCGGTCAGGCGCGCGCTGTCCGTGAGCCCCGAGTGCAGCAACGCCGGCTCGATACCGAGCCGGTCACGGAGACGAGCAACCAGTTGCGGAGTCAATCCAATTTCCGGAACCAGGATCAGTACCTGTCTGCCTTGCTTGAGAATATCCTGCGCGCGCTGCAGATAGACTTCCGTTTTGCCGCTGCCCGTTACGCCATCAAGCAGGTATGCGCCAAACTGATCGCGGTTTCGTAAAACAAACAGTGCCTGCTGCTGGTCTGCGTTGAGCTTTGGAGCGGCGCTCCTCGGAGTGACCAGGCACTCATCAAAGTCATCTGCGCGAGTCTCGAGTGTTTCGATCAGGCCTTTGTTCGCCGCTCCTTTTGCGGCCCTGCGCCAGGCAGGCAAAATTTCAGTCATCAGATCGGTATCGAGCCCGTCGTCGCCCGCATCAAGCAGGGCCTCGAGTAGCTCCACCTGTTTGGGCGCACGCCGAGCCAGCGCCACGATATCTGTCCGTTTGGCGAGGTCGGTCGCGACCACCTTGATGATTGTCGAATGCAGCGGTTTTCCATGTCGCAACGGAGAAGGCAGAGCGGCAGCGACGACTTCGCCAATTGGATGATGGTAGTAGCTGCTCGTGAAGCGGATCAGCCACAGATCTGCCGCCGAAAGTATCGCTGTACTGTCCAGGACCTCTGTGCAGCGCTTCACTTTCGCCGCGGGAACAGCGGAATCACCCGAGTGCCCCATAATCACCCCTACCTGCTGCCGATGGCCGAAGGGGACCTGAACACGGCAACCAACAAGGGGTTCTGGCCCCTTTTGGGGTGGCAGGTAATCGAATTCGCGCGATAGTGGTACGTTGACCGCGACCTTCAGTATGGGGCTGTCGCTCATTTTATTTTACATAATCCGTTGGTTTTCGTGCTTTGGCCTGTCAACTCAGGGGTTGCTGAGGCGTTAATCAGGAGAGACAACTTAGATCACCACGTGGTGGAGTCAAGGGATATGACGACAGACTCGTTAGTTTTTGCGGTATCGTGCACAGCGAAACCGATAGGAGCACGAATACTGCAAAAGGAACGGCAACTGGGCGAGTTTCTGGCCGAGGTCGAAAGGCGTGCGCTGCGTATCGCAGAAATCGCCGTGCGCGATCGGGACGAGGCAATGGACCTCGTGCAGGACGCGATGATCAAGCTTGCGCGCAATTACAGTGGGCGCGGTAGAGAAGAGTGGCCGCCACTGTTCTACCGCATTTTGCAAAATGGTGTGCGGGACTGGCATCGTCGTCAAATGGTAAGAAACCGCGTTATGGTGTGGTTTCAACGATCGAGATCTGATGACAACGACCAGGATCTTATTGCGTCGGCCCCGGACCCAATAGGCCGTTCGCCGGATGAGGAATTGCAGAACTCCGAGGCCATGCGGGACATGGAATCTGCTGTGCATGAATTACCGATCCGACAACGGGAAGCATTCATGCTGAGAACATTTGAGGGTCTTGACGTTCGAGGGACGGCGGCGGCCATGGGCTGCAGTCAGGGTAGCGTCAAGACACACTATTCGCGTGCGGTGCATACGCTGCGCGAGAAGTTGGGAGAACACTGGCAATGAACAAGACCGAAGAGCAACTGGCCCATGATGCGAAAGAGGCATTCGACCGATCAGTTGATCGGCTCGACGCAGCGACGCTATCGCGACTGAATCGCAGCAGGCAGGCGGCGCTGGCTGAGGTAGCGCGGCCGAATCGTGAGTGGTTACGCTGGATGCCCGCGACGGGCGTTGCAGCTGCCGTATTGCTGGCCGTAGTCGTACTTCGCGGTGCTGGCGACATAAACAGCATTGGTGCACCCGTAGCAGACCTCGATATCCTCCTGAGCGAGGAGAGCATAGAGATGCTGGAAGAACTCGAATTTTACAGTTGGCTGGATACACAGGAACTCGAAGGCGACGGAGACGTTGGCTAGCGGCAGCCTGCAAACGCTGTTGTGCGGCATCGCGTTAGGCGCGTCGATTGGCGCTCTTGCCGAGGCCGGGGAAGACGAAGTTCCTGACCGGGAGTTTCTGGAGTACCTGGGAATGTGGGAAGAATCGGATGAAGAATGGTTGCTGCATGATGAGGAAGAGGTAACCGACAATGACGAACGGAGCGATCCCGTACCAGAGGGTAAAGAATCGCCGGAGACAGAAGATGAAAGCTAGAAATATTCTAGGCATAGCTTTGCTGTTGATTGGCTCAGCTTCCTACGGTGACGACGAACTTTCCTGGAGTAGCCTGGAAGCGTCGCAGCAGGAGGTCCTTGCCGATTTCTCTGCCGAGTGGAACAGCATGCCACCGAAACGACGTGCACGCCTTGTGCGAGGTGCCGATCACTGGGTCGCTATGAGTGTTGACCAGCGCAAGGCCGCGCGGGCCCGCTTCTCCGACTGGCGACAACTGTCCGACGATCGAAGACGATTGATTCGTGAGCGTTATGACATTTACCGAAGCTTGTCTCCCGACGAGCAGCGTCGAATACGTGACAACTTTCGCCGATTCAATCGCCTCAATCACGATCGCCGGCAGAAAATGCGGGATCGGTATCGAAATATGACGCCTGAGCAAAGGCAGCGCGCCCGTGATCGAATGCGAGACCGACCGAGACCTGCCACGCGCGACTGATACGATAATTTCACGTTTGCTTTGTGCCTTAGGACTACCTCCGTTAGACTGCCGCAGTTCAAAAGGAGGGGTCTTAATGAAGATCGGTGTACCAAGAGAAATTCACGCGGGCGAACGACGTGTCGCAACGACGCCAGACGTCGCCGCACAGCTCATAAAGCTGGGCTTTGACGTTGCGGTTGAAACCGAAGCGGGCGCCGCGGCAAACTATTCAGATGACTCCTACAAAGAGGTTGGTTGCGAGGTTGTGGCCAGCGCGGATGATATCTGGTCGAAATCCGATCTGCTTCTCAAAGTCCGGGCCCCTGAGGGTGGCGAGACGGCTAAGCTGCGTTCCGGACAAATTCTTATCAGCTTCCTCTGGCCAGGACAAAACCCCGAGCAGCTCAAGCAGTTGACCGACGGCGGCGTAACTGCCATGGCAATGGACAGCGTGCCACGCATTTCGCGCGCCCAGAAAATGGATGCTCTGAGTTCAATGGCCAACATCGCCGGTTATAGGGCGATAGTTGAAGCTGCGCAGCACTTCGGGCGATTTTTTACGGGTCAGATTACCGCCGCCGGCAAAGTGCCACCTGCCAAGGTAATGGTGATTGGCGCGGGAGTGGCCGGACTTGCCGCCATCGGTGCGGCGAAGAGCATGGGCGCTATCGTCCGTGCTTTCGATACGCGTCCCGAGGTGAAGGAGCAGGTTGAGAGTATGGACGCCGAGTTCCTGATGCTCGACTTCGAAGACGACGAAGACGGCTCTGGTGAAGGTGGTTATGCCAAGACGATGAGTGAGGAGTTCATCAGGGCAGAGATGGCTTTATTCGCGGATCAGGCAAAAGACGTCGACATTATTATTACCACTGCTTTGATCCCCGGCCGACCTGCGCCAGAGCTCATAACGGCAGACATGGTTCACTCGATGAAGGACGGTAGTGTCATCGTCGATTTGGCTGCCGAACAGGGCGGTAACTGCGAGCTGACAGAACCGGAAACGATCGTTAAAACCGACAATGGTGTTTCGATTATCGGTTACACGGACTTACCCAGTCGTCTCGCAGCGCAGTCGAGTCAACTGTACGCCACCAACCTGCGACATCTGCTTACCGACATGACGCCTGAAAAGGATGGCAACGTCGTTGTCGATTTTGAGGATGAAGTGGTGCGGGGTGCGACGGTTTGCAAGGGTGGCGAGACGACCTGGCCACCACCTGCTCCGAAACTTTCGGCGGCTCCAGCCAAAGCCGAGCCAGCACCGGCGCCCGTGATCGTAGAAAAAGAGCCGTCGGTAGCCGGTCCGATTATTGGCATGATCGTTGCTGGCCTCGCGTTACTCGGATTGGGAGCGGTTGCACCCGAGTCATTCATGGCGCATTTCACAGTATTCGTGCTGGCCTGCTTTGTGGGCTACATGGTCATCTGGAATGTATCGCCAGCGTTACACACGCCATTGATGAGCGTGACGAATGCAATATCAAGCATCATCGTGATTGGTGCCTTATTACAAATTAGCGCGACGAATACGACGATTATGTGGGTCGCCGCCGCTACCGTTCTTGTAACGAGCATCAACATCGCGGGCGGTTTCGCCGTCACGCGCCGTATGCTCGAAATGTTCCGTAAGTGAGGTCGGGAAGATGAGTCAAGGCATCGTTACAGTGTCGTACATCATTGCGACCATACTTTTTATTCTGGCTTTAGGCGGCCTCTCGAATCAGGAGACAGCGCGCCGCGGTAACTGGTACGGCATCATCGGTATGACGATCGCTTTGCTGGCGACCATTCTGGGTGTTGTAGAGCGACACTACGAAATTCTGCTGGTGGCGCTGGTGATCGGCGGCGGCATCGGCCTTATTTTGGCACGCCGAGTGCAAATGACGCAGATGCCTGAGCTGGTTGCCGTGCTACACAGCCTGGTCGGCGCAGCTGCGGTTGCTGTTGGTTATGCCAGCTTCATGGATCCGACCAAGCATTTCGACTTACCGATCGAACTCACGATTCATGACATCGAAACCTACGTTGGAATCCTGATTGGTGCGGTTACGTTCTCCGGATCGGTCGTCGCGTTTGGCAAACTCTCAGGACGTATCGGTGGTTCGCCGCTGACAATACCGGGACGGCACTGGTTTAACCTTGGCCTGTTGATCGGTGCGATCTGGTTTGGCTATCAATTCGTCGTGCAGTCGGCCGCCGGAAACGGACTCGAGCCGTTGATCATCATGACGGCGATAGCACTGCTATTTGGTATCCATATGGTGATGGCGATTGGGGGTGCAGATATGCCGGTCGTTGTCTCAATGCTCAACAGTTACTCGGGCTGGGCGGCCTCGGCAACCGGCTTCATGTTGGGCAACGACCTGTTAATCGTAACCGGGGCGCTGGTTGGTTCAAGCGGCGCCATCCTGAGTTACATCATGTGTCGTGCCATGAACCGAAAATTCCTGGCAGTGATTGCCGGTGGGTTTGGAACCGGTGGTGGCAAGGCCGTCAGCAGTGGTGATGGCGAAGATCAGGGCGAGGTTGTGCCCGTTGACACACAAGAGACAGCAGCACTCCTCGCAGGCGCGAAGGAGGTCATGATTATTCCGGGTTACGGCATGGCGGTCGCGCAGGCGCAGCACACCGTGTATGAAATTACGAAGGCTTTGCGAGCCAGAAAGATTAACGTTCGCTTCGGTATCCACCCGGTTGCAGGTCGTATGCCCGGACATATGAATGTGTTGCTCGCGGAAGCGAAAGTGCCTTATGACATCGTCTTCGAGATGGACGAAATCAACGAGGATTTCCCAAAAGTCGACGTTTCAGTCGTCATCGGCGCGAACGATATTGTAAATCCTTCCGCACTAACGGATCCGGACAGCCCGATCGCCGGTATGCCGGTGCTCGAGTGCTGGAAAGGTACGACATCAATCGTGTTGAAACGCAGCATGGCGACGGGCTATGCCGGCGTTCAGAATCCACTGTTCTTCGAAGAAAACACCCGGATGCTGTTTGGCGATGCGAAAGAAACCCTCGATGAGGTGTTGAAGGCGCTCTAAAGTAGGCATAATCGGAGCATACCCAGGGGGATGGATATGCTCGCAGGACTCGCATCCGATATTTCGCAGCAGGTTTTGAGAACCGACGTTGCCGGAATGCCGCTGGAGTGGATCGACTACCGCGAAGCGGTTCGTCTGTATCACTCCGAGCAGGTTGCGTACGACTGTGGGACACGCCTTTATTCGGTTTTCGGCGGCTACAATTCCTGCGACGGCAAACGCAGCCGTATTGATGTTAATTCCATTATCGCAACGCATGGTACCAGCAAGAGTCTCTCTCGAAACCGAGATCGCTACGTGCCACCGCTGAACAACCGCACGCTGTTCAAGCGTGACGGGAACTTGTGTCTTTATTGCGGCATGCGGTACATGACCAGAGATCTGACGCGCGATCACATAACACCGGTTTCGCAAGGCGGGCGGGATAAATGGAATAATGTGGCGACCGCTTGCCGGCGTTGTAATAATTACAAAGGCGGACGAACGCCGGAGCAGGCGGCGATGGAGTTGATCGCGGTACCGTTTACACCGAACTACGCAGAATATATCTATCTCAAGGGGCGACGTGTTCTGGCCGATCAGATGCAATATTTGCTGGCACATATTCCGCGCTCCAGCCCCCTGCACGCGCGACTCAGTGATCATCTGACCAATGGTGAGGAGATTGTTGAGGTGCATTTTCATGATTGATGCGGTCGGCCGCGTTGCTTCGCGCGCAGGGCGCGCTCCTACGTTAGTGATATGCAATATCTGATTGATGCCAGTGTGTATGTTTTTCGGGCGTACTACTCGATGCCCGAGGACATGGTTGATGACAATGGCAACCCGGTAAACGCGCTGTACGGATTCTGCCGCTTTATTGGCGACTTCATGGAGCAGGTCACACCCGAGTACATAGCCGTGTTGTTCGACGAGAGCATGACCGAGTCGTTTCGCACGGAAATCTATCCTGAGTACAAAGCGAATAGAGACCCGGCCCCGCCAGAGCTAAAACGTCAATTTGAACAATGCCGGCGATTTGTACGCGCACTCGGACTGATGGGGCACAGTAGTCCCGCCTACGAAGCTGACGATCTGATCGGGACACTGGTACATCACGGCCGTGAAAAAGGCCGGCCCTCGACGATCGTTACTCGTGACAAAGACCTGACGCAGTTGCTGACCCGGCAAGATATATTTTGGGACTTCGCAGGCAAGGGTAAGATCCGCTATGAGCAAATCCCGGATTCATTTGGCGTCTGGCCAGAGCAAATCGCGGATTTTCTCGCTCTTGCGGGCGATGCTGTGGACAACATCAAAGGCGTACCCGGCGTCGGCAAGAAGACCGCGACCGGGTTACTGGAGCACTTTGGCTGCCTTGACGACATATATGCCAATCTCGACAGGGTTCACGAAGTGAATGTGCGTGGCTCAAAAACACTGGCTGCAAAGCTCGATACTCATAAAGAGGACGCATACCTTGCGCGCCGACTGACCGGCATAGCCTGCGATGCTCCCATGAAAAATGTCGAGGCTTTAATGCAACCGTCTGCACCCAGCCTTGGCAAGATCAATGCACTATATGACGAGGCCGGTATTGGTATGGCGCTGCGACGTCAGGCAGAGCGCGTCTCGGATATTTACCGCCACTAGGACGCAACGGACCAGACATGCCCAACTGGTCATCCATTTATAAGCATCTCGACAGCGCCGGTGTCTGTGTCAAGCGCGAAATTGCCCCGAAGCCAGTTAGTGGTGGCGATATTAGTGCTGCCTGGCGGCTGGCCGGCGACACGCGTGATCTGTTCGTGAAAACGGGGCCCTTGTCGGCAGCCGAAATGTTTGCCGCAGAAGCCGAGGGTCTTTCTGAAATCGCAAAGACGGGCACGATTCGCGTCCCACGGGTGGTTGCGAGCGCAGCGAATGAGTCGCTTGTTTTCATCGCGATGGAGTGGCTCGATCTCGAGAGACCGAATGCGGCGCTCGAGCGTCGTTTTGGTGAGCAACTCGCGCAACTGCATCGTGTATGCAATGAACAATACGGTTGGCATCGCGACAACACCATTGGTTTGACGACACAGCACAACCCATGGAGCGATAACTGGGTCGATTTCTTTCGCGAGCAGCGGCTGGACTTCCAGCTGCGTCTCGCAGCACAAAACGGTTTCGGTGGGGAACTGCAGGAGCGCGGCGCACGACTGCTGAAACGATTGCCAATCTACTTCGACGCCGTCAGTCCTGATGCCTCGTTGTTGCACGGCGACCTCTGGGGCGGCAACCGGGGCTGCAGTGACGGCAGACCCGTCATTTTCGATCCAGCGGTTTATTACGGCGACCGGGAGACCGACCTTGCGATGACGCGCTTATTTGGTGGTTTTGGCAAAGAGTTTTACGATGCCTATGAGTCCAGCTGGCCGCTGGGGGAAGGACACCAGGAGCGCCAATGCCTGTACCAGCTATATCATGTGCTAAATCACCTGAATCTTTTTGGCAGCGGTTATCTGGGCAGAGCCATCAGCCTCGTCGACGAACTACTTTAGGAATAATGCTGATGACAGAACCCAGAGTATTGATCACCGGAGCCTCAGCGGGACTGGGTGCCGAATTCGCGCGCCAACTAGCAAGCAGGGGAAAAAATCTTATTCTTGTGGCGCGCCGAACAGAGCCCATGGAAAAGCTGGCGCACGAGCTCAGCGACGAATTCAACATCGCCATTGATATTATTCAGGCCGACCTGTCCGATCCGGGAGCAACATCAAGATTGTTTGCCGACGTCCGCGAACGCGGCCTCGAGGTTGACTACCTGATCAATAATGCCGGAGCCGTTGGCCCGGACCTGCTAAGCGATCGCGACTGGCCAGCACAACAGGCATACATCGAACTCATGATGACTTCGGTTGCAGGAATGTGTCATCACTTCATTCCGCCAATGGTCGAAAGGGGTTTTGGACGCGTGTTGAACGTGGCGTCGGTCGCGGGCTTGGTCTCATTGTCCGGCGACACCAGTTACGGGCCCACCAAGGCATATTTAGTCGCGTTGTCAAAAGGGCTTGCTGCGACCGTTCGCGGTCGTGGTGTGAATGTTCTGGCACTGTGCCCTGGGTTTACACACACCGATTTTCATCTCTCTGATGAACTAACCCGCATGAAAACCAATTCACCCGCATTCATCTGGTATGACGCCGACGTCGTTATTCGCGAAGGTCTGGCGGCGCTGGAGCGAGGTAAATCGCAATATATTTCCGGTCGACTGTACAGATTCCTGGTTCCGGTCCTAAGGTCACCACTCGGTAGCTGGATCATGGGCCGAATGGGCGTCAAGCGCGACTACTGATCTGCAGGCTTGCAGCTAGCGTGGGAAATCTCTGACGTCGCCGGATTCATCAACTTCGTATTTTTCGCCGAGAAAGTCTTCTTCGAAAGCGAATAACACCGTTCCTTCCGGTGCCTTGATAGCGACGAACGCTCCTTCGAAGCCTGGGAACTTCTCAAATGCCATGCCGTTCTGTTCGAGCAGGCCCATCAGGGCGTGTCTGTCATGGCATTTGAAGCACAACGATGGCACTTCTACGGCAATGCTCTCCGATAATCCGAGCGGGACGCCGTCGGCCCCGAATCTCATGTGAGTCGTCGGTTCTTCACGCATTTCCAAAAGTGTCGGTGCTATCGGAGCCCAGAACTGTGCGGCTCTGAGCGCGTCGCGTACGGGCAGAGTTAGCTCGAACCAATTGCCGCATTGCGAATCACTTTCATCACCATCACTCAAGTGAAATGTCCGTGCCTCAAGCATGGTAATCATGTGGCCATCGCGGTCGGGAAAGCCGAGTTCGTTAAATGCATCTTCGTCGAGCTGCATAAAGCTGAACTCAAAACCGTGGTCGGACATCGAGCGTGCATGCCTGGCAATATCCTGCTGTACAAACGTGATGGCCGGCGCATCGAAGTCGCGTTCGTGCAATCCGATATTGAGTTCGCCGTCACTGACAACCGCATACTTGTGTGGCCACATGTCGCCGATTTCGAGCTCCGCGAATCCCAGTGTCTTGTAAAAGTGCAGTGACTCGAGGATGTCCGCCGTGCGGACAGAAAATTCCAGAAAGCGACCGATGCCACTCATGCGGAAGCCTCCATTGGTTCTGTGGTACCGGGAATTGCCCGCGAGCTCTCGATGCTCTGTTGCAGCAATGCTGCGAGGAACTGCACGTGATCATCGCGCGAGTTAAGTGCAGGGATATAGTGTAAAGAATCGCCGCCGGCGTCTTTGAAGAATGCTGCGTTTTGCATCGCTATTTCTTCAAGGGTTTCGAGGCAGTCCGTTGAAAAACCCGGACACACGACGTCGATGCGCTTCAGCCCTTGTGTGCCAAGTTCTGTGACGGTCTTGTCAGTAAAAGGCGTCAGCCACTCTTCGCGACCCACTCGAGATTGAAAAGAGAGTAACCAGTCGTCGTCACTGAGCTGCAATCGCTCAGCGAGCATTTTTGCAGTCTTCTGACACTGTTGATGGTACGGGTCGCCATCGCGCAAGGTGCTTATTGGCACGCCATGAAAGGACATCAGGAGTTTCTCGCCACGACCGTTTCGTGTGCGGTCCTCGCGGATGCTGGTGGCGAGTGCATCAATGTAGCCAGGGGCATCGTGGTAGTCGTTGATACAGACAGACTCCGGCGCCGCACGCAATTGTTCAAGGTGATGTGCGACAGCATCGATTACAGCCGCGGTCGTGGTGCCCGAGTATTGCGGGTACAGCGGCAGCGTGATGATACGTTGAACGTCCTGCGTCATCAGCTTGTTAATCGCTGTAGCAATGGAAGGTTCACCGTAAGTCATGGCGAGTTCCATGTGTACGGCGCCGTCCAAAGCAGATGCCATGCGCTCACGCAGTTTTCTCGTTATCTCCTGTGAATGGATCATCAACGGGGAGCCGTGCTCGGTCCATATCTTTCGGTATGCGGCAGCCGAGCGCGACGGCCGGATCAGCAATATGATGAAATTGAGAATCAACCACCAGAGCAGCCGCGGGTACTGAATAACGTGTGGGTCGGAAAGAAATTCTCTGAGGAATCGACGGACAGCGCCGGTGGTCGGCGCATCCGGCGTGCCGAGATTCACGACAAGAAATCCTGTGGACTCGGGGAGTCCGTGTTCGAACTGCGGCGTTGATTGGTACGTCGGCATAGTCTCGGAGACCGGTTTCTAACGCGCTCAACACTACTGCAAAGAACCGCCGCATGCCAGTGAATACGTCTATAATCGATTGTCTTGATTGACATTTGTCGAAGTGATGAACTGATGAAAACAACACCTCAGGATACGGATTCCGAGACGGCGCGCTGGACGCTGTTGCGCGACCTTGGTGTCCTGCAAATCAAGCTGCTCGTCGATGGCCTGCGCGACCTCATTCTTGTGCCGGCGTCCCTGGTCGCCGGAATCATCAGCATTGTAAAAACCACGGACGGCACGCCCGGATTGCAGTTTTACCACCTCTTGGCATGGGGTAAACAATCCGAGCAATGGATCAATCTCTTTGGTGCTGTTAGTAATTCACCGGAAGAAATCGACCAGCCACGTCCTTTTGGCGATCAGGATATCGACGATATCGTTGGACGCCTGGAATCCTTCGTTGTCGACGAGGTCAAGCGTGGTGGGGTTACCGCGCAGGCGAAGGATCGTCTTGACAAGATCCTCAGCGCCGTTCAGCGAAAGCAACGCAACTAACTATTTTTGCACGTCCCGGCCGGACAACAAGTCGTCAAGATGTGGTGGTGGGTGGTCCGGCCCCATGCGACCCGACTTGAGTTTGGCAACGTAATCTTTATACGCCTTCATCGCCTGGTTGCCGAAGAGCCAGCAGATAGGAATGTTCGCAAACAGCATGACGGCTGTGCCGACACCCGTAATGTTGTCGAGGTCGGCATCAGTTTTGATAATGCCTAGTGTCGCAATGACAATTAACAGGCAATAAACGAGTTTGTACGGTAGTACGGATTTATCACCCGCGAGATAAACTATGCCTTGCTCGCCGTAATAACTCCACGAGATCATTGTCGATATTGCGAATAGCCAGGCGGCAATTGAAATCATCCACTTACCGAGACCGGGCGTTACGCTGTCGAACGCTTTTGCCGTTAATGTTGCGCCGACGTAGTTGCGATACATGCCGCCATCAATCGTCGATGGCATTTGTGCACTGACGACCGGTGTCCAGTTAACTACGAAGCCGTCAGCAACCGCCTCGATGACACCTTCGACACGATGCAGGGCATTTCCTGTCGTGTCATTCGCATCGCCTTTGACAATCAGCATGACACGGTCGTCAATCAACCAGTCATTTCCAGGTGCGCGGGTTTGCGAAAACTGCCAGCCAGCCTCCGTCTTCACAGCGGTCGGAAGCTTGTCGAGCGCAACGTCAGGAGCGCGATTCCAGATGCCGGTCGAAAGAATGATCAGAGCTGTGAAAGTACAAACCACGACCGTGTCGATAAATGGCTCGAGGCCGGCAACGATTCCTTCTCTTACGGGTTCGTCCGTTTTTGCAGCCGAGTGAGCGATCGGTGATGAGCCCTGTCCTGCCTCATTGGAGAACACTGCGCGCTTGAGTCCGAACAAAAATGCGGATGCTGCGGTGCCGCCTATGAATGCACCAGTCGCCTCTGTTGGCGCAAAGGCCGACCTGACGATCAAGGCAAAGATGTTCGGAATATCACCGAAATTGACGCTAAGCACGTAGAGGCCGGAGCCCAGATAAAGGACAACCATAAACGGTACGAGTGTTCCGGCGACCTTGCCGATTCGTTTGATGCCGCCAATAATGACAGCGCCGACTAACACGGCGAGTACGACGCCGGAAATCCAGCTCGGCACATTGAAGTATGCCTGAGTCAACTCGCCAACATTCCATGCCTGGAACATATTGCCACCGGTCGCCGTCGAAATGAGTAGCGTGATGCAAAAGATGACACCGATTGTTCGACCCAGCCCGGCCATCCCTTTCTTTTCAAGTGCGTTGTGCGCCACCCACATGGGACCGCCGTGCGGATTGTCGGGATCGTCGGTATTGCGATAGAGCATCGACAAGGTGACTTCGGTGAGTTTGATTGACATGCCTAGCAGCCCGATTACCCACATCCAGAAAACCGCTCCCGGGCCTCCCAGCGCTATTGCCAGGGCTACACCACCGATGTTGCCAAGACCAACGGTTGCCGATAATGCGGCGGACAGAGCCTGGAAATGGTTAATTGCGCCCGGATCATTCGGGTCGTCGTAAACACCACGCAAAACCGCAGGACCGTGCGTTAACGCCCGATACTGACAAAAGCCGCTCCAGACAGTAAAAACGATGCCGGTGCAGATGATCGCGTACAGCACGTAGTCATGCCAAAGAATGCCATTCAACGTCGCAAGAAATGCGCTAAATCCTGCCATGGAACTCCTGGGGTCGTGTTGTTACTGCGCGGCTTCCATAATTGCAGTAACGCCCATGCCGCCAGCGGTACAAATGGATATCAGGCCGCGGCCAGAGCCTTGTTCGTGCAACAGCTTCGCCATGGTAGCGATAATACGCGCACCGGTTGCCGCAAATGGATGACCGATTGCGATGCTGCCACCCTTGGTGTTCAGACGCGCCAGGTCGATCGGCCCCATGGATGCGTTGCGGCCCAGTTTGTTGCGGCAAAAATCATCAGACTGCCAGGCTTTCAGAGTTGCGACCGTTTGCGCGGCGAATGCCTCGTGAATTTCGTAGAAGTCAAAGTCCTGCAGATTTAAATTCGCCTGCTTTAACATATCGGACACGGCGTAGGCCGGGGCCATCAGCAGTCCTTCGGCGCTGATAAAGTCAACTGCGCTGGCTTTGGCAAACGTCAGGTAGGCCTTGACGGGCAGATTCTTCTTGCGCGCCCAATCCTCGGAGGCGAGCAGAACCGCAGCGGCACCGTCTGTCAGTGCGGTACTGTTACCGGCCGTCATGGTGCCGTCTTCGCTCTTATCGAAAACCGGTTTTAACGTGGCCAGTTTTTCAAAGGTCGTGTCGCGTCGAATGTTGTTATCTTCTTCTGCGCCCTCGAACGGCACGACGAGATCGTTGAACCAACCGGCATCGTATGCGCCGGCCGCCTTGATGTGGCTCGACAAAGCGAGCTGGTCCTGATGCTCGCGTTGTACGTTCCATTGTTTCGCCGTGATCTCGGTGCTCTCACCCATGGAAAGACCGGTTCTGGGTTCCGTCACACCCGGGAACTTCGGCTTAAAGTGTTTCGGGCGAATCTTGAAAACGGATTTCACGCGATCCAAAGGCGAACGCGAGCGATGAATTTCCATGAGAACCCTGCGGTAATCATCCGGGTAGACGATGGGCGCGTCGCTGACCGTATCGGTACCACCAGCGATACCCGCCTCGATCTGTCCGAGTGCGATCTTGTTGGCAACCATGATGGCTGCTTCAATGCTCGTGCCGCAGGCACGTTGCAAGTCAACGGCAGGCGTTCGCAGGGACAGTCCGGATTCAATGACGCACTCCCTTGCCAGACTCCAGTCACTGGAGTGTTTGATGACGGCACCGAGGGCAACCTCACCAAGAGTCTGGCCTTTCAGATCATACTGATTGATCACGCCGTCAAGCGCAGCGACCATCAGTTCCTGATTTGTGCAATGCCGATAAACAGAATGTGAGCGGCAGAAAGGGATTCGTGATCCACCCACTACTGCAACTCGTATCGAGCGTCCGTCGTGCAACATGCTGGTCTCCGTTCTTGATTGTTATCCGAGGTGCGCAGCAACCTTACACCATTTATTCGTTACACCACACCAGGCACGTCACCGTAAGCTAAGATGCACGCATGATCAGGATCAACGCAGCCGACTTCAAACCGCAAGCCAAAGCATTGTTGCGCCTTGGCGGGCCGCTCATGGTCAATAATCTTGCGGTCGCCGGCATGCAGGTCGCAGACGCTGTAATGGCCGGTAGCATCGGTGCCAGAGAATTAGCCGCAGTCGCGGTTGGTGGCAGCTTTTGGTTTCTTGGCTTTTCTCTCTGTCTCGGCATACTGATGGCCATATCACCGATCGTCGCACGGCATTTCGGGGTCGGCAATTTCGATCGGATTGGCCGCTATACCCGGCAGGGAATTTACTTGTCGGTGATCATGGGTATACCGATCATTTTGATCGGTCAGTTCGCCGCGGCGCCGTTGCTTGAAAAGTTTGGTATCGATCCCGACTTCCGCGATCTTACGGTGGGTTATGTGGGTGCCATTTGCTGGGGCGCACCCGGCATATTTATTTTTCTGGCCCTGCGGTTCACAACCGAAGGGGTAGGTCATACACGACCGATAATGTTCACTTCGATTCTTGGGCTGACCTGTAATGTCTTCCTGAATTATGTGTTGATGTTTGGGCATTTCGGCGCGCCGGCTTTGGGTGCGGTTGGTTGTGGTTACGCCAGCGCAATATCGATGTGGATCGTTATGGTCGCGCTCGGCAGCTACGTGTGGTTGAAGCCGATTTATCATCGATTTCATATTTTTTCGAGACTCGCACCATTACGTCTGTCAGCATTCAAAGAAATTATTTATCTCGGCATTCCCATTGCGATAACTATCACGGCGGAGGCCGGACTTTTTTCGGCCATATCTATTCTCATGGGTACACGGGGAACCGAGATCACAGCCGCACACCAGATCGCGATCAGTTTTTCGTCGACAACCTTCATGATTCCACTGGCGCTCAGCGCTGCGACAACTGCGAAGGTCGGGCAGCTAATCGGTGCCGGAAAGCTTGCCGAAGCGCGCTTAAGTGGTGCTGTTGGCATCGTGCTTTGTGCCGTTTTTATGACCTTGTCGGCCGCTTTCCTGCTGGTGTTTCGCGATGCTGTCGTTGGCTTTTACACCGATGATGCGGCCGTTACAGGAATCGCGATCAGCCTGTTGTTGATGGCGGCATTGTTTCAGATTGCTGACGGCGTACAAATTGGCGCCGCCGGTGCACTGCGGGGCTACAAGGATACCGGTGTGCCGATGGTGATCAACATCGTTGCATTCTGGGTGCTCGCGTTTCCGTTAGCCTACCTTGCGGCCATCACCTACGAAGCCCCGCCCAATTACGTCTGGGCAGGCTTCGTGGTTGGACTCGGCGTGGCAGCGGTTTTGTTGACCTGGCGTTTTGCCCGACTCTCCAGGCGCGGGCCTAGGAGTTTGCGCGGTAGGAACCGCAATCTGAGATAATAATGCGGCAGTGATTATGAGGAATCAAGATGCCGACGACGTTCCGTCCGTATGCACCCGACCAGGATTTATTGTTACAGCCGCGTCTTCAGGAGTGGTTA
>JAJFKR010000021.1 GCA_021773095.1 Woeseiaceae bacterium | reverse complement strand
GCTGATGAGCGGTGATCTGACCGACGCTGAGACTGCGCTCGGCATTTGTGCGGACAGGGCCGGCGATCAGCTTCTCGCCCGGACGCTTCTACCGCGGCTCGACCCGGACCTGCGCCAGCTTCTTGAGCAGGGCACACGTTTCGGTCTCTGCCCTGCCTTCGAGCCTGCCAGCGCTGAATATCCCGAGGAGGTCGCATGCTCCTGGGACGCGTGATCGGGACTGTGGTTCCGGCAATGCTGGTGGACGAACTGTCCGCCACGCCACTGCTCTGGATCCAGCCACTCGACGTGGCGGGCAAACCCGACGGCGACCCCCTCGTCTGCGCCGACGGCACGCGCATGGCCGGTCCCGGTCAGGTGGTCTATTGGGTGGCCAGCCGCGAAGCTGCGTTGACCCTCGATCCGACTTTCGTTCCGGTCGACGATGCCATCGTCGGCCTCGTCGATGAGGTAAGGCTCTATTCCAAAGAGGAGTTGACCTGATGATCCTGGGTCGCATCACCGGCAGCGTCGTGTCGACCATCCATCACCCGGTTGTCGAGGGTCAGAAGCTGCTCGTCGCCGAGCGTCTCGACCCAACCGGGCGCCCTAGCGGCGGCTATCTCATTACGCTCGACGCCATCGGCGCGGGCCAGGGGGAGACTGTCCTGATTCTCGATGAGGGCAGCGGCGCCCGCCAAATCCTCGGCGACAGTAACGCGCCAGTGCGTTCGATCGTCGTCGGTATTGTCGATGCGGTGGAGCTCGAATCTAGCTGAAATCGTCGAGGAGACCTTTCTCGATACGGGCGCCCACCTGCTGAATGACCTTCGTGGCACAGTAAGTGCCGTATTGAGCGCACTCAGTTAACGGGCGGTCGTGCACCCAGCCGTACAGGAAGCCTGCAGCGTAAGCATCGCCGGCACCGGTCGTGTCGATAATATCTTCGACTTTGGCGGCTACCTGCTCAACGGTTACATCGCCGTGAACAATAACCGAGCCTTTTTCGGATCGAGTCACGGCAAACAAGACGTCATAAGCGGCAAGCTTCGCAATCGCAGCTTCGATACTGTCCGTGCCCAGCAAAACGTGTATTTCATCTTCATCGGCGACAACAATGTCGGCGTCGTTCTGCACGAAATTCTCGAAAGAATCGCGATGCCGCTCGACACAGTAAGAGTCGGACAACGACAGCGCTACCGCGGTGCCGTTCTGGCGCGCTATCTCTGCGGCCTTCTTCGCGAGTGCGGGGCCTTCCTCAATATCCCAGACATATCCCTCAAGCAATAACGCTTTGGGGCTGCCAACGGTTGTGCCTGTGATATCGGCCAGCGAGAGCCCCAGGCAAGCACCCAGGTAAGTCTGCATCGTGCGTTGGCCGTCTTCGCTGATAAGGACGTGGCTACGCGCCGTTGCCGCACCGCCGGGTGCGGGGTCGAGCCGGATATTGATACCCAGTGACTCCATGTCGTGGTTGAAAATACCACCCAGTTGATCATCGCGAACCTTGCCGATATAGGCGCTACTGCCACCGAGATTCGCAAAGCCCGCGATAGTGTTTGCTACGGAACCACCCGACATTTCTGTTGCCGGGCCCATCCGGGCGTAAATGTCGTGGGCCTGATCCTCATCGATCAGTGTCATCGATCCAATGGGTGCTCCAATGCTGTCCAGAAACGGCTGATCGACATGTGCGAGAACATCAACAATTGCGTTGCTGATGCCGAGTAACTGTACTGAGTAAGTCATTTGTCTCTTCGGTAATTTGAGGCGGCGCATAGCCTATCATCGCTTTGCTACCTGCGCTCGACTAATGCTATGGCGAAATGACCGGCATGGCTGTATCTTCTTCAGATCGCGAATGCTGGAAAACTGCAATGAGACGATCCGCTAGCCTGCTGATTCCATTGACTCTTATCCTGATTTATTACGGGTTGTGGGTGGGCGTGGCATCGTTCCTGGTAACGCGATATCCCGGCATGAGCGAATATCTGCCGATTGGCGGAATCGATGACTTGCCCGGAGCAAATATCGATTCTTTCGAGCCGGTATACACGAGTGTCGAGCGCAATCTGCTGACAAACATGGCGCCGATTCGATTGATGCTGGCGAGTATCGGGGCGATGATTCTGACCGTGCCGATTTCATGGACCTATTTCATAACCAGCCGCGCGCGGCGCATTGACCAGTCATTTCTGCAAACCATCATGGTTCTGCCGTTGCTCGTCACCGGAATAGCTATGATTGTGCTGAACAGTATTGCGCTGGCATTTAGTCTCGCCGGCGTAGTGGCGGCTGTCCGTTTTCGCTTTTCACTCGATCAGCCGTCCGATGCCATGTACATATTCGTGGCAATCGGCATCGGACTCGGATCGGGAATCGGTGCGCTGGGCATCGCCTACGTTATATCCCTGACGTTTGTACTGGTGACGCTGATCGTCTGGAAGCTCGAATACGGCAAGACCCTGGCGGGCCCGTTTCTGACCATGCTGACACGGCGCGACGGCGGTGAAGATGAGTATTGATCGGCTGCGAGACTCAAGATGTCGCTCGATAAATTGAGCGGTCCGAGCAACCGCAGCCTGTTGCTGGTACACGGCCGCGACTTCAAGCCCGAAAAAGGCGTGCATATGGATTTGTGTATGGCGGCACTTCGCTCCGGAGTCGAGCGGGACTATCCTGACATGCTGACCTCGTTCGACGCCGTGCAAAAAAGCACGGCCTGGTACGGTGATTTGAACGCTGAAATTCTCGCCAGTCATGGCAAATGTTACGACGAAAGCCTTGATGTCGGCGATCGTCGTAATGTGTTGACCACGTTGCGTGAAATTACCGTACGCAAACGATTCGGCATCCGGCAGTACGATCAACTGCCGGGCAAGTCAGCTCTCGGTGAGGCTTGCGCGGATATCCTGGCGCCAGTGCTTGGCGCAATCGGCTTGTCCGCTCCACTGATCCGGTCAGCATCGAAAGATTTCGCAAAATATTTTGATCGCAAGTCGGACTACGCAGTGAAAGTGCGTAAGCGGTTGATGGAACAACTGTGTGAGCTGATAGACCGTGGCGATCGGATTTTCCTGATTTCTCACGGCACCGGCGGTGTCATCGCCTACGACGTGCTCTGGCAACTTTCGCACGATCCGGATCTCAAAGAGCGATACGCCGACAAGAAAATTGAGCTCTGGATGACGCTCGGAACCCCGCTGGGCGATTCGAATATTCGCAAGCGCTTAATGGGCGCCAAAGAGCGATCAACTGCGAAGTTTCCGGGCAATGTAATTGCCTGGTACAACGTTGCTGCTGAAGACGATTACATCTGCCACGATAATACTGTAGCCGATGATTTCAAAAAGATGATGCGGAAACGAGTGTGTAGCGCGGTTTACGATTACCACATCTTTAATCTTGCTGTTCGCTATGGAAGATCAAACCCGCACAGTTCGATGGGCTATTTCATCCACCCACGAATATCGAAAATCCTTGTTGACTGGCTGCGGGCGGACGATGTGCAATCGACGCCTAAATACATTTTCTGATCAATTCACGTTTCACACTACGTTCTGACGCCAGCGTCTTGTAAAATCTGTTGACGTAGTTGGTCATCAACTTGATGTCTCGACTGGTCAGTAAATTTGATTCACTTATGACGTTTAGCAAGTCGACCTGTTTGTCCTGATACAATGCAATCGTCGCACTGATGTTTTCATTATGAATGCAACGACCCCGATACAGCCGTTGCCTGACGCTCTGAATCCTGAACCGGGGGGCGGGCCCCGCATGTGGGGCATCGACAAGGCCTGCCTGGTCAAAATCGTATGGCACTGACCATACCGCTTCGCCCTCTGCCGCAAACAGCACATGATTGTGGCAACAAGTCTCGCCCTTTGCGCCCCGCACTGATGAAAAATCAGTATTGCCGATCAGGTAATGGTACATCGAAATGATACTTGCGAATTCCGGATTCAGGGAACGCGTGCTGATTTTCTCAACATCGAGGACCGATTTTTGCAGGCGATAGGCCAAACGGTCTTTGTGTTCAATGATAAATCCGTAGTCGACGCTGTTTTTCTTCTTGCCTTCATCGTCGACATAGGTGATGCGTAGCATGCGTACCCTGAAGCTGGTATCGGTCACAACGTTCAATATTCGATAGGCGGTGTATTCGCGCAGCAACACGCCCACGTATTGCGAAGTGTTTTGGCAGTGCGTGACAAGTTTTACTTTATCTTGCTTGTCGAACAGCGTGCCGTCTGTTTGCCCTTTGATGAAGTTGAGACGTAATGGCGGAAATCGGCAATGGTCCTTCGAACGACGAAAGCGGCCGCGGGCTCGCAGCTTTATATTGAATTCGACGGCCTCGCCGGCAGAATTTGTATATTGGAATTTGCCGGGCAGCTCTTCATCGACCGAGCGCTCGGAGATGAGTGTCGACATTGGTGCTTCGATGCGTACATCGATGACTTCCGCACTTTGAAAAAGCGCGTCAGGAGCTGCGGTTTCCTGTGCTGACACGCCCGACATCAACAGGAACCACGTCAGTATTAATAGTGTCCAACGAATTAGTGCCAGCATCGTCCTGAGTCTAGCATATGGCCGCAATTGTGCCGGGCCGCGAATTGCCGCAATTGCTCCCAGCTACTACACTCAAATCAATGTCAAACACGGAATGAAATTTTTGCGTCGAACAGTCAACATTTTCTCGTTTTTCTCCTTGGCGCTATTGTGTGTTTCGCCGCCTGCGTGGTCGGCTGAGTGGCGCTACGACGATGTCGACCGGATTGTGGCAATAGCGGACATCCATGGCGCCTATGACGCGATGGTCACGACGTTGCAGAATGTGGATATCCTCGGCGATGATCTCGGCTGGGTGGGTGAGCAGTCACATCTCGTCATCGCAGGTGACATGCTGGATCGTGGACCGAAGTCCCGCGCCGCGATGGATTTACTCATGCGGCTGGAAGGCGAGGCCGAGGCGGCCGGTGGTCGCGTGCATGTACTGATCGGAAACCACGAGTCGATGTTGCTGACCGGGGACATGCGCTACGTTAGCGCACCCGAATACGCAGCGTTTGCGAGCGAAGAAAATCCCGACGAACGTGCACGGTGGTTTGAGTTGTATGCCGAGCGACAGGCAGGCGATGCGGACGACTTGCCGGGTAAATTCGAGACAGATTACCCGCCCGGATACTTTGCGATGCGGCGCGCGTTTCGTGCGGACGGTTACTACGGTCAGTGGCTGTTGCAAAAAAACATTATCGAAGTGATCAATGGCACGGCATTTGTGCACGGTGGGCTGCCGCCTTTGGTTACCGAGATTGGTCTCGAAGGCATCAATGTGGATTTGCAAAAAGAGCTCGTCGAGTATGTCGGTGTGCTGGGCGCGTTGACGGATGCGGAAATTCTGCTGCCAACTGACAGTCACTACAACTACGAGGCGATACTCACAAATTATATGCCTGCCCTGGACGAGGATACGGATACACTGAAGGCGATCAAGGCCGGGATGCGCCTGCTCGACGCCGGTATCACCAGTCCTGACGGACCGCTGTGGTATCGCAACCATATAATGTGCCCGGGCATCGTCGAGGAACACAGACTGGATGCGGCACTCGCCGCTATAGGGGCTGATCGGGTTGTCATCGGACACACGCCAACACCGAACCACCAGGTATTGCAGCGATTCGACGGTCGGGTGATCGAAATCGATACCGGCATGTTGAATTTCTATTACAAGGGTAGCGGGCATGCGCTGGTGCTGGAAGGCGATTCTTTGTCGATTACGAGTGAGTCAGGACTTGAATCAAGTGCACCGCTCATACAGCCGCGGAACGTCGGTCGTCGCCCGGGGAATCTGAGCGCGCTGCAACTGCAGGAATTACTCGAGCAGGGTGAGATCGTGTCCGTCGATAAGAGCAGCACGGGTTCGTTGCCGAGAACCGTCGTCAGGATCAGTAACGGCCAACACGCGGTTGACGCTATTTTCAGCAAACCCAGAGGCCGTAATTTCTACCCCAATGTTGCCGCGTACCGCCTCGACCGATTGCTGCAACTCGAAATGGTGCCGGTCACCGTGAAACGCGAGATTGAAGGCAAAAACGGCTCATTGCAGTTTCTGCCAGGCAACAATATCAATGAGGCTGAACGCGCGGCGACCGGTCAGGGAGGTGATGCCTGGTGTGCAATCACTGACCAATGGCCGGCAATGTATGTCTTCGACATTCTGGTCTATAACGAGGGGCGCTCACAACAGCGGATGATGTATGACAAGTTATCATGGCGACTGATGCTCAGCGAGCATGACCGGACGTTCGCAAACAGAAAAGGACGGCCGCCTCATCTCAGGAAGGCACCGATTCCCGTCAGCGTGGGCTGGAAGAATGCTCTAGCGGAACTCACCGATGAGTTACTGGTGGAGACGTTTGGAGACGTCCTCGACAAGAAGCGACTGCGCGCACTGCAGTCGCGACGCGATGAGTTGCTTGCTACTCCGTAACGGCAATACACTCGATTTCGACGCGCGCATTCAGCGCAAGGCCGTTGGCACCTAACGCGCTGCGGGCCGGCGGGTTTTTGAAGTAGGTTCGGTAGACCTCGTTCATCTCGCCCCATTCGTTGATGTCTGCAAGGAAAACAGTGCATTTGACAACGTCGTCCATCGACGAGCCAAATTGCTGTAACACGCTCGATATGTTCTCCATTGTCTGGCGCGTCTCACCGGATATTCCGCCTTCCGCCAGATTGAGTGACCCGGGAAGGTTGCCGAGATTACCGGACAGGTACAGTGTGTTGCCGACCCGTACGGCCGAGGAGAAAGGCAAGTTGAGCCCCTCCATGCCAGGCATCTGCAGGTAAGTGACTTCGGAGTCGTGTTCAATCTGTACGTCGCAGCCGAATAATGCGATGAGAGGGAAAGCCAGTAATAGTTGTTTCATTTTGTATCTCCGCGACAACGTAGCACAGTATAATCAATGGGATACATTATCGGGCATGCAGGCAAGTTAATGGGGGCGGAATGGGACGACTAACAACACATATCCTCGACACTACACACGGTGAACCCGCGTCGGGTGTTGCTGTCAGGCTGTTTTCGCTGGCTGCTGGGCGCCGAAAAATTGCCGACGTAAAGACCAACGCCGATGGTCGGACGGACGAAGCCCTGCTGAAAGGCGCGACCATGGTCACCGGCACCTATGAGTTGGAGTTTGATATCGGCGATTATTTTGCCGGCAGGAATACCGCGGTCGGTGAGCCTGCTTTTCTGGAGACCGTTGTTATCCGGTTTTCGGTCAAGGGTGACGAGCACTACCACGTGCCCTTGCTGTGCTCTCCCTGGGCCTATTCGACCTACCGCGGTAGTTGAAAATCGTGAGCGATGGCGCAGTGATTCGATTTCTTCTCGATGGCGAGATCATAGAGATTAAAGATGTTGATCCAACGCGAACAGTGCTGCAGTACCTGCGTGAAGATCTCTGCCGCAAAGGATCGAAAGAAGGTTGTGCCGAGGGCGATTGCGGTGCGTGCACGGTGGTTGTTGCGGAACTCGATCGCGATGCTGAGAACGTGAACTTCAAGGCGATCAACTCCTGCATCCAGTTCCTGCCAACGCTCGACGGCAAAGAACTGATCACGGTGGAAAGCTTGTCGGACGGCGATGAACTGCACCCGGTTCAATCCGCGATGGTCACAAACCACGGCTCACAGTGTGGTTTTTGTACGCCAGGCTTTGTTATGTCTCTGTACGCCTTGTACGAAACCAATAAGAACCCGGACCGTCAGTCGATCGACGATGCATTGTCGGGCAATCTTTGTCGCTGCACCGGTTACAGGCCCATCATTGCCGCCGCGACTGATATGTATTCGGCAGCGAGGCCTGCTGGCATTGACCGCATAGCCGGGCTAAAGAAAATTCAACGCGAAAACTCGTTGCGGGTCGAGCATAAGGGCCGCAAATTTTTCGCACCAACGGACGCCGATGAACTGGCGGCAATTCTTGCCGACAACCCGGAGGCAACATTACTGGCGGGCGGAACGGATGTTGGATTGTGGGTGACCAAGCAACATCGTGAGCTCGGCACAGTTGTTTATATGGGTTGTGCCGCTGATATCTCTGACGTGAAGGTCGGCGATACGCACATTGATATCGGCGGCGCTGCGACGCTGACCGATGTGATCCCGGTAATTGTTAAGCATTATCCGGGTCTGGATGAGTTGTTTCGACGCTTTGCATCTCCACCGATTCGAAACGCCGGAACGTTGGGAGGCAATATCGCGAACGGTTCGCCGATTGGTGACTCGATGGCAGCCCTCATGGTCGTCGATACGTCTTTACTGCTGCGGTGCGGTGCAGTGGAGCGGGAGATATCGCTTAATGATTTCTATCACGACTACATGATTAACGATTTGCAGCCCGGCGAGTTTGTTTCACGAATTTTGATTCCACTACCAAGCGATGGCGCGCGCGTCAGCAGCCAAAAATGGTCGAAGCGTTTTGACCAGGATATTTCCGCCATTTGTACTGCGTACAGGCTGGTCCTTGATGCTGGCACGGTCGCATCGTTTCGCATGGCTTGTGGCGGTCTGGCGGCCACGGTTCGACGCGCGACGAAAACGGAGCTGGCCGTAACCGGCAAGCCGTGGACCAGCGCTACCATCGAGTCCGCGTGTGCGAGTCTGGCTGAGGACTTCGCGCCGATATCGGATATGCGAGCGTCGGCGGATATTCGCGGAGTGGTTGTACAAAATCTACTGCGACGATTCTTTGCCGAAACAATGAGCGACAAACTGGAGACGGTGTACACCTATGGCCGTCAGCGTTAAACCAGCTCCCAAGCGTGCAGCGGCCGTCGGTGCGCCGTTGCCACACGACAGTGCACAACTGCATGTAACAGGGCAGGCCTCATACACCGACGATCTGCCAGAGACGCGAGACCTGCTACACGTTGCGGTGGGTATGAGTTCGGTCGCTCACGCTGAAGTCGGCAACATCGACGTTGCCAGGGTGCTGGCAGCGCCCGGTGTTGTTGACGTTTGCCTCGCCAGCGATATCTCGGGTGCCAATAACTTCGGACCGATTATCGCGGACGATCCAATTTTCGCGACCGACCTCGTGCAATACGTTGGACAGGCTGTATTTGCTGTAGCCGCCACGACCGTAGACGCCGCACGAAAGGCCGCAGGACTCGCGAAGATCGATTACCGGGAACTGGACGCCATTCTTGATCCATTAACGGCAGTGGCGAAGCAGTCTTTTGTCTTGCCCAGCGAAACGTTGGTGCGCGGCGACCCTGAAGCTGCGTTGAAGGCCGCACCACATCGCGCCAGCCGCCGCGTTTCTCTGGGCGGCCAGGACCAGTTCTATCTCGAAGGCCATATCGCGATGGCCATACCTGAGGAAGACAATTGCCTCACGGTATACAGCTCGACACAGCACCCGGATGAAGTTCAGATGCTGGTTGCCCACGCGACCGGCAGACCAGCGAATGACGTCACCGTTATTTGCCGAAGAATGGGTGGTGCTTTTGGCGGGAAGGAAAGCCAGGCCGCTTTGATTGCCTGTATCGCCGCTCTGGCTGCGGACAAGACAGGTCGTGCCTGTAAGCTGCGGCTGGATCGCGACGACGACATGATAATGACCGGCAAGCGCCACGATTTCGTGATCGATTATGACGTCGGTTTTGACGACACGGGCCGGATACTGGGCATCGACTTCGAGCTTGCGTCACGCTGCGGCATGTCGGCAGATCTGTCGGGGCCGGTCAATGATCGTGCGATGTTTAGTTGCGACAACGCCTATTTTCTTGAGAATGTGCGCATACTTTCCCATCGTTGCAAGACGAATACCGTCTCCAATACGGCGTTTCGAGGATTCGGCGGGCCGCAGGGCATGTTTGCGATCGAGTACGCGATCGAAGATATTGCCAGACAGTTGGGCAAGGATCCGCTGGAGATTCGACGCCGTAACTTTTATGGCAAGGAAGAGCGTAACGTTACGCAGTATCTGCAGCCGGTCGAAGACAATGTCATTGATGAGATATTCGACCAGTTAGTCACGAGCAGCGATTACGAAGCGAGACGCCGGGAAATTCAGGCATTTAATCTGAACAGCCCGATACTGAAACGCGGCATCGCGATTACGCCGGTCAAATTCGGAATATCGTTTACCAATACGTTGTTGAATCAGGCCGGTGCACTGATTCATGTGTACAAAGACGGCACGATACAACTCAATCACGGCGGCACTGAAATGGGCCAGGGCTTGTACGTCAAGGTCGCCCAGGTCGTCGCCGACGAATTTCAGATTGATATCGATCGTATACGTATTACAGCAGCGGACACCAGCAAGGTGCCGAATGCCTCTGCGACGGCGGCGTCCAGCGGCGCCGATATGAACGGCATGGCTGCCAGGAAAGCGGCAGCAAAAATACGCTTGCGATTGACCGAGTTTGCAGCGCGGCATTTTTCTGCGCCGGAAGCTGAGATCGAATTTGGCGATAACCGGGTAAAAGCGGGCGGCGAGAGTGTGTCGTTCGCCGAGCTTGTGCAGTTGGCCTGGGCGGATCGTGTGCCGCTGTCAGCAACCGGCTTCTACAAGACACCGAAAATAAATTACGATCGAGAGACTTTCAGCGGACGCCCGTTTTTCTACTTTGCGTATGGCGCGGCGGTCACAGAGGCCGTCGTTGATACGCTAACGGGCGAAAACCGTACATTGCGCGTCGATATCCTGCACGATTGTGGCGACTCCTTGAATCCGGCGATTGATCTTGGACAGGTCGAAGGTGGCTATGTGCAAGGTCTTGGCTGGTTGACCTCCGAGGAGCTGTGGTGGAATGATCGCGGCGAACTTGGAACGCATGCACCATCGACCTACAAGATACCAACCGCATCGGACCTGGCGCCGGACTTTCGCGTTGAGTTAATGCAGAGCAATCCAAATCCGGAAGACACCATCTATCGATCAAAAGCCGTGGGCGAGCCGCCACTGATGCTTGCACTATCGGCCTTTCACGCTATCCGGGACGCGATCGCAAGCGACGACTGTCCGGCACCCGATTTGCAGGCGCCAGCGACACCGGAGTCGATACTGAATGCGATACAGGCGGCGAAGCATGAATGAGTGGATCGACGAACTGATTGATCTTGCCGCGGCCGGTGAACGCGCGGTGTTAGTCACTGTCGCGGGCATTCGTGGTTCGGCGCCACGCGAGATCGGCGCGAAAATGATCGTAACGGCCACGCAAACCATCGGCACGATTGGTGGCGGTCAACTCGAATACCAGAGCACGCGGGTTGCTGCGGAAATGCTCGACGATGAAATGTTTGCACTAAGGAGCTTTCCGCTGGGTTCGGCGACGGGGCAATGTTGCGGTGGCGTTGTGGAGATTTTGTTTGAACCGATGGCTGATGGGCTGTCGGGCTGGTTGCGAGATCTCGGTGCGTTATACGGGCAACGAGAACCGACCATCATTGCGACGCGTATTTCGCGATCAAATCCGGCTAAATTGCTGGTCACGGCAGCGGAGGTTTTTGGCGCCGATGAAGAGCAGGCAGAACCATCGCTGGTCAGTAAAGCTCGACGGCTACTCGCGGGCAAGCCCGACGCAATGCGTGACGTGCAGGAATTTTATGAGCCTGTCGTAGCGTCTGATCTGAACATTGCGGTATTCGGCGCAGGGCATGTTGGATCGGCGGTGGTCAGTGCGCTGTCGCGGCTCGACTGCAATATTCGCTGGGTCGACAGCCGACGAGACATATTTCGCAAAGTGCCGCCGAACGTTCGTGCAATAGAGGCAGCGGAGCCGGCGCTCGAGGTTGCGGCGATGCCGGCGGACAGTTTCTATCTCGTCATGACACACAGCCATGCCGTGGACTTCGATATTTGCGATCGCATCCTCGGTCGTCGTGATGCCCGGTATTGTGGACTGATCGGTTCGGTGACCAAACGACGGCGTTTTGAAAAACGCTTTCGACAGCACGGCATGTCGCAGCCCGAAATCGATCAGTTAATTTGCCCGATCGGTGTCGACGGAATCACCGGTAAGAAACCGGCGGAAATAGCGGTTGCGGCGGCAGCCGAAATCCTCAAGGTTCGCGAACGTGCGGTAGCGCCGGTAGCGGAAGATTATCCCGACAACGTACTGCCAATATTGAAAGAGTACTAACATGGAAGCCTATTTGCTCGATTGGTTGAACATCCTCGTGCGCTGGTTGCACTTCATCACCGGCATCGCCTGGATCGGCTCGTCACTGTATTTCATCTGGCTCGACAACCACCTTGAGGAGCCGCGCGAAGCCGCCGACAGCGGGAAGGGCGTGGGCGGTGAGTTGTGGTCAGTTCATGGTGGTGGTTTCTATCACGCGCAAAAATACAAAGTCGCACCGGCGGTGCTGCCCGAGACCCTGCACTGGTTCAAGTGGGAAGCGTATTCGACCTGGTTGTCGGGAATGTTTCTGCTGGGACTCGTTTATTTTCTGGGCGCCGAAATCTACCTGATCGACCAATCGGTCGCTGACCTGTCCGTCGTGATGGCGATTAGTATTGCCGTCGGTTTCATTGCCGGTGGCTGGATCGTCTACGATCTGATGTGCAAGTCGCCACTCAGGAACGATGACAGGGTGTTTGCGTTTGCATTGTTGTTGATGAGCAGCGCATTGGCGTGGGGACTGTGCCAGCTGTTCAGTGGCAGAGCGGCCTTCATTCTGTTCGGCGCCACGCTCGGAACAATTATGGTCGCGAACGTATTTTTCGTAATCATTCCCGGGCAAATGAAAATGGTCACCGCCGCTGAAACTGGTGGGACACCGGATCCGGCGGATGGCCTGCGCGCAAAACTAAGGTCGGTCCATAACACGTATTTCACGTTGCCGGTACTGTTCGTTATGACGAGCAACCATTACGCGATGACGTACAGCCACGAATACAACTGGGCGGTCCTGATAGCGATATCGCTGGCTGGAGCGTTGATTCGGATTTACTTTGTCGCCCGACACAAAGGTAAGGAATCGCCGATTACCCTTGCGATCGCCGTTGTTGTACTGGCGGCAACCGCCGCCCTGATAGCACCTCAATCGCGAGAGGATACTACAGGCGCGGTGACCTTCTCGCAGGTACGCAGCGTGATCAATACGCGCTGCACGAGTTGCCACTCGACAGCGCCGGTACATCCGGCTTTTCCTGCAGCACCGCTGGGTGTGAAGTTTGACACGGATGAGGAGATTCTCGCGGACGCGGATCGAATTCATCAACAGACAGTGGTGACCCGGGTGATGCCGATCGGAAATCTGACGGCCATGACGGATGAGGAACGGCAAATCGTCGACCGGTGGTATCGATCGCTTGAGGGCGGTCAATGACAGAGTATCCGAGAGATTTATGCGGTTACGGACAGCGGCCACCCGCGGCTGACTGGCCTGGCGGTGCACGAACAGCCGTTCAGTTTGTAATCAATTACGAGGAAGGCGCGGAAAACTGCGTGTTACATGGCGACTCCGCATCTGAGGCATTTCTGTCGGAAATCATCGGTGCGGCTGCCATAGAAGGCCAGCGCCATATGAACATGGAGTCGCTGTACGAGTACGGCGCCAGAGCCGGCTTTTGGCGATTGCACCGCCTTTTTGCCGGACAAAACACTCCGGTCACGGTATTCGGAGTTGCGATGGCGTTGCAACGCAATCCGGATGCCGTTGCTGCGATGCAGGCCTCTAATTGGGAAATCGCGAGCCACGGTTATCGCTGGATCGATTATCAGTTCATCGATGAACTGACCGAACGCAGGCATTTGCAAGAAGCGCTTCAGATCCATACGCAGATGACCGGTGCTCGGCCAGCGGGCTGGTACCTGGGTCGTTGCAGCCCGCAGAGCCACCGTATTGCAGCGGAGGATGGAGATTTTACTTATAATTCAGATACGTATGCCGACGACCTGCCGTATTGGGACTACAATTTCGCGACACCGCAGTTGATGGTTCCCTACACTCTGGACGCGAACGACATGCGGTTTGCGACACCACAGGGTTTTAATTCCGGGCAGCAGTTTTTCGATTACCTGAAAGACAGCTTCGACGTCCTGCATGCGGAGGGTGGCCGTATGATGTCGATAGGGCTGCATTGCCGACTTGCGGGCCGGCCCGGGCGCGCCGCGGCTGTCGCGAGATTTCTTGATTACGTGATGTCACACGACGATGCATGGATCGCTACTCGTCTCGATATTGCGAGACATTGGCGGGAACGTCATCCGCCGCGAGGAAACACGTAATGAGCAGTGACGATTTCGTGAAACGTTACGGCGGGATTTACGAGCATTCACCGTGGGTCGCCGAGGGCGTAAAATCGCTACTCGAGCAGTCAGATCCGGACACCGAACTTCTCGCAAGCCTGATGGCGGACTGTGTCGACAATGCCGCAGTGGATACGCAGCTCGAATTGATTCGGGCGCACCCCGATTTGGCGGGCAAAGCACAGGTCGCAGGTGCACTGACCGCTGATTCCACGGAAGAACAATCCAGGGCCGGGCTCGATCAGTGCACGGCGGATGAATTCGAGAAATTTCAGTCGCTGAATACGGCGTACAAGCAAAAATTCAATTTTCCATTCATCATGGCGGTACGGGAAAGCAATCGGTCGGAAATACTCGAGGCGTTCGCGAGCCGGCTTGATAATGACTACAACACCGAGTTTGAAACCGCGCTGCAGGAAATCCACAAAATCGCCCGCCTGAGATTGTCGGCCCTGGAGAATTCACAGTGAGTCAAACGCACCCATTCCACCACTGGGTACAGCTGGAGCAACCGCGGCTGGGCACACGCGTTACTTACGCGACGGATGATTTTTTCGCCGCGAAGGAGCGCGTCATCGATTTTGCGGCGCCGGTTTTCATCGACGACAAGTACGATGATCACGGCAAATGGATGGACGGTTGGGAGAGTCGCCGCAAGCGGTCCGAAGGTCACGATTACTGTGTTATCCGGCTCGGTGTCCCCGGCGTAATACGTGGCTTCGATATCGACACGTCTCACTTCACGGGTAACTATCCGCCACAAGCATCGATCGAGGTTTGCGTTAGCGATGAAGACGTGCCCGAAAAAGGCTGGGTTGAATTACTGGCGACGACTGATCTTGACGGCGACGCGCACCATTACCTCGATGTGAATGATGAAAATACCTGGTCGCATGTACGCCTGCACATTTACCCGGATGGTGGCATTGCCCGCTTACGTATTTTCGGCGAAATTCGCGCCGACTTTTCAGGAGTCGAGGGTTTTGTTGATCTGGCCGCCATTGAAAATGGTGGCCGTGCTCTTGCATGTAGCGATGAGCACTATGGGAGCATGCACAATCTCAACGTACCCGGCCGTGGTGTAAATATGGGTGATGGCTGGGAGACGGCGCGGCGGCGTGGTCCGGGCAATGACTGGGTTACCCTTGCGCTGGCACAAGCGGGTGTCATTGAGCGTGTAGAGGTGGACACTGCGCATTTCAAAGGTAACTATCCGGACAGGGTATCGCTGGACGCGGGACTGTTCGACAACGATGAACGTGCAACGCCGGACGCACCGGGTTGGCAGATGCTGATGCCCGAAACAAGACTCAAGATGGATCAGCAGCATTATTTCGAAGCACTCGAAGATCTGGGCGAAGTGTCGCATGTGCGGATGTCGATTTTTCCGGACGGCGGTGTGAGCAGACTGCGATTGTTTGGCCGCGTCGGTGCGGAGGAGTGACAATCACGCTGAAGGCGGAGCCGTTGACCGGTGGGCGATTCGCCCCCTATGGCGAAGTCATAGAAACCGCTCGCGATGTGTCCGGTGCAATGAATGCCGCGAGATTCGAGCGTTTCGACGACCTTTGCAATATCGAGCTGATCAACGATGGTCAGATTGCGGTCAGCATCGCTCGCTGCCGCACACCAACGACGTTACCGCTGAGACTTGATCTGATTGAGCGCCATCCGCTCGGTAGCCAGGCCTTCATTCCGCTAAGCCCATGCAAAATGGTCATCGTTGTTGCACCACCGGAGGAGTCGGTTGATGCGGGCGACCTTTGCGCATTCGTCAGCAACGGACGGCAGGGTATTAATTACCGGCGTGGCACCTGGCATATGCCGTTGATCTCGTTCACAGCCGGTCAGGAGTATCTGATCATCGACCGCGGCGGCAATGAGCCCAATTGCGACGAACACACGCTTGACGAAGTTATTTTCCTGGCAGCCGACTGACGAACATGCGACAGGCGTTTAAAGCATCGGTGTTGCATTGCCTGGCAGATCCCGGAGAGGCTTCCGATCCGACTGCGCTGCAGTTCTTTGACGACGGATTGCTGATTATAGAGAACGGTCGGATTGTCGAGGTGGGCGAGGCAGCAACTTTACTGCCGCAACTGGCTGCTGATGTGGCGATAGCCGAGTTTCCCGGAAAAATTATCGTGCCGGGCTTCATCGATTGCCACGTACATTTTCCACAGCTCGATATCATCGCCTCTTACGGAGCGCAGTTACTCGACTGGTTGAATCAATACGCTTTTCCTGCCGAAGCCCGGTTCGCTGATGAGAGTTACGCGCGCGAGATCGCTGCTGTATTCCTCAATGAACTGCTCAGGAATGGCACGACGACCGCACTCGTTTTCGGGACCGTGCACGCACATTCGGCGGACGCGATACTCGAAGCCGCCGGGTCTCGTGGCATGAGGCTGATTGCAGGCAAGGTACTGATGGACAGCAACTGCCCGGATGAGCTACGTGATACACCGGAATCTGCCTATGCGGACAGCAAAACGCTTATCGAACGCTGGCACGGTAAAGACCGGCTTGGTTATGCGATCACGCCTCGTTTCGCGCTGACCTCGAGTGAGGAACAACTCGCTGCGGCCGGGCGGCTGGCCAGTGAGTATCCGGACGTCTGGATCCACACCCATCTCGCCGAGAACAAAGCCGAGGTCGAGGAAATTGCACGGCAGTTTCCCGAGAGCCGCAGTTATCTCGGTGTCTATGATCAATACGGCCTGTTGCGTGAACGCTCAATGTTTGCCCATTGCCTGCATCTGGATGACGAAGATCGCTCGTGTATGGCGGCCAAGGGCGGTGCAGCCGCTTTTTGTCCAACCTCCAACCTGTTTCTGGGCAGTGGTTTGTTTGATCTTCGCGCAATGCGAGACGCCAACGTGCGCGTTGGTCTTGGCACCGATGTTGGTGGTGGAACGAGCTTGTCGTTATTGAAAACGGCGAGTGAGGCGTACAAGGTTCTGCATCTTCAGGATCAGGCACTACCCGCATCCAGAGCACTGTATCTCGCGACTCTTGGCGCAGCCGAAGCGTTATACCTTGATGACAAGCTTGGCAATTTCGAGGCCGGTAAAGAGGCAGACTTTGTCGTATTGGATCCCGCCGGTTCATCGCTCAGCGAACGACGCACACGCGTCGCGACTTCGATCGAGGAGACGTTGTTCGCGATTACGACACTCGCCGACGACAGAAACGTTGCAGCAACCTACGTCGCAGGACAACGCGCCGAAATCAAATAGCGTCGATAATCGCGTTCAGCGTAGCGCTCGGACGCATCGCTTCGGCTGCGAGTTCGTCGTTTGGCTGGTAATACCCGCCGATGTCCACGTTGCTGCCTTGCGCGGCCAGCAATTCATCGTTAATCACTTTCTCGCTGTCGGACAGTTTCTTCGCAGGAGCAGAGAACTTCTCGGCAAGGGTCAGGTCTGCCGTGTTCGCCGCCATCGCCTCTGCCCAGTACATCGCCAGGTAAAAATGGCTGCCACGATTATCGTGTTCGTTAACCTTTCGAGATGGCGACTTGTTATTTTCAAGATAACGACGGTTTGCATCGTTCAGTGCTGCGGCTACAACGTGGGCCGCCGGATTGTCGGTCTTGTCTGCAATGTCTTCGATCGAAATCGCGAGAGCCAGAAACTCACCCAGCGAATCCCAGCGCAGGTGTCCTTCAGTCAGGAGTTGTTGCACGTGCTTCGGCGCAGAGCCGCCGGCACCCGTCTCGTACAGCCCGCCACCCGCCAGCAAAGGCACGATCGACAGCATCTTCGCGCTGGTGCCAAGCTCCAGAATCGGGAAGAGATCCGTCAGGTAGTCGCGCAGGACATTGCCGGTAACAGAGATGGTGTCTTCACCATTCTTAACGCGCTCGAGTGTTACTCGCATTGCTTCGACCGGTGTCAGAATTCGAATATCAAGCCCGTCGGTATCGTGGTTCTTCAGACAACTACTGACCTTCTCGATCAGTTGCCTGTCGTGAGCCCGAACATCATCGAGCCAGAAAATAGCAGGTGTGCCGGTCTGGCGTGCGCGCTTGACGGCAAGTTTCACCCAATCCCGTATCGGCAAGTCCTTCGTCTGACACATACGCCAGATATCACCGCGATTAACAGCGTGCTCGAGCAATACGTCGCCGGCCGCATCAGTGACGCGAACCGTTCCTGAAGATGCGATCTCGAATGTCTTGTCGTGGGAGCCATATTCTTCGGCCTTTTGTGCCATCAGGCCGACGTTGCACACATTGCCCATCGTCGTTACATCGAAAGCGCCGTGCTGCCGGCAAAAGTTGATGGTCTCATCATAAATACCGGCATAACAACGATCCGGAATCATCGCTTTGGTGTCCGCCAGTTCTCCGTCCGGGCCCCACATTTTCCCGGAAGTGCGGATGGCGGCTGGCATCGAAGCATCGATGATCACGTCACTCGGTACATGCAGGTTCGTTATTCCCTTGTCGGAGTTAACCATCGCCAGTGCAGGCCGGGTTGCGTATACGGCAGTAAGGTCGGATTCAATGGCCGTGCGCTGGTCATCAGGAAGGTCAGCGATCTTCGCGTACACGTCACCGATGCCGTTATTGGCGTCGACACCGATCTCATCAAATACGCTGGCGTGTTTTCCGAAGACGTCTTTATAGTAAACCCTGACCGCGTGGCCGAACATTATCGGGTCCGAAACCTTCATCATCGTCGCTTTGAGATGCAGCGACAAAAGAACCCCAGCATCCTTCGCCGCATCCATTTCTTTGGCGTAGAAATCGCACAACGCATTGCAGTCCATGCGAGACGCATCCACCAGCTCGTCTTTCAGGACCGGCACATTATCGCGAAGTACGGTTTCGCCATTGTTATTCGCGTGCAGCGTAATCTTCAATCCGCCATCGGCGGCAACCACGGCGGACTGCTCGCTGGAATAGAAATCTCCATCGTCCATGTGGGCCACGTGAGATTTTGAATCAGTGCTCCAGTCGCCCATCGAATGCGGGTGGTCTTTGGCATATTCTTTGACGGCTGCCGCAACGCGACGGTCGGAATTGCCTTCACGCAGCACCGGATTTACAGCACTGCCCAGGATTTTCGCGTAACGCGAATGAGCATCCTTTTCGGCATCAGTACGAGGCTCTTCAGGATATTTGGGGATGTCGTAGCCTTGAGATATCAGCTCCGCTATTGCTTCTTGCAGCTGAGGAATGGAAGCGGAGATGTTCGGCAACTTGATGATATTGGCCGTGGGCGACTTCGCCAGTTCGCCCAGTTCGGCGAGCGCATCACTTTGTTGCTGTTCAGTGGTCAGGTTTTCCGGAAAATTGGCGAGAATTCGTCCCGCTAATGAGATGTCGCGAGTTTCTACTACGATGCCGGCGGCGTCGGTGAAGGCTTTGACGATGGGTAGGAAAGAATACGTTGCCAGCAGAGGAGCTTCGTCAGTTCGGGTGTAGATAATTTTCGCGGTGCTCATGCGATTCCTTATTTATCAGTGTGTTCTGTGCGCGTTCGAGGTGTGCGGACGGTCGCTTCCAGATGTGACCCGGCTTTTAGCGAATTTGTTACGAGGCACGACTGTTCGGCTTTCTCGAGTAATCGGTGAGCTTTGCTCTCGTCGGTTTCGGGCGGAATGTCCAGGGTGGCCGTTACGTTGAAGCGCGTAAACTGAGTCACACGGTCAATTCGCTCCAGAGTGCCCTCGGCGCTGCAGGTCAGCGAGTCCCATTCCAGACGCGACGCTTTGGCGATGGCACGGAATGACAGAACAAAGCAGTCGGCTACAGCAGCGACCAGCAAGGACTCGGGCGACCACTGGTCACCGGGACCACCAAACTCAGCCGGTGGTGCGGAAATCAAATCGTCTACGCCGGAACTGGAAAGTACAACATTTCCAGCGACTTTCGCGGCCGCAGAAACGACGTAATGATGGGGGAGTTCGTGCATGATGGGTCCTTGTTGGTGGCGAAGATCTGCTATCAATTCCGAGAGGCGCCGTCCGTTTTCACGTGCGGCGCCAAGCGGTCGATCAGGCCCAGCATTTCGGGCCGATTCTCGCGCAATTCCTCGATAGAAAAGCCGGACAGCTCGTAGGGTAGAACCAGCCAGTCACTCGTTTCGTGTACGAAATATTCCGGTGTTCGAAGTGTCTTTTCAGTCGGCCGGTACCAGACCGTCCCTATTCGGATATCCTCTGGCAAATTGCGGCGAGTCTTTCTCGCCAGCTGCTTGATGACTGCATTGACGCTCGATCCGGTGCTGTAGACGTCATCCACTATCAGGAGGGAGTGATGGGAACAGAGATTTTCCAGTAAGTATTGCAGGCCGTGGACGCGGATTGACTCGGCTTTATTGACCATTTGCGAATATCCCGCGGCGCCCGTGTACGAGGTTCGGATGGCAATATGGTCAGTCCTGGTGCCGAAATAGTCGAGGCCTTCCTGGACAGCGATACCGACCGCGCTGCCGCCACGCCACAGGCCGACCAGAAAGTCAGGCTCGAATCCCGCTTCGTAAATATTGGCCGCCAGCTGAAACGAATCCTGCAGCAGGTCGTTTGCGGCGATAAATCGCTCGGTCATTATTGTTATTCCCAGGTCATGCTGCGCTAGAATCGGATTCCGGCATTATACCGCCAGAGTCCTTAAGACAAGAGAATAATAATGGACAAGACCGTACTATCTGCACAAGACCTGCTCGAGGATTCCATTGAGCTAGGCATCAAGGTCTTAGAGAGCGGCTTCAAGCCCACTCTGATTATCGCTATCTGGCGCGGTGGTACGCCTGTCGGCATGGCGCTGCAGGAGACTTTATCGTATTGCGGCATCGAGTCGGACCACATCGCCATTCGGACGTCGTCATATATCGGCGTAGATGAACGTGGCAAAGTCGCCGTGCACGGGCTTAATTACATCATCAAGAAGATCTGCCACGATGATCGCGTGTTGATTGTCGACGACGTATTCGATACGGGCAACACAATTGTTGCCGTCATAGAGGAACTGACCCGGCGCGCACGCGGTAATACGCCGGAAGATATTCGCGTTGCAGTGCCCTGGTTCAAGCCCACCCGTAACGAAACCGATATCGTTCCGGACTACTATCTGCGCGAAACTGCGGAGTGGCTCGTCTTCCCGCATGAACTCGATGCACTCACGCCGGAGGAATTGGGAGAGTGTCGCCCCGGGATTGCGGCGATTGTGCTGGGGGTTAAACCCAAAGCAAAATCGGCGTAGCGTCGTCTCGAATGGCAAGAATCTGTGTCTACTGCGGTTCCAATTCCGGTGCTCGTCCCGTTTATCAGGAAGCCGCGCGAGAGCTGGCAGCCGTCTTGCTGCGGCACGATTATGAGCTCGTTTATGGCGGCGCCGACAAAGGTATTATGGGTGTGATCGCGGATGCGATGCTGGAGCTGGGCGGCAAGGTCCACGGCGTCATACCAAAGATGTTGTGCGAAAAAGAGCTGGCGCATCAGAATCTGACTGAACTTCACATCGTCGCATCGATGCACGAGCGCAAAACGATGATGGCGGCTTTGTCGGACGGGTTCATAGCATTGCCGGGCGGCTACGGTACGTTGGAGGAGCTCATCGAGATGATTACCTGGGGTCAGCTCAAATTTCACGACAAGCCCTGCGGGCTACTCAATGTTGACGGTTACTTCGATCACTTGCTTGCCTATCTCGATCATGCAACAGCCGAGGGATTCTTAAGGGTTGAAAATCGAAAGATGCTGTTGTGTGACGATACAGCAGCGGGACTTTTGCGGCAGTTCGAAGCCTACTCGGCACCGAAAGTTGAGAAGTGGGCTCACTAGGCTCGCGACGCGCTACCTTCCGAAAACCAGTCTCAGCTGACCTTTCGCAGGAGCGCGCAGGTTTTGACCGTGCAGTGCATAGCGAATGCCAAAGCGTTTGCCGCTCAGGTCCTTGCCAATGCACAGGCGCAACGGCGCTACAAATACGTCAACCGGTTCACCGACAGGAATGTTGCCGATCTTGCTCACGACGTGTATCGAGCCATCTTGCAGGCTGACCGATGGATACGCCGCGATCTCGTCCGGTGTGCGATCCGCAAAACCGTCGCGACGTGGCACCTTCGGTAGCGTTTCTGCGACGTAAAAGGCATTGTGATTGGGCATGATTAGCGATAGCGATGCACCGATTATCGGTTCCTTGCCCTGGTTGTAGACAACCATTTGCACGCGCTCGGCACGCGATTCGAATAGAAAATGATTATCGTGATCGCGGTATTTCATGCGGAGACCCTGCACTTCCCTTACAAGCCCGGTCGGGGTTCGATCAATGTAAGGATCATCGGCTCCAAATAGTCGAGCATGTGTCAGTCGGGCAATCACGGTAGTCGAACCAGCTTTTCGCCGCTGGTTGCGAACGTCGATCAGCTGATTCAGTTTTTTGCTGGCCTCGGCAGATGGCAATTGTGACAAGTCACAAATATTCAGTGACAAGTCTTTATGAATAATCTCGCCTGGAAACCCGACCTCAATATCGCCGGCCGATACCGAATCGCGATATTTCATCGCGAATAGTTCGCTAAGCTGGCGCCGTCCCATTTTCATGTTGCTGCCTTTGGAGTGTACGTACGCATCGCCTCGACGCAGCGTTTCGGAGTAATCGATTCGCATCATGTACGGGCGGTCCTGGCAGTCGCCGATCTCAAACACTCCGACTCGCTTGCCGTCGATCGATACTGGTTTGTAGCGGATACGAAGTGGCGGTTCGATGTACTCATTGGCCAGCGACTGATAAGACGGCTTTCCGGAAAAGTCCTCCGCATCGACGGCGTGCACTTTCTTCTGGCGTTGACTGTTGAAGTCGACGCCAACGACAATGTATCGCGGTCCCTCGACCGGTGCATTGGCCATCGCGAGCACATCGCGGAGAAAGTCGCGAATGCCGGCACTGCCGTACTTGTCCCTGCGAAACTGAATGCCGGTTCCCGGAGTTGCAGTCTGGGCTATTTTCGATAGACGGTTCATCAAGCCGACAATTTTGACCGATTATGTTCAACAGATCGGGAACCAATCGACATTTCTGAAAACCGGGGCACATAAAAGGTTCCTGGACCCCGTCAGGCGACGCAAAGAGTGCACCGTCGTTCGCGTATACTGTCACCGGGCGCTGCAGGAGTTTCATTGTGACAGCATCAATCTTTGTTGCGGACGCCGTCGCCAGGCAATTCGGACTGGAAGGCCACTACACCCCGTTGATCAGTGAGCGGGATCAAAATTTTCGGATGACGACGACCGACAATGATAGCTACGTCGTTAAGGTTACCAGTCTGGCTGAAGATCGGACTGCAACCGACTTTCAGATCGCCGCACTAAATCATCTTGCGAATCTCGGCATTGCCGGCGTGCCCCGGAACGTACTCACTACGTCGGGAAAGTTTCGCGGTGCGATAGATACCAAGAACAACACATCGCTATGCCTGCGTGTGCTCACCTGGGTCGAAGGAACCCTGTTGGACGATAGCGAACTGACGCCCGGTATCGCTCACACGCTGGGTCAACGTCTCGCCGATCTTGATAAAGCACTTGAGAGTTTTTCCGGCGAGGGAGATGGACAGGTATCGCTCTGGGACACACAGCGCGCGGGCCGGCTTCGTAGCTTGCTGGTTCACATTAATGATTCGACAGTTCGACAGCAGGTGGAAGCGGTTCTCGATGATTTCGACAAACGCGTTATCCCTGCGCTTAAAACATTCCCACGCCAGGCAATTCACAACGATGCCAACACAGAAAATATTCTGCTGGATACGAGGGGTGAGGTATCAGGAATTATCGACTTCGGTGATTTGTTGCTGGCACCGCGAATCGTTGAGCTATCGACTGCGGCGGCGTACCAGAGATCGGGCAGTACCGAACCGCTGCAATTCATCACGCCGCTTGTAGCCGGGTATCAACAGCGAAACCCGTTATCAGAGTCAGAGCTCGACGTGTTATTCGACCTGATTCGAACGCGTCTCGCGATGACGATCACTCTTTTTTACTGGCGTCTGGCGGACCGGGGAAAAGATGATCCCTACCTCAGGAAACAGATCGACAGCGAGGCTGGAGCATTCGCATTTTTGCAAAGACTGTCACACGTGGGTAGAACAAGGTTTCGTGAGCGCATATCGAAATAATTGTTAGAAAAAACATATAGTTAGTTGGGAAATTCGCATTTCCTCACGCGTCGTGTGCAGACATTATGTGAAAAAACGACCAGAAGCAGTAATTGCTCCGCCTCAAAGCTGAGAAACAGGTCCGAGAATCAATACGACGCAGTCCGTAATATCGACTACCGGAGATCGTCAAATTGAGCTCGTAATCGATGAACCTGGACCTCGCACTGTCCGTCCTGCTGATTTTCACCGCGGCCTGTTACCTGATAATGGGCACGCGACTGATCGCCAGCAAGCGCGAGGTGGGCAGCATGCCGATCGGCGTACTGTTCGTTGTCGTTAGTATCTGGGTCATGGGCGGAGCCATCGAGTTGCTGTCCAGTACCTTCACGGCGTTTACCATAGGGCGAACCAGCCATTTCATCGGTACGGCACTGGTGCCTGTTGTTGCCTACGTTTGTTTTCGCGAATACACCGGGTCGATGACTCCTGTTCGTACGGTCGTATTACTGCTAATCATTCCAATGCTCTCAATCACTTTGGCTGCGACCAATTTGCACCATGAAGCCATGTGGTTCTTACCCATCGCAAACGAGGCCGGTGAATTTCTGACTCGTCCCGATCGATGGGGTCCGTGGTTCCTGTTCGTCCACTTGCCGTACAGTTACGCAGTCATTGGTGCCGCAATACTGACGCTGATTGTGCACAGCTCAGCCGTCGCACCCGCTCAGCGCAGGGGGCTGTTCCTGTTGATCGCCGCTTGTGCCGGGCCGTTAGTAACGACGGCCGCCTACGACATGGGTTTTGGTCCCAACACACTTTCTTACGTACCCATAGCTTTCGCGGCACTTCTACCGGTTTACGCCTGGTTGATCATCGGCGAGCAGATTATCGAATTCACACCACTGCCGTATGAGACGGTATTTCAAAACATGCAGGACCCGGTCGTTGTCATCGATGAACAACATCGCATTATTGGCTTGAACCACACAGCTGAAAGCCTGTTGTCGGTTGAAGAATCAGCGGCGTTGCGTGAACCGCTCGAAAATCTGTTTGGTGACGATTCGCCGGAAGTCTTCGAGGCCCTGAATTCCGGTCAGCCACAGAAGATGATGACATCCACGGGTCGTTTCCTGCATGTACAGGTTTCCAGGATTGCCAGCAAGCGAGTATCCGCACGTGGCGGACACGTATTGATGTTTCGCGATGTGAGCGATGTTGAAAAGGCACAATCAGAGGTTCGCAAAAGTGAGAAATTATTGCGGACACTTATCGATCATTCGGTAAACGGTATCATTCGTTTTCAATGGGTGCGGGAAGACAGTGGTCGTAAGTCGCTTCGAAGTATCTTCGCGAATGCGGCTGCCGGACGTTTTCTTGGCAAGGACCCTGATGACATGGTGGACCGCGTGGCAGAGGATATCATCAGCCTGGCAAGTCGTGGCATGGACGATGAAGAGGTCGAAGATATTCAGCGGCAATTCGAGCACGCCGTTGGCAATGCCAGAAGTCTTGATGTTGAGCTACGACACCGGCACAAGGGTAAGGGCCGTTGGTTGAGAATGATCTGCGAACCCGTCGGCGACGACATAGCAGCAACTTTCGTGGATATCACTGACGGCAAGGCGAAGGAACGGCAGATGGAATCCATCGCGACGTCTGATCCGCTCACAGGCGTCTTGAATCGCCGTGGCTTCGAGCGCGATGCTGCGCAGCGACTGACAGACAGTGCTGACGATGCGAGGGGTGCTCTGCTGTTTATTGACCTCAACGATTTCAAGCAGATCAATGACCAGTACGGTCACGAAATCGGCGACCAGCTGCTGACCATCGCCTCTGAGCGATTAAGAAAAAGTCTGCGTTCGTGCGACATCATCGGTCGGCCGGGTGGTGATGAGTTTGTGGCCCTCGTCCCGGATGTCGATTCCGACGTTGCCGATAAGCTGGCCTCGCGTCTGACCGGTGCGCTTGAAGATACGTACCTGATCGGCAGCCTTAAATTGCAGTGCGCAGCGAGTATCGGTCTTGCACTTTACCCAAAGAACGCCAATACGCTAACCGGCCTGCTGCGTGAAGCCGATCAGGCGATGTATCGGGCGAAGGCGCGCTGCCGCGGATCATCCGACTTGCTTACTTGTGATTTGCTCGAAAAGGCCATGTAAAAGAACTGCATCTGCCGGCTCAAAAATGGTCTAATTGACCGCCAATTTGACGATAGGCTTGGAATTGCAGTCCGCCCAGCTCGCAGATCAAACCGATATAACTCCAGTAATCCGACTTGAAGGATTACAGCGCCGCTATGTCATGGGCGCAGAGTTTATCGACGCATTGCGCTGCATTGATCTTACGGTCGCCGCAAATGATTATCTCGCGATAATGGGCCAGTCCGGGTCGGGTAAATCAACACTGATGAATATCATCGGTTGTCTCGATCGCCCAACAGCGGGCGAGTACTGGTTAAGTGATGAGCGCGTCTCGAAAATGAACGACCGCCGGCTTGCGCGTGCACGAAAACAGGCGATCGGCTTCGTATTTCAGACCTTTAATCTATTGCCACGGATGACGGCGCTGGCCAATGTTGAGGTGCCGCTGATCTACGCCGGTGTGAAGCGCAAAGAGCGCTACGAGCGCGCCCGCGCAGCGCTGGAGACAGTTGGGCTGGCGGACCGCATGCTACATCGTCCATCGGAAATGTCGGGCGGTCAGCGCCAACGTGTTGCTGTCGCCAGAGCGCTGGTTACCGGGCCGAGCATATTGCTGGCCGACGAACCAACCGGAAATCTGGACTCAAACACCGGTAATGAAATCATGAAGCTTTTCGACAGTTTGCATGAGACGGGAAACACACTGATCGTTGTCACCCACGAAAAACACGTAGCCGACCATGCACAGCGCGTGGTACGACTGAGTGACGGCGATATTGTTAGCGATACTGAATCTTAAGAGCATTGAACTTGAACACAACGACCCGGCAAATAGCACTTCTTGTCATGCCACTTCTTCTTGCCGCTTGCGCCGAAGAGGAAGCCGCAAGACCTGTTTACGACACCGCCGAGGTCATGCGCCGTACGATTGAGGTTGCTGTCAGCTCAGCGGGTGTTGTCGAGCCGCTGGCAACCGTTGAGGTGAAGTCAAAAGCATCCGGTGAGGTGCTTGAACTACTGGTCGAGACCGGTGACAAGATTGATGAAGGTCAGCTGATGGTGAGCATCGACCCGCGCACGGTACGCAACCGGCTGGACCAGTCCGAAGCGGAACTGAAGGCTGCGCAGTCGAGACTTGAGATCGCCAAAACTCAAAAGGCACGCGTCGAGTCGCTGGTTACAGCCGGTACGTTGACGCAATCCGATCTCGAACAGGCAACGCTGGATCTCGCGAATGCCGAGGCACAGGTGGTTACCTCAAGAGTGAGCGTCGAAAATGCCCGCATCGCTGTTGATGACACGGATATCCGTGCGCCCATATCGGGAACGGTAATATTCAAGCCGGTCGAGAAAGGGCAGGTAATTACATCGCCAACGCAGGACTTCTCAGGTGGCACGATGTTGATGCAGATGGCCGACCTGAGTGCCGTACAGATTCGTGCGCTGGTCGACGAAACCGATATCGGCAAGATCCGGCCCAAAATGACAGCCAGTGTCCTGGTTGCAGCCTACCCGAACCAGCCGTTTCCCGGTGAAGTGATCAAGATCGAACCGCAGGCGGTCGTTGAGCAAAACGTCACGATGTTTGCTGTTCTCATAGCGATACAAAATCCTGACGGATTATTAATGCCGGGAATGAACGCAGAGGTTGAAGTATTGATCGTCAGACGTGAGAACGCGATGACCATTCCGGTAATGGCCTTGCGGACGAAACGCGACCTGGCATCCACGGCGACTATTCTCGGGCGATCTGAAGATGATATTCGCAACCCACTCGCCGATGGCAGATCGAGACGCCAACCCGGTGCGCGACCGAAGACAGACTATCGGTTCGGCGGCGAATTCTGGGTGGTCATGGATTCGGACCTGCAGGAAATTAGAAAAGTACGGACTGGCGTAACTGATCTTAACAACGTCGAAATAGTCAGCGGGCTCGATGAATCCGAGCGGGTCCTGGTGTTGCCGAGCAGTCATCTGGTTGAGACTCAACAGGATCTGCAAAATTTCATAAAAAGGCGTATGGGGGGCGTACCGGGAATCAAACGCTAGACATGTTAGTCACAGAGACAATTCATATTTCACTGGCCTCCATTCGAAGCAACCTGTTTCGGGCGTTGCTAACCATGCTCGGGATCATTATCGGTGTGGGAGCGGTGATCACGATGGTTGCGTTGGGAACCGGCGCGCAACGAGCGATTGATGAGCAGATGGCCTCGCTGGGCGGCGATATTTTGTCCATTCAATCTTCAGCATGGTTTAGTCGTGGCGTTGCGAGAAATCAGCAAACGTTAACGACGGACGATGCGATGGCGCTGGCGATCGGGTCCGAGCACGTCGCGGCCATCGTTCCCGAGATCAACTCGCGATTTCAGATCAAATACGGCAACAAAAACCTCAACCTGTCAACGATTGGAACAACGCCCAACTATCCTGCCCTGCACGGCTATGAGCTGGCGCACGGTGCGTTCTTCTCGGCCGCCGACGAAGCCGCACGACGTCGTGTCGTGATACTGGGTTCGGAAATTCCGGGAATGCTGGAAGTGGAAGGCGCAGCATTGATCGGGCAGAAAGTGCAGATTCGATCGATCTCTTTCGAGATCATCGGAGTTTTCGAATCGAAAGGTGGATTTGGCTGGCGTAATCCGGACGATGATGTCTGGATACCGTTGTCGACAGCGCAGTTTCGGGTAACCGGAAACGAATTCGTCCAGACCATTAGCGCGCAAGTCAGCGAGTCATCAACGATTCCGATGGCGATGCTTGAGATCGAGAGTGTCCTGCGGCGCGAGCACGGCATTCTGCCAGGCAAAGATAACGATTTCGCGATAATGAATCGTAAACAGTTCGCGGAGTCGCGTCAGGAAGCGACCGCAATATTTACCTATCTTCTTGCCGGGATTGCCGGTGTAAGCCTTGTTGTAGGCGGCATTGGTATCATGAACATCATGCTGGTGACCGTGACGGAGCGAACCCGGGAAATTGGTGTGCGCAAGGCACTGGGCGCCACCAAGGGCAATATTCTGCTGCAATTTCTGGTCGAATCAACGATTCTCTGCCTGCTCGGTGGCCTGCTCGGACTCGCACTGGGTGCCAGTGCGTCGGCGTTGCTCGCCAAATATGCGGGCTGGCAAACTGTTGTAACATCGAGTTCTGCAATGATGGCGTTCGGCTTCAGCGCGGCTGTCGGTATGCTTTTTGGTATCTGGCCGGCGAAACGTGCAGCACAGCTTGATCCGATCGATGCATTGCGGCACGAATAATTGAAATAAACCAGGGCTCCAGAGGGTCCATTATTGAAACCCGTCGGAGTATCTGAAATGAGCATGCGTTCCATTCCCTACATTCTTTTTATCGCGTTGATGAGCGTGAGTATCGCGTGCAGCGTTGCGATCCAGGAAGGACATGCCGATGTACCGATCGCGGAATCCGCGAAACTGATCGAACCTCTTGGTAAGGGTGATAAGGCGCCACGATTTATCGTGCAAACAGCCGGTGGTGAAGACTTTCACTTCGACCCACAGAATCTTGAGCGACCGGTCGTGCTGCTGACATTTCGCGGCGGCTGGTGCCCGTACTGCAACATGTATCTTTCAGACATGCGTTTCGCCATGCCACAAATCCGGGAAATGGGTGTTGACATACTATTCCTGAGTGGCGACCGGTCCGAGTTGCTTTACGAGAGTCTCAGTCAGGAGACGCAGGAAGATATCGCCGATCTGGATTACACGCTGCTGTCTGACGCTAACGCGCAAGCTGCGATCGCGCTTGGAATTGCGTTCAAGGCGTCGGAACGAACCATCAAAAAGCGCCACAGGAAAAACCAGGACATCGAGGGATCATCGATGATGAATCACGGTGTGCTGCCAGTACCCGCGGTTTTTGCTATCGACCGGCACGGTGAGATCCAGTTTGCCTTTACCAATGCCGATTACAGCGTTCGACTCCCGGCGGACGAGCTTCTGGCGGCTGCCCGCGAGATTGCTGCTGCAGAATAAGCGCCGCTAATGATAGTCTTCGTGTACTGACTCTGGTGCACGGAGAACCTGATGGTAACAGCGATCGTTTTAATCAAAGCCGAGACCAACCGGATCCCGGATCTTGCCAATCAAATATCGGAAACGCTCGGCGTTTCGGAGGTTTTTTCAGTTGCAGGTCGCTACGACCTGGTCGCGATTGTCCGCGTTTCCAGGAACGAAGATCTTGCGGATGTCATCAGCGACAAAATGCGACATCTGGACGGCATCGTGGAGACGGAAACGATGATTGCATTCAGGGCTTATTCAAAACAGGAACTTGAAGCCGGCTTTGAGCTCGGGCTGGATTAACAGGAAGGATTAACGTGGGACTCAAGAATAATAATTCAGAATACGGATCACTGGCCAGGGCGCTGCACTGGCTGGTCGCAATTGGACTGTTTGTGCTGATCTACCTGGGCCTCGAGCAGGGAGGCATGGAAAGGGGCGACGAAAGATCCAGAATACGTTTCATTCATGCCTCCATTGCAGCGATCACTCTAATGCTGATGACGATCAGGGTTGTCTGGCGCTTCATGAATGAAGTGCCTGCCAAACCTGACGGGATGCCAGCGTGGCAAAGCACGGTTTCTTCACTGGTCCATTGGGGTCTTTATATCACCGTATTTGCTCAACTCTTCGCCGGTGCAATGGTGGTCGGTACGGGTGGCAAAGGCATTCCGGTATTTGGCCTGTTCACGATACCCCTTCCTGTTACCGAGAATCACGACGCGCATGAGTGGTGGGAAGAGGTGCACGAGTTTGCCTGGAAGCCACTTGCGGCACTGATCATCGTGCATATTCTCGGCGCGCTGTACAACCATTTCATTGCGAAGAACGATGTGGTTCGACGCATGATGATCGGCGTGAAGTAAGTCATGATCGATGCGTTCATCTGCGATGCAGTACGCACGCCGATAGGACGTTATGGCGGGGCATTGTCTTCTGTCCGCACCGATGACCTGGGTGCCATCCCGATTGCGGCCTTGTTGCAACGCAATGTGTCTCTTAATCCGGAGGACATCGATGACCTTGCTTACGGTTGCGCGAATCAGGCAGGCGAAGACAATAGGAACGTGGCGCGTATGTCGGCCTTATTGGCCGGCCTGCCGGTCGGCGTTCCTGCCGTTACTGTTAATCGTCTGTGCGGCTCAGGCATGAATGCGATCGGCAATGTTGCTGATAGCATCAAGGCGGGCGGTATTCAAATTGCGATTGCAGGCGGTGTCGAATCGATGTCCCGTGCGCCGTTCGTGATGGCCAAACAATCCGCCGCCTTTGGGCGAAATACCGAATTGTACGACACCACCCTGGGCTGGCGTTTCGTCAACAAAAAGATGGAAGAACAGTACGGTATTGACTCGATGGCCGAAACGGCAGAAAGCGTTGCGGTCGAATTTGCTGTGTCACGTGAAGATCAGGACGCGTTCGCTTTGCGCAGCCAGTTGCGGGCGGAGGTCGCCGCCGGGGCTGGACTGTTCTCTGACGAGATCGTTGCGGTTTTCGTGCCACAACGTCGCGGTGATCCGGTAATAGTCGAAACTGATGAACATCCCCGGGTGGGTTCGACGCCTGAAGGTCTGGCTAAACTGCGTCCAATCGTTAAGAAGGACGGATCAATAACAGCGGGCAATGCTTCCGGCATTAACGACGGCGCGTGTGCGGTCCTGATAGCCAGTGAGGCGGCCGCTACATCGGAGGGCCTCAAGCCACTGGCGCGTATCGTCGGTTGGTCCGTCGCCGGGGTTGAGCCGCGAATCATGGGCATCGGACCAGCACCGGCATCCGAAAAAGTACTGCAGTTGTGTGGTCTGACTATCGATCAAATGGACGTGATTGAACTCAATGAGGCGTTCGCTGCGCAGGGACTTGCGACCTTGCGAGAGATTGGTGTGGCCGACGATGCTGGGCATGTGAATCCGAACGGGGGTGCCATCGCGCTTGGACACCCGCTCGGCATGTCCGGCGCGAGGCTTGTTACGACGGCGGCGTATCAATTGCGACGCAGCAAAGGCCGTTATGCGCTGTGCACCATGTGCATAGGAGTCGGCCAGGGCATTGCCATGATCATCGAGCGCGTTTGATGAAAAACGAGACGCCGAGCTATGAGACGCAGGAGCTTCGGGAGTTTGCCGAAGTGTTGCGCGGCCGTCGTACGATAGAACTTTTCTTGCAGACGCCGGTACCGCAAGAGCTGGTTAATGAGGCGATCGAAGCGGCCACCTGGGCACCGAACCATCACGTCACGGAGCCGTGGCATTTCTACACGATCGGAGAGGCCGGCAAAAAACGTTGCCTTGATCTTTGCAAAGATATTGTCACCGAAAAAAAGGGCGAAAAGGCCGGCACATTCAAACGCAAGAGCTGGTCTGAAAAGCCCGGCTGGCTGGTCGTCACCTGCGTGCGCTCAGAGGATGAGTTGCTGCAACACGAAGACTATGCAGCTTGTTGTGCGGCAGTGCAGAACCTGCTTCTGTATCTTTGGAAGGCAGGCGTCGGTTCGAAATGGACCACCGGCGACATCACGCGCGACCCGCGGTTTTTCGACATTGTTGGCATCGACGAAGCGAAGGCATTTGTCGCGGGCCTGATCTGGTATGGCTATCCGAAATTGACGCCGACCCAATCACGCAAAGATGTCGGGGAAGTGTTTACCGAGCTTCCCTAGTCACGAACGAGCGCATCCTGATGGTGCAGAAGTGGCCCCGGGGCGATTATCGGTCGCAGCAGAAAAATTCCACCGGTCAGCATACCGGTTGAGGCCATGATAATCACCGCGTTACGCACCGAGCCGTCGTAAATCAAAGCGCCGAGTATTGCGCCCGAAGCGCCGACAATATTCTGCGAGGTTCCGAGTATCGACGACGCAACACCCGCGATCTTCGGCAATGGGTCCAGCGCCAGTACCGTGGTGTTGGGCATAAGTATTGCGATAGTGAACATGTACAGACACACGCAGCTCCAGACCCACCAGAAAGGTGCTGAATCCAGCCAGGCAACCACGACGAGTTGCGCGCTCGACGCAAAAATAAGCGCTACGCCGAATTTGATGAGCTGCATCATGTCGAAGCGCATGACCAACCAGCGATTCGCCGTTGATCCGGCAAGGATCGATAGACCGGCACAGGCGAAAATTACACCGTACTGTGTGATCGTAAAATCGTAGATTTCTATAGTTAGCGCCGCTGAGACCGCGATAATGGACATGTACCCTGCTGGTGGCAGTACCAGTAGCAACAGGCCGAAAATACTTTGGCGATGAGAAAAGTACTCTCGAAAACTGGACACGAGTTGCCGTAACGGATGCTCCGAAGCGTTCGGCGTGTGCGTTTCGGTAAGGTTGCTGCGAATACCGAACAGAAGTGCGAAACCGCACGCAGCGATGGCAACAAACGGTGCCCGCCAGTTCCATTGCGCTACCAGTAATGCACCGATACTGGGAGCGATGACCGGCGCTGCTGTGAAGATCATGGTCATCAACGACATCAGGCGGGCGGCATCCTTGCCCGTCGCAATGTCACGCACGACAGCGCGGGAAATGACGATTGCGGATGCGGCACCTATGCCCTGCACGAATCGAGCAGCGAGCAGCAGCTCCATGTCATTCGCAACAGCTGCGACAACAGCGGCCGCTACGAAAATACCCATGCCCGTGTAAATCGTCGGTAATCGGCCGAATCGATCCGATGCGAGACCGGACGGGATTTGTCCAAGCGCCATGCCGAACATAAAGACACCGACAATCTGCTGTCCACGCGACAACGTCGTGTTGAGCGCATCGACCATGGCCGGGATTGCCGGCAAACTGAGGTCCACAGTTAATGCCGCAACGGCCGTCAGCAGGCCGAGCGTAATTAAGAAGCGACGAGATTTGGCGAGGTGCGTGTTGATCAGATACCGCCCTGATTGAATACGAGAGTATTACGATTCAATTCTGTGGTCGATTTCCCAAAAACCGCACGGTCACACATAATGGCGTCCGTTTCAAATATGCCTACGACGCAGACTGACAGGTTCGGCCTAGCCAACGACAAATCAATTTACACAGGTCTACCAGCGCATCAAGTGGACGCTCTACGAGGGGCTACTATGCAAACCAAGGTTTGCTGGAGAATTGATCGCTAACTCCCTGCGCTATTTGAACGTCGACTCCGAATCACGGTCGGCGGTTTTGGCCTGGAATCCTTGAATGGATACGCGGCAATAGTTAAGTTGCAACCCACACGAGATTGTACGAGTAGAGACATGGGTTATTCCAATCCATTTTCTACGCTTTGTCAGGCGGAAGGACAAAAACCATAGTGGTCAGGCCACAAATTCTGCGCAATTCTACGATTTCACATATGTTCAAAGTTTTCCACTTCTCACTTTTTTGACCATAAATGGTCCGACTGCCCTACTTTTAGCTGGTTTTGAGTGTCGTTTTTTCGACCTACAATCGACATATTGAATATTCCAGACAACCGATGAGGCTATCATAGGGCTCTCAGCCCTAGCAACGAGGTTGATCATATTCATCTGCCAAGAGCCTCAATCAATCGCTTACGCTTACGCTTCAAGGTTTTTCTCTGGGATATCTGCGCAGCACTCTATTTCTTGCAGCTAAAACCTAGACCCGAATTCTCCCCGCACGGTCGGTTGACGACTCATCGATTAGTGTGAATTATGATCGGGAGAATCAAACCTTGGTCCGTGTCTTGTCATCATAGTGGCCGATCCCGGAGTTATTAGTCGGTTCAAATATCTTAGAGGAGCAACGTAAATGAATCCAACAATTGCTAAGGCAATTGTGATGCTGGCAGTCATTACATTCGGTGTACTTATTATACCAAGAAGTCACGTACTTCCTGAATCACCAGTAGCACTCGATCACGCAATCGAAGATGCCGGCACAGCAAATCTTGCTCCCTCTGTCATAAGGCCCAAAGCGAACGAGCTGAGTGAAGAGCAGTACTATGAAGGCGAACTGATATCCGAAAAAGGTGATTTTGTCGTTAAACAAGTACATGCGATCAACTGCCGAATGCTAACTCGAAAGACAATCAGCGATGCTGGTGAGTCGTTTGAGAATGTACAGCATTGTGATCGAGTTGAGAGCTACGACCATCCTTACGGACAGTTGACTGAGGATCAGTTGCGATCGCTCGCTCAGAGTGACGGTGCTGCAGCATTTATTCTCGCCGAGCGGCTCGACAAACGATTACCGCATGGAAGTGACATCGTTGTTCGACTCTACATACAGGCACTTGCGCTCTCGGGCGAAGATCAAGCCTTTGTTGCATTGTTCGATCACATGACAGGCGGCGCGGGTATCGTGAAATCCGAAAATGGCATCGATATTGACCATGTAGCCAACTCGTTTATTTGGGCATCCATAGGAGATCGACTCGGCTACGACACCGCAGATGAAGCCGAGAGATACGCCAGTGCGCTGATTGCCGCTGGTTTGGATCTTGATGTGCTGGACTCACAGGCGAGCCAGTGGGCATCGGCTATTGCCAAGCAGCGGCAAACAACTACAGGGGAGGAATTCTAATGAAGACAATTATTCTAATGATTACACTCATTATCCCCTCTTTTGTAGCCGCACAGAACGTGCCTGATTGCGCGACAGATTATCGCGGAACAACACGTTCGACCGGTGCGCCCGTGAGCGTAGACAGGACAAGTTTGAAAGCTCGATACCAGGAAGACTGGCGAAATGCTGCAGTTAATTTCTACTTTCAGGACTCTTCCGGTATTGCGATTCGGGACCTTCTTGTAAGAGACACGTGGTTCTCAACGCCGATGTGCAACGAGATTGGTCAATGCTTTACGGCCCAGATCAAGAAAGGCGGCTATGCTTTTGGCTTAACGGCTGGTCCAATTGGCACCTCTATATCGCTTGGTACCAAGGATTTTGCTGTTCGCGTCGAATTCTATAGCGGTAACTACTCGTCAATCTATGTGGTCGAGGCCGCAAATATGGACACACAACGTCAGCTACCGATACCGGCGACAGGCGGTACACCTGACCAGAAGTGCAAGTTCAACACCGGTGAGTTTCAAGACCCCGAATTAAATCAAGAGACCGGTGGCGGCGATAATGACACCTATGATGACTACGAAGAACAGTATTATGATGAGGAGGAGTCATACGGAGGCATCGTTCCGCGCTATGTATGCGGCAACATAGTTACGCCAGAAGGCCAAGTAAATTACAAGACTTGTGGCTGGTTTTGGGATTAACGATTTAGATACGGCGTTGAGCGTGCCCATTCTTAAGCTGCCTGGCTGATTATGCTCTTTGACGCGTGGTCCATTCTGCCAGACGGTCGGTAGTTGCCGAATATTGACCACTTTCGGGACCGCTCAGGTCCTATCGGGGAAGGGGGGCATTCTTAACAAGTATGCGCTACAGAATCCGGTGTCGTTTAGGTGTGCATTCAAATGAAAGTTCCGTTCATGCGATTTCTGGGATTTCTCATGGGCATCGCATGGATCGTGTTTGGCGTGTTCATCCTGTATCGGCACGGAATAGAGGGGACCGCCAGGGTGTTCGGTGCGGTCGCGATAAGCGTAGCTGGTCTGTACTTCATCAATTACGCGTTTACCGGGCGAAATACTTTTCACAACAGGAAATCGGAATATGTGGGCCTGTACGGTTGAATTGCACTGAAATTTTGTCCGATTTCGGCAGTCGTTTGTATCGACAATTGACCCAGCACGTCGCTACCAAATAGTGATATTGGTTGCGTTTTTGACAGCCCTGCCGGGTCTTTTTTCCGTGCATTCACTCGGTCAGATTTCGCCGCAAATCAATGTCGGCGGCAAGTAGTTGGCGGCAAAAAATGAAAAAAAGCGTTGGAATGTGGCCATGTGCGCGAAACGCCGGGCGACCAAGTCCAGGGCATCGGTTATGCGGTTTATAAGGTGCGAGTGCGCAACACCGATGCCGGGCGCGGAAAACGTGGCGGCTATCGTATGATTTGTAATCTCGTCGATCGTGATGACGTGCTACTGGTTGCCGTGTACTCGAAAACGTAGTCGCCGATCGTCGTACGGCCGAGTTCATTGCAACTACAACTACTGCAGAACCTAAGAACCTTCGACTGGTAGGTACCTGGAGAGCGAACCAGTCGGCCTCGGTGGTGGCCGTAAAATCCTACGGCCGCGGAGACTGTTTTTCTAAGGTTGCGTAATGTGCCCGCCCGTGATCGCCTCCGCCAGTTGCGGTGTGCCGGTCCAGTACGCCAGCTCACGCGGGTGGCTGATATCCCATACCGCAATATCGGCCCGCTTGCCTACCTCCAGTGTGCCGCGGTCATCCTGCAGACCGAGCGCAAGAGCGGCGTTTCGGGTCGCGCCCGCCAGACATTCTTCCGGCGTTAAGCGAAACAGCCGGCACGCCAGCATCATCGCGGTGCGTAAAGAGCAGATGGGCGAGGTTCCCGGATTGCAGTCTGTTGCTATTGCGATGGGCACGCCGTTCGTGCGCAGTTCATCGACGGGCGGCAGTTGTGTTTCGCCCAGGGTCAGAAACGCGCCCGGCAGCAATACCGCAACGCACTCCGCTTCCGAAAGGGCTCTGACCCCTTTGGCGGACGTATATTCGAGGTGGTCTGCGGACAGTGCTTTGAAGTTTGCGGCGAGTTCGGCACCGCCGCAGTCGGAGAGTTGATCAGCATGCAATTTTACTGGCAGGCCGAGTCTGCTTGCTTTGTCAAACAGCCTTGCAACCTGTGGTCCGCTAAATGCGATCGACTCACAATAGGCATCAACGGCATCGGCGAGCCCTTGTTCGGCAACCCGCGGCAAAAGCTCGTCGCAGATAAGATCGATGTAGCCATCGGCATTGCCCTCGTATTCCGGCGCTACTGTGTGCGCTGCAAGCAGCGTCGTTCGGACGTCGACCGGTGTCGCCTCGCCGAGCCGGCGTGCGACTTCGAGGATACGAATTTCCGTTTCACAATCGAGGCCGTAGCCGGATTTTATCTCGACCGTAGCGACACCTTCGCCAGCCAGCGCATTGACGCGCGGCAAAGCCGCTTCGAACAGTTCGTCGGCCGATGCCTCCCGGGTTGCCTGTACGGTCGAAAGAATGCCGCCACCGGATCGCGCTATGTCTTCGTAGCTGACACCCTGTAGTCTTTGCTCAAATTCCCGGGCGCGGTCACCACCGAAGACGAGGTGCGTATGACAGTCAATGAGGGCCGGTGTCAGCCAGCGTCCTGCCATGGAACGCTTATCGTTGGCGCGATTCTTTGGCAGGTCCGACTGCTTGCCGATCCAGGCTATGTGCCCGTCGCTGATCGCCATCGCAGCGGGCTCTTCGACAACGCCATAATCCGGCGCGCTGTCTCGCATCGTCGCAATGCGAGCTTCTGTCAGTAACAAGTCCCAGTCAGACATTCGATATTTCCGCTTTAGACGCCCGGTAGTTGCAACTAAAATTAGCATGATCTAACCTGTATATACAACCACATGGGGGTGGCATGACTACGCTATTTGCCAAAAAAGCACTACTACCTGCCGGCTGGGCCGCCAATGTCCGGCTTGAGGTTTCTGATGGGCTGATTTCGAGTATTGAAACCGATTCCGCAGAGGCACCGGGCGATACCGCGGTCGCTTACATTATTCCGGGGCTTTGTAATGCGCACAGCCACGCTTTTCAGCGTGCGCTGGCGGGACATACCGAACAGCGTTCGCCGGCGGGACGCGACAATTTCTGGACCTGGCGAGAGCGAATGTATGAGTTGGCCGGTCTCGTTGATGCAGACACGCTGACGGCCATAGCCCGTCAGGTTTACTGCGAGATGCTGTCCAGCGGATACACATCAGTGGCCGAGTTTCATTATTTACATCGCGATCCAATGGATCTCGATGCCACCGACACGATGTTCGCCGCGATCTCCACCGCGGCGGCCGACAGCGGAATTCGGCTGACGTATATTCCTGTGCATTACGAGCGTGCCGGCTTCGATGATCCCGAGCCGCTTCCCCACCAGCAAAGTTTTGCACTCTCGATTGATGACTTCATGGCGCACTACGAGCGTGCCGCGGCCACCAGCAGCGCCGCCGTCAGTGTCGGTATCGGCGCGCACAGCCTGAGGGCGGTCAGTCAGGAGTCTTTGCAGGTGATCGCGAAAACCGCCAATGACGCATTCGTGCCCATGCATTTACACGTTGCCGAACAACGGCGGGAAGTGGACCAGTGTCTGGCATCCTATGGTCGGCGCCCGGTTCGCTGGCTGCTGGAGAACTTCGATGTGTCCGGTAACTGGTGTCTTGTACATGCGACACACATGGACGCGGAGGAAGTCGAGTCCCTGGCCGCGTCCGGTGCTGTGGCGGCCCTTTGCCCGAGTACAGAGGCGAACCTGGGCGATGGATTGTTCCCATTGCACGATTTCCTCGAGCACGGTGGCCGAATCGCGATCGGCTCGGACAGTCATGTGTCGATTAACCCGTTCGAAGAATTGCGATGGCTCGAATACGGGCAGCGCCTTGCAACGAATTCACGCAATGTTGTGTCGCTGCGCGACAGCCACGTTGGCAGCGAATTATTCCTGCGAGCGCTGGAAGGCGGCGCGGCGGCCAGCGGACAGGCGAGCGCTGGAATCGAAGCTGGCGCAGCTGCGGATTTTGTCGTTCTTTGCGGTGATGACCCGATGCTGGCCGGCCATGGCGATGACTCCCGCCTCGATGCCCTGGTTTTTTCCGGATACCCGTTGCCGGTTGAGCGCGTCATGGTCAACGGCCAGTGGTGCGTCATTGATGCGCTGCATGTGCAGCGCGATTCGGCGCGCGAAGCTTACTCTGCGGCGATAGAAAAGCTGGGTACAGTAAAATGAATGGTTCCAAGCCACGCTATCAACAGCTCAAAGACTTCATCATCGAACAAATTGCGACGGGTAAACTGCAGCCGTCCGATCGAGTCCCGTCCGAGAACGAGCTGGTCGAGTCTAAAAGCGTGTCCCGGATGACCGCGAATCGTGCACTGCGTGAACTGAACGACGAGGGCTATGTTGAGCGCATCGCCGGAAGAGGTACTTTCGTTTCAGACTACCGTTCGCGCTCTGATCTTCTGGAAGTGCAAAACATCGCTGATGAGATTACGTGCCGCGGTCACACCCATACCTGTCGGGTGCTGCACCGGTCGTTGCAGCACGCTCGAGGAGAGATCGGCATAGCGTTGAACGTAGCGCAGGGCACGGATGTATTTCATCTGCTGCTCATACATTGCGAGAACGCCACGCCCATTCAGGTTGAAGACCGATACGTACTGGCAAGCTTCGCACCGGGCTGTCTCGAACAGGATTTCGAAGTGCAAACGCCCAGCGCATACCTGACGGGCGTAGCGCCCCTGCAGGAAGCCGAACAGGCAGTGCGGGCCAGCATGCCAAATGCGGCGATACGGCAACACCTCGACATGCCCGATGATGAACCGTCACTGGTCGTTATCCGCCGTACCTGGTCCGAAGGACGGCCGGTTACTTTCGCGCGACTGCATCACCCGGGCAGTCGCTACGAACTGACAGGGCATTACACACCGCCCGGTACATCACGAACGGCATCCGGCGATGTCGTTCAATTGGAGAACCTGCGCCAATGAAAAGAATCATCAAAGCTCCGACCGGCTCGAAGCTTTCGGCAAAGAGCTGGCTTACTGAGGCTCCCTTAAGAATGCTGATGAACAATCTGGATCCGGAGGTCGCCGAGCGTCCCGAGGACCTGGTCGTTTATGGCGGCATCGGCAAAGCAGCCCGGAATTGGGAATGTTTCGACGCGATCGTCACGGCCCTCAGAGACCTTGAGTCCGACGAGACACTTATCGTGCAGTCCGGCAAGCCGGTCGGTGTGTTTCGTACCCACGCCGATGCGCCTCGGGTACTCATTGCGAATTCGAATCTGGTACCGGCCTGGTCGAACTGGGAACACTTCCGGGAACTCGATAAGAAAGGCCTGATGATGTTTGGTCAGATGACCGCCGGGTCGTGGGTTTACATTGGTAGCCAGGGCATCGTACAGGGCACCTACGAAACCTTTGTGGAGATGGGCCGACAGCATTATGGCGGTGATCTCGCAGGCCGCTGGATTCTAACGTCCGGTCTGGGCGGCATGGGCGGTGCGCAGCCCTTAGCCGCCACCATGGCCGGCGCGTCGATGCTGGTGATCGAGTGTCAATCAGACCGCATCGACATGCGGCTCAAAACCGGCTACCTGGACAGGCGAGCCGAATCGTTGTCGGATGCCATGCAAATCATTGAGCAGGCCGTTCGCGACAAGCAAGCTGTCTCGGTCGGCCTGCTGGGAAATGCGGGTGAGATCCTGCCGGAGATGGTGAAGCTGGGCATCCGGCCAGACGCCGTTACCGACCAAACCTCGGCGCACGATCCTGCGAATGGCTACCTGCCCATCGGATGGACCGTTGAACAATGGTACGAACAGCGAGAGAGCGATCCGGACGCGGTTGTTGCCGCATCGACCCCATCCATGTCGATACATGTCAGGGCGATGCTGGATTTTCAGAAGCAAGGTATACCGACGTTCGACTACGGCAATAATATTCGCCAGGTGGCGCTCGACGACGGTGTGACCAACGCCTTCGATTTCCCGGGTTTTGTTCCGGCCTATGTGCGGCCGCTTTTTTGTCGGGGGATCGGTCCATTCCGCTGGGCGGCGTTGTCCGGCGATCCGGAAGACATCTACAAAACCGACGCAAAGGTTAAGGAACTGATTCCCGATGACGAACATCTGCACAACTGGCTGGATTCGGCTCGTGAGCGTATTCAGTTTCAGGGGTTGCCGGCACGAATCTGCTGGGTGGGTCTCGGGCAGCGTGATCGCCTTGGACTCGCGTTCAACGAAATGGTGCGTAACGGTGAACTGAAAGCGCCCGTAGTTATCGGCCGGGATCATCTCGACAGCGGCTCGGTTGCAAGCCCGAACCGCGAAACCGAAAGTATGAAAGATGGCAGTGATGCCGTGTCTGACTGGGCGATGCTAAACGCGTTGCTAAGTACTGCAGGCGGTGCGACCTGGGTGTCTTTGCATCATGGTGGTGGCGTTGGCATGGGATATTCACAACATGCCGGGCTGGTCATTGTCTGCGACGGTACGGCCGAGGCGGACAAGCGCATTGCGCGGGTTCTTTGGAATGATCCGGCGAGCGGTGTCATGCGGCACGCCGATGCGGGCTACGAGCTTGCGATTGATTGCGCTCGCGAATTTGGACTCAAGCTGCCGATGGTTGGCGGAGACACAGAATGAATCTGACGATCGATAACCAGCTTATTACGCTCGACGTACTCCGTTCGGCATGGCAGCAACAGCTAACGGTCTCGTTGGGTGAGAGCGCGAAACGCCGCATCGCCGAGTCAAACGAATTGATTGTCGAAGTCGTTGCCGGTGGCGAGCAGGTCTACGGCGTGAACACCGGTTTCGGACAGCTGGCGTCGGTGCGCATCAGTGATGACGAACTGGCACACTTGCAGGCAAATCTGGTGCGCTCGCACGCGGTTGGCGTCGGCGAGGATCTGGACGATGACATCGTGCGACTGATAATGCTCATGAAAGTCATCGCGCTGGCCGAGGGATATTCGGGCGTACGGCTAGAACTCGTGGAAACGTTGTGCGACATGATCAATCACAATATTTTTCCGCGTATCCCGTCACGGGGGTCTGTTGGCGCATCCGGAGATCTGGCGCCGCTCGCCCACATGAGTGGGGCGCTGATTGGTGAGGGTGAAGTGCGCGTCAATGGCAGCCTGCTGCCGGCGTCCGTCGCGCTGGAAAACGCCGGAATCAGGCCAGTCAAACTGGCACCGAAGGAAGGGTTGGCACTACTCAACGGGACCCAGGTCTCGACGGCGCTGGCACTGGCCGCGGCGTTCAGGACTGAGAACTTACTGGCCGCGGTAATGATGGCGGGTGCGATGTCTTCCGATGCGATCAAGGGGAGCGACACGCCGTTCGATAAACGCATCCAGAACGTACGTGGGCACGGCGGTCAGATTGCCGTTGCTGCTGTGTTGCGCGGACTCATGCACGGCAGCGATATTCGTGCATCGCACCAGGAATGTGACCGGGTTCAGGATCCATATTCCATTCGTTGCCAGCCTCAGGTCGTAGGAGCGTGTCTCGATGTGCTCAGACACGTCTGTTCGGTACTGGAAACGGAGGCGAACGCCGTCACCGACAATCCACTCGTCTTCACGGATTCGAAGTCGGTTCTATCCGGCGGAAATTTTCACGCCGAACCCGTTGCACTCGCCGCCGACTATCTTGCACTCGCGATAGCCGAGATCGGTGCTTTGTCAGAACGTCGTATTGCATTGCTGATTGATTCGCACATGAGTGGTTTGCCGGCCTTTCTGGTTGCCGACGGTGGCGTGAATAGCGGCTTCATGATGGCGCAAGTTACAGCCGCGGCGCTCGCGTCCGAGAACAAGTCACATGCCCATCCAGCCAGCGTTGACAGCTTGCCGACCTCAGCGAATCAGGAAGACCACGTGAGCATGGCAACCTTCGCAGCGCGGCGCTTGCATACAATGCTCGATAATGTTGCCGATATCATCGCTATCGAATTGCTGGCGGCGGCGCAGGGTATTGAATTCCATCGTCCGAAGAAAAGTTCGCCCGTGATCGAGGCGGTTATCAGCGACCTTCGCAAAATCTCGCCAGCGTACGAAGAAGACCGGTCGTTATCGTCCGATATCCGCCGGGTAGCGGCCAGTGTCGATCACGGCGCCTACTGCGAGCATGCAGCATCGGTGTTGCCCAGTCTTGCTACATGAACCCCGTTTTCCGTTTTCAGCCCGGTGAGCTGCCGCTGCTAATCAGCGTGCCGCACGATGGTCGCGATCTCCCGGACGAGATGCGGGCCCGTATGACCGATGTTGGGCGATCAATTCCGGACACGGATTGGCACGTTGCAGAATTGTATGAGTTTGCGGCTGATATCGGCGCAAATGTACTCGCAGGGAACTACTCTCGATACGTCGTCGATTTGAATCGCCCGGCAGACGACGCGGTGTTGTATCCCGGGCAGGTTGCGACGGGCTTATGTCCGCTGCAAACGTTCGCGGGCGAGGCTATTTACAGTTTCGGAGGCATAGAAGCCAGCGAAAAAACGCGGCGGATTGAAACGTACTGGCGTCCTTATCATGCGCATATTCGTGACACGCTCGACCTGTTGCGGAAAAAACACGGGTACGTATTATTATGGGATGCACACTCGATTCCCAGCGTAGTCCCGCGACTGTTTGACGGCGAGCTGCCGGAACTCAATCTTGGCAGCGACGACGGCAAGAGTTGTGAACAATCGATTGAACAGGCAGTTGTCGCTGAGGTGGTTGAAAGCCGCTACAGCACAGCCATTAATGGCCGTTTCAAAGGCGGCTACATCACGCGCCACTACGGCGATCCGGGAAACGGAATACACGCGCTGCAGCTCGAAATCGCACAACGCGCCTATATGAATGAACAGACGCTCTCGTTCGATGCGACGAAGGCAGGTGCGCTGCGTGATACTCTACGTAAAATACTGAATATTCTTTTGCTTGCGGGTCAGAACACGACAGGACATCAACAATGAATCAACATAGAAAATTAATTCGCATGGGCATTATGCTCATTACTCTATTGTTCGCGAACGCAGTATTTGCAGCTTCTGCGGACAAAATTAATCGTGAGGCAAACAAAGCGCTGGGGGTATTCAAGGAAGATGTCAATGGCGCGCAGGTGTTTCTCGATCAGGCGGCGGGATACCTGGTCTTCCCAAGAGTCATTAAGGTCGGAATTGGTGTTGGCGCTGAAACGGGCGAAGGCGTTCTGCGTGTCGGTGGCCAATCGGTTGCGTATTACCGGACAACGTCAGGTTCGATCGGTTTGCAGCTCGGTGCCCAGTCCAAGTCGATCGTCATTGCCTTCATGACCAAAGACTCGCTGCAGAGATTTCGAGACTCCAGTGGCTGGAAAGTCGGTGTTGACGGTTCGATCGCGCTAATCGATCTGGGTGGTGGCAAGACCATCGACAGCAACAACGTACGCGACCCGGTCGTTGGATTTATTTTCGGCTCGAAAGGGCTGATGTACAACCTGACGCTCGAAGGCTCAAAATTCTCCAAGCTGGATAAGTCCTGAAAAAACAGTCGCTGCAGGACAGACTGAGCCGGGAGGCGCGTGCGTTACCCGGCAGGTCGCATGGCCGACTTAAGGCCTGGTTTCGAACTGTGTGGAACGTTCGCGGCGGCGGGCTTTATGCCTGCGGCTTCGCCGTGACATTCTTGTGGCTGGAGGCGATTTCCTTCATAGAAGATTTCAAGGAAATCGGACTGTTACTGGATGGGCAAATATTTCAGTTCATCCTGAACTTCATCATCGACTCCTTTCAGAACACACTGCAGGCCTTCATGTGGCCAGTGGATATAGTGCAAGCGGTACCGCCGTTCGGTGCTATTGGGCTTGGCGTGGCATTCTGGTTGTTTCCGATCTATGCCAAAAAGCCTATAGAGGCCTGGCTCTTCGACGACCAAAAAACAAAGTAACGTAACCGCGTAGGAGCGGCCCCCAGGCCGCGACCTGTGCCAGCGTCATGATCTCGAGCGGCCTGACGGCCGCCGCTACGCTTCGCGCTCTGGGAGCGCTCCTACGATCACAGCGGTCCCGCGATTAAACCGGTGTGTCGGCAATATGGCCTTGTTTGCCGGCACGCTCGGCAAACTCGTCCTGCCAGCCGGAGCGATGCGTAGCCGGTGCTATTTGCACAGCGGTAACCTTGTACTCGGGACAACTGGTCGCCCAGTCACTGTATTCAGTGGTGACAACGTTCGCACCCGTTTCGGGATTGTGAAAGGTTGTATAAACAACGCCCGGTTTTACACGAGTCGTGATTTGAGCGCGTAAAGTGATGTCGCCTTTACGGCTCGCGAGCGAGACAAGCTCACCGTCTCGCACACCGCGCGTTTCAGCATCGTGTGGATGAACCTCAAGAATATCTTCGGCGTGCCATCTGTTGTTTTCGGTGCGGCGGGTTTGAGCGCCGACGTTGTATTGAGAAAGAATGCGACCCGTTGTTAATAGCAATGGGAATTTGCGATTCGTCTTTTCTTCCGTCGGTACATAATCGGTCTCGACGAACAGACCCTTGCCGCGAACAAATTGTTCGATGTGCATGATCGGTGTGCCTTCGGGTGCGGCCTCGTTGCACGGCCATTGCACGCTGCCGATGTCGTCGAGTAGTTTAAAGCTGACGTTATTAAAGGCCGGCGTGAGCTCTGCGATTTCATCCATGATGGCGGCGGAGCTCTTGTAGTCCATGTTGTAACCCATTGCCTGAGCCAGGTCCTGAGTGATTTGCCACTCATCCTTTCCCTGTTGGGGCGGCATAACGGGTCGTACACGGTTGATGCGGCGTTCCGCGTTCGTAAACGTGCCGTCCTTCTCGAGAAATGACGTCCCCGGCAAAAAAACGTGCGCAAACTTGGCGGTCTCGTTCAGGAATAAATCCTGTACGACAATGCACTCCATATTGCTCAGTGCGGCTTCAACATGGTGCGTATTGGGATCGGACTGAGCAAGATCCTCGCCCTGGATATACATCCCCTTGAATTCACCGGCACAGGCGGCATCGAACATGTTGGGGATCCGAAACCCGGGTTCCGCGTCGAGAGTGACGCCCCAGTGTTTTTCGAATTGATTTCGTACCTCGTCACCGGAGACCGGCCGGTAGCCCGGCAGCTCGTGCGGGAAGGAGCCCATATCGCACGAACCCTGCACATTGTTTTGTCCACGTAACGGGTTAACGCCGACGCCGGAGCGGCCGATATTGCCAGTGGCCATCGCCAGATTGGCCATGCCCATGACCATTGTTGATCCCTGGCTGTGTTCGGTAACGCCCAGGCCGTAATAAATCGAACCGTTTTTTGCAGAACCGTAAAGGCGTGCCGCGGCCCGAAGGGTCTCGACATCAACGCCAGCGACTATCGCCACCTCTTCCGGTGAGTTCTCGGGCTTTAGGATCATTGCCTTCCAGGCTTCGAACGACTCAAGGTCGCAGCGCTCGCGAACGTATTCTTCGTCGAGTAGACCTTCGCTGACAATGACATGCGCCAAAGCATTAATCACCGGCACATTGGTGCCCGGCGACAATGAGATATGGTGTTCCGCGGCAATGCGGGCTGAACGAACGAGCCCGATCTCACGCGGGTCAATAACGATCAGTTTGGCGCCCTCTCGCAAGCGACGCTTCATCTGCGATGCGAAGACCGGATGAGCGGCTGTCGGATTCGCGCCGATAACCACCATCACGTCGGTGTCCATGACGCTGTCGAATGGTTGTGTTCCCGCGGACGTGCCCAGCGTGGTATTCAGACCATAGCCGGTAGGAGAGTGGCAGACGCGAGCACAGGTATCGACGTTGTTATTTTCGAACGCGGCGCGAACCATTTTTTGCACGACGTAAACTTCCTCGTTCGTGCAGCGCGATGAGGTAATACCGCCGATCGATTTTCGGCCGTACTTGCTCTGAATTTCCTTAAATCGCTTTGCTGAGTACTGGATCGCCTGGTCCCAGCTCACCTCGCGCCACGGATCGTCCGTGGTATCACGAATCATCGGATTCACGACGCGGTCCTTGTGCGACGCGTAACCCCAGGCAAAGCGACCTTTCACGCAGGAGTGACCATGATTGGCCTCGCCATCTTTGTAGGGCGTCATTCGGACAACCTGATCGCCTTTCATCTCCACCTGAAACGAGCAGCCGACACCACAGTAGGCGCAGGTCGTAATGACTTTGTGATCCGGCTGGCCGTGATCGACGATGCTCTTTTCCATGAGTGTCGCAGTTGGGCAGGCCTGCACACAGGCGCCGCAAGACACACATTCTGAATCGAGAAAACCCTCGTCAATTCCGGCCGAGACTTTGGAATTAAATCCACGGCCCTGGATCGTCAGAGCAAACGTGCCCTGAACTTCATCGCAGGCGCGTACGCAGCGTGAGCAGACGATGCACTTACTGGCATCGAACTGAAAATACGGATTGCTGGCGTCGACGCCGCCGTCCAGATGATTCTCACCGTCGAAGCCGTAACGGACATCGCGCAAACCGACCGCACCGGCGACGTCCTGCAATTCGCAATCGCCATTCGCCGAGCAGGTCAGGCAATCGAGCGGATGATCCGAGATATAGAGCTCCATGACATTGCGACGGATCTTCGACAGCTCACTGGTCTGTGTGCGTATTTTCATGCCGGCTTCGACCGGAGTTGAGCAGGACGCGGGATATCCCTTTCGGCCCTCGATCTCAACAAGGCACATGCGGCAGGAACCGAAGGGCTTGAGGCTGTCGGTAGCACAAAGTTTTGGGATGTCGACGCCAGTCTCACGGGCCGCACGTAAAATGCTCGAACCGGCACTAACTGCCACGGGCATGCCGTCAATCTCTACCTGCACCGTGTCAGTGCTGGGGGAGACGGGGGTACCGAGATCGGCCTGGCAAACTTTATTCATAATCTATGACTCTTTGAAAGACGCAAAGTCTTCTGCGAAGTATTTTAGAACACTTCTAACCGGATAGGGGGTCATTCCGCCCATGGCACACAAGGAAGCGTCTTCCATGGTGTCGCATAAATCGACCAGCAGGTCGTACTGATCGCCCTTGTTGTCGTCGCCAATCATCTTGTCGATGATTTCCACGCCACGGGTTGATCCGATGCGGCAGGGCGTGCATTTTCCACAAGACTCGATTGCGCAAAACTCCATCGCGAATCGCGCCAGCCGGGCCATATCGGCCGTGTCGTCGAACACGACGATGCCGCCGTGTCCAATCATCGCACCGATTTCGATAAACGCTTCATAGTCCATAGGCGTGTCGAGTTGCTCGACGGGAATATACGCGCCGAGTGGGCCACCAACCTGTACGGCTTTTACAGGCCGTCCACTGGCCGTGCCACCGCCCCAGTCTTCAATCAGCTCGCGCAATGTGACACCAAATGATTTTTCAACCAGCCCACCGCGTTTGATATTTCCCGCCAGCTGAAAAGCGAGCGTGCCCTTGGAACGATCGACCCCCATCGCCGCGTAACGTTCACCACCCAGGTTGATAATGTTTGCAACCGACGCCAGCGTAACAACGTTATTCACGACGGTTGGGGCACCGAACAGTCCGCTGATGGCCGGTAGCGGTGGTTTGGTGCGTACCAGGCCTTTCTTGCCCTCAAGACTTTCGAGCATGGCCGTTTCTTCGCCACAAACGTAGGAGCCAGCTCCAAGATGCAGCTCGATATCGAAATCGAAGCCACTGTCCTTGATGTTGTTACCAAGCCAGCCCGCGTCGCGCGCAGAGGCAATCGCGCGGGACAAGATTGAATGAGTCAGCGGATACTCGGATCGCAAATAGATGTAGCCCTTGCTGGCGCCAACGGCGAGCCCGGCAATCGCCATGCTTTCGATCAGGCCGAATGGATCGCCTTCCATGAGGATGCGATCCGAGAAAGTGCCGCTGTCGCCTTCATCCGCATTGCACGCGATGTATTTTTGATCGCCCGGCGCGTCAGCCACGGTTCGCCATTTGATGCCTGTCGGAAAGCCGGCGCCGCCACGACCGCGTAATCCGGAGTCTGCCACCGTTTCCAGAACAGCCTCGGCACCGTCGGCAAACGCTTTTTCGAGTGCTTTGAAACCCTGGTGTAGCTCAAAATCTTCTATCGATAAGGGATTGATGAGTCCGCAGCGCCAGAACGTCCAGCGATCCTGATTGATCAGCCAGGGAATTTCGTCGATGGGCCCCAGGCGACGTTCGTGTTCGCCGCCGTTAATAAGGCCAGCCTCAAACATCCCCGCGACATCGTCAGCACCAACATTTCCGTAGGCGATGCGCGTGCCGTCTACCTCGACTTCAACCAGCGGCTCCAGCCAGGTCGCTCCCCAGGAGCCATTGCGTATGAGTTCAATGTCTGTCGCGGTCTTCTTTGCGGTCTGAGCAATAGCCAGCGCAACCTCATCGGCACCGACTGAGACCGCGGCGGTTTCTCGCGGCACATAAATCTTAGTCCTGGCCACTAGTCGCTCCCCCGCATTGCGTCGAGAAGTGCGTCGAATCGAGCTTCGTCGACCCGGCCGTAAGTCTTGCCATCAATCATCACGGCCGGTGAGCAGGCGCAATTGCCAAGGCAATACACCGGCTCGAGGGTGACGTCGTTCGCGGTATCGTGCAGGCTCATCGCCAGCGTCCTGGTGGCGTGCTCGGTTAGTTTGCGACTACCCATAGCCTGACAGGCTTCGGCCTGGCAAATTTTTACGATATGTTCGCCCGGCTCTTCGGTTCTGAAATCGTGGTAATACTCGACGACACCGTGCACATCCGCGCGTGACAGATTGAGCTCATCGGCGAGCTGACGAATCGTTTCCGGTGGCACCCAGCCGCAGCGTGAAACGATGCGTTGCAGGATTTGCACCAGCATCTCGGGCCTGGTGTCGAATTCAGCAATAATCTCGCTGATCGTCGTTCTAGTCATGTTGGCCATCAGGCGATACGTTCCCCGGCGGAGTAAATATTAAAAGTGTTGTCACGCAGAAAGCCGACCAGCGAAATGTTAAATTCGTTCGCCAATTGTACTGCGAGACTGGACGGTGCGCTGACGGCTGCGAGCAAAGGGATGCCAGCGATCAGCGTTTTTTGCATGAGCTCGAAACTCGCTCGGCCCGAGACTATCAGGCCAAGGTCACTCGCGGGCAGCAAATTTTGCAACAGCAACGCGCCGATGACCTTATCGACGGCATTGTGACGGCCAACGTCTTCATGAACGACGATGATTTCGCCTTGTGAATTGAACGCGGCGGCCGCATGCAGACCCCCGGTTTGTTCAAAGGTTTGCTGCCGATTTCGTAGCGCACCCGGCATTGCGATCAAGACGTCTTTGCTAAAGCTGACTTCCTTGCCGCGGAGTGGTTCGGCCGCTGTAATGCGCAACGCCTCCAGCGATGACTTGCCACAGACGCCACAGCTCGACGTCGTATAGAAATGGCGTTGCAAGCGGTCAAGATCGACGGCAATGTGCGAGGCAAGATCCACGCGGATAATATTATTGCTGCCGGTGTCAGGAGCGGGCGGACCGCTGTGCTCGACGGACAACACATCGTCGGCGTTCTGAATGATGCTTTCCGAGTGCAGGAAGCCGATTGCGAGTTCAGGGTCAAAGCCGGGCGTTCGCATCGTTATGGAAATACTGCGCGCAGTGCGGCCATCGGGTGTCGAATAACCCAGGCGGATTTCCAAAGGTTCCTCGATCGCAACGTGATCATCGACAGAATCTCGTCGCAGAGAATTCGCGGAATCACCACTGATTTTTTGCACACTAACGGCGCGGCTGCTGGCAGTCATCTTGGCTTCGAGTCGGTATGGGGGGCACGCAGTATATCCTAGTGACGCGGGTTGTAGACCGCAATGAGAATCGTTCTCAAAACCCCAGTGATTTCATGCAGCTATCCGTTGTGCTGGCGTTCATAAAACTTGGTTAGAATGCGCGCCGAGCTACATTAAACTAGGAGACTCCGTTGAGCACAATTCCACGTCGTAAATTTATTCAACTCTCAGCCGTAGCGGCTGCTGGTTACTTCGCACAATCTGGCCGTGAAGCACGTGCCGAAGAATTACCGCATGTAGCGGAAGACGATCCGATGGCACAGGCTATGAAGTACACGCACGATGCTTCGACTGTTGATGCCGCATCGCGCACGAACCCTGCCGCAGACCAGACTTGCCTGAACTGTGCGTTGCTTCAGGGTACTGACGGTGACGCATGGCGTCCCTGCCAGATCTTCCCGGGCAAGTCCGTTGCCGCCGCCGGCTGGTGTTCTGTTTGGGCACCGAAAGGCTGATTCTTGGTAACAGACGTAAGCTGAAACGCCGGCCGTTGAGCCGGCGTTTTTGTGTGTACAATGCGCGGCTGTGGGCACGACAAACTCTTGCCAGAGTGGAGACAGACCTTGTTCGAATCACTGCAGGCGGCGCAAGCGGATGCAATTCTCGGCTTGATCGCGGAATACAGAAACGACCCGCGCGCGGAAAAGATCGATCTTGGCGTTGGCGTTTATCGGACGGTAGAGGGTAAGACGCCGGTACTCGACGTTGTAAAGCGCGCTGAGCAGATGCTGGTCGACCAGCAAGAATCGAAAGCCTATATCGGTACCGCGGGCGCGGCAGATTTCAACGCTGCGATGCAACTCCTCATTTTTGGTGATGCCGGCCCCGAAGAACGACTGACCACGATTCAGACACCGGGGGGATCCGGCTCGCTGCGAGTGGCTGCGGGGATGATTCTTCGAGCAACGCCCGGTGCGTCCGTCTGGGTTAGTGAGCCAACCTGGGCTAACCACGTGCCATTGCTCGCTGGTGCCGGAGTTCCTCTGAAGCCGTATCCCTATTACGACACGAAAAATCACGTAATCAGGATCGACGAGATGCTGGCTGCCTTGCGATCGGCCCCCGCGGGGGACCTCGTTCTTTTGCACGCCTGCTGTCATAACCCCTCGGGTCTGGATCTAACCGTTGATGAATGGCAGGCAGTCACCGACGTTTTGGTCGAGCGCAGTCTTGTCCCGTTTATTGATATGGCCTACCAGGGATTCGTAGCAAGTCTTGACCGTGATGCATACCCGGTACGCCTCATGGCTGACAGCGTGTCGGAGATGATGGTTTCGAGTTCCTGCTCAAAGAATTTCGGTCTTTATCGCGATCGGGTTGGAACCCTGTCCTTGCTCGCTGCCGACAGCGAAGCCCGCGACATCGTCGGCAGTCAGGTCAATAATCTCGTTCGCACGATTTACTCGGTACCGCCGGATCACGGCGCGGCGGTCGTCAGTCTGATTCTCCGCGATGACGAGTTACGCGGCGCATGGATTGCTGAGCTCGCTGCAATGCGTGAGCGGCTTATTGAGATGCGAGGCCTGCTCGGCGATGCATTGGCCAGGAAAGCACCGGACCATGACTTTTCACATCTTGCGCGCGCCACCGGCATGTTCTGCTTTCTGGGGATCACGGCGGAGCAGGTCGCAGGACTAAAGAAAGAATTCGGCGTCTATATGGTGGATTCCAGCCGTATCAATGTCGCCGGCATCACGCCCGACAACGTTAACTACCTTGCTGACTCGATTGCCGCCACGCTGCAAGGCGGATAGCGGGGCTAGTCGTTCAGACGTTCCCAGGAAATTCGGCTTTTTCGCCCGATTTTAAGCCGCCTCGCAGTGCCCGCGTTCAATTCCAGTACGTAGTTGACCGGTTCAATCGAGCCTTGCGAGGTTAGCGACAAGGGCTGCGTGTCATGTATGACCGATGAGACGCTGCCGTCCGCCCGGGCGAAAACCATGTCCAGCGGAATGTAAGTGTTCTTCATCCACATGGAATGCATGTCGCTGTCTTCATAAACGAACAACATTCCGGTGTTTTCCGGCATCTTGCGAACAAACATCAGGCCACGACGTTGCTGATCAAAATTCAGTGCGAGGTAGATATCGAACTCGTGACTAAGGCCATCGTCGGACTCAATAAGCAATGTGCCACGGTCGAAGACACGGTCCAGCGAAGCGACGCCGGCAGATTCGGTCTCCGCCGGTGCGCGGCAGGAAGTGAAGCTCGCGAGTATCGCGCTGGCGGCGATAACGATCGATAGAGTACGTGTCATTTTTTATCCCATCCGACGACCGTGGCAAACGATAGCTCCGGGATCGATACAGCCGCGTCACCGTTCAGCTCACCCAGGGGTGCTACACAATACAGTGTGCCGGAAATGGCGAAGGAGTCGTTGTCGCCCGGCAGGGGCGTTTGTGAATCGACATCGGTCCAGCAGGAGTCGAGGTTCGGTGTACTGAAAAAACGCCCGCTGCCCTCAACGGTAGCGGTCACATTGCTGGGTAGTTCGGCAGCGGCTTCGCCCCTTTGCAGTTCGGGAATCGCGATGATGAACGCGAGTCGTTCACCGGCGATATCCCCCGCGAAGCGCAATCGAATGCCTGCGCCATTCGGTCGCTGCATGCTCTCGCAAATCATTTCGGAACCTGGCCAGTCTACGGTGGTCTGAAGGCTACCGAATAACGCGGTCTTCAAGGACCCAAATTCGCCGCAGCCGGAGGCAGCCAATGAGCTGGACATAAGCAGGCCAGTCAGGGGCAATATTTGCGCGAAAAACGGCATTTTGTGAGTTCGATGCAATGGTATGGCTTATCGATTGTCGGATTTGGGGCTAATACTACTTAACTGGACCAAAAAAATAGCAAAAAATGATGCAACTGGTTGGTCTTGCCGCGCATCATCACTAGAATGGCACGCCGCTGCATCCTTCGGAGTAATTAATGAGCGTCAGAGAACAATTCCAAAAACTTGAAACTCACGCGAGCGGGCTGATCATCGGTCAGGCCCACCTGATCAATCGTATGTTGATCGCACTCTTGTGTGACGGACACCTTCTCGTTGAGGGCGCACCGGGTCTTGCCAAGACGCGCGCCATCAAAGTGCTCGCAGAAAGTATCGAGGGTGACTTCCATCGATTGCAGTTTACGCCCGACCTGTTGCCAGCAGATTTGACCGGCACCGATATATATCGTCCGCAGGAAGGAACCTTCGAATTTCGCAAGGGACCGCTGTTTCACAACCTCATTCTGGCCGATGAGATCAACCGTGCGCCGGCCAAGGTGCAGTCGGCATTGCTCGAGGCGATGGAAGAGCGGCAGATATCGGTCGGTGACCAAAGCTACCCGCTCGATGATCTGTTCATGGTGATGGCCACACAGAATCCTATTGAGCAGGAGGGTACTTACCCGCTGCCGGAAGCACAGCTTGACCGATTCCTGTTGCACGTCGAGGTCGGCTATCCAACGATCGAGGACGAGCGTCGTATTCTCGTGTTGAATCGCGACGAAGCCCGGCAGGCGGAGCGGGATATGTTTCAGCCACCTGAATTGCTGGCGCTGGCATCGATCATGGAGGCACGTCAGGACATCCTGAATCTGCACCTGGCACCCGAGCTTGAGGAGTACATCGTCAATGTTGTTGTTGCTACGCGTAATCCGGGTGCTGTGGACGCCGATCTTGAGGGACAGGTTCTTTACGGTGCGAGCCCACGTGCGAGCATGGGTATTGACCGGGCGGCACGAGCACACGCCTGGTTGTCCGGCCGCGATTTTGTCAGTCCCGAGGACATTCAGGCGGTTGCACCCGACGTGCTGCGCCACAGACTGGTCCTGAGTTTCGAAGCCGAAGCAGACGGAGTGAATTCGAACTCTATTGTCGCGGGCGTTCTGGATGGCGTTGGAGTGCCATAGCAGTGCGGCTCGACAATATCTCTGAGGACGCTTCACCGGTCAGCGTAAGCCAGGCCGGGCTGATTCGTCTTAATGCTCCTGCAAGGGCGATCGCTCTGGACGTCCTGCGGGTAAATTCGTTGCAGACTGGCGCGTACGTTTCGCACTTTCGTGGCCGTGGTATGGAGTTTGACGAGTCGCGTCCTTATCAGCCGGGCGACGACCCGCGCAGCATTGACTGGCGTGTCACGGCCCGCAGCACAACGGCGTATACGAAGTTGTTTCGCGAGGAACGCGAAAGGCCCGTCCTCGTTTGTGTTGATTTACGTTCGAATATGCATTTCGCAACTCGCGGCTGTTTCAAGTCGGTAAACGCGAGCCGTGCGGCGGCGTTGCTGTCCTGGGCGGCACACCATCGAGGCGATCGTCTCGGTGGACTGATTTTTGGCGAGACAACGCATCGTGAATTGAAGCCAAGACTTGGACGACGCGCCGCCCTCAGATTTGTGCATCAGCTTGCGGAGCATCCCGACTGGACGAATCGCGGTACCCAAGAGGGCTCTGACCCCTTTGTGCAGGCGATGTCGGCGCTGCGGCGGGTGGCGAGGCCCGGGAGTCTGGTTGTCGTGATTAGTGATTTTATTGGTTTTGATCGCGCCGCTCAGGCGCATCTTTCCAGCGTTGCCCATCACAATGAGGTTCTGGCGGTGTTCATGAACGATCCGCTGGAGCGAAAACTGCCCCCACCGGGACGCTACCGGATTGTGTCGCCCGATGACGAGCTGGCGATCGATACCTATGCCACCGCCGCACGACGTGACTACGAACATGAGTTTGCAGAGCGATCACACGAACTGGAGGCGTTTTGCCACCGCTACGGCGTGCATTTGATGCCGATGTCCACGGACGATGATCCGGTTTCGACACTGCAAACCGCATTGGGTAAGAGGACTCACTAGTCGTGGATCCGAACCAGCTGCCGTTGCGTGACCTGCATCTGCCCGAGGCGATTGGATGGTGGCCGCTGGCGCCGGGTTGGTGGGCGATTATCGTGCTTGTGTTGTTCGGGTTGGGCTGGCTGATATTACGGGCCTGGCGAGTCCGGCAATTCAACGCTCCACGCCGTTACGCTGTTCGGGCGCTGGGGGCGTTTGAGGCCGAATACATCACCCATCGGAATCCCGTGGCACTGGGCCAGCAGGTGTCCGAGCTGCTGCGCCGCAGTATGATTGCTTACGCACCGCGGCAGGAAGTCGCCGGGCTCACCGGTGAATCCTGGCTTGAATGGCTGGACCGGGACCTGCCGGTTCCCTACTTCCATACCGAAGGGGGCAAGAGTCTTCTGCAACTTCCGTATCGGGATCCTGAAGGCGATCTCAGCGACATCGATATCAATGCACTACTGGCCGCCGTAAGAATGCGTCTTACAACGCCGATCCGGGGAGCGCTCTGATGTGGTCTCTTGCCTGGCCCTGGGTATTGATCGCGCTGCCGCTGCCTTTGATCTTTCGCTACCTTTTGTCCGAAGCCAGGGGTTTGTCCGAGGCCGGTCTGCGGGTACCGAGTATCGACAGCTTTTCGACGCTCAAAGATCGATCCGGGACGGAACAGTTATTCAACTGGCGATTCTGGGTTGCAACGCTCGCGTGGCTATTGCTCGTGCTTGCTGCTGCACGTCCGGAACGCATTGGTGAAGAACTCGACGTACCGGTAGCGGGCCGCAACCTGATGTTGGCTGTTGACCTGTCGGGCAGCATGGATCAGAAAGATTTCGAGCTGGCTGGCCGGCGTGTTGATCGACTGACGGCCACGAAAGCCGTTGCCAGCGATTTCATCGATCGTCGCGAAGGCGATCGGATCGGACTCATATTATTCGGTGAGCGAGCCTATCTCCAGGTACCCCTGACACTGGACAGGGAGACCGTCAATGTTCTGTTGATGGAAGCGTTCATTGGCCTTGCGGGCGAGAAGACTGCAATCGGAGATGCGATTACGCTGGCGGTGCGGCGTATCCACGAACAAAAAAAGGAAGAGGGTGACCAGGTTCTCGTACTGCTCACCGACGGCGCGAACACGGCCGGTGAAGTGCAGCCCGTCAAAGCGGCGGAGCTCGCGCAGCAGGTGGGCTTACGTATCTACACGATTGGCATCGGCGCAGAACAGCTCGAAGTGTCGTCATTGATTGGTGGCCGTCGCCGCATCAATCCGTCGGCGGATCTTGACGAGGACACGTTGACCCGGATCGCCGATCTCACGGGTGGGCGCTATTTTCGGGCAACCGATACGGCGAGCCTGCAGGGTATCTACAAGCTGGTCGATGAGCTTGAACCGGTCGAGGAGCCGGAGTCCGGTTTTCGGCCCGTCAAGTCCTATTTTTATTATCCATTGGGCGCGGCAGTTTTGATGGTGGCACTGATGGGTCTCGTCAGTTTGTTGCAGCGATTCGCGTTACAGCGGGCCGGCGAGGTGCAAACCAGTGCCAGCTGATTTCCATTGGTTACGCCCCGAATGGCTATATGCCATACCCGTACTTTTGCTGCTCGCCGTGATGCTTGCACGCGGAAAGCTGGGCTCCGGAAACTGGCAGGCCGTCATCGATCGTGAGTTGATGCCCTATGTGCTGTCTCGCGATCCGGGCCGTGGTACCGATCATCGCTGGTGGTTAATGGGGCTCGGCAGTGTGATTGCATTGCTGGCCTTGGCCGGTCCGGCATGGCAACGTATTGAACAACCGGTTTTCAGAGCCGAGCAGGCACTGGTCGTCGCACTTGATTTATCGCGCTCAATGGATGCAGAGGATGTTGCACCCAGCCGGCTGCGGCGCGCCAAGCTCAAGATTCTCGATATGCTCGAGCGCCGTGAGGTCGGACAGACTGCGCTCGTGGTCTATTCGGCCAATGCGTTCACGGTGACACCACTGACCACCGACAACGACACAATTGCTTCGCTCGTGAATAGTCTGAGCACCGACATCATGCCGAGTCGTGGCAGCTATCCGGAAGCCGCTATCGCAAAGGGAAGGCAGCTGCTCGATCAGGCGAAGGCCGGATTCGGAGAGGTTCTGCTGATAACCGACGGTGGTTCTTCGCCGGGTGCCGCGGCCGCGGCGCGAGATCTTAGGTCGGCTGGTTACTCCTTGTCGATTCTGGGCGTTGGCACGACCGAAGGTGCACCGATACCGCGGGTTACCGGAGGGTTTGTAACCGACAACCGCGGCCAGATTGCGGTACCCAGACTGGAAGAACGAGGCTTGCGGGACCTGGCCGGCATCGGTGGTGGTCGTTATTCGAGAATGTCCGCGAACGACAGAGATCTCGATGTTTTGCTGTCCGGTGAGATCTCGGGTGCCGGCGCAGCGCTCGGCGACGACGCGCTGGCCACTGACCGCTGGCGTGAGGAGGGTCCCTGGCTGCTATTGCTGTTGCTGCCCCTGGCTGCGCTGGCTTTTCGTCGTGGCTGGGTGCTGGTCGTGGTTTTCGTCATTTTGCCAGCGCCACAAACCGCGTACGCGGCAAGCTGGTCTGATCTCTGGCAAACCCGGGACCAGCAGGGGCAAAAACAGCTCGAGGCAGGCAATGCCAGCGAGGCAGCAGCGCTGTTCGAAAACCCGGACTGGCAAGCGGTTGCCGATTATCAAACCGGTGACTTTGCCGGAAGCGCTAAAGTCTTTGCCGAGAATAGCGATACACGTAATCTCTACAATCTTGGCAACGCGATGGCTTTTCAGGGCGAACTCGATGCTGCCATCGACGCCTATGAAGAAGTGCTCGCGAGTGAGCCGGACAATGAAGACGCAGCCTACAACCTGAAAATTGTGCAGGATTTGAAAGAGCAGCAGGAGCAAGAGCAACAAAACCAGGGCGATGATCAACAATCAACCGAGAACCCGGGCGGCGAAGGCGAGCAATCGGATTCCGAAGATCAGTCCGAGCAGCAGGGCGAAGAAGGCGAGTCACAGGCCGACAGCGAGTCAGAGGAGAGTGACTCGTCAGAGAGTGGCGACGAGCAAATGAGCGAGGAAGATATGAAGGCCCTGCAGGAGGAGTTGCAGCGCGCTGCCGAAGAAGCCGAATCCGGCGAACAACCGCAACAAATGTCGGAAGCTGAGCTTGCCGAACTGCGCCAACAGCAGGAACAGGAACAGGCAATGGAACAATGGCTGCGGCGCATTCCCGACGATCCGGGTGGCTTGTTACGCAGAAAGTTCAGGCATCAGTACCAGCGTACCGGCAAGGATCAGGACGGCAACAGTGTATGGCCAGATAATGAGGTACAACCGTGGTAAAGCTTAATGTCACCCGCAACGTGTTGATGGGTTTGTGCGGGCTGCTCGTCGTTCATTCGCATGCGCTCGCCGATGTAACGGCACGGGTCGATCGTCCATCGGTGGACCTTAACGAGTCCTTCGTTCTCGAGATCATGGTCGACACCAACATCGATATGGAACCGGACCTCACGGTGCTTGATGAGAATTTCTATCGCGGTCAGCTCAGCCAACTCAGCAACACGTCGATCATCAACGGCCAGATACGTCGCAGTCGAACCTGGACGATCGCATTGATGGCGAAGGCGACCGGCAAGCAGATTATCCCTGCTGTCACGGTTGGCAATGAAAAAAGTGAGCCGGTTTCTATCACGATTAATGAGCCGACTAACGCACCTCCCGGTGAAGCCGATGTCTTCATCACCAGTGAGGTCGATCAGACTGAGGCCTACGTCCAGTCACAAATCTTGTATCGCTTCCGGGTATACCGAGCGGTGGCAACCCGCCAGGAAGGGCGGCGTGATCCCGGCATCAGCGGTGCCGAAGTCCTGATCGAGCGAGCGGGCGACGAGCGCAGCTACGAGTCCATCTTGAATGGCAGGGCCTACAACGTTGTCGAGCGGGTGCTCGCAATCTACCCGCAGTCCAGTGGCGAAATATCGATATCGCCGGCACGTTTCGAGGCGCGCGTACTACGCGATGGCCGAATTACGGGCCGCAAGGTATTCGAGTCTGAGGCACATATGGTTAAGGTGTTGCCTATTCCGCCGCCGCCCACGGACTTTCCGGACGCTGCATGGTTGCCAGCGCGGGACGTACACTTAAGTGAAGAGTGGTCCCGGCAGCCCAACGAGGTTGCTGCTGGTGAGCCAGTTACGCGCAAAGTTACGATCAGTGCTCTGGGGCAGATAGAAACACAAATTCCGGCGCTGATTCCACCCGTCGTTGACGGTATGAACGTTTATGCGGACAAACCCGATCTCAGTCGCTTGTTCGAGGCAGAAGGTATTCGCGGTGTACGCCGGGACCAGTACGCCATGATCGGTGTCCGCGGTGGTCCGGCAGAAATACCCAAACTGGAAGTTCCGTGGTGGGACATCGCGACTGGCGAATGGCGCGTGGCCAGTTTACCGGCCAGAACGATCGAGATTGACGCGCCAACAGAGGATGTATTATTGCCGCCACCCACAATTCCGGATACGACGAATGAAGCGGGCGCCGATAGTGCAGCCAAATCGTCTGCCGTGCCGGATGGATTCTGGAAAAAGGTCAGTCAACTCATTGCTGGCATTTGGCTGCTGACCGTGGTTGCCTGGTGGTGGTCATCGCGCGATCAAAAAAGAGAGCCCAGAGAACCCGAGCCGCCGCCGATCTACCAGCAACAGGCGAAATTCATCAAGGCAGCGAAAAAGGCCGCGGCAGCCAACGACAAATCCGGAGTCCGTGTGGCCATTATCGAATGGGGCCGGCTGCAATGGCCTGACAACGCACCGCGTAGCGTCGGTGATCTGGCAGAGCGAGTTGCATCGCCGCTGGCGGAGGAGTTGCGTAGCCTGTCGGCGAGTAGCTACAGCAGTGCTGCCGGCGAGTGGGATGGCGGTTCACTGGCCAAATCACTTCGATCAATCAGTGTATTGATTAAGGACAGCGAGATGACAACGGAAAGTCCGTTGCCACCCCTGATGCCGCCGGGTATTTAGATAATTTACTCGGCCGCTTCGCTGTTTTCAGTCGCGATTGCCCGGTCGAGCATTTCAATCAGCTCTTCCCGGCTAAATGCGTGTTCCTGTCTTTCGTTGCGTTGTGCGACTCGTCGCAAAGTTGCGCCGACCGTCCAGGTTGCTTCATCGCGATTAGGAACCACCATGTAGCGCAACTTTGGGCTGGGGTCGAACAAGGCATGCCTGATAGCGGCTGTAACCTCATCAGGGTCCTTGTACTCAGCTCTGTCGACCGGCCCTTCCAGGCGGCCCTTGTAAATATCGGCGTAGGGCGAATTTTTCTGTGCCTCAGTTAACTCGCCACGGCGTACCCGGTTTGTCTTGCTGATGTCCGATCGGTAGTTTCCAGGCTGGATGACGCTTGCCGTTACGCCAAAGCGCGCCATTTCCATGGCCAGGGATTCGGAGAAAGCCTCGATCGCATGCTTACTCATGGTGTAGTCACTACCACCGGGCCAAGTCAAAATTCCTGCGATTGAACCGATGGTCGCGATTCGACCCTTGCTCTCGATGATGAGCGGTGCGAACGCCTTGGTAACCTTGATGACGCCAAATACGTTTACGTCAAATAACCAACGAATATCATTCTCATCCGCCTCGATGAGTGGGCCGGCCGCGGAACCGACACCCGCGTTATTGACAAGACCATAGAGGCCACGATTGCCTTTTCGGACTGTTTCCACCGCGGCATCAACTTCTTCCTGTTTGGTCACATCCAGCCGAATCGCCTGGACGTTCGGTATTGCGTTCAACGCGTCAAGATCTTTTTGTTTGCGGGCACCCGCGTAAACAAAGTAACCCTCGGCCGCAAGCGCTTCAGTTGCGTGGCGGCCGATACCCGTGCTGGCACCCGTGATGAGAACAGCCTTTTGGTCGGTGGCACCGCCAGCCGGCGACTCGGCGAAACTGCTGTTGGCGGCAAGTAAGACAAGCGATATTGCGGCCAAACTGAATAGGTCCCTCATGCGTCAATCCTTCTGTTCTAAATTATTTAATTCCGGATCGTAGCAGAAGGGACTATTTGTCTCATTCAGTGTTCAGCCGTGCCCATTATTGCCGGGCGGAGGGACTCAAGAATTGCGCCAACCGCGGCGATGGTGTCCGCATCTATTCCATTGGCTTCAGCTGCCTTGGCGACATCCGAGACCGCTGAGTCAAAATCTGCATCGCTCATGTCCATGGACGCATGTGACGAAGTCATATCGCGGCCTTCGTAGTTGGCCGGTCCACCGGTGCCCGCCGCAAAAAACGCGACCACGTGTTTGATGAGATTTTCATCGTCAACGCCATCGAAAAAGTGCCCGATGTCGGGATTATTGTGATGCAGCTCGACTGTGTCTGTCACTATCTGGGTAATTCCATCCATTTCGCCAAGGCGCTCGTACACTGATGGACCCGCCGCCTCGTCGTCTCCCGCGAAAGCGTTAAGTGAAATTACTCCTGACATCAATATCAGCGCCAGCCCTGAAATTCGTCGTGCAAATTTTGTCATTTTTCTCTTCCTTTTTTGTAGTGGACTGCCGCTCAGCCCTGATTAATCTTTTTCTACCGCATGTTCTGCCGCGATAGCACTGTCCAGCATTTCGATAAGTTCTTCCCGGCTAAAGGCGTGTTCCTGCCTTTCATTGCGCTGTGCGACGCGACGTATCGATGCACCAATAGTCCACTCGGCTTCCTCGCGATCCGGCACCACCATGTAACGCCGTTTTGGGTTCGGGTCAAACAGCGTATGCATGATAGCAGCCGTAACTTCGTCGGGTTCTTTGTAGTTACTGCGATCAACCGGTCCGCTGGACTCGCGAGTATAGTAGTCGGCATAGGGAGAGTTTTTTTGCGCCTCAGTCACCTCGCCCTTTCGAGCAACTTGAGTCTTGACGATATTTGATCGGTAGTTTCCGGGCTGAATGACGCTGGTTTTGACGTCGAAGCGCTCCATTTCCAAAGCCAGCGTATCGGAAAACGCTTCGATAGCGTGCTTGCTCATCGTGTAGTCGCCACCGCCAAACCAGGTCCCAATACCGGAGATCGACCCGATCGTCGTGATACGTCCCTTGCTCTCGATAATCAGTGGCGCGAAGGCCTGTGTAACTTTGAATACGCCGAATACATTGACATCGAAGAGCCAGCGAACATCGTCCTCATCCATTTCGATAAGCGGTCCTCCGGAAACGACGCCAGCATTGTTAACAAGCCCATACAGACCACGGCCACCTTTGCGTACTGTCTCAACGGCAGCATCAACTTCTTCCTGGATGGTGACGTCCAGCCGGACCCCTTGCACATTCGGGATCGCATTCAAGGCGTCCAGATCTTTTGGCTTGCGGGCACCGGCGTAAACAAAGTATCCCTCTGCCGCGAGCGCTTCAGTCGCATGTCGACCGATGCCGGTGCTGGCTCCTGTGATTAGAACAGCTTTCTGCTCGTCAGAAGTATCTACAGCAAAACTGGTGCTGCTGACGGCGAGCAGGCCGACGAAAAGGCAAGTTAATCGAAACAAATAGCGCATTTTTGAAATCCCCGGTTTTTTATTTTTTAACGAGCCGGCATCGTAGCAGAACGCGTGTGAGTCCGGATTGTTACCAGTGCCTCTCATTTTCCATCGATACCCACGGCTCCTCAAGCCGTAGCGATTCGCCTTTCTGCAGCAATTCGATCGAGATGTTGTCCGGTGAGCGGACGAAGGCCATATGTCCATCGCGAGGTGGACGGTTGATGGTCACGCCGGCATCCAGGAGTTTCTGGCAAAGCGCGTAGATGTCGTCGACCTGGTAGGCGAGATGGCCGAAATTGCGGCCTTCGTCGTAGTCCTCAGGGTCCCAGTTGTGGGTCAGTTCGACCTGCGCTTCCTCATCGCCAGGTGCAGCCAGAAAAACCAGCGTGAATCGGCCTTGTTCACTGTCATAGCGTCCCACCTCGTGGAGCCCGAGCTGCTTGCAGTAAAATTCGAGTGAGGCGTCGAGGTCAGTGATACGCACCATCGTGTGCAGATATTTCATTCTATTGCTCCGCGTTGAAGCCGCCCGATTGGACTGGCATCGGGTTTGAATTCACAATGGTCGTTGAAACAGGTAACGACGGCAACCGTGAAGGATATTCGCACTATTACGCTGGATCTGGACGACACGCTCTGGGACATACATCCGGTGATTGTGCGTGCGGAGCGGCGTTTGTACGAGTGGCTTGGTGAGCACTATCCGCGCATCACCAAAATGTATGAGCCGTCGGACCTGCGTGAGGTGAGGACACAGGTCATCGTAGAATTTGCCGATCGCTCGCACGATCTGACCTTCCTTCGCCACACCGTGCTCGGACGGATTGGCACAGCGGCCGGGTACAACACGGATTTCATCGATGATGCGTTCAATGTTTTTGATGCGGTCCGCAATGACGTCGAATTGTTTCCAGAAGTCATTCCGGCACTCGAAGCATTGCATGAAAATTTCGTCGTAATTGCTGTGACCAACGGCAATGCGAATCTTGAATTGATCGGCATCGACCACCTTTTCAACGACGTCGTGACCGCTGCGATGGCGGGCGCCGCAAAACCGGCACGCCAGGTTTTCGACCTTGCCGTGCGGGTTGGTGGGGCCAGCGCAGAACATACTCTGCACGTTGGCGATCATCCTTTGTACGACGTCGACGGCGCTCGTGGTGCCGGGCTCCGTACCGCCTGGGTTAATCGTGCAGCCAGTGTCTGGCCCGATGAATTGGACGCGGCCGAGATTGAAGTCACTCATATTGGTGAACTGCCCGGGCTGCTCGGCGTCAAATAGTCTATGCCACATCCTCTCGTCATTTACGTTCCTGGCCTTTTGCCCAAACCGCCGCCTGAACAGCACCGCGAGGCACTGTTTCGGTGCATGCTGGCCGGGTTACGGCGTGTGGACGCAGCTGTCGCTAATGCCATCGAATCGACGCCGGGCGGATTCGATATCGTGTCCTGGACTTACGATTTTTATCGCACGCATCGCGATATCGATCTCGACAGGAAAGCCATTGAGGCAGTCATCTTGCAAGCGGAGGCCACGGCCAGCGATATCTCGGAGGCATCGGCCTGGTCGCGACGACTAACGCGATGGATTTATTCACTGGGCGACAGGTTGCCGTTTCTGATTCCCCATCTCGCCAGTGAACGCATGGAAGTGCACTTACGTGATCTCATGCGTTATGAACGCAACAAGAATGATATCGCCGATCATGTGCGACGCATGCTCAAAGTGCCGTTGCTGGCGGCATCCGGTGGTCAGCACCCGGTATTGCTGATCGGGCACAGCATGGGGTCGGTCATCGCGTATGACTCGCTTTGGGAGTTAAGCTACCAGCACGGCAATCCCATTGATATCGACCTGTTCCTGACGATGGGAAGCCCGTTGGGGCAGCGGTTCATGCAGAGAAAATTAAAAGGCCACGACGGAAGTGGAGCCGATCGCTATCCGCGCAACATCACGCGCTGGAAAAATCTGACGGCGATCGGTGACCTCACAGCCATTAATCCGTATCTGGCGAGTGATTTTGAAGCGATGCTGGAGATGGGCCTTGTTGAGTCTATCGAAGACGAGGATGTGTTGAATTACTTTCGCCTCGACGGCGAACTCAATGTACACGCCGAATATGGCTATCTCGCAAACAAAAAAACCGCGCACACCATTGCCAAATGGTGGCGCGGTCATGATACGGGACTGGCTGCTAGCTAGCTTCCAGGTTCGGTTTGATCACGACATCAATGCGTCGGTTACGCGCACGACCTGCTTCGGTCTCATTACTCGAAACCGGGCGTGTCTCGCCATAACCGGTAGCAATTAATCGGTAGGTCGGAATTCGCATTGCGTTGATCATGTACTGTTGGACCGACTCTGCGCGTTCCTGAGATAACTTCTGGTTGAGGTCATCGCCGCCGTGAGAGTCCGTGTGCCCCTCGATCGTCAGCTCACTGCGAGGGAACACATCGATCGCTTTTTCGACCTTCGCCAGCAAATCGAAATTATCGGGATTGATTTGTGAGTTGCCACTGTCGAAATTCAGGCCGACCAGTCGCAGGATAATGTTGTCACCCTCACGGAATACGCGTGCCTCGTACGACGAGAATATCTTTTCGACCTGCTGGAACTGCTGCTTGACGCGAGCTTGGGCTTCAAGGCGTTGAATGAGCGCTGCACGCTCAGCAGATGCTCCGCCCAGACGTTCGTCCAGGGCTCGCAGTTCGGATTCCATGTCGGCAAGCCGGACTTCATTTTCGGCTTTTTCCTGCTGCAATGCCTGTAGCTCGTTAGCCTGTTGATCGAAATAGGTCATCAGTTCGGCCAGCAGGTTGTCCGGTCCTTCCTGCATGTTTGGCAGAATGTCCGCGACGCCTGCTACGGCTCGCATGGGCTGTTCCCAGTTGAGCACCAGCTGCTCTGCCGTGAGGTCCTTGTCGCGAACCTGGCGTACGATTTCCGATAGGTAAAGTGCATGTTTGGCTTCGTAATTCGCTTGTATCGCGAGGCTGCGTGGCAGATCGGTGTCGTAGCGGTTCTCGTTCAGCTCGCGTTCGGCCCGGGCGAGTAACTGTTTGGCTTTGCCGAGCGTTATCGGTGCATATTTTCCAACGCGGGCTCTGTCCGCACCGGTAAGCAGGCGGCGCGTCTCGGCGAGATATTGCTCTTTGATCGCGACGAGTTCCGCTTCGCGATAGAGACTGGTTGCTTCTATTTCACGGCGTTTTGCATTCTTGAGGTCGCCGCGCTCCATGAATCGAATGGCCCGCATAAATTCCTTCTGTGCGTCGGACCAGAGCTCCGGCGATAGTCTGGGTGCCTGGGCATTGGCCCCGTCCTGACGACTCTTGATCGCCTGGGCCAGTGCCGTTTGCGCCAGTTGTGCGGCCTGTCTGGCCGTATTGAAATAGCGCACGGCATCGGCTGCGTTTGAACGTACATACTCAATGTTTCTGCCGCGTTCAAGCAGGTCTTCAGCGCTGCGGTATTCTTTCATACCGCTTTCCCAGCTCTTTGGAGCATACAGTTTCGCGTTCACAGCTTCGGCGGCAGCTTTCGCTGCATCGGCGTCTTTAAAGAAGGTTTTTCTCAGTTCGTCCTGTGCGTATCCGCTGCCTGCGGCGAGCAGGGCAACACTCAAGATGACGAGTTTCAGTAGTCCGTTTTTAGCGACCATGTAATTAATTCCTGTGGTATCTGGCCAGAAACCTGCCCAAGCGTTGGCAGAATTGACGACGATGTTACATATGGCCATGGCCAAATTCTGTGCACCGCGTCTTCTTAAGACCAAATTTTACGCCAAAAAGCGCGTAAATGTGATTTATGTCAAATTTCACCGCTTCGCGGGCCCGTGACGGGGATTTTGTGCTGTGGCTCACAGATACTTGTAGCTTCGAGGCGTAAATTGGTTACATGTCCGCCAAGTACTACACACAGTTCATATTGACCGACACGGATTATCGTGGTGGCAATGAGTTCTGTGGCGTTGTTGAGCTGAACTGCCCAATGGAGCAAAGCTCGGATTCGCGTGACATCGAAGCCATTCTGGCCCGCAATTTTGACCTTCAGCAAAACGCTGTGAAACTGGTCAGCTGGTCGAGACTGCACTGATTTAACTGGCGTCTGATACCGTTTTCCCCCTGATTCTCCCGGCTTCGGCCGGGATTTTTTTATCTAGGGAAGCTCTGATCAATTCAATGAATCTCTGGCCTACGACCTGCCCGGCAATCAAGACGCGCTTTTGCAGGCATAGCCGGTTACGTCAAGAAAGCGCAACGCCGAGTGCCGGGCAGGTCGTAGGCCCCGAAGGGCGCCGCCTGAGGTGCACATCTGCGGTGTTGTGCTTCTTGCCAATGACCGGGCCATTGGCGGCGAAACACGCCTTGCATCTGTGCACTTCAGGCGACGCAGAGATACATTGAATTGATCAGAGCTTCCCTAGCTTTTATGCGACAATGCGGGCCCTTTTCAGACAGGGTCGGCGGATCAGATCGCGCCGGCTGGCTAACGCATGAGCAAAAACGACGAGACATTGCGCGGTATCCCGATCGTTCGGGGAGAGTGCGGGGTTCCTGGTGAGCCGGCGAAGAGCGGGCAGAAATACCAGACCAATGAGGGATTTTCGGCCGTCAAGAACGGCCAGAAACCGCGTCGTGACAGCGCGCCCGTAGTGCGCGGCGACAAGCCGAAGTGGCTGCGGGCGAAAATGCCGTCCGGTTCCGGCTATGCAAAGACCCGCAATATTGTCCACGAACATCGCCTGAGTACGGTGTGCGAAGAATCCATGTGTCCCAATGTTGGCGAATGCTGGAATGCCGGCACGGCGACGATCATGGTCATGGGATCGGTGTGCACAAGAGCCTGTCGTTTCTGCGCCGTGGATACGGGCAACCCAAAGGGATGGCTGGATGCCGAAGAGCCAATGAACTCAGCGAAAGCCGTCGAGTTGATGGGGCTCGAGTACGTCGTTATTACGTCGGTTGATCGTGATGATCTTGCCGATGGCGGCGCATCTCACTACGCGGAATGCATTCGTGCCATCAAGACGCTCAATCCCCATACCGCAGTCGAAGCACTGACGCCGGACTTCAATGGTGTGCGCGAGCACGTCGAGTGGGTCGTGGATTCGGGACTGGAAGTATTCGCACAAAATGTCGAAACGGTTAGACGATTAACACACCCGGTACGGGATCCTCGTGCCAGTTATGAACAGACCATTGAAGTCCTGCGTCACGCGAAAGCTCATCGCAGCGATGTTTTGACCAAAACAAGCCTGATGCTGGGACTTGGTGAGCGCGATAACGAGATATTGCAGACCATGGATGATCTTCGTGAAGCAAACGTCGACATTCTGACACTCGGGCAATACTTGCGGCCGACGCCGAATCACCTGGCGGTGGAGCGCTACGTGACGCCCGAAGATTTTGAGGCCTATCGTGCTGAAGGGCTGGATAAAGGCTTCGTCGAAGTCGTCGCCGGACCGATGGTGCGCTCGAGTTACCGGGCCGAACAGGTTTTACAAAAAAATAACGTTGGCATCACAATATGATCGAATTCCTGGCTGAGTACGGCCTGTTCCTGCTCAAAGTAATCACTGTAGTGGTTGGCATAGTCGTTGTTATCGCTGTTGCAGCGTCAACCGGGCGAAAGGGCGCACAAGAAGGACTTGAGGTCGAAGACCTCAATAAGAAACACGAGTCTTTGGTAACGACTTTGCAAAATGCTGTTTCCAGTAAGGATCAGCAGAAAAAAGCCGCCAAAGCGAAGAAAAAGAAAGACAAGGCCGCCGCGAAAGATGAGTCAACACGGCCGCGTAGCTTCGTGATCGATTTCAAAGGCGACCTGAAAGCCAGCGCCGTGCCGTCTTTACGCGAAGAGGTCAGTGCGATTCTCGACGTTGCGACCGAAGACGATAACGTGATTGTCCGCCTGGAGAATCATGGCGGTGTTGTACACGAGCATGGCCTGGCCGCATCGCAGCTTGCGCGTATTCGAGACCACGTTATTCCGCTGCTCGTGTGCGTCGACAAAGTCGCAGCGAGTGGCGGATATCTGATGGCTTGCGTGGCAAGCAAAATTTACGCGGCACCGTTCGCGATACTTGGGTCCATTGGCGTGCTCGCACAAATACCGAATTTCAATCGTATGCTGGACAGCCACGGTGTTGAATTCGAACAGGTGACGGCCGGCAAGTACAAACGCACGGTCACTATGTTTGGTGAAAATACCGACGAAGACCGGGCGAAGCTAAAGGAAGAACTCGAAGACGTGCACACGTTGTTCAAGGACGCGGTGGCCAGATACCGGCCGGATATGGATCTCGAAAAAATCGCAACGGGCGAGCACTGGTATGGCACCCGTGCACTGGAACTTGGGCTTGCCGATGAAATTCGCACCAGCGATGAGCTGCTCAGTGACCTCGTGGGTGAGCGCGACCTTTATTCTGTGTGCTTCAAGATCAAGCAGCCACTGCAAAAACGCCTGTTGGGTGGCATCGATAGCGCCCTGGAAAAGGCAGATGCGGCCGGTTGGCGGCAGAAGTTTGAGTCGCGATTGCCGCGCTGACGACACGGAACTGAACCGCGACCCGGCGGTCGAAATAATGGCGGGGAGAATGGCGCTTTGGAGCGCTATAATTGCCGGATCAATCGAGCAGAAACGAATGAGGAGTGTCGCGTGATGGGTATCAAGGTCAAGCATAGTTCCAAATTATTGTTATCGCTGGTGTTTGCGGTCTTTGTCGTATCCTGCTCTACATCGCCGACCGGCCGTGGTCAGCTAATCCTGAAGTCGGATGCAGAGCTGGAGGCGCAAGCCAGATCTACTTTCAACGCTTACCGGGCCACATTGCCGCTAACCACCAACCGGGCGAAGATCGACTTCGTTGCCTGCGTTGCAGAGGCCGTTGTCGGGGAGCTCAATCCGCCGTACAGCGATATTGAATGGGAGCTCGCGATATTCGAGCAAAACCAGATAAACGCTTTCGCAATGCCGGGAGGCAAAATCGGCGTATACACGGGAATACTTGAGGTTACCGAGAACGAGCATCAACTCGCCGCCGTTATTGGCCACGAGATTGCGCACGTAACGGCGAAGCACGTCAATGAGCGTGCTTCGCGCGGTACGCTGACAGGAATCGGTATTGAGGCTTTGGCTGTCATTATGGGCGGCGGTTACACCGGCGGAGCTTATACAGCCAGCCAGGTCATGAGTGCCGGCGCAGCACTGGGTATGGAGCTACCGATGGGCCGGGGCCAGGAATCTGAAGCGGACATCGTTGGGCTTGAATACATGGCCAAAGCCGGATTCGATCCGCGCGCTGCAGTCGATCTTTGGCAAAACATGTCCGCCAAAGGTGGTAAAAAGCCACCGGAGCATTTGTCCACTCACCCGGCGAGCGAAACCCGCATCGAAAACCTGATTTCCCAGTGGCAAAAGACCTTGCCGATTTACAATCAGGCATTGGCGGATGGCAAAGACCCGAACTGTAAAAAGACCTGGAATTGACAGGCAAGTTCAAGGACTACTTTTCTGCGCAATCAAAGGGTTATGCGAAATACCGTCCGACGTACCCTGACGAACTCTTTCAGTTTCTTGCATCGGAATCGAGTGGGCATACGCTGGCCTGGGACTCTGCGACCGGCAACGGCCAGGTAGCTGTAGCGCTCACGAATTATTTTTCCGATGTTATAGCCAGCGATGCGAGTCAATCGCAGATCGACTCGGCGGTCGCTCATCCAAAGGTCAAATATCGCGTTGCGACCGCCGAGAAATCCGGACTCGCTGATAGGTCAGTTGATCTGATAACGGTAGGACAGGCTTTTCACTGGTTCGATGAGAAGTCGTTCATGGCGGAAGTGCGTCGTGTGCTTCGTGCTGAAGGCGTACTCGCTATCTGGGCCTATCAAATGGGCCAGGTAAGCACAGCGTGCGATGCGATCATTGACTCACTTTATAATGGCATAGTCGGTGAATATTGGTCACCGGAACGAGCGATGGTCGATCAGGGCTATCCGGAGTTAATAATGCCGGGCGCAGTGGTTCCTTCGCCGGATTTTTCAATTTCGCTCATGTGGACCGCTGCTGACATGCTTGGCTACCTGCAGACCTGGTCCGCGACCAAGCGTTATGAGGCCGCGAACGGGACGGACCCGGTCTCCCAAATTGAGGCCGAACTGACGGCGGCGTGGGGGGATAATGAGCGCGCCGTGATCTGGCCGCTGACAGTCAGGGTCAGCCGACCGAATACGCTGTTAGAATAGGCGACCACCGAACCGGATTACTCGATTGTTCAAACACCGCCAAATCCAATTACGACTATTGCTGTTCGCCCTGTTGCTCACAACCGCAGGCTGCGAGACGCTTGATGGCTTTCTGGCGGGAATGAACAAGAGTGCCGGTCCGGACGTCGTGCCGACTGAAGATCGGCCCGTGCTGGATCCGATCGATGGCAATATATTCACGCTTGCAAGCGATGAGCAAACCGTTATCGGTGAGCCACAGATCGTTTTTGCCGGTGCAACCGATACATTTTCAGACCTGGCGAGAACCTACGGCCTTGGTTATGACGATCTCATCGATGCAAATCACGGCATCGATCCGTGGTTGCCGGGAGAGGGCACGCCGGTATTGTTGCCAACACAGTACGTGTTACCGGATGCGCCCAAACGCGGCGTCATTCTGAATATTGCGACCAAGCGACTATTTTATTATCCAAAACCAGCCGAGGGTGAGCGCCAGCAAGTGTTCACTTATCCGATCGGCATCGGTCGTGTCGGTTGGGAGACGCCGCTTGGTGAAACAACCGTCGTTGCGAAAGCCCAAAATCCGTCCTGGTGGGTGCCGGCATCGGTGCGACGCGAGCATGCCGAGATGGGTGATCCATTGCCGTCCATCGTACCGCCGGGTCCTGATAACCCCCTGGGCACCCGCGTGCTCAAACTCGATATGCCGGGCTACCTCATTCACGGCACGAACCAACCCTACGGTGTCGGGATGCGCGTAAGCCACGGCTGCGTGCGGCTGTATCCGGAAAACATTGAGTTTCTTTATGGACTGGTCGAGATCGGCGAAGTTGTGACGATCATGAACGAGCCGTATCAGATGGGCCAGAAAGACGGCGTGCATTACTTCGAAGCCCACGCACCGCTGGAAGACGATACGGTTTTGGCAGAAGACCGACTGCAGGCATTGCTGGATTCGCAAGTGGGCGCCGAGGGACAGGCACTCAACGATCATCTGCAACAACACATTGTTTCACTGTCGGCCACGCCCAGCGGCGTACCTGTCAGCATTGTCCAGTACGACGCGACAGAGGTGATGGCCCGCGCTCGTGTGGTTCACAACATTGTAGAGCCGGACCCCAACGAACCGACTCTCGCCGAGATCCGTGAGATGATGAATGAGGTTGACGCGGAGGCAGAGGGCGAAACGTTGTAGTTCGGGTGGCTGTTGACATCGAGCATTATCGCTAATGATTCTCATTCAAGAAATCCTCCCGCGGGAGGATTGTTGATCATCCTGGAAAGTTATTCTGGGTTCTCGATTTGGCTACTGAGCAGCCATTGATCCGAAGGCTGAGATTGAACGTCTGCGCCTCCCGAAAGCAGTCCTTCAAACTACCTGGAAATCCACTCTGTAACGGGCTGAAGTCGGCCGAGGCTGTGTGAAAAGAGCAGTATTTGTTGGCATGTCGGTGTGAACTTGGAAAACCGCTCGGTTTTGTGTGTCTCTGAGTGAGATCGTCGTAACGGCATCAAGATTCTCGGCTTGGTTTCTTGCTAAAAAGTTCGTCGCGTCAGCGTGTTCTGGTACGACGACATTCGAAAAGGCCCTCTCAGGCCGCCTGCAGTTGTTCGATGATCTTCGGTACGCCGAGAACGTTGATCGCTCGCCTGAGGTTGTAGGCAAGCACATGCAGACTCATCTCAGCCTGAACATTGGGTAGTCGTTTCATCAAAAAGTGCGTCGATCCCATCCAGTATTTGATGGTGCCGTAAGGATGCTCGACAAGCCGTTTACGCTGTCGCATCGCATCCGGGTTTTTCTTTAGTTCAGCTTCTGCCACTTCGAGTCGCTGTTCGTGTTCCCAACGCTTGATTCGCTTGGCACTGCCCGTGGTGCACTTCGATTGCAGCGGACACGATGAACACTCATAGGTCATATAGACCCACAGCGTCTTACCCTTTTCGACACTGTCGAAGCGGTACGTCAACCGCTGCCCGGCCGGACAAACATATTCGTTCTGTTCTGCGTCGTAGCGAAAGTCGGCCTTTGAATAGCGTCCCTTGGCTTTGCTGGTTGAGGTGTCCACCTTCGGTACCAGCGCCTTGATGCCGGCCGCATAGCAGTCAACAATCTCCTCGCCCTTGTAGTAGCCAGGATCGGCGATCACGGTGAGTGTCTTAGCATCGAGTGCCGTCTTGGCTTGACCCGCCATCGAAGCAAGCTGACTGCGATCGCTCGGTGCGTTGGTCACTTCGTGTGCTGCGATCAGGTGATGTTTGCTGTCCACCGCCGTCTGCACGTTATAACTCACCGTACTGCCACCGCCGGCCTTCATCATCGAGCGGGCATCCGGATCGGTCAGTGATACCTGACTGTCTGGGTGCGCTTCAACCTCGACCTCGTGCTGCTTCAGCTCTTCCATCTTCGCCTCCATCGAGGCGATCTTCTGTTTAAGCTCCGTGGCCGTCACTGCGCGGATCTCCGGTTCTTCCCGGTCCACCGCATCCAGCTTTGCCAGGTAACGGTCGATGTTCGCTTGTGTCTTTTGCAGTCTCCGCTTCACGCTCTTCCTGGTGAAGTTCTTGTCACGACTGTTGACCGCCTTGAACTTGCTGCCATCAATCGCCACCAGCGTCGCTGAGAACAGCTTAAGCTCCCGGCACACACCGACAAACTCCACGCACACGCGCCGGATCGCCTGGCGGTTGTCTTTACGAAAGTCGGCAATGGTCTTGAAGTCCGGCATCAATCGCCCGGTCAGCCAGATCAGCTCGACGTTGCGATGTGACTCCCGCTCCAAGCGGCGGCTCGACTGTATGCGGTTCAGATAACCGTACACATAAATCTTCAGCATCGTCGCCGGCTGATAGCCTGGACGACCGGTCGCGCTTGGTTCTACCCGATCAAACCCAAGCTTCCCCAGATCGAGCTTGTCGATGAAGGCATCGACTACTCGCACCGCATTGTCCTCTGCGATGTAATCGTCAAGGCTCTCAGGGAATAATGTGCTCTGGGATCGGTTCTCGCCTTCAATGAAACGCTTCATGCAGCTCACTCTGATGCTGAGACATTTACATTATAATGAAGTCAACGTTTTCACACAGCCTCGGCCAATAGCGGACAAAAAACCTAACGAAACTTCACCAATAAGATCGCAACAATTAGGCTGATTAAAAGCAATTTGATTTCGCTACGAACACCACCGTATACGTACGAGTAAGCTTCTTGCTTTTTCTCTATCTTTTTCAGCGTTTCGAGGCGATCTCCGTAGTTCAGGACCCCCCAAGCGTGCAGATAGGAAACGCCCAGCAGTATCAGAGGTATAGTCGCTACAAAAATCGAATCTGCAATGCCTGATCCGAGTTTATAGCGCCAGTAACCGTATACGAGCAGAGTCAGCGGTATTGCCGTCACCCGAATCCGCTTTAGTCGCCGCGCAAGTCTGTCGGCGAGAACTTCGCCCCATGTCTTTGAAAATTCCATTTAAGGGTAGAGTTCCAAGTTAAGAAACCCGAAATCACTCAATGTCCGAATTGGGTCACAGGAAATTATACCGCGAACAACGCGACCGGCGGGAATACAAAGTGAAGCGGCCGGTGATCCTCCCGCGGGAGGATCACTACGCGTGGAACTTAAAGTAGATTCGAGCAAATCCTCCACGTGGAGGATTATTGGTCACCTGGAAAATTATGTTTCCGCGGTAACGCGTGGTGGCTGCTCTCACCGATAGCAGTCGTTCGTTCAAGTTTCTGGTGACTGTCGCGTGTCGGCCACAGGAGACGCTCGATTCTGTTGCTCAGGAACGATATTTCAACTTTGAGTTCCATGCAAAAACGCCAACTCCGCCTGCGGTGGCCAACAAAACTCCTAGAAAGGTGACGTAGGTTCGAGTAATTGCATCTTCGGATGGCGGACTTGGTTCGCCAAGAATCTCAGTCAACACCTGCTCGACCGTAATCGCCGAATGTCGAGGAAAACAGTCCGGGTAACGATTGCTCCAGCCTAGTGGCTCATCAGATTGCGCCGCGAAAAAGACGCGGGCGTCGCGGGAACCCCATGAATATCGGTGCATCTTAATGCTGAGAACTTCAGGCCCCTTCCACTTCGTCTCGATAAATATTTCCGGGGCGTGACCCACAAAGGATTCATTTTCTTCGACTCTTCCGACGAAGACTAAATCGCTATTGTTATACGCGGATTCAACAGCTTCGTATGGGTCCAACTCCGGGCATGACCGGGCAACCGCTCCATCGGAAGCAATACAGAAGATGACGGCGATGCACAGTTTTCCTTTCATGCTCATTCCCTTCCGCCGAAAATTCTCAGTTACCGCAACGGGCCACAGGCCGTCATCTTACCTCAGATCGCCCGACCGGCAGCTATGGGATGGCGGATTCAGGTCTTGAATTTACTCAACAGGTTCTTTGCGTAGTCAATCGCATCTCGCTCAATCTTGCTCAGTGAATCAGCCTTTCCTTTTTTGGGTCCGGCCAACAGGGACTGAGCAAATTCAATTGCGTCTCGCTCAATCTTATTGATCATTGGTTGCTCTGCCTGGTCTGCGTGCTTTTCGTCTCTCATCGTCTGCTCCTGCATTAATGTGCTTATGGAAGTTTCGAACACAGCAGCAAGGCATTTTAGCGATTCCAGTCCGGCTTTTTGTCCACCCTCAATCCGCTGGATCGTGCGGGTGCTTAATCCGGAATGGCGGGCCAGTTCTTCCTGCGACCATCCTTTTTCCAGTCGGCGTTCTTGGAGTTTCATCGTTTTCACCTTGCTGTTGTGTGCCTCTTTATGACAGAGGTTCAGGAGCAGGAACACGACACTGTCGCGACATGGCGTGTTCCCGGAAGTCTATCCTGATTTCACCGTACGTCGAAGCTGGTTCATCTGGCAAACATCAGTATTAGATCAGTGTTCGATCAGGTAACAAGACCCGCTAAGCGTAACTATCCACTGTAGGGGAAAAGTCCACGGGAGGATGGTGAAATGGCTAACAATGTCCACGGAATCATTGCTGTCAAGATCATCGCAATATCAGGGCTGGCGATTTTTCTGGGTGGCTCCCAGGCGCAGTCGGTGTCGGTTACTGCTACCTACGCGCTAATACAGATCAATGGGCAGGAAATTCCGGCTGTTTCATGGACAAAGGAAGGGGACGGCAAACGCTGCGAATATCTGACATTCGGTGGGGCACTGTTACTCAATTCGGAAGGGCGATCTGGCGCGTTTGCCATGGAACGGGTCAATTGCACTGACAAGGATGGCCTCAAAACCTCTACTCTCGGTGACTTTACGATGTTCACCGCGCAATACGAGATTTCGGGTAACCAAATCACCTTTAATTATGACGACATGACATCGAATGACAGGGGCACGCTTCAGGGCGATCTCCTGATTCTCGAGGTAGTCGGTGTTTACGAGTATGAAGGACAGACCACCGTGTATACTTTTGACAAATTCTGACGAATGATCGAACACCAATGAGGACGCAAGACATTGCCAATCGCCAATACCCCAAAACCACCCTACTACGCCGTAATATTCACATCGATTCGTACCGACGGCGACAATGGCTACAGAGAAATGTCAGATAAAATGGTCGAGCTGGCGTCCCGGCAGCAAGGATTCCTGGGGATCGAGTCGGCGAGAGCAGGTGTTGGTATTACCGTTTCGTACTGGGCAGATCTTGACTCCATCAAGCAATGGAAGGCGAATGTTGAACACCTTGAGGCGCAAAAATCAGGACGTGACAACTGGTATTCATCCTTCAGGGTCCGAATCGCATTGGTTGAGCGTGATTACTCGTAATACTGCTCGAACTGCTCCGGTAGGTTTCGCAGCGGTAAATTCTCATGATCGATCACTGGCAATGGACGTGAATTGTAGGTGTTCCAGAAGAGCGTAGTCGCGCCGTCGTTACCCGACTCAAGATCATGTATTAATGCCGCCATCGCCTTGCCCGTGTACGTTGTGTCCAGCGTTAGTCCCAGATAGTCCCTCGCGAAATCGACCGCACGTGTAGTCGCGTCACCCGCGATCGCGTATCCACCGGCGTAGAATTCATCACGCCAGATTATTCTTGTGCGGGTCGCAGAGTCGATCGCAATCGTCGGGTCCAGGCGATTTAGCATCGTCGCTGTTTTTTTCATCAGTCGATCAAGAACGTCCTGTTTAGCAAACTGGTTGCTGGCAACGCGGACTGAATGAATTTCAGTTGGCAGGTTTGCCAGTGCCAGCCCCAGCGCCAGACCCGCGACACTGCCCATGGTGCCGCTCGCGATGTAAATTCGCTGGGGTACTTTGATGTCGCCAGCTTCAATCTGCGACGCCAGCTCCAGTCCCGCGTTGATGAAACCAACCACCCCAAGCCAGCAGGTACCGCCCAATGGGATGACCCATGTCTTCCGGTTTTGTAAATAGCGACGATAGAGCTCAATTCGGTTGGTGCCACCCCCGTATCGCACAAGTTCGGTGCCGAGCTGCAGATGTGTATCGAGTATCCTGGAGATATTGGGTGTTTGTTTCTGATGCGCCAGAAAGCAAGTGCACCCCAGACCGAACTCTTTGGCGAAAATCGCGGTGGCCAGCGCATGGTTGGAGCCAACAGCGCCGAACGTTGCGACACGCTCGGCGCCGCGATCCTCCGCGCGTTGAAGAATGTACTCAAGTTTGCGGATTTTGTTGCCGCCATAGATGGCGTTGGTCTGATCGTCGTGTTTCACCGCTATCGAAACCGTTCCGGCAGGCAGCTCAACCTCGTGGTGCGAGATCGGCGTCGGTAGCGCGGCAAACGACCGCTTTCGCAGTTTTCCCGCGAGCCCAGGATACGCGTTTAGCAGATAATCGGTCATGACGGTTGAGATTAACCAAGTGCACACTTGATCGCGAATGTTTAGAATGTGTCAACGCTAATCTGACCAGGTTCGGAGACAGGTTTGTCAGATGCAGTTGACCACGGTATCACGGTCACCGAAATCGCAGCGATGGATCAACCCATCGATGTGTGCCCAGAAACCACGGCTGCCTTTATTGGCCGTGCGCTTCGTGGTCCCCTGAATACACCGGTCCTGCTCAACAATTTTGGTGAGTTTCGACGCCGTTTCGGCGATGTGTGGGGACGCTCAAGTCTTGGCCCGGCCGTAAAACAGTTTTTCGATCACGGTGGCAAGGGACTTTATATCGTTCGTGTCGCAAACAATGCGCGCGGCGCTATGCTGTGTTTGCCGGCGAGTGGGTCAGCGCTGGTGTTGCGCGCTGTTGAGCCCGGATCGACAGAATTCATTCGTGCTGCAGTTGATTATGATGGCATTGATGGCGATAACGAAGAGCTGTTCAACCTTACGTTGCAGCGAGTGAATCCCACAACGGGCACAGTTCTGGATCAGGAGTTTTTTCGCAAACTGTCCTGGGAGAAGGACTCCGCCACGTTTGTTGCTGATGAGCTGCTGGCATCGGAGATGGCGCGAGTCGAACATCCATATCCAACACATCGTCCCGAGCGAACAACCGTATCCGGAAGGCCCTACGAACCCAGTTATGTTGATCATGTTCAAGCAGGGACTGATGGTGCCGAACTCTCGAATTACGACCTGGTTGGCTCACGACGCGAACGCAGTGGTTTGTTTGCTTTGGAGCAAATTGAACAATTCGATCTGCTTTATCTACCCGCGCCCGGAAAGGGCAGGGACGTTGGGCCCGCCGCCGTTCTCGCAGCGGAGCTGTATTGCAGAGAACGTGGTGCAATGTTGATCGTCGATCCGCTGCCGGACTGGTCGACAGCGCAAGAGGCTGTTGACGGAGTTCGGGACCTCGGGTATGCGAGTCCGAATCTGCTGGGCTATTATCCTCGCGTTATCGAGCGTCGTGGTGATGCTGATGTCTCGCGACCGGCTGGCGCCGCGTTGGCCGGATTGCTGTGCAAACTGGACAGGACATACGGTCCCTGGCAGACACTGGATCAGCAGGGCCTGGGTTTACATCGCCAGCTAAAGCCTGAATATGAGCTCAGCGATGACGATCAGTTGATGTTGATGCGAGCAGGGCTGAACACCCTCGCGGCGGGACCGGCAGGCAAGACGCGGCTTTCGGGGTCCGTGACGATGGGACGTGGTAGCGAAGCCTATGCCAGGTTTTCAAAATTACCGGTGCGGCGTTTTTGTTTGCGAATCATCAGCACAATAGCAACGGCAACTCGATGGGCCGTGTTTGAGCCTGAAGACAATGCGCTGGCAAGACGGCTGCGTGGCCAGGTGCTGACTTACCTGCATTGTCTCGATGACCTGGGCGCATTGGTTGACGACGATTTCATCGTGCAGTGCGACGCCGGGGTCAGCAATCGTTCCGACAGCGAAGAACATGGCGTCACTATCTTGCTCAAATTCCATCCGGCGGGCTGTGATGAGCCCATATCACTGACTCTGCATCAGACCGCGTCGGGCTTTCGTGTCGGCAGTACTGCGTTCGGACTTACCATAAGACATTCCGCGACCTGATTCTGCAACCATCCGTTGTCATATGAGCATCTTCCTCATGCCACCAAGTAACCGGGAGAGGGTATGAGAGACAACGATGTTCTGGAAAACAATCCACACATATCTCGATCGGCATTGGAAGCCATACACGACCAGGTATTCGGTTGGGCCCTCTCCCGTTGCGGTTTTGATCGCACGGTAGCGGAGGATCTTGTGCAACAGGCATACGTTGAATTATTGACTGGCAAAGCGAAGTTCGCGGAACGTTCCTCGCTGAAGACTTTCGTTTTCTCGGTTGTACAAAACCTGGCGAAAGGCCGTTACCGCCGCATGGCATCACGTTTGCGACTGGTACAGCACGTTCAACAAAACGCGCTGGATCACTCAGTCGCGGCACCGACAGTTGCGGAAAACTCAGGGCTCTGGCTCGCCGTACAGGGACTACCGCAACGGCAGCGCGACGTAATAGAGCTCGTGTTCTGCCGCGACATGACGATAGAACAAGCGTCCCGGGTGATGGGCGTCACAACGGGTACAGGGCGCGTGCACTATGACCGTGCAAAAAAAGCACTGCGGGTGAAACTCGACGACGGAAGAGATCGCAATGATGAGTAAAGATGACGCGGCATTGCGTGATGCGTTGCAAACGGCGCAGCAACAGGCGGATGGCAAGGTTCCCGATTTCGAGAAGACCTTTGCGGCCTCTGAACAACGATTGTGCGAGCCATCACGAAACCGGCGGAGAGTGCGCTTCGCTGGCCTGGCGGCAGCAGCAGCGATTGCCATGCTGGTGTTGGGTTTGCTGCCAACATCCGAAGACGAGTTCAGGTACGTCGATGTAGAGGAGCTCGTGGCGACCACGTCCTGGTCGGCACCCAGCGATTCTCTGCTCCCCGTGCACCAATTTGACATTTATCGGGAGATTCCGAGGCTGTTCGAGTCTACGGGCATGTCAACCGATACTGATGAAGGAGCGTTACTATGAAGAAGGGAATTCTAAGAAATCTGGCGATGGCTACTGCAGTCATCTGCCTGGCAACAGGCACGGCGTTTGCCAAGGGCCCTCAGGACGATGTGTTCAAAGGCAAATTATTCGCCCCCGACATCATCATGAAGCAGCAGGAAGAGCTCAATCTTTCCAAGCAGCAGTTCACCGAGATCCGGGCTGCTGTTGTGGAGGTACAGTCCGGCATTGCCGAGCACGAATGGGATATGCGTGAGGCGTACCAGGCATTGATGCTCGAGCTCGACAAGGCACCGATCGATGAGGCCGAAGTGTTGAAGCACGCGAATAAAGCGTTGCTGGCCGAAAATCAGGTTAAGAAAAAGCAGATGACTATGTTGATAAGACTCAAGAACCTGCTCAACGCTGAGCAAATCGCTTATCTGGAGGCGTTGGCCGCAGAGCAATAATTATGAATAAACTCATTTCATTCACAGCAGTATTGAGCATTGGGCTTGCCGGTTGCGGTGGTTCGGGTGGTGGCTCGGAACCGCAGCCACCCCCGCCTCCGCCACCTGCAGCGATCACTAAGGCAGAAGCGTTTCAATTTCTGAACCAGACAACTTTCGGTGCCACAGAGGCCGCAGCCGATCAGTTCATTACGATGCGCCATGAAGCCTGGATCGACGACCAGATGCGAAAGCCGGCCTCACTGAACCTGCCATTTATGCTGTCGTTACCCGTGGTCCAGCCAATGGGACAGATGAATAATGATCGGGTGGATATCTGGTTTCGTAATGCATTGCATGGCGACGACCAGCTACGCCAGCGAGTTGCGTTCGCGCTGTCAGAGATTTTCGTTGTGTCGCAGATTGGCGCGCTGCAGGATCGACCCTATTCGACAACCAGCTACTATGACTTGTTGGTCGAAAACGCATTTGGCAACTACCGGGAATTGATTGAAAAGGTAACGCTGCATCCCGCTATGGGTGTTTATCTCAGCATGCTGAGTAATGAGAAACCGGATGCCGTGAACAATATTCGGCCGGACGAGAATTACGCGCGTGAACTCATGCAGTTGTTTTCAATCGGTCTCATCGAACTGAACCAGGACGGCAGTCCGAGACTGGATGGGAACGGCCAACAGATTCCTACCTATGATCAGTCGATCATCGAAGGATTCGCTCATGTGTACACGGGTTGGACGTACGCTGAGACAACGCGATTTCGAAATCCGCAGCGGAGTCTGCGCAACGATATCCTACCGATGGTGTTGTGGCCGGAGTTTCACGACACCGGGGCGAAGACGATTCTCGGTGGAGTAACGCTGCCGGCCGGCCAGAGCGGCGATCAGGACCTGGCTGCGGCACTCGATAATATTTTCGATCATCCGAACGTCGGCCCGTTTATGGCGATTCGGCTTATTCAACGTCTGGTTACAAGTAATCCGTCGCCTGCCTACATCACCCGTGTTGCCAATGTGTTCGACAATAACGGCTCAGGCGTGCGCGGCGACCTCGGTGCCGTTGTGAAGGCTATCCTGATGGATATTGAGGCGCGGCCGGCCGCTGCAACGGAGCTGGATGGAAAAATCAAAGAACCGCTGGTGCGCCTGACACAGTTGTGGCGCGCCTACAACGCGATCTCGGCAACCGGCCGATACCCTATTGGCTTCGCTTCTTTCGTCTTCGGGCAAGGTCCGCTGCAGGCGCCACATGTATTTAATTTCTTCAGTCCCTTTTACGCCCCGCCGGGTGAGATACAGGATGGCGGCCTGGTTGCTCCGGAGTTGGAAATCTCAACGGAATTCCTCAACACATTTGTGACTAATTATATGTTCGCTCAGGTGTTCGGCTTGAATTCGACCAATCAGAATTTACAGCCCGATGATGTGTTCATCAATTTTGAAGCGGAAATGCTGATCGCGGCAGATATCGATGCATTAATCGAATCCGTTGCGGGCAAACTGCTTGGCGGCCAAATTTCTACGCCGCTGCGAAACGAAATTGCCGGAATGTTGGCGTTGATCCCCGAAACAGAAGCGGCGATTCGAACGGCGGAAACCATCTACTTTGTTGTCACCTCACCCGAGTACGCCTACCAGCATTAAGCACGGCGATTCGCCGGGAGAAGAATTATGAAAAAAATTAACAGACGCAATTTTCTGATGCAAAGCAGCGCCGCTGCGGCATTGGTTAGCACTCCGGGTTTTGCTTATACGCAAGGCTTTGGCGCCGCCGCACCGTTTGATGACTATCGTGCGCTCGTTTGTGTGTTTCTGCACGGCGGCAATGACTCATTCAACATGCTGGTGCCAAACACTACTGCGGAATACAACGCTTATGCAGCGTCAAGGCAAAATCTCGCGATACCGCAGGGGGACCTGCTGCCCATAAATCCAGTGTCGCAAACACCGGGGTCAGAGCCCTTTGGCCTGCACCCTTCGATGGCGGGTCTGCAAACGCTGTTTGAGTCGGGCAATGCGGCGTTCGTTACGAGTCTTGGTCCACTCGTTGAACCAACGACGAAAACGGAATATCAGAATCAGTCGGTCATCTTGCCGTCGCAACTTTTCTCACATAACGATCAGCAGTCGCAGTGGCATTCTCTCAAGGGAGCCGATACCAGCAAGACCGGTTGGGCGGGACGCATCGCAGATTTGATCCAGCCGGAGGTCGTTACGCAAGGAATGGCAACCAATGCGTCCCTGAATGGCACCAGCTTGTACCAGTCGGCGCAAAGTACGATCGCGTACGTGATGGGCCCGGACGGGCCACTGCAGTTTGAGGGCTTTTCTGACGACCCGACCAGCATTCTCTTTGATCAGCGGCTGGCATTTCAACGGGTTCTTGATGCCCGGTACAATTCTATTTATGAGCGTGGATTTGCAGACATTCAGAGCCGCGCCGTACAGGCGGCGGATGCTGTTTCTACGGCGATCGCCAATGCGGAGAACAGCGGAGTCATAACCACCGTGTTTCCAGCTACTCCACTGGGCCGACAGTTATCAACGGTTGCGAAGCTGATCGCATCGCGCGCAGAACTGGATATGCAACGACAGATATTCTTTGTCGGAATCGGTGGGTTTGATTCTCACGATAATCAAAACCAGGATCAGCCCGGACTCCTGGGTGGCGTCAGCGATGCACTGGCAGCTTTCTATAGTGCGACGGTCGATATCGGTGTTGCCAACAGCGTTACTGCATTCACGCAGTCGGACTTCGGCCGGACTTTGACATCGAACGGCGATGGCACCGATCACGCGTGGGCAGGTAACCAGATAGTCCTCGGCGGTGCCGTCAACGGCCGGGACATCTACGGATCGTTCCCGACTCTCGAAATCGGCGGTCCGGAAGACGTCGGCGGAGGGCGCATGATTCCGTCCACATCGGTCGATCAGTACGCGGCAACGCTGGCGAAATGGTTCGGTATTCCGGATGCAGACCTTGATATCGTTGCACCGAACCTTTCGAACTTTGCACAGCGCGACCTTGGGTTTATGATCGCCTGATTCCAACTCAGGGGCTCCCCAATGAAAAATCCTGCTGCAGCGATGCTCGCTGCCGTTTTCCTTGTCGCTGCTTGTGGCGAATCTCAGGAACAAACTGCGACTGTAGCGCCAGAGCTTAACTCTGCCGAAGCTTTACAAGAGTTATTTGCAGAGCATTTCGAGCGCGATCTGGAGCTGAACCCGCTCAACGCGACGTTTATCGGCGACCACCGCTATAACGATCGAATGGCCAATTCCAACAGCCCTGAATACATCGCCGAAGCGACGGCGATGGACGAAGAGTTCCTGGAACGGCTGCTGCAGATTGACCGGACGCAACTCGAGTATCAGGACCAGCTGAGCTACGACCTGTTCAGGATCAATAGAGAACAGTCACTCGAAGGCAATCAATACCCGTTCCATTTGCAGCCAATCAATCAGTTTTATTCGATGACGAATTTCTTCGTGCAGCTCGGCAGCGGTACGAGTGCGCACCCGTTCAAATCCGTTAAGGACTACGAAGACTTCCTGAGCCGAGCCGACCAGTTCTCGATCAACATTGACCAGGTCATCAGCAACATGAAGGAAGGCATGAACCAGGGCGTAACGCAGCCCCGCATTCTTATGCAAAAACTCCTGCCCCAGGTTGATGCACACATTGTTGATGATGTGCAGGACAGCAATTTTTACAGTCCTGTTAGCAATATGCCGGAGGATTTCAGCGACGAAGACCGGACGCGTCTGACGGCTGCGTATGAAGACAAGATAACCAATACGATCATTCCGGCTTACCAGCGTATTAGTAATTTTCTGGGTGACGAATACTTAGGTGCTGCCCGCGAGACGGTAGGTCTTTATGCGCAACCGAACGGTGCGGACTGGTACGCCTACATGGTGCGTTTGCGTACCACTACTGATATGACGCCGGATGAGATTCATCAGATCGGGCTCAATGAAGTCGCGCGTATTCACGAAGAAATGCATGGCGTGATGCAAGAGGTTGGTTTCGAAGGCAGCTTGAAAGAGTTTTTCGAGTTCGTTAACACCGACGACCGGTTTTTCTACGATGAAGCAGAAGAACTCATTCAGGGCTACCGCGATATGTCAGACCACATCACGGAGCTGTCGAAGAATCTCTTCGATGTCATGCCGAAGACGAGCTTCGAAGTACGTCGTGTTGAGCCGTTTCGTGAGGCGTCGGCTGCGGGCGGCTCCTACCAGTCAGGCACGCCAGACGGTTCGCGGCCTGGAATCTTTTACGCGAACGCCTATAACATCAAGGCGCGCGGCAAATGGGCGATGGAATCGCTGTTCCTGCATGAGGCTATTCCCGGCCACCATTTCCAGATCATGATTCAACGAGAAAATGAAAGTCTGCCCGGCTTCCGCCGTTTCGGCGGCTTTACGGCCTACTCGGAGGGTTGGGGGCTGTATGCCGAATCTCTTGGCAAGGAACTCGGCGTATATACCGATCCTTACCAGTACTTCGGCGGCTTGAATGCAGAGCTCTGGCGATCCATTCGACTGGTCGTTGACACCGGTCTTCACGCAAAGCAGTGGTCACGCCAGGACGTGCTGGATTACATGTATGCCAACTCAGCCGTGGCGGAAGCGCGAGCTGTCGCGGAGGCTGAACGATTCATGGCGATACCGGGTCAGGCGCTGGCGTACAAGGTCGGACAACTCAAGATTCGCGAAATACGTAACAAGGCAGAGGCAGTGCTTGGCGAGAATTTCAATGTCAAGGACTTCCACACCGAGGTACTAAAAGACGGTCCCATGCCACTATCGATGCTTGAGTCAAAAATCGACCGCTGGGTAAGATCACAACTGTAGGAGCGGCCCATGGCCGCGACATAGTAAACTGCCAGACCATGAAACTTGATCGATTCATTCGCGTTGCGATCGCGGTCGTCATTGCCCTGGTTTTCGTTGTTGCGACGGGTGCGTTGCTCTTCATCACCGAATCAGCGCTCAACGTCTGGGACCGCCTTCGGGCTGGCCCGCCAGCTGTTTTATTTACGTATATTGCCGTCATGGTGTTGCTGGGCCTGGCGGCCGTCTGGCTGGTATGGCGGCTGGTCGTAAAGAAAAAAGTCGCGTCGTCGGCCAAGCCGGCCAGGGCTCTGTCGAAGAGCGACATCAAGAAACGACTGCAGCAAGCTGAAGCGAAAGGCGTGAATGTAAGCGATGCTCAGTCCGAACTTCAGGATCTGGCAGCGCGTCAGGCGACAGGTGCTATTCACTTGTGTTTCTTTGGTGAAATCAGCGCGGGAAAGAGCTCACTGATCAAGGCGCTGGTACCAAAGGCCGATGTCGTGATCGACGTCGTGGGCGGCTCGACGGACGACATACGTCACTTCAGATGGCGCAACGCGACAGGCAATGAAATCCTGCTGACCGACGTACCCGGTACCGGCGGACACGAAGACGGTCTGGATGAAATCGCGACCGAAGAGGCCAAACGCTCACATCTCGTATTGTTTGTTTGCGACAGCGATCTCACCCGGGCCGAACTCAGCGCCATCAAAGCGTTGCTGGCATTTGCTAAGCCGGTCATTCTGGTATTGAACAAATCCGATCGATACTCCGCCGATGAGCAGGCGACGCTGATGCAAAAACTGTTGCAGCGAATCGAGGATCTGGGTGGTGAAATCCAGCGCGACCAGGTTGTTGCTGTCAGCGCCGGTGGCGAAAGGGAAGTGATTGAACGACAAGCCGATGGCAGCGAAGGGACCGTGCGACGTGACAGGGCTGCTGACATCGGTGTGCTGGTCGTCGCGATAAATCGCCTTCTCGGCGATGATACGAAGTCGCTGGACGAACAAAGAGAGCGCGCCGTGTTTCAGATTGCGGCGGAGAAGCTTGAGGTGGCCGAAGGTGAATATCGACTGCAACGCTCGGAGCAGATCATTCGTAGTGCGACGCGCAAGGCTGTTGTCGGCGCGATGGCGGCGGTGAGTCCCGGCACGGATATTTTGGTGCAGGGATATATCGGTACAACGATGACTCAGGAGCTCTGCAAGATCTACGGCGCAGCGCCACGGGATCTTGATGTTGAAGAGTTTTTGTCAATGGGCCAGAGTCGGGTTGGACGCGCGCTGCCCTTATCAATGGCCGTGGCGGGTAACGGACTCAAGGCATTTCCGGGCCTGGGAACCGTGGTAGGCGGTTTGGCGCACGCCGTTGCTTATGGTCTGATTTTCGATGCGCTGGGGCGAAGTCTCGTGCTGACACTGGCGCGCCACGGCGAGCTGGTTCCCGAAACCGCAGCCAAAGAATTTGAGGAAGGTATCAGTGAGCATTTGGAAGCGGGCGTTCGCCGCATTGCCAAAATGGCGCTGGACGAAAAAACCGACTGAGAAAGTCGGCGACGAAGGTGCAGGGCACCTGAGTCTGGCGCGCGAAAGCTTGCGCGACCTGATCAATGACGCGCGTCTTCCGGACGGTGTTCGCGAGTCGCTTACGCACGATTACGATGCCGTGCAGTCCATGCTCGACAAGCTCGATCACGGGCACCTGCATCTGTCGGCTTTTGGTCGCGTCAGCACCGGAAAGTCGTCGCTCCTGAATGCACTGATCGGCGAGGAAAGATTTTCTGTCAGTCCGGTTCACGGAGAAACCAAATATTCGGAGATGCAGGCCTGGGACGAACGAGATGTCGGTGGCGTTTTTCTCATTGATACGCCGGGCCTTGATGAGGCCGGTGGCGAAGACCGGGAGTCGTTGGCCAGGGAGGTCGCCGCTCGTTCGGATTTGGTGATCTTCGTCATCGATGGTGATATCACAGACACAGAGCTCGATGCACTAAAGGCCGCCATTTCAGAGGGCCGGCCGATACTGCTGGCGTTGAACAAGACAGATCTGTATACGAGCGATGAGCGCGACGCGTTGCTGAAGTCAGTGCGAGAAAAGACCGCGGGAATTATCGATCCTTTGCACGTCATCGCCGTGGCCGCACATCCGAGACCACAGCTCGTGCTCGAAATTGATGATGCTGGCAACGAAAGCGAATTACAGCGGCACCGCGAGCCCGATATTGCCGCTCTCAAACTAAGACTTTGGGAAATACTCGAAGCCGAGGGCAAGACTCTGGCTGCATTGAATGCCAGCTTGTTCGCGTCGGATCTGTCGGATCAGGTTGGTCGACGAATTCTTGCAGCCAGACGTGAGCTCGGTGAAAAAATGGTGCGTACCTATTGCGTCGCTAAAGGTATCGCCGTCGCCTTTAATCCCGTACCCGTCGCCGACCTGTTCGCAGCTGCCTTCATCGATGTCGGCATGGTTGTCCACCTGTCGAAAGTCTATGACTTGCCGCTGAACCAGAAAGAGGCAGGGTCGATTGTAAAAGTAATCATGGCCGAGTCTGCAGCGTTAATGGGAACAGTGTGGGCACTGCATTTCGTGTCCAGCGCATTGAAAGTAGGAACGATCGGACTGTCGACGATCTTAACCGCGGGCGCACAAGGTGCTATCGCCTACTACAGCACGTATCTCGTCGGACAGGCGGCGGCGGAGTATCTCGCGGAAGGAAAGTCATGGGGTGATGGTGGGCCCAAGCTGGTCGTCAAACAAATACTGGATTCTCTGGATCGAGACACCGTGCTGCGTGATGCCAAGCGCGAGATTCAAACTCGCCTGGGATTGAGCTGACATGCCTTCGCTCGACCGGGAAACCCGAATGCGTCGAATCTGGGAAACGATTCAGGACATCCCAAAAGGGTCTGTTGCGAACTACGGCCAGATCGCTGAAATTTCCGGTATTCCGCGGGGCGCCCGGCAGGTCGGCTACGCGCTGCGTCACACGCCTGGGAATCTCGAGTTACCCTGGCACCGTGTGATCACGTCGTCGGGCAAAAGCGCCTTTGACCCCAACAGCAGGAATTTCCGGACGCAGCGTGAGCGCCTGGCCAAAGAGGGTGTTCCGCTCATCAACGGCAAGGTAGACATGAAGAAATACCGCTGGGAGCCCGGCCTCGATGAGTTACTCTGGAAGCCGAGCTCGATGTGGGACGAAGAATGAATCTAGAGCCAAAAATTCGATCGCTGCTACTTAATATTCTTTTTAGCCCGACTTTGATCCGGATGCGGCGCCGCTTGTCCGAGATGCGTCGACGCATCAGCGGACGCCCGCATGTCGTTTCGGTTTTCCTGCAGCTCGACGATCCGTATTCCTACATCCTGTCCCATTATCTGCCGAGCCTGGCGGCGAACTACGATATCGAACTTCGCTTGTATCTCTCACAGGCGCGCGGAGACGAGTATCAACCGGCACCGGACCTGTTGGCTGAGTACGCCGTCGCCGATTGCGCGCGACTGGCGGCTGAGCTCGGCATTCCTTTTCTGGACAAAGGCAGCCTGCCACCGACCGAGTATCGCATTGGTCTCTCGAACGCAGTCGCGGCATTAGTCGATACGGAGTCGTTTGACAATGAGCTGCGTCAGGCACTCGCCGTTTTCTGGCGCGGCGACAGCTCAGCGGCCGCACGCATGAGCAGTGCGGTGGATACAGACGGAGCGGCGAGCAAAGTGATCGCGCGCTCGCAACAGCTTCAGGATAGTCTCGGTCATTACAATTCCGCGATGCTGCATTACGCTGGTGAGTGGTTTTGGAGTATCGATCGATTGCATTACTTGCTCGACCGACTGGATGAGCTCGGCGCAGCCAGAGGGGATACACCCGATCCGCTGTTGGCATCTATCAAACAGGCGATGAAAGTATCTTTACCGGTTAAGCCTCCGCAAACCGCAAGGGAGCTGCCACCGATTGAGTTATTCGTTTCGTTCCGTAGCCCGTATTCCTATCTGGCTTTGCGGCAAACCTACCAGATCGCAGATGCTTTCGGTGTCGAACTGAAGTTGTGGCCCGTACTGCCGATGGTAATGCGCGGCATGCAGGTGCCGCGACCGAAGATTTTGTACATTGCCAAAGACACATTCCGGGAGGCGATTCGCCGGAATATTCCGTTTGGAAAAATCGCTGACCCGGTGGGTCCCGGTGTCGAGCGATGCCTTGCAGTGTTTCGCTACGCTGAGTCCGAGGGCCGTGGACGGGATTTTCTGTTGAATGCGGGCGCTGCTATCTGGGCTGAGGCTATTGATGTAGCGACGGATGAGGGCATGCGAAAGGTGACCGGGCGAACAGGGCTGTTCTGGCCAGATGTTGAGACGGCGATGCAGAGCGATGACTGGAGGGAAGGCATAGAGGCCAATCGCGAGTCGATGATGGACTCGGGTTCCTGGGGTGTGCCCACGATTCGGATGGGAGACTTCGTCGTGTGGGGGCAGGATCGCGACTGGCTGCTGGTGCGACATATCGAAGAACTCTGCGACACGGGCGACGGCATACTTGTATGACGACGGTAATTTTTTCGCACGGTCAGGAGAGTGGGCCCTGGGGCACTAAAATTCGGGCAATGTCTGAACTCGCCAAAGGATTGGACTGCAGTGTCGACAGCATCGACTATCAGGGTATCGCCGATCCGTCCGCGCGAGTAGAAAAACTCGTGTGCGAATGTTCGGCCATCAACGATTCGTTGATCCTGGTCGGCTCCAGCATGGGTGGTCATGTCGCGACGGCCGCTGCCGATACATTGGGGGCCGCGGGTTTGTTTGTGCTGGCCCCGGCTTACTATATGGAGGGGCATGAGGACCTAACCCCGCCACCGCCGGCGATGCCGACTTGCATCGTGCACGGCTGGCATGATGATATTGTACCGGTCGAAAATAGTATTCGTTTTGCCCGTAAGTGTTCCGCGACACTACATTTGGTGGACGGGGATCATCGCTTGACGGGGAATCTAAGTGAGATCAACGAATACCTGGAACGATTCATAAGAAGTATTACCAGCAATTAAACAAAGGGAGAAAACAATGAAATACTTACTGATGTTACTGGCGAGCCTGGCTTTGTTCGCATGCAGCGGTGGTGATTCCGGCGGTTCAACTGACGAGGCCGTAGAAACGGTTGAGGAATCGGCGGAGACGGTCGGCGCAGAGGTCGCTGACACGATGCAAGACGTAATGCAGGATGCGGAAGATGTTGGCGACATGGCAGAAGAACATAAGGAAGCGATTGACGAAGCGATTGACGAAGCGGTTGACGAAGCTGTCGATGAAGTGGCGGATGACGCTGAATGAAGTCCAGTTGAGGGGTCGAGGCCGTGATCAAACATATTTTCGTTTGCTTCGGTCTCGGCTTTTTGGCGTCTTGTGTTCAAGAGCCGGATGCATTAACTCAAACACAAGACAGCCGCGTAACGATAAGACAGGTAATAATCGATACGTTGCTGGTGCTAACGTCGACCGCAGCGACGTCGCATGAGCCGCAGTACGGAAATCCGAATGAGTCGTATTGCGAATACCTTCAACATTCCGGCATTTGAGCGTAAATAGACAAGGGGTGAGGCGCGGGTAAATTGTTGCTTCACAGACCACTAATTGCTGTTTTCGACAGAGGGCTTTGCCGGGTAATACCGCGTGCGCTATCTCTACGATAGTGGAGAGTTTTCGGATGAGTACGATCTGGTCATTGAGTAGACCCGGGAGGCTTAATGCGCGGGGTGGAAAACAAAGGCTCCGAGCGATCGCCCATTGCATATCTTCATTAGTGCGGCCCATAAAGGTCTGAAAACAAACTTGAACGCCTGTAACGCGGCGGAAAGCCGTCGCTCGGGTGTCGGGTTATCAGGTAGACTGGGAGGCTGGAGTGACCCATTGCTGCCGGTCGCGTTTGGTTGGTCTGGCAAGCTACGCGAGATGCTTTTAATCACGGATTACTGGTCGAATAGAATTGAATTCTCTGTCTGGATATGACAATGGATGCTTCGAAAAACATCATTCACCAAATCAGACGCTCATTGTTGGTCGAATACGTCAAGGCTCTCATATTCATGGGAGTCATAGTCTCCGTAGTTGTTTGGATTACCGACAAGCGGGAATTTCTCTTCATGGGTCTGGGATTGATGGTCGTCGGTGCATTCCAAGTTTACCTTGGAAGGTACATCCCTTTGCTTAATAAGCACGACAGCCTTCGAAATAAGTACGGTGATGTTTACGTAGACGAGGTGGACAAGGCTATAGGAAAGTTTGGTGTGAGCAAGTTGATTAGTACTCGGTGGTTCGAGACTTATGCTGATGAATTCTGCCTGAGGAGCACAATCGGTAAGCCGGCGGGCTAAGCCAAACTAATTCTTGAATGGCCCCTTCTGGCCGAGTGCAGAGATTTTCCAGGACGTGGCGTGACCGACAGCTGAATTCAAGAGCAGCCAGTCGAAGCTGACGTTCCCGCAGTAACGCTCTTTTGGGCCGGGCGGGGATTGGGGTCTTACCCGTTTTCGGTATAGAGAAATAGTGAGGGAAAAATGCTTGCCAACGAACCAAACAGTTCTCTCCTTGCCGTTATTCTATTAATCATCGGTGTCGCAGTCTTCATTGGCACGTTGCTCTCTGTCGGGCACAAGAAATAGCACATAAGTACCTGTTTTGTAAAAGTATTTAACTCTGTTTTTGGGTATAATAACAGGTACCGTTCCTCCACAAGGAAGTGCCATGAAAGCCGCCACTGACCTCGCTCCGATCGAGGATCTCGATCGCAATATTCTCACCCTTTGTAAGCACATCAATGCCGCCACTTATGAGTTGCTGGTGCTCATCCGTGAGTTCGATGAACGGTCTGGTTGGCTGAGGTGGGGCCTTAAGAGCTGTGCCGAGTGGCTTGCCTTTCGGTGTGACCCGTAGGAGCGCGCCCTGCGCGCGAAGCGAAGCGGCAGCCGCAGGCTGCGAAGAGACAATATCCGCATCACAACTCAACCGGTGGTCGCGCGCAGGGCGCGCTCCTACACGTGTTCAGGCGCAAGTCGGGCTAAAGATCCAAACGCATTCCTTCGCGCGCAAACCTGAAGCCGCGACGTTCCACTTCCGTCTGTGCCGGGCTGCCGTCAATCAAGAGCGGATTCGTGTGGTTCATGTGGATGAAAATCACGCGCGACTTTTCTTCGTCCGTCAGGTCTTCGAACAGATCCATGCTTTCCACCACATGCGGATGCCTGATCACACTCATGTCACGATTTTTCAACTCTCCGTCAGCGTAGAAAGACGCGTCGAGCAGCGCGTAATCGACTCCCCGAATCACGGCACGGATGTCCGTTTCCCAGTCTTCCCACTTGTCGATATCCGGGATAAATACGGCCGACTTGTTGGGACCATCAATTCGATACCCGACCGTCTCGGAATATTCTTTCCGGTGCGGAACCTGTACCGGTGTGACAACGAGACGTGCGTTCATCTCAACAGGCGTCCCGTCGCTGAGCGGCATTAGTTCGATATTGTTATAACGAACCAACTGATCCCACGGACCATTGCTTGACAGGAAACTGGTCATAACTGGCATAGCGTAGACCGGAATGCCTTTAGCTCCGGCGGCCTCGTGACCGAAGTGCATCAGTCCCGTGTAGTGACCAATATGTGCATGCGTCAAAAATACGCCGTCCAGCGTGTACTCAGTATCCGGCGCAGACTGGTGAAGCACATAGAGTTGCTCGCTCATATCCGGCGTGGCGTCAAACAGGTATTTCGTCTTCGATACGGTATCGACAACAGCAATAGAACTCGTTAAACGGCGCAGGCTCTTGTCTTCCCAGGCCCGCATGCAGTGAGGCTTAAAGCAGTTCGTTTGCGGATAACCGGCGTCCTGCGCAATGCCCAATACCTGCAGATAGACATTGGGTCCGGCGAGTGCAACCGCCGGCATGCACAACACGAACAGAACGATTCGTCGCAACATCTTGTTACTCCTTGGATTTCCCTGGCAAAGTGTACGGCAATTGAGTGACCGGAACGCCGAAAATACTCAAAAGTCAACGACCTGCTGACATCAACTATTGGGTAGACTTGTCCGCCATGAGCATCGCAGGATTCATATTTCGCCCGCTTTACTGGGTGGCCGGTAAGGTGTTCTCTTTCTGGGCGCGCCCCGCCGTCCGGCCCGACAGTCCTGCGGAGCACATCACCGATAGCGATGCTGCCGTTTGTTATGTGCTTGAGACAGGCGGTCTTGCCGATGTATTGGCACTGGAGAGGGCCTGTGCCGAGCACGGCATGCCATCACCCACCGAATCATTTGAATTTTGTGGTGTGCGCGAGGCAAAGCGATTCGTCGTCATGCGACGCATGAAGGGATTCTGGCCCCGTCGTCCAAGCACGATCGGATCGCGCCGACTCAAGCGTCTGGTCGACGGTGCAGACAAATGTGAGCAGGAGTTACTGCTGATCCCGGTTGCCATCTATTGGGGCCGGTCCCCCGACAAAGAGCGTTCTGTTTTTAAACTGCTGTTGTCCGAAAACTGGGACATTATCGGCAGAACGCGAAAACTGTTCGTCACGCTACTCCACGGTCGAAATACATTGCTCCGGTTCAGTCACGCACTGCCGCTGCGATCGATTTGCTCCGACGACTGTGAACCGAAAATTGCCGTTCGAAAAGCGTCCCGAATTTTGCGGGTGCATTTTCGAAAACGCCGCACCGCCACGGTCGGTCCCGATTTGTCGCACCGCAGAACGCTGGTAAAACAGGTACTGCATGCACCCGAGGTGCGCCGGGCTATTAATGCTGAAGCGGGTGACGACTATCGCAAACAGGAGGTGGCACGACGCAAGGCCGAAAAGTACGCACTGGAAATCGCCGCGGATATTTCCTTTCCGACCATCCGTGTTCTGGTACGGCTACTGAGGTGGCTCTGGAACAAAATATATGACGGCGTCGAAGTCAATCACATGCAGCGTTTGCATGATGTCGCGAAGGAAAAGGAGGTTATCTACGTGCCGTGCCACCGTAGTCACATTGACTACCTGTTGCTCGGCTACGTCACTTATGAGGAAGGTTTGCATCTGCCACACGTCGCCGCCGGCATCAATCTGAATATGCCCGTAGTGGGCGGTATTCTTCGTCGTGGTGGCGCTTTTTTTCTACGGCGAACCTTCAAAGGCAACCGCTTGTACGCAGCGGTCTTCGACGCCTACATCAACCAGGTACTCATAAAGGGCAGCTCGATGGAGTACTTCGTTGAAGGCGGCCGCAGCCGAACGGGACGCCTGCTCGCACCGAAAGGCGGCATGCTGGTGATGACCGTTAACTCCTACGTCAAGAGCCCACGGCGGCCGATTGTTTTTGTGCCCATTTACTTCGGCTATGAAAAGTTGATCGAGGGCGATTCTTTTATCAGTGAACTCGGTGGTGCCCAAAAGAAAAAGGAATCGATCGGTGGTCTGTTCCGATCGATCAAATCATTGCGGGATCATTTCGGCAAGGTCTACGTCAATATCGCAGAACCGGTCGAACTACAGCCCATCCTTGATCGCCTGTATCCGGAGTGGCGCAGCTACGAATCTGAGAATGGCGAGCGACCACCCTGGCTGGCCGGGATCGTGGAAGAGCTCGGCACGCAGATCATGCAGGGTATTAACTCGGCCGCGGCCGTGACGCCGATCAGTTTGCTGGCTTACGTTCTCCTGGCAACGCCAAAGCAAACGATCGGTCTGCACGAATTACGCCGGCAACTGGAATTGAGCCTGAAGGTTTTGCAGCGTTTCAAATATTCAGACTCAGTTACGCTGCCGGACTGGAGTGCCGAACAGATTATCGAGCACGGCGAAAAGCTGGAGGTCATCAGTCGTTCCACACACCCGATGGGCGAAATCATTCGCATGTCCGAGCAGACGGCTGTGTTGATGACCTACTTCCGCAACAACATAATTCACCTGCTGGCGATTCCAGCCTCCGTTGCGTGCTGCTTCATTCAGGGCCAGCAACTTGAACACACGGAATTGCAGCGCCTGATCCGCCTGATCTACCCGTTCATGAAAAAAGAGTTGTGCATGAAATGGGATCAGGATGACATCGACACGGTGACCTCGGAGGCGATCAGGTCTTTAATTGATATGGAAATTTTGACTTACGGCAGCCGCAAGAAAACGCTGGTTCGGCCACCAGCGGGCTCCGAAAAAGCGTTTCAGCTGCTAATGCTGGGTCAGTCGATGGTGCCGATGCTGCAACGTTTCTATCTCGTTATCGCAATCCTGGTACGCAACGGTTCCGGCGTGCTGTCTCGCCAGCGCCTGGAAAACATGTGCCAGCAAAGTGCTGAGCGTTTATCGATGATTTACGGCCTGCATTCCCCGGATTTCTTCAACAAAACGCTGTTTCACGATTTCATACGCACGCTGCAGGACGTCGATGTGTTGCGACGCGACCCCGACGGGTTAATTGAGTTCGACGATGATCTGACGAGCATTGGGGCAGATGCACGACTGGTGCTCGGAGAAGAAATTCGTCACAGTATCCTGTCGCTCACGGTTACCGACTAGAAACCCGATCGATTTCCTTGCGTCCGGGCCGTTGAAGGACTAAAAAGGCCCTATGATCCGGCAATCCATACGTAACAGCATCACCACGGCACCCCGCCGTGTGCTCAGCGTGCTCGTGATTTGCTGGCTCAACCTGGCCATTACGCCTTGTGCGATGGCATTTGAAGTTGCCGATGGCTGTCCGCATAGTCCGCCGGCTGCGGAGCAGCAAATGGCCCATCATGGTCACGACGCTGCCCCAGAGGCTGGTTGTGGATCAATGCAGTCGGATTGCTGCGGCCTTGAAGCCGCGGCTGTCGATCATCGAGTCGGCAAGCTTGAGAATCAGGACGATGTGTCGGTGGTTGCGCTCCCCGTAACCTGGCCGCTACTGCACGCGGTGAGTGTCACGCTGTCCGATTTGCGACCGCCGGATCCCGGTGACCATTCCCCACCGCTGCATAAGCTTTTCTGCGTCTATCTGGATTAGCTGACTCCCCGCTGTAAGCCGCTTTTCCCCCGGTTTCAAAGCAGGAGTTTTTCTGATGTATTTCCAATTCGGGCCGTTGCCCGAGCTAAAAATTGTTCGTCGAGCATTGTTGCCCGTCGTAGCAACATTCATTTCGCTGCCCGTATTCGGGCAACAAAGCATTCCGCTGACCCTGGCTGAGGTCGAGGAACGGGCGCTTGTCTCGGAGCCCGGCCAGCAAGCGTTACAGGCCAAAGCCATGGCGCTCAGGGAGCGCGGCGTGGCCGCTGGCGAATTACCCGACCCTGTGCTGCGCGTTGGTTTGAATAACTTCCCCATCCAGTCCGGCAGCTTCACGACTGAGGGTATGACACACGCGGCCATTGGTCTGAAGCAGGCATTTCCCGCGGGCAAGACGCGCTCGCTTAATACTCGTCGATTCGACCTCTTAGCCAGTGAGATGACTGAGAACGCCGAGACCCGGGGGCGAAATGTCCTGACCGCAGCCCGGACTGCCTGGCTGGATCTCTACTACTGGGAGCTTGCACACGGTCTGGTGCTTCAATCACGACCATTTTTCGACGATCTCGCGACCATTACACGGTCGTTGTATGCGGTTGGCCGTAAGAGTCAGCAGGATGTCCTGCGTGCCGAGCTCGAACTGAGCCGACTCGATGATCGACTTATCGAGATGGAGCGGCAGCGCGCACGAGCGGTGGCGGATCTGGGTCAGTGGATCGGTCAGGACGCAGTGCGACCGGTGGCCAGGAAACTGCCGGGCTGGGAACAAATACCGACGCTTGGGTCGATGCAAACGACGCTGGCTCAACATCCGATGATGCGAGCTGCCGACTCACAGATTGAGGCGCGCGTTGCCGGTGTTGATCTGGCCAACGAACGCTCCAAATCCGGCTGGGCGCTGGATCTTGGCTACAGCTACCGGGACGGTTCTTTGCCGTCCGGTGAACCGCGTGCTGATTTCATTACTTTGGGCGTGACGGTGGGCCTGCCTTTTTTTCGCAAGAAGTCGGTCGACAGTAATTTGTCTGCCGCCCTGCAAGAGCGGAGCGCAGCACAGTCCGGTCGAGAGCAAACTCTGCGCGGGTTACAGAGCCAACTTAATGCCGAATATGCGCGATGGCAGGATCTCACGCGCAGGCTGGGACTGTACGACACGCATATTCTCGATCAGGCCAGGAATCACGCAGAAGCCGCATTGCTGGGCTACCAGAGCGATCAGGGAGATTTTTCTGACGTGATGCGTGGCTATATCGACGATCTCAATACCCGCATTGACCACATTCGCCTGCAGGTGGAGCGCGCGCAAAGTTATGCCGTACTCGCCAACCTGGGAGGGTTTCCACAATGAACAAGAACATCTCTACGGCTGCATCAATTGCCGTCGCAATCGTAATCGGCATCGTCATTGGCCGTTCCATGGACTCGTCATCAGGCGTGTCCGTTGACTCGCCCGGTGCTGCCGAACGAGAAGTCCTGTATTGGGTTGCGCCCATGGATCCCAATTTCCGGCGGGACGAGCCGGGCATGTCGCCGATGGGCATGGAACTCAAGCCGGTTTACGCCGATGAGGTCGACGGCCAGCCCGGTGTCGTCAAGATCGATCCGACAATTGTTAACAATTTGGGTGTGCGCACGGTGCAAGCCGAGCGGGGCGAACTGTCGCGCCGCATCGAGACGGTTGGCTACGTAGGTTATGACGAGGACACGGTACAACACGTGCATACGCGTGTTGAGGGCTGGATCGAAAGGCTCGTGACCAAGGCGAGTGGCGACCCGGTCGGGAAAGGGCAATTGTTGTTTGAGCTCTATTCGCCCACGCTCGTTAATGCGCAAGAGGAGTATCTCGTGGCATTACGCAGCAGTAACACGCTGCTCTTGAAAGCCTCTCGCGAACGGCTTGCATCGCTTGGCGTGACGAGCAGCGAGGTCGCCCGGCTTGATAAAGAACGCAACATTCGGCGCTTGATTCGAGTGTACGCAGAGACCGATGGTGTCATCGCTCACCTGGGTGTGCGCGAAGGTATTTTCGTAACGCCAGCAACCGAAATCATGTCTGTGGCCAAGCTCGATACTATCTGGGTATTAGCTGAAGTGTTCGAACGTCAGGCCGCATGGGTCAAGGCCGGACAAATTGCCAAAGTTGAGCTCGACTACTTGCCGGGCGAAACGTGGGATGGGACGGTTGACTACGTTTACCCGGAGCTCGACCCGAAGACCCGCACACTGAAAGTTCGTCTGCGTTTCGATAATCAATCCGAAAGCCTGCAACCCAATATGTTTGCGCGCGTCGCGATACTTGGCGAAGGCGTTGGCGATGTTGTCCACATACCGCGCGAGGCGCTGATTCGCGGCGGGTCCGTCAATCGTGTCGTTCTGGCATTGCCAAATGGCCGCTTTCGTTCACAGCCCGTAAAAATCGGTATCGAATCCGGTGACCGGATCGCGATTCGAGAGGGTATCGCTGCAGGCGATCGCATCGTGGCGTCCGGCCAGTTCCTGATCGACTCCGAGTCGAATATCGAAGCGGCACTGGATCGACTGGAGTCCTCGCCATGATCGCAGGATTGATTCGCTGGTCGATCTCGAACCGCTTCCTGGTCCTGATCATGACGCTTTTTGTCACGGCCTGGGGCCTGTATTCGGTGAACCAGACGCCGGTCGACGCATTACCGGATTTGTCGGATGTGCAGGTCATTATCAAAACCTCGTTTCCGGGTCAGGCGCCGCAGGTTGTCGAGGATCAGGTCACGTATCCCCTGACCACGGCCATGTTATCGGTTCCAAAAGCGACCAATGTACGCGGCTACTCGTTCTTTGGTGATTCCTATGTTTACGTCATTTTTGAGGATGGTACCGATCTCTATTGGGCTCGATCCCGAGTCCTCGAATATCTAAGTCAGGTATCCGCGCAGCTACCCGACAATGCCAAACCATCATTGGGGCCCGATGCTACCGGTGTCGGCTGGGTGTTCGAATACGCGCTCGTCGATCGCAGCGGCCAGCACGATCTTTCGCAGCTTCGCAGTCTGCAGGACTGGTTCTTGAAGTATGAGCTGCAAACCGTCCCGGGTGTCGCCGAGGTGGCGACCATTGGTGGCATGGTGCGGCAATACCAGGTGGTGGTGGATCCGGACAAATTGCGTGCTTTTGGAATACCGCTGTCCAAACTCAAGATGGCGATCCGTGACGGCAACCAGGAAACCGGTGGTTCGGTCATCGAGATGGGCGAGGCGGAATACATGGTGCGCGCCAGTGGCTACCTGGAAGGTCTCGAAGACCTTAGCGATATCCCGTTGGGCGTTAACGATCTCGGTACACCGCTGGTGTTATCCGACGTGGCCGAGATTCGGCTCGGGCCGCAAATGCGACGCGGTATAGCCGATTTGAACGGCGAAGGTGAAGTTGTCGGAGCGGTAGTCATCATGCGCTGGGGCGAGAATGCGCTGAAGACGATTGAGGCAGTCAAAGAGCGCCTTACAGAACTTCAGCGCAGCCTCCCGGAAGGCGTGGAAATCGTAACGACCTATGATCGCTCTGCCCTGATCAATAGTGCCGTCGATACTTTGCAGGGAAAGCTCATTGAAGAGTTCCTCGTAGTCGCTCTTGTGTGCGCGCTGTTTCTATTCCACTTGCGATCGTCGGCCGTCATCATATTCAGTCTTCCGGTCGGCATTCTCACGGCGTTCATCGTCATGAGAATGCAGGGAATCAACGCCAATATCATGTCGCTTGGCGGCATAGCGATTGCGATCGGTGCAATGGTGGACGCTGCCATTGTCATGGTTGAAAATATGCACAAGCACATCGAGAAGGAGGCGCTCACGGACGAAAACCGCTGGCGCATCGTGGCCGATGCCGCGACTGAAGTTGGTCCACCCTTGTTTTTCTCACTCCTGATTATCACCTTAAGCTTCCTGCCCGTATTTACGCTTGAAGCTCAGGAAGGCCGCTTGTTTGCACCGCTGGCGTTCACAAAAACGTATGCGATGGCAGCCGCAGCAGGACTTTCGATCACGCTCGTCCCTGTGTTGATGGGTTACTTCATTCGTGGTTCGGTGACGCCGGAACACAGGAATCCGATCAATCGGATATTAACCGGTGCTTACCGGCCAATCATCAGCGCAGTCATTCGATTTCCAAAAGGGACGTTGGTGCTGGCCGCCATCATTCTTGTCATCGGACTGTGGCCGGCGACCCGACTCGGCTCAGAGTTTATGCCACCGCTGGACGAGGGCGATCTCATGTATATGCCGACCACTTATCCTGGCGTGTCAATTGATAAGGCGAGAGAGATCTTGCAAAGCACCGACAAAATGATTCTTACAGTGCCGGAAGTGAAGCGCGTATTTGGCAAGATCGGGCGTGCTGAAACGGCCACCGATCCGGCACCGCTGACCATGATTGAGACTGTCATCCAGTTCAAGCCACGAGAGGAATGGCGAGAGGGCATGACCCCGGAGGGTTTGCGAGCCGAGCTTGATCGTGTCGTCAAATACACGGGTCTCACGAACGCCTGGGTGATGCCCATCAAGACCCGCATCGATATGCTCGCGACCGGGATCAAAACGCCCGTTGGCATCAAGGTTGCCGGGCCGGATCTAAAAGTCATCGAGCGTATCGGGCTGGATCTGGAACGTGTGCTCGCTAGTGTCGAGGGAACGGCTTCGGTCTATTCCGAACGCGTCGCCGGTGGTCGCTATGTGGACGTTGATATTGACCGCAAGCGTGCGTCGCGTCTGGGCCTGAACATTAACGACATACAGGACGTTGTGCGCTCTGCTGTTGGCGGCATGAACGTTACACAGACAGTTGAAGGTCTTGAGCGTTATCCCGTTAACATCCGCTACCCGCAGCGGGTGCGAGACTCCGTCGAACAGTTGAAGTTATTGCCAATCGTGACACCACAGGGCGCGCGTATCGCGCTGGCCGATGTGGCCGATGTCAGAGTGGTCGATGGCCCCCCGGCGATCAAGAGCGAGAACGCGCGCCTGAATGGCTGGACCTACGTCGACATCACTGGTCGTGATCTGGGCTCATACGTGAGCGACGCACAATCGGTTGTGGCGGATCAAGTCCAGTTACCGGCGGGCTACTCGCTGGCCTGGTCCGGCCAATACGAATACATGGTGCGTGCCAAGGAGCGCTTGACGGTCGTTGGTCCGGTGACACTCGCGATCATTCTCCTGCTGCTATACCTCAACTTCCGGCGCTTCGCCGAAGTTGCAATCATCATCGGTACTTTGCCGATGGCATTGATTGGTGGGTTGTGGCTTTTATACTGGCTGGACTACGATCTGTCGGTCGCAGTTGGCGTGGGTTTTATCGCACTGGCCGGTGTCGCCGTTGAGATTGGGGTGGTGATGCTGGTGTACCTCAATCAGGCGATGCGACAACATATGGCGACGGCAAGTTCGGAGGGTCGTACGTTAAGCATGGAAGACGTTCAACAGGCGGTGATCGATGGTGCCTTACTTCGTGTGCGGCCGATCATGATGACGGTTGCGGCGATCATCGCCGGACTGTTACCCATCATGCTTGGCAGCGGCACCGGGTCGGAGGTGATGCGACGTATTGCCGCTCCGATGGTTGGGGGCATGGTCAGTGCCACGGTATTGACCCTGATCGTTATCCCCGCGCTGTTCCTTTATTGGCGCGAGAAGCAACTGAACCTGGGTGAGCAAGTAACATGAGCGATACAAATTCCGCGGCCGCCAACGGTACGTCGTTAGATCCCGTTTGCGGCATGACCGTGAAGCTGCCATCAACGCATCACCACGATCACGATGGTGAGAGTTACCATTTTTGCTCTGCGGGCTGCCGGACTAAATTCAGTGCCGACCCCGGCTACTATTTGCGTGGCGATCATCGAAAAGCACCGGCGGCGGCCAAAGGTGCAAGTTCTTACACTTGCCCGATGGATCCCGAAATCGTACAAGACGAACCTGGCACCTGTCCCATTTGCGGAATGGCGCTCGAGCCCATGGTGGTTTCTCTTGAAGACGAGGAGAATCCGGAACTTATCGACATGACACGGCGCCTCTGGGTAAGTGCTGCTTTGTCGCTACCGGTCTTGTTGCTGGCGATGGGTGCAATGGTTGGATTATCGTTTGACCGGCTTGCATCGCCACGGGTACAAACGTGGCTCGAATTTGCGTTCGCAACTCCCGTGGTGCTGTGGGGAGGCTGGCCGTTTTTCGTGCGCGGGTGGCAGTCTGTCGTCACTCGCAACTTCAATATGTTCACATTGATAGCATTGGGTACCGGAGTTGCCTACGCCTACAGCATCGTTGCAACGCTTGCGCCGTCGGTTTTTCCGGTTTCGTTTCAGGGCGCGCACGGCGGAGTAGCCGTGTACTTCGAAGCGGCCGCGGTCATCATCACTCTGGTATTGCTTGGCCAGGTGATGGAATTACGCGCCCGGAATCGTACCGGCGCAGCTATACGCGCGTTGCTCGGTCTTGCACCAAAAACCGCGCGTCGCATCGAGCCGGATGGTAGCGAAGTGGACGTGCCGCTCGAGAACATTCAGGTCGGCAATCGTCTGCGCGTACGACCCGGTGAAAAAATGCCTGTCGACGGAGTGATTATTGAGGGCGCCAGCGCCGTCGATGAGTCAATGATCAGCGGTGAACCCATCCCGGTCGAAAAAACATCGGGCGATGAAGTCATCGGTGCAACCATTAACGGCACCGGTGGACTCGTCATCGAAGCACGACGTGTCGGTGGCGACACGCTGCTGGCGCAAATAGTGCAGATGGTTGCCGCCGCGCAGCGCAGCCGCGCACCGATTCAAAAGTTAGCCGATGTTGTCGCAGGATATTTCGTGCCGGCCGTTGTAATTTCGGCCGTGATTACGTTCGTAGTCTGGGCGGCCATCGGGCCGGCACCGGCGCTCGCCTATGCACTGATAAACGCGGTCGCCGTGTTGATCATAGCCTGTCCTTGCGCGCTCGGGCTGGCAACGCCGATGTCGATAATGACAGCGACTGGAAGAGGCGCGTCGCTCGGCGTTTTGTTCAAGGATGCCGAAGCAATCGAGGTGATGCGTCAGGTCGATACGCTCGTAGTCGACAAGACCGGTACGCTGACAGAGGGAAAACCAAATCTGGCATCGGTTGAGGCGACTGATGATGTAGATGATGTGGATGACGCGGAATTGCTGCGACTTGCGGCCACCCTGGAAAAGGGCAGCGAGCATCCACTCGCTGCGGCGGTTGTCGCCGGTGCGGCCAAGCGCAATCTTGAGCTCGGAACCGTGCAGAGCTTTGAGTCGATAACGGGCAAAGGTGTTCTCGGAAACGTCGGGGGCAAGCGCCTAGCGCTCGGCAACCTGCGGCTGCTGGAGTCACTCAACATCGATGTGGGTCGCCTGGCTGAACGAGCGGAGATCCTGCGCGCCGAAGGACAAACCGTCATGTTCGTCGCGATCGATGAGAAGGTGGCGGGATTGGTGGGTGTGTCTGATCCGATCAAAGAGACCACTCCTGCAGCCATTGACGCCCTGCACCGAGAGGGCGTGCGGATCGTCATGCTGACCGGCGATAGCGAAACAACAGCGCGCGCCGTCGCTGCGTCGCTGCGGCTGGACGACGTTGTCGCAGGTGTTCTACCGAATCAAAAAGCGGAGACGGTAAAGAAACTGCAAGACGCTGGCCAGGTCGTCGGCATGGCTGGCGACGGCATAAACGACGCACCGGCACTTGCGCAGGCACACGTGGGCATTGCTATGGGGACCGGTACTGACGTCGCCATGGAAAGTGCCGGCATAACGCTGGTCAAAGGGGACTTGCAGGGCATTATCCGCGCGCGCCGTCTGTCGCGGGCAACGATGAAAAACATCCGGCAAAATTTGTTCTTCGCGTTTGTTTACAACTCGGTTGGCGTGCCGGTTGCGGCAGGCGTACTTTATCCCGTGTTCGGAATCCTGCTGAGCCCGATGATCGCGGCGGCGGCGATGAGCCTTAGTTCAGTGTCAGTCATAACGAATGCTTTGCGACTGAACCGGGTAAAACTGTAGCAAGCTCCAGGACGCGTTTCAGGCGTCAAGATCCGGAATCATTTTGCTCTCGAGATTCATGATCATGTCTTTCAAAAGCAGCTTGCGCTTTTTGAGCCGCCGAATGCGAAGCTGATCCACCATCGGGTCGTGCTGTAGTCGATCAATAAGATTATTGAGGTCTCTGTGACTAACTCGAAGCTCTCTTAACTGGTCGAGCTCCTTAAACGATTCGGTATCGATCTTGTCGGTCATTCGACCATGCTACTCGCTGTCAGGCAGTAGCGCCAACCAGTCGCGATCGGTGGCTCCATAGACAAAAAACCAAGGGTTTAGGATATCTTCTTTTGCATTATATTTCATAGGCTTGCCATCACAAGTCACAACCTTTCCGCCAGCTTGTTCGACAACGGCCTGAGCCGCCGCCGTGTCCCACTCTGAGGTAAGACCGAGTCTTGGATACAAGTCAGCGCCGCCTTCAGCGATCACGCAGAATTTCAGCGAACTGCCCATCGGTATCATGTCGCATGCACCCAGATTCTCAAGGTAGGCATCGAGGCTCTTGCCACGGTGAGAACGGCTGCCAACGACGCGAACCGGGTCCGCACTGGCCGTCGAAATTCGTATGGGCTGCACTGTGCCGTCGCCGTCGCGGCGTTCCGCACCGAAACCTTCACAGCCGAGGTAGGTCTTGTCCAGCACCGGGACGTGAACGATTCCAAAGACCGGTTTTTGGTGATCGATCAAAGCGATATTGACCGTGAACTCATCGTTTCGATTGACGAACTCTTTAGTACCGTCCAGTGGATCGATCAGCCAGTAACGGTCCCACTGACTGCGTTCCTCGTAGTCGGGCAGGCCGGATTCTTCAGAGATTATGGGCATTTGGGGAGTTAGTGACGCCAGACCCGCCACGATACAATGATGTGAGGCGAGATCCGCCTGAGTTAGCGGCGAATCGTCGTCTTTACTTTGCACCTCAAAATCGGACGAGTAGACTTCGAGGATCTTGTGGCCAGCATCAATTGCCAGCGCCACGACGGGATCGATCAGGGATTGCATCAAATTATCTGCCAGTCAGTCGGGGCGCGAAGTATAACAATGAAACTGGATCCAAAATCCGCCTTGCGAAAGTCTTCGACCTTGATGCTTGATATGGATGGCACGATTCTCGATCTCGCCTTCGACAACTATATGTGGAAGGAACTTGTACCGCGGCGGTACGCTGTGGCAAATGACATGCCGTTTGCGGATGCACGCGAGCTGCTGATGTCGAAATACACAGCCGTGCAGGGTGATCTTGACTGGTATTGCCTGGATCACTGGTGCGATCGGCTGCAGATCGATGTTGTGCAGTTACATCATGACGTCAGTCATCGTATTGGCTACCTGCCGGGTGCCCTTGAGTTCTTGCGTGCGGTTCACGATCAGGATACTCGCGTGTTGCTGGTCACCAATTCGCATCCGGATACGCTTGCGCTTAAGGACGCGATGACAGGTCTCGGTGATTACTTTGACGGCTTGCATACGTCGCATGACTACGGCCATGCGAAGGAGAGTCAGAAATTCTGGAATGCCCTTCAGGAGGACGTGGGTTTCGATCGCGAAACGACGCTGTTTATTGATGACAGCCAGCCAGTGCTAAGAAGTGCACACAAATACGGTATCGAAATGCTCGTTACTGTGACGCATCCGGATACCTCTCTGCCAGCAAAAAAGAACTCCGATTTTCGAGGCGTAAAGGGCATTGTTGATATGCTCCCGTAGGAGCGCGCCCTGCGCGCTCCTACCTAGCTTTTGGGCGGCGTGCGGCGCCTGGCTTGCCACCACGGCGTTGCGGCGGCTTGCGCTTGCGAGGCTTTGGCTTGATCAATTCCGGCAGGGTGTCGGGATCGTAATTGGCGAATGGGATCTTGTGACCGATGTAATTTTCTATGTCCGGCAGCGACATGGCGTAGGTCTCACACGCCATGCTCAAAGCGTTGCCGGAAGCGCCGGCACGGGCAGTTCGGCCGATGCGATGTACGTAATCTTCTGCGTCGTGCGGGAGGTCATAGTTGATGACGTATTCGACATCGGGAATGTGTAGTCCACGTGAAGCCACATCGGTACCGATCAGGACCGGCAGCCTGCCCTCCTGAAAGTCTGTCAGCATCCGTTGTCGTTTCTTTTGCGGCACATCGCCGGATATCGCTGACGCGTGGATACCATTGGCCTCCATGTAGTCCTGAACTCTCTCGGCTTCACGCTTCATGTTGACAAAAATCATGATGCGAACCTCACCGATTTCGCGGACCAGCCCAACAAGAAGCGGCATTTTGTCTTCGTTGGACGGATAAAAAATCGCCTGGCGAACCCGGTCAACCGTTACTTTGTCGGGCTCGATGCGCACCAACTCGGGCTCGTTCATGTGCTCGTAGGCGAGCTCCAGGACCCGCTGTGACAACGTCGCCGAAAACAACATATTCAGCCGTTTTTCCGGGCTTGGGAGGCGTCGCAGCAAGTATCGAATATCTTTGATAAAGCCGAGGTCGAACATGCGGTCCGCTTCATCGAGAATAGCGACCTGCACCTGGTCCAGTTTGAACACACCCTGCTTGAAGTAGTCGATAATACGACCCGGCGTCCCGATCAAGAGATCAACGCCGTCTACGAGTGTCGTGCGTTGTTTTTCATAATCCGTGCCGCCGTACGCGAGGCCGACCTTCAGGCCGGTATGTTTGCCGAGTGTTTCGGCATCTTTGGCTATTTGTATGGCCAATTCGCGTGTTGGAGCGAGCGCAAATACGCGCGGTTGGCGCTGGCCTTGTGGTGCTTCGGTCTGATTGGTCAGCAAGCGCTGATAGGCAGCGATCAGAAAGGCCGCTGTCTTGCCGGTGCCGGTCTGTGCCTGGCCGGCTACGTCACTGGGCTGCAGTGCGATGGGCAGGGTACTGGCCTGAATTGGGGTACAGAATTCAAAGCCGGCATCACGGATACCAGCGTGCACGCTCTCGTGGAGCGTCAAGGAGTCGAATCTGAGGTCACTCAGATGGTTTTCAGACATAAGATTAGAACCGGAAAATATGCGTTAAAAGCTTGCAAATTGGCTCGCGAAGCGGTCAAATTGGCCTTAATTCGACGCGACAACCGTCGCACCCGCCAGTTTCGCTTTCCATACGATCCAGAAAGAAGCCGGAAATAGTCGGCAACAAAGCTGCGACATATTGCCTGATAGTTGAGGCAGCGTCATCCGTTTTATCAAAGTTCGATTGTCAGAAGGGCTGACTACGGACAAAAACCACTTTATTCATCATTTCATTTGGAGGATCCAGCCGGTGAGCGACAAGATTGTGCACACCACGGACGGCACTTTTGATGCCGACGTCACAAATAACGAGAAACCAGTACTGATCGACTTTTGGGCCGAATGGTGCGGACCGTGCAAAATGATTGCACCGATTCTCAACGAAGCAGCCGACGAATACGAAGACAAACTCGCAATCGTCAAACTCAATGTGGATGAAAACCCGAACACAGCACAGAAGTTCGGCATCCGCAGCATTCCTACTTTGATCATGGTCAAAGACGGTGCCGTTCAGGCACAGAAACTCGGCGCCATGTCAAAATCACAGTTGACCGAATTCATCGACGCAAATATCTGAGAGAGATTACTTGTCAAATACAAATGCACCACAAAAAAACCGCTCTAACCGCTCTGGTAACAAAGGTAAGGGCAATCCGAACCGTCGGCGTCGGCGTCGCCCACCTCAGCACGATTATCCTGATGATGAGGGTTCGCTTGAGGTAATACCGCCAGAGCAACTCGAGGCGAGCAAGAACGTGATGAACCTGACGGAATTGAAGACCCGTCCAGCGACCGCACTGGTTGAGCTCGGTGAGTCACTCGGCGTAGAGAATATCGCCCGATCGCGCAAACAGGATATCATTTTCCTGATCCTGAAAGCGCATGCGAAAAACGGCGAAGACATCTACGGAGACGGCGTACTTGAGATCCTGCAGGATGGATTCGGTTTTCTGCGCTCGTCGGACAGCTCGTACCTGGCAGGACCTGACGACATCTATGTCAGTCCCAGCCAGATCCGGCGTTTCAACCTGCGAACGGGCGACACGGTCTCCGGTCTGATTCGCCCACCGAAAGAAGGTGAGCGTTATTTTGCGTTACTGAAAGTCGGTCAAATCAACCACGATGCTCCCGAGAACGCGCGCAGCAAGGTTCTGTTTGAGAACCTGACGCCGTTGTTCCCGAAAGATCGATTGACGCTCGAACAGGGTAATGGCAGTACAGAAGACCTTACGGCCCGGATCATCGATATGGTCGCGCCGATCGGCAAAGGCCAGCGTGGCCTGATCGTTTCGCCGCCTAAAGCGGGTAAGACGATGTTGCTGCAGAATATTGCATCAGCGATCTGCGCGAACAATCCCGAAGTCGACCTGATGGTACTGCTCATTGATGAGCGACCTGAGGAAGTAACGGAAATGGAGCGTACGGTACGCGGTGAAGTAGTTTCGTCGACATTTGATGAGCCAGCCAGTCGCCATGTACAGGTTGCCGATATGGTGATCGAAAAGGCCAAACGTCTTGTCGAACACAAACGCGACGTTGTCATTCTTTTGGACTCAATTACTCGTCTTGCTCGCGCGTACAACACCGTTGTGCCGTCATCAGGCAAGGTCCTGACTGGTGGTGTCGATGCCAACGCATTGCATCGTCCGAAGCGTTTCTTCGGTGCTGCACGAAACATCGAAGAGGGCGGTAGCCTGACGATTCTGGCTACGGCGCTGGTTGATACGGGCTCGAAAATGGACGAAGTGATCTACGAGGAATTTAAAGGCACGGGCAACATGGAAATCCATCTGGATCGCCGTATTTCCGAGAAGCGTGTTTTCCCCTCGATCAACATCAACCGATCCGGTACGCGAAAGGAAGAATTGCTGACCGAAGATGCCGAGCTGCAAAAGATGTGGGTACTGAGAAAAGTACTGCATCCGATGGATGAGCTTGCTGCGATCGAATTTTTGCTGAACAAGTTGCAGGATACGAAGACGAATGCACAATTCTTCGAAGCAATGAAGCGGTAGTGGTGCTATCCGGTAGTGCACTCGCCGCAACCTTGTTGCGCGAGTGACTACCCAAGAATGTTACGGATCATACGGGGCCCTTGCGGCCCCGTATTTGGTCAGCCGTGTTCGAAGAACTCGATATTGCCCGTCTCGATCGAATATTCTGCGCCAACTATTCTCAGGTCACCGGCCTCGATCAATTGCTCCAGGATCAAGGAGCCATTTTGCAGGTGTTCGACTGAGGCTCGTATATTGGCGCGGACGCCAGCGCGGATAACGGCTTTATCATCGACGTCATCATTCTTATTCAGGATGGGCTCGACCGCCGGGCGGACCCGGTCGACAATCGCGCGAAGATTGGGGGACCGATGCGAGTCCTTCAGCGCAAGTTCCTGCAACGTCGCTATGATGGCACCGCAATTGCTATGACCCAGCACCACGACCAGGCGCGTACCGAATTGCTTGGCCGCGAATTCGATGCTACCGATTTGTGATGGGGCTACGATATTTCCGGCGACCCGGATTACGAACAGATCACCAATGCCGCGGTCGAATATGAGTTCCGTTGGGACTCGTGAATCCGAGCATGCCAATATGATCGCAAAAGGGTGCTGTGACGATGCGGCGCCTGCATGGTGCTCGCGACTGGCCAGCGTGTCCTCGCTGACCTCGTCAGAGACAAAACGGCGATTGCCTTCACGCAGGCGTTCGAGCGCATCAGCGGCAGATATCATGTCTGCACAGTAACCCGAATCACGATCAGCGGGCAATCCATCGATGCAGGATCACCGCCGTGCCAGCGGAGAAGTTGGTTTGATCTTTGGGTAGCTCGACGTAACCATCGGTTGCCGACAACGCAGCGAAATCGCCCGATGTATTGGTCTTTACGGGAATTGCGAGAGTTTGCCCCGCCGCGCCCGAGATGAGTTTTACGGGTTGAAAACACGTCAGTGCCGGCTTGAAGGATACATTTGACGCCAGTGCCGCGAATTCGGGTGGCTTTTCAGTGACACCGGACGCCCTGTTCAGAGCCGGGATTACATACTGGCGACAGCACACGAGTGCCGACACCGGATTGCCCGGTAACGCGAAGACGAGTTGACCATCAGTGCCGGTGCCGAACCACATGGGCTTGCCGGGACGCTGGCTAATCCTGTGAAAAAGGACTTCGACGCCCAGCTCAGCGAGCACCTCAGGCACATAGTCCGCTTTACCCATCGATACACCACCGCTCAGCACCAAAACTTCAGCATCGTCGAGGTGCTGCGCAAGGCGATCTCGAAGTGTACCGGCGTCATCGACGATGTGATCGTGCTCGCACCGCTCATGACCGTGACTCGTGAGCAACGACACGACGGTCGGTCCATTCGACATTCGAATCTGGTGTGGCTCGATGGGTTCTCCGGCTGCGACCAGTTCATTGCCCGTTGAGATGACTCGAATCGCCGGGTCATTGGCAACCTCGACCTTGGTTTCTCCGCACGATGCGATGATGGCTATATCCAGCGGCGATATACGCTTGCCCGGTGTCAAGAGGTGTGCGCCCGTTGCGTAGTCTGATCCGCGCGGGTGAATGAAGCGATCTTTTTTCACGGCATAATCGGCTTCGATCTTCGCTTTGCCGTCAACCACGGTGATGCGCTCAACCGGCACGATGCAGTTTGCGTTCTGTGGCAACACAGCACCCGTCATGATCTCAATGCAATGCCCGTTTTCGAGCGCGAGAACCTCATCGCCTGCGGCCTGCATGCTCTGAATCGGAAAACTGTGCTGGCCACTATCGTAGTCCGAACAGGCGAACGCAATGCCATCCATCATTACACGGTCGAAAGGCGGCTGATCGCGTTCTGCACGGACAATTTGGCGTAACACGCGTCCGGTAGAATCCTCTGCCGCGATTTCTTCTGTGGAGAAGGTCTTTGTTGCGGCGAGTACGGCGTCGAGCGCTTCGGTGGTGGTCAGCATAGTGTTGTCAACTCTGCTCGCGGGCGATAGCCCGGTGGCCAATATCCCGGCGATAGTAAACGTCCTGCCAGTGAATCCTGTCGACGGATTCGTAGGCGCTGGCTGCGGCCGCTGCGACTGAATCGCCGAGTCCTACGACACACAATACACGGCCGCCGCTGGTTACGACGTCGTCGCCACTGATTGCGGTGCCGGCATGAAAAACCTTTTGGTTCATTCCGTCTGCATCTGCAAGGCCGCTGATCGCCATACCCTTACCGTAACTTGCAGGGTATCCGCCCGCTGCGAGAACGACACCCAGTGCCGCTCGTGAATCCCAGTCGGCCGTCTGATCGGCCAGGGTTCCGTTGAGTGTCGCGACACAAATATCCGCAAGACTCGACTTCAGGCGCGACAGGACAGGCTGTGTCTCAGGGTCACCCATGCGGCAATTGAACTCGATTACTTTCGGCGTCCCATCCGCCATTATCATCAGTCCTGCGTAGAGAAAACCGAGGTATGGATTGCCATCGGCTCGCATGCCCCGGAGCGTTGGATGGATTACCTCGTCCATGATGTACCGTTCAATCTCGGGAGTCACAACTGGCGCGGGGGAGTACGCTCCCATGCCGCCTGTGTTGGGGCCGGTGTCGTCTTCGTCACGTGCCTTGTGATCCTGCGATGTGGCTAAGGGCAATGCGTTTTCGCCATCCGTTATCACGATGAAGCTGGCTTCTTCTCCGTCCAGATATTCTTCGACCACAATGCGCGCACCGGCGTCGCCGAACCTGCCGCCGTCGAGCATGTCCGTCGCCGCGGTCTCGGCTTCTTCCAGAGTCATGGCAACGATGACGCCTTTGCCGGCCGCAAGTCCGTCCGCTTTGATGACGATCGGTGCGCCCTTTTTACGAATGTAAGCGAGCGCAGACTCGAGCTTGGTGAAAGTTTCGTAGTCGGCAGTTGGAATATTGTGCCGTGCGAGAAAGTCCTTCGTGAATGCTTTGGAACCCTCAAGTTGGGCTGCGGTGGCACTGGGACCGAAGCAGGGCAGATTGCTCGCGTCAAAATGGTCAACAATGCCGGCAACGAGTGGTGCTTCGGGACCGACGATGGTCAGGTCGATGTGCTCGTCTTGCGCCAGATTGGCAAGTGCTTCGATATCATCGGAAGAGACGGCCACGTTGCGGACTTTATTTTCGCGCGCGGTACCGGCATTGCCCGGGGCGACGAGTACTTCGTCAACGTTGTTTGACTGGGCGCACTTCCAGGCGAGGGCGTGTTCGCGACCGCCGTTGCCTATGATCAGGATTTTCACAGAGTTACCTCTTTTGGGCCACCTTTGGTGGCCGGCTTCGCTTCGCGCGCGGGGCGCGCTCCTACGAGTGGCGGAAGTGGCGCATGTTGGTGAAGACCATTGTCAGGTTGTGTTCGTTCGCTGCTTGAATGACTTCATCATCTCGCATTGAGCCGCCGGGCTGTATGATCGCTGAAATTCCAGTTTCCGCTGCGGCATCGATGCCATCGCGGAATGGGAAGAAGCCGTCCGAAGCCATGACGGAACCGGCAATTTCAAGTCCTTCGTCAGCGGCTTTGATTGCTGCAATTTTTGTACTGTAAACGCGGCTCATCTGGCCGGCACCTACGCCGATGGTCATATTGTCTTTGCAAAAGATGATGGCGTTCGACTTGACGTATTTTACAACAGTCCATGCGAACAGCATGTCGCGGACTTGTTCGTCGGTCGGGGCGAGCTCCGTGACAACCTTTAAGTCGTCGGCGGTGATCACGCCGAGATCCGTATTCTGTACCAGTAAACCGCCCGTGACTTTCTTGAATTCGTAGCTCGCGCTGGTTGCATTCGGCCAGCTGCCGGTCTCCAGTACACGTACGTTTTTCTTCTTTGCGACAATGTCGGCTGCATCCGCATCGATTGAGGGCGCCACGATGACTTCAACAAACTGTTTTTCGACAATCGACTGAGCCGTTCTCGCGTCGAGCGCTCGATTGAAAGCGATAATTCCGCCGAACGCAGACGTTGGATCTGTCTGAAATGCCTTTTGATAAGCGTCGAGGACATCGTCCGCCACCGCAACGCCACATGGGTTGGCGTGCTTGACGATAACGCAGGCCGGATTTGTAAATTGTTTTACGCACTCAAGTGCCGCGTCGCTGTCGGCAATATTGTTGTATGACAGTGCCTTGCCCTGCAATTGTCTGGCAGCGGCCAATGAACCGGCAGGTGTTTGCTGGTCGACGTAGAATGCCGCGTCCTGATGCGGGTTCTCGCCATAACGGAGTTTCTCTGAGAGGCTACCCGAATAAAGGAATCGCTGGCCAAGGGCCTCGTCGCCGAGTGAGCGGGACAAGTAGCCTGTTATAGCAGCGTCATAACTCGCAGTATGTGCATAGGCTTTCGCCGCTAGTCGACGCCGATCTTCAAGCGAGAGTTTGCCGTTTTTCAAATCATCAAGTAACGCTTCATAGTCATCGGGTTCTACAATGACGGCAACACCGTCGTGATTTTTTGACGCCGCACGAATCATCGCAGGTCCGCCGATGTCAATGTTTTCTATCGCATCATCGATGGTTGCCTCGTCGCGCGCGATGGTCTGTTCAAACGGATACAAATTTACAACGAGCAGGTCGATCGGTTCGATGCTGTGCTCTTCCATTACAGATTCATCGGTGCCGCGACGACCCAGCAATCCACCATGAATTATCGGATGCAAGGTCTTGACACGACCGTCCATAATTTCCGGAAAGCCCGTTTTTTCCGAAACCTCGATGACATCGAGACCGGCTTCCCGAAGCTGCCGACAGGTGCCACCCGTTGAAAGCACCTCTACACCCAGATCTACAAGGCCTGAAACAAAAGGAATCAAACCACGCTTGTCAGAAACACTGACCAGCGCGCGTCGTACGTTGAACATCAAATCACCTGAAGGGTGCGTGAGAGTGCCACGATGGCTATTATCGAATGAGAGAATAAGTCCGGAGTTTCTTGCGCAGGGTACCTCTGTTCAGGCCGAGGATGCCGGCTGCCTGACTTTGATTACCGTGCGTGTAGTCCATAACGGCCTTGAATAGCGGCCTTTCTACTTCGCCAATGACGAGGTCGTACAAATCCCCCGGTCGATCGCCGTTCAGGGTGGTGAAGTATTGATCCAGTGCGTCTTCAGTGTGCTGGCAGAGTGGTTTTTTACTTTTTCTCGACTGCAGTGAGCCGTTCTCGTTGTTATTATTTGCCACGTTGGTCTTATCCCGAATCGCGGGCCCATCGAAGGGCCGAGCTTTACTCCCAACACTGCTGAAAATCACGCCGCCAAAAATATGCCTCCGTCCTCTCGATCGAAGTAGCTTCTGGTCAGGCTGATTTGCTCTGCAGCACTTCCAACACGCACCACCTGATGACGAAATTCATCGGCGTTTACCAGGCTATTGCAATACCAGGTCAGGTGTTTGCGAGCCACTCGAACTCCGGTCAGTTCCCCGTAGAACCGGTGTAGTTCATTCAAGTGGTCGAGCATAATATCACGCAAATCGTATTTATCCAGTTGCGGTACGTGCTGACCCGGATCCAGAAGTCGTCCAAGCTCGCGGAAAATCCAGGGGCGGCCCTGCGCGCCACGACCAATCATCAAGCCGTCGCAGTTTGTTAGACGCAATACTTCAAGCGACTTCTTCAAAGTAGTGATGTCACCGTTGGCAATAACCGGTATGCCGACGGCCTCCTTGACGTACGCAATAGTTTCGAATTCGGCGGTCCCTTTGTAACGACATGCGCGAGTTCGGCCGTGAACTGCGAGCGACTGGATGCCGGAATCCTCGGCGATACGAGCGACTTCGACGGCATTGCGATGTTCCGGATCCCAGCCCGTTCGAATTTTGAGGGTGACCGGCACCGAAACCGCGGCAACGACAGCAGTCAGTATCTCCGCTACCAGTTTCTCGTCCTGAAGCAACGCCGACCCGGCCAGTTTCTTGCAGACTTTCTTTGCCGGGCATCCCATGTTGATGTCGATGATCTGTGCGCCGCGGTCGACGCAGGCAACGGCCGCTTGAGCCAGTTGCCGGGGCTGCGAACCAGCGATCTGGACGGCCACGGGTTCGGCATCAAGGTCCAGGTCGAGACGATAGCGGGATTTCGGCGTTTGCCAGAGACTGGTGTCCGCCGTGGTCATTTCGGATGTCGTCAGTCCAGCACCGAAGCGTCGGCAGATGCGTCGAAACGGTGCATCAGTTACACCAGCCATCGGGGCCAGGACAAGCGGGCTGGCAAGAGTGTATGGGCCGATTTTTAGCGGTGGCAATGACATTCCGAAAGTCTACCGTAGGAGATTCTATGGCGATTAGCGATAGGCGATCTCCTTTTTTATGAAGGATTGCTGATTGGTCATCAGTGTGAAGGCGATTCTAACTATTTTTCGGGCAAGAACGACCTTGGCAGCGATCTTTGGCAGCCCTTTGT